>NZ_PVQL01000001.1:0-1861203 GCF_002998085.1 Bacillus sp. NMCN1 | reverse complement strand
TTTGGGACCAAGGGGTCGCAGGTTCGAATCCTGTCTTCCCGACCATCTTTTATGGGGCCTTAGCTCAGCTGGGAGAGCGCCTGCCTTGCACGCAGGAGGTCAGCGGTTCGATCCCGCTAGGCTCCACTTTTTAAAAGATTATTTTGATCATGGCGGTGTAGCTCAGCTGGCTAGAGCGTACGGTTCATACCCGTGAGGTCGGGGGTTCGATCCCCTCCGCCGCTATAAAGGACCTTTAGCTCAGTTGGTTAGAGCAGACGGCTCATAACCGTCCGGTCGTAGGTTCGAGTCCTACAAGGTCCACCATCTATACGGAGGAATACCCAAGTCCGGCTGAAGGGATCGGTCTTGAAAACCGACAGGGGTGTCAAAGCCCGCGGGGGTTCGAATCCCTCTTCCTCCGCCATATTTTTAAAAAACTTATATCATCGCGGGGTGGAGCAGTTCGGTAGCTCGTCGGGCTCATAACCCGAAGGTCGCAGGTTCAAATCCTGCCCCCGCAACCAAATTATTTTATGTACCAATGGGGAGTGCTCATTGAGTGCAACCAAAATGGTCCGGTAGTTCAGTTGGTTAGAATGCCTGCCTGTCACGCAGGAGGTCGCGGGTTCGAGTCCCGTCCGGACCGCCATTTTTAAAATGAATACTTGGCTCGGTAGCTCAGTTGGTAGAGCAACGGACTGAAAATCCGTGTGTCGGCGGTTCGATTCCGTCCCGAGCCACTTTTATAAAAAAATATTGACAGTATGGCGGTTGTGGCGAAGTGGTTAACGCACCAGATTGTGGCTCTGGCACTCGTGGGTTCGATTCCCATCAATCGCCCCATACATATTTTTGCGGGTGTAGTTTAGTGGTAAAACCTCAGCCTTCCAAGCTGATGTCGTGGGTTCGATTCCCATCACCCGCTCCATTTGTATATCCGTTCATGGGCCTGTAGCTCAGCTGGTTAGAGCGCACGCCTGATAAGCGTGAGGTCGGTGGTTCGAGTCCACTCAGGCCCACCATGATATTCCGCAGTAGCTCAGTGGTAGAGCTATCGGCTGTTAACCGATCGGTCGTAGGTTCGAGTCCTACCTGCGGAGCCAAATGGAGAAGTACTCAAGTGGCTGAAGAGGCGCCCCTGCTAAGGGTGTAGGTCGCGCAAGCGGCGCGAGGGTTCAAATCCCTCCTTCTCCGCCATTTATCTGGCCCGTTGGTCAAGCGGTTAAGACACCGCCCTTTCACGGCGGTAACACGGGTTCGAATCCCGTACGGGTCATGTTTAAAAGAGGTCTTGTCAAAGATCTCTTTTTTATTTTCTTCAAAATGAAAGACCGCCATCATAGCGGTCTTTTTTTACATGTTCATGGAATAGATCGTATAAGACAAGTATGTTGCAAAGAAGCCCCATAAGACATAAGGGATCAATAAAATTGGAACGACTTTGCTTAGTTTACGCGAGACGATGACAAGTGCAAGTGCTGTCAGTGCTACAAGCAGGCAGTCGATCGTAGCGGCAAATAAATCTTTTTGTGTAAATTGAAAAAAGCTAAAGGCTTGATTAAATACGTAATTTAAAAGAAAAAGAATCCAAAATGGTAAAGTGATTTTTTGAAATCCGTACTTTCCATAAATGATCGCTGCGGACAACGAGATGAGAGCAAATAAGACAGCCCACACAGCACCAATTACACCACCACTCGGTGTCCATTCTGGTTTATTTAATGCATCATACCACTCTCTGTCAATCGGAAACAGGAATCCGGCAATAGAGAATAATGCGTATGTAATAAAGAAGACCACCACTGCCCAAATGATACTTTTTTTTGCCATTAAGAATCTCCTCCAATCAAATTCACTCTTAAAGTGATTTCCCAATAATTACATGATATAAACATAAAGCCCCCAATATGAGGGGACTAATGATTTTCTTCTGTATAAGGTTCTTCTTCGTACGGCTTCAAGTCACCAAATACCGTCATGACGCCTTCTTCGTCTAATGCCTCTTCATAGGTTTCGTGGGCTTTATTTGGATACACCTTACTTGCTTTGCCCTCAATATCAGCAGCTGCGAATCCTTCATAGTCCTCCACATAATCTTCATCTTCTGATTGTGTATACACATCATCGTATGTCAATGGAGGGAATTCCATATCGGACGGGGTATCAGAGTTTCCGTAGCGTTCTACGTCTTGATATGCATCCTCTCCATCGTAGGCTGCTCTTTCTTCATTTTCAAATTGACCTGATGGCGGACTTAATAAATCCTCTTCAATTGGTCGGTTTTGTGAAACGGTTTGTTCTTTTGAATGCTCTGTGCATGTGACGGCACTGGGCAAGGCTTCTAAGCGTTCCTTTGGAATAGGGGCTTTACAGACCTTGCACAGGCCATAAGAGCCGTCTGTGATGGCTTGAAGTGCTTCATTGATGTCTAACAGATGTTCATGTTCCAAACTGTTTAACGCAATATCTTTCCCGCGTTCGAACAGCTCTGTCCCTTGATCACCTGGGTGATTATCATAGGCTGACAGATCTCCAACCGAATCATAAGGAAATGATACTTTTTGTTCATCGTCATGGCTTTTGGCTTCGAGTTCCTGCTTTTCATCGAGAAGTCGCTGCTTCAAATGATGTAATTCGTCTTTAGACAACAAAGCGATCATCCTTTCATATCAAACATAATGTTAGTATGAGCAATTTTGTCTGTAAGACTTGTTCCAATTTGAAGCAATTCCTCATGAAAAAACGCCTGCGGCTGCAGGCGTTCTTTGTTACGCGATATAGTATTGTAAGATCAAAGCGATTGTCAGCAGGAAACCGAAAAATGTATTGGTTTGAGCTGTAGATTTCATGGCATTCATTAATTCAATTGGTTTTTCTTTTTGCTTAAATTCTTTGATAGCTGTATATGCTTTTGGCACACTGAGTAAAACAAGAAGACTCCAAAGGCCGACAATATCTGTGAAGATATAAACAAAAATAAGTATATATGAGACCAAAAACATGGAAAGTAAAATGTTCACTGCAGCTTTTCGCCCAGCAAGGATAGCAAGTGTTTTTCGTCCATTTTCTTTATCGCCGTCTAAATCGCGGATATTGTTCGAAAGTAAGATGGCACCAACTAAAATAGAAATTGGTAATGAGATGAGAACAGCTTTAGACGTCAATGTGCCTGTTTGGATATAGAAACTGATCAGGATGATTCCTAGTCCCATAAAAGCACCTGACACAAGTTCTCCAAACGGTGTATATGCAATGGGAACAGGACCGCCGGTATAGAAATAGCCTGCTGCCATACAAATAAGTCCTATCAGTGCAATCCACCAGCTAGACATCATGCAAATATACACCCCTAGTAGTAAAGAAAGTGCAAATAGTGCATAAGCGAGGCCGAGAACTATTTTTGGCTTCACACCGTTTCTTACAATGGCTCCGCCGATGCCGACAGATTTCTCGTTGTCCAATCCGCGAACATAATCAAAGTACTCATTAAACATGTTCGTTGCGATTTGGATAAACATAGATGCAAACAGCATAGCTAAAAATAGCCCAACATGTATTTGACCACTTGGAAGTGCTAGAACAGTTCCTAAAGTAACGGGAATAAACGCTGCTGTTAATGTATGCGGTCGTAGTAAATTCCACCAAATCCGCCAGTTCTTATCAGGCTTAATCGGTGAAAGCTGATCTGATATCGATTGATGCTGCATAAAATATACTCCTTTAAATAAAAAAATACGTACACGTCCAAATTCCAGTTTAGCAAAGTTCAAAAAGGTGTCAATATATTGATGCGATGAAACCGGAAAAAGATGTTTGCTAATCGTTACCATATCGAGAGAAAGCTTGATCTTAGAACACGACTTGCCACTTTTCCTTTAGATGCTCTCGTTTCAAGAAGCAGGAGCGAAAAAATCTAGAAAGCGTGATATAATAAGGATTCGAGGTTTTAAAAGCTGTTTTCTTTACTAAGTTCATCTGTTAAGGTTTATAATAGAAAAGCAGGTCATTCGACATACTCGAATGTTCATGTATTTTTTCATTATGGTTTTATTTTTTTATGTTATTTCATGGATTTTGGAGGAATGTATCATGGTGACAACAGTGCAAAGTACTTTCCGGCAGGAAGCGCTTGCGACATTAGAAGAAGCGAATAACGTCAACCATGCTGTTTTGATAAGCTACTCCAGAAGAGTTGACGATCTGGATCCTCTTGCCTTTTTCCAAAGCGGCGAAGCGGATTTTTTAGGCGAGCGGTTTTTTTGGTCTGATCCAGAAAGCCAAATGATATTTTCTGGACTTGGCAGAGCGGCCGTCATTAAATCATCTGAGCAAGGCAAGGAACGATTTGATATAGTCCATCAAGAATGGGAACAGCTGAAGCAGCACATGTTCCATTTTCATGATGAGAAGGAGTTAAGGCAAGCGGCTGTTGGTCCGCTGTTATTTGGAGGATTCTCATTTGATCCGTATGAAGAGAAGGCGCGTCACTGGGAAGCTTTTGGCGAGGCTCATTTTTTTGTGCCATCGATGATGCTCACTGTCTCAAAAGAAGGCACGTTTCTTACGATCAATGAATGGAAGCAGGTGGACGGGAATGTTCATCAGCTCATTCAAGAATTAGAACAAAAAGCCTCTCATTTTGAAACATTACCGCTCAGACATGATGGACAAGCTGAACTTGTTCATATGGAAGAACTAGATGTGAAGGAATGGATGAAGGCGATCCAAGAAGCGACAGACCACATTCGTGCAAACGAATATGAAAAGGTTGTTTTAGCAAGAGAAGTCTTGCTTCACTATAAAAATCAAATTGAACTCGCTCCGCTGTTATCAGAATTATTAAAGCATCAAACAACGAGTTATGTATTTGCGGTTGAACAGGGGAGACAAGCATTTGTCGGAGCTACGCCGGAACGTTTAGTGAAAAAAAGCGGCGGAGAGGTCTTTTCATCTTGTTTAGCAGGTTCGATTGTTCGTGGAAAAGATGAAGCGGAAGATCAAGCATTAGGCGAGGAACTGCTGCATGATGAGAAGAATTTGATTGAACATCAAATTGTCGTCAATATGATTGAACAAGCATTTGAGGCCAATTGCCTACATGTGCACAAACCAAATCAACCTAGTCTTTATAAAACAAAAAACATTCAGCATTTGTTTACACCGATTGTGGGAGAAATCAAAAGCAGCTGTTCCCTCTTTTCATTAATTGAACAGCTCCATCCGACGCCAGCATTGGGCGGATATCCGAAGGAAAAGGCGGTTGAGGTCATTCGTGAAATCGAACCGTTGAAGCGTGGCTGGTACGCGGCGCCGGTGGGCTGGATTGACTCTCAGGATAATGGAGAATTTGCTGTCGCCATTCGTTCAGGTCTTATTGAGGAAAACCATGTTCGTTTGTTCGCTGGCTGCGGCATTGTAGAGGATTCCCTTGCAAAGCAGGAGTACGAGGAAACGCAAGTGAAATTAAGACCAATGCTGTCTGCGCTTGGAGGTCGTCCTATTGAATAATCAAATCATGACAACATATATTGGCAGATTGATGGATGAATTTGTCCAAGGTGGTGTACAAGAGGCAGTTGTCTGTCCTGGTTCTCGTTCGACCCCGCTGGCAATGCTGGCTCTTGCCCACCAAGACATCAATGTCCATGTATTAGTAGATGAACGGTCTGCTGCTTTTTATGCGCTTGGTCTTGCAAAAGCAAGTCAAACACCAGTGCTGCTTATTTGTACATCAGGTACGGCAGCTGCTAACTTTTACCCAGCCATTGTAGAGGCACATTATTCTCGTGTACCACTTATTGTTTTAACTGCTGATCGGCCGCACGAATTGAGGGAAGTTGGGGCACCTCAAGCGATTGATCAGCATTTCTTATTCGGTAAGTTTGTTAAATGGTTCACAGACTTAGCATTGCCAGAAGAAAGTCAGACGATGTTACGCTATGTTCAGACGGCTGCGGCAAGAGCAAATCATATGTCGTTGCAAGAGCCGAAGGGACCTGTACAGATCAATGTCCCTCTGAGAGAACCATTACTTCCTGATTTGTCTATTGACCCTTTCGAGCGAGAAGAAACAGACCGAAAAAAGGTATTAGCTGCAGGACAGGCTTTTCCAAATGATGATGCGATGTCTGAAATTGTGACGGTCATGAACCGTTCCAAAAAGGGACTGATTGTGTGTGGTGAGCTTCATACGCAGGAAGAGAAAGAGGCAGTGTTAAGTCTTTCGAAAGCCTTGCATATTCCGATTTTAGCGGACCCGCTTTCTCATTTGCGAAATGGTCATGAGCATGCAGATCTTATTATTGATGCGTATGATTCTTTATTGAAAGATGAAGCATTGCAGCAGCACCTATTGCCGGATATGGTCATTCGTTTTGGACCGATGCCTGTCTCTAAACCCTTATTCAAGTGGCTGGAAAAACATGTAGAAGTGAATCAGATTGTTGTTGATGCTGCCGGAGGTTTTCGAGATCCTGGGTTAAGTGCTTCATACGTCATTGAAAGTGATGTGACAGCTTTTGTAGATGAAGTATTCAATAGAGCGGATCAATGTGAGGATACAAGTTTTCTAAAACGCTGGCAGGATGCTAATTCTTCATTCAGAACGCATGCATCCCATTATTCTGATGAGGATCTGTCATTTGAGGGGAATGTGTATCGTCAGCTTCAGCATCTCTTGCCGAAGGAGAGTGTCCTTTTTATCGGAAACAGCATGCCGATTCGTGATGTGGATACATTTTTTGAAGCGCAATCGAAGCCTTTTCGAATGATGGCGAATCGAGGAGCCAATGGCATTGATGGCGTTGTGTCTACAGCACTTGGCACGTATGCGGCTTTAAAGCAGCCGGTCACCTTAGTGATTGGAGATTTATCATTTTACCATGATATGAATGGTCTGCTTGCAGCTAAGTTGATGGACATTCCACTGACGGTTGTGTTGTTAAACAATGATGGAGGAGGCATCTTTTCTTTCCTTCCGCAGGCGTCTGAGGAACCGTATTATGAAAAACTCTTTGGTACACCGACTGGACTGAATTTTGAGTATGCTTCGAAGCTGTATGGGGGAACCTATTCGAAACCGTCAACGAAACAAGAATTACATGATGTCTACATGGCGCATATAGAAGAGCCTGGACTTCATTTAATTGAAATTGAAACAGATCGGCATTCTCGTGTAAGCAAGCATCGTCAAATGATGGATGACATATTGGAAGAAGTGAAAAAAGAATGTCTTCTTTCATAATACGGATGCGTGATGGTGTGGCGTACGAGGTGGTGGATCAGAACCCATCAGGTGAGAATGCCACACTATGCTTACACGGCTTCACTGGAAGCGCGGCTTCTTGGACGTTCTTGAATGCTTATATAGAGAATACAAGATTGATTCAAGTCAGCTTGCTTGGACATGGCCGCACGGACTCACCAGAAAGTATGAGAAGATATGCGATGTCGCAACAGCTGGTAGATCTTGCAGAGATTTTAAACCAATTAAAGCTTCACAAAGTGAATATTCTCGGATATTCTATGGGAGGACGTATTGCTTTATCTTTTGCCTCTCGTTATCCAGATCGTGTCAATAAATTGATTCTAGAGAGTACGTCTCCAGGGCTTCGCACTTTTAAAGAGCGGATGGCAAGACTCAAACATGATCATCAGCTCGCTCAGAAACTTAGACATGAAGGATTAGTGAAGTTTGTGGATTTTTGGGAGAGTATTCCACTGTTTGCTTCGCAGAAAACTTTATCAGCTGAAACGCAGGCTCAACTAAGAGAGGCAAGGCTGAAAGCCAATCCACTTGGACTGGCTCGCAGCTTAGAAGGCATAGGAACAGGTTCGCAGCCCTCTGTTTGGAAGGCATTAAAGCATATGAATTTACCTGTTTTGTTGGTTTGCGGAGCGCTTGATGAAAAGTTCTGTAATATCGCCACACGTATGCAGCAGGAGCTTGAAGGCAGTCAATTCATATTGGCTGAGCAGGCCGGGCATACAGTTCATGTGGAACAACCACATTTTTTTGGTAAAATAGTAAGTGAGTTTATTACGCAAAATTAGAGGAGGAACTATTGATGGCTATTGAATGGCAAACTGAGCGTCAATATGACGAAATTTTATATGAAACGTACAATGGGATCGCAAAGATCACGATTAATCGTCCACATGTACATAACGCGTTTACACCAAAGACTGTGAGTGAATTAATTGATGCATTTTCACGTGCTCGTGATAATTCAAATGTTGGTGTGATCGTACTTGCAGGTGCTGGCGGCAAAGCATTCTGTTCTGGTGGAGATCAAAAAGTACGCGGCCACGGCGGCTATGTAGGAGACGATCAAATTCCGCGTCTAAATGTATTGGACTTACAGCGTTTGATTCGTGTAATTCCAAAACCTGTTGTTGCGATGGTTTCTGGTTATGCAATCGGCGGTGGTCATGTTCTTCACATTGTATGTGACCTGACAATCGCAGCAGATAATGCGATTTTTGGACAAACTGGTCCAAAAGTAGGCAGCTTTGATGCTGGTTATGGTTCAGGCTACCTTGCACGTATTGTTGGTCATAAGAAAGCGAGAGAAATCTGGTACTTATGCCGTCAATACAATGCACAAGAAGCGCTTGATATGGGACTTGTCAATACAGTTGTACCATTAGAGCAGCTTGAAGAAGAAACAGTGAAGTGGTGTGAGGAGATGCTAGAAAAGAGCCCGACTGCTTTACGATTCTTGAAGGCTGCATTTAATGCAGATACGGATGGATTAGCTGGAATTCAACAATTTGCAGGAGATGCGACACTTCTTTATTACACAACAGATGAAGCAAAAGAAGGACGCGATTCCTTTAAGGAAAAACGCAAGCCGGACTTCGGTCAGTTCCCGCGTTTCCCTTGATTCAATCATACCGATGAAAAACAGCTTAGTGCATCAGACTAAGCTGTTTTCTTTTACGAAAAGGAGGTGTCATGATGAAGCAACCTAATTGGCTGCTGCACCGTGCTTATTTAACACCAGAAAGAGTCGCGCTTATTTATCAGGATAAAAAGTGGACATTTCGCGATTTAGCTGATGAAGTCAATGAGCTTTCAAATAGACTTGCACAAACATCATTGAAAAAAGGGGAAACGGTTGGGCTTTTGATGAACAACCAGCCTCAAATGGTGATGCTTGTTCATGCTTGTTTTTCATTAGGATTTAAAATCGTGCTATTGAACAATAAGTTAACAAAAACTGAAAGACGCTATCAGCTTGAAGATGCAAAAGCTGCCGCTTTATTAACTGAATCTGTTTATGCCAGTGATCATAAGGGTGATTTACCCGTTTATACAATGGAGACTTTACCTGAAGCAGGTCAAGATAATGTAAAGAAAATCGAAAGCGAATTTGATTTGAATGAAACAGCAACCATCATGTATACATCTGGCACAACAGGACGCCCAAAAGGGGTGGAGCAAACGTTTGGCAATCATTTTCATAGTGCTGTTTCCTCTGCACTAAATATGGGCCTCAGAGAGGATGACAGCTGGCTTATTGCACTGCCTCTTTTTCATATTAGCGGGTTATCCGCTTTATTTAAATCTGTGATTTATGGGATGACTGTCGTACTTCATCAGAAGTTTGATGTCGATGAAGTTAAAGATTCTATTGAACAGCATCGTGTGACGATGATATCTGTTGTTCAAACGATGTTATCCCGTTTGTTAAGCAGACTGGGAGAATGTCCGTCTTCTTTGCGTTGTCTTTTATTAGGCGGAGGACCTGCGCCTTTTGCGATGCTTCAAGAAAGTAAAGAGAAAGGCTTCCCTGTGTTTCAATCGTACGGCATGACGGAAACCTGTTCACAAATTGTGACCCTTGCGCCAGAATTTAGTGTAGAGAAGCTTGGATCAGCGGGAAAACCCCTTTTTGGGTGTGAGCTGAAAATTCAAGATGGTACACGCACTTGTCGTCCTTTTGAGCATGGTGAAGTTATGGTGAAAGGGGCAAATGTCATGAAAGGGTACCTTTACCGTGAAGAAGCGACCGCAGCTGCCTTTGATCAAGGCTGGCTGAAAACGGGTGATATTGGCTATGTGGATGAGGATGGGTTTTTATTTGTGCTTGACCGCCGTTCAGATTTAATTATTTCTGGCGGTGAAAATATTTATCCTGCTGAAATTGAAGAGGTCCTGTTAACACATCCGCATGTAAAGGAAGCTGGAGTGACGGGTATATATGATGATAGATGGGGAGAGGTACCGGCTGCCTTTCTTGTCACAGACCATAAGATACGGGAGAATGAGCTCTATGCTTTATGTGAGTCGCATTTAGCAAAATATAAATGGCCCGCCGCTTTTCACTTTGTGGACGAGCTGCCAAGAAATGCGTCGAATAAGTTGCAGAGGCACAGACTCAAATCAAAGGGGTTTTTAGATGATTCAAATTGAACGAGTGATTTTATATCATGTCACGATGAAGCTCAAGCAGCCATTTACAACAAGTCTTGGAACCATCTCAGAGCGTGAGTTTATTATTGTTGAGGTAAAAGATCAAACAGGATTGACTGGATGGGGAGAGGTGTCAGCCTTTTCTTCTCCATGGTATACAGAAGAAACCATTGAGACTTGCTACCATATGCTGAGAGCTTTCTTTATACCAAATGTGCTGACACGAACCTTTACACACCCTTCAGAAATACCAGACAGCCTGTACCAATTTAAAGGTAATAGGATGGCGAAAGCGGGAATCGAAGCGGCTGTTTGGGATATTTATGCGAAGCGTGAGAATAAATCGTTACGGGATGTATTAGGTGGCACCAAAGAGAGAATACCTTCTGGTGTTGTGGCGGGGTTAGGGCCCATTGATGACATGCTTAACCAAATACAGCAATTTGTGGACCAAGGCTATCAGCGTGTGAAGGTGAAAATTAAGCCGGGACAGGATATTGGGCTCCTTAAAAAAATTAGAGAGTCTTTCCCTAACCTTCCATTAATGGCGGATGCAAACTCTGCTTATGAATTAAAAGATATTAGCAAGCTCAAGCAGCTCGATGACATTCGTTTATTAATGATTGAACAGCCATTAGCTGCAGATGATATCGTGGATCATCGCCATTTGCAAAAGCATTTAAAAACACCGATATGTTTGGATGAAAGTATTTGTTCCTTAGATGATGCTAGAAAAGCTGTAGAGCTTGGCAGCTGTCAAATTATTAATGTGAAGCCTTCACGAGTTGGAGGGCTGACAGAAGCCCTTAAAATTCATACATTCAGTAAGGAGCACCAAATTCCATTATGGTGCGGAGGAATGATTGAAACAGGCATTTCCCGCGCGCAGAACGTGGCACTTGCTTCGCTTCCGCAATTTACAATCCCAGGTGATATTTCAGCTTCGTCAAAATATTGGGAGCAGGATATCATTTTTCCTGAAATCAAGGTTGAAAATGGGTTTATTGAGGTACCTCGTTCCCCAGGAATGGGCGTAGAAGTGGATTATCAAGCGCTTCGTTCTTTTTCAGATAAAATTGACGTGTTTACAAAACATGATTTTGTGATGTGAAAACGAGTGAATCACCTTTTGCACATCCAATCAAATCTATGTATAGTGAGAGAAAGTTTTTTCCTTCCTGTCTCAAAAAAGAAAGAGCGGTGATCCGCTCTTTCTTACTCTTCTACAAGCTCGCTGTCGTACGCAAGCTGTCCGATATATTGATGCATCTGATTGGGCATGTTTGCTGCATGGCCATATTCATAATCCCAAAGGTTTAAAAAGGAGTGAGCAGCCTGATAAAATGCGGCTTCGTCCCCGTCATGAATTTCGTCAAAAAACGTTTGAAGCAGCCGATCGTGTTTCAATGTGAAGCGCCTCCTTTAATGAGACTTAAAGATCTTGTGGTTTAAACGTTTTACAATCCGTTTCTTCACTTTTTTCAGCCGTATTTCCTGTGTGGCTGACGACATAGATTGCATCTGCCCCACAGCGGTTTCCAGCATTCCAATAGGAACAGTTATTGACTTCACAAAGGATTTTTTGACTCATACAGATGACCTCCTTTTGAGTATGTCTTTCTTCTATAATGTAACCGAAATGAACCTTGTCCATTCATGTTAATCTTCCTGGCGAATATAGCGTTTATCCTTCATAAACAATTTCCAAAAGAAATAGAACCCAGGGAATAAGATGATAAAACCTACAATATAGGTGATAAACAATGCTCTAAATGTGACAGGGTCTGTAAATCCAGACATGATTGTAATATCTGGATAGGCCATATAAGGTAAATGGGCACGTCCGTACACGTAGCTTGCTAAAAAATATTGAATGGTAATCGCAATGACAGCTAAACGTGGCCGGCCTTTCCGATGCTTAAACCGGCTGTTTGGTAAAAATAAAGCTAGTCCTGCCAGCAAAAACATCAGGAGTGATACAAGAAGAATAGGAATGTTCTGCATCATTTTTGTGAACAGCCAATTGGCCTCGCTTCGTAATGTCAGCATGATAAAAAAGGCCATCATGAGTGAAAGCGGACCAGTAATGAGAGCACCTCTTCTATAAATGCTGTAAGCTTCGTCTTCATCAGCCACATTAGAGAAATCAGCTAAAAGCAAAGACGAAAGAAAAAGGGTGCTGAAAATGGCAAAGCCGACAAAAGAATAGACATTTGCACTCGTAAAGACCAGTCCAAGATCTAATGAGTAGGCGTTATTCTCCTGAAAGATAAATCCACCATGAGTAATCGGGAGAACCATGATCAGGATGGACGGAATGATAAAGCCGCTTATTCCTGAAATGTAAGTAACCGCTTTTCGGTATTTTTTAGGGAGAGAATGAGAAAACACGAGAAACCCGCTTCGCAAAGCAAGAAGCAATAATATGATGCTGCCGGGTATTAATAAAACGGTACCAAGTACAAAGGTAGCACCTGGAAACAAGCTAAACAATGCAACAACAATCGCCACAATGAAGACGTTTGTCACTTCCCATGTTGGAGAAAGATACTTATTTGCAATATTAGCGGCCTTTGTTTGTTCTCTATTCATATAAATCATCGACCAAAATCCTGCGCCGAAATCCATTGATGCCATCACTGCATAGATAAAAACGAATCCCCATAAGATGGTGATTGCAATGAGCGCATCAGTTGTAACATCCATTTGCATCTAGATCGCCCCTTTTTAAGATTCTGTTAACCGTAGGTCTTCTTCAATCGAATGTTTTCTAAAGTAGTACGTCAGTACAATAACGGTTGCTATGCCTAAGATGAGATAGACAATGGCAAAAAGGATAAAGAGCGTACCGATCGAACCTGATGATGTGACGACCTCTGAGGTTTTGAGCATTCGATAAATCACCCATGGCTGACGGCCTGTACATGCAAAGATCCAGCCAAATTCAATGGCCAAAAGACTAAGTGGACCGCCGAATAAGTAAAGAAAAAGGAGCCACTTCGGATAATGTTCGCGTTTTAAAATTTTACGGTAAAGCAGTGCTAACACTGCAAACAAAATGAGGACTGAGCCAATAATGACCATGCCATTAAATAATGTGTGAATAAATAAAGGCGGCCACTCGTCACGAGGGAAATCATTTAAGCCTTTGACCACCGTATCAAAGCTATTTCCTGCCAGAAAACTAAGCGCCCAAGGGATTTCAATTGCTCCTTTAATTTTCTGTGAATCGGCATCAGTAAAACCACCTATTGCAAGAGGCGCATGTGATTGTGTTTCAAATAAACCTTCAGCACCAGCTAACTTTTCAGGCTGATATTCATACAGAAGCTGAGCAGACTCATGACCATTTAAGGCCGTAAGAAATGAGAAAAGGCCTCCTACAATAAGTCCAAGAAAAAGGGCTTTTCGATGAAAAGTATAGAGTTTCTCATTCTTTCTTGTTTTGAGCATTTTAAAAGCGGCCACTGAAGCAATCACAAAGGCACCTGTTGTAAAAGCAGACAGCACGACATGTGTCGCAGTCACCACAAAACTTGGATTGAAAAAGGCCTTCCAAGGCTGGATATTCGTAATTTCTCCATTGACCATTTGAAAGCCAGCAGGTGTTCCTTCAAACGCATGTACGTTTGTGATCAGAATCGCTGAAGCGGCTGCACCAACCACGACAAATATAACGGTAATGATGCGCATAGCAGGTGATAGGCGATCCGCTGCGTACACATAAATAGACATAAATAATGCTTCAATAAAGAACGCATAAATTTCAATCTGAAATGGCAGTGACATGACCTTTCCGATGACCTCCATAAAACCTGGCCATAGAAGAGCGAGCTGAGTACCAGCAATCGTCCCTGTTGGAATGGCGACACCTAACAGGACAGCCTGCGCTTTCGTCCACCGTTTGGCCATGACAGCATAGTGAGGGTCCTTCGTTTTTTGAAAGATGAGTTCAGCTAACAAAATCATTAGCGGGATGCCGACGCCAAGCGAGGCATAAATAATATGAAAGCCCATGGTTGTGCCGAACAGGCTTCTAGCTAAAACGAGATCAGTCAATTTTTTCTCCGCCTTTCTTATCGCTTCTCTTTTTCATGTTGCTTATTATTCTCCACCATTTTTAGATTATTCTTCCTGACTAAGAAAGCTTGATTTTTGACAAGTTGTAAAAGAGGGAGTAGAATATAAATATAAAACGTAATCGTTACGTTTTGGTAATGAAAGGAGTTTTGACATTGAAAAGAGATATTCATCCAACCTCACATGAAGTTGTATTTATGGACGTAAACAGCGGTTACCGCTTCTTGAGTAGATCGACCAAGACATCAAATGAGACAGTAGAATGGGAAGATGGGAAAACGTATCCGGTCATTAAAGTAGAAACAAGCTCTGATACACATCCTTTTTATACAGGACGCCAAAAATTCGGAGAAAAAGGCGGAAGAGCCGAGTTATTTAAGAAAAAGTATCAAATGTAATAAAAAAGCACACCCTGCATTGGTGTGCTTTTTTACAGCAAAAAACCCCGGATGATAACCCGGGGTTCTAACCATTAATCATTTAAAGCGGTTTTTAAGGTCTTTAGATTTTGTTTCATTAAGCTGACGTAGCTTTCGCCATTTTTGGCATCATCTTCAGTAATAGATTCTAGATTTTTAAGTGTGAGGCTTTTTGCCCCAATTTCACTGCGGATCGTATCTGATACTTTGCTGCTGACGTTGTTTTCAAAAATGACATATTGAATGTGATGCTTTTCTGCTTTTTGTACAATGTTTTCGAGCTGCTTTTGTGAAGGCTCTTCAGAAGCGGATAATCCTAATACACTGATTTGCTCAATGCCATAGCGCTTTTCCCAATAACCGTAAGCTGCGTGAGAAACAAGGATGTCTTTATGTTTTGCTTTAGATAACGTTGTGTTGAATTCTTGATCTAGCGATTGTAAATCTTTTTTAAGTTTTTCATAGTTTTTTGTGTATTCGTCTTTATGATCTGGATCTAATGAAACGAGTGTGTCTTTAATGTTTTTCGCCATTTGCTGCGCATAAACCGGGTCTAACCATGCGTGAGGATCTTTATCTCCATGATCGTGTCCATCATGGTCATGATCTTCACCTTCATGATCGTGGTCATGGTCTTCGCCTTCTTCATGTGCATGCTCTTCTTTTGTCGATAACAATTTGATGCCTTCGGCTGCTTTGACTGTTTTCACGCCTTGGTCTTTTAACGTAGAAGCGGTTTTGTCAGCGAATGCTTCAGCTCCTGTACCGCTGTAGATGAAGGCGTCACCTTCAGCCATTTCAACCATCGTTTTTGAACTTGGTTCAAAGCTGTGTGCATCTGCATTGGCCGGGTACACACTTTGCGCATGAACGTGAGAACCGCCAATTTGTTCAGTGAAATTTTGAATCGGGAAAATTGTGGTGTAAATGGTTAGTTTCCCGTCTGTTTTCCCTTTTGAAGCATTTGTCCCCGCACTGCTTGAGCAAGCGGCAAGACCGATCGCAAATAAAGCAGCTGTTAAAATATAAAAGATTTTTTTCATGTAGAAAATGTCTCCTCTCAATCTATTAGATAGAAATGATTACGATTTAATGTCCTGAGTTATTGTATCGTAATAATTACGATTTGAAAAGAGGAAAATAAAAAAATTTCATCAGCAGATGTTTCCTTTAAAAAAAATGCGCTGCAAAACGTGACGAAATTTCTCATATTGTGCTATATTTATTTTTAAAAAAAGATAAAGGAATGGACAAACGTATGAAACTTTTAGACGAAATCATCGAATATAATCAACAGTTTATTGAAGAAAAGAAATACGAAGAATTTACAACAACAAAGTTTCCACAGAAAAAAGCTGTCATTCTGTCATGTATGGATACAAGACTTGTCGAGCTGCTTCCGCGTGCAATGAACATGAAAAATGGTGATATTAAGATTGTCAAAAGTGCTGGTGCTCTTGTTTCTCATCCATTTGGAAGTATTATGCGAAGCATTTTAGTGGCTGTTTATGAATTAAATGCTGACGAGGTTTATGTCATTGGGCATCATGATTGCGGCATGAGCAAAATAGACAGTCAAACACTTTTAAATAAAGCCGTTGAGCGCGGTATTCCAGAAAAACGTATTGAAGTACTGGAATACTCAGGAATCGATTTTAAACAGTGGCTCAAAAGCTTTAGTTCTGTTGAAGAGAGCGTGAAGGACAGTGTGTCCGTTGTAAAAAATCACCCGCTACTCCCATCAGATGTACCTGTGCACGGTCTTGTCATTGATCCTGGAACAGGCAAGCTTGACTTAGTCGTCAACGGATATGAAGAAAAGTAAGTTATTTTTCCTTTTTAGGCGGGACAGGATCGATGCCGCCGGGGTGGAGCGGATGACATTTTAAAATCCGTTTGATGGTGAGCCAGCCGCCTTTTAAAGCGCCATGAGTTTTGATCGCCTCTAGTCCATAGTTTGAGCATGTTGGGTAAAACCGGCAGCTGGGCGGTGTAAGAGGGGAAATACATTTTTGATAAAAGCGTATGATGCCGATAAAAATTTGTTTCATAGAGGTTCCTCCTTGTCTGTCTTTCACAGTATAAGAAAAAAGGACAAGGAAGGAAAGTTTTATAAACTAAGCTGGTCGGAGAAATATGTTATAATATAGGAAATTGCAATTATAGGAGTGGTGATTATGCCTTCAGTTGAAAGCTTTGAACTTGATCATAATGCTGTAAAAGCGCCATACGTTCGTCATTGCGGCGTTCATAAAGTGGGATCAGATGGGGAAGTAAATAAATTTGATATTCGTTTTTGTCAGCCAAACAAGCAGGCGATGAAACCTGATACGATTCATACATTAGAGCATTTACTTGCGTTTAACATTAGAACACACTCAGAGAAATACGATCATTTTGATATCATTGATATTTCTCCAATGGGCTGTCAGACAGGCTACTATTTAGTGGTTAGTGGTGCACCTACTCCAAAAGAGATCGTTGAACTTCTTGATGCAACATTCAAGGATGCAGTTGAGGTAACAGAGATTCCTGCTGCAAACGAAGAGCAATGCGGCCAAGCGAAGCTTCATGACCTTGAAGGGGCAAAACGTTTGATGCGTTTCTGGCTTTCTCAAGATCAAGAAGAGCTTCTAAAAGTTTTTGGTTAATAGATGATGAACCGGACATGTTGATGTCCGGTTTTTTTGAATTCGATCATGAGATGTCAAAATAGGGGATATTTGTTAAAATGGACATGTCAGTAAAAGAAGGGGGAAACTCGGGATGCGAAAAATGTTGGGAATGATTTTGATGCTCACGTTACTAAGTGCATGTGGGAACTCTGCAGCAAATAGTGGCAAAGGGGAGGTGCCTGAGCTATTAGAAGTGAAGCTTACAGGACCTGAACAAGTGGAGAAAAATGAAAGCGTTATAGTAAAAGCAGCTGTCACATATGGTGATACGCCTGTTGATGATGCAGACGATGTTCAATTTGAAGTGTGGAAAGATGGCGATAAGGATAACAGCAAGATGATTCAGCCAAAGAAAGAGAACAAAGGTGTATATGAATTGCATACAGCCTTTAAAAAAGATGGCCTTTATATCATACAAGTCCATGTGACAGCTAAACAGCAGCATAATATGCCAAAGACGAACATCCACGTAGGTGATGTGAAAAAAGAGAGTTCATCTACTGAAGAAGAAACCTCACATCATTAAGTGCGATTTTATTTCGGGTTAGGACGTTGGTTTGGTTCAGCATCCTGTGGTGAATCGACTTTATGCTTATATTCATAAGCCTTCGATGTTGTCCATAGTGATAAAAAGACAACGATTGAGATAATGATAAAGCTGATAATCCCAAGTAGCAGCATCTAACTCCCTCCTTATTTCCATATTAACATATATTTCATGCAGTCAAAATAGAAGAAATTCATGGCAGGTTTCAGTATAATAGGAAAAGGGTATTCTCATACTAAACGCAATTACATAAGGAGGAATAAACATGTCTGAAAAATTATTAAACGTCGTCAATAAACAAGTAGCTGATTGGACTGTGCTTTACGTGAAATTACATAACTATCATTGGTATGTAAAAGGAAAAGACTTCTTTACACTCCATGAAAAATTCGAGGAATTGTATACAGAAACAGCCACATATATTGATGATTTGGCTGAGCGTATGCTTGCATTAAATGGAAAGCCTGTTGCGACAATGAAAGAGTGCTTAGAAATCTCTAGCATTCATGAAGCTGAAGGCAAAGAATCAGCTGAGCAAATGGTGAAAAATCTATTTGATGATTTCTCCAGTATTGCAGAGGAATTAAAGCAAGGAATGGAACTGGCTGCTGAGGTTGGCGATGAAACGACAGGTGATATGTTACTAGCCATTCATCAATCCATTGAAAAACACAACTGGATGCTAAAAGCATTTTTAGGATAATACGAATGTGAAAGGAATGTTGATCATAAGATCGGCATTCTTTTTTGATGGATTTGTGACAGACAGCCCATTCAAATCATAGGGCTTTCAGCCGAAGAGAAAAGAGAAGGGAGGGAAGAAGATGTCTTCCATTGCAGGAATGATGAGTCAGCAAGTCGCGAGCATTCAAAGAACACTCAATATTAGTTTGTTGAATTCACAGCTTGCTACGAATACAGCACAAGCCATGGTCATGCTGGATCAAGTTCAGCAGCAGCCTCAAGCTGTTCAGCCAAAGGATTCAGACGCTAGCTTTATTGATGTCAGAGTCTAAGAATGGAAGCCGCCGCACAAGGCGGCTTTTTTTCTTGTCATCACTCTGTCCGATTTAAAAGACGACGCCTTTATTTTTTGTCGTCCAAGCTATTGCGAGGATCCGGCATATACTATTGAGGTAAGGAGTTCCACTATGAAAGGATGTTGATGCCAAGTGAGCAAAGATTTAGGCATCTTTTCGTTGTTTACAGTCAGTTTGTCAGCGATGGGCTTTCTGTTTGGTGGAGCAGGATATTTACTGATGATATTAATGACACTGATGGCCATTGAATTAATTTGTTCAGGCCTAAGAGAATCTTTGACTGGGCAGCTCACAATGAAACGTTTTTTAACACGGCTTGTTCGAAAGATTGTGACGGTCTCCTTAATATCCATGGCGCATTTCTTCGATGTCATGCTGAAGACAAATGGGGTGATTAAGGATTTAGCGATCATCTTTTATATTATTTATGAATCTTACCAAATCGTTTCGACAGCCAATGCACTCGGAATTCCCATTCCACAGCTGTTTATTGATGTATTGGACATGTTGAAAAATAAATTGCGCAAAAAGCCGTAATTTCTTCATATCTGGTCATACTAAAAGAAAAAGGATGAATCAGATGGCGAGACACACATACTATGTATCCGTACAGGATGGGTCGATATCGCAGCATAGAGATGCGGCGGCTTGGCAATTTCAAATAGAAGCAGATGATGATCAAATTTTGCAGCTGAGAGACTTTTTCGATGAACAGTATATGACAGATTGGAAAGGCTTCTTTCGAGCGCATGTTCCGTTTCTTGAATATCATTATGACAGTCCGAATGATGAAATGGATCGAAAAAGAAAAGAGATTTACTCAATGATTTATGAGCTCGGGAATGAAGAGACAAAGAACTTTATTGAAACAAATGGATTAATGAATTGAAAAGGCATGTAGAGATTTTCTACATGCCAGGCTGTCGAGAAAATCTCGACAGCTTTTTTAAAGGTTTAAACACACAGTATATTGAGTGATCTTCAAGGCAAAAACACTATATACTGGTTCTTGAACAGTTCAAAAGACAAAAATGAGAGTTTTGTGGAAACCTTGTCTTAAAAAACCCTCACTTTCTCTTCACGCTGAGCATGTAGAGATTTTTTACATGCTTTTATTTTCGCGGTTGTAAGATGCCTCCGATCAGATCACTAAGCCCGCCTCTATTCTCTTGCTGTGATGTCTGTAAATGAGTGAAATCATGAGAGGAGCTCTGGCTCTGAGGCTTGTAGCGGTTATCATCTAAACCAACCCGTAAGCCAGATGTGCGCTCAGATGGCTGGATAATAACAATTTGGTCTTGCTCTTGGAACTCAAATAAGTAAGATTCACCAGATGTTTGTCCAATGAGGGTTTTCCAGTTCACATCTAATTTGACCTTCGGTGCTTTACCTGTCCAAGCGACAATGGCGTCAGGATCTACACGGCAGGGGGCTTTTAAAATGAGCGGATTTCCATTCGTTTTAATGGCGACCTGCGCTCCGTGGCCTTGATAAGAGAGCTTTGATGTAAACAGCCCTTTCTGTGATAAAATACCAACGCCTACTGGTGTCACGCCGTAATGACATTCCTCAGTAAAGGCAAGTAGATCTTCACTTTCTACACTTACATACTGCCAAGGACCGCTCGGCTCAAGATTAATCACTGTCACGTGCTCGCTGGAATCAGCTAAATAACAAGTACCTTGTCCACTCACTTCCATCACTTCAAGGTTTTCACCTGTCAATTTTCTGCTGATATGGTTAAATACTTGACTGACCATATTTCCTTTATTTGTTCCGAGTAGTCGTTTGCGGTATTGAAACGTTCCTTGATCGGCAATCATTGCGCCTTTTTTCGCAAAAAAGATTCCGCTGCCTTCTGCTTGTAAAGTGAGTTCTTCTATCGTGTTGAAATGAAATCCCATTGGTGCCGGCTCCTTTCCTGCGTCAAGATGTGAATCCGTAGATGCGGCATAAGTCATTTAAATCTAGCGTAGTTCCTTGCCCGGTCGCGATAATTTTCCATTCGTCCTCATCTCTTATGAGTTCAGCGCAAATAATGGATGTGCAATACGAATAATCTTCTGTTAATTGAAAGGTACAAATCTCTTGTTGCGAGATTTGATCAGTAAGATGCACGTAGGCATTGGTTACTTGTCCAAAATGATGCTTGCGCTCGTGTGCATCATGTATCGTGGCTGTTACGACGATTTTATGAATATCAGGTGAGACTCTGCTTAATTGCATAATGATCATTTCATTGTCTCGATACCCGCCGCCAAATTGATGATCACCAAGATGACGAACAGCCCCGTCTAAGCTTTGCTGCTGATGATAATAGATCAGATGGCTTGGAGACAACAGTTTGTCCTCTTCATTTAAGAGAAACACTTGCGTATCTAAATCAATTGGCTGGCCAGCCAAATCCCAGCCAAGTCCGATATGAATTTGGTCGATATTTGGATTGTCTTTTGTTAAATCTAGCTTTTGCCCTTTGATGAGGTGTTTCTTGATCACCTCATGAGGTGCGTCTTCTTTCTTATTTTTCCTGAGCGGAAGCGCTTGATCTTTTTTTTGTTTGGACCCATTTGTTATACTCATGCTGTTTTCCTCCTCGTCGTGATAGGACAAACACTGATTGATTTACGTCATCAAGGGATAAAAGGTTTCATGATTAAAATTGGGTGAAGTTGGGGATGATAAAAAGGTTTTAGCAACAATACCTCATTTTAAATACAGACGAGATGAAACCATTCGTTTGTTTCACTTTTGATAAAAATTCTTCAGAGAAATGTGATCTGTGGTATGATGTTTTACAAGAAGCAAGGACAGGATATGAGGGATTTCACATGCATGTATTTAAAGACTATTATCATAATACGGTCAAGCTCTCCTTTGAAGAAAAGCCTTTTTCAAGTCATCCAAAGCATGTTTGGGCCATCTGCCGCTACCAGGGGAAATGGCTGCTCACTGAACATGAGGATCGGGGCTATGAGTTTCCAGGAGGGAAAGTTGAGCCAAATGAAGAAGCAGACCAAGCCGCTATACGTGAGATTCAAGAAGAGACGGGTGCTGTTGTTCGTGAATTAACGTATATTGGCCAATATCAGGTGCTAGGCAGAGAAAAGGTCATCGTAAAAAATATATATTTCGCTGATATTGAAAGGCTAGTGAAGCAGGACACGTATTTTGAAACGAAAGGACCTGTTCTTTTCGCAGACTTGCCAAGATCCATCGCAAAAAATAAGAATTTCAGTTTTATTATGAAAGATGATGTGTTAAGACAAAGTCTAGTTTATTTAGAAAAGAACGGTTTGATTCGTTAAAAAAAGCGCAGGGAGACAATCCCTGTGCTTTTTTATTTTTGGAGAAAACGGCGCTCGAGCCATTCCACAAGCTGGTACATGATGGTAGCAAACACAGCAATAATGAAAAGACTTAAGAACACGAGTGTAAAGTTGAAGACTTGAAAGCCGTAAATAATCATGTAGCCGAGCCCTTTTGAGGATACAAGAAATTCCCCTACAATGACCCCAACCCAAGATAGACCGACATTGACTTTGATGGCAGAAATCATCGTTGGAATACTGGCTGGCAACATGACCTCACGAAAGACGACACTTTTTTTCGCGCCAAAGGTTTTCATCACCTTTAAATAATTCTCATCGACCTCTTGAAAGGCAGTGTAAATGACAATCGTCGTAATGATCACACTAATGATTGCACCCATGGCGACGATGCTGATCATGCCAGGTCCAAGGGCAACAATTAAAATTGGGGCGAGGGCAACTTTCGGCATGGCATTTAAAATGACTAAATAAGGATCAAGAACGTTTGCTAATCGGGTGGACCACCATAAGGCGGCAGCGAGCAAAATGCCGCAAAAGGTACCAAGTAGAAAACCGAGCACCGTTTCAAATAACGTAATACTCATATGATTCACTAAAGAACCATCTGATATTTTTTGAACAAACAATTGGCAGACCGCAGATGGTGAACTGAAAATCAGCGGATCAATGAGCCTGAAATGACTGGCAAGCTCCCAAAGAGAAAAGAAGCTGGCGAATATGATGAGCTGATAGATACGTGTGATCCGTTTTTCCATTCGGTATTTTTTGCGATAGGCTTCATGTAAAAGGTCACTGTGTTTCAACTGTTTTCAGCTCCTTCCAAATCGTTTGAAAGAGCTCTTGGAAATGCGGGGTCTGTCTCGCTTCAAAAGGAGAGAGAGCCTTTATATCGTCTGGAACGGTAAAGATTCGCTGGATAGAGCCTGGATGCTTTGAGAATAAGAAAATGCGGTCACTCATTGCAATGGCTTCGCCGATGTCATGTGTCACTAGGACTGCGGTTTTTTGATAGTTTTTTAATGTGTGAAAGACGAGATCTTCTAATGTCAGTTTGGTTTGGTAGTCTAGCGCTGAAAATGGCTCATCCAGTAAAAGTAAACCTGGATCAACTGCAAGCGTTCGGGCGAGAGCCGCACGCTGCCTCATTCCACCAGACAGCTCCTTTGGATATTTTCCCTCTACTTCATGCAGTCCAAGCTTTGGCAGTAAATCAAGGGCAGCTGAGGTGGCCTCATGTGAATCTTGTTTCGCAATTTTTAACCCGAGAATCACATTTTCCTTGATGGTCTTCCAAGGAAACAAATAATCTTGCTGGAGCATATAGCCGATTTGATGCTCCTTTTGATTTGGTTCTTTTCCTTCGATTAAAATTCGACCTTCAGAGGGCGGCGTAATTCCTGCGATGATAGACAGCAAGGTGGTTTTTCCGCAGCCGCTGGGACCAATAAATGAGATGAATTCACCTTGGTCTATCTCCATATTGATGTGCTGTATAGCCGTTGTTTTTTCTTTTAAAGAGAAGTACGTGTGGGTCACATGGTCAATTTGAAGGAAAGACATGTGCTACCTCCTATTCTATTTGTGATCTGTGACCTTCTTTGCAATGGATGAATCGACAAGTTGTTTGTACGGGATAAATTCCGGCAATTCACCGCTCTCCTTCATAATTTCCTGCAATTTGTTCCATTCCTCTTCATTCAGAAGGGGATCTGTTGCATAGGAATCTTGCTGTTTGTAGCGTTTGATGGCAGTTGATAAGACATCAAGATCTGTATCAGGAAAATGAGATTGAATGGCCTTTGCGATCTCCTCAGGCTGCTTGGCTTTTACCCATTTCTGCGCTTTGTAAATGGCACGGGTGAAGGCTTCAGCTGTCTCTTTGTTTTCCTCTAAGTAACTCTTCTTTGCCATGAAGGTAGTATACGGCACCTTGCCAGAAGCTTCTCCAAAGGAGGCGGTAATGTACCCTTTGCCTTCTTTTTCAAGTAAGGAAGCGGTTGGTTCGAATAACTGCACAAAATCGCCAGTTCCAGAGGAGAACGCACCTGAAATGTTGGCAAAATCAATATTTTGAATCATGCGAAGATCCTTTTTTAAATCAATGCCTTCTTTTTTCAAGACATATTCACCGACCATTTGCGGCATGCCGCCTTTCCGCTGTCCTAAAAAGTCTTTTCCTTTTAATTGATTCCAAGAGAATTGGTTTACTTTCTCCCTTGAAACAAGAAAGGTGCCGTCTGTTTGTGTAAGCTGTGCAAAGTTCATGACAGAGTCCTTTGTGTCTTGAGCCTCTACATAGATAGAGGATTCAGACCCGGTCAAAGCGATATCAGCACCGCCTGATAAGAGAGCTGTCATCGTTTTATCGCCGCCCCAAGTGGTTTTTAGTTCAACCTCCAGGCCTTCTTCTTTAAAGAAATCCTCTGATAAGGCGACATATAGTGGAGCATAAAAGACCGAATGGGTCACCTCGGCTACTTGAACGGTCTGCTCTTGTTCTTTTTTACAGGCGACAAATGGAATAAAGAGCAGGACAACGACGATGAATGCCAGTCTGACTTTGATGGAACGATTCAAGAGTAATTCGCCTCCTTTGTTCTAGATCACTATTAAAGTATGTGAAAAGGGATTTTTGGTGAGTGCCTAGATGAAAATAAGAAGCGCATTGTTTATTTATAGAACGGGTCTTTTTTTCTATAATAAAAGCATGAATGCTATCTTGAATTTGGCAGAAATAAAGGAGCGGTTTCGTGTATAGAGTGAGTTGGGGATTTGTTGGATGGTATTTAGTAGGTCTTATTTTAATGGTCTTTTTTGAAGTGCCAGCATGGCTTCAGTTTGCAAATGGAATCTTTCTTGTGCTGTATGCCTGCTGCGTCATAGAGATTGGGCGGCATATTTATGGCTCATGGGGATTTGTAATCAAAAGGGCAGCCATTGTTGGGGTGCTTACATTTATGATTGAGTGGGTAGGTATCACAACCGGGTTTCCATTCGGGGCCTATGACTATTATCCAGCGTTAGGTTTTCTAGTGGCAGGGGTGCCTTTAACCATTGCGTTTGCATGGGTTGGCGTGTTTTTAAACAGCCTTTTTTTATCCAGTCAGCAGTCAAAGTGGAGACGAGCCGTCGAAACGGGGGTATGGATTGTCTTGCTTGACCTCATATTAGATCCAGTAGCAGCTGAAAGGAAGTTTTGGGTGTGGTATGACGGCGGTGGTTTTTTTGGTATTCCTTTTGAGAATTTTGTGAGCTGGGGTATGATTGGGGCAGGACTTTCATTTCTTTTCCCGCTTGTCTCAATTAATCAAAAGGCGCTCAGTTGGACGAGTCGTATTTATCAGGCGATGGTGTTCTTTTTTGGTCTTTTGGCATTAAAGGGCGGACTCGATGTCATTTTTTATTTAGCACTGATCATTGTCATTTTGTGTGAAGGAAGGGTTCGATTTGAAAGAAAGCGACAAAAGCCGATCGTTTAGACGTCTATTTTCACTTTATATTGAACGGTATTTACTCCATAAGCATTTCCGCTGTGTCATGATGAAAGGCTCGGTGGACCCGAAGGAGCAGCTTCCTGTTCTTTATCTTGCCAATCACAGCTCGTGGTGGGATGGACTGATTATTTTTCTTTTAACAGAAAAAGCGTCTGAACTTGATCACTACATGATGATGGAAGAGAAGCAGCTGAAGCAATATGCTTTTTTCCGTAAGCTTGGAGCGTTTCCGGTTCATAAAGAGAACCTGAAAAGTGTCAAACAAGCATTGATGACAGCAAGAGAGAAAATGCAGGCTGGCAGGGCGGTATGGCTTTTTCCACAGGGGAAAATTATGCATCAGGATATGCGGCCGGTTGAACTGGAAGGAGGGGCTTCTTTTTTAGTGAGGCAATTTGAGCAGGTCGTGGTGAAGCCTGTGACCTTGCAGTATACATTTAATCAGTTTCAAAAACCGACAGTTTCTGTTGTGTTCGGCGAAGATGCCATCGTATCTGGAGGCTCACGACGAAGCAAGGATGTGACGCGTATGCTTGGCGATCTACTTGAAACGCAGTTAAACCGACATCAAGCGCAGGTCGTCGCTGATCCTGATTTTTCAATAAACGAAGAATTTAAACAGATGACAAGGACAAGTCAGTCAACAAGTGATGCGTTTGATTCTTTTAAAAAGTGGGTGAGAACATGGCGATCTTCTTAACCGTGATCAGTGTGCTGCTGCTTTGTCAGTTTATATTCACCATATGGAATATGAAGCAGTTTCCCGTGTTAAAGCCCGCCTCTTTTTCGCCAGATGAACCCATTTCGTTATCGATACTGATTCCGGCTAGAAATGAGGAGAAACGGATAGAAGCCTGTCTTCAGTCGATCGTTGATCAACGTCTTTATCCGAAGGAGCTTATTGTACTAGATGATCATTCGACAGATCAGACAAGAGCGATTGTGGAGCGCTTTGCAGAAGCGTATCCGTGGATTCGTGTCCAGTCAGGTCAGGCGTTAAAGCAAGGCTGGCTAGGTAAATCATTTGCCTGTTCTCAGCTCGCTGAGGCAGCAGCTTCTGATTGGCTGCTATTTTTAGATGCGGATGTCCGGTTAAAAAGAGGGGCAATGGAAGCAGTGTATCAGCAGGTATGCACGCAAAAAACGGGTATGCTGTCAGGGTTTCCAGAACAAAAAACAGGTACAGTTTTCGAGCATCTTGTCGTTCCCATGATGATGTTTACCATAGGCTGTCATCTGCCTGTGAAATGGGTAAGGAAATCAAAGAACCCCGCTTTTGCCGCTGCACATGGCGGCTTTATTGCCATTGAAAAGAATTGCTACCACGACATCGGTGGGCATGAGGCGATTAAGAATTCGCTAGTGGATGATATGGCATTGGCTAGACGGGTGAAGGAACAAGGCTTTCCGTTCACACTTGCTAGCATTCATCCATTTGTGCATATGAGAATGTATGAGAGTGGACAAGAGGTTTGGAAAGGCTACCGGAAAAATTTGTTCCCAGGTGTCAATCGAAGCATTGCTTTATTAAGCAGTGTCTTTTGTTTATACACCCTGCTTTATTTGGCTCCTGTCATTTGTTTGATGATGGCTTTGCTGCAGCTTGATGTGCTTAGTATATGCATAGCCATTCTTTGCTATGGGCTGGGTGTGTCGATCAAAGCGGCAATTGATATCGAGAACGGGAGAACATCAGCAATGGCCTTTTTATTACCGCTCAGCATTTTAAGTTTGATCGCCATTGGCTTTGCTTCTATGAAAATCGGGCTGAAAAAAGAAGGGTATGAATGGAAAGGGAGAAGGTACGAATGAAAAAAGTGATCATCATCGGCGGCGGGCTTGGCGGATTATCAGCAGCGATCCGCTTGCAGTCACGAGGGATTCAGGTCACCATATTAGAAAAAGAAGCGACTTTAGGCGGGAAATTGCAGCGCCATCAGGGAGCTGGCTACTCTTTTGATCTAGGACCGAGTACCATTACAATGAAGTCATACTTTGAGGAAGTGTTTGCTTCCTGTCATAGACGGATGGAGGATTATGTCACATTTTATCCGATTTCTCCTCTGACCAAAAATGTTTTTTCAGATGGACATACGGTTGAATTCACGCCCAATATTGAGCAAATGGAAACTCAAATTGCAGTATTCAGTCCTGAAGATGCGAAGCAATACCGTTCATTTTTACAGGAATCAAAGATGCTTTTTCAAAAGGCTGAGGAGCAGTTTTTAAATCGTTTGTTATTGACGTGGAAGGATAAGGCGGATCTAAAGCTCATGAAAGCACTTCTCTCTGTCAAACCGTTTACAACCGTTCAACGCCTGCTGCGTCAATATTTCCGTCATCCGCATACATTGGCGATGTTTGGACGTTATGCTACATACATCGGCTCTTCTCCCTATGAGGCGCCGGCTATTTTTAATATGATGGCGTATTTAGAAGGGGAGAAAGGGATTTATGGAATAAAGGGCGGTACGTATCGTTTAGTTGAAGCATTTGAGACTTTAGCAAAGGAATTAGGCGTGCAGATTCACCTCAATGAACAAGTCAACAAGATTCATGTGAAGGACCGCCGAATCAAAGGAGTAGAGACGGTTCAGCAGATGTATGAAGCAGATCAAGTCATTGCAGGGGCGGACGCACTGACTGTCTACCGCTATCTCATAGATGAAAAAAACCGCCCAAGCTTTTTAAATCAAAAGCTGGCCAATATTGAACCGTCGTTATCTGGCTTTGTTCTCTTATTAGGTGTACCTAAAGTCTATGAACAGCTGTCCCATCACAATGTGTTTTTCCCAGAGAATTATGAGCAAGAATTCAAGGATATTTTTCAGAAAAAACAACTGCCTCAGGATCCAACGCTTTACATCTGTTATTCAGGTCATTCAGAACCAGCTTTAAGCGGAGGGCCGGGAAGAAGCAACCTGTTTGTACTGGCGAATGCGCCTTATGTGACAAAAGAGCAAGATTGGGACATGCTAAAGGAGACGTACCCGCAGCATGTGAAAACAAAATTAAAGGAAAAGGGTCTCTTTGATATGGATGAGGTGGCCGAATATGAAGCGGTTCAAACTCCGTTTGATCTGCAGCAGAAAACAGGAGCTTATCATGGAGCGATTTATGGCATGTCTTCTAACTCATTCAAGCAGGCGTTCTTCCGCATCAATAATCAGTCAAAGGACATTGAAGGACTTTGGTTTGTTGGAGGAACAAGTCATCCAGGCGGAGGCACGCCGATGGTGACTAAATCAGGTCAGCTTGTCGCAGAAGCGATCATGAAGCACTTGACGTAAGAACAGATGAAAAGGAGAGAAATCAAGTGATTGTGGAAAAAAGAAGGTTTCCGTCCCCCCATCCGCATATTCATTTATTTACAGTGACCTATGAGGCAGATGGGCTTCGGATCAAAGGATTGCTCGCTGAACCGGCCGGAGAAGGTCTCTATGACGGCTTTTTGTATTTACGAGGCGGCATTAAAAATGTGGGGATGGTGAGACCAGGCCGGATTGTGCAATTTGCAGCTCAGGGCTTTGTCGTATTTGCACCCTTTTACCGAGGAAATCAGGGAGGCGAAGGAAACGAGGACTTTGCCGGAGAGGACCGGAAAGATGCTTTTGCTGCCTTTCAATTGTTAAAGCACCACAAAAAGGTGAAGCAGGATCGTATTCATATCTTTGGTTTTTCGCGCGGAGGAATTATGGGCATTTGGACCGCTGTTGAAATGAAACAAGAGGCAGCTTCCTTTGTGACATGGGGAGGCGTCAGTGATATGAAGCTCACCTATGAAGAGCGTGTGGATATGAGAAGGATGATGAAGCGTGTGATTGGCGGTCCCCCGCACAAGGTACCAGAGGCCTATGAGGACAGAACGCCTTTAAATGATGTGGACAAAATTGAAGCACCTGTACTTATCATCCACGGAGAAGAGGATCAAAATGTATCCATTGAGCATGCGTATTTATTAGAAGATGCGCTGCGCCAGCACGGAAAGCCAGTGGAGACTTGGTATTTTCACGGATACAACCATTATTTCCCGCCGCAGCATAATCGGGAAATTGTCCGAAGGCTGACGACATGGATGCACAGCCGAAAAAGCGGAAATGTGGTAAAATAAGCAGTATAATGAAATTTAGAAAGTAGGGGGATTTTCAATATGGGAATGCCTGTTGAATTTAATACAATGATTGTCACCAAGGGAAAAGAGACAAGAATTGAAGAAAATGTATTCGAGCTCATGAAGGAAGGGTACCGCATTTATCCATTAAATATTCCGCTTGAGGTGCGTAAAACGAAAGACGGAGAAAAAACAGGGACAGCACACGTTGAAAAGCTGGAGCTTACAGACAATGTGACAAAGGTAACTTACCGTCTTGTGTCCCTGCATTCAACGAACTAACAAACAAAAGCTGAGGGAATGATTCCCCTCAGCTTTTGTCATTTGATTATACGCGTGGTCCGCCTTTGGCTTCAATGTCACTTGCTGTGTGGCTGAATTTTTGGAAGTTCTTATTAAATTCATTGGCAAGGAAGTGAGCTTTTTCTTGATATGCCTCTTGGTCATCCCATGTTTTAGAAGGTTGAAGCACTTCATCTGGTACGCCAGGAATATGAAGCGGGATGTGTAATCCAAAGATGTCATCAGTAATCATTTCGGCGTTGTCGAGATCGCCTTCGATCGCTGCCTGCACCATTGCTCTTGTATGAGCTAGGTTCATACGTTTGCCTGTACCATAGCCTCCGCCAGTCCAGCCTGTATTCACAAGGAATACTTTTGCGCCGTGCTCATCAATTTTCTTGCCGAGCATTTCAGCATAGACGTGAGCTGGAAGCGGCAAGAATGGTGAACCGAAGCAAGTAGAGAATGTCGTTTCTGGTGATGTGACACCGCGCTCAGTTCCGGCTAATTTACTTGTGTAGCCGCTCAAGAAATGGTACATCGCCTGTTCTTTCGTTAAACGGCTGATTGGAGGTAAAACGCCAAATGCATCAGCTGTTAAGAAGACAATGGCAGAAGGATGTCCTGCGATACTTGGCTCCACGATGTTATCAATCATTTCGATTGGGTAAGCAGCGCGTGTGTTTTCAGTGAAGAATGTGTCATCATAATCCGCTTCACGTGTTTCTTCATCAAGTACAACATTTTCAAGAACTGATCCGAAGCTGATCGCTTTGTAAATTTGCGGTTCTTTTTCTTCACTTAAGTTCACACATTTCGCATAGCATCCGCCCTCAATATTGAAGACTCCTGAGCCAGACCAGCCGTGTTCATCGTCACCGATCAGCTTGCGGCTTGCGCTTGCAGAAAGCGTCGTTTTCCCAGTACCTGAAAGGCCGAAGAATAATGCGACATCGCCTTCTTGACCGACGTTTGCTGAGCAGTGCATGGATAAAATATCTTGCTCAGGAAGCAGGTAGTTCATGACAGAGAAAATGGACTTTTTCATCTCTCCTGCATATTCTGTACCACCGATCAGAATGGTGCGTTTTTCAAAAGAAACGATAATAAACGTTTCAGAGTTTGTGCCATCTGTTTCAGGATCTGCTTTAAAATGCGGTGCAGATAAGATGGTGAACGGTTTTTCGTTTGAAGAAGGTGTGGATCGGTCGGGTCTGATGAATAGCTGCTTTGCAAAGAGATTGTGCCATGCAAATTCGTTTACCACTGTAATAGGCATACGGTATCTTTCATCAGCGCCGGCAAATCCTTCAAAGACGAATAGTTCATCACGTTCTTTTAAGTATGACACAACCTTTGTATATAAACGGTCAAATGCTTCTTTAGAGATTGGCTGGTTGACTTGACCCCAATCAATTTTATGTTCAGAGCTTTCTTCTTTGACGATAAATTTATCTTTAGGCGAACGTCCTGTGTAGGCACCAGTTGTAGCGCGGACAGCTCCTGTTGATGTTAAAACGCCTTCATCACGTGCCAAAATCTTTTCAACAAGTTTCGGAACAGATAAATTTTGGTGCGTATTTTCTAATGAGAACAATGACTGCAAATCTTCTTTTAAATCCACTGAGTTCATAAAAAAACCCTTCCTTTACCGTTGAATTTGTTTGTTTTGATTAGTATAACACATTGATAATAATAGTCTATACTATTTAAATATTTTTGTGTGTGTTTTTTCATTTCTGCTATGAAAATATACTTTTTGGTGATGCTAATATTGAGGTGAAAAAAAAGGGAGATAATTCTGATGAAGCATTGACATGACGCAAGGGTTTAAGATAAGATATCTTATTGAACGGATACTCTTATCCCGAGTTGGTGGAGGGACAGGCCCGATGAAGCCCAGCAACCGGTTTCTTATGAAAAGGCATGAAAATGCTGAGAAACCAAGGTGCTAACCTGATGCAAGGTACAAGAACACCTTGAGCGATAAGAGTGAAAGGCATGCGATCTCAGACCCTTTCCTCGCAATGAAGGAAATGGTTTTTTTATTTTTGGGATATCATATAAACAAATTGCCAATAACATCTCTAATAGAAACGTTTTCAAATATAAGAGGGAACGAGTTCCGTATCATATTGGAGGCCTCATCTTGGGATGATGTGGTCTTGTACAGGAGGAAATAGCCATTATGAGTCAAAATCGTCGTTTATTTACTTCAGAATCAGTGACGGAAGGACATCCGGATAAAATCTGTGATCAAATTTCAGACAGCATTTTGGATGAAATTTTAAAGAAAGATCCAAATGCACGTGTTGCCTGTGAAACTTCTGTTACAACGGGTCTCGTATTAGTAAGCGGAGAAATTACAACGTCTACTTATGTCGATATTCCAAAGACGGTGCGTGACACGATTAAGGAAATTGGCTACACACGTGCGAAATATGGTTTTGATGCGGAAACATGTGCAGTGCTCACATCCATTGATGAACAGTCTGCTGATATTGCGCAAGGTGTAGACAAAGCGCTTGAAGCACGTGAAGGAACAATGACTGAAGAAGAACTTGATGCGATCGGTGCAGGTGACCAAGGATTGATGTTTGGTTTTGCCAACAACGAAACCGAAGAGCTCATGCCGCTGCCGATTTCACTAGCGCATAAATTATCTCTCCGTTTAACTGAAGTGCGCAAGGATCAAACACTTGCCTATCTTCGTCCAGACGGAAAAACACAAGTAACAGTAGAATATGATGAGCAAAATAAACCTGTTCGTATTGACACAGTGGTTATTTCTACGCAGCATGCACCAGAAGTGACGCTTGAACAAATTCAAAGCGACTTAAAAGAGCATGTCATCCGCCCTGTGGTTCCAAGCGAACTCATTGACGAAGAGACAAAATACTTTATTAACCCGACTGGCCGTTTCGTAATCGGCGGACCTCAAGGAGATGCTGGTTTAACTGGACGTAAAATCATCGTTGATACTTATGGCGGCTACGCTCGTCATGGCGGCGGTGCTTTCTCTGGAAAGGACGCAACAAAGGTTGACCGTTCTGCGGCATACGCTGCTCGTTATGTAGCGAAAAACATCGTAGCTGCCGGCCTTGCAGATTCTTGTGAAGTACAGCTTGCTTATGCAATTGGTGTTGCACAGCCGGTATCGATTTCAATTGATACATTCGGAACAGGAAAAGCTTCTGAAGAAAAATTAATTGAAGTGGTTCGTGGGAACTTTGATCTTCGTCCAGCTGGCATTATTAAAATGCTTGATCTGCGTCGTCCGATCTATAAACAAACAGCTGCATACGGACATTTCGGCCGTCATGATTTAGATCTTCCGTGGGAAAAAACGGATAAAGCCGATACACTTCGTAAAGAAGCATTAGGACAATAACAACATATAAAACCGCTTATTTTAAGCGGTTTTCCTTTTGATTAAAAAAATTCTACAAAATGTGAAACAAAATCGGACAAAATACTGTCTAATTATAGGTCTACTTTTAAGAAATAACATAACGTGGAGGCAATAATATGTGTGGGTTTGTTGGTGTATTTAATCACCGTCCATTGTCCGAAACTACTGAGCAGGAAGAGTTAATTAAACAAATGAATCGTCTCATCGTTCACCGTGGTCCCGATGATGAGGGTTACTTTCATGACGAGCATGTAGGATTTGGATTTAGACGTTTAAGTATTATAGATGTTGAGCACGGAAAGCAGCCGCTTTCTTATGAAGATGAAAAGTATTGGATTATTTTCAACGGAGAAATTTATAACTATGTGGAGCTAAAGGAAGAGCTTGTGAAAAAGGGCTATACGTTCAGCACAGATTCTGATACGGAAGTACTGCTTGCCACATACCGTCATTATAAAGAAGAGGCGGCTTCTAAGCTTCGCGGCATGTTTGCATTTTTAATTTGGGATAAAGAAGCGCAGCAATTATATGGCGCGAGAGATCCTTTTGGCATCAAACCGCTTTATTTTACACAAATGGAAGAGCAAGTGTACTTTGCGTCTGAACGCAAAAGCTTGATGGCTGTGAACGAGAACATTTTATTTGATGAGACTTCATTGCAGCAATACATGTCGTTCCAGTTCGTTCCTGAGCCAAATACACTTGATCAAAAGGTGCACAAAGTTGAGCCTGGTCATCAGTTTATTTTACGCCCAGGACAGGAGATCGAATTTAAGACATACTGGAAGGTTCAATTCAAGCCTGAACAAACACAAGAACAGAAATTAATAGAAGAAGTACGCGATGCAATCTATGATTCTGTGAAAGTTCACATGAGAAGTGATGTACCTGTTGGTTCATTCCTATCAGGTGGTATTGATTCTTCCTTCATCGTGTCTGTCGCAAAGGAATTACACCCTGAGCTGAAGACATTCTCTGTTGGTTTCCAGCAGGATGGCTTTAGTGAAGTCGATGTCGCGAAGGAAACAGCTGATAAGCTAGGCTTACAAAACTTTAGTGCTGTGATTTCTCCAGAGGAATATATGAATGAGCTTCCGAAGATTGTCTGGCATTTAGACGATCCTTTAGCTGATCCGGCGGCGATTCCATTGTATTTCGTGGCAAAAGAAGCGAAGAAACAAGTGACGGTTGTTCTTTCAGGTGAGGGAGCGGACGAGCTGTTCGGCGGATATAATATTTACCGTGAGCCTCTTTCTCTTAAACCATTTGAATCTGTACCATCTATGCTGAAAAAGCTTCTTCTTCGTCTTGCTCGTTTAATGCCAGAAGGAATGAAAGGAAAGAGCTTTATCGTTCGCGGTTGTACGCCATTAGAGGAACGTTATATCGGTAATGCGAAAATCTTTGAAGAGCCAGTGAAGAAAAACCTCTTAAAGCATTATGATCCAAGCATCACGTATCGTGACGTAACGAAGACATACTTCGAGGAAAGCGCAGGCTACAGTGATATTAACAAAATGCAATATGTTGATATTCATACGTGGATGCGCGGAGACATCTTACTGAAAGCAGACAAGATGACGATGGCGAATTCTCTTGAGCTTCGTGTTCCATTCCTTGATAAGGTCGTATTTGAAGCGGCTTCTAAAATTCCAGAAGAGCTGAAAACAAAAGATGGCACAACGAAATATTTATTGCGTAAAGCAGCAGAAGGCATTGTGCCTGACCATGTGTTAAACCGTAAAAAACTTGGTTTCCCTGTGCCAATTCGTCATTGGCTGAAAAATGAGATGAATGCTTGGGCGAAAGACATCATCAAAAACAGTCAAACAGATGAATACATTAACAAGCAATATGTGCTTGATTTATTAAATGAGCATTGTGCTAGTAAAGCAGATCATAGCCGTAAGATTTGGACCGTCCTTATCTTTATGATTTGGCACAGCATTTATGTGGAGCGCAGCATTGATCCAGAGCAGTTGAATCATCAACCGAAAGAAGTCATCTTTAGTTAATGAAAAAAGGTTTTCAGCTTTGTGCTGAAAACCTTTTTTGTCATGATAGAAAGCAGTGGAAAAGGGTAAAATAACAAGCGGTTCATAGTTATTGCTTAATATCCTGAAAAAAACATGATAAAGTGAAGATACGCGTATGATGTTAACGGGATAAAAGGGAACGATAGTATTGTCCTTTTTCTACATATTCTCTACGGATTCTGTCCATGTCTTGGATATCTTCATCTGTTAACTGCCGGACGACCTTGGCTGGACGGCCAAAAGCGAGTGATCCTTTTGGAATGACCTTTCCTTGAGGGACAAGACTACCTGCACCGATAAAGGCACCTTCGCCAATTTCTGCACCATCGAGAATGATGGACCCCATACCGATGAGGGCATTTTTTCGAATGATTGAGCTATGTAATGTGACTTGGTGTCCAATGGTAGCACCATCTTCTATAAGAAGTGTTTTTCCAGGACTTTGATGCAGACATGATAAATCCTGAATATTGACGTTTTTTCCAATTCTCACAGGAGCGACATCGCCTCTGATAACGGTTTGGAACCACACGCTCGAATATTCTCCAATCGTGACATCACCAGTAATGGTGGCGTTATCTGCGACAAAGACCGATTCATGAATTTCAGGTGTAAAATGATGATATGGATAAATCACTTTTTCGACTCCCTTTCTTAATACAACATTTGTGAGGTGTTTACTTTGTGGACTTGGCATGCTGAAAGACCAGTTGGTACAATTGTAATTGTACATGGTGCGAGTGAATATCACGGCCGATATAAATGGCTGATCGAAATGTGGCGAAATGCAGGCTATCACGTCATTATGGGTGACCTGCCTGGGCAAGGGACATCGACACGTGCGCGGGGCCACATTCGTTCGTTTCAAGAATACATTGATACAGTAGATGAATGGATCGAACATGCGAAATCATTCAGGCTTCCTACTTTTTTACTTGGACACAGTATGGGTGGACTCATTTCAATTGAGTGGATCAAGCAGTATACCCATACGAAGATTGCTGGCCTTATTTTATCATCACCTTGTTTAGGTCTGCAATTTAAACCGAAGAAGCTAATGGATTTTGCATCAAAAGGTCTTAATGTGCTGGCACCGTCGTTTAAAGTCGAGTCAGGGCTGTCGATTGAACTAGCTACACGGAATCAGGCTGTGATTGAGGCAGACTCCAATGATTCCCTTTACGTAACAAAGGTGTCGGTTCGCTGGTACCGAGAGCTGATCAAAAATATTGATGCGGCCATGCAGCCAACGAATGTCTTTAAATCGATTCCGCTCCTTTTAATGCAGGCGGGCGATGATAAGATCGTCGATAAAACGAGAGTGATCAAATGGTTCAATGGCATTGAATCAACCAATAAATCATATCGTGAATGGGAAGAGCTGTATCACGAAATTTTTAATGAACCGGAAAGAGAAGATGTGTTTAAGGCAGCAAGAGCCTTTACAGATCAATATATTTGATGGTGAGCTTTAAGTTGGGGGTGGATTGATTTGTCAGTACCAGAGCGTCCTTTTGCACTGATGACAAAGGTGTATAAAGATATTTTTCCGCTTGTTCATCAGGAGCTGAAAAAGTGGCGGGTTCATGCAGAAATGATTGAAAATGAAGAACTGCGAACGCAGGCACTAGCGAGCATATCCAGTAAAACCTTTCACTGTGAAGGCGGAGGCATTTTATCTCTTCTAGCAGGTGAGGCGAAAGAAACGTGTATTGAATTCATTGTGGCGTATCAAACCATCAGTGATTACTTAGATAACCTATGTGACCGCAGCACGTCGCTGGATCCAAAAGATTTTCATATGCTGCATCAAGCGATGAGAGATGCGCTTGATATTCATGCTGAGCTCAAGCCTTACTATCAATTCCGTGATGATCAAGAGGATCATGGGTATTTACATGCGCTTGTCCGCACATGTCAAGACGTGCTTACGCGCCTTGAGCATTATCCGATCATTCAGCCATATTTACACACGCTGTGTGATTACTACAGTGATTTGCAAGTACATAAACACGTCGTTCCTCATGAGCGGGTCCCGAGGCTTGAATCGTGGTTTCGCCAATATGAAAAGGATTTGCCTAAGATGGAATGGTATGAATTTTCAGCTTGTGCAGGGTCAACATTAGGGATTTTCTGTCTTGTGGCGTATGCGCTGCAGCCGGATTTTACAGAAAAGCAGGCGAAGCAAATTTACGAAAGCTATTTCCCTTATATCCAAGGTCTGCACATTTTACTTGATTATTTAATTGATCAAGAAGAAGACCGGCTTGGAGGAGATCTGAACTTTTGCTCCTACTATGCCTCTCATCATGAGATGATGGATAGACTTCAGCATTTTATTGAAAAAGCGGATGAGCAGCTGAAAGGCATTCCGCACGAAAACTTTCACAAATTGATTAACAGAGGGTTACTGGCAGTCTATTTGTCCGATGAAAAAGTGACAGCCCAAAAAGAGATGAATAAGCTGGCAAAACGGCTGATCAAATCAAGCGGGAAAACATCGTTCTTTTTCTATATCAACGGAAGAGCCTATCGGACCTATCAGAAAATGCCTTGGATGAAATCCTCATAAAAAAAGCTCACATCCATTAGGATGTGAGCCAGCGTGTAGACAAACCCTCGCATTCGGTGTCAGTCCTGCGTGCTGGTGCTCACGAATGTCAAATTCGCTCCGCGCCAGTACTCGTCCTTCCTAGACTGCAAAGGTTTTCTATCACGCTGAAAAGAAGACAAAGGACTAAAATAAAGATCATTTTAGCCCTTTGTCAACAATCTGAGCTCACATCCATTAGGATGTGAGCTTTTTTTCAATGGCGACCACAAAAGGCGGGTCGTTTTGAATATTCATGTATTGATAAGATAAAACTTGTACTTCTTCATGAGGAAGTGATTTGCAATAGTCGAGAAGCACTTCTTTTTCTCTTTTCCCTTCGGGGTGTCCATGGTAAATCACAAGAACGATCAGACCTCCGGGTTTAAGCCAGTCGAGGAGCTGCTCAATGGCTTCAATGGTTGTATGAGCCTGAGTGGTGACGGCTTTATCGCCTCCGGGCAGGTATCCAAGGTTAAACACCGCACCAGAGATCTGTCCATAAGCATCCTTTGGCAGGTGATGAGCAAGCTTTTCATGCCCATCGTGGATCAGATGAACGTAAGGATATCCCTCGCCAAGCCTTTTTCTCGTCTGCTGTATGGCTTCCTCTTGTACGTCGAATGCGAAAACTTGTCCATCATTTCCTACAAGGTCAGCTAAATAGAGCGTATCGTGGCCATTTCCCATCGTTGCATCAATGACGGTGTCGCCTTTTTGACAAGCCCGTTCTAACAGCTCTTTACTAAAAGGAAGCATGCGTTTCAAAATCATTTAGCTGCTTCTTCCAATCTGACGAAACGTTTGCCTTGGTAGCTGTTACGTCTTTCGAGCTCAGCATTAATGGCATTTAGTACTTCCCACTTGTTTACACTCCACATCGGACCAACCATTAATTCAATTGGGCCATCCCCTGTAATGCGATGAATAATCATTTCTGGCGGCAGGATCTCTAGCTGATCACAAACAAGCTGAACATATTCTTCCTGGCTTAGAAACTCCAATTTGCCTTTTTCGTATTGCTTGACCATTGGGGTTCCTTTTAAAAGGTGAAGCAAATGAATTTTAATTCCTTGCACATCTAAATCTGCGACAGCTTTTGCTGTTTCCATCATCATGTCCCGGTTTTCTAGAGGCAGTCCGTTGATGATATGCGAGCAGACACGAATTCCGTGTTTTCGCAGTTTTTCTACACCTTCTACGTAGCATTCATAATCATGGGCACGGTTAATGAGCATCGCTGTCCGTTCATGAACCGTTTGAAGACCAAGCTCTACCCAGAGATAAGTGCGCTCATTTAATTCGGCTAAATACTCCACCACGTCATCCGGCAGACAGTCAGGTCTTGTCGCAATAGATAAACCAACCACTCCATCCAGATTCATGACGGTTTCAAATTTTTCTTTTAGAACAGGAAGCGGGGCGTGTGTGTTTGTATACGCTTGAAAATACGCCATGTATTTTCCGTCTTTCCATTTTGTGTGCATCCGGTCTTTGATTTCGTTAAATTGAGTGATGAGATCATCCGCCCGGTTTCCTGCAAAATCACCAGACCCAGCGGCACTGCAAAATGTACAGCCTCCGTGTGCGACAGTACCATCACGGTTTGGGCAGTCAAAGCCACCGTCTAAGGCCACTTTAAATACTTTATGACCAAAGTGCTCTCGCAAATGATAGTTCCATGTGTGATAGCGTTTTTCGCTGTTTGAATATAAAAAAGGGTTATGCTGATCCAAGTCAGTAACCTCCTTGCGTAATAATAGGCATCCTTAAAGTTTAACAAAAATCACGAAGGAGGACAATTGAATCTGTCCAACATTTTCTTTAGTGAAAAAGCTTTACGTGGGCAAAATAGGCGAGAGCAATGATGAAATGGAGGGAATGCAAGATGGCAACAAGGCAGTCGATCGATGAATTTATCCAAAAAAGTACTGAAACCCTTGAGTTTGCAAGTGAACAATTTGATTTGAACTTACGGCAAGAGCATTATAATGAGGACGAATTTTCTAAGGCGCAGCTTATGCTTGAAGATGCGGTCAACGAATTAGAAAAATTAAAAGATGTCGCCAATGACCAGCAAAGAGAGCGATTAGACAGGGCGCGTGTTCAACTTCAAAGCTTGCAAAATCAAATGATTTTAGGTATTTCTTACGACAACGAATGATGAACAGATCCTTTTTTTAAGGGTCTGTTTTTTATTTTATTTAAAGACCATTGACTTTTTGATTGAGTGGCTATATTGTATTAAGTGTACTATATCAACTAATACACTAAAGACACTTAAAAAGTGAAGAAAGGTGTTCAACCATGAAAAAAGAAAAAAAACCAATCAATTTGAAGTGGATGGTGCTGGCTGTTGCTTTAGCATGTACATTTTTTTTCGTTCTCGTTTTCATTGGTTTTGAAGTTCAAAAAGATTTGATACCTAATTCAATCCCTTTAATGCAAGGGCATGAACAAGCGATAGGACTGCAAAAGCATGAATGAGGAAAGAGGGAGCGATCATGATTCAAATAGATCCACGAAGCGCTGCGCCAATATATGAACAAATTATTGAACAGTTGAAAATTTTATGTCTAAAAGGTGTAATGAAACCTGGTGACAAACTGCCCTCTGTCAGGGAGCTCGCCACCATTATCATCGCCAACCCAAACACCGTCAGTAAAGCATATAAAGAGCTTGAGCGGGAAGGGATTATTGAAACGTTAAGAGGCCGTGGTACGTATGTAACAGAAGGAGCTCAGTTAAAGCTGAATGAAGGGAAGGTATTGGAGATGAAGGAGCAATTAAGACAACTCATTATAGAAGCTCATTATGCCGGTATTGATATTCAACAACTGAAGGAATGGATAGAAGAGATCGGCTCAAGTCTTGAGGGAGGAAAACAAGTTGATTGAGGTTAGAAATGTATCGAAGACACTAAATGGACGTGAAGTACTCAGTGACGTTTCCTTCAAAATAGGCGAAGGTGAGATCTTCGGTCTGCTTGGCAGGAATGGCTCAGGAAAAACAACACTTCTCCGCTTGATTCAGCAAATTCTTCTTCCAGATGAAGGAGAGATATATTTTAAAGACGTGCTTGTGAAAGACCATCCGTTAGTGAAGCAAAATATTGTGTATATGCCAGTTGTAAATCCATACTTTGACAGATACAATTACGGACAGCTTGTCCAGCTGTTAAAGCATATTTATCCGAAATTTGACGTGACATATGCCAATGAGCTTGTGAACCGCTATGAAATTCCGGAAAAAGTGAACTATCGTGAACTATCGACAGGGTTAAAAAAACAGCTGTCATTAATTTTAAGCTTTGCGATCAAGCCAGCGGTTATTTTGTTAGATGAACCGACAGATGGAATTGATGCTGTCACAAGAAATGATGTTCTTCAGCTCATGATCGACGAGGTAGCGGAACGTGAAACATCGATTCTCATTACATCACACCGATTAGAGGATATTGAGCGTATGTGTAACCGGATCGGGTTTTTAGAAGGAAATCAACTCACAAGTGTCATGGATTTAGATGAATTAAAGAATGATTATGTCAAAATCCAGATGGCTTTTGAAGAAGATATGAACTTAAGTATTCGAAAAAAAGGCGTTGCGATTTTGGATCAAGCGGGCATTTTTTATACAGCGCTTGTTCTTAAAACCGATGTAGAGGCTAAAGAGTACTTGAAGTCGCTGCAGCCAAAAGTATGGCATGAACTGCCTGTCAATTTAGAAGAAGTATTCATTGCAAAGTTTGGAGGGAAACGGAGATGGTAAAGCGGCAATTATTATATAAAGAGTGGAAGCAATCAGAGCTGACATTTATTTTAGTCATGCTGGTTGCGGTGTTTGCCACGCCTTTATCCTTTTTAATGGGGTACTCATCCTTTCAAACTTGTTTAAACGATCCGACTTGTACAACAGTGGACAATTACTTTTATTATAATTTTAGTTCTGATATTTTTATCGCCCTCTCATGGACGATGGGCTTGCTTTTTGCGATTATCCAATTGGGATATGAAAGAAATAAAGGGCAAATCGATTTCACTTTATCCTTGCCTTTTAGCAGAAGCACCATTTATCACACAAAATTTTTCTTAGGTGCCGGAATTATCACGCTCGTTCATCTGTTGTCATATGCCATCACTTACTTACTCATATTAGGCATTCAACCAAAAGAGACGTTCGACTTTAATAGTGGTTACTTCATTGCGCTAGTGTCAACCTTAATGATTTATAGTTTGTGTCTCGCAGCCGGTGCTTTAACAGGAAGCGCAATTAGTCAAGCCATTGTGACATTCAGTACATCGATATTGCCATATTTATTAATTTGGCTTCCAATGTTTCATTTAGACTTTATTTTAAGAACGAATAGACATTGGGGAGATGTCAGTTATGACTACCTTATTATGCCCATCGCACCAATTACTTATATAACAGATCGTTTTAAATATCGAGATCCGAGTGAATATCCAATTTGGTTTACTGGTGAAGAATTCATCATACCGATTATGATGATGATTGTATTTTATCTTATTGGTTTATTTAGCTTTATGAAGCAGCCTATTGAACGAAATGGCCGGTTCTTCCTTTATTCAAAAATGGATAGACCGATTCAGATTTTGGTCATTGCCTTCGGTGTTCTAGGGTTTGGATGGTTTGGATTTTCTTCTGACACTTCCATATTTGGTTATATCGCTGGCATGTTAATAGGCGGCGTTGTAGGCGCACTGACGAGTTATTTCTTAATATATCGAAAAAGATAAACAGAGAGTAGGGAGTAGAGATGATTCAGGTTCAAGCGTTAGATCATGTGTTTAAAATTGGTAAAAAAGGCAGAGAGAATGAGATTCCTGTGCTAAAAGGGATTGACCTATCCATCAAAAGAGGCGATATTGCTTGTATTGTGGGACGAAGTGGTTCGGGCAAATCAACCCTATTGAACTTAATTTCAGGATATATTACGCCAACGAGCGGACAAATTGTCATTGATGGTACCGATGTGACCGGCTTTAATGAAAAAGAATGGGCGGACTTCCGCTTAGATCACTTTGGTTTTATCTTTCAAAGCTTTCAATTGATCGGGAGCTTAACAACGTATGAAAATATTGAACTTCCGCTCACTTTAAAAGGTGTGAAGCCGGCTGAACGAAAGGCAAAAGTAAAAGAAATGCTGAAACGAGTAGGTCTAGAACATCATGCAGGGCATTACCCAAATGAGTTGTCAGGTGGGCAGCAGCAGCGTGTGAGTATTGCAAGAGCCTTGATTTTAAATCCATCTATTATTTTAGCGGATGAACCAACAGGCAGCCTAGATTCAGAAACCGAAGGAGAAATCTTAGCCTTTATCCAGCAGCTCAATCGTGAAAAAGGAATTACATTTGTCATCATTACACATGACGATGAAGTCGCTTCAATCGCAGATACAACATTCCAGCTTCATGATGGTGTATTAAAGAAAGGGGAACAATCCATTGAAATTTAGAGATCAGGTCAAATTCATTAGAAGAAACATGAAGAAAAATAGATTGCGTGTGTTTATGACCATTCTTGCGACGACAATGGCATGCTCTTTCTTAATCGTTTTAGCATCTGTTGGTTTTGGTCTGCAAAAATCGGCGCAAGATGAAATCATGAAACAGCAAATCATCACAGAAGTGAAAGTATTAGGCAAGGAAAAAGGTGACGTCAAGACAGATGATTTGAAGAAATATGATCATGTGAAATCTGTCGTCTCAAGAACGGCGCTCACTCCATCGGTAAAGATCGAGCTCGATGACCGCTCAGGTGAAACGCAGGTTGCTTTGACCGATATGAAAGAAGAAAAAGAAGCAGGGCTTGAGCTAGACCGAGGTAAAGTCCCAACATCAGCGAACGAAATTGTGGTCGGGTATCATATGGCTGAACAACTGTGGACAAAAAAAGAACGCGAAGCCTATGAAAAAGAATTAAATCAGACATCAAATGGTCAAGAAATGCCGAAAGAGCCTAAAGGCTACACGAAGGATATTTTAAATAAAGTGATCCAAATCAAAGTGCCAAAATTAAATGAAGAAAATGAAGTCGTCAAAGAAAAAACATTTGATTTCCGTGTAGTAGGTGTCATGAAAAAGCCAAATTTGGAGTGGCAAGAGGATCATAAAATTCTCATTCCAAATGCGTATGAAAAGGAATTTGGTCAAATACTCGATCTATCTCCTGAAGCAGGAAATGTCGAGAAAATGACCTCTGTCTATGCAGATAAATTCGACAATGTCGGTGCGCTCACGAATAAGCTGACAGATGAGGGATACCAAGTCATCTCTGTGACGAATCAGCTCGAAGGAATGGATATGTTCTTTACGGTCTTCAAAATTGGGCTTATTTTTGTCGGCTGTATCGCAGTCATTATTTCTGCAATTGGTATTTTTAATACGATGACGATGGCAGTAACAGAGCGAACACAAGAGATTGGGATTATGAAAGCCATTGGTGCGAATCCATCGATTATCAAGCGAATGTTCCTCATGGAAAGTGCTTATATTGGGGTGATAGGGTCGATCATCGGTATTATTATCTCATATCTCATTAGTTTCGCCGTCAATCTAATCATTCCAGCCATTTTGTCGTCCATGTCTGAGGGAGGGTCAAGTGATCAATTCTCGATTACCTTCTCCTACATTCCGCTCAGCCTTGTGATTACAGCAACAGTGATTAGCGCAGGGGTAGCGATCCTTTCAGGGCTTAACCCAGCACGTAAAGCAACAAAAACGAATGTATTAGCAGCATTAAGAAGAGAAATCTAAAAAAAGAACCTCCTAAGGCACCCAATTGGGCTGACAGGAGGTTCTTTTTTTCGTGACACATGGCTATTGCTTAGGTGCCCTGTACCCTGCACGCTCTGCCTCTTCTACAGAGCAGAATAGTTTGGTTACATTTTTTGTTCTAGAGTAGTATCTGCTGCTTGGTGTGTGATAAATGCCATTGACACTTCCTTTGATGTTACAGGCTGCTGATTCTTTTTTTGTTTCCTTCTGTGATTCATGACCGCCTGTACTTTTTCCTTCATCTTTAGGAGCGGAGCGCTGAACAGTTGAAGACTTCGTATCGCTGCTGCTTTTCTTGTTCTCTTTTTTGAGTGTTTCATTGCTCGAGGCAAGCTTGTCTATTTTCTCTTCAAGCGCTTGAATGGTCTTTTCCTGCTTTTTGACCGTTTCTTTTTCTGAGGTGATGGTTTCTAGCTTTTTAGCTAGTTTTTCTTTATCCTTTGTTGCGTCCTCTAAAGAGGCGGTAAGCTCCTCTTTATCAGCTTTTAAGCGCGTTATGTCAGATGTGAGCTGCTTTTGATCCTTTAGCAGTTGTTCTGAAGATGGATCTGCTTGTGCCTTCGGTGCATCTGTGGCAGCAAACGGTAATGACATAATGGAAAAGAAGAGACCCAAGATCAAAAATGGATAAAATAGTTTCTTTGAAAAGATCTGCGCGTTCTGGTGTTTGAGTAATAAGAAATTAACGGCATATCCTATGGCAAAACAAACACATAAAAGACCTATGATGAGTAACATCATCATCTAGAAGCCCCCCTAAATCTCTATTTACTCCTATCATACCTCATTTTTCCATTTTCAGGGGCCGTTTTAACTAAAAAAACCCAGTTTACACAGGGTTTTCAGCTAAATGTAATCCTTTGATTGCTTCCTTAACCGTCAAATATGTGATCGTATCCTGGAAATCTGTATCCAAGTCTTTCATTTTCATCGCAAGCTGCGGTTTGATCCCTGTGATGATCAGTTCGGTTCCAGTTAAACTGAGAAGATGATGCAGCTTGAAAATGCGTCCTGCAACGGAATCATCGACATCGATTAAACCAGAAAGATCGACAATTAAATAATCATCCTTTGAATCATCTAATATACAAGTTAACTTCGCGACAATGGCATCAAAGCGTTCTTCAGATAGTTTTCCAATGAGTGGTAGAGCAGATACACCATTTTTGATTGGGACGATTGGCGTCGAAAGAGAGGTGATTTCCTGTAAGGAATCTTCTAGGAGCTGTTCATATTCTTTCTGTTTCGTAATATCCTTTTGAAAGCCAATGAAAAATGTTTTGTCATCTTGTTCAATGTATAGAGGATCTATATTGAGTTCATTCCAAAAAAAAGTACCGTCTTTTTTATAATTTTTTAGCTGTGTGGTAATAGGTGTTTTATTTTGTATGCCATGACGTATTAAATCAAGCTGCTCTTGATCGGTGTCTTTTCCTTGAAGGAATCGACAATTACGCCCAAGAATCTCATCTGGTTTGTATCCAGTCATGTGTGTAAAGCCATGATTCACATAAACGATAGGGTTATCCTCTAAAGAAGGGTCTGTAATGACAACACCGATCCGCGCATGATCTAGCGCTTTTTTTATGAGTTCAAGCTGTTTTTGCAAGCCGAAGATGTTTGAGCTGACCATATTACCCTCCTTTGCTACTACTATCAGACATATCAAATGCCTGTCTTTTCAACCAAAGGTATTCCTTAATAACGTAACATAACATATGTTCTGTTTCAATGATTGCAATTGCTTTGTTAAATTTGTCATCATAGTTTGTCCTCCATTAGAATAGAGTAAGTAAGGAGACTTTTCTTTAGAAAAAGAAGGAATCAATTGCTTATCATTCATAAAATACCAAAAATAGTTAATATGGATTAGGTAAAAATGATTCCAATGCATCAAGATTGTTTCTAGGTCATTCACATATAATGGAAGAAACAAGCTTTTTTTCTTCGTTAGAGAGAATAGACCTTTTACATGGATTATGACGGAACAGCAGAATGGCATTACAGGGGGCTGGACAGCCTGAAGTCGCTTTACTATTCTAAGGGCTTTAGGAAGGTGATGAAAATGCTGCAACAAGTCATTATTGCTTGCGCCATTGGAGGGGTCATGGGCATTCTCGGTCACGTAAAGAAAAAAGGCAGGCTAGAGAAGCCCAGAATGACAAAAAAGTTTATTTATTTAGGGTTTATTGAAGATTGGCTCGTTGGGATGATTGCCGCTACACTGCTTGTCTTATCCTCAAATCCCGATTCTAGTCTGCAGTTGGTCATCTTATCAATTATTTCAGGTTACGGAGGAGAAGCAGTTCTGCGAAGCTTTGATTTTGTAAGAGAACAGCGTTCACAGGATGCGGACTCCAGCCGTCATAACCGATCTCCACACGAATAATATCCTCTACTTTACCCTAGTCTAGGGTACATTCCCATTGTATACAAACCTGCTTGCACTTATGATCATAATTCTATAAAATACTACTTAGATGACGGTTACGATAAGAACAGTGAAGAGGAGTAGTAGGAAAGCAGTATTTGTCTTTAGAGAATTGACGGCTGGTGAAAGTCAATCAAATCTGCTTCTGAACTCGCCTCAGAGTTGCAGTTGCGTTAAAGCTTCTGTCGCATGTCTGCGTTAAAGATATTAAGTGAGCGTACAAACAGAAAGTTACGCTAACAAGGGTGGTACCGCGGGAACCAAAAAATCTCTCGTCCCTTTCCAGGGATGAGGGTTTTTTGTTGATTTTAGAAAAATCTGAATTCTTGCAGTGGTCATCTGAGCAGATACAGCCGTACATATTAAAGGAGGTTTTCACATTGAGTTTTCAGCATCGGGAAATTGAAAAGAAGTGGCAGGATTATTGGCTGACACATAAAACATTCGCCACATCTGACTCGGAAGATAAACCAAAGTTCTATGCGCTTGATATGTTTCCATACCCATCAGGAGCAGGGCTTCATGTCGGGCACCCTGAGGGCTACACAGCAACGGATATTTTATCACGCATGAAACGTATGCAAGGATATGATGTTCTTCATCCAATGGGATGGGACGCATTTGGTCTTCCAGCAGAACAGTATGCACTAGATACAGGAAATGATCCGGCGGCCTTTACAGAAGAGAACATCAATAACTTCCGCCGCCAAATTCAATCACTAGGATTCTCGTATGATTGGGATCGAGAAATCAATACGACTGATCCGAATTATTATAAATGGACACAATGGATTTTCTTGAAATTGTACGAAAAGGGATTGGCGTATATCGATGAAGTACCAGTGAACTGGTGCCCGGCGCTTGGCACAGTCCTTGCAAATGAAGAAGTCATTGATGGAAAAAGTGAACGCGGAGGGCATCCAGTAGAAAGACGTCCAATGAAGCAATGGATGCTAAAGATTACGGCATATGCGGACAGGCTGTTAGAAGATTTAGAAGACATTGACTGGCCTGAAAGCATCAAAGATATGCAGCGTAACTGGATCGGACGTTCAGAAGGTGCACACGTTCATTTCGAAGTAGAAGGACATGACGAACAGTTTACTGTTTTTACAACGCGTCCTGATACATTATTTGGTGCAACATATGCGGTACTTGCACCTGAACATGCACTTGTTGAAAAAATTACAACAGCTGCTCAAAAAGAAGCAGTCGAAGCGTATATTAAAGAAATTCAATCAAAGAGCGACTTAGAGCGGACAGATCTTGCAAAAACGAAGACGGGTATTTTCACAGGCGCTTATGCCATCAATCCATTAAATGGTGAAAAGATGCCGATCTGGATTGCAGATTACGTGCTGGCTACTTATGGAACAGGAGCGATTATGGCGGTACCTGCCCATGATGAGCGTGACTATGAATTCGCCAAAACATTTGATCTTCCAATCAAGGAAGTTGTAGAAGGCGGAGACATTGAAAAAGAAGCTTACACAGGTGATGGAAAACACATTAACTCTGATTTCCTCAATGGATTAGGAAAAGAAGAAGCGATTGAAAAAGCCATTGCATGGCTGGAAGAACATCAAAAAGGCGAAAAGAAAGTCACATATCGTTTAAGAGACTGGCTATTTAGCCGCCAGCGTTACTGGGGTGAGCCAATTCCAATTATTCATTGGGAGGACGGAAATTCTTCAGCCGTTTCAGAGGAAGAGCTTCCACTGATTTTGCCTAAAACGACTGAGATTAAGCCAAGCGGCACAGGTGAATCACCTTTAGCCAATATCAAAGATTGGGTTGAGGTCGTCGATCCTGAAACAGGTAAAAAAGGACGCCGTGAAACCAATACTATGCCGCAATGGGCAGGTAGCTGCTGGTATTTCTTACGTTATATTGACCCGCATAACTCAGAAGAGCTTGCATCTCCTGAGAAGCTAAAGAAATGGCTTCCTGTTGATGTATATATCGGAGGAGCAGAACATGCTGTACTGCATCTTCTATATGCGCGCTTCTGGCATAAGTTCTTGTATGATATCGGTGTTGTTCCTACAAAAGAACCTTTCATGAAATTGTTCAATCAAGGAATGATTCTTGGAGAAAATAATGAAAAAATGAGTAAATCAAAAGGGAACGTTGTCAATCCAGATGATATCGTAGAATCTCATGGTGCGGACACACTACGACTTTATGAAATGTTCATGGGACCTTTAGATGCATCAATCGCTTGGTCTGAAACAGGACTAGATGGTGCTCGTCGTTTCCTTGATCGTGTATGGCGTCTATTCACAAATGAAGATGGCACAATCAGTAATAAAGTGACGGAGCAATCTGGCGGCGTATTAGAACGCAGCTATCATGAAACCGTGATGAAGGTAACAGACCATTATGAAGGCCTGCGCTTCAATACAGGGATCTCACAATTAATGGTGTTTATCAATGATGCCTACAAGGCTGATACACTGCCGAAAGAATATGCCGAAGGCTTTGTGAAACTTCTTTCTCCAATTGCACCGCATTTAGCGGAAGAGCTTTGGAATAAACTTGGTCATGAAGGGTCTATTTCTTATGAAGCATGGCCGCAATATGACGAGTCAAAGCTTGTCGACGATGAAGTAGAAATTGTCGTACAGTTGAATGGGAAAGTGAAAGCAAAATTAACAGTTCCTGCTGACGCCACAAAAGAACAGTTAGAAGAGCTTGCGAAAAATGATGCACGCGTAAAAGAACAGCTTGAAGGGAAAACCATTCGCAAAGTGATTGCGGTTCCTGGGAAGCTTGTCAATATTGTTGCGAACTAATGATGACACCCATCGGTATGAACCGGTGGGTGTTCTTTATTTCCCGGGACATAATTTTGTCGAAAACAAGGTGATTGCATCATCAATCTCGTATGTTAACAGGTGATCAACAAAATGAGGAGTGACGTCAATGGAAAAGGAAAGCAAACGTGAACAACTGCTCAGTCTGTTAGGAGAAATGCCAGAACGCCATCGCGTGGAGGCATATACGTTAAAGATCGAGGAACGTGAATCGTATGTCGTTGAAACACTCATTCTTTCGATTCATGGTGTAGAGGAAGTGCCTGCTTATTTTGTTAAGCCGAAGGATACGGTGAAAAAAAGACCCGTTGTGCTGTTTCAGCACTCTCATGGCGGGAACTACGTGGATGGGAAGGAAGAGCTGATCAAGGGTGCTCATTATTTACAATCGCCTTCATATGCGAAAGAGTTCACATCAAAAGGCTATAGTGTCCTGGCTATAGATCATGCAGGGTTTGGTGAGAGAAGAGGAAGAACAGAAAGTGAAATTTTTAAGGAGATGCTTTTAACAGGAAAAGTAATGTGGGGTATGATGCTGTATGAAAGCATGTGTGCGATTGATTATGTGCTGTCTCGATCTGATGCGCTGCCAGATCGTTTAGCTGTTTTTGGAATGTCAATGGGAGGGCTTCTTTCCTGGTGGACTGCTGCGCTTGATGAGAGGGTCAGTGTGTGTATTGATCTTTGCGCACAGGTCGACCACCACACATTAATTGAAACGAACAATTTAGACAGGCATGGCTATTATTACTATGTACCAAGCTTAGCAAAGCACTTTACAGCAGCTGATATTCAGAAAATGATTTTTCCAAGACCACATTTAAGCTTAGTTGGAAAACTTGATCCGCTCACGCCAACTGAAGGCGTCGCACGCATTCAAAAGGAGTTGAGCCAAACCTATCAAGCTGCTTCATTGAAAGAACGGTATCAGCTTGTTGGTCTTCATGCAGGTCATTTTGAAACAGCGGCTATGCGTCACGAGGCTACTCGATTTTTGAAAAAGTGGCTGTAATCCATAAAGGCTTGGACATACTACGTCAAAAGAAAGGAGGAGACAGATGAAAAAATTGACCATCATTGGCGGATGCGGTGTGATAGGCCGTATATTAACAAAAGCGCTCTCTTCTGAGTACGAGATCACCATCATTGATCAAACGGGCTGTGTAAAAGGAGTCATTTTAGCAGATGCAGCGAATGAACAGGAATTATATGAGGCGATTCCGCGAGATACAGATGTCATCATACACCTTTTAAACATGGAGATGACGCATGATGTGATGAACCATGAGGAGTTTGAAAAAATGATTGATATTTTTTGGAGGAGCTCTTATTCTATGTTTCGCTCAGCTGCACGGCTCGGCATACGAAAAGTCATTTTTGCAAGCAGTAATCATGTGACTGATCGTTATGAAGAGGATGGCCGCTCCTTACTAGGGCGCAATATTACAACAGATGATGTGCCAGCGACTAAAAATGTCTATGGTATTTTAAAATTTGCTTCAGAACAGCTTGGCCTTTTGTTCCACGATCAAACGGGGATGTCTGTTATCAATTTACGGATTGGAACGGTTGTGACGGATGAGATGGAGGCATTACACGAGAAAGAACGAACGAAACGAACACTTCTGTCACATGAAGATCTTATAGGGACGACAAAGGCAGCGATTGAAACGACCGTCCCCTTTGGGACATATTATGCCGTATCAGAAAACGAAGAAAAGCCTTGGTCTACGGAAAACACGAAGCAGGAGTTAGGCTACAGACCTGATGTGAATACGACGGAAATCCTTGAAGAAAATGATCAGGCATAGGGCATAATCATGTCATTAGCTGATGATCTTATTCTTTTGTTTCATGAGCAAAAAAGCACGACTGACAGGATCCACCAAGTTGGTCTGTCAAGATGATTATAGACGCTTTCTTCCCCTGTTTGTTACATTTTAATCACGATATCGTTACAGGCTGCAGCTTATGTTCGGACAAAATGATAACGCTTTCAAAGAAGGGGTGTGATGAACATAGATCGTTCTATTAAAGGCCGATTGTTCAACTTATTTAATTACTCTTTTCTACTCATGTTCGCATTAATATGTGTGCTTCCGTTCATCCATGTGATTGCTGCCTCTTTTGCTACAGTAGAAGAGGTCATCACGAAGAAGTTTATCTTGTTCCCGACCACGTTTTCTTTAGAGGCCTATCGGTATATTTTCTCTACGGATATTGTGTATCGCAGCCTCATTGTGTCCATTCTTGTGACACTCGTTGGCACAGCTGTCAGCATGTTTTTGTCCTCACTCATGGCATATGGGCTGTCTCGTCAGGAGCTAAAAGGCCGGAGAACATTGATGTTTCTCGTTGTCTTCACGATGCTGTTTAGCGGAGGCATGATTCCGACGTTTATTGTGGTGAAAACACTTGGTCTGCTGGATACCTATTGGTCACTTATTCTACCGGTTGCGATCAATGCGTTCAATTTGATTATTTTGAAAAACTTCTTTCAAAACATTCCGGCAAGCCTTGAGGAATCAGCGAAGATGGATGGCTGTAACGATTTAGGGATTTTCTTTAAAATTGTGCTGCCACTTTCTTTGCCAGCTATTGCGACCATTTCACTTTTTTATGCCGTGACGTATTGGAATACGTACATGACTGCGATCCTGTATTTAAATGATTCAGTGAAATGGCCGATTCAGGTGCTGCTAAGGCAGATTGTCATTGTCTCAAGCGGAATGCAGGGAGATATGTCGGATATGGGATCATCCACACCACCGCCAGACCAAACGATTAAAATGGCTGTCATTGTGGTAGCAACCATTCCCGTTCTGCTTGTCTATCCATTTATTCAAAAGCATTTTAACAAAGGGGCATTACTAGGTTCTGTAAAAGGTTAAAAAGATGGAACAACGGAGGGATCTTATGGGGAGAAAGAAATTATGGCTGATAGCATTTGTTCTGCTGTTTGCAGCAAGCGGCATTCTGTCAGCGTGCTCAAGTAAAGGAGCCAGCTCATCAGATGAAAAGGTTGATTTAGATAAAAAAGTAAAGCTGACATGGATGGCCATTTTGTATCATCAGCAGCCGCCGAAGGATTCAGTATTAAAAGAGATTGAGAAGCTTACAAATACAGAGCTTGATATTACGTGGGTGCCTGATGCTGTGAAGGAAGACCGTTTAAATTCTGCACTTGCCGCAGGGAATCTGCCGCAGATTGTGACGATTCAAGACATTAAGAATTCGTCTGCTATTAATGCGTTCAGATCAGGCATGTTCTGGGAAGTCGGGCCGTATTTAAAGGATTATCCAAATTTAAGTAAGATGAACGAACTGATTAATAAAAACGCCTCTATAGACGGTAAGCTTTATGGCATTTATAGAGAGAGACCACTTTCAAGACAAGGAATTGTCATTCGAAAGGATTGGCTTGAAAATTTAAATTTGGATACACCAAAAACATTGGATGATCTTTATGAGGTAGCTAAAGCTTTTACTGAAAAAGATCCGAATCAAAACGGAAAAGCGGATACAATTGGCTTTACGGATCGGAACGATTTGATTTATGGGGCATTTAAAACACTTGGTTCATATGAGGGAATGCCAACAGACTGGAAAGAAGAAAACGGCAAATTCACGCCAGACTTTATGACAGAAGAGTACATGAATACAATGAAATACATGAAGAAACTTCGTGACAATGGCTATATTAACAAAGATTTCCCTGTGACAAGTAAAACACAGCAGCAGGAATTATTCTCACAAGGAAAAGCAGGGATCTATGTTGGAAATATGGTAGACGCAGTGAACTTGAGAGATGACGCGACAGATAAAAACATGAAAGTAGATATCATGAACCGAATTAAAGGCCCAGATGGCAAAGAACGTGTGTGGGCATCAGGTGGTCATAATGGCATCTTTGCATTCCCTAAAACAAGCGTGAAATCAGAGGCAGAATTAAAGCGGCTTTTGGCCTTCTTTGATCGCATTGCAGAAGAAGATGTATATGGTCTCATGACGTACGGTATAGATGGCGAGCATTATAAGAAAGAAGAAGGGAATACATTTGTCAGGGAAGAAAAACAAGTGAAAAGCTGGCAGACAGATGTACAGCCGCTTGTCAGTCTAGTAGGAATTGATAAACGCTACTTGAAAAATAAAGGAGATGCGGTTCGTACAAAATATGAAGAGCTGGAAGAAGACAATCAAAACATCATCGTCGCCAATCCTGCTGAAAGCCTGTATTCAGAAACAGCCTCAGAGCGAGGAAACGAATTGAAAAAAATCATCGATGATGCGACCTATAAGTTCATTCTTGGAGACATCAGTGAAGATCAATTTAAGAAAGATGTAGAGAAGTGGAAATCAAACGGTGGTAATAAAATCATAGAAGAATATGAAGCTTCCTTTAAAAAATCAAAATGATCAACATAAACACCCCCGCACAGTTAAAAAGCGGGGGTGTTTTCATTAAAAGTCAAAGTTGTCTGGGGCTGGACCCGATACGTTTGTTTTTATTTAAGTCAGAAAGGCGCTTCATATCCTCATCACATAAGGCAAAATCAAATATGTCTGCATTTTCTTTTAAACGATGTGCTTTCGTTGATTTTGGAATGGTGATGACGCCTTTTTGCACATCCCAGCGCAAAATAATTTGAGCAGGTGTTTTGCCGTATGTGTCTGATAGCTCTTTGATCAGCGGATGATGAAGCAGTTCCCCCTGCATCAGTGGTGACCAAGCTTCCATTTGAATGCCATGTGTTCAAATACGTATAGAGTGTTTCCTGCGTCAGTTTTGGGTGAAACTCCACTTGATTGATAGCTGGTATGATGTCTACATCTTTTAATAGTTCGTCTAGATGATGCGGCTGGAAGTTGCTCACACCGATGGCTCTCACCTTTCCTTCACGATACAAGGTTTCAAGCGCACGCCAAGCGTCTTTATATTTTCCTTCAACCGGCCAATGGATTAAATATAGATCAAGGTAGTCAAGCTGAAGGGCTTGCAGCAATTGTAGAGCCGATGGACATAAAGATTTTCATGGGATAGGGCCGAAATGACCCGGCCGATTAATAGCATTGAAAAGGTCGGAGCAATCGTGGCGAGTGTATTTCCAATCAAAAAGACGAGCATAATGAGCAAAAGCAATGTCTTTCTTTTCATCGTTGAAGTAAGAGAAGTCAAAATAGGCGCGCCGAATGTCACACCAAGTGCATATAAAGAGACGGTCCAGCCCGCCTGGCTGATGCTCACTCCAAAGTCCTCTGAAATCATCGGCAAAAGACCGACACTAATGAATTCGGTGGTTCCTATAGCAAAAGCACTAATAGCTAGTGCGAGAAGGGCAAAGGGGTTTTTTTGTTTCTTCATGAGTAAATTCACATCCTTCTGTGATGACATTTTGATAGACGAAGCCGATCGGCAAGAGTTATTATCTAACATAGATGACGAAAAAAAAGTACGTACTTTTTTGTAATATAGGTACTAAAAAGTGCCTGTTCGAACAAAGAGGAGTGAGGATTTGATGGAAAAGAAAAAATATAATATCTCAGTGAAAGCGACACCTTGAGGTCATTGGCGGGAAGTGGAAGTGCGTGATTTTATGTCATTTAACACATGGAAAAAAAACGCACGAGTGAATTGAAGCGGCTCATGCCAAACATCACACAAAAAATGCTCACACAACAGCTGAGAGAGCTTGAAAGTGATGGAGTGATTAACCGGATTGTGTATGAGCAGGTGCCGCCTAAAGTGGAATATGAATTAAGTGAATACGGACAGTCGCTCGAAAGAATCTTGAATGCGTTATGTGATTGGGGAGCAGCTCATATTGAACGTGTGTACGGAGAGCCGCTTTCAGTGCTGGAAGACAGCATTTTAAATGAACAGTTTAAATAAAAAGTCCCGCTTCCTATGAGAGCGGGACTTTTAGTCTTATATGCCTTTTTTCTGGTCGCGGTATTTCCCAGGGGTCGTGCCTTCTAGTTTTTTAAAGGAACGGATGAAGTTTTGCGGGTTTTTATATTTCAGTTTTTCCGAAATTTCTTTGACGGACATATCGGTTTCCACGAGCCAGTTTTTGGCGACATGGTGTCTGTAGGACGAGAGATATTCACTAAAGGAAATATCCATTTCCTTTCTAAAAATACTGCTTAAATAATTTGGGTTGTAATGCAGGCGTGTGGCGATTTCATCCAAAGTGAGATCTGAGTCGAATTCTTGATGAATGATATGAATGATTTTCTCTGAGATGTTTTTGTATTGTGAGTCCTCACGTGCATCAAGCTGGTCAATAATCGGCCGAATGATCTCATGTTTCAGCCATGCTTCTGTATCTTCAAAGGTTTTAAATTCAAAAATCGTATCATACAGCATTTTGTTGTCTTCGACCTCAAATAATTCAATGCCAAGCAAATGCATCAGCTCAATCAAATTGTTTAAAAAACGGGCGAGGGCGATATGGTATTCATGCGGTCCTGCATTTTTAGAGAAAATGGATTGCAGGAGCACATGTAAATAGTGATCCGCCTTGCCTTGATCACCTGCTTTCATCGCATCAAATAAATCATGCTGCAGCTGCTTTGGAAAATGGGTTTTAAACGTTTTTCCTTGCTGAATATGTTCATATAAGATAATGGACTTTTTCTCTGCTTTGAGCCTGTATTTTAAGGCTTCTTTTCCTTCAATGTAAGCCTGTTTCGCCATCGTGAGCTCCTGAAATTGGCGGCTGATCCCGATGCTGATCGATAAACCAAGCTCTTCCTCGATGCGCTTCTGAATGGTTTCTGCTAATTGGTTTAAATATTCAGTAAACTCTTCATCTGACTTTGAGTGATTCAGGATAATCGTCGTTTGATGCTGATTGACAACCGTTGGCTGAAGGTGCTCCTCTTGTGGAATCATCTGCTCGATTAGTCCATTGATGGCAAATAACAGCAAGTCAGCATCCTTTTTTTCATAAGGTGTTCCTTTTAACGTATCGATTTGGGTCACAAGCATGGATAAATGAGACCAGCCCAGAGGGAATCCTAAACTTTGGAACCGGTTGTTAATCTCTTCTTCTGTCAGCTTTCCGAGCAATAGCCGCACCATAAAGTATTGTTGGAGGTGCGTGACTTGCTGCTCAATACGTTCCTCTAAATCATTGTTTTGATCCTTCATTTGTTTAATACTCGACTCAATCAACTCAAATTCATTTTGAAAAGGCTGCTTTTGCAAAAAGGATTCATTGCGTGCAAAGGACTCATATAACAAGCGGATTGGTTTATAAAAGTGTCTGGACCCAAACCATGAAAATAGTAATGAAAGCGCTAACAAAATAAAGCAGATAATAAAGGTGATCCATCCAATTGATTTCGTTTGTGCCTTGAGTTCTGGAATGGAAACAAAGGATAGGTACGTCCATTCGTTATAGTCTGATTTTTGATACGTAATTTGATAGTTTAGTTCCTCAATCTTCATGTTAAATTGACCTGATCGTTTTTCACGTGATAGAACATGCTTGACGAACTCTTGATTTTTCAAGGATTCACCAATTTGTTCTTTGCGGTTATGTAGCAGCACTTTTCCGTTTGTATCAATGACAAACATACTGTCCGGTTGAGAGAAGTCAGGCATGTTGTCAGCAATCGTGCAGCTCGGAATGCTGGCGACAGCAATTCCCTTTTTTTGGACACTGTTCATAGGGAGTTGTTTGATTAAGTTCACATTGTACTTGCAAAAGGAGGCCTTTCCTTCTTTTGTCGCAACAAGTGGATTATTCTCTTCAAGTGCCCAGCTGGAGTGACTCGGAATATTGAGGTAAGAGGTGAGCGATTTCTCTTGGTCTCCGCTTGTGACATGATAAAGTCCCGAATTGTTCATGTACCAGTCTTCCATTTTACTCACGAGTGTAATATTGGAAAGATCGGTGTCAAAGGTTTGCAGGTAGTTTAGTTCCTGCTGTACTTGATTATAAAGCTGGAATTGGTCTGGATTTAAAGGCTCTGCCAGTGTTTGGAGGAGAGGCGGCGAACTGACATAGTGAGTGAGAGAATGATCAACTGTCTTTAAAATATGCTCAATATTGGATTGCGTTTGTTTGACGCTGTCCAGCTTTTCATTTGAGATATTTTCGAGTGCTGTTTTTTGCGAATGCTGATAAGAAAAAATACCGACAATGATGACAGGAATCGTACTAAGCACGAAAAAAAACGTCACAAGCTTGTAATAAAATTTATACTGCCTTCTTTTCATAAAACCCCCCATTTCAAACGGAACAATCTTTTCCCCTTAATTTATTAATCCAAAAATTTGGTAGGTTTGTCAATAATCATTTTCTGTGATTAGGATCATTTTCTTATGTTTTATGTAACATTTTGAGTAGCTTCCCCTAAGTAAATATGATCTGATGATATGATTGTAGACGGATTTTTCATCCTTAAGATACAGTTAACACATGCATCAGCATGAGGGGAGGCTTTATCTATGAAAACAGAGGATGTCACTGCCAAGGGTGTGCCTGCGGCAGCTTTAAAAAAAGAAAAGAGAAAGCGCTTACTTAATCAATTGCTTAGTCAAAAGTTTTTGTATGTAATGATTTTGCCAGGGCTCATTTATTTTCTTGTCTTTAAATATGTGCCGATGTGGGGACTTATCATTGCCTTTCAAGATTACCAGCCGTTTCTCGGTATTCTTGGCAGTGAGTGGGTTGGGTTCAAACACTTTATTCGATTGTTTACAGAACCAACATTTTTCATCTTATTAAAAAATACACTGATTTTATTTGCCATGAATGTCGTGATTTTCTTTCCAATTCCGATCTTATTGGCCCTGCTTTTAAACGAGGTCAGATTGGCATTGTTTAAGAAATTTGTCCAGACGATGATATACATTCCTCACTTCATGTCATGGGTGATTGTCGTGTCCTTATCCTTTGTTTTGTTAACAGTAGATGGCGGGTTAATCAATGAATTGATTGCTTTTTTTGGAGGGGAAAAGATTAACTTCCTCCTTAGTCAGGAATGGTTCAGGCCGATGTACATTTTACAAGTGATCTGGCGGGAAGCAGGCTGGTCGACGATCATTTACCTTGCGGCGATTACAGCGGTAGATCCGCAGCTATATGAAGCAGCGAAAATGGATGGAGCCGGCAGACTGAGACAAATGTGGCACATCACTCTTCCTGCCATTAAAAGTGTGATTGTCGTTCTGCTTATTTTGAAAATTGGTGACACGTTAGAGCTTGGGTTTGAGCATGTTTACTTATTACTCAACGCAACGAACCGGGAAGTAGCAGAAATCTTTGATACGTACGTTTATACAGCTGGTCTTAAGCAAGGACAATTCAGCTATAGTACCGCTGTTGGTCTATTTAAAGCAGCCGTTGGACTTATTTTGGTCATGCTGGCGAACCGTTTAGCGAAGAAATTCGGCGAAGAAGGTATTTACTAAAAAGGGAGATGAAGAAGAATGACATTGTCGACTGAAAAGGGATCACCACTTGAGCATGCAGAGAAATTAGCACAAACGATTATGAAAGCGCATACACCGATTGAGCTGCCTCCAGCTAGAAGATGGCATTATCATCAAGGCGTTTTTCTTTGCGGTGTGATGAAGTTATATGAGGCAACGGGCAACGAGACGTATTTCGATTATGTGAAAAGCTATGCAGACTCGCTTATTGATGAGTATGGAAACCTATTATTTCGCAGAGATGAGCTTGATGCGATCCAAGCAGGGCTTATTTTATTCCCTCTTTACGAACGGACGGGAGAGAAGCGGTATGTGCTGGCAGCGGAGAAGCTCCGGGGGCTTTACCGTACATTAAATCGCACATCTGAGGGCGGGTTTTGGCATAAAGACAATTATGCCTATCAAATGTGGCTGGATGGTCTCTACATGGGAGGACCTTTTGCCTTAAAGTATGCAAAGTTGAGAGGTGAAGAGGAACTGGTGGATATGGTGATCCATCAAGAGTATCTCATGAGAAAGCATACAAAAGATGAAAAAACAGGTCTGTATTATCACGCGTGGGACGAACGAAAAGTGATGCCGTGGGCTGATCAAAAGACCGGCTGTTCCCCCGAGTTTTGGGCAAGATCGTTTGGCTGGTATGTCCTTGCATTAGCAGATATGATCGAGGATCTGCCAGAAGAGCATGAGGGACGAAAGATTTGGAAGAAAACGCTGACAGACATGCTGGAAAGTGTAGCCAAGTACCAGGATAAAGACACAGGTCTCTGGCATCAAATCATTGATAAAGGTACTCATAGCGACAATTGGCTTGAAAGCTCAGGATCGTGTTTATTCATGTACGCCATGGCAAAAGCCATGAATGAAGGGTATGTCAGCCTCCGCTATGTTGATCATGTGGTGAAAGCATATCAGGGCTTAATTCAGCATAAGACGGCTGAGAAAGAAAACGGTGATTTTACCATCAATGATATTTGTATCGGAACATCTGCTGGATTTTATGATTACTACGTTGGGAGAGAGCGAAGCACAAATGACTTGCACGGGGCAGGCGCTTTTATTATGGCGTTAACTGAGCTAGAGAAGCTGTCTGTTTTTCAAAAGGCATGAAGAGGCAAAAAAGGGCTGCGGCATGGCTCATCAGCTTCGTCGCTGCCTTTTGTTTGTCAGCCTGTCAGGGGAAAACAAACGGAATCGATGTCCTGATTTTTTCTGACATGTCAAAGGGAATGAAGGATCAATTAGTCGAGAAGGCTTTTCAGACGGAACATGAAACTTATAGCGTCCACATCTTTCCGGCGATTCCTGAAAAGCTTCTTGTTGAAATTACCGCAAAAGAGGGGGACATCATGCTTGTCCCGGAAGAAATGTTTAGAACTTATGATGATCCTGAAAGCTTTCAGCTACTTGAAGAAATGGGCGTAGATGATCAAGCGGCAGGGCCATATACGGTCGAGGACAAAAAGACAGGGAAAACGGTCGATTATGCGGTTCAAGTCAATAAAGGCACGAAAAAGCTAAACGGCTATACCTTTCGATTACACCGAGATATGGTCGCTTTTATTCCCGTGTATGCTGACAAGTCCAAAGAGGCGCTGTCTCTCATGAAACAACTTCGTGAAAATCGATAGAAAAAGGGGTGGGGACTGTGAAACGGGTCGTGGTTTGCGGACTCAGTCATCGTGCGTTCAATATGTTTATTAAACCGCTCACAGAGGATTTCAATGAGCATTACAAGATTACAGGGCTCCTAGATATAGATCATCATCGGTATACACTTTGTCAGCAGCGATTTCCATCACTGCGGGGCGTCTTGTTTTTTCATGAAGAGGCATTTGATCAAATGGTGAAGGAAGCAAAGCCAGATATCGTCATTGTGGCAGGCCGGGATGACACACATGTCACGTATATCTTGCAGGCACTTGACCATGATCTCGATGTCATCACTGAAAAGCCAATGGTCACAACAGCAAAAGACGCCAAAAAAGTGATGGAAAAAGAAAAGGAAAGTAAAGGGAATGTCACAGTCACTTTCAATTATCGCTACAATCCATTTCATCGAAAGGTCAAAGAGCTTATTTTAGAAGGAAAGATTGGAAGGGTCACATCTGTTGAACTGAGCTGGCTCATTGATACGTATCATGGCGCTAGTTACTTCAAAAGGTGGAACAGAACGCGGCAATTCTCTGGCGGACTATCCATTCATAAATCGACGCATCATTTCGATTTGGTCAATTGGTGGATCAATCAAAAGCCAAAGCAAGTATTTGCCTATGGGGCGCTGAACTATTACGGAAATGAAAGTCCTTGGAATCCCTTGCAGGGGGGAGAAAATAGGTATTGCGGAACATGTCATGTGAAGGATACCTGTCATTATGAAGCAAGGTGGAATCCGCGGGTAGAACGCTCAAAGGTTGAGGACGACCATATAGAATCCGGTAAGGAGCAAACGCAGCAGTACTCAAATTATCGCCCAGACGCCTGTATTTTTGATCAGGAAATTGACATTGAGGATACATATGTGGCATCAGTGGCATATGACCAAGGGGCTCTGCTTAGCTATTCAATTCAATTCTCAGCGCCATATGAAGGATACCGGCTTGCCATTAATGGGACAAAGGGACGTATTGAAACAAATGAGTTTCATGTGCCATCAAGAATTCCTTTTCAATTCCCAGAACAGACGATTTCTTATTATCCGATGTTTGGGGCAAAAGAGACAATTGAAGTCGTGAAACAGCCAGGAGGACATGGCGGCGGAGATCCTCTGCTTCTGGCCGATTTGTTTATAGGGAAAGATCCTTTAATTCACTATGACATATCAGCAGGAGCAGAGGCTGGTGCTTATTCGATTGCACTTGGGGAAGGCATGTGGCGGTCTGTTGCAGAGAATCGCCCAATCGAAATAGATGAATTGTTTCAAAAAGAGACGGTGTCATAAGAAAGAGAGGAGGGGGAAAGAGATGGATCATGATGGTTCAATGAGCAGAATGCTTCGAATGTGTGAGTGGGTGATGAGACTCGCCTATACGAATTTGCTGTGGCTGCTGTTCACAATGCTGGGGCTTGGGATCTTTGGATTGATGCCTGCGACCACTGCGTTATTTTCGGTGATGAGAAAGTGGATACAAGGGAATGAGCAAGTCAGCGTTTTCCGCACTTTTTGGAAGGTGTACCGTGAGGAGTTTGTACGCTCTAACTTGATTGGAGTGACACTATTTATCATAGGGACGATTATATATGTAGACCTTGCGTATATTTATCCAGCGAGCTGGTTTTTGCATGTGCTTCGTTTTGCCATTTATATCTTTGGTTTTCTATTTGTTGTGAGCTTGTTTTATATTTTTCCGCTGCTGGCTCATTATGATTGGAAAAAACGACTCTATCTGAAATTCTCTCTTTTGCTTGGTATCTCATATTTGCAATATACACTCTGTATGATCGTTTTCTCGGCTCTGCTGTTTGTTCTCTTTGCTTATTTGCCGGGAATCGTGCCGTTCTTTAGTGTGAGTATACTCGCCTATGGCCACATGTGGCTGGCCTATCAAGTATTTAAAAAGGTAGAGTGTGAAAGTGAGCAGCAGACAGCCGAAGTAAAGAAACGTCTGCCGTCTTTCCTTCAATCGAAGCGGGTGAATACACAGTGATATGAATCATTTGCTATAATGGTGTCACCGTGATTAAAAGGAGAGATGAGCCATGTCAGTAAAAGAAATCTCAATAGAAGAATTAAAACAAAAGCTAGAGCAAGAAGAAGCCATTCAGCTTGTTGATGTGCGTGAAAACGAGGAAGTAGCAGAAGGAATGATTCCAGAAGCTGTCCACATTCGAATGGGAGATATCCCCGAGAAACTGGATGCATTCGATCAAACGCAGGAATATTACATTATTTGCCGCTCCGGTAAACGTAGTGAAAATGTCTGCTATTTCCTAGAAGACCAAGGTTATCAAGCGACCAATGTCATTGGCGGGATGCTTGCTTGGACAGGAGAAACAAAACCGAAGCTGTAAAAGAAGTCCTTTCATCAATGAGATGAAAGGCTTTTTTGTTCATATGCCCGCCCTGATGTGCATAAAGATAGAGTAGCGAGAGAAGGGAGAGTGGCATATGTGCTAAAGGTAGCTGTATTTGATGAAGAACACGAAAAAGATTTGCAGAGCGAAATCAATCTTTTTTTAAAAGGAATGGATGACGACCAAATCATTGACATCAAGTACAATGTAGCGGTGATCTGTGAGCAGGGAGGAGAACAGCTCTACTGTTTTTCTGCACTCATTTTATATAAAAAATAGATGGTATCAAAAAAGGACCTGTTTGAAGGGTCCTTTTTCTTTGTTTAACTAGCGTCAATATATAAACGATGCTTTTTGCAGTGAACACATTGAAAGAGGTAGCCCTGCAAGTCTCCACCGTTGACGAGCCATTGTTCCGCCGCTGCAAATGTCTTCGATATCTTCTGTGAGCTCTTCCTCTAAATGTTCTATCTCTTTCCATCCGACATACTGGACGATTGCACAAAAATCTCCGCAATGGCTTAACCAATATTCCTGCTGCCAGCCGCGATAACCTGGCGTTCTAAAGATCAGTTCATCTATATATTCCTCTTGGTCAACGTCATCACAACTTATATCGTCTTGAAAGATGCCATCGTATTTTTTAGCGGCTGAGCCATCTTTAATACACCAAGGGCAAATTCCTTCCACATCTTCAACAGTATAAAATGGACCATGATACACGTAATCTCTTTCTTTTTCACAAACAGGACATGTCGTAGGCTCTTTTTTGATCACATTTAACGAAACTGGATCTGGGTTGTACTTGAATGTAGGTAACGTCATATAAGCCTCCATGTTGTCAATCACTTATTACTATTTTATAGGAATGTGGGAGAGCATGACCATCTTAAATAGTTTGTATAGAAAAAAGCCGTTCGGCTGAGGAACGGCTTTTCCTATTACGTCTATGCTTTTTTTACTCTTGGACTTCTTGGTTTATTGACTTTGTTGGCTTGTTTGATTGCTCTTCGTTCATCATTTAAAGATTTATACAGTGACACAACCATCAATATGATGACAACGGAGAAAGGCAAGGCGGCGAGTTTTGCTGTATTTTGCAAGGCTTGAAGTCCGCCTGAAAATAATAGTACTGCCGCAACAGCTGATTGGATGATGCCCCAGCTAATCTTTACACTATTTGCAGGATTTAATGAGCCATAGGTTGTCTGCATTCCCAGAACAAATGTGGCTGAATCTGCTGATGTGATAAAGAATACAGCTATTAAAATAAGTGCCAAAATCGATGTAATCATGGCAAGTGGGTATTGATTTAATACACCAAACAGCATCGTTTCAGTCGGCATCCCAGCTACATCAATAATATTTTTTTGTTGTAAGTCCATAGCAGAGACTCCAAAGATAGAGAACCATAGGAAAACGAGGATTGAAGGAGCCACTAAGACACCAATTAAAAACTCTCGAATGGTTCTTCCGCGTGAAACTCTCGCAATAAAAATGCCAACGAACGGAGACCAAGAGATCCACCATGCCCAATAGAAGATTGTCCATCCATTAATCCATTCTCTCTTTTCTGGATCATTTGGTGATAATCTAAAGCTCATTTGCACAATATTCGATAAGTATTGTCCGATCGAATCTGTAAATGAATTTAAAATAAAAACAGTTGGTCCAGCAAAGAGTAGAAAGATCATGAGTAAAGCAGCAAATATCATATTAGAATTACTTAAATATTTAATCCCTTTACCAATTCCGCTCCATGAAGAGATGAGGAACATAACCGTGACAATTGTAATAATGGCAAGTTGAGTCAGGAAGTTATTTGGAATGCCAAATAAATAGGTTAATCCTCCATTAATTTGTGCGGCACCTAGTCCTAAGCTTGTGGCTACGCCAACTACTGTTGCAAATACTGCGATACAATCAATCGTTTTTCCAATCCATCCATGAATTTTATTTCCGAATACTGGGTATAAAGTGGAGCTAATTAATCCAGGCGCATCTTTTCTAAATTTAAAGTAGGCGATGCAAAGTGCGACAATCGCATAAATGGCCCATGCATGAAGTCCCCAGTGGAAAAAGGTATAACGAAGGGAATCGCGGAAGGCTTGTGCGGATTCAGTCTCACCTGTTGGTGATTGAATCGCATAGTGACTGATCGGTTCAGCGGCCCCATAAAAAACAAGCCCAATCCCCATACCGGCACTAAATAGCATCGCAAACCAAGAAAAAAGCCCGAATTCAGGCTCTTCACCTGGTTTTCCTAACGTAATTTTTCCGATTGGACTAAAAATAAAGAATATACAAAAGCCGACAAGTAGTGAAATCACTATCAAATAATACCAGCCGAAGTCGTTTGTAATGTATGTTTGAATCTGATCTGTGACAGTTTGCAGTGTTTCTGGAGAAAAGGCTCCCCACATTACTGCAACAAATGTGATCGCGATCACGATCCAAAATACACTTGATACGTTTTTCACACCATCTCACTCTCCTGTTGTTCTACACGTTTAAGCAGAGGATTTTGTTTAATATCCCCTATCTCAACTATTTTCAAACAAAAAGAGTCGAGCTTCTCACTCGACCTCTACTTTACCCTAACATGTTTTCCTTCCATTTATCAACCATCGATATGTGAAGATGATTTTTCTTCAATTCGTTTACGAAGACGGTAGACGTATTCTTTTAAACAAACAGCGAAGATGGTAAACACCAAAACAATGGCGACTTTTAACGGGGTAATGGACAGCTTCAAGAAAACAGCGGCTGTCAAACTAATCACAACCGCTAGTATAATCGGAAGTGCACGTCTCATCATGAAAATCTCTCCTTTGCTTCGAGTGCAGCATTCATACCGGCAAGCCTGCCTGTCACAAGTGCTGACGTAATATTGTATCCGCCTGTATAACCGTGAATGTCTAAAATTTCTCCGCAGAAATAAAGACCAGGCATTTTTTTAGACGCCATTTTCTTCGGTTCAATTTCTTTCACAGAAACGCCACCTCCTGTGACAAACGCTTTGTCCAAGGAAAGAGTGCCGTTCGCATGAACGATAAAATGTTTGCAATCATGGGCGAATGCGCGCAGTTTATCTTTAGCAAGACCAGAAAATGTGTCTTGAGGATCTATGCCGTTCCGTTCTAACAGAAACAATAAATAGCGTTCTTGCATCCAAGACTTCAGGACATTTTTAATGGCTTTTTTTGGTTCATCTTTTAGGTCTCGATGAAGCTTTTGGAACAGATCCTCGTCATTAAACTTCGGATATAAGTCTATTTGCAGACGGACGACCTGCTGCTTTTTCAATTCTTTCACAACAAATCCGCTGCATCTAAGAACAGCAGGGCCGGATAAGCCAAAGTGTGTAAAGATCATATCCATGACATGTGTGATGACGGGTTTCCCCTTTTTATTTAAAACACTGACAGCCACACTTCTTAAAGAAAGGCCTTGGAGCACTTTTTCTTTAATAAAGCGCTCATCTGATGTGACTGGTACTTCTGTTGGGAAGAGCTCTGTAATCGTATGACCAGCGGCTTCTGCCCATGCATAGCCGTCACCAGTAGAACCAGTATGCGGCACACTTTTTCCGCCAACAGCAATGACAACGGCGTTACTTGAAATTTTTTCATCATTATTTGTAACAATTCCAGCTGCTTGTCCGTCTTGATACAGAACTGTTTTAATCTTTTCATTCGTTCGAATGGTGACATTGAGGTTGCGGAGCCTGTTTAAAAGGGCATCCACAACAGATTGTGCTTTGTTTGAGACAGGGAACATACGTCCATGGTCTTCTTCTTTAAGTTCGATGCCGAGGTTTTCAAAAAACGAAATAATATCCTCGTTATTGAACTCAGAAAATGCACTATATAAAAAACGGCCGTTTCCGGGAATATGCTTGATAATTTCTTCTACTGGAAGGCGATTGGTGACGTTACAGCGTCCACCGCCAGAAATGGCAAGCTTTCTGCCAAGTTTGTTACCTTTGTCAATTAACAGAACAGTTGCACCGTGCTCTGCTGATGCAATCGCGGCCATCAGGCCAGAAGGTCCACCGCCAATGACAATGACATCATAATGTTTCATGTTACATTCCTCTTTCTACTTTCAGTCATTCCTCTATTATAACGAAGATTGGGGAAGGCTGAAATATGAATTGATTGGTTTTGTGCCCTCTGTATTGGTTTTGTTACCTGTGCGTTGAAATGATGTGGTAAAATAGTTAAGTTGAATATTCATTAGAAAAATGGTGGTTAAGCGCATGTCTAATAAACTGCTTCGTGGTACGTTGGTTTTAACGATAGGGACTTATCTCTCTCGAATTCTTGGTATGATTTACTTAATTCCATTTAGCGCAATGGTTGGAGCTACTGGTGGAGCGCTATTCCAATATGGATACAATCAATTTACAATTTTCATTAGTATTGCTACTTTAGGTTTTCCTGCAGCAGTATCTAAGTTTGTATCAAAATATAATGCAATTGGTGACTTTGAGACAACGCGAAAAATGTTTAGAGCCGGTATGTCCGTTATGCTTGTTTCGGGTATAGTTGCTTTTAGTATTTTATATTTATCAGCACCGATTTTTGCTGAGATACAGCTTGGAGGATCCTCTGAAACCGGTGGACTAACAGTTGAACAAGTGACATATGTAATTAGAATGGTGAGTTTGGCTCTCTTAGTAGTACCAATTATGGGCCTTGTCCGTGGATTTTTCCAAGGGCATCAAATGATGGGGCCGACAGCAGTCTCACAAGTTGTTGAACAGATAGTCCGAATTATCTTCTTATTGACCGCAACCTATGTCATTTTAAAGGTACTTAATGGAGGTCTTGTCATCGCAGTAGGATATGCTACTTTTGCTGCTCTAATTGGTTCTTTTGGGGGTTTATTCACATTATATGTATACTGGATTAAACGTAAAGATAAATTACTTGCAATGCAGCCTAATTCGGGACCCAATTTAGGTCTTTCATATAAAAAAATCTTTATTGAGCTATTTAGTTATGCTGGTCCATATGTTTTTGTTGGATTAGCTATACCTCTATACTCATACATTGATACCAATACAATTAATAAAGCAATGATTAATGCTGGTTTTAAAGATATAAGTACTGCAGTGCTTTCTATAGTTACTTTATATTTACCTAAGCTTGTCATGATTCCAGTATCATTAGCGACAGCATTTGGTTTAACATTAATTCCAACTATTACAGAATCTTTTACATCACGAAATTTCAAATTATTGAATAGACAAATTGACCAGACGATGCAAGGTGTTCTATTTTTCGTACTGCCTGCTTCAATTGGTATCTCGGCATTGGCTGGACCGGTTTATTGGTTTTTCTATCCGTCTGTTCATCCTGAGATTGGGATGTCAATTTTGTTCTGGTATGCACCTGTTGCGTTATTGTTTTCTTTATTCACCATTAATGCAGCGATTTTGCAGGGAATTAACAAACAAAAATTTGCCATCGTCAGTCTGTTGTTAGGGATCATCATTAAAACGGTTCTGAACATTCCGCTAATCAGCTGGCTGCAAGGAAATGGTTCTGTGCTTGCGACTGCATTAGGTTATAGCGCGTCTATCTTGTATATGTTTATCATGATTAAGCGCCATGCCGGCTATTCGTTCCGCAGGATTTTCAAACGATTTATTCTCATTGGTATTTTAACGGCGATTATGGCTGTTGTGGCGTATGTGACATGTCAGCTTGTGAGCCAAGTGATTTCGTATGAAGGTGGAATTGTACAAGCGGGTATCGTCATTTTGATTTCAATGATCACTGGCGGCGGTGTGTATCTGTTCTTGTCTTATAAGGTAGGATTACTTGAGCGTGTACTCGGCAGCCGTATGCCGAAATTTTTAAGAAAAAAGAGTTAAGAAGAGGTGGAGTTTCATGAGGCTTGATAAATTGCTTGCTAGCAGCGGCTTTGGTTCAAGAAAAGATGTGAAGAAGCTGGTCAAGGCACGGGCAGTCACCGTGAATGGAGAACTGGCGAAGCAGGTGAAAGATCATGTTGATCCATCGAATGATGAAGTGCTCGTACACGGAGAGCGTGTAGAGTTTAAAGAATTCATTTACTTAATGATGAACAAACCGGATGGAGTCATCTCAGCAACTGAAGATCTGCGGGATGAAACGGTCGTCGATTTACTTGAGCCGGAGGATATCGCAAGGGAGCCATTTCCTGTTGGGAGACTGGATAAGGATACAGTCGGTCTTCTCCTCCTCACAAATGATGGACAGCTTGCACATCAATTACTTTCTCCAAAAAAGCATGTGCCAAAAACGTACAAAGTTCATTTGAAATACCCATTAGGAGATCAAGACATCAAGCGTCTTGAAGAGGGCGTTGTCATTTTAGATGATTACCGCACGAAGCCGGCGAAGGTTGAAGTAGATGCGAATGAAAACGAAGATACACGCATCCGTTTAACGATTACTGAAGGAAAGTACCATCAAGTGAAGCTGATGGCGCAAGCAGTGGGAAATGAAGTCATCTTTTTAAAAAGGCTCTCGATGGGGGCTGTTTCTTTAGATGAAGATCTAGCGCCTGGAGAGTACCGTGAATTGACGGATGAAGAATTAGACAGCTTAATCAATCGACCATACATGTAGAATAAAAGAAAAGAACCGGCATATCGCCGGTTCTTTTTGTTATATGGACAGTTCATTATACGCTTAAGATGATATTTTCACTTTTTTTCTCGTTGTTTCCCATTTGCCTCTGCTTGGACTATGAACAAGATCGTTATAGGCAAGCACGTTTAAGTCTCTTTGGATGGTTCTAGGTGTGATCCCGAATTCATCAACCAGCTCTTGTGTCGTCACAAGACCTTTCTCTTGAATGAACATATAAACTGATTTAATTCGAGTCATCATACGGTTTGTTGAAGGTTTCAAAAAACCACTCCCTATCAATAAGATCGGATGGACTTGACTAACCACAACTTACTACACTAAAACTGCGAAATAAGGACATGCAACAATGGTAAATGTTCGTGTTTCTTAATGTTTTATTCTATTATACACGTTATTATGCATCTAGTTCCACCAAAAAGTCAACTTTACATGTTATTTAACTTGTCTTCATGATTCAAAACATGGTATATACCATGTTTTGAATTCGGTTACAACCCAATGGGCGTAAGGGGTACGAAGAATGCTGTCACATTCAAACGTCCAAAAATGAAACACAGAAAATTTACAAAATAAAAAATTTACTGATCTCAAAAAGACACATCCCTTGTTAGAATGTGCCTTTTTTGTTTCTGTTATCCTTCTAAGAAAAAGAGCTGAATGAAAAATAAAATGGCAAAGATGAGAACAAGTACATGTACTTCTCTCCATTTCCCTTTTGCCAGTTTCACAAGGGGATATGAAATAAATCCAAGTGAAATTCCGGTTGAAATACTAGATGTCAACGGCATGGAAAGGATCACCAGAAAAGCAGGGAATGCTTCGTCTAGCTCGTTCCAGCGAATGCGTGACACTGAGTTCATCATCAAGCACCCGACAATGATGAGAACAGGTGATGTGATGGATGGTAAAGAAGAAATGGCTTGAACGAGCGGGCCGAAAAACAATGCCACAATAAACAGTGCAGCGACCGTTAAAGACGTTAGTCCAGTTCTTCCGCCAGCAGCAACCCCAGATGATGATTCAATATAAGCTGTTGTTGGGCTTGTTCCAAACATAGAACCAATCGTCGTTGCAGCAGAATCAGCGAGCAGGGCTCTGCGTACCTTTGGCAGCTGGCCTTTTTTCATGAGTCCTGCTTGTTCAGCCACTCCGATCATTGTGCCCGTTGTATCAAAAATCGTCACTAGTAAGAAGGAGAAGACGACAGCATATAAATGATGAGAGAATACATCGCCAAAGGCAGCGAATGGATTTGTAATCAGCATGCCTTCTGGTAGTGCAGGGATGTCCATCAGCATTTTAGGGAAATGAAGCTGGCCTGTTACGAGCGCAATCAGTGTCGTCGCTAACATGCCGATAAACAGTGCGCCATTTATTTGAAGAACCATTAAAATAACAGAGATCATTAAGCCGACAAGCGTTAAAATGACAACAGGCGAGCTTAAGTTGCCAAGCTTCACTAGATTTTCCGGGTCAGCAGCGATAATCCCTGACTGACGGAGACCAATAAATGCAATGAAAAGCCCGATTCCGGCTGTAATGCCGTATTTTAAATTATCTGGAATGGCTTGAATCAGTTGTTTTCTAAGGGATGTTAACGATAAAATAATAAAGAGTATACCAGCAACAAATACCGCACTGAACGCTGTTTGATAGCTGATGCCGCCACCACCGACAACTGTAAAGGTGAAATAGACATTCAGCCCCATGCCTGGTGCAATAGCAATCGGATAGTTTGCAAATAGTGCCATCCAGAGAGTACCGACGACAGCAGCGATAATTGTTGCAGTAAAGACTTGGTCAAAAGGAATGCCTGCTTTTGAAAGAATTCCTGGGTTAACGGCAACAATATATACCATGGTAAAGAATGTCGTCATACCAGCGATTAATTCTTTCTTTATGTTGGTTTGGTTTTCTTTTAACTGAAACATAAAATCCTCCATTTACGAACATTATTACAAAACAATTAATATAATATTCGTTTTAAGGGTGGATTGCAACCTTTTTTCAAGGAGGAATGGAAAAATGAATTGGGAAGCTGAAGTGATACGAAAAAAAGACGACTTAATTAAGGACACACAATCTTTTTTGCAAATTGAGAGTGTCCTTGATGAAGAAGGTGGAAAAGAAGGAAAGCCATTTGGTGAAAAAGTCGATCAGGCCCTTCAGTATATGCTGAAAAAAGGGGAAGACGAAGGATTCACAGTCAAGAATGTGGATGGCTATGCAGGTCATATTGAATATGGAGAAGGCGAAGACATTGTAGGTGTACTATGCCATGTGGACGTTGTGCCTGCTGGTGACGGCTGGACAACCCCGCCATTTTCAGCGGACATAAGAGAAAATAAAATATTTGCACGAGGAGCCATTGATGACAAAGGTCCAACCATGGCGGCTTTCTACGCATTGAAGATGTTAAAAGATATGGGGATGAAGCTGTCAAAAAAGATTCGAATAATCATTGGAACTGATGAAGAGAGTGATTGGCGCTGTGTAGACCATTATTTCAAGCATGAGGCGATGCCGCAGATTGGATTTGCGCCAGATGCCGATTTTCCGATTATTCATGCTGAAAAAGGGATCATTGATGCCATTGTGTCATTTACATATCAACATACAGACAATTATCAGCGCTATACGCTCAAGCAATTCACATCGGGTATGCGGCTGAATATGGTGCCGGATGAGGCAGCTGCCACTGTGACCGCTGCACAGGATCACGATGCTGAATCATTAAAAACAGCTTTTGAAGCTTATCTTGCTGACAATCAATTATCAGGTGAGGTAAAGAATGCAGTGGATGGACAGCATTTCATATTAAAAGGTGAATCAGTTCATGCCATGGAGCCGGCGCATGGCATTAATGCGGGCATTCATATGGCAAATTTCTTATGTGGACAAGAATTAGATGAAGACGGGCTTGCTTTTACCTCCCAAATCAACGCTTTATTTGATCAGGATACAAGAGGGCAAAAGCTGGGGATTGCTTGCAAAGATGACATTAGCGGAGATTTGACTTTAAATGTTGGAACGATCCGCTATACACATCTTGAGGAAGCGAAGCTAGGATTAAATGTTCGCTATCCAGTGACAGCAGACGGCAAGGACGTTAAAAAAGGGATCGAAGGCATCAAAGGGGCTACCCTTCTGAAATTTGACGACAGCCCTCCGCATCACGTCTCAAAAGATCATCCGCTTGTGAAAACATTGCAGCGGGTATATGAGGAACAAACCGGAGATCCAGCTAATCTGATTGCCATTGGTGGAGGAACGTATGCGAGATCTTTAGAAGCGGGAGTCGCTTTTGGCCCTCTATTCCCTGGCAGACCAGATTGCGCACATCAGAAGGATGAATATATCGAAATCGATGACTTACTAAGAGCAACTGCTCTATATGCACAAGCCATGTATGAATTAGCAAAATAGAAAAAGAGAAGAGGGGATTCACAGTGAAAAAAATGTTCTTATGCTCTTCATTCAAAGACAGCTATTCTCTCTTATCTGACTTTACGGGTGAATCATTAAAAGGAAAACGCGTGACATTTTTTCCAACAGCCAGTGCTGTGGAAGAAGTCACGCACTATGTGGAGGCAGCGAAAGAAGCCTTTCATCAACTAGGTATGCAGCTAGAGACTGTTCAGATAGCTGAGCAGTCTGCCGGAGAAATCACAAAGATGATGGAACAAAATGATGTGATATACGTATCAGGAGGCAACACTTTCTATTTGCTGCAGGAATTAAGAAAGCATCATCTCGATGACGTGCTGAAAGAAGAAATCAATAAAGGCAAGCTGTACATTGGCGAATCCGCAGGGAGTATCATCATGGCACCAAGCATTGAATATATCTCCCTGATGGATGATCGGCAGAAGGCTGCAGAACTTTCATCATGTCAAGGATTTAATGAGATAAGCTACTATCCGGTACCGCATATGTACAATACCTATTTAGGCGAGGCTGCGCAGCAAATCATGGAGCAGTATGAGCAGACGCTCGATTTATGCCCGCTTACTGATGAACAGGCTTTACTCATCACAGGGGAGCATGCTGAGGTGAAGGCTGTCAAATCGTCCTAATCGAGAAACGAAGAAAAAGGAACAGGGATTCAATGCCCTGTTCCTTTTTTAATCTTGAAAAACATCACTTGATAAGTATCGTTCGCCTGTATCTGCTGTCATACAGATCACGATTTGATCTGCCGGCAATTGTTTGGCTGTTTCAATGGCTGCATAGCAGGCTGCGCCAGAGGATGGGCCAACTAAAATTCCTTCAAGCCGGGCAAGCTGGCGTGTGATAGTGTACGCATCTTCATCGCTTACTTGCACGATCTCATCATAGACATGCTCGTTTAAAATATGGGGAATAAATCCTGGGCATGTGCCAACAAGTTTATGTTTGCCAGGTTTCCCGCCAGATAAGACTGGAGACCCCTTCGGCTCTGCCACACGTATGGTCAAATGAGGGAAAGCCTTCTTTAATTCCTCTCCAGTGCCTGTAATGGTTCCGCCAGTTCCTGCTGTTGCGACAAAGGCTCCAAGGGGCTTTCCAAGTTGTTTGACAGCTTCCATGATTTCAACGGCTGTTGTGCCTCTATGTGCATCTGGGTTCGCCCCATTATCAAATTGCATCGGGATAAAGCTATGAGGAATTTGAGACGCCAGTTCCTCTGCCTTGCGAATACAGCCTGGCATTTTTTCTTCTCCTGGGGTTAAAACGACCTGGGCCCCGTAAGCCTTCAAAATATTGATTCTTTCCTTTGTCATCGTATCTGGCATGACAAGGATGGCTTTATAGCCTCTTGCTGCTGCGTTCATGGCTAAACCAATGCCTGTATTCCCACTTGTTGGTTCAATCATGGTCGCTCCTTTTGTAAGCTTTCCTTGCCTTTCAGCCTCGACGATCATATTGTAAGCAGCGCGGTCCTTCACACTGCCGCTAGGATTAAATGATTCCAGCTTTAAATAAACAGCTGCCGCATTGTCTGGCTGAAGCCGCTGTAATTTAACAAGTGGTGTATCGCCAATCAGCTCAGCTATATTTTGTGCAACCTTCATCATGTAACACCCTTTCTTCTCATTCCGCATTTCTTTAGTTATACTATCATCAATGGGGATTCGTAAAGTTTGTTAAAAAAGGACAGGTGATATTGTGTCAGAAAACCGTCATTATTTTATTGGGATTCACATCCCTGAACAACTTGCGCATCAAATCAAAAAAGACATTGATCTAAGAAGCGGACTGTCCTTTCAAAAATGGACAGCACCAGATGATTATCATGTGACCCTAATCTTTTTAGGTGCCATTCCAGATGAGCGTTTAAAGAGAATCATCGAGCTGCTTGAGATCCTTTCAAATGAAGCCGCTGCATTTTCACTAGAGCTGAATGAGGTAGGACACTTTGGCACGAAGGAGCGCCCGAGAGTCTTTTTTGCAAAACCTAACGAATGTGAACCGCTCATGCAATTAAGAGAAAAGGTGAAAGAAGCAGTATTGTCAGCAGGACATCCTGTTGAAAAGAGACCGTTTCATCCGCATATGACGATTGCGCGCAAATGGAACGCGGATCACTCTTTTGCAGAACAAGCGCCTTTACGCAAAGAGCCATACGTGATAGAGGTTTCTTGTATAACTCTATTTGAAATACGTCCGAGAGAAACCCCGCGTTATCACGCAATCAAACAATTTGCACTACATAAATGATTCTAAAAGTTGGAGTGAGCAGCAGATGGCGCAAATTATCAAAATTCAAGATTATATATCACGATATGAACAAGACCCGCATCACTACATCAATCAATTCATCCGATTGAAAAAGCAAAGGTGGGACGAGTTAAAAAAAGCTTCAAAACAGGAGGCGCAGCATTCATTTGACCAAATCTCTGAACAAGCGCCTGAACAAGAGGAGGAAAAGAGAAAGAAATTCTCCTTAAAGAGAAAGCAAAAAGAAGCCGATATGAAGAAGGAACGGGACCTGAGTCTTTTTAACGAGCCGACAGATATAGAGCAAGGTGTCTTTACAAACGTACCTACCGATGGAACGAAGCTCATTCATTTTTTTAAGGATCATCTATACGATGTTCAATTAAAATGGGCGAGCTCGACGATTTCCCACATTTCAACCGTCTCCCATCATATTCGGTATGATGAAAAGCTGCGTATGCTTGCTAGGCAGCTTCCGGATTCATATTTTGTGATGTACAAGCCGGTGCTGCTCATTCAAAAAGCAGAGATGGAATTATGTTCAGTCCTCATTACGCCGCTGGAAGTGATTTGTTTATCCTTCTTAGAGGCAGAGCCTGACAGCGTCTATATCGGAACGAAGGAACGTTTTTGGGAGAAGCGGGCGAATGGGAAAGCTGTTCAGTCCGTTTTGAATCCTTGCGCAAGCCTTCTGCGCTCTGGCAACGTCGTGTCAAAAATCTTACAGCAAAGCGGTGCCCATCTTCCTGTGAAAAAAATTCTGATCAGCAGAACCTCTTATATTGACTTACCGGAAGTTCCATACGGGATGGAGGTTGTCGATAAGAAGAAGGCGGAAGAGTGGTTTGAAAAGCAGCGTAAAAATACCGTGCCGACAAAGCATCAGCAATTTAAGGCGACAAAGGCATTGCTTGCTTATGGTGAATCAGACAGCAAAAGAAGGCAGGAATGGCTCGATTAAAGGCATAATGGAAGGTCACGAAAAATGAGACCTGAGTGGAGCTAATATATGAATGAATGGTACTTTATCGTTAATCCAGCAGCAGGACATGGAAAAGGACTCCGTACATGGAGGAGCATAGAGAAAGAATTACAAAAGGTGGAGATCTCTTATCGATCGTTTCTCACTCAGCATGAAGGCCATGCAGAAGTATTGGCGAGACAAATTAGCGCCATGCAAGATGACAGGCTGAAGCGCCTGATTGTCATTGGCGGTGACGGCACCATTCATGAAGTCCTGAATGGCTTAAAGGAAATCGACCATGTGCAGCTAAGCTTTGTCCCCGCCGGTCATTGGAATGATGCGGCGAAGGGCCTCGGCATCCATCGTCAAGATGTCCTAAAAGAAGTGAGAAAGCAAAAGAGAATGCTCACCAAAACATTTTCTCTCGGCTCCTTTCAAGATCATGCAGAAAGCCCGCAATCCGTTCTCTTTCTCAATCACATCGGTGCCGGGTTTGATGCGCATGTGCTAAGGAAAACGGTGCATTTCAGAGGGAAAAAGTGGCTGAAACGGCTGGGGCTTGGGTTTATCATCTACCCACTGTCATTTCTCCATTCTTTATGGTCCTTTAAGCCGTTTGACCTTGCGCTGTTTATTGAAAATGAGAAGAAGGTCTTTCGCCAAGTGTGGTTTGTGATTGTATGCAATCACCCCTATTACGGAGGCGGGCTGGAAGCAGCGCCGGAAGTGAGCGCGAGGCAGCCAGGCTTTCAAACGCTCGTTGTCACAGATTTGAATCCATTTAAAGTGCTCTTGTTTCTAAGTGCGATGGTGTTTCAAAAGCACCTTGGAATGAAGGGCGTTACCCTGTATCAGCACGAGGAAGCGTACTTGGAGGCAGACGGAAAAATCTTATTTCATGCAGATGGAGAAGTGATCGGCGCAACGCCTGTTTTTGTGAAGGTGAGTGAACACTCCTTAAAATTACGTGCTTAAATCACTTCTCGTGAATGCCCTAGTCAAAGAACCATGAAAAAAGGCTTCCTTTTCATAAGGTTCTTGTCCTGATTTTCTAGTTTTGCTTGACGAGTATAAGAAGGTAACGATAAAATCTATAGGACGGCTATTGTTTAGCATCTCATTCTCAATAGCTGTCCTTTTTGTTTTTATGATCATATAAATAAAAAAAGAAACAGCCAATTGATCTTCAATCGGCTGAATTTTGTCGACTAAAAAAGCACGATTTAAAATATTTTAAGAAATGATGGGTTGAAAATTGATATGAACTGGTTGGGACAAATATTAGGTAGCGAATGGCACATCTCTCCTGCTGGAGGCGCTACAGGAGATGCGTACTTCGCAACACACAATGACCAAAAGCTATTTTTAAAACGCAATACGTCACCGTTTCTTGCGGTTTTGTCAGCTGAAGGCATTGTGCCGAAGCTTGTCTGGACAAAACGGATGGAAAATGGGGATGTCATCACTGCGCAGCACTGGCTGAGCGGCAGAGAACTGAAGCCAAAGGACATGAATGACCGTCCTGTAGCAGAGCAGCTAAGAAAAATTCATACATCTAAAGAATTGCTAGATATGCTGAAAAGATTAGAGAAGCACTCTCTAGACCCGGAATCCATTCTAAAGCATTTAAAACAGTCCATATTAAAAGAGCAAATCGATTCACAAGACATCACACGTGCCATCCAGTACTTAGAAAAGCATGTGGAGGCAGTTCAATTTGAGGACAAGGTCGTGTGTCACTGTGACCTCAATCATAATAATTGGCTGCTGACAGATGAAAACCAGCTTTACTTGATCGATTGGGATGGGGCAATGATTGCTGACCCAGCCATTGATCTTGGACCACTTTTATACCATTATGTTGAAGAAGAGAACTGGGAAAGCTGGCTCTCAATGTACGGTGCCCTGCTTACGGACAATTTGCGAAAACGCATGGCTTGGTACGTGCTCGCTGAAACCGTATCGTTTGTCGTGTGGCATAAAAGAAAAGGAAATGAAAAAGCGCAGCAAGAAGTGCAAGCGGAGCTGAGCGCACTCTTAAAGCGGTTAAACATCCATTAAGACAGAGGAATATTCTCGACCCACTCTGACAAATGCGATTGATGCTCCTCAATATGTGCATCAATTGAACTGACAGAAGTGCCCTTTTGGCTGTAATCATAAATGTCTGTTAATAATTGACGAATGTCGGCATCAAGGTCTTCTTTTGCCAGCATTAATTGAATCACGCGTCCCACCTGTTCATATTCTGCAACAGTCCCGCAGCAATCCAACTGGTGATCAGTTAAAATATCTTTGATTAATTGAAGCTGATGTTGACGGTTTAATCCCATACGTATGCTCCTTTTCTGCGTGTCATTTATGTGGTTAAACTGTGCATTCAGCGCCCTATTTATACATGCGGCAGATCAGCTCAAGCGAAGGGCTGGTCTTTTTCATATGAGCATAAAGATGCTGTCTTGCGGGTCTTTATGTTTCATGGTATCTTGATAAAATGTAAAGAAAATAGAGGTGTATCAAATTGAGAATGCGACATAAACCATGGGCTGATGATTACTTAGCTGAAAATGCTCATATTGCCTTAGCAAGCCCCGAGCAATATAAAGGGAAATGGCATGAGCTGTTTGGAAATGATCATCCAATCCATATCGAAGTTGGGACAGGAAAAGGGAGTTTTATCGCTGGAATGGGCAAGCTTCATCCTGATATCAACTATATTGGCATTGAATTATTTAAAAGTGTCATTGTGACAGCAGTAGATAAAATCAAAGAGACAGATGTAGAAAATGTAAAGCTTTTGAACATCAATGCTGAAACATTGACAGATGTGTTTGCGGAAAATGAGGTTGACCGGGTGTATTTGAATTTTTCTGATCCGTGGCCAAAAGCAAGACATGAAAAGCGCAGATTGACGTTTAAGGCCTTTTTAGAGCAATATGAACAGATTCTCCGTCCAGGCGGTGAATTGCATTTCAAAACAGATAACCGCGGGTTATTTGAATATTCCTTAAAGAGTTTTTCTGCGTATGGCCTTCTTTTAACGTATGTCAGTCTAGATTTACATAAGGACGGCTTTGAAGGAAATGTGATGACTGAATACGAAGAGAAATTCTCGTCTATGGGACAACCCATCTATCGATCAGAAGTGAAATTTCCAGAATAACATGTGACATCAAGCTGGCTGCAAAAAAATTGCAGTCAGCTTTTTTCTTGAAAAGATTGATGCATGCGATTTTTAGCTGTATTTGCTACGATAGAAAAAGGAGGGATGACAGCAATGGAGACAATGAAAATAGGTGACATGGAACTGTTCTGGTTAAACGGGGGAGATACACACATGGACGGCGGTGCGATGTTCGGCGTGGTGCCAAAGCCGTTATGGTCAAAAAAATACCCGGTGAACGATCGTAATCAAATTGAACTGCGGTGTGATCCAATCCTCATTCGGTGGAATGGTCTTCATTTACTAGTGGATTCCGGCATCGGATCAGGGAAGCTGACAGATAAACAAAAACGCAATTACGGCGTAACAGAAGAGACGAAATTGGAACAATCGCTAGCGGCACTCGGCCTGCAACCAGCTGATATTGATTACGTTTTAATGACACACCTTCACTTCGATCATGCCAGCGGGCTGACAAAACGAGAGGGAGAAGAGCTCGTGTCTGTTTTTCCGCAGGCAAAAATCATCACATCCAACATCGAATGGGATGAAATGAGGGCGCCTAACATCCGTTCAAGAAATACATATTGGAAAGAAAACTGGGAGCCTATAGCAGACCAAGTGGTGCCATTTGAAGAAAGAATCGAAGTAATAGAAGGCATTTGGCTGCATCATACAGGCGGTCATAGCAATGGCCATAGCATCTTAACGCTCACAAGTCAGGGCGAAACAGCGATTCATTTGGCTGATATCATGCCAACACACGCTCATAAAAATCCATTATGGGTCTTGGCTTATGATGATTACCCAATGACTTCGATTCCAGCTAAGCAAAAATGGCAGGCATTTGCAGAAGAAAAAAATGCGTGGTACTTGTTTTATCATGATGCGGTTTACCGCGCTGTAAAGTGGGATGAAGACGGGCACATCACACATGAAGTTAAAAGAGAAACAGGAAGATAAAAGATCATCTGCATGTTTTTTCGCCTTTCACACAAAATAACGACAAAATGAACTTGTGAAAGGAAGAGTGCGGTGAACCAATTTTATCGTGTACATGGTGATGTCATTGAAACACCATTAAGAGGGATGGAAGTCATGTCCGTCCCTTATTTAAACAAAGGGGTTGCATTTACTAAGGAAGAGCGGGAAGAGCTTGGTTTAAAGGGATTTCTTCCGCCTAAGGTTTTAACATTAGAGGATCAGGCAAAGCGTGCATATGAGCAGTTCAAGGCACAGCCGGATGAACTAGGAAAAAATGTGTATTTAACATCACTTCATGACAGAAACGAAGTGCTTTTTTACAAATTACTCAATGAGCACTTGGCGGAGATGCTGCCGATTGTCTACACGCCGACCGTTGGAACAGCCATTCAGCGTTATAGCCACGAGTATCGAAAGCCAAGGGGGCTTTATTTATCGATTGATGATTTGGAAGGCATGGAAGAGATTTTTGCCTCTTACGGTGTTGATGAATCAATTGACTTAATCGTAGCGACAGATGCAGAAGGCATTTTAGGTATTGGAGACTGGGGTGTTGGCGGTATTGCCATTTCAGTCGGGAAACTTGCTGTTTATACAGCCGCAGCAGGCATTGATCCTAGCCGCGTGCTGGCCGTTGTGCTTGATGCCGGGACGAACCAGGAAAGTCTCTTAAATGATCCGCTTTATGTTGGTAATCAGCATTCTCGCGTTCGAGGAGAGCGGTATGATCAGTTTATTGATCAATATGTAGAGCTTGCCCGCGCAACCTTTCCAAATGCACTCCTTCACTGGGAAGACTTTGGGACGAAAAATGCCCGTGCCATATTGGAAAAATATAAGGAGCGTATTTGTACATTTAATGATGACATTCAAGGTACTGGAGCTGTTTCACTTGCTGCGGTTCTGGCATGTGCAAAAGCTTCGAAGGTTCCGCTGAAAGATCATCGAATCGTCATTTTCGGAGCGGGTACGGCAGGTATTGGCATAGCGGAGCAGATCCGTGATGCCATCGTAAGAGACGGAGTCAAAGAAGAGGAATCATATGATCATTTCTGGTGTATTGATAAATCAGGATTGCTTACAGATGATTCGCCTGACATTCAGCCATTTCAAAAGCCATATGCAAGACGTTCTGACGAAGTAAAGGATTATGCCCGTAACGGTCCTAAGCATTCCATTGATTTATTAGAGGTCGTCAAACAGGCAAAACCAACCATCTTAATTGGCACCTCGACAGTAGGAGGAGCATTTACAGAGGAAATTGTGAAAGAAATGGCGTCACACGTGGAGCGCCCAGCCATTTTACCGATGTCGAACCCGACACCTCTTTCAGAAGCAAAGCCTGAAGATCTCATCGAGTGGACTGAAGGACGCGCCCTTGTGACAACGGGAAGCCCGTTTGACCCTGTCGAATATGGCGGCGTGACATATGAAATTGGGCAGGCAAATAATGCTCTTGTTTTCCCTGGGCTTGGTCTTGGAACGATTGTGTCTAAAGCCCGCCTCATGACAGACAGCATGTTTGTTGCGAGTGCTGAAGCGATTGCCAGCATGGTCAATGTCGGAAAGCCGGGTGCAGCGATGCTGCCAAGTGTGGATCAGCTTCGAACTGTTTCAGCGACAGTGGCTGTCCGTGTGGCGCAAGCAGCGATCGATGAAGGGATTGCAGAAGAAACGCCTGAGGATCTCATTCAGGCTGTGCAGGACGCCATGTGGCATCCTGTGTACAAAAAAATCAAAGCCATATAAAAAAGAAGCTTCGCAAGGACACGCCTTTGCGAAGCTTTCTTTATCAAGCAACAGAATCAATGACATCAACGATCATGCCTGTTTTGGCATCAATCATGACTTCGTACTGTTCAAGCTCGCCAAAGGCTGAGCGAGTAATGCCAGATTTGTACACATCAATCGTTTCACCATTTACGGTATACGGTTCTGGTACAGTATAAATCCAAGAGCCATCAATCGGGCCGCGCTGTTTAAAAGCAGATTTCACAATTTTTAATGCTTTTTCAGACGAGATATACGTAGGGAAAAATACTTTCTTTGCAACAATTGCAGCGGCTACGCCAATACTCGCACCAATCAGAACATGTTTTAACTTCAACGTGCTGCACCTCCGTATTGCTGTTTTTTTCATTATACAAAACTTGTCCATTGATGTTAAGGATTCCGAATACTTGAAAGCATATTCAAAATTTCTGGAGAGATACTTGGAAAACCGAAAGAATTCTTATAGTATAAAGTGAGTGTTATTTTTATAGGAATATATATGGTCATTACATAGAAACGAGGTAAATCGTAGAATGAATGAAGAAACATTGTCGCTTTTCCGAAATTTAACAGAGTTACAAGGTACTTCAGGTAATGAGCACCATGTGCGTGCTTTTATGAAAAAGGAACTTGAGAAATATTCTGATGAACTCATTCAGGATCGTCTTGGCGGTGTGTTTGGCGTACGCAAGGGACCGGAGAACGCACCTAAAATTATGGTGGCTGGGCATATGGATGAAGTGGGATTCATGGTTTCATCCATTACAAAAAATGGGATGATACGCTTTCAAACACTCGGCGGTTGGTGGAGTCAAGTCATGCTGGCACAGCGTGTGGACGTTCATACCGATCACGGGCCAATTCCTGGTGTCGTCTCTAGTACACCGCCTCATCTTCTCACGCCAGAACAAAAAAGCAAGCCTGTGAAGCCATCAGACATGCTGATTGATATTGGTGCAGACAGTGAAGAAGAGGCAAAAGAGCTTGGCATTCGCCCAGGACAGCAAATCGTGCCTGCAACAGTCTTTACCCCAATGGCGAATCCAAAAAAGATTTTAGCGAAGGCCTGGGATAACCGCTATGGCTGCGGACTTGCGATTGAGTTATTAAAAGAAATAAAAGACGAACCTCTTTCATGTCAGCTGTATTCAGGTGCAACCGTTCAGGAAGAAGTAGGGCTTAGAGGGGCTGAAGTAGCTGCCAATATGATTCAGCCGGATCTGTTCTTTGCTTTAGATGCAAGTCCTGCAAACGATGTGACAGGTGACAAAACCCAATTCGGCCAGCTTGGAAAAGGTGCACTTCTGCGTATTTTTGATCGAACCATGATTACGCACCGCGGCATGAGAGACTTTGTGCTCGATACTGCTGAGTCAAACAGTATACCATACCAATACTTCGTATCACCGGGTGGTACGGACGCTGGACGTGTACATATGTCAAACCAAGGCGTGCCTTCTGCTGTCATTGGGGTGTGCGCTCGCTACATTCATACAAGTCATTCAGTATTGCATGTGGATGACTACGCAGCGGCAAAAGAATTAATTGTCCGCCTTGTGAAAAACTGTGATCAAAGTACAGTGGATTCTATTTATCAACAGGTGTAAATGTAATAGAAAAGGCTGCCTCATTCATGAGAGCAGCCTTCATTGTGTATGTAGACAAAACCTCGGTCATAACCAGATCTGCAAGTTTCCGAAAAGAGGCTGCAACTCAGCCTTTTTTTATTGCTGTTCAAATACGTAGGATAACGCCTTGATCGCTTGGTTCACGGTTTCCACAGTGATATTCGCTTTGTTTGATAGTTCCTTTAACGGATGGTGCAGTTCTTTTGGGCGGATCAAAATGAGAGGTTTTCCTTTTGCGATGGCAGCAGATGCATCCATTGCCGTATTCCACTGTTTATATTTCTCGCCAAAGCGGGCAATGACGACGTCTGACCTGTTTAATAAGATCTCAGTACGGAAATTGTTTAAATCAGAAGCAGCATCATCTTTGAAAATGGCGTTCGGCTGCTCACCTAAAATGTCCTCACCAATGTGATCGGAGCGGTCATGATTCTCCATTGGACCAACAAACGTCACCGGCAGTTTCAACGATTGGCTTTTCTCCTTGATTTCATCACGCCACTGGCTATGAATTTCTCCTGCTAAATAGACGGTTAATTGCATAACGATCTCCTCCTTTTGTACAAACTTAGTAAAGGTTTGCCATGTTTCTTTTCATGTTACACAAGAAGTGCTTGATAAAGCAAAAAAAATATGATTATGATATTCATGGTAGAGACTATTTTTCATCGTAAGAATACTACATATAATGGGAAGGACAGGCCTCTTCGTCTTTCCTATGAGAAAGCAGGAAGACGACGTTGATGACTTATTTGAAAAGAAAGGGGATCTCCCTTTCGCCAAAAGTGTACTTCATTGATGCACTCTCTTATATGGCTTTAGGTCTATTTGCTACATTAGTAGTAGGTCTGATTTTAAAAACAGCAGGCGGTCTGTTATCACTTCCGCTCATCATCAAAATGGGAACACTCGCGATGGGGCTCATGGGACCAGCGATCGGTGTAGCCGTTGCGTACCGGTTACATGCATCTCCTTTGATCATTTTTGCAAGTGTTGTCTCAGGTGCTGCAGGAGCAGAGCTTGGTGGACCTGCTGGAAGCTTTGTCGCAGCATTAATTGGTGTGGAACTCGGCAAGCTGGTCACTGGCGAGACAAAAATTGATATTATTTTGACGCCGCTTGTCACCATCATCACTGGCTTTTTCACCGCCGCTTTGATCGGCCCTGGGATTGAAGCCATGATGACAGGGCTTGGCAGACTCATCATGTGGGGGACAGATCAAAGTCCGCTCATCATGGGCATGCTAGTAGCGACCATTGTTGGACTTGCCCTCAGCTCACCGATTTCAAGTGCTGCGCTTGCGCTCATGCTTGACTTAAGCGGCACAGCGGCTGGTGCTGCAACGATTGGCTGCTGCGCTCAAATGGTCGGCTTTGCCGCTGCAGGCTTTAGAGAAAATCGTTTTGGCGGTCTTGCTGCTGTCGGCATTGGCACGTCAAAATTGCAGCTGCCGAACATTGTGAAAAATCCCCTTATCCTTATCCCGCCGACGATTGCGGGCCTCATTCTCGCGCCAATTGGTATTATAGGCTTTGGGATGGTCAATAACGCGGCAGGGGCAGGAATGGGGACGAGCGGCCTCGTTGGACAGCTCATGACACTGACCGTTATGGGGTTCCATCCATCCGTTTTTCTGGCGATCGCTCTTTTGCATATCGTTGGCCCGGCAGTGATTAGTTTGATAGTATCAGAATGGATGAGAAAGAAAGGCTATATACAATTCGGAGATTTAACCATACAAAATGGAGGAATGAAACATGAAAAAAATTGAATCAAACGAAGAATTACAAAAAGTGATTCAAGAAGACTTAACAGTATTGCTATTTTCAGCTGACTGGTGCCCGGACTGCACCTTTATCGAACCATTCTTGCCAGAGCTTGAAGCAAACTACCCAGAATTTGAGTACTTCTATGTGGATAGAGATCAATTTATTGACACTTGCGCAGAGTGGGAAATTTACGGCATTCCAAGCTTTTTAGTTTTTAAAAATGGACAAGAAATTAACCGCTTTGTCAGCAAGGATCGTAAAACGAAGGAAGAGATTGAAGCATTTTTAACAGATTCTCTTTCTAAATAATGAAAGGAGAGTCTAAATCATGGCAAAAATGACATCAAGACAGCTTGCGAACGAACTCAAAAGCCGTCTGACAAATGACAGCTGGTCACACCAGTTTGACCGAGAAAAAGATACGCTTCGTATTGAAGATAAACAAACAGGTAAAGGGATCACACTAGAGCTCCCGCCAATCATTGCAAAGTGGGAAGTAAAGCCTGATGAAACATTGGATGAGATCGTTTATTATGTGAAAGAGGCGCTAAGTGCCATGAAAGGCGAAGCGCAGCACATCTCAGGAAAAGAAAAGCAAATTTATCCGGTCATTCGATCCACTTCCTTTCCTGAGACATCAAGTGATGGCATTCCGCTCGTTTTTGATGACCATACAGCTGAAACGAGAATCTACTATGCACTTGACCTTGGAAGCACCTACAGATTAATTGATGAAAAGATGCTTCAAAAGGAAAACTGGACAAAAGAGCGAATCAGAGAAACTGCAAGCTTCAATGTCCGCTCACTTGAAACTGTGGTGAAAATGGATGAAGTCGCAGGCAATCGGTTTTATTTCTTCCGTGCGAATGACGGATATGATGCCAGCAGACTTTTAAATGAATCGATTTTACAAGAATACGCCCAGAAAATAGAAGGACAGATGGCCATTTCTGTACCCCATCAAGATGTATTCATCATTGCAGATGTTCGCAATGAATCAGGCTATGATATTTTAGGACAGATGTCGATGAGCTTCTTCGCCAGCGGCACGGTTCCGATTACCGCATTGTCATTTTTATATGATGAGGGCAAGCTTGAACCGATCTTTATTCTTGCTAAAAGCAGACCAAAACAGCAGTAGAAGGGAATTTTGAAGAATGAACGTTTTTTATAATGCAGAAGGTGTAGGCGACACACTCCTTATTTCATTGAAAGATGTGACGAGAGAAGAAGTAGGTCATGAGACATTTGGAGATGTCGTAAGAATCTTCAATCAAGAAACAAAAGAAACAACAGGTTTTAATATCTTCAACGCATCCACTTACATGAAAATTGAAGAAAACGGATCTGTACCGCTTTCTGAAACACTTGTTCAAGATATCAACGAAATATTAAACCGCAATGGTGTCAGTGAAACGTTGACTGTAGATCTATCACCAAAATTTGTTGTCGGTTATGTAAAGGAAAAAGAAAAGCACCCGAATGCAGATAAATTAAACATTTGCCAAGTAGATGTAGGCGATGAAACATTACAAATCGTGTGCGGTGCACCAAACGTTGATCAAGGGCAATATGTCGTGGTTGCAAAGGTTGGGGCAGTGATGCCAAGCGGTTTGGTCATCAAAGATGCTGAGCTAAGAGGTGTTCCATCAAGCGGAATGATTTGTTCAGCAAAAGAACTAGATCTTCCAGACGCACCTGCTGAAAAAGGGATTCTTGTTCTAGAGGGAAGCCATCAAGCTGGCGAACCCTTTAAAGCATAACCTCCCATAAACGGGCACATAGGAGCGAAGAATGTGTTATACCTAAAGTCACTAAGTACGTACTTAGTGACTTTTTTTCATCTACAGACAGCACAAATAGCAAAGAGCGGCACTTTTCTCGCTTTTCTGCATGAAAAAGCAATGGTATACTAAAAATCGCCCAAGAAAACGTAAGGGGAGTTAAAGTGAGTGATAAATGATGAGTTGGTTAGATAAATTTTTTAATGTATTTTTAGGAGAAGAAAAGAAAGAAGAAAAAGCTGTGAGACCTGAGGAAGGTCCAGCTGCACGAGCGCAGCCAGTTTTTGAACAGCATAAAGAATATAAAAAAATCGAAGATACAAAAGTCTATTATGAATATCCGAAAGGCAACTTCCGTTTTCCGCTCGTTCCAGATGAACCTCTGCGTGACGGAGTGAAGCAGGAGAGAAGACGCGCAAAGCCAAGCAAGCCGAAGGCCAAGCAGACGACCTATGAGCCAAAACAAACGGTGCAACCTGATATCAATAAAAAGCCATTCAAAACAGAGCAAATTCCATCACCGATCTATGGTTATCATCAGGATATGCGTCCAAAACGAACAGAAGCGAAAGAAGAATCATCTCCTGTTCAAAAGAAAGCAGCAGAAACAGCGCAGCGTGTCACCTTGTTATCAGAAGAGGCAGAACGTGAACGAAATGTCAGACAGCAAATGAACATTCCGTCAATACGGAAAGAAAATCGTATGGAAGAAACGGTTTCAGCCCCAGCAGAAGAAAGAGTGGACATGCAAACAGACGTGACCCCGCTTACTTTGCAAGAGGAACTCGCTTATCAGGATCACGTTCAATCGACGATGGAGCGTTTAAATGACGAGCCTTTTAGTCAAATAGAACAAAAAGAGCCAGCTTTTTCTGAGCCTCAAGACCATATTGAAGCTGACTTACATAATCAGCCAGCCAAAAATCAAGAACCGCCGGTAGAGTCTGAGCTGAAACAGGATGTTTCCAGTGAATACGAAGAAATACCAGACGAGCCGGTAGAACAGTTTGTAGATCATACTAAGGAAATAGAACCGTTGACATTCGAAACACCGGAAGACACGCATCCAGCAATTGAAATGGAAGAAGTAGACATTCCGGCAGAAGCAGTAGAGGTAACAGAAGACATCCCAGCAGAACCGGTCGCGGAAATAGAAGCTGATTCCATAGAAGCCCATCAAGAAGAAGTGCCAGCGGCAGCATTGGAAGAAGCCGAGCCAGTTGCCGAGTATGATCTGCAAGTAGATCAGTTGTTAGAAGAAGCTGGAATAGTAGAAGATCAAGTGGTGCCAATAGAACAAGTAGCAGACGATGAGACCCCTACTGGACCAGCAGAACCTGTCATAGAGCAGCAAGAAAAGCAAGAACAAGTGCATGAAGTGATGGAAGAAAAACCGGAACAAGCAGCTCCGCAGCCGCAACGTACAAGCGGACAAACCTCCACGGTTCCTTTTAACGTCATGATGTTAAAAAGTGATCAGCGCGTGCAAGGGCAAAAGAAAGCAGCAGATGCACAAGGGTATGTTTTTCCAAGTCTCGCCCTTTTAGACGTACCTCCAGCTCAAAAAGAAGAGGACGGGACATGGGTGAAAGAGCGGGCAGATCTGCTCAATGCCACGCTGAAAAATTTCAATGTCAGAGCAAGTGTGGTTCATGTCACGCAGGGCCCTTCTGTGACGAGGTTTGAAGTACATCCAGAACCAGGTGTCAAAGTGAACAAAATCACGAACCTGTCAGATGATATTAAACTCAGTTTGTCCGCAAAGGATATTCGAATCGAAGCACCGATTCCAGGAAAGAACACGATCGGGATCGAAGTGCCGAACCTTCACAGTAAAATGGTATTCTTACGAGAGATGATCAGAAGCAGTGCGTTTAGAGACAATCCATCTCCTTTAACAGCAGCACTCGGATTAGATATCTCAGGACAGCCTGTTGTCGTGGATCTGCAAAAAATGCCGCATGGCTTAATTGCCGGAGCAACAGGGTCAGGAAAAAGTGTCTGCATCAATACCATTTTAGTGAGCTTAATGTTTAAAGCGTCACCAGATGAAGTGAAAATGCTCTTAATTGACCCTAAAATGGTTGAATTAGCGCCATATAATCACATTCCGCATCTCGTGAGTCCTGTCATCACCGATGCTAAGACAGCGACAGCGGCTCTGAAATGGGTAGTGGATGAAATGGAAAGACGCTACGAACTGTTTGCGCACTCTGGCGTGAGAGAAATTAAACGATTCAATGAGCTTGTCAAAGAAAAACAAATGGGAGAAAAACTGCCTTATCTTGTCGTTGTGATCGATGAGCTCGCTGATTTAATGATGGTCGCACCAAATGAAGTCGAAGAAAGCATTTGCCGAATCGCACAAAAAGCAAGAGCATGCGGCATTCATTTATTGATTGCGACACAAAGACCTTCTGTTGATGTCATCACAGGTCTCATTAAAGCCAATATCCCAACAAGAATTGCTTTCTCTGTCTCAAGTCAGGTAGATTCTAGAACGATCATTGACATGGCAGGTGCAGAAAAGCTTCTCGGAAAAGGAGACATGCTTTTCTTAGAAAATGGCTCCGGCAAGCCGACCAGACTACAAGGGAACTTTGTATCAGACCGCGAGATCGATCAAGTAGTGGCACATGTAAGAAAACAGCGTAAGCCAGTGTTCCTTTTCGAACAGGAGGAATTAATGCTCCAAGGCTCTGCGATCACTGATGAAGACGAATTGTTTATGGATGCCTGCCGTTTTGCGATTGAGCAGAATAGTGCTAGTACATCGAGTTTGCAGCGAAGATTCAGAATTGGCTACAATCGTGCAGCCAGATTAATCGACATGATGGAACGCGAGGGCATGATCTCTGGTGCAAAAGGCAGTAAGCCAAGGGAAGTCCTCATGACACTGAGTGACTTAGAACAGCTGATCTAAACAAACCACTTCATTTTTTTTATAAACATGGTATGATAGCAAATAGGTGCAATTTTGTAATTGGACGCTTTTCGTATGCCTGTCAGAACGCTTTTTTATGTAAAATGAGCGAAAGCAGGTGTTAGAAATAGGAAAGTTGTCGGATACTAATCATAGTTAATATTGATTAGAATAGGAAGATCGGAAAAAAATCTTTATTTGGAGCTGCGATCTGTGAGCCGATAGAGGCGAAAATCACAAGTTGCAAATTGAAATGAGCGTCATATACTGTAAGTCAGATAGACGTTTGTTGGAGGTACAATTATGACTGTTTATCATTTTGTTGGAATAAAAGGGACAGGTATGAGTCCACTGGCCCAAATTCTTCATGATACTGGGTATACTGTCCAAGGATCGGATATCGAAAAACATATCTTTACACAAAAAGCATTAGAAGAACGAAATATTAAAATTCTTCCATTTGACCCAGATAATATTCAGCCAGGGATGACCGTGATTGCAGGTAATGCATTTCCTGATACACACCCTGAAATTGAACGTGCCCTTTCTGAAGGGATTCCTGTCATTCGTTACCATAAATTCCTTGGAGAATACATGGATTCATTCACAAACGTTGCGATTACTGGTGCTCATGGTAAAACGTCGACAACAGGACTGCTTGCCCATGTGATGCAATCAGCGAAACCAACTTCATACTTAATCGGTGATGGATCTGGTATGGGGAAAGAAAACAGCGAGTATTTTGTATTTGAAGCATGCGAATACCGCAGACACTTCCTCAGCTATCACCCAGACTATGCGATTATGACCAATATTGATTTTGATCATCCTGATTATTTCTCGGACATTGACGACGTGTTTGATGCGTTTCAAAACATGGCGCTTCAAGTGAAAAAAGCTATTATCGCTTGCGGTGATGATGAACATCTGCCCAAGATTCAAGCGAAGGTACCTGTTGTGTACTACGGTTTTAATGAAGAAAATGATTTCCAAGCACGCAATGTTGTGAAAAACACGGAAGGCACTACATTTGATGTATTTGTACGCAATACGTTTTATGATACCTTCTACATTCCTGCCTACGGAAATCATAATGTCCTCAATTCGTTAGCTGTGATTGCATTATGCCACTATGAAGCCATTGATGTAGAGCTCATCAAAGGCGCACTAACGACATTTGGCGGTGTGAAACGCCGCTTTAATGAAAAAGCAGTCGGTGAGCAGGTCTTAATTGACGACTATGCCCATCACCCAACGGAGATTGAAGTCACAATTGAAGCAGCACGTCAAAAATATCCAGACCGTGATATTGTCGCTGTCTTCCAGCCGCATACCTTCACACGTACACAGCAATTCTTAAGTGAATTTGCTGACAGTCTGAAAAAAGCAGACTATGTATACCTATGCGATATTTTCGGTTCAGCCCGTGAAAACATTGGGAAGCTGAGTATCGAAGATTTACGAGAAAAAATCCCGCAGGCCCAATTGATTGCGGAAGAAGATACATCTGTGCTGAAAGCGCACGAAGATGGGATTCTAATCTTTATGGGAGCAGGAGACATTCAAAAATATCTGCGTGCTTATGAGAAAGTCGCAGTATAAATGCTTAAACGAAAAGTGCCGTTTTGATCGGCACTTTTTATTTTGAATAAAATGTGACAAAGGGGCTAAATGTGTCAACATCTGCCGCTTTTTTTCGTTCACTGTGGACAGGAATCAGCGAATAAGTGTAGAATTATTATTCAATCGGTCATTCTAGGCGATGTTTGAATGATACAACGAGAGGGTAATAAATAGCATATGCCCGCAGCAAAGGAGGTATCAGATGATTATTATTCTATATCTAAGCGTTGCACTGATCGCAATTGCTTTCCTCATTCTTGTCATCTATTTGTCCAAAACATTAAAATCCTTACAGCTGACATTAAAGAATGTTGCATCAACTTTAGAAGGTCTTGAAGGTCAGATGCAAGGGATCACCACAGAGACGACACAGTTGCTACATAAGACGAATCAGCTTGCTGAAGATATTCAAGACAAATCGGCAAAACTCAACACAGTTGTGGATGCGGTGCAGGGAATTGGCGGCTCGATCAACCAATTTAATACAAGCATAAAGCAGGCAGCTGGAGCGGTTTCTTCATCCGTTGAACGCAATCAAGAAAAAGTCACGGATGTGGTAAGCTGGAGTAACGCAGCACTTGAAATTTATAAAAAATGGAAACAGCGTAAACACCAAAAATAAACCATATTCGCATAGGAGGAATAATCATGAGCAAAGACGGAATCAATAGCAAAGACTTTTTGATCGGAACACTTATTGGTGGAATTGTTGGTGCAACAACAGCCTTATTTTTAGCACCGAAGTCAGGGAAAGAGCTTCGCGATGATTTGAACACCCAAGCGAATGTTTTAAAAGAAAAAACAGATCGACTCACAACAGATGCAAAAGAAAGAGGCACTGAATATGTGACGATTGCGAAAGATAAAACGTCTGAATTGTCTCAACTGGTGGCAGAACAGTCAAACCAGATTTTAGACAAAGTGAAAGACATAAAAGAGCGTGCAGCTGGAAAAGCTAATCATGTGAAAAGTGAAGCAGAATATGCGGCAGCTGACCTAGCAAGTGAAGCATCAGATGTAGCAGACGAAGCAAAAGTACGAGCACAAGAAGCGAAATCAGAAATTGAAGACGGCATCAAAGATGTCAAAGAAAAGGTAGAACAATCGACTAAAGGCTAAATCTCACTGCTCGGAGTGAAGAAGGAGAACATCATGTCAAAACAACTCATTGAAACAGAAGAACAGTTTGATCAACTAACGAATCAAGATGGGACGTTTGTCTTTTTTAAGCACAGTTTGACATGTCCGATCAGCCAAGCGGCTTTTCAAGAGTTTGAAGCATTTGCTTCTGCACATAAAGATGTGCCTACTTATTTCTTGCAAATTCAAAACACAAGAGAGCTTTCATCCTATGTGACTGAAAAGTCGGGTGTAAAGCATGAAAGTCCTCAGGCACTCGTCTTTAGCGGTGGAAAAGTAAAATGGCATGCATCTCACTCAAGCATTACAAAAGAAGCGCTTGAACATAATCTATAGAAGAGACGTCAGCAATTGCTGACGTTTTTTTTATAAAAAAAGGTTTACTTCAATCAGAAGTATGCTATAATCTTACACATAATACTTTATCGCTTAAAAGCGTTTGGGTAATAAAGAAAATTTTCGTGACAATTCCGAAATCTTTGTTTATAATAAACCCTATCATGAAAGAATGAAATCATAAAAAGCGAGAGCAGGCAGAGGAAAGGATGACAAAAATGAGCAACAATGAACTAGAACAATTGAGACAGCAGGCAGATGAATTAAATCTTCAAATTTTAAAACTGATCAATGAAAGAGGAAACATTGTAAAAGAAATTGGAAAGGCGAAAGAAGCGCAAGGTGTCAACCGTTATGATCCTGTCAGAGAGCGCACAATGCTAAACCAAATTCTTGAAGAAAATGATGGACCATTCGAAAACTCAACGATTCAGCATATTTTCAAAGAGATTTTCAAAGCAGGTCTAGAGCTTCAAGAAGATGACCACAGTAAAGCACTTCTTGTTTCTCGTAAGAAAAAATCGGAAAATACAATCGTGAACATCAATGGAGAAGCGATCGGTGATGGGAAACAGCGCTTCATCGTTGGACCATGTGCTGTTGAAAGCTACGAGCAAGTTGCAGAAGTTGCGGCAGCAGCGAAACAGCAAGGACTAAAACTACTTCGCGGAGGTGCATTTAAACCTCGCACAAGTCCATACGATTTCCAAGGACTTGGTGTAGACGGTCTTAAAATTCTAAAGCGTGTAGCGGATGAATACGGTCTTGCTGTCATTAGTGAAATCGTCAATCCTGCTCATATTGAAGAAGCGATAGAGCATATCGATGTCATCCAAATTGGTGCACGAAACATGCAAAACTTTGAGCTATTAAAAGCAGCCGGATCTGTGAAGAAACCAGTTCTTTTAAAGCGTGGTCTTGCAGCGACAATTTCAGAATTCATCAATGCAGCTGAATACATCATCGCCCAAGGAAATGACCAAATCATCCTTTGCGAGCGCGGTATCCGCACATACGAAACAGCGACAAGAAATACACTAGATATCTCTGCTGTGCCAATCTTGAAACAAGAGACACATTTACCAGTCTTTGTTGATGTGACGCACTCAACTGGACGTAGAGATCTTCTCCTTCCAACAGCGAAAGCAGCTCTTGCGATTGGAGCAGACGGTGTCATGGCAGAAGTGCATCCGGATCCATCTGTTGCTCTATCTGACTCAGCGCAGCAAATGGACATTCCTCAATTCGAAAAATGGTTAGATGCGTTAAGACCACTTGTCAACATTCACGCGTAATCAAATCATAGATAGAAAGCCGCCGGATGACTGCCCGGCGGTTTTTCTATGGAGAAAATATGATGGAGATTGGGAATGAAAGGAAGAAAACACATTGCAAGCCTCAAAAGTGTTTGTTCACAATGTTTTCATTTTTAAAATTCGACAGAATCTGCTAAGATCATTGTCATAGCTGACGTTCTCGACGATTTTCCATGAAATATGATTCAATTTACAGGTAACAAGCTCATTAAAGTTTGTTTAATTTAGTTATAAAAAGAAAGGGAACGTTTTCATATGGCGAAAAAACGTGTATAATTTCATAAAAGAATGTCATTTTGATGTAGATTGAAAAATTATGTGTCTCTTTTCATCGTTTTAATGACAAATAGGATATTATTTTCCTCGTATCTGACATGTCTCTATCCAATTGGTGAATGCTATAGATATGAAGTGTATTTGAAGGAGTGATTTATGTGAATAATGTTACAATATATGATGTAGCAAGAGAAGCAAATGTAAGTATGGCAACGGTATCACGCGTAGTGAATGGTAATCCGAATGTAAAACCAACAACAAGAAAAAAGGTACTTGAAGCGATTGATCGTCTTGGCTACCGTCCGAATGCTGTGGCACGAGGTCTTGCAAGTAAAAAAACAACAACGGTTGGGGTCATCATCCCTGATATTTCTAGTATCTTCTATTCGGAGCTTGCTCGCGGAATTGAAGATATCGCCACGATGTATAAGTACAACATCATTTTGAGCAACTCAGATCAAAATACCGATAAAGAGCTTCATCTATTAAATACAATGCTAGGCAAACAAGTAGATGGGATAGTCTTTATGGGCGGAAACATCACAGATGTGCTTGTTGAAGAATTTAAGCGCTCTCCTGTGCCAATTGTTCTTGCTGCATCTGTTGAAGAACAGGCTCAAACACCATCTGTCAACATCAACTACGAGCAAGCGATTTATGATTCAGTTCAGCTTTTAGTTGAAAAAGGACATAAGCGAATTGCCTTCGTATCTGGCCCAATGTCAGAACCGATTAACTCCATGAGAAAGCTTGCAGGTTATAAGCGTGCGCTTGAAGAAGCGGGCATCACATTTGACGATGCGCTCGTCGCTGAAGGCGATTACTCCTATGATTCTGGAATTGAATCACTTGCTCATTTGCTCGAGCAGTCTGACAAGCCGACAGCTGTTATTGCGGCTACCGATGAAATGGCGCTAGGTGTCATTCATGGAGCACAGGATAGAGGCGTATCGATTCCTGAGGATTTAGAAGTGATTGGCTTTGATAACACTAGACTTTCTCTTATGGTGCGTCCTCAGCTGACAACAGTTGTTCAGCCGACGTATGATATTGGCGCTGTCGCAATGAGACTGCTGACAAAGCTGATGAACAAAGAACAAGTGGACGATCAAATTGTTGAGCTTCCGCACAGAATTGAAGAAAGACAATCAACAAAATAAAACGAAAAAGCAGGCTTACACATCAGTGAATGCCTGCTTTTCTTATGCATTTTTCTTTTCTCTTCTAACAGGCATAAGTGCTTTTTCTACAGTTTGAGCATTCTTTTCTGTGATTTCTGCTTTTCTTGGGATCGGTGGATATAAATCGTCAGGGTCTCCCCATGTCGATGGCAGGGTGACAGGCGATTGTTTATGCCAAGCCTGAACCCAGTCCTGAGGCAGTTCAGCCGGCGGTGTGATGCCTTTCATTTCAAGCCAAATTCGGCTCCATGCCCTTGGAACGACACGCCAAATATCATATCCCCCTCCGCCAACAGCAATCCATTTGCCATTACAATATTGATGTGCTAGCTCATGGGCAAGTCTAGGAATTTCCTCATATATTTTCATGGTGGCAGATAAATGGGTTAACGGATCATAGTAGTGTGCATCCGCGCCGTTTTGCGTCAAAATCACATCTGGTTTAAAAAAAGCAGCAATTTCAGTCACTGCTGTTCGGTATGCTTCGAGGAATGATTCGTCTTCTGTAAATGCATCAAGCGGAATATTATAGGCGTAGCCATAGCCTTTATCGTGGCCTCTTTCCTGTACTTGTCCCGTTCCAGGGAACAAGTAGCGTCCCGTTTCATGAATAGAGACCGTACAGACCTCTGGGTCGTCATAGAAGCTGAATTGTACACCATCTCCATGATGGGCATCTGTATCAATATATAAAATTCTTGCACCATATGTCTTTTGAATATATTGAATCGCTACGGAGCTGTCATTATATATACAAAAGCCAGATGCACGTCCTTTAAACCCGTGGTGAAGTCCGCCGCCAAGATTGAGTGCATGCTGCGAGTGTCCCATCATCACTTGGTCAACCGCTGTGAGTGTCCCGCCAACAAGGAGAGAAGCTGCCTCATGCATACCTGCAAACATCGGTGTATCCTCCGTCCCCAGGCCGTAGCGTTCACCCTCTGCTGTAGAGAGCTTACCTTCACTAGCCCGCTGCACAGCTTGAATATAATCGGCTGTATGGACGAGCTTTAATTCCTCCAGTGTCGCCATACGCGGTGCGACGATCTCTTCATCTGTTAACGCCTTCATTTTTTGAAGAAGGTCATATGTTAAGTAGACACGAAGCTGATTGAATGGATGGTCTTGGTGAAACTGGTACGTTTGAAAAGAGGGTGAAAAAACAAAGGTCGCTTCCTTCATTTGATCGTCTGCTCCATAGGCCACAGCACCTTATAGCCTTTTGCACGAATCAGCTTCGTCACATGATCTGCATGAATGGTTTGAAGGCGGAAGACGAGCACTTTAGAGGATTCATTTGCATGCGGATACACAAGCACACTCAGCATTTGAATATGCTGCTCCTTTAAAATGGCCGTAATGTCTGCAAGGCCTTCTGTCATTTGGTCCACTTCAACCTCTAAGTGTGACCCTGGCTGATCTGCACCTGTCAGTCTGACAAACGTACGAAGCAAATCAGTCTTTGTGATAATGCCTACGAGCTTGCCGCGTCTCACCACTGGAAGGCAGCCAATTCCGTGTTCAAAAAAGACACTTGAAATCTCTTCAACGAAATCAAGCGGATGAGCAGTGATCGTCTCTAATACCATGATCTCTTCAACAGGCCGCTGAATAAAGAGCTGCCTTTTTTCTGTTTCAAATATACTTGGACTGGCATTTTTAATATCCCGATCTGTCACCATCCCAATGACAGAACCTTGATCAGATACGATCGGAATATGCCGAATGTGATGTGCACTCATTTTTTTTATGGCTTCTTCAATCGTATCGGTTTTTCGCAGCGTGATCACAGCACGCTCCATAATTTGTTCAATCATCATTGTTTACCAATCCCCTTTGCCAAAAAAAAGAATTGAACGTTAATACATAAAGCGTTGATGGAAGCGAAGACGATCGAAACGCTCAATCGAATCAGGACTCACATTTTTCCCGATTCTAGCCATTAAACAATTGGCTGGATGTGAGCTGATCTCTGGCTCGTCTGTTGCAAACCAGACAAGGCCGCCTGCGTTCATCATTTTCTCCATCATCTTGCGGTACTCCCACACGTTTTTCTTTGTCCCCTTTAAATCCCAATGCCAGTAATATTCAGTTGTAATGACGATATAATTCTCCATTTGCTCATCCATCATGCTCACATCAAGTAAACGCTTGCCAAGTGAGCAGCCCCTAAATGGAGGGGCGACCTCAATCGCACCAAGCTCGATTAAATTGTCCATGTTGCCCTCTGACCAGCGCTCAAGCGGATCAGGATACAAATACGTAACATAGCCTACGACAAGCTCATCTACTCTTGCAATGATAATACGTCCTTCTGGAAGGTCTGCTATTTCAACAAGTGCTTGTTTCTGTTCCTCAGGCGTGCGAAATGCCGTTAGTCCCTCATGAAACGTATAGTTCGCAAGCTCTGATGCAGGTACCGGACCTTCAATAAGGATGGAACCTGTTTCTTGCTCAATGGTTTTTGAATAATAAGTTTTAGGATGCTCCACGTATCCACCGCCTCAAATTCTAGTGAGTCGTCTCTATTTTATATTAAAACCTGCAAGAATTAAAACGGTTTCACTATAAGTTTTTTAAAAATTGAGAAAAAAAGTCATCTATACTATAATGGTCATTGTAAACGTATGCAAAGGGGGACTGTTTGATGAAAGTGGAAACGCTACCATCAGTAAAAGGGAACTATCATTTAAATGATTATGAGCAGGCATACAAAGAATTTTCATGGGAGGAAGCAAGAAAAAACTTCTCATGGTATGAAACAGGAAACATAAATGCAGCCTATGAAGCGATTGACAGACATGCGGATTCGTTTCGTAAGAACAAGGTGGCGCTTCACTACAAAGATTCACAGCGGGATGAAAAGTATACGTTCAGGGATATGAAAATCAACACAAATAAAGCGGGAAATCTATTCCGAGAAAAGGCGCATGTGCAAAAAGGGGATCGCGTATTTATCTTTATGCCAAGATCACCAGAGCTCTATTTTCTTCTGCTTGGCGCAGTCAAAATTGGTGCGATCGTTGGTCCGTTATTTGAGGCATTTATGAAAGGTGCGGTCAAAGACCGTTTAGAAAATAGCGAGGCGAAGGTCATTGTGACAACGCCGGATCTGCTTGAACGAATTCCGTTTGCAGAGCTTCCGAAGCTTGAATCCGTCATCATTGTCGGCGGTGAAAAGGAGGACGTCGATGGCGTTCGGACAATCCATTACGAAGAGGCTTTTGAGCAGGCGGCTAAGGACCTTGAAATTGAATGGATGGATGAAAAAGACGGCTTTCTGCTTCATTACACGTCAGGGTCCACAGGTACGCCAAAAGGTGTGCTGCATGTCCATGGCGCAATGGTGCAGCAAGACCAGACTGGTAAATGGGTGCTTGATCTGAAAGAAGACGACGTCTACTGGTGTACAGCTGACCCAGGCTGGGTAACAGGCACAGTGTACGGCATTTTTTCACCGTGGTTAAATGGGGCGACGAATGTCATTTTAGGCGGCAGATTTAACCCTGATACGTGGTATGAAACGATTGAATCACTAGGTGTGACCGTTTGGTACAGTGCGCCGACCGCCTTTAGAATGTTGATGGGGGCAGGCGATGATCTCATTCAAAAATATGATCTCAGCTCGCTCCGTCACGTGTTAAGTGTAGGTGAGCCTCTAAATCCAGAAGTCATCAGGTGGGGAGACGCTGTATTTGGCAAACGAATTCACGACACTTGGTGGATGACTGAAACCGGTGCACAGCTGATTTGTAATTATCCATGCATGGACATCAAACCAGGCTCGATGGGGAAACCGATTCCAGGCGTAGAGGCTGCGATTGTGGATAATGCCGGAAATGAACTTCCCCCATACCGGATGGGCAACCTTGCCATCAAAAAAGGCTGGCCGTCTATGATGCATACGATCTGGAACAATCCTGAAAAATATGAATCTTACTTTATGCCGGGAGATTGGTATGTTTCAGGAGATTCAGCTTATATGGACGAAGACGGATACTTTTGGTTCCAGGGACGTGTGGATGATGTGATCATGACGTCAGGAGAGCGGGTCGGTCCTTTTGAGGTGGAAAGCAAGCTGGTTGAACATCCGGCCATTGCAGAGGCTGGTGTCATTGGAAAACCAGATCCAGTCCGCGGCGAAATTATTAAAGCATTCATTGCACTTAGAAGCGGTTATGAGCCGACTGATGAGCTGAAAGAAGAAATTCGTACGTTTGTGAAAAAAGGACTCGCTGCACATGCGGCACCGAGAGAAATCGAGTTTAAAGACAAACTGCCAAAAACGCGAAGCGGGAAAATTATGAGACGTGTGCTAAAGGCGTGGGAGCTGAATTTACCGGCTGGCGACCTATCGACAATGGAAGATTAATTTTTTCCGTCAGTTGACTTGATATCAAAAGTATGTTAAAAATGACTTTAGTTGAATATGTAAAGGTTTTGACTGAGATTCAGTAGAATCATCTTTCCCTGTCCAAGAGAACTGACGGCTGGTGCGAGTCAGTACAAAGAGATATTCGAATTACCCTCACGAACCGCTTTTACGAAAAGGAGCATGCAGGCTGCCCTGATTAGTGAAAGAACGGATCTGTCCGTTATCAGTGTAAGTGAAAAGATGTGATTTGTTGTCTTTTAAGCAGGGTGGTACCGCGATATATATATCGTCCCTTCGTTCATTCGAAGGGGCGTTTTTTATGTTGAATTGTAAAAAAAGGAGAATTGGATATGAGTCAATTGATGGAAGAGTTATCGTTCAGAGGATTAATTCAGCAGCAAACCGATGAAGAAGGTTTAACAAAATTATTAGCAGAAGAAAAAATCAAGCTGTACTCCGGCTTTGATCCGACAGCCGACAGCTTGCACATTGGTCATCTATTACCGATTTTAACATTACGCAGATTCCAGGAAGCGGGCCATCACCCGATTGCTCTCGTTGGCGGCGCGACTGGACTGATCGGCGATCCTAGCTTCAAAAAAGCAGAACGTTCACTAAACCCAGCAGAAATCGTAGAGCAGTGGTCAGATAAAATCAAAGGACAACTGTCGCAATTTCTTGATTTTGAAGCAGGCGAGAACCCAGCCGTTATCGTGAATAACTACGACTGGATCAGTCAAATGAATGTCATCACGTTCCTTCGTGATATTGGAAAGAACTTCGGTGTGAACTTCATGCTGGCAAAAGATATCGTGAGCTCACGTATCGAGACAGGGATTTCGTACACAGAGTTCAGCTACGTCATCCTGCAATCTTTAGACTTCTTAAACCTTTACAGAAATGAAAACTGTCAGCTGCAAATCGGCGGAAGCGACCAGTGGGGAAATATCACATCTGGGCTTGAGCTGATCCGTAAGTCTGAAGCAGAAGGGGCGAAAGCATTCGGTCTAACGATGCCGCTTGTCACTAAAGCAGATGGCACGAAGTTCGGTAAAACAGAAGGCGGCGCCATCTGGTTAGATAAAGAAAAAACGTCTCCTTATGAGTTCTACCAATTTTGGATCAACACAGATGACCGTGACGTCGTGAAATACTTAAAATACTTTACGTTCTTATCGAAAGAAGAGATCGCATCGTACGAAGAAAAAGTGCAAACAGCACCTGAAAAACGTGAAGCGCAGCGCCGTCTAGCAGAGGAAGTCACAACACTTGTACATGGCCGTGAATCACTAGAACAGGCGGTCAACATCTCAAATGCGCTATTCAAAGGCGAGATCAAATCTCTTTCAGCCGAAGAAGTCAAAGTAGGCTTTAAAGATGTTCCATCAATGGAGAAAAGCAGCACAGAAGAATTAACACTTGTCGATGTCCTTGTTGAATCAAAACTGTCTCCATCAAAACGTCAAGCACGTGAAGACATCACAAATGGTGCAGTTTCCATCAACGGAGAGAGACAAACAGATAAAGACTATGTCCTTTCAGCTGAAGACCGAATTGAAAACCAATTCACCGTCTTAAGAAGAGGGAAAAAGAAATACTTCCTTGTGAATTACAAGTAAGAATGATGTGCAGCCGGCCGCGAGAGCCGGCTGCTTTTTTATGCAAAATGAGAGATGAGTGCTCTTTGAAGAGTCTAATAGACTGTTAAAAGAGACTTTGTCTAGTCTTTTTGCATTGGCGTTGAGAAAGTCAAAGGTGCTTTTTCATTATTTATTTTCTATAAAATGAATGAACAAACAGTGCCTTGTTCACTTTTTTGACATATTTTTCTTGTGTAAAATAGAGTCGAATAAGATGAATTAGGGGGAATGAAAGTGATTCTTTTTAAGAAAAGGAGTTTGCAAATTCTTGTTGCGTTTGCATTGGTGATTGGTTCAATGGCCTTCATCCAGCCAAAAGAGATTAAAGCGGCTGAACATAATCCGGTTGTGATGGTACATGGTATGGGCGGTGCGTCTTATAACTTTGCTTCGATTAAAAGTTATTTGGTATCACAGGGGTGGGATCGAAACCAATTATTTGCCATCGATTTCATAGACAAAACAGGCAATAACCTGAACAATGGCCCGCGTCTATCTAGATTCGTCAAAGATGTGCTAGGCAAAACAGGTGCCAAAAAAGTAGATATTGTGGCACATAGTATGGGCGGAGCGAACACGCTATACTATATTAAGAATCTAGACGGCGGTGATAAAATTGAAAACGTCGTCACACTTGGTGGAGCGAATGGACTCGTTTCACTCAGAGCATTACCAGGCACCGATCCAAATCAAAAAATTCTTTATACATCTGTCTATAGCTCAGCCGATATGATTGTTGTCAACAGCCTCTCGCGTTTAATTGGCGCAAGAAATGTCCTCATTCACGGCGTTGGTCACATCGGTCTATTAGCTTCAAGCCAAGTCAAAGGGTATATCAAAGAAGGGCTGAACGGCGGGGGCCAGAATACGAATTAAAAAATGAAAAAAGACAGCGACATGTGCTGTCTTTTTTGATGTCATCGGACATATGCCAGCTGCTAGTTGATGGAAGAGAATTTTAAAGGAGGCAAAACGTTGACGCAAAAACTCTAGCAATATTTCTTCGGATACTTTCTCTATTTTCCGTGTTCATTTCTCCTCATCTATTTCATCTGGATGAAGTTTGTTAAATCAGTTCAAATAGGCGAGGTGATGTCCAACTGTACATCGATCATTGGTATCTATTACATTGTTGCCAGTGTGCGGTTTGTTTTTTTGATGCAAAAACAGGCAAAACATCAGTAAAAGCATGTACAAATCGATCACCATTCCTTACACTACATATAGTCAGCGAGAATTTTTGGAGGTGGGCATTTGTGCAGAAGAAGCAAAAGGCTTTAATCATTGTGGATGTACAGAAGGCATTCGAGCATGAAAAATGGGGAGAACGAAATAACCTTGATGCAGAGAAGAATATCAGTCGTCTATTGACGTTTTGGAGAGAGAAAGGCTGGACAGTGATTCATATCCAGCATACATCTGACAAGCCGGACTCCTTATTTCATCCGGCAAATGAAGGGCATTTCTTCAAAGATATCGCCAAACCGCTAGAGGAAGAAACAGTGATACGAAAGAAAGTCAACAGCAGCTTTATTGGCACAAACTTGGAGGAACAGATAAGGTCAAACCATATTAACACGGTCGTGATCATAGGATTGACAACCCCTCACTGCGTGTCAACGACAACAAGAATGAGCGGCAATCTAGGCTTTGATACGTACCTTATCTCAGATGCAGTTGCCGCCTTTGGACTAACAGATCAAAACGGTACATATTATGATCCCGAAATGATTCATCGGCTATCACTTGCTACATTGCATGATGAGTTTGCTACTGTCATGACTACAGATCAATTGATTAGTGATTTGATGGAAAAATAAAAGATTATACTTGAGAGAAACATGGAACAAAAGATCCTCTAGAATTCTAGGGGATTTTTTTATGATAGATTATATGGTTTTGGATAGCTTCTTGAGACTGGCTAGTCATCATGAAAAAATTTAGCGCAAAATACAATCAAATTTTCACAACCAAAAGACTTTTGGAAGACTGTGGAAAGTTATATTTATTCTACGCTTATCTTTATTCTTTGTACGTTTTATTTATCTGCACCTATTTACTGATGTAACATATGAATAATGATAAAGGAGATGAACAACTGATGGGTTGTGATAAGTATAAAAAATGCCCTTATTGTAAACATAAACTATCAAAATCAAACTGTTGCATCATTTGTGAAACAAAAGTAATTGTAGGACGACGAGGATTACGGGGATTACGAGGGGTTCGAGGAGCCACAGGAGCGACCGGACCAACAGGAGCCACTGGCACGGGCGCAGGAGCGACCGGTCCAACGGGAGCCACGGGGGCTGCAGGAGCCGTAGGAGATACGGGAGCGACCGGTCCAACAGGTGCCACAGGAGATACGGGAGCCACGGGAGCGACTGGTCCAACAGGTGCCACAGGAGATACGGGAGCCACGGGAGATATCGGAGCAACTGGTGCCACGGGAGCCACGGGAGATATCGGAGCAACAGGTGCCACAGGAGATACGGGAGCCGCGGGAGATATCGGAGCAACTGGTGTCACCGGAGCCACCGGAGATATCGGAGCAACTGGTGCCACGGGAGCCGCCGGAGATATCGGAGCAACTGGTGCCACGGGAGCAACTGGCCCAACGGGAGCCACCGGAGATATCGGAGCAACTGGTGCCACGGGAGCCGCCGGAGATACCGGAGCAACTGGAGCAACGGGAGCCACCGGAGATATCGGAGCAACTGGTGCCACGGGAGCCACCGGAGATATCGGAGCAACTGGTGCCACGGGAGCCACCGGAGATATCGGAGCAACTGGTGCCACGGGAGCCGCCGGAGATATCGGAGCAACTGGTGTCACCGGAGCCACGGGAGCCACCGGAGATATCGGAGCAACTGGTGCCACGGGAGCCGCCGGAGATATCGGAGCAACTGGTGCCACGGGAGCCACAGGGGATACGGGAGCAACTGGCCCAACGGGAGCCACCGGAGATATCGGAGCAACTGGTGCCACCGGAGCCACCGGAGATACGGGAGCCACCGGCCCAACAGGTGCAGGGCTAGCTGAATTTGCATATATATACAATCTAAGTGCTGAAACAGTAGCTTTAGAAGCCCCGGTGATTTTTGACTCAACTGGAATTATTACTGCTGGTATTACACATGCCCCTGGAACTTCTCAAATTATAGTCACCAATCCAGGAAACTACGAGGTTACTTTTTCAGTTTCTGGCGTAGAGCCAAATCAATTCACCTTATTTGTAAATGGAGGTCCTGTGACGAACACAGTTTATGGTTCAGGAGCTGGTACTCAACAGAATAACGGTCAGGCAATCCTTGCTCTAGCAGCGGGTGACACGCTTACTCTTGTAAACCATACTTCCGCAGCAGCAGTTACTCTTCAAACTCTAGCAGGAGGAACCCAAATAAACGTGAACGCTTCTATTATTATTAAAAAGTTAGACTAACTTAAATGTGTAGAGAGCCTTTAGAAGCCCTCAAAAAAACATTTTCATTTGAATATCTTCTTAAACTATTTTTTGGAATGCTTGCCCGTTGCTCATGTTGTGAATGATTTGTTTTCCAATATATGTTTTAAATTCATTTGTTCATAGGAGAATGCAAACAAAAAACCCTAGAAAACCTTGAACAATCAAGGTCTCTAGGGTTTGTTTGATCTCTCTTTAAGAGAGTAATGAAATTAACGAGAGTAGAACTCAACGATTAGTTGTTCGCTGATTTCAGGCGCTAATTCAGAACGCTCTGGAAGACGAGTGAAAGTTCCTTCAAGCTTTTCAGCATCGAAAGAAAGATATTCAGGAACGAAGTTGTTTACTTCAACTGATTCTTTCACAACTGCAAGGTTTTGAGATTTCTCACGAAGAGCAATCGTTTGACCCGGTTTCACAGAGAAAGATGGGATGTCTACACGGCTTCCATCAACAAGGATGTGACCATGGTTGACTAGCTGACGAGCTTGGCGGCGAGTACGAGCAAGGCCAAGACGGTATACTAGGTTGTCAAGGCGAGTTTCAAGAAGAATCATGAAGTTTTCACCTTGTTTACCAGGAAGTTTAACAGCTTTGTCAAATAGTGTACGGAATTGACGTTCGTTGACACCGTACATGTGACGAAGCTTTTGCTTCTCTTGTAATTGTAAACCGTATTCAGATAGTTTTTTGCGTTGTCCTGGACCATGTGGGCCTGGAGCGTAAGGGCGTTTTTCAAGTTCCTTACCTGTTCCGCTTAATGAAATGCCTAAACGGCGGGAAATCTTCCAACTTGGACCTGTATAGCGAGCCATAATGTGACTCCTCCTTATTTGTTTTTATTTGTGAAAAATAAAAACCGTCTGTTCTTTGTCTTTTCTGTCATTATGTTTTCATGCATCCTCGCTCCAGCAGCAGGGAGTTACAAGATGCACCTTCATATAGAAGGAACAAAATGATACAAAAAAGCCGAACAAAAAGGCTGCCATATTTCACACAAACTCTATTATATGACGCTGGATAGGAGAAGTCAACCTATTTAGAGACAGAGATGATGCTTCACGTCATGCGAAGAAAAATAAAAAAGCAGACAATGTGCCTGCTTTTTTGTAAAATTACGCATCTGTAGAGGCGGATAACGCCTTTTGGAGCACCTCAGTAAATTGAATTAAGTAGGTTTCATCTACTTCATTGAAACGGTCTTTCACGGGGCTGTCAATGTCGAGTACCCCAATGATCTGTCCATTTACCTTGAGTGGAACGACAATTTCAGATTGAGATGCTGCATCACATGCGATATGTCCAGGGAATGCATGCACATCAGCGATACGCTGGACTTCACCTGTTGCAAACGCAGTACCGCAAACACCTTTTCCAGATGGGATACGCACACATGCAGGCAGTCCGTTAAACGGTCCGAGCACAAGCTCGCCGCCTTTTGCTAAATAAAATCCTGCCCAATTGACCTCTGGGAGTGAATGATACAATAGCGCCGCAGCATTTGCCAGGTTGGCAATCAGATCAGGCTCACCATCTGTAATGGCTTCGACCTGTTTAACTAGCAATTGATAGTCTTTTGATGGATCGCCAGACTGTTTTTCGACATGAAACATGAAAATCTCCTACTTTCTATCTCAAAAATACATAACTTGCGTCTCGCATGTGGGATTTGTCGAGCAATTATAAAAGGAACTTCCGCCTTCATCTTGAAGTATGTACACATGAAGAGGGGTGAGCGGATGAAAGCATCAACAACCGTGCAAACAAAAGACCGTATTATTGAAGCTGCCATCAGACTTTTTAACCAAAAAGGATTTTCTGGAACCTCTGTCCGTGAGATTGCAAAGGAAGCAAACGTCAACATTGCCCACATATCTTATTACTTTCAAGGAAAAGGAGGGCTGCTTGAGCAGCTCGTATCTGATTTTTATGAAGGCTACATTCACATGATTGAATCACATATCCATCACATGGAAACCCGTCACGCAAAAGAATGTTTACTTCAAGTGGTTTTTGATATTTTATCTTATCAGCACAAGCACCGTCAATTAACCCGTTTCGTTTATCGAGAGGTGACGATTGATTCGACGCTCATTAGAGAAATTATGTCGACCTATTTAACAAAAGAAAAATATTTGTTTCAGCTCATCATCGAAAAAGGAAAAAGCACCCATGTGATTTGTGAGCAGCTCTCACTCTCATCGTTCATGATCCAGCTGAAATCACTACTCATGATGCCCTATTTACAGCCGCAATATTTAACGGAGGTGCTTTATTTGAATCCAAGTGAGCCTTATTTCTATCAAATGTATTTTAAGGAACTGAGCCGATCACTTCATCATTTACTAGAACCCAAAAAGCAGGCATTAGAATCTCAATTAAAACTCATGATGTCTTCGAATTGATCATAAGCATATCCGAGATCTTCCGCTTGATGGGCATCAGACCCGAATATGAGCGGAATTTTTTTCTGTTTCGCAAAGTCAATCATCCATTGATCTAAATAGATACTTCTGGCATATGTTTTACGAAGACCTGATGTATTAAAATCTAAGGACATACCTTTTTTTGCCGTTTCTTCAAGACAAAGGGTGACCTTTTGACAAAGTGCAGGCGGCATCTCATATGGGAAAAGCTGTTTGAATTTCTGTACAAGGGTGATATGACCGATTCTCTTTGGCTTATAGCGACCTAAAGATGATAGAATAGAAGAATGAATTTGGTCATAGTAGCTTTGATAGACCTGTTCGATGCTGCCATAGACGCTTATTAGCTGCTGGAAGGCATGCTCGTCAAAATCAAGGCAAATATAATCATCGCCAGCAGGAAGAAAGTGAACAGATAAAATGCTATCGTCTAGTTCTGGACCGTAGCAGTCTAAAAAGGCACTTGTTTCCTCTTCATACTCTTTGATATAGTCAACCTCAAGCCCAGTTTTTACTATTAATTGTCCTTTGTATTCGTGTTTCAGCTGATCCAATTTCGTTACATACGATTCAAGGTCTTGGAGCTTCATGGCACTATCCTGCTCTGGTGTTGGATCTCGAAACGATGGAGGCAGAGGGGCATGCTCGGTAAAGGTTATGGAATCAAATCCCTTTTTGATGGCTTTTTCAATATAAGAATGAAAAGAATCAAGCGAGCCGTGCGGGCAAAACGGTGTATGTAGATGTGCATCTTGCTTTAGCATGTCGTCACCTCTTGTCGATATTTTGAAAAACGTGATGTTTATCAGCGAAAATAATGAAAAATCATGACCAAAAATGCTGGTTACATGGTATCATAATAACAATGAAAACGACAGCTTCCGCATACATAAAAGCAGGTCACGTGGATTCGTGTGATCAAATGATAGAAAGCGCTCAAATACTTTCTTGAACAACATACATAAAACCGTGAATGGATGGTATTGGAAAAACATACGATCCTGTTTATAAAAAAACAAATGCAAAGCGGACACGAAAGGGTTCTCAGGTCTACTCGGGACACTTTTACCCTGACATCATTTAGATCACAACAAGGGGGCTCATTATGGAGTTTATCATCGGTTTAATTGTCATTTTGCTTGCTTTATTTTCAGTCGGTTATTTCCTGCGAAAAAATATATATAAAGAGATTGACCGATTGGAAGCATGGAAAATTGAAATTTTAAACAGATCAATTGTAGAAGAAATTTCAAAAATCAAACACTTAAAAATGACCGGAGAAACAGAGCAATTTTTTGAAAGATGGCGTGCAGAGTGGGACGATATCGTCACGGCCCATCTTCCAAAGGTAGAGGAGTTACTATATGATGCAGAAGAGTATTCTGATAAATATCGATTCTCCAAAGCCAAGCAGGTTCTTGCACATATTGAGGATTTGCTGAGTGCTGCTGATTCGAACATTGAAGACATTTTAAAAGAAATTGCAGACCTTGTCACAAGCGAGGAGCAAAATCGCAAGGACATTGAAAAGGTCAAAGAGCAATATCAAACGGTTCGAAAAAATCTGCTTGCGTACAGCCATTTATATGGCACCCTTTATGACAAAATGGAGCAGGACTTAGATGAGGCCTGGGAAGGGATCAAGCAGTACGAGGAAGAGACAGAAAACGGAAACTACATGCAAGCAAGAAAGATTTTGCTTGAGCAAGACCGCAGACTTGACCAGCTTCAACTGTATATCAATGATGTACCAAAGCTTATTGCAGACTGCAAACAAACCGTACCAGGTCAGCTGACGAAGCTGAAAGACGGATATCAAGAAATGACAGACAAAGGCTACAAGCTAGAGCACATCCAGATGACAAAAGAGCTGGAGAACTTAAATAAACAGCTGACCCGTGCGGAGAAGCTGCTCATTGATGAACTCAACTTAGATGAGGCATCAAGCACCCTGCAAATGATCGACGACGCAATTCATACGCTGTATGATCAGCTGGAGGCGGAAGTAGAAGCAGGTCAGGAAATCAAGAGCAAAATGCCTGAGCTCACAGAAGCATTTGAAAAGCTCGAACAAGATCACACACAAACAAAGGCAGAAACGGCACTTGTGAAAGAAAGCTACAAGCTGACAGCTGGAGAGCTCGACCAACAGAAGGCATTCGAAAAACGCTTAGAAGAAATTGAAAAGCTGATGAAACAAATTCGCGAGAAGCTTGATCGTGACCATGTGGCATATTCATTATTAATGGATGAAATCAATCAGCTGGAGACCTTTATCGATGATGCAAAAGCATTGCATGACACGTTTAAAGATCATCTTCAATCATTAAGAAAAGAAGAATTACAAGCGAGAGAAACACTGGCCGATCTCAAAACTATGCTGACAGATATAGTACGCCAGCTGCATAAAAGCAATATCCCGGGTGTACCTGCTGAGATGAAAGGGCGGGCTGAAAAAGCGCAGGAGATGATTCAGCAAGTGCACGAGCAGCTGGAAAACCTGCCGCTCAACATGCCGGCAGTGAACCAACAATTAAAAGAAGCCTCAGATACAGTGAGAAATGTTGTGGATGAGACAGAAGAAATGCTTAGTAAAGTGGATCAAATTGAACGAATCATTCAATACGGCAATCGTTTTAGAAGCCAAAACCATATTCTTTCAGAACAATTAAAAGAGGCAGAACGAAGATTTTATGCTTACGATTACAACGGATCATTTGATATAGCAGCAGCGGCTGTTGAAAAAGCATCACCAGGAGCCGTTCAGAAGCTGTTGGCTCAGCAAGAAAAAAAGTATCAGCATCAATAAAAAAGCTGAAGTCCTGTAACTGGACTTCAGCTTTTTTCTATTAAGATGCTTGTTTCTCCCGCTTTTCAGAAGCAGAAGAAGTGAAAAGGGAAAGAATAAGCCCAATGACAACCCCGAAAATAGCAGGACCAATCCAGCCAATGCCAAGGTCATATAAAGGTAATATCGTTTGAAAGAGATCCTCCACCGGACCAATCGGGAGTTTCGCCGCTACTAAGCCGTCAAACAAACTGACGCAGCCAGTTAAAATCAAAGTAAGGGCATAAACAGGTCTTCTATGACCAATCCATTTGTCTGCCAGCGACAATACAATGATCACAATCGCTAGCGGGTAAATCGCTGTTAAAACCGGTACAGAGAAAGCAATAATATGAGCAAGTCCAAAATTTGAAATGATAAAACTAAATAAAGTCACCAGTGTGACGACCATTTTATAAGAAAGTTTAGGTAATAAATTTGAGAAATACTCTCCGCATGATGTAACGAGACCGATACTTGTTGTTAAACAAGCAACCGTAATCGCAGCACCCAACACAATATTTCCTAAACTGCCAAATAGGAATTGAGAAGACTGAGCCAAGATTTTACTGCCATCTCCAACAAAACCAATGGCGTGTGTACTTGAAGCGCCTAAATAAGCAAGAGACAGATAAACAAATGTTAATCCGCAAGCTGCAATCAGACCCGCTTTGATACAAGCAGAAGTCAGTGCCTTTTTACTTGTCACACCGCGTCCTTTAATGGCGTTGATGACAACAACCCCAAACACAATAGAAGCAAGAGCATCCATTGTTTTATAGCCCTCTAAAAATCCTTTGAAAAATGATCCATTGCTATAGGATACATCAGGTGTGCCAACGGCGCCCATCGGCGTTAAAATGGCTTTGACAATAATAATAAAAATAATCGTAAATTTAATCGGTGTTAACACTTTCCCTACACGATCCACAATCTTCGTTGGATTTAGAGCAAGATAATACGTAATACCAAAAAAGACAAGTGTGAATAAAAGAAGTGAGAGCCAAGCTGGTACACCTGCTAAAAAGGGTAATGCACCAATTTCATATGAAACCGTTCCTGTACGAGGAATAGCGAAAAGCGGCCCAATAGATAAATATAAAATGACGGTAAACGCTGTTCCAAAAGCTGGGTGAGCTTTATCAGCTAATCCTTTCGCATCTCGACCTGTTAAAGCGATCGCAATAATCCCTAGAAGAGGTAAACCGACACCTGTTAATAAAAATCCGCCCATTGCTTTCCATACATTTGTGCCAGCATATTGCCCAAGCTCTGGTGGATAAATCATATTTCCGGCGCCGAAGAATAGAGCAAATAGCATAAAACCGATAATAACTGTATCTTTCGTCGACAATGTTGCCTTCATTGAATATAAAGCCTCCAATATTATGTTGAAATATTCTGTTAATTAGTTGCTAAAACCGTTCTTCATTAACATTCACTAATTATAAAGGATGTACGTCTGATGTCAACATGTGTTTTCGTACAAAAGTCATGAATTTTTCTATTTTAGTATATGGAGGACAATAAAAAAACATCCCCTTCCAAAGAAGAAGGAGATGTTGCGGCTCTCGATGACTAAGAGGCGAGCTGTTCCGGTGGACTGGTAAACATCGAAATAAGTAAACCAACCACAGCACCGATAATAGCTGGTACGATCCAGCCAATGCCTAAATCGTAAAACGGTATGATTGAATCCAAGATGTCAGGCAACCCACCGAGATTGATTTTGGCAGCTAATAATCCATCAATGATGGAAAAGAAACCAGTAAAGATGAGGGATACTACATAAATCACTCGTCTGCCGTTAATCCAGCGGTCAACGAATGACAATAAAATAATGACAATTGCCAGTGGATATATTGCTACGAGTACAGGGACCGATAGAGAGATGATTTGTGCCAGTCCAAGGTTTGCAACCAATGTGCTAAATAAAGAAACAATGAGTACGACTGTGCGATAAGAAAGTGCTGGGAAAAGCTTTGAAAAATATTCGCCGCATGATGAGACAAGCCCAACACTTGTTGTGAGACAAGCAAATAAAATGGCTGCACCAAGGACAATGTTACCAGCAGAACCCAATAAAAAGTTTGCTGATAGTGAAAGCAGTTTGCCGCCTTCATTTGCCCCAACCATTCCGGTTGTATCAGGACTTGAAGCACCGACATAAGCAAGCGAGATATACACTAGTGCTAGTCCAGCTGCTGCAACAAGACCAGCTTTTATACAGGCCGCCGCAAGAGATTTGCGCTCTGTGATGCCTCTTTCTTTAACAGCTGTCACAACAACGATTCCAAATACGAGAGAAGCAAGAGCATCCATTGTTTTATAGCCTTCTAAAAATCCAGTAAAGAGCGGGTTTGCCTCATAGGTTGTATCAGGAGCACCGATCATTCCCATTGGCGTAGCAATGGCTTTAATGACAATAATGGCAATAACAGTTAATAAGATCGGTGTCAAAATTTTACCAATTCGATCAACCAGCTTTGAAGGATTTAAAGCAAGCAGATATGAAATAGTGAAAAACACTACGGTAAAGATGAATAGCGGTATCCATGAAGTGGATTGTGCCCCTGACAGAAACGGTGCTAATCCAATCTCGTAAGAAACCGTACTTGTTCGCGGGATAGCAAAAAATGGTCCTATGGATAAATACAGAATGACAGTGAAAATGGTTCCAAATATAGGATGGGCTTTATCCGCAAGGCCTTTTGCACCGGTACCTGTAAGGGCAATAGCAATAACTCCTAGAAGCGGAAGACCAACTCCTGTGAGTAAAAATCCACCGATAGCAAGCCAAACATTCTCACCTGCATATTGTCCAAGGACAGGCGGGAAAATCATATTTCCTGCGCCAAAGAATAATGCAAAAAGCATTAAACCAATGGCTAATGTCTCTTTTATACTTAAACTATTTTTCAAAATAGTTCCTCCTTAATCAGTGTAGTGTGTCAACTTAAAATATTCTGACAATTTCAGGTGTTAATGTGACAATTGCACTATGGATGATATAGTGAAAATGAAAAGTTGTCAACTGCCATTTTCAGAAAATTCTCTGTCTGACTTCATTATGGTAACATATAAATGCAATTATTTTTAAAGCTTTTTGTAAGGAGTCCAAGTATGATTTATCTCGATAATAGTGCAACAACAAAACCGTACCCTGAGGTTTTACAAGTATATCATCAAGTGAGTGAGCGTTTTTTTGGGAATCCGTCTTCACTTCATCAGCTCGGAATTGATGCGAGTCGCTTGCTAAGTGAAACGAGAAAACAAATGCGTCACTATACAGGCTTGAAACAATATGAGATTATTTTTACTTCTGGTGCAACAGAAGCAAATAACATCGCCATTAAAGGAGCAGCTCTCGCCAAAATGAATCGGGGGAAACATATTGTGACAACAGCAATTGAACACCCCTCTGTCATCGAATCGTTTGAACAGCTGAAGGCTTTATTTGGTTTTGAAATCTCCTATATTCAAGTAAATGAGCATGGCCATGCAGATATGAATCATTTAAAAGAAGTGCTACGCCCTGATACAGTGCTTGTCAGTCTCATGCATGTAAACAATGAAACAGGCGCGATCCAGCCGATAGAGGAAGCAGCCATCATCATTCGAAAGTATGCCAAAGAGGCAATTTTTCATGTCGACGGCGTACAAGGAATCGGTAAGGTTCCCCTGTCTAAAGAGACGGATATTGATCTTTTGACGTTGTCAGGCCACAAGATTCACGGCTTGAAGGGAACAGGCGCCCTCTTTTTAAAGAAAGATATTGTGCTTGCCCCTTTCATCACAGGAGGAGAGCAGGAATTAGGGCTACGTTCAGGTACTGAAAACCCTGCTGGTGCTGTCAGTTTAGCAAAAGCCATGAAACAATCATTTGAACATCTTGAAAAGCATCATGATGAGATGCAGGCGCTGAAAACTCAGCTGCAAAAACAGCTTGGAGAAATAGAAGGTATTGTCATCAACACACCGCTGATGCAAAGTGCGCCGCACATTGTAAATTTTTCAGTACCAGGTATCCAAATTGAGGTCCTTCTCCATATGCTTGAAAAAGAAGGCATGTATGTCTCTACAACATCTGCTTGCTCAGCCAAGAAAAAAGAGCCAAGTCGTGTGCTGCTAGCTATGGGGAAAGCAGAAGAAGTGGCCAAAAGCAGTATGAGAATCAGTTTGACATATGGCCAAGGACCAGAGCTAGCGCCGCAAATCATCACATCGATCGCACAAAGTGTAAAAAAACTAAAAGGAATGAGATAACAGCATGAAATATGATCATATTTTAGTCCGTTTTGGTGAGATTTCAACAAAAGGGAAGAATAGAAAGAAATTTATAGAAAAACTAAGGCAGCATATCCGGTTTGTATTGAAAGACTTTGAAGCATTAAAGTATGCATCTGACAGAGACCGCATCACGATCATGCTGAACGGAGAAAATCCTGAACCGATTTCAGAACAGCTCAAAAGTGTATTTGGCATTCAGAGCTTTAGTCTTGCGGTGAAATGTGAGACAAACCTCGGTGCCATTAAAGAAGCGTCTTTAACAGCGGTACAGGAAGTGTATAAACAAGGAAATACATTTAAGGTCTCAACGAAACGCTCTTATAAGCAATTTGAACTTGATTCAAATGAAATGAACCGGGAAATTGGCGGACATGTGCTGAAGAATACGGAAAACTTAACGGTCAATGTCAAACAGCCGGATGTACATTTGCGCATTGAAATAAGAGAACATGCAACATACATTACATTTAAAGATGTCAAGGGTGCAGGCGGCTTGCCGGTAGGTTCAAGCGGAAGAGCGATGCTCATGCTTTCAGGCGGCTTTGACAGCCCAGTTGCTGGCTATCAAGCGATGAAACGCGGAATTCAAATTGAGGCTGTACATTTCTTTAGCCCCCCATATACAAGCGAACGTGCCAAGCAAAAGGTCATTGATCTTGCAGAATGTTTAGCTGCATATGGAGGCGAAGTGAAGCTTCACATCGTTCCTTTTACAAAAATTCAAGAGCTGATTCACAAACAGGTACCTGAAAACTATACGATGACATCAACAAGAAGAATGATGCTGAAAATAGCTGATAAATTAAGAGCGAAGCGTGATGCCCTTGCGATTATTACCGGTGAAAGCCTTGGACAAGTCGCAAGTCAGACACTTGAAAGCATGTATGCCATTAACCATGTAACCAATACACCAATCATTCGCCCGCTCATTGCTGTTGATAAAAATGACATTATTGATGAAGCGAGACGAATTGGCACTTACAATACAAGCATTCAGCCTTTCGAGGATTGCTGCACGATCTTTACGCCGCCATCTCCTAAAACAAAACCAAAGCTTGAGAAAGTAGAACGCTACGAAAGCTTTGCTGATTTTGAGCCGATGCTCGATGAGGCAGTGGAGCAAATTGAAACGATCATCGTCACAAATGAGAAGAAAGCGGCAGACGAATTCGCTGATTTATTCTAAAATAAAAATTTCATAATAATTACCATGAAATCAATCGTATGAAGTCATGTGTTTCTACACATTCTATATTCACAAGGAGGTGAGAACACATGGCTCAACAAAACAGACAAAGCAGTTCTAACCAATTAGTAGTACCAGGCGCTGCACAAGCAATCGACCAAATGAAGTACGAAATCGCTTCTGAATTCGGTGTAAACCTTGGTGCAGAAACAACATCTCGCGCTAACGGATCAGTTGGTGGAGAAATCACTAAGCGTCTTGTATCTTACGCTCAACAACATATGGGTGGCGGATCTTTCTAAGACACACAATTAAAAAGCTATGGCTTAGGAGCGGGATCATTCCCGCTCTTTTATTTTTGTACATAAAAATAGTTTGAATATTTCTGAAAAAGAAGACGGATAAAAAAAATTATGGCATAATACTAGGAGTAGGTCCTAATTCAAGCATTTTTCAGTTATGAGTGTTAGAATAGGTAAATTGAAACATGTTTCGTTTCATAGAAAGAGGCTAAAAGGAGCTGTACCATGAAAAGAGAAGACTTAATTGCACCAGAACAATATAACTTAGTCAGTGAGATTGAAGCGTTCAGTCATGACAAGGAGAAAATGGCCCTGCACTGGCAGGATGGAAATGATCACGAAGCGCATGTGACGTATGCAGCTTTAGTGGAAGAAGCAAATAAAATTGGTCATGTATTATTAAATGCAGGCTTTAAAAAAGGCGATAAAATCATTGTGATGGTGCCGCGCATGCTAGAGGCATACAGCATTTATTTAGCAATCTTGAAAACAGGAATGGTCGTCATTCCTTGTTCAGAAATGCTGCGTGCAAAAGATTTAGATTACCGAATTGAACATGCAGAAGCAAAGGGAGCGATTGTTTACTCTTCATTCATTCAATCGTTCGACGGAACCAATCAGCCAAACGATTTTAAAACATTCTCAATCGGTGAAAACGGTCATGGCTGGGCAAATATTCTAGCGCAAAAGGATCAACAATCAAGCGAGCTGCAAATGGCTCCAACAACACGTACAGACATGGCGTTCTTATCCTATACATCTGGTACGACAGGTCATCCAAAAGGGGTTGTTCATACACACGGCTGGGCATATGCACATTTACGCACAGCTGCCAAAGCATGGCTCTCCATTAATGAAGGGGATAAAGTGTGGGCGACAGCAGGACCAGGCTGGCAAAAGTGGGTGTGGAGCCCTCTCTTATCTGTGCTAGGAAGTGGCGCAGAAGGCTTTGTATACGGAGGGAAATTCAATCCAAATACGTACTTAGAGCTGCTTCAAAAAAATGAAATCAATGTCCTATGCTGTACGCCGACAGAATATCGTTTTATGGCGAAAGTAGATGATTTGAGTCAGTATGAGCTGCCAAAGCTGCATAGTGCCGTTTCTGCGGGAGAGCCGCTGAACCGTGAAGTCATTGATACATTCAAAAAGCATTTCGATATAGAAGTACGAGATGGCTATGGCCAAACAGAAAGCACACTGCTCGTAGGGGTCCTAAAAGGAATGGACATCAAGCCAGGCAGTATGGGAAAACCAACACCTGGAAACGAAGTCGACATCATTGATGAGGACGGCAGCGTATGCGCTCCTGGAGAAGTTGGTGACATTGCGGTACATCTCGAAACGCCGGCTCTATTTAAGGAATACTACAAAGATGAAGAGCGTACAAAGGCGCAGCGCCGCGGGAATTACTTTATTACCGGTGACCGTGCGAAAAAAGATGAAGATGGATACTTCTGGTTTGAAAGCCGCAGAGATGATATCATCGTCAGCTCAGGCTATACCATTGGGCCGTTTGAAGTAGAAGATGCACTGATTAAACACCCAGCAGTCAAAGAATGTGCGGTCGTGGCTAGCCCAGATGAAATCAGAGGATCAATCGTGAAGGCATATGTCGTCCTGCGTGATGGAACAGCACAAAGTGATGAGCTGATCAAAGAGCTGCAAACACATGTGAAAAACACAACAGCACCTTACAAATACCCAAGAGAAATTGAATTCATTGACGAACTGCCAAAAACACCGTCAGCGAAAATCCGCCGTGTCGAGCTGAGAGAAAGAGAGCTTGCACGAAAAGGATCATGATGAATAAACGAAAAGCGTTTGGATGGAAAGCATCCAGCGCTTTTTTTGTACGGAAAATCAAATTCGTTGGATCATGATGTTCTATGTTAAAATGTGTAGGAATTGCTGGAAAAGGAGATTGTCAGAAGATGTTCATTGCCATCATTCATGGAATTGTGCTTGCCTTTGGCCTCATTTTACCATTGGGCGCACAAAATGTATTTGTGTTTCAGCAAGGAGCGCTTCAGCCGCGATTATATCAGGCCTTACCTGTCGTTATCACTGCTGCTCTTTGTGACACACTATTAATTGCGTTAGCTGTCATAGGTGTTTCAGTTGTGGTGTTCACCATTCCTATACTGCAAATCGGTCTTTATCTCATTGGGTTTTGTTTTTTAGTTTATATGGGATGGTCCGTGTGGAACACAAGCTCATTATCAGATGATAAAGAGAAGCAGGAATTCATGCCTGCGAGAAAGCAAATTGTCTTTGCCTGTTCAGTTTCACTTTTAAATCCCCACGCCATTCTCGATACAATTGGTGTGATTGGAACAAATTCGCTTCAATATAGCGGGACAGAAAAACTGGCATTTACACTCGCTTGTATCATCGTGTCCTGGTTATGGTTTAATGGGCTCGCTCTTTTAGGGAAAATGCTAGGGAAGTTAGATACAAACGGCAAGTGGATGAACCGTATCAATAAAGCTTCAGCGGTCATGATCTGGCTTGTCGCGTTATATATTGCGTATCAATTGATTGTATAAAGGTACATAGAGAAAAAAGAGAGAAGCGTTTGGGCGGATTAGAGTCCGCGCGTTTTTTGTATTTTTGAGTTTAGCAACCTTTGCATGAGCGCAGCGCTCATGCTTTTTTTATCAGGTCATTTTTTAAAGATCGTTTGATTTAAAAGACGGAGTGCTTGTACGATATCATCCAGTTGTTCTATATCCGAGGAAGATAGGCTGTCTAATAGCATCCTTTCGATATGCTGGAAGGCTTCGTTCATACAGGCACGACCTTTGTCAGACAGCATGATCACATGCTTTCGCTTATCATCTTTGTCTTCCTTTTTATCTATAAATTGTTTTTCATGCAGTTTTTTTAGTTCTCTGCTGACATTTGGAAGAGACATGTGCTGACAGTCGGCAATTTCACTAGGCGTAAGCGGTTCGCTGACTGCTAGCTGCTCTAGAATTAAGTATTGTAAGGTTGTTAGGTCAGCTGGTTTGACTTTGTTCATCAGGGCGTGCTTCAGCTCTGAAAAAGTAGAAGCAAATGCTACGAATTCCTTGAAGAAATGGGGATGTTTCATGTTTATCACCTCCTATGTAACATACCAAAATTATTATCAAAAAACAATTATCATTTGACAACTAAATGAGGAGGGTATATCCTTTAGTTATCAAATGATAACAAAAGGAGCCGACACATGAATGTACTCATTATTTATACTCACCCTCATCACAATAGTTTAAATGGTGCTTTTTTAAAAAAAATAATGAAAGGCAGTGAAGAAAACCCACTGATTCATGAAGTAAAAATCATCGATTTATACAAAGAAGAATTTGATCCTGTGTTGATTTTTAATGAAGAGAAAAAAAGACGTGACATGCATAAGGAACCTGACATTCGGGAGTATCAGGAGAAGATCAAATGGGCGGACAAAATCGTGTTCGTATATCCTATTTGGTGGGGAAGACCGCCAGCCATGCTGCTTGGTTTTATTGATCGTATGTTTGCTGCGAATTTTGCTTATCGTCAAACAGGCGGGCTGCTTCCAGAAGGACTGTTAAAAGGAAAAAACGCTGTTTGTGTATCGACGATGCAAGGGCCAACCAACTACCCTTTATTCTTTTTGCAAAATGCACACAAGATGTTAATGAAACGAGCCCTCTTACAATATGTCGGAATCAAACCTGTAAAGTTCTTTGAGTTTGGCATGATGGAAAGTCCAAAAGGAAAACATGAGGTCAAATTAAAACGAATCTACAACTATTTCAGAAAAATCAGCTCATAAAACAGTTGATGAAGTCACTTTTCTTCTAATTCGATCCTTATATGTTTTAAAATGACAGTGAGGGTGGGGGAACTCTTCCTCGTCATTTGAAAAGGGGGATATGGATGAAGAAAACATTGTTTAAAGATGCAGCGCTCTTAACACTTGATCCAACTTTAGGTTTTTTAGAAAAGGGAGATTTATTAATTGAAGGGACACACATTTTAGAGGTCGGACCTTCAATTGAAGCAAATGATGCTGACATTGTCGATGCGTCCGATATGGTGATCATGCCAGGGCTTGTGGATACACATCGTCATGTGTGGCAGTCTATCATCAGAGGCATAGGCACAGATTGGTCTTTGCAGACATATTTGAGCAAAATCTATTATGGGAACTATGGTGCGATGAGACGCCCATCCGATGATCGAATCGCAAATTATTTAGGGGCATTAGAAGCATTAGATGCAGGAGTAACCACATTTTTAGACTGGACGATGATCAATTCAATGGATCATACAGAAGAGCTCATCGGAGGCTTAAAAGATGCGGGCATTCGGGCTGTTTTTGCTTTTGGTTCCTCTGGAGATGCTGAATATTGGGATAGGGAGAGCACGCTCACCAATATGGAAGATGCAGCACGCGTGAAAAAAGCGTATTTTCAATCATCAGATCAGCTTTTGACGATGGGGCTTGCGATTCGTGGACCAGAGTTTTCTTCATGGGAAACTTCAGTATTTGAAATTGAAACAGCCCGGTCTCTAGATGCTCTATGCAGTATGCACATTGGCTTTGGAAATTGGGGAGCGGAGGATCGTTCGATTGAGCGGCTTTACAAAGCAGGGTTACTTGGACCTGACCTCAACATGGTGCATATCAATGCAATCGATGCGGATCAAATGAAGATGCTGGCAGACAGCGGAAGCTCCATATCCATTACACCTGAAATTGAGATGATGATGGGTCACGGTTATCCTGTCACAGGACTTGCGATCGAACAAGGTGTTCTTCCAACGCTCGGTGTAGACGTGGTAACAGCGACAGGCGGTGATTTGTTTGCTCAAATGAAATTTGGACTTCAGGCAGAGCGCGCGCTCCAAAATCAATCATTGCTGATGGAGGGCATTATGCCAGGGCCTGAACTTGGGATTTCTGCTCATCAGATGCTTGAAGCTGCGACGATCAATGGGGCTCGTGCATTACAGCTTGATCATAAAATTGGCTCGCTCACACCTGGAAAAGAAGCTGATTTCATCCTGATCGACCGGACAAGCATGAATCTTCTGCCGATGACAGATCCTGCTGGAGCGGTTGTCCAAACGGCACATCCTTCAAATGTTGATTCTGTCTATGTGGCTGGAAAAGCAGTGAAACGAAGCAGAAAGCTTGTCGGGGTGAACCTAGAAGAGGTCAAACGGAAAGCTTATGCGGCAAGAGATCATATTCTATCGCACAAGTTTGAATCAACTCCATCGTAAATAAACATATCCCCATAGGCGAGGCCTATGGGGAATAGATTACAAGGATTCTTTAATGACTTTTTTATAATACTGGACTGATAGGAATCCGAAGACTGAATACAAAACGGTATAAATCGACATGACAATGAGCATTGGTGCCCATAGTTCACCGCCGAATAAAAACCAGCCTGACTGTACGGCAAAGTAGCTGTGCAGCAATCCGATGATGAGCGGAATCCCAAAGTTAAATAGCTGTTTGAGCCGAATGCCTTTTAATAGATCTTTCTCTGTAAAGCCAAGCTTACGTAAGATCGTGTAAGAGCTTTGTTCTTCTTCACTTTCATTCATCTGTTTGAAGTATAAAATACAGCCTGAAGTCACAAGGAAGCTTAAACCTAAAAATCCAACCACAAACATCATCAGTCCCATTGTTTGCTTTTGCTGCTGAGCTGAAGCTAATTGAGACATGCTGTTTTCACTTAGTTTTAAAGATGTAAACACATCATTGGCTTGTTCAAGATTTTTATCATCTTTTAAATTGATTGCGTTATATTGGTTATTCTCAAGCTGCAGTTTAGGATCTTTCTGCTGGTCCAGTTGCTCAAAGACACTTTGACTTACGACGGCAACAGGCCCGCCAAAAGTGAACTTGTAAGAAATGATGTAATCTTTCTTCATATCAATGACTTTTAAATCAAGCGGTTTCTTGATAAGAAGTTTCACATCACCCGAGCTTTGAATCGGCATGAATTTCTTCAATAAATCACTGTAGCCGCTTAAGATGACTTCGTTGTTCTCCACATGAATATGAGGTGCATTTTTCTCACTGATCACAGGCAGTGTCAAGACTCCTGGATCCTTCTTCAAACTTTGTAATTCCGAATCCATGATCTTCTTTGCGTCAAAATCCGCTTGAATGACCTTGAACTGCTTTTTTTCATATGCAATATGTTTGTCAGAAAGTGCACGAGCGAAGGTATTGGCTTCTTTCTCTGAGCCCATGACAAAATGTGATGGAATCTGTTGTTCAGCCGTTTTTTCTGCTGAGTAATAGGAAATGTAGCTTAAAGATAACAACCCGATCGCAAGAGCAGATACGGTTGTAATAATCGTTAAAAGCAGTGCATTTGATTTTAATCGGAACATAATAGATGACAGAGACAGGACTTCATGAATGGCGAGATAGCCATTTTTTCTTTTACGTACGATATTGGCAATGAAAGAAACAGAGCCTTTATAAAAAAGAAAGGTACCGATAATGACAGAGGCTAGAATATAAATCATGGCTAAAAATAACGCAAGCATGGACGAATATGTGCCGCTTAAAAGCTGAGAAGAAATATAATAGCCTGAGCCGATCAAGACAATACCGAAAACCCCAATGATGATTTCAAACACAGAGATCTTTTTCACACGCTGCTCTGTAGAAGACGTGGTTCGAAACAAAGATAAAATGGTCTGTTTACTAATAAACCGTCTATTTCTTAGCATAATTAATCCATAGATGATGAAAAAGACAATGAGTGTTTGCAGAAGCGCCATACCTGAAAAATGCAGATGGGCGATGGCGTTAACACCAGATACTTTAAATAGCACCATCAGCATGAGCTTTGAACCGATGAATCCAGCTATGATGCCAACAGCCATTGAGAACACGTATAGGATGAAATTTTCTGCATTCAGCAGTTTGGCAATTTTTTGTTTCGTCATGCCAATGAGCTGCAAGAGGCCTATTTCTTTCCCTCTGCGTTTAATAAAAATGCTATTCGCATATAACAGGAAGATGCCGACGATGGCAATGAGCAGGACCGAAGCGGCTTTAATCGACGCACCGCCTTTAATGGACCCTTTTACATCATCAAGTGCTGGTGAGTACTGCAAGGTGACAAAAGAAAAATAGAGCGCCACACTAAATACAAGAGCGAACACATATAAGTAGTAATTCTTCAAATTTTTCTTCAGGTTTCGGAAGACGAGCTGATTAATGTTCATGCTTCACACCGCCTAAGACACCTTGCGTTTTCATAATATCCTCGAAAAACATCTTTCTCTCTAAAGCACCTTTATTTAACTGAGTATAGATTTGTCCGTCCTTGATAAAAATGACGCGTCTTGAATAGCTGGCTGCGACAGGATCATGTGTCACCATGACAATGGTCGCTTTTCGTTTGCGATTGAAATCTTGCAGCTTATTGAGTAAATCAGATGCAGATTTGGAATCAAGCGCTCCAGTAGGTTCATCCGCGAAAATCAGACTCGGCTCATGAATGAAGGCACGAACCGCTGATGTCCGCTGCTTTTGTCCACCAGAGAGTTCATTCGGATATTTGTCTCTTAGTTCATAGATGCCCATGTCCTCTGCAAGCTGTTGAAAACGTTCAAAAGCTTCTTTTTTCGGCGTTTTGGAGATGGATAATGGCAAGAGGATGTTCTCTTTGACCGTGAGTGTATCAAGTAAGTTATAATCCTGAAAGACAAAGCCAAGCTGCTTTTTTCTAAATTCTGCGAGCTGCTGATCCTTCATTTGTGTCATCTCAACATCTGCAATACGAATCGATCCGCTGGACACATGATCGATCGAGGACAATACGTTCAGAAGGGTTGTTTTCCCCGAACCTGATGGCCCCATAATGCTGACAAATTCTCCGGCTTCAATGGTCAAATCAATGCCACTCAGCACCTCTTGTTTGTTGAATTTATTTCCGTAGCTTTTATATATTTTGCGAGCTTCTAAAATGTTCATTTGTCGAACTCCTTTATCTATTTAATTGATATCTCTAGTATAAAAAGAAGCCCGCCGGATTTCCTTCGATTTGGCGAACAAAACAGACGAGCATGTGACATTGTTGTCACATGCTCGCAATATGCACAAAATCATTCTTTCTCGGAAAGATGAAGGTGAAGGTTGTGCCTTGATCTATCGTGGAGTTGACCTCGATCTTGATATGAAGAGCGTCTGCTCCTTTTTTCGTTAAATAAAGTCCCATTCCTGTTGAGGCGGTGTCATTGTGATGTCTTGTTGAGGTAAAGCCTTTTTCAAAAATACGAGACAGGTCTCTAGGGTCTATCCCTCTGCCTTGATCTGTGATCGTCAGCATCACTTGGTCATCCATTTGCTTGCTTTCAATGGCAATATCGGACGAATGGCTGTACTTGACTGCATTAGTGAGCACCTGTCTGATCATAAAGGATAACCATTTAGTATCACTTAATACGTGACGTTCTTCAAGCGTGAGTTCAAAGCCGATTCCTTTTTGCATGCACCATGATTGGAGCGCTTTGATTTCCTTCGCTATGATGCTTTGCAAGTCCAGCTGTTCAATAAATAAATCATTTTCGATATGACGTATTCTGCTTTGGTGCAGCTGGGCATCGAGTAATAAATGTATCCTGAGCCATTCGTACGTCATATTCGATTTCAGCGGCTGCTCTGTTAAGCGGTCAATCATTAAGTGCATCGCTGTGAGAGGTGTTTTCACTTCATGTATCCATGAGAGCAATTCATCTTTCTCTTCTTCAAGGGCGATTTGCTGCTCTGCTGCCATTTGCCGGTAGCGGGCAATTTGCTCTGACGTCGCATCATGTACAAGCTGTTCAAATGGGGAAGATGGAGTGAGCCGCAATTGATGATCAATATGATCATCCCATTCTTTCAGCCGCTCATAATACGCCGTTTCTTTACGGTATCGGAAAAAGAGAAAGACGATCATGAAAAACGTAGATAATAACACAATATAAAAAAGAGACGCCAGCGGAATGGTCGTATCTAAATAAGCAACAAACAGAATGAGGAGCTGCAAACTAAGAAAGAACAGGATCCAGCTTCTTCGTTCTTTTAAAAATGCTTGCAGCATCATTGATCATCCTTTTCCTTTGCAAGATAGCCTTGACCCACTTTTGTCTCAATGTAGGTGCCAAGGGAGATCTCATCTAGTTTTTTTCTAAGACGATTGACGTTGACAGTCAGTGTATTATCACTGACAAACCGTTCATCCTCCCACAATGCTTGAATGAGTGATTCCCGGCTGACAATATGATTTTTATGCTGAATCAATTCTTTGAGAATAAATAATTCATTTTTCGTTAATTCCACTTCACCGTGATCATTTGTGACGGTGTTTCTTTCTAGGTCAATCGTAGCGCCGCACCATATCTTTAAGCTTGAAGGTTCTGCATTATAATCATGCACTCTGCGAAGAACAGCACTGACTTTGGCAATGAGCACGTCAAAGTGAAAGGGCTTTTGTACAAAATCATCGGCCCCGAGCTGCATCGACATGACCATATCAGCAGGGTGGTCACGAGAGGAGAGGAAGATGATTGGTACATTTGAATGATGCCGAATCATCCGGCACCAATGAAAGCCATCGTATTTTGGGAGCTGTATATCGATAATGACGAGATCAGGCTGAACAGAAGTGAACTCCTGCATGACCTGTTGAAAATCGTGAATCCCATAGACATCATAGGACCAGTTGACTAGACGTTCTTTGATTTCTTGGAAGAGGGTTGTATCGTCCTCAATGAGTAAAATTTTAAACAAAACCAGCACCACACTTTTTCTATTCGCTTGTATGTCATTGTAGCGGAAAAAAGCTGCTGCCGCTAGAAGCAGACAAGAAAAAAGCAAGGGAAGGGCTCCCTTGCTTCCGTTTATTTACCTAAAAAGTGCTTTTTAAAGAATGATAGTTGATAGTCGAGTGTGAGCGGATCATTAAAATAGAATTCTTCTGCATTTGCCTCATACACACGATGTTTCTTCACAGCTGGGATGGACTTGTAGATTTCACTGTTTTGATAGGAATTGTCCATTTCGCTGTTTTTACTAATGATCATATAGTCTCCAGCAAATTCAGGAATGACCTCTTGTGAAACCGCATAGTAGCCAGCTTTTAATGCTTTTTCTTTTACTTTTTCAGGCATTTTTAGTTTCATTTCCTGGTAGAGGATTTCTGTGCCGCGACCCCATGCATCTCCGAACACGTAAAGATCTTTTGTGCCGCTTTCAAACACAGAAACCGTCGCATCCTCGCCGATTTTTGCTTTGATTTCTTTTCCAGCTTCAGCTGCGCGTTCTTTAAAATCTTTTACCCATGCTTTGGCTTCTTTTTCTTTGTTTAATACTTTTCCAATTTCAATATGCTGCTGAAGGTAATCGACTTTGTTATACGTAAACAAGACGGTTGGTGCGATTTTTTTTAGTTTTTCTACATTTTTTGTATTGCTTAAGCCGATGATGACATCAGGCTTTAGTTTCATGATTTTTTCGACATTGGCATCCGACACTTCTTCCACATCTTTCAATTCTTTTTGGAAGCGAGGGTTCTTTTTTGACCAAGAGTCGACGCCGACTAGGTTCACACCAAGTGACATGACATTACCCGTGTAAGAACCAAGTACAACGACACGTTTTGGATGGGCTGGCAGCTTCACAGGGCCATTTTCAGATTGATATGTAATCTTGTCTGATGATGTTGATTGATTTCCTTTATTTGAGGAAGAGCTGCTGCTATTGCCACATGCGCTCAACGCAAGTACAAAGATGAGCATCAGAGGGAACAATATTTTCTTCATGAATGTAGACTCCTTTGAAATCGGCACATAAGCCGGTATTTGATTGTATGAGTGATAATGATAATTATTATCACTTGGATATCATATCATAGGAGTGCGGTCTGTTGTCAATTACATTTTGATAGTTGGTGATAAAAAATCGAGGGGGGATTTTTGGTAGAAAAAAAGATCAAGGCAGCATGTGTCCTGATCTTTTTTCTTATTTAAACCAGCCTTTTTCTTTTGAGCGTGTAATGGCTTCAATGCGGTTTTTCACTTCTAGCTTATCTAAAATAATGGAAATGTAGTTTCGGACAGTGCCGCTTTTAATACTGAGTTCCTTAGCAATTTCTTTTGTGTTTTTGCCGTCTGCGACGAGTTCAAGGACTGATTTCTCTCGTTCTGTTAAAGGGTTTTCGTCACTATATAAGTCTTCCATTAATTCAGGGGCGTACACCTTTTTCCCTTTCATCACGCTCCGAATGGCACTTGCCAGATCTTCGCTTGGGCTGTCTTTCAGCATATAGCCGCTGACGCCAGCTTTTAGCGCCCTTTGGAAATAACCAGAGCGGGCAAAGGTCGTTAAAATGATGATTTTCACATCTGTCCCTTTGAGCTCTTCTGCTGCATCAAGTCCGGATTTCCCTGGCATTTCAATATCCATTAAGCAAATATCAACAGGGTGTTTTTGGGCAAAATCGATGGCATCCTGGCCATTCGTTCCTTTCCCAACTACCTTCATATCATCTTCTAAATCAAGTAGTGAACCGAGCGCACCAAGCAGCATTTGCTGATCTTCTGCGATAAAGATGTTGATCATTTCATCCCCTCCTTTTCTTTTGCTGCTGAATCATTTGGAATGCTCATGATCAGCTTCGTCCCATCTTTTGTCTCAAGGTGAAGGCGTCCATTTGCAAATTCCAATCGTTCTCTAATCCCTAAAAGGCCATGTCCCTTCGTTTGAGAGGAGGGGTGATCTCCTTTAAATGTCCCATCATCTTCAACCGTGATGACCGCTTCTTTTGACTTTTGATGAATGGTGATTTTACAGATGGTCGCATTACTATGTTTGACGACATTTGTCACTGCCTCTTTGATGCACATGCTCACAATGTTTTCGTTAAGAAGAGAGATGTGTTTTGGCGCTTCCTTTTCATCATAGATCAATTCAATTCCGGCTGCTTCGAGAATTTGCTCTATGTTCGACAGTTCATCTTTGATTCGGATGCCCTTCATGGAGGAAACAATCTTCCGCACTTCATTGAGAGACGTTCTGGCTGTTTGCTGGACGCTTTTCAGTTCGGCACGTGCCTGCTCTGGGTCTTTATAAACCAGTTTTCGGGCAAGATCACTCTTTAAACCGATGAGGGAAAGCTTTTGTCCAAGAGTATCATGCAGATCACGTGCAATGCGCTGCCTTTCTTCAATTTTTACAAGGTCAGCGATACGTTCATTGGCATCTTCTAATTTCTCTTCGAGCCGTTCACGTTCCTTCCTGCTTCGAATGCTAAGGGGGAGGAGAATGGCACTAATGAGTGTAATGAGAACCAAGGGAATTTGCGTGAGAAACCAACCCTTTTTTAAGATCAGACTGAAATTTACCGCAATGGCGGCGCTCCCGACATGAATATAGTATAAGATATAGAAAGGTACTTTTCTTTTAATATGCCCATTGAAATAGGCGATGCAAAAAGCGAAATAAATGTAGCTGTAGAGCATGACATAGCCAGTAGAAATCGCAATCAAGAGAAGGCCTAATACATATAAAGACCAGCCTTTTGCGATAAAGGCAAAACGATAGACAGCGAAAAAGACAACGTTCAAAATAATGCCGATCACAATACCTAAAGTCGAAGGAGCCTTAATGATAAAATAAAAGGGAAGGATGAAAAAAATGGCCCATATATACGGGGATATCCCATGCAATTTTTGAATTTTAAGTTGTTTTTTCATCCGTGAATCACCTTTTCCATTTTTTCATTCTTTTTCACTACTTTATCAAATTGAACACGTTATCGCATCCTGCAAATACCAACAAGCTCCTTCTATTGTAAGAAAGAGCTTGCGTCGTTTACGCATTCTTCTTGAGAATGTCTCCTTTGATGACAGGTGTGCTTCTAGTCTGACGTGCTTCTTTAAAGGTTACAAATGCTTTCGTTTCTTCATCCCAAAGTCTAAATTTCATTGACTCGATGCTTGTTTTTAAAGTGATGGTTGGAACATTTTGAAGCGGCTCACTATGCTCATGAGCATGCTCCAAATGATAATTCGGTACCCTTGGGCTTAAATGATGAACATGATGGTAACCGATATTGCCTGTTAACCATTGAAGGAGCTTTGGCAATTTGTAAAAAGAACTGCCTTCTACAGCTGCCTGCACATAATTCCAATGTTCATCTGCTTCAAAGTAAGAATCCTCAAACGTATGCTGCACATAAAACAGCCATACACCGATTGATCCAGAAATCAGAAAGATTGGACCTTGGACAAGTAACAAACCTTGCCAGCCAAAAAGGAGATAGGTCGCTCCTGCCAATAAAACAATCGATATGTTTGTGAAATAGGTATTCCAGCGTTCTTTTTTACGAGCGTTTTTGACGTTGAAACGGTTTTGAAACAGGAAAACAAAGATCGGTCCTAAAATAAACATTACAAAAGGATTGCGATAAAATCTGTAGCGAAATTTCGTCCATACAGATGCTTCTTGATATTCTTTGACTGTCAGGAGCCAAATGTCACCAGTACCTCGTTTGTCTAAATTACTGCTTGTGGCATGGTGAATCGAATGATCTCTTTGCCATTGAAGATAAGGGAAAAGGGTGAGTACACCCGTTATGAAACCAAACAGGTGATTCAGCGGCTTCTGTTTAAAAAAGGATTGGTGGCAGCAGTCGTGAAAAATAATAAAGACACGTACTAAAAAACCAGCTGCAATGACCGCAAAGAAGAGGGTTAAAAGGTAGGAGATGTTCAGGCTATAATAGGCAAGAAACCAAAGCCCCAAAAATGGAATAAATGTATTAAAGAGCTGTATGATACTTTTTTTTGAATCAGCACCAGAAAATTGGCCTACCTGTTTTCTTAAAGTGGCTTGCTGCTTTGTGTTTGTTGAAGTTGTCATGAAAGTTCAAGTCCTTTCCGTTTCTTTCTACTTCAAAGTATAGAAGGAAAGGTGTCATGCTCATAGTAGCACCCATCATGTATTCGATATGACATTTGTCATATTGGACGCCGGAAAGGCTGACGGTATCAGGGTTTGTCAGTTCATTCATCTTAAATAAAAAAGTAAAGGCACTTGGCCTTCACTTTTTATGAACGTGCTTCATGAACTTTTAACTGCTTGCCTTTAATGGTTGTGTGGCGCATGGCATTTAGCACAAGAGGGCCTTTGCCGTTTAAAATATCGACATATGTTTTCGTGTCTTGAATGGTAATAATCCCAATGTCATCGAAGTCAACGCCGTCTATTTTGGCAATGGTCCCAACAAAATCAACGGCCCGCAGTTTCTTTTTCTTCCCGCCGTTAAAATAAAGCTTCATTATATCTTTCTCTACGCCGGCTTGCTTATTTTCTTTTTGAATAGGTGTTTCAATTTTTTCTTCGAAGCTCGCTACATGCTGCTCCGCTTCTTCCTTCGTCGGATACGGCTGAGTCTGAAAAACAATGCCAGCATCCTGCTTTAATTCATCAATCAGGGGCTTTGCATTTTTGGTCATAAACGCAATGGTTTTCCCGCTTTTTCCCGCTCTGCCTGTTCTTCCTGTTCGGTGAATATAGCGCTCTTTTTCATAGGGCAGATCGTAATGAATCACATGTGTCATATCACTGACATCAATGCCCCGGGCTGCTATATCGGTTGCGATCAAATAACGGAACTCACCGTTTTTGAATTCATCCATGACAGCGAAGCGGTCTTCCTGTCTCATGCCTCCATGAATTTTGTCACAAGGCACATCCCATTCGTCCAGCTTCATTGTGAGTTCATTCACTCGGTCCTGTGTATTACAGAAAATTATGCAGCTATCTGGATTTTCTATGACGATCGTACGCTGAAGAAGGGAGAATTTCGCTTCTTCTTCCGTTTCAATCACGGTGTGGGTGATTTGTTGTACAGACGTTTCCGCGCGTGCGATTTCAATCACTTTTGGTGATTGTAAAAACTGTTCACTCAATTTCTTCATCTCATCAGACATAGTCGCTGAAAACAGCATCGACATTCGCTTTGGCGGCAGATACTGAATAATAGAAGAGACTTGATCAATAAATCCCATATTCAGCATTTCATCCGCTTCATCTAACACGAAAAATTTGAGGTTTTCTAACGAAAGAGTACCTTTCTCAAGGTGATCCAAGACACGTCCTGGTGTTCCGCACACAATGTGGTTTTTTTGTGCAAGCTCTACTTTTTGGGCTTGAAAAGGGGCTTTTCCATAAATGGCTGCGGCTTTGATTCGTTTCAATCGTCCGAGACTTGTGAGATCCTGTTTGACCTGCATGGCGAGTTCTCGTGTTGGAACGAGGATGAGGGCTTGAGGTTTATTTTCAGCCCAATCGACCATTTCACAAATCGGCAAACCATAGGCTGCCGTCTTGCCGCTGCCAGTCTGAGATTTGACGATCAGATCCTGCTTTGAAAAAGCAACGGATAACGTCTCGTGCTGAACAGGTGTAGGTGTATGGAAGTGAAGTGCTTCTAGCGCTTGTTTTAATTCATTGCTTAATGGATATTGATCAAAATGTTGTATATTCATCGTGTTCTCCTTTTCGTACATTCACTTGTGACATCATACCATAATCATGACCTTGAATGAAAAGACATGAAAAAAAGCCCCGTAAAGGAGCTTTCAGCGTGTAGACAAACCCTCGCATTCGGTGTCAGATCTGCACTTTGGTACTCACGAATGTCAAATTCGCTCCGTTCCGGTGCCCTCTTCCTAGACTTCAAAGGTTTTCTATCACGCTGAAAAGAAAACAAAAGCTCCATAAAGGAGCATTTTGATTAAAGGAATCTGCGTTTTACTTTTTCCCAGTAGGAGTTGTCTTTTAATTTCACTGTTTTAATGACTTTTCCTGAAAGGCCGATGTCAATTTGTTTGACGTGTTTCGTGCCAAGCGCTTCGTTATCAAGCCCGATAATTGGATGATCGTTTCCGTCCTGCACAACCTTCAGCGTTAGCTTGCGGTCACTGCTTAAGATGAAAGGAGCACCCAGTGTACGGTACGAGTTGTTGTTTAGCGATGCAAGCTCTGTGACTTGCATACAAGGGAGCATTGGATCAACCACGGCACCGTTTACCGATTTATTGTAGGCTGTTGAGCCAGTCGGAGTAGAAATAATCATTCCGTCTCCTCTAAATGTTTCAAAGTGGAAATCATCTATATACACATCAATCACAAATGTTTTAATAATGCTTGAGCGGATCGACAGTTCATTTAAGCAATGGAACTGGTTGGTACTGTCAACGCTTACATCGATGATTGGATATTTTCTCACTTCAATCTGTTCAGTGTTCATGGCATCAATCATTTTATCAAAATGTTCTAATGAAAAATCGCAGTATAGATGCGAATTCTCTGTTTTTGATACCCCTACATACAAGCAGTCATCCCGGAAATTCGTTTTGCGGACTGCTTGAAGAAATGTGCCATCCCCGCCAATTGAAGCAATAATATGGGCATCCTCTGCGCGCTTGACGACTTGAAAGCCTTGATCGGTAGCGAGCTTCTCCAGAGAAGAAATGTGTCCATCCAATTCATGATCTTTTTTGTAAAAGAAAAATACATTGCGACGATTGTCTGTCATTGACGTTCTCCCCTTTGTTGTCAAAAATAGTTTTCCAATAATAAAGGGCTTACATATGAACCCTTGCTCACATTTTACACTTTTTTCATATGAAAGTAAAAACATTAGAAAAACTTGCATGATGATAGCATTCGTTTTTAGAAATGAGTCAATGTAAGGGATTCGAAAAGGGCAGGATTTGAGCATAATTGAATAGCTGCTTTCTCATGAAAGAGTGCTTTAGGTGTTTCGATGTGGTGAAGAAATAGCCTATTAGGTGCAGATAGAGGATAAAAAAGCCAATTTTTCGTCACGCGTATCTCTTGGCAGACGATGTAAAGTTGATCGTGAATGAAGAGAGGTGCTATCATATGATGAAATGAAATGTAAAAAAACCACAATTCCTGTGAAACATTTCATGTGAATATTCGTATCAATGAAGAGAGACAAAAAGGAGGAGAAAAAGATGAATGCGAAAAGATGGGTAGCGTTAATCATTGCACTGGGTGTTTTCGGATTTTCAATTGTGATTAGTGTCACGATGGCCTTGTTCGAAAACTTCAACGACAATAAAATGAGCTATCAATTTGGGGATGAAATAGAAGAGAAGGTACTAGAGGATGGCAGTGGTACTGGAAAAATTGCTGTTCTTGAGATTAATGGAACCATTCAAGATAATGGCGGCGCTTCAAGTCTGTTAGGCGGAGAGGGTTATGATCATCGTGCATTTCTCAAGGAACTAGAAAAAGCGAAAGATGATGCTTCAGTAAAAGGTGTACTGCTGCGCGTGAACTCTCCTGGCGGCGGTGTCTATGAAAGTGCTGAAATACATAAAAAATTAGAAGAAGTGAAAAAAGCGAAGAAGCCAGTTTACGTCTCCATGGGCTCAATGGCAGCTTCTGGCGGCTACTACGTATCAACTCCAGCCAAGAAAATATTTGCTTCACCTGAAACATTAACAGGATCGTTAGGTGTGATCATGCAAAGCTTGAACTATTCAAAGCTGGCGGATAATTTAGGTATTAAATACGAAACAATTAAGAGCGGGAAATTCAAAGACATCATGTCACCAAATCGTGACATGACAAAAGATGAGCGCGATATCATGCAAAGCATGGTCGATAACTCGTATGAGGGATTTGTCAAAGTCATCTCTGAAGGACGCGGCATGTCAAAACAGGACGTCAAGAAAATTGCTGACGGCCGGGTCTATGACGGAACACAGGCGAAATCGAACGGATTAGTCGATGAGCTAGGATATTATGAAGATGCAATCAAAGCTATGAAGAAAAATGAAAAAGGGTTAAAAGGAGCGACAGTGATCAGCTATTCTCAAAGCTTTGGCTGGAACTCTCTCTTCAATATGAGTGCAAGCAAACTCTTTAAAAGCGAAATTGACTTTCTCAATCTAAAAGAAACACTGGCTGGCTCAAACGGGTCTAAACCGATGTATCTCTATTCAAAATAAAGGAGGGATCATAGATGGATTCTACATTCGATGAAGTAACCGAAAGTCGCAGCCAAGAAGAATCGAATCCGGCTCTTACGAAACGTGCAGTTATTGAAGCACAGGCGTTTGCAGGCTTTTGGATTAGGTTTTGGGCGTTTATTCTTGATTGGCTCGTCGTCTGGGGTGTCAACCATTTGACGGTTTCTCCAATCTTTAGCCTGTTCGGCTGGTCCAAAGGAGGAGGATGGTTTTCTCCATTCTCCGTCACAACGACGATTGTATTCCTGCTTTATTTCGCCATCATGACGAAAATCTTTCAACAAACACTCGGAAAGATGGTGTTTGGGATCAAAGTGGTCTCGCTTCAGCCTGAGAAGAAGCTGGCATGGGATGTCATTTTCTTTAGAGAGATTGTGGGACGCTATATTAATACGCTTTTTGTTCTCTATGCTGTTGTTGGGTTCTCACCGAAAAAGCAAGGGGTTCATGATTACTTTGCCGATACGGTGGTCGTCCATGAACATTTATATGAAAAAACAGAAGCAAACGTATAATCAGAGGAGTTTGGCCGGGTACCGGTCAAACTCTTTTTTCATGATTGGGTATAAAATCCAGAATGAGAGCCATAATCGTAGAGGAAGCATCATTTGTTATGGAGGAAGTGAGCACAGTGCTTTACGTTTGGATCGCAGTTTTTTTGTTCCTTGGGATCTTATTGATCTTCATGAAAGTGACCATTTCACTGGATTATTCACATGCAAATGACAATGACCACCTTGCACTGAAGATCATCACCTTATATGGAATCATCAGACTCAAAAAAGACATTCCGATGGTGAGGGTCAATCCGGAAGATCAAACGATTGATATACGTGAAAAGAAAATGGCGAGCGCCAAAACGCCTAGTCACGAAAAAGAATCCATACATAAAAAAATGGGAAAACGTGATATGAAGCAAATCCTTCATCAAATGGAGCGCATCACAAAAGAGATCGTCGATTTAAACCGGATCATGCGTAAATTCTTCATTCACATCAGAATTGTATCGTTTCACTGGTCAACATGGATCGGCTTTCATGACGCCGCTTTAACAGGTGTAGCAGCCGGCGGTGTGTGGTCAGTCAAAGGAGCATTGCTTGCCTTTATGCAGGAGCATCTCACCTTTAAGCATAAACCGGTATATGAGGTGATTCCGGCCTTTCAGCATAATGTGTCACAGACCCAATTTACATGTATAGCTTATTTTCGTATTGGACATGCTATGCTTGCAGCCAGTCGTTTACTTGTCCATTGGTTAAAAGGAAGAAAGGCGAGAAAAAGTGCCTCTCTTCAAGCAACGAAGAATGAATCATCTGTTTAAGGAGGAACCCGAAAATGGCAGATCATCCAATCCAAGGTCTTATGAAGACAGCGATGGAAAACTTAAAAGAAATGATAGATGTGAATACGATCATCGGCGATCCAGTCGAAACCCCTGACGGCAGTGTCATCCTCACTGTGTCAAAGGTTGGTTTTGGATTTGCAGCCGGCGGCAGTGAATTTAACGGGAACCAAAAGAAAGAAAAACGTTCTGATGAACAAGAACGAAAAGAACCGAGACTCCCATTTGGCGGCGGAAGCGGCGGCGGGGTGTCTATTACACCAATCGCCTTCTTAATTGTCGGAACAAACGGCGTTCGAATGCTTCATTTGGATGAACATACACATCTGCTTGATAAAATATTGGATTCTGCTCCTCAAGCAATTGAACGTCTTCAGCACATGTTTAAGAAGGATGAACGAGAGAACCGTCATAAAGAACGAAAACTAGATGACATAGACCTTTAAAAAGTTAGCTGCGCTGCAGTTAACTTTTTTTTCAAAAGGGACGATTAGGCTTTGCAGTTTTTTGCTTTCTCTACTATGATAGAACCATACATTTGATAAGGGAGGAATTGTTTTGGCATCGATCACATTTAAAGGGAGTTCTGTCACGCTTGTAGGAAATGAAGTGAAAGTAGGCGAGCAGGCTCCAGATTTCACGGTATTAACGAACTCACTAGGGGAAGTTTCACTTTCAGATTTAACAGGAAAAGTGACGATCATCTCAGTGATTCCTTCTATTGATACAGGTGTGTGTGACGCACAAACAAGACGTTTCAATGAAGAGGCAGCCGGTTTAGGTCCGGTCAATATCTATACAATTAGTGCAGACCTTCCATTTGCACAAGCACGCTGGTGCGGAGCAAACGGAATTGAAAATGTCGAAACACTATCTGATCACAGAGATATGTCATTTGGTGAAGCATTCGGTGTATATATGAAAGAATTGCGTTTATTGGCGCGTGCAGTCTTCGTATTAGACCCGAGCGGAAAAGTGGTTTACACTGAATACGTAAGCGAAGCAACGAATCACCCAAATTATGAAAAAGCCATTGAAGCTGCAAAATCACTGTTATAAAAGCAGCATCGACAAGAGCTCCGGCTTCATACTGGGGCTCTTTTCAATGAGAACATATAGCTTTTAACAAAGCGAGGAGAGAAAAGCATTGCAGAAAGATCAAGTAAGTACGATTTTTGAGCTGCTCGATACAGCTTCTATTCGGTTAAAAAAGGACCAAAGCATTTCCTATATTGAAGCATTGGCTGAAGCAGGAGAAGCCTTTTTCCAAGCAAATGATCGAGCCGGTTTACTAAAGGATTTAATAGAGAAAGCAGATTTTGCCTCTTATGATCATGAGCAGATTCGTAAAGCGTTTCAGCTCGCCGTATTGAAAGGACAAAAGGATATTTCCCATCCAAATCGTCAGATGACCCCAGATACGATCGGGCTGTTTGTCAGCTATTTGGTGAATAAATTTTTAGAAGGACAAAAAGAGCTTGTGGTCTTTGATCCAGCAGCAGGAACAGGGAACTTACTGCTTGCTGTCTTAAACAATCTCACTGCAGAAACAAAGCGCGGCTTTGCGTCTGAAATTGATGATGTACTCATTAAAATTGCATGGGCACAGGCGAACTTAGAAGAGAAGGAAGTCGAGCTTTTCCAGCAAGACAGCCTTGAGCCACTTTTGATCTCACCAGTAGATGTCACTGTATGCAGTCTGCCAGTAGGTTATTACCCAAATGATGAGCGTGCAGCAGACTATGAATTGAAGGCAAAAGAAGGACATGCCTTTGCTCATTATTTATTTATAGAACAAAGCCTTCGTTATACAAAAGAAGGCGGCTTCTTATTCTTCATCATTCCAAACGATTTGTTTGAAGGAAAAGAAAGCGTGCAATTAAAGGATTTTATCAAAGATCAGGCATATATGAATGCGTTAATTCAGCTGCCGGTCTCCATGTTTAAGGACAAAAAGCACGCCAAAAGCTTGTTTGTGATGCAAAAGAAAAAGGAAGGCTTGGAAGCACCAAAACGGATGCTGTTTGCCAATCTGCCGTCTTTCTCACAGAAGGAAGCCATGGTGGGTGTGATGAGAAAATTAGACCAGTGGTTTATAGAAGAAAAAGAAACGAAAGAATAGCCAGAGTGATTTCTGGCTATTTTACTATTCAGAAAATAACGACTTATCGATGTAAGCGATAACAGTTCGAAGGTGCACTTGAAATGCAAAGTTTTCAATGTTTAAATGAAAAAGTCAGATATTTTTCGGACTTATCGTTAAACTATAAAAGACCCGTCAAACAGGTTGAATATAGCACCGGAAAAAACGTGAAACCTTATATAACAACTGAGTAAAAGGAGCGACAAGAATGTCCAAAATTATTGCAATCAACGCAGGAAGCTCATCTCTTAAATTCCAATTGTTCGACATGCCAGAAGAAACCGTTTTAACAAAAGGTCTTGTTGAAAGAATCGGAATGGACAACAGTATCTTCACGATTTCTGTAGATGGAGAAAAGAAAACAGAAATCACAGATATTCCAGATCATGCAGTAGCGGTTAAAATGCTGCTTGAAAAACTAATTGAATTTAACATCATCAAAGACTTTAATGAAATTGATGGCGTAGGACACCGCGTCGTTCACGGCGGAGAGAAATTCAGCGACTCTGTTCTTTTAACTGATGAAGTCATCAATGACATTGATCAGCTTTCAGAACTAGCACCACTGCACAACCCTGCAAACGTTGTAGGAATTAAAGCATTCAAACAAATTCTGCCTGACGTACCAGCGATTGCTGTGTTCGATACAGCCTTCCACCAAACAATGCCAGAGCAGTCTTACCTATACAGCCTTCCGTACGACTACTACAAAAACTTTGGTATTCGTAAATACGGATTCCACGGGACAAGCCATAAGTTCGTAACAGAGCGTGCAGCAGAGCTATTAGGCCGTCCTCTTGAAGAGCTTCGTTTGATCTCTTGTCACCTTGGAAATGGTGCAAGTATCGCAGCAGTTGAAGGCGGAAAATCAATCGATACTTCAATGGGCTTCACACCGCTTGCGGGTGTTGCAATGGGTACACGTTCAGGTAACATTGACCCTGCCCTTATTCCATTTATTATGGAAAAAACAGGACATACAGCTGAAGAAGTACTTTCTACTTTGAATAAGAAGAGTGGTCTTTTAGGTGTGTCTGGTCTATCAAGTGACCTTCGTGATATCGAAGAAGCAACAGAAGAAGGAAACGACCGTGCAGAAGTAGCTCTTGATATTTTTGCAAGCCGTATTCATAAATATATCGGTTCTTATGCAGCGAGAATGAATGGCGTAGATGCGATCATCTTCACAGCTGGAATCGGTGAAAACAGTTCAGAAGTAAGAGCACGTGTACTTCGTGGTCTAGAATTCATGGGCGTTTACTGGGATCCTTCTCTTAACAACATGAGAGGCGAAGAAGCATTCATCAGCTACCCGCACTCTCCTGTGAAAGTGATCGTCATTCCAACGAACGAAGAAGTAATGATTGCAAGAGACGTTATGCGCTTAGCGTAATACATTTTGTGCAGCTCTTTTCCTAATGGGAAAGAGCTTTTTTTTGTTGAAAGCAGCATGCTATAATGTGATCCAATAAGGAGCGAAAGGGAGCGGTGTAAAAGATGAGCGTTGCGGAACATAAACGTGAGGCGAAAGCGAGGCTTCATTTAAAAGTCATTACGGTCAGTGATACAAGGACAAAAGAAACGGATAAAAGCGGCCGTCTCATGATTGATTTGCTCAAAGAACAGGGACATCTGATTCTTGCATACGATATTGTGGAAGATGAAATTGGAGCGATTCAAGACGCCGTATTAGAAGGAACAAGTGAAGTGAAGATTGATGCCGTCTTGTTAAATGGGGGAACAGGTATTGCGGCAAGAGATGTCACCATTGAATCAATTACCCCTCTTTTCTCCAAAGAGCTGCCGGGCTTTGGCGAAATCTTTCGCATGCTAAGCTATACAGAAGACATTGGTTCTGCGGCTATCTTGTCTAGAGCAACGGCAGGGGTGATCAACCAAAAAGCTGTCTTTGCCACACCGGGCTCTACTGGAGCGGTTCGATTAGCCATGACCAAACTCATTATTCCAGAGCTTCCTCACGTCTTGCGTGAGCTTGAAAAGGATCAAAAATAGCCCGAAATGACTCTGCCAAGAAAATTTGGCGGAGTTTTTTTCATAAAGGGGTTGAAAAAACAATTTTTCCTTGTTACAGTGTATACATACTAAATGCATGTTTATAAATCAAAACTTATTTTTATGCAAAAAACATTCACAGAATCAAAACAAGCGAGAGGAGCTTTTCAATCATGTCACAAAATAAAAAAGTCGTATTAGCATATTCCGGAGGTCTTGATACCTCTGTTGCAGTTAAATGGTTACAAGAGCAAGGATACGAAGTCGTTGCTTGCTGCCTGGACGTAGGGGAAGGAAAAGACTTAGCATTCGTTCAACAAAAAGCACTTCAAGTCGGGGCGGTTCAGTCTTACATGATTGACGCAAAAGAGGAATTCGCAGAGGAATTTGCACTAACTGCATTACAAGCACACACCATGTATGAAGGAAAATATCCGCTTGTATCTGCACTATCTCGTCCACTTATTGCAAAAAAATTGGTGGAAGTCGCAGAGAAAGAAAATGCAGTAGCGGTTGCTCACGGATGTACTGGAAAAGGAAACGACCAAGTCCGTTTTGAAGTATCCATTAAAGCATTGAATCCAGACCTAGAAGTTCTTGCACCAGTGCGTGAGTGGAAATGGTCTCGTGATGAAGAAATCGATTATGCACAAAAGCACGGTATTCCAATTCCGATTAACTTAGACAGCCCATATTCAATCGACCAAAACCTTTGGGGCAGAAGTAACGAGTGCGGCATTTTAGAAGATCCTTGGGCTGCACCGCCAGAAGGAGCATATGATCTAACGACTCCACTTGAAAAAACACCTGACACACCTGAGATCATCGAAATCACGTTTGAAAAAGGAAAACCAACAGCCATTGACGGTATCCAGTATTCATTATCTGATCTCATCCTTCATTTAAATGAAGTCGCTGGTCAGCATGGCGTTGGCAGAATTGATCACGTTGAAAACCGTCTTGTGGGCATCAAATCTCGTGAAGTGTACGAGTGCCCAGGTGCTGTCACACTTCTAAAAGCGCATAAAGAGCTTGAAGATTTAACACTAGTGAAAGAAGTTGCACACTTTAAGCCAATCGTTGAACAAAAAATGGCTGAATTAATATACAACGGCTTATGGTTCTCACCACTGAAAGAAGCACTAGATGCATTCTTACAAGAAACGCAACAGAACGTAACAGGTGTTGTACGTGTGAAACTATTTAAAGGCCATGCCATTGTAGAAGGACGTAAATCACCATATTCACTTTATGATGAAAATCTAGCGACTTACACAAAAGCAGATGAATTCGATCATGATGCAGCGGTAGGATTTATTAACCTTTGGGGCTTACCAACAAAAGTAAACAGCATCGTGAATAAAAAGGAGCAGGTTAAAGCATGAAAAAGCTTTGGGGAGGCCGATTTCAAAAAACACCAGAAAAATGGGTCGATGAGTTTGGAGCGTCCATTCATTTCGACAAACAATTAGTCAAAGAAGATCTGACCGGCTCCCTTGCTCATGCAAGTATGCTGAATACATGCGGTATCCTAGACGATGATGAGGCCGCTGCCATCAAAGATGGATTGAATACGCTCATGAAAAAGGCAGAGGCGGATGAATTGGAATTCTCAGTGGATTATGAGGACATTCATTTAAACCTTGAAAAAATGCTCATTGATGAGATTGGTCCGCTTGGCGGCAAATTGCACACAGCGAGAAGTCGGAATGATCAGGTCGCAACCGATATGCATTTATATCTGAATAACCAAGTAGAGCATATCATTGAACTGATCTCTTCCTTTCAAACAGTGCTTGTGGAAAAAGCAGAACAGCACGTTGAAACGATTTTCCCAGGGTATACGCACTTGCAGCGTGCACAGCCTATTTCCTTTGCTCATCATATGCTCGCCTATTTTTGGATGCTTGAGCGTGACAAAGCGCGTTTTCAAGATTCATTAAAGCGAATTAACGTGTCTCCACTTGGATGCGGAGCGTTAGCAGGAACGACATTCCCGATTGATCGTGAATATACAGCAGAGCTGCTTGGCTTTGATCATATTTACGAAAACAGCCTTGATGGCGTGAGTGACCGGGATTTCATTTTAGAGTTTTTGTCTAATAGCAGCCTTGTAATGATGCATCTCTCACGTCTTTGTGAGGAAATCATTTTATGGTGCTCTCAAGAATTCAAATTCATCGAGCTTGATGACACATATGCAACAGGCAGCAGCATGATGCCGCAAAAGAAAAACCCGGATATGGCTGAATTGATCCGTGGGAAAACAGGCCGTGTGTATGGCAACCTGATGGGACTTCTCACCATTATGAAAGGCTTGCCGCTTACGTATAACAAAGACCTGCAAGAAGATAAAGAAGGCATGTTTGATACAGTAAAAACCATTGCTGGCAGCCTGCAAATCTTCACAGGCATGATTCAAACGATGACAGTGAATGAGGATGTCATGAAAAAGGCAACAAAAGAAGATTTCTCAAATGCGACAGAAGTGGCAGACTACCTAGCGAAAAAAGGCATGCCATTCCGTGAAGCACACGAAATCGTTGGCAAGCTTGTGTATACGTGCATTCAAAAAGGCATCTACTTAAGTGATCTTCCGTTTGAAACATTTACAGAAGCAAGCGATCTCTTTGAACAAGACATTTACACCGTTCTTGATCCGTATGTTGCTGTTGAAAAAAGAACAAGTGCAGGTGGAACTGGCTTTAAGCAAATTCAGCTCGCTTTAGAAAAAGCAAAAGCCTGCCTAGTGTAACTGACCAACTGACCAAAACCATTCGTTTATACGGATGGTTTTTTGTCATGGAACAAGGAAATTAATCATCATTGGAGAAAATGAAAGCATACCAGTGTCAAGCTGAAGAGGGAGTGAAGTAAATCATGAAGAAAACGCTTCAAGCTTTGTTTGACCAGCCCATCGTATCAGTTAAAACGTTAGGAGAACAATACGACGGACGGGCTAATGATGTGTGGCTGATCTCCTTGCAAGATCAAACGGAATATGTGATGAAATCTCCTAAAACTGCAAGAGAAGAAAGTGAATTTGTGTATGGGATCAACATGATCTATGGAGTAAATGCTCATACAGTACAAGAGCACATCGATCAAATCAATGAAAAGCTGTCTCATACGAATTCCTTTCATATTCCGGAAGTTGTTCGTAAAGTGAAGAAGGCGGGGAGACACTATTGTGTAATGGAAAAAGTAGAAGGAACACCTTTAATATCTTTTGAGGGACGTTCATCACACTTCTATAAGGATTACGGGAGGAAACTAGCGCATCTTCATTCATATCGAACTCATTCCTTCGGTGCAGTATACGGAGCGGAAAAGAGACATTTGAGAGAATTCCATGCTCTGTTAAAAAAGGCTATCTCCAAACTCATAAGCCGCTATTACGCTGATCAGCCTGAATTTCAGTATTATGCAGAAATGGTGCAGCAAAAGATTGAAAAGCTAAATCCTCCTGGTTCAGCCAGTCTCATTTTAATTGATTTAGATCCATCGCAATATATTGAAAAAGATGATCAAGTGACGAGTCTAGTTGATACGGAATATGTCGTATTTGGACCAACTGCGTTTGATTTTATTGCATTGGAATACCTGTTGACGAAAGAAGCTGCGCACGATGTTCAATTGGGCTATGAAGAGATTTGTCCGCTTCCTCGCCAGCTTCATGAGGTGAGAGAATGCTATCGTTTTGTTTCGCTGCTCCTCGATATTCATGGATCATGTGATTTGAAAAAGTGGATGAATCACCCTATCCTGTTTTACCCGCATCGATAAAGGGTTCAAAAGTGCGAAGGGAGCCGGTTTATAGTAAAGTAAAGATAAGAAACATGTGAACTTGCAACCTTTGCTTTAGGAGGAGATTGTGTGCGACACGCATTAATAACAGCGGGTTCTAAAGGACTTGGCAGGAAAGTCACCGAGTCTTTACTGAATATGGGGTATTCTGTGACAGTGAATTATCGAAGTGATGATGAAGCTGTCCGGCAGATGAAAGAAGAATTGCAGGAATACGAAGAAAAGCTTCAATTTGTCCAAGGAGATGTGACAAACAAAGCAGATTTAAAAAACATGGTAGAGCTGGCAGCAGAGCGATTTGGGCGGATCGATGCCTTGATTAATAATGCTGGCCCTTATATTTTTGAACGAAAAAAACTAGCGGATTATTCCGAAGATGAATGGTATCAAATGATGGAAGGCAACCTATCCGCAGTGTTCCATTTGTACCGAATGGTCATCCCCATGATGAGAAAACAAGGCTTTGGCCGCATTATCACGTATGGCTTCCAAGGAGCAGACCATGCACCAGGCTGGATGCACAGATCAGCCTTCGGAGCGGCAAAAGTAGGGCTGGCCTCGTTGACGAAAACCATTGCGATTGAAGAAGCCGAAAACGGCATCACAGCCAATATGGTTTGCCCAGGCAAAATCGTTGGAGACATGAAAGAATCCACAATAGAAGAAGCACGCCAGATCAAAGACGATGAAACGCCTATTGGCAGGTCTGGTACTGGAGAGGATATAGGACGTATCATCTCATTTCTATGCGATGACCGTTCAGACCTCATTACAGGGACCGTTATTGAAGCAACAGGTGGTCTTAACGTCATTCACAGACATTAAGTTTTTCAGCTTTTTATACAGGGAATAGATGAAATGAGATCAAATTCGAAAGGTGGATATACTCACATGAAAGCTACATATCACGGACATTCAGTCGTACACATTGAAACAAACGGATACCATATTTGGATTGATCCATTTTTAAATGGAAATAAACACACAGATATCAAGCCACAAGATGTCAAAGCGGATGTCATTTTGCTGACACATGGGCATGGAGATCACCTCGGTGATACCATTGAAATCGCTAAAAACAATGACGCGCTCGTTGTCGCGCCAAACGAACTTGCCGTTTATTTAAGCTGGCAAGGGGTGAAAACGCACCCGCTTCATATCGGCGGCGGACGTGAGTTTGAATTTGGTAAAGTCAAGCTCACTCAAGCGTTCCATGGTTCAGCTGTCATTGATGAAGATGCAAAAACGATTACGTATACAGGCATGCCATCAGGTATTTTATTTACCGCAGAGGGCAAAACGATTTATCATGCTGGAGACACTGCGCTCTTTTCAGATATGAAGCTGATCGGTGAGCTGAATCATATTGAGCTTGCATTCCTTCCGATCGGTGATAACTTCACGATGGGACCGGACGATGCAAGAATCGCAGCCGAATGGCTTCGGGCGAAGCAGGTCGTGCCGATTCACTACAGCACATTCCCGCCGATTGAGCAGGACCCGCATGCATTTGCAGACAGCCTGCATGGCGGCGTTGGTCATGTGTTAAACAGCGGAGAATCGATTGAGATTTAATCAACCTAGCAAAAAGATAAAGAGCTAGCCGGCATTCAAATGCCGGCTTTTTTGTTTACGTGTATCGTGCTGAAAAAAGACAAATTGCTATTAAAAGCCTCCTGCCCTTATAATGAAACTTAGATGAAAACGCTGAAAACAAAAAGGGTGAACGGGATTGGCGACAAAGCATGAACAAATTTTATCGTATATTGATTCATTAGATGTCGGAGAGAAAATCTCTGTCCGGCGTATTGCGAAAGAAATGAAAGTGAGTGAAGGGACCGCTTACCGGGCCATCAAGGATGCTGAAAATAAAGGATTCGTCAGTACGATTGAACGAGTTGGTACCATTCGGATTGAACAGAAGAAAAAAGAAAATATTGAAAAGCTGACATATGCAGAAGTGGTCAATGTTATTGATGGACAGGTGCTTGGAGGACGAACGGGCTTACATAAAACATTAAACAAATTTGTCATCGGAGCGATGGAGCTTGATGCGATGATGCGCTATACGGCAGCTGGTAACCTGCTGATTGTCGGAAACCGGATCAATGCCCACAGGCAAGCATTAGAGGCAGGAGCGGCTGTGCTGGTCACAGGCGGCTTCTCAACAGATGATGAAATCATTCAGCTCGCAGATGAGCTTGAGCTCCCGATTTTATCGACAAGCTACGATACGTTTACTGTAGCAGCTCTCATAAACCGAGCCATTTATGACCAATTAATAAAAAAAGAGATTGTGCTTGTGGAAGATATTTTAACGCCGATCGAACGGACGGTGTATTTATCACCAGAGGATAAGCTTGAAAAATGGTATGAAAAGAATTATGAAACTGGCCACGGCCGCTTCCCGGTCGCAGACGACCAAATGAAGATTCACGGAATTCTCACCTCAAAGGATATCGCGGGGCATGACCGCTCCACACCGATTGAAAAGGTGATGACGAAAAATCCACTGACAGTCATTGGCAAAACCTCCGTCGCCTCTGCTGCTCAAATGATGGTATGGGAAGGCATTGAGGTGCTGCCAGTTGTAGATGATTATGCGAAACTGATTGGGATGATCAGCCGTCAGGACGTGCTGAAGGCGCTCCAAATGATTCAAAAGCAGCCGCAGGTCGGAGAAAAACTGGATGATGTTGTTTCAAGAGGGTTTAAAGAAACCGATACAGAAAAACCTAAGGCAGATGCAGTGTATCAATATGAGGTCACACCACAAATGACAAACCAGCTTGGAAACATTTCATATGGAGTGTTCACGCAAATTTTAATTGAATCCGCCAACCGCTTCTTAAAGTCTCATAAAAAAGGAGAGCTGATTGTCGAAAGTCTCTCTGTCTACTTCTTAAAACCGGTTCAAATGGAATCCACGATACAGATCAAGCCGAATATTTTAGAAGTAGGCCGCAAGTTTGGAAAGCTGGAAGTGGAGGTTTATCATCAATCGAATATTGTAGGCAAAGCGATGCTGATGGTGCAGCTGATGGAGAGGGGATAAAGGGCGATGACGAAAAAGACAAAGGGCTAAAATAAACATCATTTTAGCCCTTCTCTCTCATTATGCGTGATCTTTTTCGCCTTCCTTTAAAAAGAGCGGAAGGTAATGCTTGTAGGCTTTATATCCAGCCCACGTACTGCCGATACCGACGGCAACAAAAATAAATCCAATGACAAATGCGAGTGACGAGCGGTTTAAAAATAATTGATTCACACCGAAGAGCAGGACAAAGCAGCCAAGTGCCATACTGGATTTTGCCGACCAGAATTTCTTTTCGACCGGGCGGTTCGTACGGACATTCTTTGCTTTGTAGTATAAATAAAACATGGCAGAACTAATAATAAACATAATCAAAACAAGCATGTGCCAAGCCTCCATTGTAAGTGGTTACAACCCTATTTTAAACGTAAATAGGCTTGCTTACTAGAATAAATTGTCTATTCCTCACTTTTCCGTCAGGATAGATTATGATTTAATAATAAAAAGAGTATCGGATAAGAAGGAGTTTTTATGAAAAAAGAACTGATTAGAACCATATCATTATATGACACCATCATCATTCATAGACATGTAAGACCAGATCCAGATGCGTATGGATCGCAGTGCGGCCTTACGGAAATCCTGCGTGCAACCTATCCAGAAAAAAATATTTATGCGACAGGAACCCCGGAGCCATCCCTTTCATTTTTATATGAACTTGATGAGGTGCCGGACGACGTGTACAAAGGTGCCCTTGTCATTGTCTGTGATACAGCCAATCAGGCAAGAATTGACGATCAGCGCTATTCAATGGGCGATAAGCTGATGAAAATTGACCATCATCCAAATGAAGATCCGTATGGTGACTTGCTTTGGGTGAATACAGAGGCAAGCTCTGTGAGCGAAATGATTTATGAGCTGTATTTAGAGGGGAAAGAAGAAGGATATCAGCTGAATACAAAGGCGGCTGAACTCATTTATGCCGGCATTGTAGGAGACACAGGCCGCTTCCTTTTCCCAAACACGACGAAAAAGACGCTCAAATATGCTGGGGAACTTATTGAATATCCATTTTCATCTTCAGACCTTTTCAATCAATTGTATGAGACGGACCTGAATGTCGTGAAATTAAATGGCTATATTTTTCAACATATTTCTTTGTCAGAGAATGGGGTCGCCTCTGTTTTCATTAAGCGCGATATTTTGGAATCGTTCCAAACAACAGCGCAGCAAGCCTCACAGCTTGTTGGGACACTTGGAAATATTGCAGGGATTAAAGCATGGGTCTTTTTTGTGGAAGAAAACGACCAGATTCGTGTCAGATTCCGTTCTAAAGGGGTCGTCATTAATACCATTGCGAGAAAATATCATGGCGGCGGCCACCCGCTTGCAGCAGGTGCGTCTATTTATGATTGGGCCGTGGCAGATGAGATTTTGCGTGATTTAGAAGAAGTATGTAAATCATCATCATGAGAGAGGAGGGCTTCAAGTCCCCTCTCTCTTTTTTGTCATGGAGAAAAGGGTTACTTGCATACAGGGATAAACCAGCAGCCGATGTCAGTTGAATCTTCATAGGCTTGGAGATTTTGATGCTTTAATTCTTTTTTAATTAAATGAGCCATCATTTCTGTCTCAGCATAAGCACACATGCCATCTTTGATCCGGCTTGCTTTGTCTCGTGCCATTTGACGATAGCTGTAAACCTCCATTGTCCTCACCTCTTTCTATTTCAGTAATCGTTCTACTTTTAGTGTATAAAAATTAGGAGGGAAAAGCGATCATTGAGGGCAGAAATTCATAAAAATTCCACATGATTATTTATTCAGCAAATGAAATGCGCACTTCAAGTGAAAGCTTCGTATAAATCGTCAGCTCTGTCACTTTGGCGCGGTATGCCTTTTCCCGAATGGTATATTCTTTGTTTTCCACCGTTCGTTTTAATAATTCCTTTGTTTTATAGACACTTTCAATATCCTTTGTAATCACCTCTGAGATATCCTCTTTGACCTGATCTTCAAATTTCAGCGTATCTGGCTCTGGGATTTTATATTGCTCACGATTGACGAGATGGACATCTACGCTTTGGATCAGCAGCCGCTGTTTATTATCCTCATTTAACTTATGCAAATCTTCCCGATAGAGTGTGATTTGTTCTTTCAGACTGTCCATGTGGTGCTGCTGGCTTCTAAGCAGTGTCACCTGCTTTTCCTGAAAGGTACCGTATGTAAAGAGGAAAATGAGCCAGCTCACAATCGCGCCAAACATCATCCCCGCAAAAAAACGCTGCCAGCCTGGACGTTTGTACAGCTCCGGCACCCTCATGATGACACATGCTCCTGTGTGAGCCACGTAATAATAAGATAACCTGTTTGCGCACCGCCCATGGCAGAGATAATTAATAAAATCTGCTTGAAAATATCACGCGTGTTCCCTTCGAAAATGCCTCGTTCAAAGCTATAAACGGCATCAAACGTTCCGCCGATAGCTGCGACAAGCGCCCAAATCTTTAAACGGTTGGCTAGACTCGTAATAATGGATAAAGGCGGCTGACCGGATAAATAAGCACCAACACCGCCTATGATGGCACCGCCCAAAATGACCCCAAGTGCAATAAAATAACAGCTAATAAAATTTGGAATAAAAGCTTCCTTCACATCCATTTTGTCCACCTCACTCTATTCAATATATGGTGTGTGCGGGACAAGTATGAACGGACAGAAAAGAAAGAACATTTGTTTCTCATCGCATCGCGTTTTATAATGAAAGAATGACTTTAGACGAAAGGAGTGGATTAAGCATGTCTTATGTTCATCTTCAGGTCCACAGTGGATACAGCTTATTAAGCAGTGCAGCAAAAGTAAAGGAGCTCGTGCTGAAAGCAAAAGAACTTGGCTGCAAGGCGCTCGCTCTTACCGATGACCATGTGATGTATGGAACGGTTGAATTTTATAAGGAATGTAAAAAACATGGCATCAAGCCGGTTATCGGTTTAACAGCTTCTGTCTTCATAGATGAACAAGAGACAGAGGCTTATCCCTTGGTACTCCTTGCCAAAAACAATGAAGGCTACCAAAACTTGATCAAAATCAGCAGTGTGCTGAAATCAAAATCAAAAGCTGGACTGAAAGAAAAATGGCTGAAAAGCTACCACCGCGGGCTCATTGCCATTACGCCAGGCGCTTCTGGCTACATTGAAACGCTGCTTCAGCATGATCAGCTAGAAGAAGCGCATGATGCGGCGAAACAATTGAAACATATTTTCGGTGAGGGACATGTGTACATCGCACTTCAGCCATTTCAGCAAGACGAATCGCTTGCCGGTAAACTCAGAGACGTCTCAAAAAGAGCGGAGATTCCTCTTGTTGCGACGGGAGATGTCCACTACATCAACCTGGAAGACAAAACGGCCTATACGTGTTTAAAGGCTATTAAGGCAGGGCAGCAGCTGTCCGAGGTTGAGGAAGAACGAGAAGAAAAGCATTTCAGAACCTTCGAAGAAATGAAGGAATGGTATACGCAGGATACAGAGCTGCTGACAAGAACGGTGGAGATCGCAGACCGCTGTGAAGTCGATTTAAATCTTGGGCAAACAAAACTCCCATCCTATCCGACACCTGATCAATCAACAGCAGATCAGTTTTTACGCAAAGTGTGCGCAGAAGGGATGAAGCAAAGAAAGATTGCTTCAAATGACGCGTATGTGAAAAGACTTGAGTACGAACTGAGCATTATCCAAAAAATGAATTTCAGTGATTATTTTCTCATCGTGTGGGATTTTATGAAGTATGCCCATGACCAAGGCATTGTCACAGGGCCAGGACGGGGATCGGCAGCAGGCTCACTTGTGGCGTATGTATTGTTTATTACCGATGTCGATCCGATCCGTCACGGTCTGTTATTTGAGCGTTTTTTAAATCCTGAGCGAATCAGTATGCCAGATATTGATATTGATTTCCCTGATACGAGAAGAGATGAAATCATTTCTTATGTAAAAGACAAATATGGAGACATGCATGTGGCGCAAATTGTCACATTTGGAACCCTTGCAGCAAAAGCGGCCTTAAGAGATGTCGGACGTGTGATGGGGATTGATTCAAAGGCAGCGGACCGTCTCGCAAAGCTGATTCCGTCAAAGCCAGGAACGACGCTGAAAGAAGCGCTGACTGCATCTCCTGAATTAAAAACGATGCTCCAGCAGTCCGAAGAGCTATGGCAAGTCTTTCAAACTGCTTTAAAGGTAGAAGGCTTGCCAAGACATACCTCCACACATGCAGCCGGTGTTGTGCTGAGCGAGGAGCCGCTGACAGAGATCGTTCCCATTCAAGACGGCCATGATGGTGTGTATTTAACGCAGTATGCGATGAATTATTTAGAAGATCTCGGGCTTTTAAAGATGGATTTCTTAGGACTAAGAAACTTAACCTTAATTGAATCCATTAAAAACCAGATTGAAAGACAGGAAAACGTCCACATTAACTTTAGTGACATTTCATATGAAGATCAGAAAACATTTGAATTGTTATCAGCGGGAGATACAACTGGGATTTTCCAGCTTGAATCACAAGGAATGCGTCAGGTGCTGAGACGTCTGAAGCCCTCTAGTTTAGAAGACATTGTGGCGGTCAATGCCCTCTATCGCCCAGGTCCAATGGAGAATATCCCGCTCTTTATCGACCGAAAGCACGGCAGAGCCAAGGTCTCTTATCCGCATCCTGATTTGTATGACATTTTAAAGGACACATATGGGGTCATCGTCTATCAGGAGCAAATCATGCTGATTGCAGCGAAGATGGCAGGCTTTCAGCTTGGCGAGGCAGATCTATTAAGAAGAGCAGTTTCGAAGAAGGATAAAAAAGTCCTTGATGAAGAGCGAAGCCATTTTGTTGAAGGATGCCTAAAAAAGGAGTATCCTGTTAACATTGCAAATGATGTGTATGACTTAATCGTCAAATTTGCAAACTATGGTTTTAATAGAAGCCATGCTGTTGCATATAGCATGATTGGCTTTCAGCTTGCTTACTTAAAAGCGCATTATCCGTTATATTTTATGTGCGGACTTTTAACGAGTGTGATTGGAAATGAAGACAAAGTCGCTCAATATTTCTATGAGGCAAAGGAAAAAGGGATATCTGTGTTGAAGCCTTCTATTAATAAGAGTGAATTTCCATTTACGGTTGAAAAAGGGGAGATCCGCTACAGCTTAAGAGCGATCAAAAATGTCGGAGTGTCAGCTGTAAAGGATATATACAAGGCAAGACAGGAAAAGCCGTTTGAAGATTTATTTGATTTTTGCGCAAGAGTGTCAGCAAAGAGTGTCAACCGAAAAACGATTGAAGCGCTCATTTTTTCAGGGGCGATGGATGAGCTTTATCCAAATCGTGCTTCGTTATTGGCATCAATAGATATTGCATTAGACCACGTGTCATTTTTAAATCCAGATGATCAGCTCGACTTTCTGGGGGATACAACCTTCTCCATTAAGCCAAAATATGCGGAGATAGAAGAACTGCCGCTTGTCGATCTCCTGCAATTTGAAAAAGAGGCACTTGGACTATATTTATCAAATCATCCTGTACAAGCGTACCGAGATCGCTTAAGAGAAAATGGTGCAGTGGACATCATCGGACTTTCTTCCTATATAAAGCGAAAGGTCTCAATGGGTGGTCTTTTGACAAAAGTGAAGTCGATTCGTACAAAAAATGGACAATCGATGGCATTTGTCACATTTGGGGATGAAACGGGAGAAATGGAAGGCGTCGTCTTTCCAGAGCAATTTAGAAAGCTGTCCCCCTTACTTGAGGAGGGCGCCATGCTTTATGTTGAAGGCAGAATAGATGTCAGAAATGACAGCAGCCAAATCATCGTGCAAGAAGCCGTTCTGCTTGAAGAGATGGGCACACAAAGAAAAGAGTCTGTCTACATTCGGGTGAAAGAAGAAAACCATACGCAGGAGCTGCTAGAGCAAGTAAAGCGGGTGATCTCGATGCACAGCGGAGAAGCAGATGTCTATTTGTATTATGAGAAGCAAAAAAAGACAGTGAGACTTCCAGATGCATACAAGGTTCATGCAGATCATGCTGTGATTTTCCAGTTAAAAGAGCTGCTTGGTGAACAAAACGTTGTGATTAAATGATGACAAATCGCCTGAATATGTTTTACAAATTCACCTATTGTGTTATCATTTTAAAGATTCTGTGTATTTAAAACTGCCAGTATGTGCTTATCAACTTAGCAATTCATTAAATCATTTTCCACTTGAAGGAGTGTTCATCACATGTCATTAAGAGAAGAAGCATTACATATGCACAAAGAGAATCAGGGCAAACTTGAATCAAAATCAAAAGTACAAGTGAAAAATGCGAAAGACTTAAGCTTGGCTTACTCACCTGGTGTTGCAGAACCATGTAAAGATATTTATGACGACACAAGCAAAGTGTATGATTATACAATGAAAGGTAATATGGTCGCTGTTGTCACAGACGGAAGCGCTGTTTTAGGGCTTGGAAATATTGGTCCAGAAGCATCTCTTCCAGTAATGGAAGGAAAAGCTGTATTATTCAAAAGCTTCGCGGGCGTTGATGCCTTCCCAATCGCGCTTGCGACAAACGATGTAGACAAAATCGTTGAAACAGTAAAGCTTCTTGAGCCAACATTTGGCGGTGTCAACCTTGAAGATATTGCAGCTCCAAACTGCTTCATTATCGAAGAGCGCTTGAAAAAAGAGACAAACATTCCAGTGTTCCACGATGATCAGCACGGAACAGCGATTGTCACAGTAGCAGGACTTGTGAATGCTCTGAAACTGTCTGGAAAATCAATGTCCTCCATCAAAGTGGTGGCAAACGGCGCTGGAGCAGCGGGAATTGCGATTATCAAGCTTCTATATCATTTCGGTGTACGTGATATCATCATGTGTGATACAAAAGGCGCAATTTATGAAGGCCGCCCGAACGGTATGAATACAGTGAAAAATGAAGTCGCTAAATTCACAAACCAAGACCGTAAAGAAGGTTCATTAGAAGAAGTCATTGAAGGCGCAGACGTCTTCATCGGGGTTTCGGTAGCAGGTGCTTTAACAAAAGAAATGGTTGGAAAAATGGCAAAAGATCCTGTCATTTTCGCTATGGCGAATCCAAATCCAGAGATCATGCCAGAAGATGCACATGCAGCAGGTGCAAGTGTTGTTGGAACTGGCCGTTCTGACTTCCCGAACCAAGTGAACAACGTGCTGGCATTCCCAGGAATTTTCCGCGGAGCATTAGATGTACGTGCAACTCACATTAACGAAGAAATGAAAATTGCAGCCGTTGAAGCGATTGCTTCTCTTGTTTCAGATGATAAATTGTCAGCTGAATACGTCATCCCTGAACCATTTGATGCACGCGTAGCACCAGCGGTAGCAAAAGCAGTAGCAAAAGCAGCAATGGAAACTGGCGTTGCAAGAATCAAAGTCGACCCAGAAGCAGTCGCTGAAAAAACAAGAAAATTAACGATTATCGGCGAATAATCAATTGGAAAAGTGTGCACGTTCTTTCTGAAATTGGAGAAAAAACGTGCACCATTTCCTCTCATACGCGAAAATTTTTTCATCCGGAATGATATTTTTTTGTAGACGTTCACAATTCACATATATCAACTGCTCAGCGCCCCAAACACATACTCATTTCTCATCAATTCCCCACTGAAAAAATTGAATGAAGGATGACAGCGTTTGACAAAAAAAGTACAATAGTTTCGGTACAGTTATGACATGTCCTATAATAGTGGATGTGCGTGTAAAGAAAAAACCCTTCAAAAAGGGAGGTAGTCATTTGTCAATTAAAAATATTTTCAGTAAAAAGAAAAAATATGCATCTGTACCCTCTGAACAGGCAAGCCAAGATGTGCCTGAAGGCATCATGACCAAATGTCCGCAATGTAAAAAAATAATGCTCACCAAAGAACTAGATAAAAATTTACGTGTTTGCATGAATTGCGGCAGACATTTGCAAATGAATGCAAAACAGCGTATTAAAAGCCTTGTAGACGAAGGCACATTTGAAGAATTTAACGGGCACTTGATTTCAGAAAACCCGCTCGGTTTCCCAGGCTACGAAGAAAAGCTTGAGAAAGACAGAGAAAAAACATCTTTGAATGAAGCCATTGTCACAGGTCAAGGTGAAATTGAAGGCGAGCGTGCTGTGATCGCTGTCATGGATGCCACGTTCCGTATGGGCAGCATGGGCTCGGTTGTTGGTGAAAAGATCACACTTGCGATCGAGAAAGCAAAAGCGGACAAGGTGCCATTTATCATCTTTACTGCATCTGGCGGAGCGAGAATGCAAGAGGGGATCCTCAGTCTCATGCAGATGGCAAAAACAAGCTCAGCATTAAAGCTGTTCAGCGAGGATCAAGGTTTGATTATTTCTGTGATGACGAACCCAACAACTGGCGGTGTATCAGCTAGTTTCGCTTCTCTTGGTGATTACAACTTTGCAGAACCTGGTGCTTTAATTGGTTTTGCAGGCCGTAGAATCATTGAACAAACCATTCGTGAAGACCTGCCAGAGGACTTCCAAACGGCTGAATTTTTAATGAAGCATGGTCAATTGGATGCTGTCATTCACCGTGCAGAGATGAAAGAAACACTAGGCCGAATCTTAGCATTACACAGCACAGGAGGTGAACGAGAGTGGCTGGAGAACTAGAATTTGAAAAACCTGTCATCGAACTTAGAGCGAAAATTGATGAATTGAAAAAGTTCACACAAAACTCAGAGATGGATTTAAGTGCGGAAATTGAGCGTCTTGAAACACGTCTTAGTAAGCTTGAAACAGACATTTATACAAATTTAAAGCCGTGGGACAGGGTGCAAATTGCTCGTCATGCGATGCGTCCAACAACTCTCGATTACATTCAAGAGCTGTTTGACAACTTTTTCGAATGTCACGGTGACCGTTTCTATGGCGATGATGAAGCCATTGTTGGAGGAATCGCCACGTTTAAAGGGCTTCCTGTCACAGTCATTGGCCATCAGCGCGGAAAAGACACAAAAGAAAACTTGCGCCGTAATTTCGGAATGCCTCATCCAGAAGGCTACCGTAAAGCGCTGCGCTTAATGAAACAAGCAGATAAATTTAATCGCCCGATCATTTGCTTTATTGATACAAAAGGAGCTTATCCTGGTAAAGCAGCTGAAGAACGCGGACAAAGTGAAGCAATTGCGAAAAACCTATTCGAAATGGCAGGACTTCGTGTACCGGTTGTCTGTATTGTCATCGGAGAAGGCGGAAGTGGCGGCGCACTAGGCTTAGGCGTAGGAAACCACCTATACATGCTAGAGAATTCAACGTATTCAGTGATTTCACCTGAAGGTGCAGCAGCACTGCTCTGGAAGGACTCATCACTTGCGAAAAAAGCTGCAGAAACAATGAAAATTACGGCTCCAGACCTAAAAGAATTAGATATTATAGATGATGTTATTAAAGAAGTGCAAGGTGGAGCACATCGAGACGTGAAACAACAAGCAGCCTACATTGAAAAAACATTAAAACAGTCACTTACATCTTTGCTCAAACTAACACCTGAAGAACTAGTCGAACAAAGATATCAAAAATACAAAGCAATCGGGAAAGTATCGGTTGAAAATCAATATATTGGGGTAAACTAAATAAACGTACAGCCTTTTTGGCTGGCGTTTATTTTTTTTATCCTTTTTTCATGAAAACCGACCTCATGTAAGCGCTATTTGAAAATAATTTTCTTTTGTTTTCATAAAATTTGAAACGTCTGAAAACCTTGATATGATAAGCTTTAGAGGGTTCAATCTTCCTCGTTTTTGAAAGAATTGCTTTCATGACTTTCTTAACTTTTGTTTAAAAACGGTTTATTTAATTGTATAATAAGGACGGTTTTAGAAATACGTATTGAAAACATCCGGTTTTGCTCATGATTGTTTTCAAGCAGTGGAAATGGTATGTTTAATTCATATATGGTCTCTGAGGTGAAAAAGATGAAGCGTATAGGAGTTTTAACGAGCGGTGGGGATTCCCCAGGAATGAATGCAGCTGTGCGCGCAGTTGTAAGGAAAGCGATTTACCATAATGTTGAAGTTTACGGTATTTATAATGGATATTCAGGTCTAATTAACGGTAAAATTGAGAAACTTGAGATAGGTTCAGTTGGCGATATCATTCATCGTGGAGGAACAAAACTTTACACGGCAAGATGCCCTGAATTCAAGACAGTTGAAGGTCGTGAAAAAGGCATTGAGAACTTAAAAAAATTCGGTATTGAAGGACTTGTTGTGATCGGCGGAGACGGTTCATTCATGGGAGCGAAGAAATTAACTGAGCTCGGTTTTCCATGTGTAGGTGTCCCAGGTACAATCGACAACGATATCCCAGGTACTGATTTCACTATTGGCTTTGATACAGCACTGAATACAGTCATTGACGCCATTGATAAAATTCGTGATACAGCCACATCTCATGAACGTACATACGTAGTGGAAGTAATGGGAAGACATGCTGGTGATATTGCGCTTTGGTCAGGTCTTGCAGGCGGAGCCGAATCTATTTTGATTCCTGAAGCAGACTATGACATGGATGAAATTATTGCGAGATTAAGAAGAGGGCACGAGCGCGGCAAGAAGCACAGTATCATTATCGTCGCAGAAGGCGTAGGCAGCGGTGTTGAATTTGGTAAGCGAATTGAAGAGGAGACAAGCCTTGAAACCCGTGTATCTGTCTTAGGACATATTCAGCGCGGAGGTTCTCCAAGCGCATTTGACCGAGTACTGGCAAGCCGTTTAGGAGCATACGCAGTAGAACTTCTTCTTGAAGGAAAAGGCGGACGCTGTGTGGGCATTCAAAGCAACGAACTCGTTCACCACGATATTTTAGATATCTTAGATAAAAAACACACAGTCGATCAAAATATGTACCGACTTTCACAAGAGCTCTCTATATAAAACGAGAAGACCTTAGGAGGAACAGTAATGAGAAAGACAAAAATCGTTTGTACAATCGGTCCAGCAAGTGAAACCATTGAAAAGCTGACTGAATTGATTGAAGCAGGAATGAATGTAGCCAGACTAAACTTCTCTCATGGAGATTTTGAAGAGCATGGTGCACGCATTGAAAACATTCGTAAAGCAGGTAAAACATTAGGCAAGGATATTGCGATCCTTCTTGATACAAAAGGTCCAGAGATCCGTACACGTACAGTTGAAAACGGCTCAATTGAGCTAGTCGCTGGTGCAGATCTTATCGTGAGTATGGAAGACATTGTTGGAAATACGGAAAAAATTAGTGTGACGTATGAGGACTTAATTCATGATGTAGAAGTGGGTTCAACGATTCTATTAGATGATGGTCTTATTGGTTTAGAAGTGAAAAAAATTAACATGGACCGCAAAGAAATCATCACAAAGGTCATGAATACAGGCACGCTCAAAAACAAAAAAGGTGTAAACGTACCAGGTGTAAGTGTAAACCTGCCAGGTATTACAGAAAAGGATGCCAATGATATTCTATTCGGAGTTGAACAAGGCGTCGATTTCATCGCAGCTTCTTTTGTTAGACGAGCTTCAGATGTTCTTGAAATCCGTGAACTTCTTGAAAAGAATAACGCGGCTGACATTCAAATCATTCCTAAGATTGAAAACCAAGAGGGTGTTGATAATATCGATGAAATCCTTGAGGTATCAGACGGTTTGATGGTTGCCCGTGGAGATCTTGGTGTAGAAATCCCGGCAGAAGAAGTACCGCTTGTTCAAAAAATGCTGATCAAAAAATGCAATCGTTTAGGCAAACCTGTCATCACAGCTACCCAAATGCTTGACAGCATGCAGCGTAATCCTCGTCCAACTCGTGCGGAAGCAAGTGACGTGGCAAATGCCATTTTTGATGGCACAGATGCGATCATGCTTTCTGGTGAAACAGCAGCAGGGACATATCCAGTAGAAGCTGTACAAACGATGCATAACATTGCATCACGTTCAGAAGATGCACTCAACTATAAAGCAATTCTTTCTCGCAGAAGCGAAGAAGTAGAAGTCAGCATTACAGATGCCATCGGTCAATCTGTTGCACATACAGCGATGAAGCTTGACGTGGCAGCAATTGTGACACCTACGGAAAGCGGTCATACAGCGAGAATGATTTCAAAATATAGACCAAAAGCACCAATCGTAGCAGTCACAGCAAACGAATCAGTAGCGAGAAAGCTGTCTCTCGTATTCGGTGTATTTGCAAAGAGCGGATCAAAAACGACGTCTACTGATGAAATGCTTGAGAATGCAGTCGAGAAGTCGATCGAAACGGGCTATGTGAGACATGGCGATTTAATCGTCATTACAGCTGGTGTGCCAGTGGGTGAAACAGGTACTACGAACCTAATGAAAGTATATGTTGTCGGTGACATCATTGCGAAAGGTCAAGGAATTGGCCGTAAATCTGCATTTGGACCGGTTGTCATTGCGCAAAGCGGAAAAGAAGCAGAGGAAAAAATGTACGATGGTGCGATTCTTGTCGCAAACTGTACAGACCGTGACATGATGGGTGCTTTAGAAAAAGCATCTGCCCTGATCACTGAAGAAGGCGGCTTAACAAGCCATGCAGCAGTCGTTGGACTCAGCCTGGGTATTCCAGTGATTGTGGGTCTTGACAGCGCAACAACACTGCTAAAAGAAGGCGAAGAGATCACAGTAGATCCGGCACGCGGAGCGATCTACAAAGGCCGTGCAAGCGTCCTTTAAATGATACACACGAGGGGAGTTGTCTGACTCCTCTCTTTTTTTATGTTACACTAAAAAAAGTAAACAGCTTTCCAAGAAAGATACCCCATGAGGTGATATGGTTGAAAAAATATTTCCTACTATTATTGATTCTGTTCCCTGCAGTGGAAATCAGTTTATTTTTAATATCAAGTAAAATCATTGGCATTTTGCCAACGATGCTGATGATCGTGCTCACGAGTGCACTAGGTGCTTATTTTGCAAGAAAACAAGGAATCGAAGCTTTTCAAAAAGTGCAGAGAGATTTACAATATGGCAAAATGCCGGGGGCAGCGATGGTCGATGGTTTTTGCATTCTGATTGGCGGTCTGCTGCTGCTCATTCCTGGCTTCTTATCGGATATCATCGGTGCGTTGCTGCTCATTCCGATGACGAGAAAGCAAATCAAGCCGCTCTTTGAACGCTGGCTTAGAAACATGTCTAATCGCAGTCGCTATACGATTATTCGCTAAAGAGACCTTGGCTCAAGGTCTCTTTTACTTTTGCATGCCGTACCGAATGTATTGATAGATATCCCTGAAAACACCTGCATTACGGAATGCCTGCCACACGACAAGGGAAGCAGGGCCAATGACGAGTCCGAGAAAACCAATCCATTTTAACCCGACAAATAGCGCCACAAGCGTTGCTAAAGGATTAAGCCCAATGGATTTGCTTAAGACTTTTGGCTCTGATATTTGTCTTTGGATGAGCACGACAATATACAAAATACCGAGCCCGATGGCGAGTGAAAGGTTTCCTGTCATGGCGGAGTAAATGATCCACGGCAGAAAAACAGTGCCGCTCCCGATATAAGGAAGTAAATCGACAAACCCAATACATAAAGCAATGACAAGGGCATGCTCGACTTTTAAGATGATCAACCCAATGACGACGAGGCCGATGGTCATAGCTACAAGTAAAAGCTGCGCCTTCATAAAACCGGTAATGGCTTTTTTGATTTCAGATAAAATGGCACGTGTATGCTGCATCCATTTTACGGGAAAGATACGAGAGCCATATTTTTTTAACGTAAACCAATCTTTTGTGATAAAAAAAGTCGCCAGTGCAGAAAACAAAAGGGTCGCGGCTGCATCAGGCAAAAGACCTAAAAAAGCCGGGATGAGCTCGAGTGTTTTTGAAAGGAAAGTCCCTATTTTTGCGGCAGCTTCATCACCGAGCGCTTGGATTTGTCCCAAAATCGATTCCTTTTGACCTGCTTGAAGCGTATTAAATTGGGCGGTTACATCATGGTATAAAGGTAGAATCTTATCTGTAAAAAAACGTTCGACAATACCAATCATTTGATCAAGGTGGCCAGGCAGAACCTTTGCCAAATAAGCACTTCCTGAAATAATTTCTGCTACTAAAAGCGTGATTAAGCCGGCTGCTGCCACTAAAAAGAGCAGTAGTACAATGACTACAACAAATCCTCTTGGCATCCCGGTGATCTCTTCTATTTTGCATACGGCAGGATGAATTAGGCAGGATACAATAAGTGCAATCCAAAAAGGATATAAAAACGGAAAAGACTGATATAAAAAGACAACCGCAAATACAGCAATGCTGATCATCATCAAACTCCGCAGAAAAATGGCCATATAGGTGTGATTCACACAATCCCCTCCAAAAAACAAGCATGTCCGATACTTCATTTTATTCAAAAAGATTAGTAATATGAAAAGGTCGCAATAAAAAGAAAGGAAGGGGCGGCGTATGTTTACTCAAGCAAATTTATTTTTGGTTCTTTTACTCGTTATTGCACTTATTGCAAAGAACAATTCATTAATTTTAGCGGTTTCTGTGCTGATTGCGATTAAGCTGATTGGTTTGGATCAAAAAATTTTCCCGGTTCTTCAATCAAAAGGCATCAATTGGGGTGTCACCGTCATTACAATTGCTGTGCTTGTTCCTATTGCAACAGGTGACATTGGATTTAAGCAGCTTGGAGAAGCCATGAAATCTTCTTATGCTTGGATTGCACTTGGAGCGGGTATATTAGTAGCATTAATTGCAAAAAACGGTATTGTGCTACTAGAAAATGATCCGCATATCACGGCAGCGCTTGTGTTCGGGACGATTTTGGCAGTCAGCTTATTTAAAGGTGTAGCTGTCGGTCCGCTGATCGGAGCAGGAATTGCTTATTTGGCGATGCAGGCTGTGAAATTTTTCAGCGGTTGAAAAGAGAGTGGTTCATGCCACTTTCTTTTTTATTTTTTTCTTGCGTGAGCTTTTGCAAAAAAACATAATTAAATATAATAAAAGAAGCAAAATCCCTTTATTCCATGCCTTATATGGAAGACTGGGAAAAAAAATATCAAAAAAAATTATAGTTAAACATTTAACAAATGTCTGATTATTGTTTATAATGGGAATAGGCTTAATTTTGAACTCATTGATCACACAAGAGATATGAGGCTAAAAGCGCTCTAACCGTATAGGTAAATGTAAGCATTTTCTTTTCTGAACGTGCCGACTTATTCGGATTGGATAGCGCTTTCAAAAAGCGAGAATTCTGCAACGAAGGGGAATCTTTTTAAAAAGGGGAGATTGAACATGACAGCAACAAGAGGTCTTGAAGGTATCGTGGCAACAACTTCATCCGTAAGCTCAATTATTGATGATACTCTTACTTATGTAGGGTACAATATCGATGATTTAACTGAAAAAGCTACTTTCGAAGAAATTGTCTACCTGTTATGGCACTTAAAGCTGCCGAATGAGCAAGAGCTGAGTGAGTTAAAACAGCAGCTCAATGAAAATGCTCACATTCCGCAAGAAATCATTGAGCACTTTAAATCGTATTCGCTGGACGGGATTCATCCAATGTCTGCGATTCGTACAGCGGTATCCTTACTAGGATTACTCGATGACGAATCAGAGATTATGGACAAAGAAGCGAATTACAGAAAAGCCATTCGCTTACAGGCAAAAATTTCTGGACTAGTCGCTGCGTTTTCACGTATTCGAAAGGGACTTGAGCCTGTACAGCCAAAAGAAGAATACAGCTATGCTGCGAACTTCTTGTATATGCTGAATGGCGAAGAGCCTTCACCAGTAGAAATTGAGGCAATTGATAAGGCACTCATTCTACATGCGGATCATGAATTAAACGCATCGACATTTACAGCACGTGTATGTGTTGCTACACTATCAGATATCTACTCTGGTGTAACAGCGGCTATCGGTGCGCTGAAAGGACCACTTCATGGCGGAGCCAACGAAGGCGTCATGAAGATGCTCTCAGAAATTGGCGAAGTTGAAAACGTAGATTCCTATATTCATGGTAAGCTAGAGAAGAAAGAAAAAATTATGGGCTTTGGCCACCGCGTATACCGTCAAGGTGACCCGCGTGCAAAGCATCTAAAAGAAATGAGCCAGCGTTTAACAAATCTTACTGGTGAGCCGAAATGGTACGAAATGTCTGTTCGCGCAGAGGAAATCGTGACATCAGAGAAAAATCTTCCACCAAATGTTGATTTTTATTCTGCATCTGTATATCACAGTCTTGGGATTGATCATGACTTGTTTACACCAATTTTCGTGATCAGCCGATTCTCTGGATGGATTGCTCACATTCTAGAGCAGTACGACAACAACCGTCTCATCCGTCCAAGAGCTGACTACATTGGACCTGATCTTCAAACCTTTGTTCCGATCAGTGAAAGAGACTAATGTTTATAGAATAAGCGGGGGCTGATCCTCAGGAAGGCCAATCAGCCTCCATATCAACAAAAAACGAATCACGTGAAAAACTTCTTCGCTTGCAGACATCAAGCCAAGAAGTTTCAAATATTCACTACATAATCTGGGAGGTAATATCATTGTCACAAGGCGAAAAAATTACAGTTACTGGCGGCGTATTGAATGTACCAAATAATCCAATTATCCCGTTTATCGAAGGGGACGGCATCGGTCCTGACATTTGGAAAGCAGCATCAAGAGTGCTTGAAGCAGCTGTAGAAAAAGCATATAAAGGTGAAAAGCAAATCACTTGGAAAGAAGTATATGCAGGTGAGAAAGCTTTCAATAAAACTGGAGAATGGCTTCCTGAGCAAACGCTTGAAGACATTCGTGAATACTTAATCGCGATCAAAGGACCACTGACAACACCAATCGGCGGAGGGATCCGTTCATTAAACGTCGCACTTAGACAAGAGCTTGATCTATTCACATGCTTACGTCCAGTTCGCTGGTTCCAAGGCGTACCGTCTCCTGTGAAACGTCCAGAAGACACAGATATGGTCATCTTCCGTGAGAACACAGAAGATATTTATGCTGGCATCGAGTATGCAAAAGGATCAGAAGAAGTGAAGAAGTTAATTGACTTCTTGAAAAACGAATTAGGTGTAAACAAAATCCGTTTCCCAGAAACGTCAGGTATCGGAATCAAGCCAGTTTCTGAAGAAGGAACTTCTCGCCTTGTCAGAGCGGCTATCCAATATGCAATCGACCAAGGCCGTAAGTCTGTGACGCTTGTTCACAAAGGAAACATCATGAAATTTACAGAAGGTGCCTTCAAAAACTGGGGCTACGAAGTGGCTGAAAAAGAGTTTGGCGACAAGGTCTTTACATGGGCACAATATGATCGTATTGTAGAACAAGATGGAAAAGATGCGGCAAACAAAGCGCAAAGTGAAGCAGAAGCTGCTGGCAAAATTATTGTCAAAGACAGCATTGCAGATATTTTCCTTCAACAAATCCTAACTCGTCCAGCTGAGTTCGATGTTGTGGCAACAATGAACTTAAACGGAGATTACATCTCTGATGCTCTTGCAGCACAAGTTGGTGGAATTGGTATCGCACCAGGTGCGAACATCAACTACGAAACAGGACACGCTATTTTTGAAGCGACTCACGGAACAGCACCAAAATATGCTGGTCTTGATAAAGTGAATCCATCTTCTGTTCTTCTATCAGGCGTGCTTTTACTTGAGCACCTTGGCTGGCAGGAAGCAGCTGATCTAGTGATTCAATCTGTTGAAAAAACAATTGCATCAAAAGTCGTCACTTACGATTTTGCTAGATTAATGGATGGCGCAACAGAAGTGAAATGTTCTGAGTTTGCTGACGAGCTCATCAAAAACTTGTCTTGATTCTTAAACTTTAAAGTTAAAGGGGAAAAAGGAAATGGCAAACAAGCGTAAAAAAGTATCTGTCATCGGAGCAGGCTTTACTGGAGCAACTACAGCATTTCTAACGGCTCAAAAAGAATTAGCGGACGTCGTATTAGTCGATATCCCGCAGCTTGAGAACCCAACAAAAGGGAAAGCACTTGATATGCTGGAAGCAAGCCCTGTTCAAGGCTTCGATGCAAACATTACAGGAACTTCTAACTACGAAGATACAGCCGGTTCTGATGTCGTGGTCATTACGGCGGGAATTGCAAGAAAGCCGGGAATGAGCCGTGACGATCTCGTGTCAACAAATGAAAAAATCATGCGCAGTGTGACACGCGAAATCGTTAAATATTCTCCAGAAGCTATCATTGTTGTGTTAACAAACCCTGTTGATGCAATGACGTATGCAGTTTATAAAGAATCAGGATTACCAAAAGAAAAAGTCATTGGACAATCGGGCATTCTTGATACAGCACGTTTCCGTACGTTCGTAGCTCAAGAATTAAACCTATCTGTTAAAGATGTGACGGGCTTTGTGCTTGGTGGACATGGCGATGACATGGTTCCTCTTGTTCGTTACTCTTATGCAGGCGGTATCCCGCTTGAAACATTGATTCCAAAAGATCGAATTGATGCAATTGTTGAAAGAACGAGAAAAGGCGGCGGCGAAATCGTCAATCTATTAGGTAACGGTAGTGCCTATTATGCTCCTGCTGCTTCACTAGTCGAAATGGTTGAGGCGATCCTTAAAGATCAGCGCCGCGTCATGCCAACGATTGCTTACCTTGAAGGTGAATATGGCTACGAAGGCATTTACCTAGGTGTACCAACAATCGTAGGTGGAAACGGCCTTGAGCAGATCATCGAGCTTGAACTGACAGAAGAAGAAAGAAGTCAGCTTGACCGTTCTGTTGAATCTGTTAAGAATGTCATGAAAGTATTGTCTTAATATGAATAAAAAAGAAGGCTTCTCTTATGAGGAGTCTTCTTTTTGTTTACAAAACAAATCTTGTCGAAATTTTAAATTGTCCTCTTGTTAAGGTTTCGTTAAAATGAAAGAGAAAGCATGACTTCTCGCTTTTCACATAAGATACAAAAAACGGATGCAGGGGAAATCACTAATTGGAGGCACAACATGAATAAAAAAATATTAGTTGTGGATGATGAAGAATCGATTGTAACACTTCTAAGCTATAACCTTGAAAGAGCGGGCTATGATGTCGTCACAGCAAGAGACGGGGAAGAAGCGCTTGAAAAAGCAGCAAGTGAACAGCCTGATCTCATTGTATTAGATTTAATGCTTCCGAAGATGGACGGCATTGAAGTGTGCAAACAACTGAGAATTCAAAAAATGATGTTCCCTATTTTAATGCTGACAGCAAAGGACGATGAATTTGATAAGGTGCTAGGCCTTGAGCTTGGAGCCGATGATTACATGACAAAGCCATTCAGTCCTAGAGAAGTGGGTGCTCGGGTAAAAGCCATCTTGAGAAGAGCACAGCAATCTCAGCCTGCCCCTTCACAAGAGGAGAAGGAAGAGATCATTGCAGACCAAATCAAAATTGGTGAACTGCGCATTTTACCAGAACACTACGAAGTCTATTTTCAGGAAGAACGTCTAGAACTGACGCCAAAAGAGTTTGAACTGCTGCTTTATTTGGCGAAGCATAAAGGACGTGTCCTCACGCGTGATTTATTACTAAGTGCCGTTTGGAATTATGACTTTGCAGGTGACACTCGTATTGTGGATGTCCATATTAGCCACTTGCGGGACAAAATTGAAAAGAACACGAAAAAACCAACATACATTAAAACGATTCGAGGCTTAGGCTACAAATTGGAGGAGCCAAAGCCAAATGAGTAAAATTAGAACCCGTCTGTTTTCGGGACTCATTTTTCTCCTTTTTATTGTGTTTGTGGCACTTGGTCTTTTCTTGGATCACATGTTCCATGTTTTCTATGAAACAAAATTAACGGAACGAATGGAAAAGGAATCGAGCTTTCTTCTGTCTTCCATGAATGGTGATGATCTGAAGGCGAAGCAAAACAAGGAGGTCCTCAACCAGGCAAAGCAGCATTTTGATATGAATGTGTCGATTGTAGATCTGAAGGGGAATATCATACATACAACGGGTCAAGCAGAACAAAGGACCATCATTCAAAACACGCTGAACAATGAACGTCTCCAAACAAAAGGGGTCGTCATTGACGATGAGAAGGATGCGCTGTTTCATTATGCTGTCCCGATCCTAAAACAAAACGAACCGGCGGGTTATTTATTTCTCCATGCGTCATACGAGCCTTTAAATGAAATTGACGGCCAGCTCTGGCTTGCATTAGCCTTTTGTCTTGGCTCGGCGATTATCATCATCGTTTTCTTTGGGTACCGAATGTCGATGAAATATGTGAAACCAATTGATTATGCTACAAAGGTAGCCAAACAGCTGGAACGTGGGAACTATGATACGAATAACTATGAAGAGTTGATGATTGAAACAAGTGAACTGAACACTTCCATGAAGCGTTTGGCAGGAAGCCTTCAAGAAATGACAAGTGCCGGTGAAATGCAGAGAGACAGACTGCAAACGGTCATTGAAAATATTGGAGCGGGGATTATTTTGATTGATAAGATGGGCTATATCCACCTCGTCAATCGAACCTTCCGCAAGCAGTTTAAGGTGCAAAAGCACATTTACATGCACAAGCTGTATCACGAAGCGTTTACACATGAAGAGATTATCGAATTAATTGACGAAATTTTCATGACAGAAACGAAGGTGCGGAAGTTTTTACGTCTAGCCGTTGACATTGAACGCCGCTACTTCCAAGTGGATGGTGTACCAATTTTAAGTACAGACGATGAATGGAAAGGAATTGTCCTTGTGTTTCATGACGTGACAGAAACAAAGCAGCTGGAGCAGATGCGAAAAGATTTTGTCGCCAATGTGTCTCACGAATTAAAGACACCGATTACATCGATTAAAGGATTCTCAGAAACCCTTCTTGATGGTGCGATTGATGACAAGGAAGCACTGACAGAATTTCTTTCTATCATTTTAAAAGAGAGTGTCCGTCTAGAAACACTGATTCAAGACTTACTTGATCTTTCTAAAATTGAACAGCAGCATTTTAAGCTGAATATTCAAGAAGCCAATGCGACAGAAATCATTCAAGAGATTGAAGTGCTGTTAAAACAAAAGGCCGCAGAAAAAGGCATTCAATTACAAGTGCGTGTCCCGAAAGAACCGGTCTATGTCATGGCAGACCCGCTAAGGTTAAAGCAAATCTTCCTCAATCTCGTCAATAATGCCCTGACCTATACACCAGAGGGAGGAAGTGTCACCATCTCAGCAAGACTGCGGAAAGGTGCCTATGAATTTGATGTAGCAGATACAGGAATCGGCATGAAGAAAAGCGAGATTCCAAGAATATTTGAGAGATTTTATCGAATTGATAAAGATAGAAGCAGAAATTCAGGCGGTACAGGTCTTGGTCTTGCCATTGTCAAACACCTTGTCGAGGCGCATGAAGGAACGATTTCTGTCCACAGCAAACAAGGTAAAGGAACCACTTTTACAGTGAGTCTGAAATCGACATAGAGAAAAAAGGAAAGTCACGTCAAAATTTACATGATCTTTACAATGAATTCATGTTTTGTTAAACATTCATTGATAGGATGAATAGGAACCCCTTCATCCAAGGAGCCAATTTTGGAAGGACGAAAACACTTGTTGTTTTCGTCCCTTTTTTATGCAGGCTCGACTATTTTCTTTTCAAAATAAACTTTGATAAAATGAAGATACAATGTGTGAAAGAGACGGTTGAGATGGCTCAGCCGATGGAGGATTAAAACATGACAGACAAAAAGAAATTAGTGTTAGTGGATGGAAACAGTCTCGCATATCGAGCCTTCTTTGCTTTGCCGCTATTATCAAATGATAAAGGCGTACATACAAATGCTATTTATGGCTTTGCGATGATCTTAATGAAGATGCTGGAGGACGAGAAGCCAACCCATATGCTCGTCGCATTTGATGCGGGAAAAACAACGTTCCGCCACGAGACATTTAAAGAATATAAAGGCGGGAGACAAAAAACCCCGCCAGAGCTATCAGAACAAATGCCGTTCATCCGTGAACTATTAGATGCCTATCAGGTGAAAAGGTACGAGCTTCCTCAATATGAGGCAGATGATATTATCGGTACATTGGCTGTAGAGGCAGAAAAAGACGGCTTTGAAGTCAAAATCTTCTCAGGAGATAAGGACTTAACACAGCTCTCAACAGATCATACGACAGTGGCTATTACGAAAAAAGGCATCACAGAAGTAGAATACTACACACCTGCTCATATTGAAGAAAAATATGGCCTGCGACCAGATCAAATCATCGACATGAAAGGGCTGATGGGAGATTCATCAGATAATATCCCAGGCGTCCCAGGTGTAGGTGAAAAAACAGCCATTAAATTGCTAAAGCAATTTGAAACAGTTGAAAATCTGCTTGAACATATTGATGAAGTGAGCGGGAAAAAGCTAAAAGAAAAGCTTGAAGAATATAAAGAACAAGCAGTCATGAGTAAAGAGCTGGCGACCATTCTCGTAGAAGCACCTATTGACGTGTCAAGCAAAGATCTCGCATACGAAGGTCCTCACATGGATCAAGTGATCTCTCTTTATAAAGAACTGGGCTTTCAAACGCTGCTAGAGCGTCTAGGAGAAGCACCAGAAACAGAAGAACCGGTCGAAGTAGATGCTTTAGAAGTGAAAAAAATGACAGCTGTAACGGACGACATGCTGACAGATCATGCGGCCCTTGTGGTAGAACAGCTTGGAGACAATTATCACGAAGCAGATTTGATCGGTTTTGCGATCCATAATGAAAATGGTGCGTTCTTTATCACGAAAGAAGATGCGCTTCAATCAGATGCATTTAAAGATTGGGCACAGAATGAAACGAAGAAAAAATGGGTCTTTGATTCAAAAAGAGCAGTTGTCGCCCTCAGATGGCATGATGTCGTTCTAAAAGGTGTCGATAATGATGTTCTGCTCGCTTCCTATGTCGTCAACCCGCAGAAATCCTATGAGGACGTCTCGAGTGTAGCGAAGGAATATGGTCTGAATATCGCTCTTTCTGATGAAAAAATATACGGAAAAGGAGCAAAGCAGGCGATTCCACCTGAAGATGAACTGAAAGAACATCTTGGACGAAAAGCAGCGGCGATCTCAGCCTTGCATGATTTAACACTAGAAGCATTAGAAAAAAATGATCAGCATGAACTTTATGAAGATTTAGAGCTGCCGCTTGCTCTCATCTTAGGTGAAATGGAATCTCTTGGAGTAAAGGTAGATATAGAACGCCTAGAGAAAATGGGTGAAGAATTAACGAAAAAGCTCAAAGAATATGAAGAAACCATTCATCGCTTAGCAGGAGAAACGTTTAACATCAATTCTCCTAAACAGCTTGGTGTCATCCTTTTTGAAAAATTAGGTCTGCCGATTATTAAGAAGACAAAAACAGGCTACTCGACGTCTGCAGATGTGCTTGAAAAGCTTGAAGACAAGCATGAAATCATTCGGTCCATTCTGCACTACAGGCAAATTGGAAAGCTGCAATCGACCTATGTGGAAGGGTTAATGAAAGTAACGCGCAAGGATACCCATAAAGTGCATACAAGATTTAATCAAGCACTCACGCAAACAGGAAGATTAAGCTCAACAGATCCAAACCTTCAAAACATCCCGATTCGTTTAGAAGAAGGACGGAAGATTCGTCAAGCATTCATTCCATCAAAAGAAGGCTGGCTCATGTTTGCAGCAGACTATTCACAAATCGAGCTGCGTGTGCTCGCTCATATTTCACAAGATGAGAATTTGATCGAAGCGTTTACGCAAGACATGGACATTCACACGAAAACAGCGATGGACGTGTTCCATGTTTCAGAAGATGAAGTGACTTCCGCTATGAGAAGACAGGCCAAGGCGGTAAACTTCGGTATTGTTTACGGAATCAGCGACTATGGACTTTCTCAAAACCTTGGAATCACAAGAAAAGAAGCAGCCGCATTTATCGAGCGCTATTTAACAAGCTTTAAAGGTGTGAAAACCTATATGGAAGAAATCGTCCAGGAAGCGAAACAAAAAGGCTACGTCACGACGCTTCTCAAACGCAGACGGTATATCCCGGATATCACAAGCCGTAATTTTAATATCAAAAGCTTTGCAGAACGAACAGCCATGAACACACCGATCCAAGGCAGCGCAGCCGATATTATTAAAAAAGCGATGATTGATATGGCGCGAAGGCTCAAAGAAGAAAGCCTGCAGGCAAATCTTTTATTACAGGTGCACGATGAATTGATCTTCGAAGCGCCGAAAGAAGAAATCGCGATCCTTGAAAAGATTGTTCCTGAAGTCATGGAAAATGCACTTCAGCTTGATGTGCCGCTAAAAGTTGATTTTGCTTCAGGTCCATCTTGGTACGATGCGAAATAAATAATAGAGAGAAAAAGGAGCGAGGAGCATGCCGGAATTACCAGAAGTTGAAACCGTCCGGCGCACTCTCAAGCGGTTAGTCGAAGGAAAGACGATTGAAACGGTCGATATCAAATGGCCAAATATCATCAAACGTCCTGGGGAGCCGGAAGAGTTCGCAAGAAGAATGGTAGGAGAAACCATACAAACCATTGAAAGAAGAGGGAAGTTCCTCCTCTTTCATTTAGACCATTACGTGATGGTCTCCCATTTAAGGATGGAAGGGAAATACCGTGTACATGAAGCGCATGAGCCTTATGATAAACACGTACACGTCGTCTTTACGTTTACAGATGGTACTGAGCTTCGGTACCATGATGTGCGTAAATTTGGCACGATGCATTTATTTCAGCCAGGTGAAGAGGAAAGGGAACTCCCGCTTTCTCAGCTAGGATATGAACCATTTGATGAACAGTTCACTCCAGAGTATTTATGGGAGCAATTGGAAAAAACAACCCGCGTGGTCAAAACAGCACTGCTTGATCAAAAGATTGTCGTAGGACTTGGCAATATTTATGTCGATGAGGTCCTGTTTAAATCAGGTATTCATCCAGAAACGAAAGCAAATCAGCTCAGCCTGGAATTCTGCAAAGTGCTTCACAAGCAGATCATCGAAACGCTTCAAGTGGCGGTAGATGCGGGAGGAAGTACAATTCGTTCTTATATCAACTCACAAGGAGATATTGGAACATTTCAGCTGCAGCTTCTTGTATATGACCGGCGGGGAGAGCCTTGCCAAACATGCGGAAGCATTATTGAGAAAACAGTGGTCGGAGGGCGCGGCACGCACTTTTGTGTGACCTGCCAAAAACGTCCTCAATAAAGCTTCGCCATGAGCATGCTTCCTTTTTGCTATGCATACGATAAAAAACATTCATTCTTCAGCAAGGTGTAGACTGACACACAGCCCACCTGCTCTTCATATAGTGAAGAAGAGTCTAAGGACGCCTAGAGACTCTTGATCATCGTTGCATGAACAGAAAGGAAGAGTTCAGGTATGATTTCGATTTCGCTCCTGTTTTTAGCTATTGCAGTCAGCATCGACAGCTTTTCTGTAGGCTTTACGTACGGTCTTCGCAAAATGAGGATCCCATTTAAAGCCATCGTCATTATTGCATGCTGCTCAGGGATTGTGCTGCTCATTTCTATGCTGATTGGCAGCCTGCTTACGACATTCCTCCCTGTCTCAGTGACAGATAAACTTGGTGGAGGTATTTTGATTGCCATTGGACTTTGGGTTTTGTATCAATTTTACAAACCAGCGAAAGAGCGTGACTTGCTCCTTCATGAAAAAACGTTGCTTAATGTAGAAGTACAATCTCTTGGGCTTGTCATCCAAATTTTGCGAAAGCCTACAAGTGCAGATATTGACCGATCTGGGACGATCAATGGAATGGAAGCAGTGCTTCTTGGGATTGCTTTATCCATCGATGCATTTGGCGCAGGGATTGGCGCAGCGATTCTAGGCTTTTCTCCAATTGTCATGAGTATCACGGTGGCAGTGATGAGCTCACTTTTTGTGTGTATCGGGCTGCGTGCCGGTCATTACTTGGCAAATTGGCGCTGGATCGATAAACTCGCATGCTTACCAGGACTTCTGCTCATATTAATTGGGGTTTGGAAGCTGTAAAAGGAGGAAATCAATTGACGCTTGTCATTGGATTAACAGGCGGGATTGCTAGCGGAAAAAGCACAGTCTCGCAGATGATAAAAGAGCAGGGCATCCGGGTGGTGGATGCAGATGTCATTGCAAAAGAAGCCGTTTCTAAAGGAACACCAGCTCTTCGTCAAATCGTTCAAACCTTTGGTGAGGGTGTCCTCCTGCCAAATGGAGAGCTGAACCGGCAGCAGCTGGGAGCCATTGTTTTTTCTGATGAAGAGAAACGAAAGCAGCTGAATGCGATCGTTCATCCAGAAGTGAGAAAGGAAATGCTGAGGCAGCGAGATGAAGGGATCAACAGCCAAGAAACATTTGTTGTCCTTGATATCCCGCTTTTATTTGAAAGTCAGCTGGAAAGTCTCGTCGACCGCATCATTGTAGTGTATACAACACCAGATTTACAGCTATCACGACTCATGAATCGAAACCACCTCAGCGAGAAAGAAGCACTGAATCGGATTCACTCTCAGCAGCCTCTAGAGGAGAAATGTAAAAAAGCAGACTGCGTGATAGAAAACACACAAGATCTCGCTTTTATTAGAAAGCAATTGCAGAACATATTAAATGAATGGGAACATACAGATAAGTGAGAGTACATATACGTACTCTTCTTTTTTTATGTTTTTTTCCTATTTCTCTTGAAAAGAACAGCCCTTTTTAGAAAATATACGTTTATATACTGGCAATTACATTCTAATGTGATATACTAATTTCATAAATAAATTTATTGAGTATAACACATAATAGAGGAGTGACCTGTTCATGAAGGTAAAAGCAGCGATCAATGGGTTTGGCAGAATTGGACGCATGGTCTTCAGAAAAGCAATGCTTGATGATCAAATTCAAATTGTAGCGGTGAACGCAAGCTATCCTGCCGAAACGCTAGCACATTTAATTAAATATGACACAAATCATGGACGTTACGAATGCGATGTGACAGCAGAAGATGACGCACTGATTATAAATGGTAAAAGAGTGATTTTGCTCAATAACAGAGACCCAAAGCAGCTTCCATGGGGAGAGCTTGGGATTGATATCGTCATAGAAGCAACAGGAAAATTTAATTCAAAAGATCAAGCGATGGGCCATATAGATGCCGGAGCGAAAAAGGTCGTACTCACAGCTCCAGGTAAAAATGAAGACATAACAATTGTAATGGGTGTCAATGAGGATGATCTTGATCCTGAAAAGCACGTCATTATTTCAAACGCATCTTGTACAACAAACTGTTTAGCACCAGTTGTCAAATTGTTAGATGATGAATTCGGCATCGACAACGGCTTAATGACAACGGTTCATGCGTACACAAATGATCAAAAAAATATCGACAACCCGCATAAGGATTTGCGCCGGGCAAGAGCGTGTGCCCAGTCCATTATTCCAACTACGACGGGTGCCGCTAAAGCGCTTTCTTTAGTGCTGCCGCACATGAAAGGGAAATTGCATGGACTTGCGCTTCGTGTGCCAGTTTCCAATGTGTCGATGGTTGATCTTGTCGTTGACTTGAAAAAAGATGTCACAGCAGAAGAAGTAAATGCAGCCTTCTCAAATGCATCAAAAACTTCTCTATCCGGTATTTTAGATTACACGGATGAGCCGCTTGTTTCTACAGACTTTAACACGAACCCTTATTCAGCTGTCGTGGATGGACTGACAACGATGGTGATGGAGGATAGAAAAGTAAAAGTTCTTGCATGGTATGACAATGAATGGGGTTATTCATGCAGAGTGGTGGATCTTGTGAAGTTTGTTGGTTCGCAGATGAAAGAGCTTTCTGCTGTTTGAAATGAAGAAGACGAACGTCCCTTTTCAAGAAATGAGAGAAAATCCCACTAAAAACACAGCTTGCAAAATGGGTCTAAACAAAGTATACTATTTTTCGTGAACTTCTTGTTCGCAGACTCATTCGGGTATACTTAAAGGGTTAGGACCTCTTTGGACTAACTTTCCCCCGTGGTATATGTCCGGTCCGGCTGCTTAGAACTTCACTCTTTCATTCTTGTTTAAGGGGGGTCCATGATGGAAACAATCGGACGTCACGTTATCTCCGAGCTATGGGGATGCGACTGTGATAAACTGAACGACATGGATTTTATTGAAAAAACGTTTGTAAATGCAGCTTTGAAATCAGGAGCTGAAGTAAGAGAGGTTGCTTTTCACAAATTTGCACCTCAAGGAGTAAGTGGAGTTGTCATTATTTCTGAATCTCATCTGACAATTCACAGCTTTCCTGAACATGGTTATGCGAGCATAGATGTTTATACTTGCGGCGACCTAGATCCGAATATCGCAGCAGATCATATCGGAGATGAATTAGGTGCTGAAACAAGAGAAAACATTGAAATTCCTCGAGGCATGGGACCTGTACAAGTGAAACAGGCACAAGCCAAAGCACTGTAAACATAAAAAAGATTGCAATGGGAGCTGGCCAAAAGCATTGAAATGCCTTTGTGTTATGCTCCTTTTTATATTTGTTTGATATACAAAATCCAACATTCCCCAGCTTGTCTATACTTTTGTTCTAGGAAAACAAAGTTTTTTTTTATAAAATAAAGAAGAGGCATTATGGCAAAGGGGATACGTATATGACTTTAGGGCAAAAGTTCAAACGATTTATGTCAAACCATACAGAAACATCTGACAAGCATCCAGTGTCAGAACTGAAAAGCCATTACTATAAATCGGCGAATGCACAAGTTTTTCAAGCGGTGGAAGCCATGCTTTCCCGGAACGATTCCTATCAAGTGACATCTGTTTCAGCAGAACGAGGTGAAATCAGCGCAAACATCAGGATGCCGAAAAAAGCCTTTCTCGTAGCGACTGTCATTTCAATTCGTCCTTTTGAAACAGCTGTCGATTTTAATGTGACAACAGAAACGGTCCTGCCAACAGATTTTGGCTATAGTCAGAAAACTATTTTGTCCCTTTATGAAGAACTAGACAAACAACTTCCAAGAATAGATCGGAGCTGATGAAATGAAATGTCCCACATGTCAGCACCTTGGCACAAGGGTGCTTGATTCAAGACCAGTAGATGAAGGGAAATCCATCCGTCGTAGAAGAGAGTGCGAAAGCTGCCAATATCGCTTTACGACGTTTGAGAAATTAGAAGAATTACCGCTGATTGTGGTGAAAAAAGAAGGGATTCGAGAAGAATTCAGCCGCGAAAAGATGCTGAGAGGACTCATTAAAGCGTGTGAAAAGCGTCCTGTTGCTTTAAAGCAGCTGGAGGATGTCTGCTTTAACATTGAAAAAGAACTGCGTAATCAAGGCATGTCAGAAGTGAAAAGTGAGCTTGTAGGTGAAATGGTCATGGACGAGCTGGCAAAAATTGATGAAGTGTCTTACGTCAGGTTTGCCTCAGTTTACCGGCAGTTTAAAGATATCAATGTCTTTATTGATGAATTAAAAGATTTATTAAAGAAAGAACGCTAAAAAAGAGCTGAAGATTCTTCACGCTCTTTTTCCTGCGTAAAGCGTAAAACGCAAAAAGGGTGTACAATAGAAACAATTGCAATTCATGGGGGGATCAGCATATGACAGAGCATTGGAAGGAAGTGCTAGCCGTCGATCCGTATGTCGTCAAAAGCGCTTCATTGCTCGGTGACATCGATAGACAGCTCATCACTCTTTTATATCAGCCGCTCATAGGCATGTCCGCTTTCAGCTTATATATGACGCTGTGGGGAGAGCTGGAACAAAATCGTATGTGGGGGAAACCTGCACCTCATCGGCAGCTCATGGTCATGCTGCAAACGAATTTAAATGATATTTTTGAGGAACGTTTAAAGCTTGAAGCGATTGGTTTACTTCGCACATATGAACAGGAAACGGAAGAAGGCAGATTGTTTACATATGAGCTTGTGCCGCCGCTAAGACCAGATGAGTTTTTCCAGGATGGTATGCTGAATGTCCTGCTGTACCATCGTGTAGAGAAAGCAAAATATATGCAGCTTCGTGATTATTTTTCTTATCCAGGTGTTCCTGCAGAGGCAAAGAACATCTCGCGGTCGTTTGAAGAAGTCTTTCACGTATTGCAGCCAGGTGAACGCAGGATGACAGAAGAAATCAATCAGGCGTCATCACTTGATCAGGGCTATGAATATGTGACCGTTGGATCGAGTCAGCCGGCTCCGCTTTCAGACGAATCCTTTGATTTCGATCTATTGTTAGCGGGCATGTCTGATATGATGATTCCAAGAAAGGGTTTGACGAAGCAGGTGAAAGAAACCATTAAGAAGTTAGCCGTTGTATACGGCATCACCCCGCTTCAAATGCAAAATATTGTAGCAGGCGCCTGCGGTTCGGATCAAATGATCTCAACAGAAGAGCTGAGAAAAGCCGCAAGAGACTGGTACCAAATCGAATACAGAGGCGAGCAGCCAAAACTCATTGATCAAAAACAGCCGAGACACCTGCGTCAAGATGCTTCAAAAGCGCTAGCAGATACGCCAGATGCCAAATTGATTGAAAAGCTCGATCATATTTCGCCTAGGGAGCTGCTAAAAGATATGGCTGACGGCATTGAGCCAACATATGCCGACTTAAGAATTGTCGAAGATATTATGCTTGAGCAGCAGCTAGAGCCAGGTGTCATGAATGTTTTGATCTACTATACATTACTGAAAACAGATATGAAGCTGTCGAAAACATATATGCAAAAAATCGCCGCTCATTGGGTGAGAAAGAAAATTAAAACCGTAGCGGCAGCCATGAAAATTGCCAAAGAAGAGAACAAGCAAATGACAGAGTGGGCGCAGCAGAAAAAGCAGCGCAACACATATGGATCAGGGAAAGTTGTCCGTGAAGAGAAGCTGCCTGACTGGATGAAAGAAACCGAAACGAAAGAACAGCCGGCAAAAGAAAAAACAGACAGTCTGTCGACAGAAGACCTCGAACGAGAAAAAGAAAAACTGTTAGATCAGTTTAAAAATATGAAAAAGTACAATGCACATTAAGGTGAGGTGAGATGAGGATGAAACCGATCGGTCGTTCATTTGAACAGCTAAAAGGGCGGGTAGATTTTCGTGTGAGATACAATCAGATTAAAGAAAGTGTGTTATCTGATGAAGATGTGAGAGCATTTTTACAGGAGCATCAAGAAGACATACACGAAGACATGATCAATCGCAGTTTGAACCGGCTTTTTGAATATGTGCAGCAGTCAAAGGGCTGTTCATATTGCTTAGATGAAGAGAACGTCAATGCGATTTTAGACGGGTATCACCCGAAGCTTGTGATCAAAGGTCAAAGTATTGATATTGAATATTCCCCTTGCCCGGTGAAGCTGCGGCTTGATAGACAGAAAAAACAGCAAGAGCTCATGAAAAGCATGTACATTCCGCAAAATGTTCTTCAAGCGACGTTCGCTGATCTGAACGTTGTGGGAAGACAGGAAGTCATTCAAAAAGTAGGGCAATTCCTGCAAAGCTATGATGAGACGGGCAAAGGGAAGGGCTTATATTTACACGGAAAGTTTGGAGTAGGAAAAACGTATATTCTGGCAGCCATTGCGCAGCAGCTAGCGGAGAAGGAATACCCATCTCTCCTTGTGTACGTGCCTGAATTTGTGAGGGAGCTAAAAAATTCGTTAGCCGATCATACACTGGAAGCAAAGCTGAACATGGTCAAATCCACCCCTATTTTAATGCTTGATGATATTGGGGCAGAGTCGATGACAAGCTGGGTTCGAGATGAACTGCTCGGAACGATCTTACAATACCGTATGGCAGAGCAGCTGCCGACTTTCTTCTCTTCTAATTTCTCACCAAGTGAACTGAAGCATCATTTTACGTACTCACAGCGCGGGGAAAAAGAAGAGGTCAAGGCCGCTCGTTTAATGGAACGGATTCTCTATTTAGCAGAGGCAGTCTTGCTCGAAGGAGAAAACCGCCGTCATTTATAAAAGCGTCTATCACTTGAAGGAGGAGCAAATGAAATGAACAAAAGAAAATGGCTGCTTTTTCTCGTGATTGCTGGTCTCGCTGTTTTACTGTGGTGGCTGAACAAACAGCATCTTCAGCTGGCGCCGAAAGATATGAAGAATTGGGTGCTTCAATTTGGGCTGCTCGCTCCTTTTGTTTTTCTTTTCTTATCTCTTTTTCGCCCGTTTGTTCTCATCCCTATTACGGTCTTTTCGCTGGCAGCGGGTTTGGCATTTGGCAGTGTCCTTGGGACCATTTATGCCCTCGTTGGTGCTACTGCTGGGGCAACATGCTCCTTCCTACTTGCCTCAACCTTTCGTGCAAAAAAGAAAGGCAGAGAATCAAGCAGCCGGAAGCTGAAAGCGGTGACGTCCCGCATTCAGGAGCATGGGTTTCTTTATATTTTGTTCTTGCGTATTGCGCCGATCCATTTTGACTTTGTCAGCTATGCGGCAGCAGCTTCACGTGCGAATTATCGTTCATTTACGGCAGCTACCTTTTTAGGCTTAATACCGGGCACAGTTGCATTGAATGTTCTTGGCTCAAGCTTTGTCAGCGGCAATTATGCTGCCTTAGCGATCGTTTGTTTGATTTATCTGATCTTTATCTCAGTCCCGCTCATTTTAAAAAGAAAGATGCCTGATTTATTTTAGGCGTCTATTTTTTATGTTCTCCCCATATATATGTAACAGATGTCGTTAGGGGGGACAAACATGCTTGAAATAATCTTTGAAGATGAATATGATACCGCCGCTTTTTTACATCTTGCTGAACACTTGGACAGTCGGCATCACATGTCAATTCAACAAGGGAAAGACCGGCTTCTCATAGAGGCGAAGGAATCAGAAGAAGGACTTGAGCCCATTGTGCGGCCATTACTAGTTCACTTTTTTTTGGAATGCAAAGAAAATGAGCGCATGCGCAGCATTCTTGAAAACAAGTATTTATTTAAAGATCCTGAAGAGCAGCACCAAATTCTTTCAATTGCCCACAGCATCATGAATGGGGATTTAGATGATATTCCCGGCATTCATCAAGAACCGTCAAGAGAAGCCCTGTTAACAAAGGAGCTTGAGACCATTTCTTTACAGCAAGGTATTTTTTCAATTGGTTCATTTATGACATTTAGGCTGTCAGAGTATGACAGGAGGCTGAAGAACTATGTTGAAGTCTCCATTGAAGAATACAAAATGGAACAAGAATATCAAAACTTCATTCAATCGCTTCGAGACTATGTGATGTCAAGAGAACCGAAGCTCGAAAAAGTACATGTTGTGCATCAGGACCGCCTGGTGATTTGGGAATTTCGGTACGCTTCTGAGCGTGATCAAAAACAATACATAGACAGACAGTTTGTAAGAGAGCATCCAATGTATATTGATTCGCAGCTGATAGCACCACTCGTATCCATTGCACCGCAAAAGATTGACCTATTTACAAATGATACGGGTCACTCGATGGTGCAGACCATTCAAAATATTTTTCAAGAAAGGGTCGAGGTATTCCCGGCTCATTCATTTCAAGAACAGAATGTTCAATTTGTACATGACCATTTGGAACAGAAAAGTGAAAAGCTTTCTTGATTTTCACGAAAAAACGTTTTATAATACGGTGTAACTTCATACAGAGACCGTATTGATAAGGACATGAACAAATGAACACCCGCTTAAAGAGAGGGAAGCCGCGGCTGAAAGCTTCCTAGCAGAGGACCATTTGCTTTACCACCTTTGAACATCAGCTGTGAACGTTTTAGTAATGGCTGACGGGAATTCCCGTTATCGAAACACAAGCCGTGTTTGCTTATGAAAAAGAAAGCTGCAAATACGGGAAAAAGGGTGGAACCACGATTCCGTTTATTCAACCTCGTCCCTTTCCAGGGGGCGGGGTTTTTATATTGCCAAAAAAAGGAGTGACCAGAGATGTCAGAACAAATTCAACTTACATTTCCAGACGGAGCAGTCAAGGAGTTTGACAAAACAGCTACAACAGAAGACATCGCGGCATCAATTAGCCCAGGCCTAAAGAAAAAAGCGCTTGCCGGTAAATTGAACGGCAAAGAAATAGATCTGCGTACGCCGCTATTAGAAAGTGGAACAATCGAGATCATCACAGATAAAAGTGATGAAGCACTCGACATTATGCGCCACAGCACAGCACATTTGCTAGCACAGGCGATCAAACGCCTTTATGGGAAAGAGTATCATGTTCAGTTTGGCGTAGGTCCTGTGATCGAAAATGGCTTCTACTACGATGTGGACATCGATGTTGCCATCACACCTGAAGACTTACCAAAGATTGAAAAAGAAATGAAAAAAATCATTAACAGCAATCTGCCAATCGAGCGAATAGAAGTATCAAGAGAAGAAGCGAAAAAACGTTTTGAAGCGATTGGTGATCAATTGAAGCTTGAGCTGTTAGAGGCGATTCCAGAAGGTGAAGCCGTGACGATTTATGAGCAGGGCGAATTCTTTGACCTCTGCCGCGGAATTCACTTGCCATCAACAGGGAAAATCAAAGAGTTTAAGCTGTTAAGCCTTGCAGGTGCATACTGGAGAGGTGACAGCAACAATCAAATGCTTCAGCGTATTTACGGAACAGCTTTCTTCAGCAAAGAAGATTTAAATGAGCATTTACGACTGCTTGAAGAAGCAAAAGAACGCGATCACCGTAAACTAGGAAAAGAGCTGAAACTGTTTGCGAACTCTCAAAAGGTAGGTCAAGGTCTTCCGCTTTGGCTACCTAAAGGCGCAACGATCCGCCGCGTCATTGAGCGTTACATTGTTGATAAAGAAGTACGCCTTGGCTATGAGCATGTGTATACACCAGTTCTTGCGAATGTTGAATTGTATAAAACATCAGGGCACTGGGCGCATTATCAAGAAGACATGTTCCCAGTGATGGAAATGGACAACGAAGATCTTGTTCTTCGTCCGATGAACTGTCCGCACCATATGATGATTTACAAAAACGAGCCGCATAGCTATCGCGAATTGCCAATTCGTATTGCAGAGCTTGGTACAATGCACCGCTATGAAATGTCAGGTGCTTTATCAGGCCTTCAGCGTGTTCGCGGCATGACATTAAACGATGCACATATCTTTGTTCGTCCAGATCAAATCAAAGAAGAATTCATTCGTACAGTTCGCCTAATTGAAGAAGTGTATCAAGACTTTGGTTTGAATGACTACACATTCCGCTTATCTTACCGTGATCCAGAAGATACTGAGAAGTATTTCGACGATGATGCGATGTGGAATAAAGCGCAATCGATGCTGAAAGATGCAATGGACGAGCTTGGTCATGACTATTATGAGGCAGAAGGCGAAGCGGCATTTTATGGTCCGAAGCTTGATGTACAGGTCAAGACAGCTCTTGGAAAAGAAGAGACATTGTCTACTGTTCAGCTTGATTTCTTACTTCCAGAGCGATTCGATCTCACATATATCGGAGAAGATGGCAAGCATCATCGTCCGGTCGTTATTCATAGAGGTGTTGTCTCTACAATGGAGCGCTTTGTTGCCTTCTTAATTGAAGAATACAAAGGAGCCCTTCCAACATGGCTGGCACCTGTACAATTCCAAGTCATTCCGGTTTCACCGTCTGTCCATTTAGACTATGCGAAAAAAGTGCAAGAACGTTTACAGCTTGAAGGTCTTCGTGTAGAGCTTGACAGCCGTGATGAAAAGATTGGATACAAAATTAGAGAAGCGCAAATGCAAAAGATCCCGTACATGCTAGTCGTAGGAGATCAAGAAGCAGAAAATGGCGCTGTCAATGTAAGAAAATACGGCGAACAAGATTCAGAAACAATGGATCTTGAAGCCTTTGTGAAACATGCAGTAGCAGAAGCGAAAAAATAATCCTTTCAAACGAAGCAGTCAGTGGTCTTTCTCTTGAGATCACTGGCTTTTTCTTTTGGGAAAAAATTTTCCACTGGTGATCCAGTTTCTTGAATGATACGTTTGGATAGTACGAAAGTATGGTCAGCAGCGGAACGAGCAGGCCAAGACAACGGTGTTTACAAATCGCGATCTTGTAAAGCAGGCAAGCGAGGAATTTATGAATGTAGGAGAAGCAGCCCGCAGTTTAGACAAGCAAGCGCAATCTAGCGGCCATTGTGTAGTTTGAGAACACAAAAACACCCAATCTCGTCAGGAGAAGGGTGTTTTCTCTTTTGTTCTATTTTAATATATCAAACAATTCATGTAAGTCTTTGATTTCATAATCCGGCGTTACATCTGTTTCATTCTTTTTGCCATGGCGATTGATCCAGACGGTTTGAATGCCGGCTCGAGATGCCCCAAGAATATCTGTTTTTGGATTGTCTCCAACCATGATCACATCGTCTTTTGTTAGATTTAACAGCTGAAGGCAGTGCTCAAAGATGCCAGGGGCAGGTTTGCCTTTCCCATAATCTCCTGAAATCACAATTTCATTAAAATAAGGTGCAAGCTCAGGAACACCTGCCAGTTTTTCCTTTTGAAGACTAGGATCTCCGTTTGTTAAAAGGAGCAATTCGTAGCTGCCTTTCAGGCGGTCTAAAACAGGATACGTTTCTTCATACACATATGGACGTTTTCTCCGCTCTGCTGCAAAGAAATCAGCCAAATATTGTCCAAATGCCTCATCGTCAATTCCTGCTTCTTTTAAGCCATTTGTCCAAGCGTTTTTGCGATACTCTGGTGCAAGGGCATTCAGCTTTTGAAAGCCTTCGCTAATCGGTTCACTAAAATTGGACCACAGTCCTTCGAAAGGATTAATTCCGATCATGACAGTATAATCATATGTTTCATAGGAAGAGTACAGCTTTCTTGCTTCTTCACGTACAATCTGTTCAAATGTTTCTGGATTCAGTCCATATTTCTTTTCCGCTTCGCGGCATGTTTCCTGAAAAGTGGTGTGAATGCTTTTTTCATCCCAAAGCAAAGTATCATCTAAATCGAAAAATACGGCTTTCATGATCTTCTCCCTTGTTATGTATGTGTTACCTTCAAATGCAAGTGACGGCTCATGTTCATTTTACAATAGAAGATGAGGGCAATAAAGAAAAGATTTGAGAGATCTTGGATCATTGACCGTACATGATAGAATAGAAAGACAATAAATCATACATACATCAATTGAGGTGGCAGGTTTGCTTCATTTAATTATTATGATGATCGAGCGTGTGGGGATCATCGTTATTTTAGGGTTTGTGCTTGCCCATGTAAAGGGCTTTCGCAATCTATTGCTTCATAATGAAGGGTTTCGAAAAAAGGCAGTCCTTGTCTTTATTTTTGCTTCTTTTAGTATGATCAGCAATTACACAGGAATCGAAATCCAGCAGCAGATCGTGATGAATCATGAATTTTCCTATCATCTTAGCTCGTCAAGCTCGATCGCCAATACGAGAATCATGGGGATCGAAATGGGCGGATTGATAGGAGGACCGTTTGTTGGCATTGGTGCAGGGCTTTTAGCTGGAATTCATCGCTATTCATTAGGAGGGAGTACGGCACTCAGTTGTGCAATTTCTTCCATTTTAGCCGGTGTGATTGCAGGCTATGTCGGCAGCAGATTTAAGCGGAAGAATCGAATGGTAACACCTCGCCAAGCCGCACTTTTTGGTGTGGCGATGGAATCCTTGCAGATGATCATTATCCTTCTGTTTGCAAGACCATTTGCGGATGCTTGGGGGCTTGTGAGTATTATTGCCTTGCCGATGATTTTTGTGAATGGAATTGGCAGCTTTATCTTTTTATCGATTTTACAGTCAGTCATACGGCAGGAAGAGCAGGCAAAGGCAATGCAGACACACCGCGTATTTTCGATTGCCGATCAAACGCTGCCTTTTTTCCGGCAAGGCTTAAATGAACAGTCCTGTAAAAGTGTGGCGGAGATCATTCATCGATTAACAGAAACAGATGCGGTCTCCTTAACAGATACAGAAAAGATTTTAGCGCATGTCGGAGATGGGACGGATCATCATATTCCATCGAAAAGCCTGATTACTGGGCTGTCGAAACAAGTATTGATGAGCGGCAAAATTATGAAGGCGCATTCGAAAGACGAAATCAATTGTTCAGTCACTCATTGCCCGCTTCAAGCGGCGATTGTACTGCCTCTCACCTCCAATGGTCAAACGATCGGAACGTTAAAAATGTATTTCAATTCTCCGGTCGGATTAAGCAGGGTGGAAGAGGAGCTTGCAGAAGGCTTGGCGATGCTGTTTTCCACACAGCTTGAGCTTGGAGAGGCAGAAACCCAAAGCCGTCTGCTGAAAGATGCAGAGATCAAAGCACTTCAAGCACAAGTGAATCCGCACTTTTTATTTAACGCCATTAATACCATCTCTGTTTTATGCAGAACGAATGTAGAGATGGCAAGGAAGCTGCTGCTGCAGCTGAGTATTTATTTTCGGTCCAATTTGCAAGGCGCCCGCCAGCTGCTGATTCCACTGCATAAAGAAATTCAGCATGTAGAAGCATATTTGTCACTTGAACAAGCGAGGTTTCCAAATAAATACCACGTGGCCTTTCAAATTGAAAAGGAGCTGGAGCAGGTGATGATTCCGCCCTTTGTGCTTCAGGTGCTTGTTGAAAACGCAGTGAGACACGCTTTTCCTAAACATCAAACGAGCTGTGAAGTCATCGTTTCTGCTGTGATGAAAGATGGGCATGTCTATATGAAAGTGACTGATAATGGACAAGGAATCGAGAATGACAAGATGGCTCAGCTGTTAAAAGCGCCTGTTGAATCCAAAGAAGGAACAGGTACGGCTCTTTATAATTTAGATCAGCGGTTAAGAGGGATTTTTGGCAGACAAGCCGCTTTATCTATTCATAGCGGCCAAGGCACTGACATCTCATTTCGCATTCCAATGGACTATGTAAAAAAGGATGATTTTCGTTGATAAACGTATTAATCGTAGATGATGAAGTGTTAGCAAGAGACGAATTAAAATACTTATTACGCAGAACGAAAGAGGATGTTCAAATAGAGGAAGCAGAAAATATAGAATCTGCTTTTGACCGAATGGTGGATCATAAGCCGGACCTGCTCTTTTTAGACATTGATTTATCAGGTGAGAATGGATTTGATATTGCCAAAAGGCTCAACCGAATGTCTGATCCGCCAGCGATTGTATTTGCGACAGCCTTTGATCAGTATGCGCTGAAGGCATTTGAGGTAAGTGCGCTTGATTACTTAACAAAACCATTTGATGAAGAGCGGCTTTTGCAAACGATCCAAAAGTTTAAAAAGTGGAAATCTGTTGAGACGCAAGAGCACCAGCTGTCAGATGAGAAAATACCACATCAGCAAAAATTAGCCATCTCAGTCGATGACACAATTGTCATCCTGCAAGTTGAAGAGATCATGTATATAGGGCTCAGTGAGGGGAAAAAGGTCGTGAAAACAAAGGATCACATGTATGAGGTCACAGAACCGCTTGTGGTCATTGAAAAGAAACTGCCTGAGGCTTACTTTATGAGGGTTCATCGAAGCTATATCGTCAACACCTCTCATATGAAAGAAGTACAGCCATGGTTTAATTCGACGTATAATCTGCATATGACAGACGGGTCGATCATTCCTGTCAGCCGCACTTACGCCAAAGAACTAAAGAAGTCGCTCCTGCTAGAGTAGGGCGGCATTTTTTGTTTGTATTTCAATACTCGTTTTCTGCATTTCATTCATTGAATCCGGCGAGTTTGATTGTAAACGCTTCATTCATTTATTTCATGCCGTATACTGAGGGCAGTCGAAGAAAGAGGTGAAGGGGCATGAGTGCCACTAAAGTATATGGATTTCTATCTCAAGCATTTATCTTTGCAACCGTAATGTTCGTTTCTAATCTCATTTCAATGTATTTACCAATTCCGATGCCTGCATCTGTGATTGGCTTGGTTCTATTATTTGTTTTGCTGACAACGAAAATTGTCAAACTAGAGCAGGTGGAGCAATTAGGTACATCATTGACAGGGCTTATTAGCTTTCTATTTGTTCCCTCTGGTATCTCGGTTATTCAATCACTAGGTGTCATGCAAGAAGTAGGTGTGCAAGTCGTCGGTGTCATTATCATTGCAACTATTATGTTACTAGCAACGACAGGGCTGTTCACGCAGCTTCTCATGCAATTATCAGAAAAACCACAGAAACGCAAAGAGACAAAGGAGAGCAAGTCGACTCCTTCTCATTCTAATAAACCAGCTTCAAGTACGCATTAAAGGAGAGATCAGGATGGGTACAAGTACGATGAGTCCTTATTTTGGTATAGTCGTCTCATTAGTTGCCTTTGGAATCGGTACATTCTTATTTAAAAAATCAAAAGGCTTCTTCTTATTCACACCACTTTTTGTGGCGATGGTGTTAGGTATTTTATTTTTAAAAATTGGCGGTTTTTCCTATGCAGATTATAATGAGGGCGGCAAGATTATCAAGTTCTTCTTAGAGCCTGCGACCATTGCTTTCGCCATTCCGCTTTATAAACAGCGCGCATTGCTTAAAAAATATTGGTGGCAAATTTTATCCGCTATTTTTGTAGGGTCACTTTGTTCCATTACGATCGTGTATGTCGTAGCAAAAGGGATTCATCTTGATATGGCTGTGATGAAAAGTATGCTTCCGCAAGCAGCGACGACAGCGATTGCGCTTCCGATTGCAAAGGATATTGGCGGAATCGCAGATATCACAGCCTTTGCGGTCATATTTAATGCAGTCATTGTGTATGCACTAGGTGCTTTCTTCTTAAAATGGTTTCGAATTAAAAATCCAGTGGCAAAAGGGCTTGCACTAGGTACATCAGGACATGCGCTTGGCGTCTCTGTTGGGATTGAGATGGGAGAAGTGGAAGCGGCCATGGCAAGTATCGCCGTGGTGGTCGTAGGAGTTGTGACCGTCATTGTCATTCCAATCTTTATGCAATTCATTCTTTGATGGCGTCATTGTTTGAAAAAGCCTTGCCCAATTCGTTTTATCGTGCTAAAATGAAAAAGTTGTTTCAAGAGTTCGGTTACTTGACGGACAAATGAAAATTGTGTAGAATAGTTAACGAATTGAATAGATATCACAAGCAGAAGCACCCGCTTCTCACCTGATTGACACGTGTTTGTAGTTGACAGGTTGACCGTACATTTATTTTTTCATGCAAATGTTCGCAGTGTGGGTGTTTTATATGCCCACACTTTTTGTTTGCCTGTAAACATACAACGAAATGGTCAAAATGAATTGTGAACTCAATTCAAAATCTCATGGAGGTGGCTCACTATTAGCAAAGATCAATTAGTTAATGAAGGTATTCGTGCGCGTGAAGTTCGTTTGATCGGACAAAATGGCGATCAGCTGGGGATTAAAACTCGCCAGGAAGCTCTGGAGATAGCTGCTAAAGCCAATCTTGACCTTGTGTTAGTTGCTGCAAATGCAAAACCACCTGTTTGCCGAATCATGGACTACGGTAAGTTCCGATTCGAACAGCAGAAGAAGGATAAAGAGGCACGTAAGAATCAAAAAATCATTAGCTTAAAAGAAGTTCGGTTGAGCCCGACAATCGATGAACATGATTTTAACACGAAGCTCCGTAATGCAATCAAATTCCTTGAAAAGGGAGATAAAGTGAAAGCTTCTATCCGTTTTAAAGGCCGTGCGATTACGCATAAAGAAATCGGACAGCGCGTGTTAGACCGTTTCTCTGAAGCTTGCGCTGAAGTAGCAACAGTAGAAACAAAACCTAAGATGGACGGACGCAGCATGTTCCTCATGCTTGCACCAAAAGTCGAAAAGTAAAGTAACAGAGGGAGGAAATATCCAATGCCAAAAATGAAAACTCACCGCGGATCTGCTAAACGTTTCAAAAAAACAGGTTCTGGTAAACTTAAACGTTCTCATGCGTACACAAGTCACTTGTTCGCTAACAAATCTACAAAGCAAAAACGTAAATTGCGTAAGAGCGCAATCGTAAGTGCTGGAGATTTCAAACGTATCAAACAACAACTTGCAAACATCAAGTAATTTGGAATAGGAATCATAGGAGGGAATTACAATGCCAAGAGTAAAAGGCGGAACTGTGTCGCGTCAGCGTCGTAAAAAGGTTCTTAAATTAGCAAAAGGTTATTTCGGTTCAAAACATAGATTATACAAAGTAGCAAACCAACAGGTGATGAAATCTGGAAACTACGCTTTCCGTGACCGTCGTCAGAAAAAACGTGACTTCCGTAAACTATGGATCACTCGTATCAATGCTGCAGCTCGTATGAACGGTCTTTCTTACAGCCGTTTAATGCATGGCCTAAAGCTTTCTGGTATCGAAGTAAACCGCAAAATGCTTGCTGACCTTGCTGTGAATGACCTAAGTGCATTCAATCAGCTTGCTGATGCTGCAAAAGCACAACTAGACAAGTAAGTCATATAAAAGATCATTCCGTCGAGGGGTGATCTTTTTTGCTCATCATGTGAGGTGAAATGAATGAATATCGCGTTGATTCTGCTGCTGATCTTGGTAAATGGCTATGGTTTTTTTCTCATGGGAGAGGACAAGCGCCGGGCAAAAGCGCATAAATGGAGAATTTCAGAGGCGCACTTATGGAGTCTTGCAGTGCTTTTTGGGGCTGCTGGATCGTATCTAGGGATGCAGTATTTCCGCCATAAAACAAAGCATCCTAGTTTTCAAATTGGCATGCCAGTGTTAATCATGGTGCAGTTGATCATATTAGGATATATCGAGTTCATGTGAAAAAGGAGCAGACGCCATCAAGACGGCGTGTCCGCTCCTTTTTTTTGTTTGATTTTTTTAATGGGCTGATCCCAATCAATTTTTGTTTGAGGATAACGTTCGATAATGTTTTCCTCCAATTTTTCAAAGTCTTCTAATGTAAATTCACTTAGCTTTTCAGGTGACTCCGTCCAAACGTAAATGGAGTGGACAAACAGAGGATGATCCTTAGAAGGAACATGCTTCTCCCCTTCAAACAAGACACCTTTATAAACGAAATTAAAATTTTTGCGTGCATTTTGCTGTTCGTCCATAAAATAAAAGCCTTCTTTTAATTGTGCTTGTTTCAGCTTTCTTCTCGGATTTGAGAAGAATTTTACCGCCATGTAGAAGATGTAGACAAGCAGTGCAACAAGAGCTAGTCTAATGAGGATTACAAACATGACAGGATGCACCTCCAATACCGTTATCTGATGTACTACGAATGAAAAGGCCAAAAGGTTTCAACTTTTTTTAAAAAAATATTTCGTTAAACGAAAAAATATTCATAAAAAGATCGTATTGAACGAAAGAGGTTTTGTATAATAAGAATGCACCATGAAGATAAAGGAGGATATATGGAATGACAAAGCTAGATCAAACATTAACTATGCTGAAAGACCTAACGGATGCAAAAGGGATTCCAGGAAATGAACGTGATGTCAAAAAAGTCATGCAGACATACATAGAATCATATGCAGATGAAGTCTCTAGTGACCGCCTTGGCAGCTTCATCGCTAAGAAGGAAGGAAACGCAAACGGACCTAAAATTATGCTCGCTGGTCACTTAGATGAAGTAGGATTCATGGTGACAAAAATTGATGACAAAGGCTACATTCGCTTCCAAACAGTCGGCGGATGGTGGTCACAGGTCATGCTCGCGCAGCGTGTCACCATTGTAACGAAAAAGGGAGACATCACAGGTGTGATTGGATCAAAGCCACCGCACGTCTTGTCACCTGAAGCTCGCAAAAAGTCAATTGAGATTACAGATATGTTTATTGATATTGGGGCGTCAAGCAAAGAACAGGCGATGGAGTGGGGCGTTCTGCCTGGAGATCAAATCGTTCCTTATTTTGAGTTTACAGTGATGAATGATGAAAAAATGCTCCTTGCAAAAGCATGGGACAACCGTATCGGCTGTGCAGTAGCGATTGATGTCATGAAAAACTTACACAATGCTCAGCATGAGAATATTGCTTACAGTGTTGCAACTGTTCAAGAGGAGGTTGGCCTGCGTGGTGCCAAAACAGCAGCGGCTACGATTCAGCCTGATATTGGATTTGCCATTGATGTTGGTGTAGCAGGAGACACGCCGGGCATCACTGAAAAAGAAGCAACAAGCAAACTTGGCAAAGGACCAACGATTGTTGTATTTGATGCTTCGATGGTATCTCATAAAGGGCTTCGCGATTTTGTTGTCCAAACAGCGGATGAATTGAACATACCTTATCAATATGACTCAATGCCTGGCGGTGGGACAGATGCTGGCGGTATCCATTTAACAGGTCATGGTGTGCCATCATTATCGATCGGGATACCAAGCAGATATATTCATACCCATGCAGCGATGATTCACCGAGATGATTATGAAAATGCAGTGAAGCTTTTAACAGAAGTGATCAAAAGACTTGATCAAAAAACCGTCGAACAGATTACGTACGGTTCTTAAGTAAGAAAGCCTTTCCTCAGTACAGGGGAAAGGCTTTTTTATTCCATTGAATTTCCCAGGAAATGAACGTTGGTTTTTAGATTACGTCAAAAGAACTGTTTTTGACAGAAGAAGAAAAATATTCTAGCGAATAAGTTCTAGTGAATAAGGCACATGTGATCTGGCTTTTATTTTTGTAAGATGAAAGCAATAAAAAGGACAGAGCCTAAAGAACGCCCTGTCAAAAGAGAGTTTATGGAAGTAGGTGAAGCTACCATAAGAATAAACACATTATTCTTATTTGTCAACTTGGTTTTAAAAGAAAGAAAAATCAATCAATTTATGCTATATTTGTAACAAATTGTTTGTTTGAAGGGGATGGTTAAATGAATGCGGTTACAATTGTCATAGGATCTATGTGTATTTTAGCGATTGCCTATCGTCTTTATGGCACATTTATGATGGTCAAGGTTTTAAAGGTGACAGACGATCATCCTACACCGGCTCACACATTAGAGGACGGGAAAGATTATGTACCAACAAATAAATGGGTCACATTTGGGCATCACTTTGCTGCGATTGCAGCTGCCGGTCCGTTAGTGGGTCCGATTTTAGCCGCACAATTCGGGTATTTACCGGGTCTCCTTTGGCTTTTAATTGGCGCAGTGATTGGCGGAGCTGTACATGATCTTGTCGTCTTATTTGCGTCGATGCGAAAAAAGGGGAAATCATTATCAGAGGTAGCGAAGGAAGAGCTAGGACCTGTAGCAGGATTTTGTACAGGGCTTGCGATGTTGTTTATCATTACGATCACAATGGCAGGTTTGTCTATGGTTGTGCTTCATGCGCTAGAACGAAACCCTTGGGGAACATTTGCAGTCGGAATCACGATTCCAATTGCGATGGGGGTTGGTCTTTATTATAAAAGGACAGGCAATTTAAAACTGGCCACAACTGCGGGATTTATTTTGCTGATGGTTGGGGTATTCCTCGGGCCGAATATTCAAGGAACGGTACTTGGTGATGTTTTAACACTTGATACAAAAACGCTTGCTCTTGCCCTGCCGATTTATGCTTTTTTTGCTGCGGCATTGCCGGTTTGGCTGCTGCTCGCACCGAGGGACTATTTAAGTAGCTTTATGAAAATAGGTGTTTTTATCGCACTGATTGCTGGAATCTTTGTCGTCAATCCAACGATTCAATTCCCGGCCTTTACGGAGTTTGTGAATGGAGGAGGTCCTGTTTTAGCTGGTCCTGTCTGGCCTTTTATTTCGATTACCATTGCTTGCGGTGCCATATCTGGTTTCCACGCATTTGTTGGGTCAGGGACAACGCCTAAGATGCTTGACCGCTGGAGCGATATGAAGCCTGTCGCGTTTGGCGCAATGCTGGTGGAATGCCTAGTTGGCATTATGGCGTTAATTGCCGCTACGGCTCTTCATCCAGGAGATTATTTTGCGATTAACAGTACGCCAGAAGTGTTCCGAACGCTCGGGATGAGTGTTGAGAACCTTCCGCAGCTGAGTAAGGAAATTGGCCTTGATTTAGAAGGAAGAACGGGTGGAGCTGTGACATTAGCTGTAGGGATGGCGTATATCTTTACGGGAATTCCGTTCTTTAGTCATTTGGCGTCTTATTTTTTCCAATTCGTCATTATGTTTGAAGCTGTCTTTATTTTAACCGCTATTGATGCTGGAACGCGTGTGGCGCGTTATTTGATTCAAGACTTCTTTGGCGAAGCATATAAACCGCTTAAACGAAATGACTGGGTACCTGGGTCGGTATTTGCAAGTGCGCTTGCGTGTTTTATGTGGGGATACTTGCTTTACTCTGGAGACATCGGTTCCATTTGGGCGCTGTTTGGGGTATCGAACCAGTTAATGGCATCAGTCGGATTAATCATCGGGGCAACCGTTGTATTAAAAATTGCAGATAAAAGGCGATATATGCTGACTTGTTTAATTCCGCTTGCCTACTTATATGTGACAGTGAATTATGCGGGCTATTGGATGGTAGCAAATGTATACCTCAATCCTGAGGCATCAGGTTACAGCGTGCTGAATGCGGTGCTGTCAATTATCATGCTGATCTTAGGGTTTGTGATCATTGTGTTTGCGATTAAAAAATGGGTCGAAATTTGGCGTGATCCAGCGCTTCGGATGGAAACACCGATCACTGGCTAAATGAAAAAGCCGGTTTGCTATGATAAGCAAACCGGCTTCTTTTATTGCTGCTGCTGAGGCTTTAAGCCTTGCTCTAGTGTCTCGAGGATCTCGTTCTTCTCGTTTTCTGATGCTTCTTGCCATAGCACCTCGAACAACACGCCAAGTCCTGGGAGCATTTTTTCCTCGCCGCTTTGAATGGCATCTAAAATCGTATGTTCAAGCTGCTCTTGATTATGGCCAGTGATGTTTTGAATGACTGCGCCTCTTAAATTAAAATCCATTGCCCACACTCCTTTTTTGATGGTAATAGCCCTATTCTGTCTCAAAGACAGGTTTATTATGTAGTGTGCATGAGATATAATAAATTCATGATATTAAAAGGAGTTAAAGTCGCTTGAAATATATAGAATCAGCTAAAAACACAAACATTAAACAGTGGAAAAAGCTCCATACGAAAAAAGAACGAACGAAAACAGGGCTGTTTCTCGTTGAGGGAATACACTTAGTCGAAGAAGCATTAAAGAGCGGGAGTGTGAAGGAATTAATGGTCACATCGCCTGACATGCTTCCTTCTCATATCAATCCTGATATTGAGCTTTATGAATTGAGCGAAGAAGCCTTTTCTGCCATGACCGAAACGGAAACGCCTCAGCACATTGCGGCAGTTTGTACAGTTCCTGTATTTGAAGAAAAGAAGTATGAACGACTTCTTCTGTTAGATGCAGTGCAGGACCCAGGAAATTTAGGCACACTCATTCGGACAGCAGATGCCGCTGGTCTTGATGCTGTGATCTTAGGTGATGGAACAGTCGATGCGTTTAACGGAAAAACGCTCCGTTCAGCACAAGGATCGCATTTCCACCTGCCAATTTTAAAGCAAAGCCTTCAACAGTCAATACCAGCATGTAAGGAGCAAGGCATACCTGTATATGGAAGCGCCTTGAAAAATGCGAAAGCGTATAGAAGTGTAACGGCAGAAGGTCCTTTTGCATTAATTGTTGGCAATGAAGGCGCAGGGATTGATCAAGAGATTCTGCAAATGACAGACCAGAATTTATATGTGCCGATGTATGGTCAGGCAGAATCATTAAATGTGGCTGTTGCAGCAGCTGTTCTCGTCTATCATTTGCGTGGATAGTGTTGCAACATGCGCTTATATTCACTATAATAAAACTAATATTTTAAAAACCATGATAGAGGAAGATTGTTTCAAGGAGCGGCCTTATAGGGAGAATGCATCGTAGACTGAAAGTGCATTTAAGGAATGCTGAAACAGGAATTCACCTCTGGAGTTGTCACCGGGACCGCAAGCTTTGCGTAAAGGTGAACCGGATTCGTTTGATTCCGTTATGTCAATGAAGCTTATTCGCACATGCATTTGTGCTTAACAAGGGTGGTACCGCGACCACAACTCGTCCCTTCTTTTTTAGAGGGACGGGTTTTTTTATTGTCTTCAAACGATCAAACAGCCGTTTATCTAGACGGTTTTGTATATCAAAAGGAGGATTACACTCATGCAAGAAACGTTAAAACAGCTTGAAACAGAGGCGATAGCGAAAGTTGAAGCAGCTAGCTCGCTCAAAGAAGTCAATGACATTCGTGTTCAATATTTAGGGAAAAAAGGGCCGATCACAGAGGTGCTTCGCGGAATGGGCAAGCTCTCCGCAGAAGAAAGACCGAAAATGGGCGCACTCGCAAACGAAGTGAGAGAGCAGATTGCAAGTGCCATTGCTGAAAAAAATGAACAGCTGGAAAAAGAAGAAGTGAAGAAGAAACTTGCGTCTCAAACGATTGATGTTACATTGCCAGCAAGTCCAATCAAAATAGGGGCAAGACATCCATTAACGATAGTTGTCGAAGATATTGAAGATTTATTTATTGGTATGGGCTATACCGTTGAGGAAGGTCCTGAGGTGGAAACGGATTACTATAACTTTGAAGCGCTGAATCTTCCAAAGGAGCATCCAGCACGTGATATGCAGGACAGCTTCTATATTACCGAGGATACACTGCTCAGAACACAAACGTCACCAGTTCAGGCACGTACACTCGAAAAATATAAAGGACAAGGTCCTGTGAAGATCATCTGCCCTGGGAAAGTATATAGACGAGACAGTGATGACGCGACTCATTCACATCAATTCATGCAGATTGAAGGGCTTGTTGTCGATCACAATATTAGTATGAGTGATCTGAAAGGTACGCTGGAGACAGTCGCAAGAAAAATGTTTGGTGAAGATCGTGAAATTAGACTCCGTCCAAGCTTTTTCCCATTCACAGAACCATCTGTCGAAGTGGATGTGTCTTGCTTTAAATGCGGCGGAAAGGGCTGTTCTGTATGTAAAGGAACAGGCTGGATTGAGATTTTAGGTGCTGGGATGGTTCATCCAAATGTCCTAGAAATGAGCGGATTTGATCCAGAAACTTACCAAGGCTTTGCTTTTGGAATGGGTGTTGAACGGATTGCGATGCTCAAATACGGCATTGATGATATTCGCCATTTCTACACAAATGATATTAGATTCACAAAGCAATTCAAGCAGGACTAAGAGGAGGAAATCAACATGTTTGTTTCATATAAATGGTTAGAAGACTATGTCGATTTAGAAGGCATTCAGCCGGATGAATTAGCAGAAAAAATCACAAGAAGCGGAATTGAAGTGGAAGCCGTTGAATATAAAGGCGAAGGCATCAAAGGGGTTGTCGTTGGACACGTCATGGAGCGTGAACAGCACCCGAATGCGGATAAATTAAACAAATGTCTTGTGGATATAGGCGAAGACGCTCCAGTGCAAATTATTTGCGGAGCTCCGAATGTAGATAAAGGACAATATGTGGCCGTCGCAACGGTTGGCGCAGTCCTTCCAGGGAACTTTAAAATTAAAAAAGCAAAGCTGCGCGGCGAAGAGTCTCATGGCATGATTTGTTCGTTGCAAGAATTAGGCGTCGAAAGCAAACTCGTACCAAAGGAATATGCAGAAGGCATTTTTGTTTTCCCAAATGACGTCAAACCCGGAGATGATGCCCTTCAGGCGCTTCAATTAGACGATGCGGTACTTGAGCTTGGCTTAACACCAAACCGTGCGGATGCCCTGAATATGCTAGGTGTCGCCTATGAGGTTGCAGCCATTTTAGGAAGAGACATCAAACTACCTGATACAGCACATGACACCTCTTCAGAAAAAGCAGCAGACTATATTTCTGTGAAAATTGAGGATCAAGAAGCGAATCCACTTTATGCAGCGAAGATCATTAAACATGTAAAGGTTGGACCCGCACCGCTTTGGATGCAAACAAGATTGATGAATGCAGGCATTCGCCCTATTAACAACGTCGTCGATATTACGAACTTTGTACTGCTTGAATACGGTCAGCCGCTTCATGCGTTTGATTATGACCGCTTTGGTTCAAAGCAGGTGGTCGTACGTAAAGCGTCTGATAGCGAAATCATTCAAACACTGGATGAACAAGAACGTACATTGTCATCAAAGCATCTAGTGATCACTAATGGGACGAAAGCGCACGCTGTCGCAGGCGTCATGGGCGGTCTTGAATCAGAGGTGCGTGATGAGACGACAACAATTCTTTTAGAAGCGGCATATTTCAACGGTCAAACAGTCCGTCAAGCATCTAGAGATTTAGGGCTTCGCAGTGAATCAAGCACACGATTTGAAAAAGGACTTGATCCACAGCGTACGAAATCTGCAGCCGAAAGAGCAGCGCAATTGATCAGCCTCTATGCAGGTGGTGAAGTGCTAAGCGGGACTGTGGAGGAAAACCACCTTGAAACAAGTATGAATGTCATCCACGTATCCACTGAGCGTGTGAACAAGGTGCTTGGCATGAGCATTTCAAAAGAAGATATGATTCAAATTTTCAACAAACTGGGCTTTACAGTGGGCGAATCAAATGACGTTCTTGTCGTAACGGTTCCTTCTCGTAGAATGGATATCACGATTGAAGAAGACCTCATTGAAGAAGTTGCGAGATTATACGGCTACGATAATATCCCGTCTACACTGCCTGCAACAGCTGGTACAGTTGGCGGTCTCACGCCATACCAAGTGAAGCGCAGAAAAGTAAGACGTTTCTTAGAAGGTGCAGGTCTTTCTCAAGCGATCACGTATTCATTGACAAATCAGCATAAGTCTACAGCTTTTGCACTGAATCCAGCTTATAAGACGATACTTTCCCTGCCAATGAGTGAGGAGCGAAGTGTGCTCAGACAAAGTCTTCTCCCAAACTTACTTGATTCTGTTGCATATAACTTGGCAAGACAAGCTGATTCCTTTGGTTTTTATGAAACGGGTTCTGTGTTCTTAGCAGAAGCTGAAGGAGCAAAACCAGTGGAAAAAGAGCATGTCGCTGGTGCGCTGATAGGCTTATGGCATAAAAATCTTTGGCAAGGCGAGAAAAAAGCCGTCGATTTTTATGTAGCAAAAGGAATTGCTGAAGGTCTGTTCGAAAAGCTTGGTGTATCAGACCAAATCACATATGTTCAAGCAGAACGTGAGGGTCTTCACCCAGGACGTACAGCAGATGTTCATTTAAATGGAAAAGTGATTGGGTTTGTTGCTGCACTCCATCCAGTCATTGAAAAGGAATTAGATTTAAAAGAAACATATGTCTTCGAGTTTGATTTAACAGATGTGATGACGTCTGAATCGAAGGATATGAAATATACAGCGATTCCGAGATTCCCTGCTGTGACAAGAGATATTGCTCTTGTCGTAGATCAGCATATCTCAAGCGGACAGCTGGAGCAGGTCATCTATGAAGCAGGCGGCCATTTACTAACAGACCTATCCGTCTTTGATGTGTATGAGGGTGAACATATGGAGGAAGGCAAAAAATCCGTTGCATTCTCTCTCCAATATTTAAATCCGGAACAAACATTGACAGAGGAAGAAGTCACGTCTGTTCATACAAAAGTATTGAAAGCATTAGAAGATACGTATCAAGCCGTCTTGCGCGGTTAAAGAAAAAAGAGCTATGGCCTTATGGGCCCTAGCTCTTTTTTATAACCATTTTTTCGCTTTTTGTGTGTTGGCAAAATGCAGCTTTGTAAATTGACGTAAAGCATCTTCGCCGTGCAGCTTGATGAGCTTAGCTGCCGCCTTGTCCACATGAGGACCGGCTCCTTTTGGAATGTCAAAGCCTGCTGCTTTTGACAACTTATCCATCTCAATTAAAAAGGCGTACCTTGCAATAATGGAAGCCGCAGCAACTGACAAATGAATGCCTTCTGCTTTTGTGCTAAAGTACGTCCGCTCCCGAATGATTTTTTTTCCTGCAAGATGCTTGAAATAAATGCCCGGTTCTGCAAATTGGTCAATCAAAATAGCTTCGGGCTGCTTCCCGTCTAATTTCTCCAGCACAGAGGTGATGACTTGGTTATGAAGCAGCGCCTTCATTTTTCCTTGACTCATGCCCTTTTCCTGCATCGCATTGTACTTTTCATTTCGGAGCACAAGAAGGCTGAACGGAATGGTTTTGATGAGATCTTTGGCAATGTTGATAATCTGCGGGTCCTTTAGACCTTTTGAGTCTTTTACGCCGAGCTCTTTCATGAGAGCAAGCTGGCTGGCGTCAACATAGGCGGCGCAGACTGTCATCGGTCCAAAATAATCACCTGTCCCTACTTCATCTGAACCGATGACGGACATAGAAGCAATCCCTGACGGCGGACTGTATTTTGTGACAGCAGGTGTTTTTTGACTTTTCGTATCAGCTGTTTTTAAATGGCTGAATTGACTGGCTTCAGCTTCTGCCTTTTGTCCTTGAAACAGCACTTTTCCAGATCGATAGGCTGTAATTGTACAGCCAGGAACCTTTGCTTGAAAAAGGGCGCCTGGTGGTAAAGTATCAGTTAAATGGTGCGCATACGCGCTCTTCATCTTTTTAAGGTCTTCTGATGTTGCTTTTAAGACGGATTGGGGCACAGTGGATAACTCCTTTTTACCTTGATATCATTGATTTCTAAAGTGTACCATAACAGGGAAGGGCTCGTCTTTCCATTCAATGTCTAAACATGTTATGATAGAGACTAGGATTCTCGTGGAATGGAGGAGAAACGTTGTCTGACGGCGGTAAAACGAAAACAACAGTTGAGATTTACGGACAGTCCTATACGATCATCGGTCAAGAAACGAAGATGCATATGCGACACGTTGCTTCAATTGTTGATGATAAAATGAGAGAAATAAATGAAAAAAATCCATACCTTGATATAAACAAATTAGCTGTACTGACAGCAGTCAATGTCGTCCACGACTACTTGAAATTAAAAGAGCAATACGAAAAACTAGAGATTCAGCTTAAAGAAAAGGAATGAAATTACCGTGATCGATATCATCATTTTGTTTTTGCTTCTTATGGGAACGCTTGTCGGTCTAAAACGCGGGTTTATTCTTCAATTTATTAAATTGATCAGCTTTGTTGTTTCTATCTTAGTGGCTTCCATGTTTTATCAGTCACTTGCACCACAGCTTACGTGGATTCCAGCACCTGATTTTAGCGGCGGTCAAGCGCAGCTCGCTTTCTTTAGTGGGAATCTAGAAACAGCTTATTATAATACCATTGCGTTTATCATTCTGTTTATCTTGACCAAAATCCTGCTCGCCATCATTGGCGGATTGCTCACAACCATTGCAAGTATACCTGTGATTAAGCAGGTCAACAAACTGCTTGGTGGTGTTTTAGGATTTCTTGAAACCTATCTATTTGTGTTTATTCTCTTGTTTGTCGCTGCATTACTTCCAGTTGATGCACTGCAAACAATGATGAGCAAATCCATATTAGCAGAATTGATCGTAGGCAACACCCCTTATCTGTCCAGTCTTGTCAAAGACTTATGGACGACGTATGGAGTTTAAAAACTTCTCCTTTCTTGGAGAAGTTTTTTCTCATTCCATGACAGAAAGTTGTAGGACGAAGGAAAAGTTTGTATATTTATAAAGGAAGATGCCAAAGCGGCTGGAGGATGAGAGATGAATAAAAAAGATATTATCAAACTTCTTGAAACAATTGCAGTATATATGGAGCTGAAAGGAGATAATCCTTTTAAGATTTCTGCCTTTCGTAAAGCAGCAGCGGCACTGGAACAAGATGACCGCAGCCTTTCTCAAATAGATGATCTATTAGCATTACCCGGCATTGGAAAAGGAACCTTTGCTGTGATCACTGAGTATATCGAAAAAGGACAATCAGAAACACTCGAACAATTAAAAAAGGAAGTGCCTGAAGGACTTGTCCCGCTCTTAAAATTACAAGGACTTGGCGGGAAAAAGATCGCTAAGCTTTACCAAGAGCTTGGCGTCCACGATGCACAGTCGCTAAAAGAAGCATGCGAAGCGGAAAAGGTACAAGCACTTGCTGGCTTCGGCAAAAAAACAGAAGAAAAGATTCTCGCAGCTCTTGAGGAAGCGGGAAAGCAGCCGGAACGACTCCCAATTGGCTTTGCATTAGATGTGGCAGAGCGGATTGATCATGCGCTTGAAGAGACGAAAGGTATTATCCGTTTTTCAAGAGCTGGCAGCTTAAGACGTGCACGTGAAACGGTCAAAGATTTAGATTATATCATTGCGACAGATGATCCTGAGCAAGTCAGAGAGCAGCTCGTTGCACTTGATGATGTGAAAGATGTCATCGCAAGCGGTGATACGAAGGTATCTGTCATTCTTGCCCTTGATTTTGAGATCAGTGTGGACTTCCGGCTTGTGACATCAGACCAATTCGCGACTACGCTGCACCATTTCACCGGCTCAAAAGACCACAATATTCGAATGCGTCAGCTTGCGAAGGAACGCGGAGAGCGCATTAGCGAATATGGTGTGGAAACAATTGAAACTGGAGAAGTGAAAACGTTTGAAGACGAGAGCGCTTTTTATGCGCATTTTCAACTTCCGCTCATTCCGCCAGAAATTCGTGAAACCGGAGCGGAGATTGATACGTATAAAGAAAGTATGCAGTTTGTAGAACTGAAAGATATTAAAGGCGACCTTCATATGCACTCGACATGGAGTGACGGTGCATTCTCGATTCGTGAAATGGCGGAGGCATGTATCGCAAAAGGCTATGAATACATGGCCATTACAGACCACTCACAATATTTAAAAGTGGCCAACGGTTTAACAAAAGAACGTTTGCGTCTGCAAGCAAAAGAAATTGACAAGCTTAATCAGGAATTCAAGCATTTTCACATTTTCAAAGGGGTCGAAATGGATATCCTGCCGGATGGATCGTTAGATTATGATGATGACTTTTTAAAAGACATGGATTTTGTCATTGCGTCTATCCATTCTAGCTTCTCTCAGCCGGAGGAAGTCATTATGGAACGCCTTGAAAATGCCTTGCGAAATCAGCATGTGGATTTAATTGCACATCCAACAGGCCGTTTGATCGGCAGACGGGAGGGCTATGCCTTAAATATAGATCAGCTCATAGAGCTTGCGAAGAAAACGGGCACTGCACTTGAGCTCAACAGTAATCCGTCAAGACTTGATTTAAAAACAGAGCATTTAATAAAAGCAAATGAAGCGGGTGTGAACATCATGATCAATACAGATGCGCACAACATCGCCATGCTGGAACATATGGAAGTCGGTGTAACAGCTGCAAGAAAAGGCTGGACACCAAAAGCAAATGTCGTGAATACTTTTACTCTAAACGAGATCAAAAAGTTTTTAACGCGTGACAGGTAGTCGTTAGGAGGCTGGACCATGCTGCAACAAAAAGTGTTAGCATCATTAGAATTTCATAAAGTAAAAGAAAAAGTGATGTCCTATACCGCATCCACATTAGGAAAAGAAAGAGCGCAGGATTTAACACCTCTGACAGATATAGAAACCATTCAGCATTTGCTGGAAGAGGTAGCGGAAGCACAAGATGTGATCCGCTTAAAGGGGTCTGCGCCATTTGGCGGGTTAACGGATATTAGACGCGCAGTTAAACGGGCAGAAATCGGCAGTACATTAAGCCCTTCTGAGCTGATGGAAATCGCAGGACTATTATATGCGGTGAAAAATATGAAGCACTTTCTCACATCCATGTATGAAGATGGAGTAGACATACCGCGCCTTCATACATATGCTGAGACGCTGATATTACTGCCTGAAATCAGAAAAGAAATCGAAAGCTGTATTGGTGATAATGGAGAAGTGCTTGATCATGCAACCCCTGCACTTCGTTCATTGCGCATTCAATTACGCTCACTAGAATCAAAGGTTCGTGATAAATTAGAATCGATGATTCGTTCACAATCGGCTTCGAAAATGCTGTCAGACACAATTGTCACCATTCGTAATGATCGGTTTGTTATTCCTGTGAAACAAGAGTACCGCTCGAATTACGGCGGAATTGTTCATGACCAATCTTCTTCTGGGGCAACACTTTTTATTGAGCCGCAAGTGGTCGTGGATGTAAATAACACCTTGCAGCAAACCCGTTTAAAAGAGAAGCAAGAGGTTGAAAAGATTCTGCAAATGCTGACAGAGAGCGTGTCAGAGCACATTGGGGAACTGCTTCACAATGTAAAGGAGCTGCAGACACTAGATTTTATTTTTGCTAAAGCTAAATATGCAAAGTCAGAAAAAGCCACAAAGCCTGCTGTGAATGATCAAGGACAGATCTATTTAAAACGAGCAAGACATCCTCTATTGCCTCGGGATCAAGTTGTTGCTAATGATATTGAGCTCGGCAAAGATTTTTCATCAATCGTGATTACTGGACCAAATACAGGGGGGAAGACAGTTACCTTAAAAACATTGGGTCTTCTGACGCTGATGACACAGGCGGGTCTCCATATTCCAGTTGAAGAAGGCTCTGAAGTGGCTGTGTTCGACCAAGTCTTTGCTGATATTGGAGACGAACAGTCCATTGAACAAAGCTTGAGTACGTTCTCCTCTCATATGGTCAATATTGTAGAAATTTTAAAGCATCTGACATCTAATTCACTCGTGTTATTTGATGAATTAGGAGCAGGAACAGACCCTGCTGAAGGTGCGGCACTTGCGATGAGCATCTTAGATGAAGTGCATCAAACGAATGCACGTGTCATCGCAACGACTCATTACCCCGAGCTGAAGGCATATGGGTATAACCGGGAAGGCGTCACTAATGCAAGCGTGGAGTTTGATATTGAAACCTTATCACCAACGTACCGCCTGCTCATCGGTGTGCCTGGACGAAGTAACGCATTTGAAATTTCAAAGCGTCTTGGTTTGCCTGATCACCTCATAGACCGGGCAAAAGCAGATATGCACGCAGAGCATAATGAAGTAGACCAAATGATTGCTTCATTAGAAGATAGCAAGAAACAAGCAGAAGAAGAACTGCATGAGTCAGAAGTCTATAGAAAAGAAGCAGAAAAGCTTCATAAAGAATTGCAAAGACAAATTCTTGAATGGAATGAGCAAAAGGACAAACTGCTTGAAGAAGCTGAACATAAAGCGAAAGAGAAAATTGAACAAGCAGCAAAAGAAGCAGAAGATATCATTCAAGAGCTCCGTTCGCTAAAAAGTGAACACCGCTCATTCAAAGAGCATGAACTCATCGATGCGCGAAAGCGTCTTGAAGAAGCTGTTCCTGAGTTTGACCGGAAGAAAAAGCCGGAGCCAGCGAAAAAAGCAGTAAGACAGCTGAAGTCAGGCGACGAAGTCAAAGTGCTCACCTTCGGGCAAAAAGGAACGCTGCTTGAACAAACAGGCGACAAAGAATGGAGTGTCCAAATGGGCATTCTGAAAATGAAAGTAAAAGAAAAAGACATGGAATTTATCAAATCAGCACCTGAATTTAAGCAAGAAAAAGCCATTACGGCAGTCAAAGGGAAAGACTATCATGTCTCGCTTGAGCTCGATTTAAGAGGCGAGCGTTATGAAAATGCCTTAAGCAGAGTCGAAAAATATTTAGATGATGCTGTATTAGCTGGTTATCCGCGCGTGTCAATTATTCACGGAAAAGGAACTGGCGCCCTTAGAAAAGGGGTTCAGGAATTACTGAAACAGCACCGAAGTGTGAAAAATGCTCGTTTTGGCGAACAAGGTGAGGGAGGATCAGGCGTCACCATCGTCGAATTAAAGTAAAAAGGAGAAAACGCATGAAAGCCTTTTGGGAAAATGAACTTGTTGAAATTGCCGCCTATTACAGCGTGGCCGTTCTATGTCTCGTCTTATTTCTAACCATTTTTGAACTTGTCACCTCCTATAAAAACTGGGAAGAGATCCAGCGGGGGAACTTAGCTGTTGCCATGGCAACAGGCGGGAAGATTTTTGGGATTGCGAATGTGTTTCAGCATTCCATCGCACAGCACAATTCCCTTCTTCAAATGGTTGGATGGGGCGTATACGGCTTTGTGATGCTGCTTGTCAGCTATTTCATTTTTGAATTTTTAACACCGCGTTTTAAAGTAGACAAAGAGATTGAGAATGATAATAGAGCGGTCGGGTTTATTTCACTCATCATTTCAGTTGGGCTGTCTTACGTAGTAGCAGCCGGCATTTAAGGAGACGACATGGAAAAGCTAGCAAAAGTATTAATCGTAGTTGCCTGCACTTTTGCGGTCATTGGTGCCGTTTATATGTTCCTGTGAAATGAAGAAAACAACGTTAGAAAGCTGTCAGGGAACCCCTTGGCAGCTTTTATCTCATCAAAGGCGGCGAATGACATGAAGCAAATTCCGCAAAAAGACGAACTGATCAAGCGTATTGATACATGTCTTCAAATGACATCCCTGCCAAGAGACATATACGAACCGTATATTGCACGTCCATTTCAAACGTCAGGATTTTTTAATGATTTGAGTCCCTATATTCAGATCGATTCGAGTGGCTATTTCCTCATTCAATATGAACGAGGGATGAAAATGCTGCATAAAAGAACAAAAGTGGCGGATGAAGTCATTTACTGGATTTTAGAAGACACCATTTTTCTCACGGTTTACATTGACATGATGAGAAAGCATCAAGTCGACAACATCCAGACGCATTTACCGAATGACCCTAGTATCCATCAACAGATCGTGGAAAGAGTCAACGAGTCATTTCGTGCAATCGGCGGTTTATATGAACAGTGGCATCATGAAGGAAAAAGAGCCTCTATAGAAACACCGGTGAAAAAGTAAGCGTGTGCAATTGAACCAAGCTCTATTAGAAAAAAGCAAACTGTCCTAAGGAAAAGTTTGCTATAATAAAATAGTACGAAAGTTCAGGAAGGAGGGTTTTTATGCAGTCAGATAAACGCTGGCTTCTGCATTACCCGAATCAAATTCCCCACGAACTCACCATCCCAAATGAAACATTACAATCTTACTTATTCAGCTCCGCAGAGGCTGCACCTGAGCGTACAGTCATTCATTTTCTAGGAAAGAACATCACCTATGAACAGCTGCAAGAAGACGTATTGAAACTAGCCAGTCATCTGATGAAAATTGGTGTGAAAAAAGGAGACAGAGTAGCGATCATGCTGCCGAACTGCCCTCAATCGGTCATTTCTTATTATGCTGTTTTAGTAGCAGGCGGTATCGTTGTTCAAACGAACCCGCTTTATACGGAGAAAGAACTGGAATATCAAATGGAAGACAGTGGTGCCAAAGTATTGATCACGCTAGATCTGTTGTATCCAAAGGCTCATAAAATGAAAGCGTTGACAAGTATGGAGCACTTGATTATGACCAAACTACAAGATTATTTACCATTCCCGAAAAACATACTGTTTCCTATTGTGCAAAGAAGAAAAAATAAAATGGTCATCCAAGTGGAGAAAAATGACACCATTCATCACTTCTCGCAGATCATGAAAGAATCGCCAGGTGAACAGCAAATTCCCGCACTTGCTTTTGATCCGAAAGTGGATATCGCTGTTTTGCAATATACAGGCGGAACGACCGGTTTACCAAAAGGGGTCATGCTCACACATGAAAATATTTTAGCGAATACGGAAATGTGCGCTTCCTGGATGTATAAAACGACCAGGGGGAAAGAACGCATCCTCGGCATCATTCCGTTTTTTCATGTATACGGAATGACGACCGTCTTAAACCTTGCTGTCAAAGAAGGGCATCAAATGATTCTTCTTCCACGCTTTGATGTCGCAGATACCCTCAAAACCATTGAAAAACAGAAACCGACGCTATTTCCAGGTGCACCAACAATGTATATCGCCTTGCTGCATCATCCGAACATTGAAAAGTATGATCTGTCGTCCATCACTGCATGCCTAAGCGGCTCAGCGGCACTTCCTGTAGAAGTCAAACAAAGCTTTGAAAAATTAACAGGAGGACGCTTAGTGGAAGGGTATGGTCTTTCAGAAACCTCACCTGTCACTCATGCTAACTTTTTATGGGGAGCGAACAAAACAGGCAGCATTGGCTGTCCGTGGCCTAATACAGATGCCGGTATTTATTGCGAGGAAACTGGAGGCCTCAAAGAACCATATGAGCATGGAGAAATCATTGTCAAAGGGCCGCAGATCATGAAGGGATACTGGAATCAGCCAGAGGAGACAGAGGCTGTATTACGAGATGGCTGGTTTTTCACCGGAGATATAGGGTATATGGATGAGGACGGTTTTTTCTATATCGTCGACCGGAAAAAAGATGTCATCATTGCAAGCGGCTATAATATTTACCCAAGAGAGGTCGAAGAAGCCCTTTATGAGCATGAGCTTGTACAAGAAGTCGTCGTCGCAGGTATTCCAGATCCGTACAGAGGAGAAACAGTGAAAGCATTTGTTGTGCCGAAAAAGGATGCCTGCTTAACAGAGGATGAACTTGATCGCTTTGTCAGAACGAGAATCGCCTCATTTAAAGTACCGCGCGTGTATGAATTTAAAGAGTCACTGCCTAAAACAGCCGTCGGGAAAATTTTGCGCAGAGTATTAATTGAAGAAGAAAAAAGAAAGCACGCTTCTTCATCTGAAACGCCTGCCGATCAACCTAAGGCATAACGGCCTGCATCATCCGGTCCATCGGCCGGATGATTTGAATGTTGGCCGTCTGCTCTGGTATGCTAAAGGTGGAAAAGAAAGCAGAAGGTCACTTGACAAATCGTCCGTTTCTTTTTAACATAAAGTTATGAATGAATGCTCATTCAATTCAGAAAGGGACGAAGCACATTGAAGCAGAAAAGACCGAAGTACATGCAAATTATTGATGCAGCAGTTGTGGTGATTGCAGAGAATGGCTATCATCAATCACAAGTTTCAAAGATTGCGAAACAAGCAGGGGTAGCAGACGGAACCATTTATCTTTATTTCAAAAATAAAGAGGATATTTTGATCTCATTATTCAAAGAAAAAATGGGACAATTCATCGAACGGATGGAAACAGATATTCAAAAGAAACCGTCGGCGAAAGAAAAGCTTCTACTGCTCATTGAGGAGCATTTTCGAATGCTTGCGCAAAATCATCATTTGGCTCTTGTGACACAGCTCGAACTCAGGCAGTCAAACCTTGAGCTGCGGCAAAAAATCAATGAGGTGCTGAAAGGGTATTTAAATATGCTCGAGTCGATTTTAGCAGAAGGAAAGAAAACAGGAGAATTCCGACAAAATCTAGATGTCCGCTTAGCGAGACAAATGGTATTTGGGACAATTGATGAAACCGCGACAACATGGGTCATGAATGATCAAAAGTATGATCTTCCAGCACTCGCAGAAAACGTACGTGATCTACTCTTAAACGGAATTCATCAATCTTAAAGACAATGTGAAAAAGGATGATTGACATGGAAAAGATACTTAGCTTACATCATGAAGGGCAGACAGCACTTATCACGATTCAGCATCCACCAGCAAACGCCTTATCTTCTCAGCTGCTCACCGAGCTTAATGACATGTTTGATCAGCTCGAACAGAATGAAGAAGTAAGAGCCATTTTGATCCACGGAGAAGGCAGATTCTTCTCTGCAGGTGCTGATATTAAGGAATTTACGACGTTACAAGAAGAGTCTGATTATGCAAGCCTTGCAGACAGAGGGCAGCAGGTCTTTGAACGGATTGAGCAATGTCCAAAACCAGTCATTGCCTCGATTCACGGAGCTGCATTAGGCGGGGGCCTTGAGCTTGCAATGTCTTGTGATATCCGCATCGCAACAAAAGATGCGAAGCTTGGACTGCCGGAACTAAACCTCGGCATCATTCCAGGATTCGGCGGCACTCAGCGCCTGCCGCGCTATGTTGGTTCGGCTAAAGCGCTGGAAATGATGGGTACAGCTGAACCGATTACAGGTGAAGAAGCATTCGCCTGCGGACTTGTTTCAAAGCTGGCAGAAACAGAGGAAGAGGCGCTCGAAGTAGCCAAAACACTTGCGTCAAAATTTGCAACGAAAAGCCCAAAATCACTCGAGTATGTGCTGGATTTATTGAACGTAACAAAATTGTATTCATATGATGGCGGAATGAAACTGGAAGCCAAAAAGTTCGGTGAGATTTTCCAATCGAATGATGCCAAAGAAGGTATCCAAGCCTTTATCGAAAAGCGCAAACCGAATTTTAAAGGGGAATAAGGGATTCAAACGACACAAGGGGGAGAAATGGATGAATATATTTGTTTTGATGAAGCGTACGTTTGACACGGAAGAGAAGATTTCCATTCAGTCTGGTGCAATTCAAGAAGATGGAGCAGAGTTCATTATTAATCCTTATGACGAGTACGCCATAGAAGAAGCCATCCAGCTTCGCGACGAGCACGGGGGAGAAGTGACCGTTGTGACAGTTGGCAGTGAGGATGCGGAGAAGCAGCTGAGAACAGCGCTCGCTATGGGCTGCGATCAAGCCGTTTTATTAAATGTGGAAGACGACTTAGAAGAGTGGGATCAATATTCAGCTTCTACGATTCTTTACCACTATTTAAAAGACAAAGAGGCTTCCTTAATCTTAGCAGGGAATGTGGCAATTGACGGGGGCTCTGGACAGGTTGCTCCGCGTCTTGCTGAATTACTTGGCTTTTCATATGTCACAACGATTACAAGTATTCAAATTGACGGAGGCTCTGCTTCGATTGAACGAGATGCGGAAGGTGACGTGGAAGTAATTTCTGCCGAGCTCCCGCTTGTCGTCACTGCCCAGCAAGGACTCAATGAGCCTCGCTATCCATCATTACCAGGCATTATGAAGGCAAAGAAAAAGCCTTTAGAAGAAGTGGAACTTGATGATTTAGATCTTGATGAAGACGATGTGCCATATAAAATCAAAACAATTGAACGTTTCTTACCGGAGAAAAAAGAGGGTGGCAAGGTGCTCAGCGGTGAGCTTCAGGATCAAGTCAAAGAACTGACAGATCTACTAAGAAACGAAGCAAAGGTCATCTAAACATCCGCTTTACGATATCACGAGAACAAGGGGGAACTTGAAAGATGAGTAAAAAAGTTGTTGTACTTGGAGAAAGTCGTGACGGTAAATTAAGAAATGTGACATTTGAAGCCATTGCTGCCGCTCATCAAGTGGCAGATGGCGGTGAAGTCATTGGCGTGTTAATAGGGGATGACGTCAAAGACCAAGCGGATGAACTGCTTTACTATGGAGCGGATCATGTCATGATTGTGGAGCATCCGCACCTTTCATACTATACGTCAGATGGTTTTGCGCAGGCGCTTCAAGCGATATTAGATCAGGTTGACCCAGATGCCGTACTCTTTGGCCATACGTCTATCGGAAAAGACTTGTCGCCGAAAATAGCTGCACGCTTGCAGACTGGTCTAATTTCAGATGCGATTGATGTAAGCGTTACCGGAGAACACCTCGTTTTCACAAGACCAATTTACTCTGGAAAAGCCTTCGAAAAAGTGATTTCAACAGATCGTCTGCTTTTGGCGACCATACGTCCAAACAACGTAGCACCTCTTGAGCGGGATGCCTCACGAAGCGGAGAAATTACACCGGTTTCTGTCGATATTCAGAACCTGCGAACGATCGTGAAGGAAGTCATTAAAAAAACGTCAGAAGGTGTAGATTTATCTGAAGCAAAGGTCATTGTCGCCGGGGGACGCGGGGTCAAGAGCAAGGAAGGGTTTGAACCGCTGAATGAACTCGCCGAAACGCTGGGCGCAGCAGTCGGTGCCTCGCGTGGCGCCTGTGACGCAGACTACTGTGATTATGCCCTGCAAATTGGGCAAACAGGTAAGGTCGTCACACCTGATCTCTATATTGCGTGCGGGATATCAGGGGCGATTCAGCATTTAGCCGGAATGTCTAACAGTAAAGTCATTGTTGCGATTAACAAAGACCCAGAAGCCGAGATCTTCAAAATTGCCGATTATGGAATCGTCGGTGATTTGTTTGAAGTGGTACCGCTTTTGAATGAAGAGTTAAAAAAGATGAATATCCACTCGTAACGCTCATACACTCAGAATGCCTAGGTATTCTGGGTTTTTTTGTATGTAATCAATAAACAAAGGAGCGGTTGATAAGTGAAGGGGACAGTAAAAGTCAATGACGTGATCGGACGTATTTCTAAACACATCTATGGACACTTTCAAGAGCATTTAGGAAGAGGGATTTATGACGGGATTTGGGTAGGAAAAGATTCAGAGATTGATCATATTGAAGGGATTCGTACCGATGTGCTAAAGGCTCTTCAAGCATTACATATTCCGGTGCTTAGGTGGCCGGGCGGCTGCTTCGCAGACGAGTATCATTGGGCAAATGGTGTAGGTGATCTCAGTGAACGAAAGCCGATGGTGAACACTCATTGGGGCGGTACAGTTGAATCCAATGAATTTGGTACGCATGAATTTATGAAATTGTGTGAGCTGCTTGAATGTGAACCTTATATTTGCGGAAATGTGGGAAGCGGATCTGTTCAAGAATTAGCAGAATGGATCGAGTACATCACATTTCCAAAGGGCACACCTATGTCTGATTGGCGCATTCAAAATGGAAAACAAGAACCTTGGGACCTGACCTATGTTGGTGTAGGCAACGAAAGCTGGGGCTGCGGCGGGAATATGACGCCTGAATACTATGCAGATTTATATAAACGTTATCAAACGTATGTGAGAGAGTTTGCGGGTCAGACGATATACAAAATCGCGTGCGGCGCGAATTCAAATGACGTGAATTGGACAAAAGTATTAATGGAACGGGCCGCACCTTGGATGGATGGACTTAGTTTGCATTATTACACTGTACCTGGTACATGGGAGAAAAAAGGGTCAGCGACTGAATTTGATGAGGATGAATGGTTTATCACGTTGAAAAAAGCCTATGAGATGGAACGGCTTGTCGTGGATCATGGAGAGATCATGGATCGTTATGATCCAGAGAAGCGAATCGGGATGATTATTGATGAATGGGGAACATGGTATGACCCAGAGCCAGGGACGAATCCTGGATTCTTGTATCAGCAAAACACACTAAGAGATGCACTTGCTTGTGCCCTTCATTTTCATATATTTCATCGTCATTGCCAGCGGATTCATATGGCGAATATTGCCCAGACGGTCAATGTTCTGCAAGCAATGGTGTTAACGGAGGACGAAAAGATGCTTCTGACGCCTACGTATCATGTGTTTCACATGTTTCAAGTGCATCAAGAGGAAGAAGCACTTGAAGTGGAGTTCGTGTCAACGCCTTATGAACGCAGAGGAGAAAAAATACCTCAGGTCAGTGTGTCAGCTTCGCGTTCATCTGACAAGATGCATATTAGTTTCTGTCACCTGAATCCGCATGAACAAAACGAAGTATCCCTTGCCATTGAAGGTTTGGATGCTCAAACAAAAGTCACAGGCCGCGTGCTGACAGCGGACCGCATGAATGCACACAACACATTTGACGACCCTCATGCTGTCCAGCCAGTAGAGTTTCAGCAATTTGCTGTTAAACCTGGTGAATTGACCATAGATCTGCCGCCAATGTCAGTGGTGATGATAACGGTCGATCTGGCTTGATCGCATATTTAGATGTTTGATGAGAAGGATGTTGGGGCATCATACATTGTAAACGAAGCGGAAAGGGAGTTATTCATATGCTTAGAACCATTCTGATGATCATCGGTGCAATTGTTGTTATTGGTGCGATTGTACGGTTTGTTTTTTAATTCAATTCATAAAAAATGATTCGTAAGCATTTCATTCGCAAGTCACATTGGTAGATGCTATACTAAAAAGCATAATTTACATTGGAGGAATGAATAATGGCAATCGTAAAAGCTACTGACGCAACATTTTCACAAGAAACTGCAGAAGGTGTTGTTCTTGCGGACTTTTGGGCACCATGGTGCGGACCTTGTAAAATGATTGCTCCAGTTCTTGAAGAACTTGATCAAGAAATGGGCGATAAAATGAAAATTGTAAAAATTGATGTGGATGATAACCAAGAAACTGCTGGTAAATACGGCGTGATGAGTATCCCAACACTTCTTGTTTTAAAAGACGGTGAAGTGGTAGAAACTTCTGTTGGTTTCAAACCAAAAGAAGCACTTGCTGAGCTTGTTAACAAACATCTATAAACCTGTCTATGCCCGAGCGGCATACTCACTGAAGCGGTTCTCGTAAAGACGAGAGCCGCTTTTCTTTCAATATGGTATAAAACAAATGTTCGTGATACACTAGAAGGAGTGAAAGAGGAAAACAAGGACGGATGAAAATATGAACAAAATGATCAAAGAAAAGCTATCGGTCTTGCCAGATCAACCAGGCTGCTATTTAATGAAAGATCGACAAAATACAGTCATTTATGTGGGGAAGGCAAAGGTCTTAAAAAATAGAGTACGCTCTTATTTCACTGGATCTCATGACGCCAAAACGCAGCGTCTTGTCAGTGAAATTGAGGACTTTGAATACATTGTCACCTCTTCTAATATCGAGGCACTCATTTTAGAGCTAAATTTAATCAAAAAATACGACCCAAAATACAATGTCATGCTCAAGGATGACAAAACGTATCCTTTTATTAAAATTACGAATGAACGACATCCTAAATTGATTGTCACCCGTCATGTGAAAAAGGACAAAGGGAAATATTTCGGACCATACCCGAACGTACAAGCAGCACGAGAAACGAAAAAGCTGCTCGACCGTTTATATCCACTGAGAAAATGTGCAACCCTTCCTGATCGCGTCTGTCTATATTATCATCTTGGACAATGTCTCGCGCCATGTGTGTATGACATTTCTGAAGATACGAATAAGCAGCTCGTGGACGAAATCATCAGGTTTCTAAACGGAGGACATCAGCAAATCAAAAAAGAACTAACCGAAAAGATGCAGGAAGCCGCCGAACAATTAGAATTTGAACGGGCAAAAGAACTGAGAGACCAAATCGCTTACATCGACTCAACGATGGAAAAGCAGAAAATGACGATGAGCGATTTATCAGATCGAGATGTCTTTGCATATGCCTATGACAAGGGCTGGATGTGTGTCCAAGTATTCTTCATTAGGCAGGGGAAATTGATTGAACGTGATGTCAGCCTGTTTCCTATGTATCAAGATCCTGAGGAAGAATTCCTTACATTTATGGGGCAATTTTATGCAAAGAACAACCATTTTCTGCCGAAGGAAATTTTAGTGCCAGACAGCGTAGATCAAGAGATGATTGAACAATTGCTTGAGACGACCGTTCATCAGCCGAAAAAAGGAAAGAAAAAGGATTTGCTTTTACTCGCCCATCAAAATGCCAAAATTGCCTTGAAAGAAAAATTTTCGCTCATTGAGCGTGATGAAGAGCGGTCTATTGGTGCAGTGAAGCAGCTTGGGGATGCACTTAATATTTATATGCCGTACCGGATTGAGGCATTTGATAACTCGAATATTCAAGGTGCAGACCCGGTTTCTGCTATGGTCGTCTTTCAGGACGGGAAGCCGTATAAAAAGGAATACCGAAAATACAAAATTAAAACCGTCACAGGGCCAGATGATTATGCATCTATGCGTGAAGTCATTAGAAGGCGATATACCCGCGTGTTAAAGGATGAGCTGCCGCTGCCAGATTTAATTTTAATTGACGGAGGAAAGGGACAGATCAATGCAGCGATAGATGTGCTTGAAAATGAATTGAATCTGTCTGTCCCAGTGGCAGGTCTAGTGAAAGATGAAAAGCACCGGACTTCGAATCTCATGATGGGAGATACACTGGAAATTGTTGCGCTGGAGCGGAATAGTCAGGCCTTCTATTTATTACAGCGCATTCAAGATGAAGTGCACCGGTTCGCGATTAGCTTTCACCGGCAGCTGCGCGGAAAAAATGCATTTCAATCTATTTTAGACGATGTACCAGGTATCGGAGAAAAGCGTAAAAAACAGCTTCTTAAACATTTTGGCTCTGTGAAAAAGATGAAAGAAGCCTCTATCCAAGACTTTCAGGAGGCTGGCATCCCGAAACAGACGGCCGAACTTTTAATGGAAGCATTAAAAAAATAGATTGTACTTTTTCCAAAAGTCTGTTAAGATTGTGACTAAATTTAATAAATGAACGTGTTGTTTGTTGAAGATAGAGGTGCGAACTTCAAGAGTAAGCCTTCAGAGATCGATGGGATCTACGAAGAGGGCTGAAAGGGGAGCGTCGCCGAAGTGAATAAAATCCACTCATTTTATTCGCTGGCTGTACATTGAAGAAATGTAGGGCTGTCAAGAATGTATTTCTTGGAGGGCTATCTCATTGTTTGCATCGTTTGATGATGATTATAAAGCAATGGGAGATCTGTTCTCTCATTGCTTTTTTTATTTGCAGTGAGCAGGCAGTCTCCAAAGCCGCTTCTCACCTCTTCTCTCACACGTGATCTTTTGAAAAAGGGTGGTAGACATGGGACTAATTGTACAAAAATTTGGCGGAACGTCCGTTGGATCGACAGAAAAAATTCGCAATGCTGCAGAAAGGGTCATCGCAGAACGCGAGGCCGGACATGATGTGGTTGTGGTTGTGTCGGCAATGGGTAAATCAACGGATGTTCTAGTAGACCTAGCGAAAGAACTCACAGATCATCCGAGCAAAAGAGAAATGGATATGCTGCTCGCAACTGGAGAGCAGGTGACCATTTCCTTATTAACGATGGCGTTGCAAGCAAAAGGCTATGATGCCATTTCCTTTACAGGCTGGCAGGCTGGTATGAAAACAGAGCAGGTACACGGTAACGCAAGAATCGTGGACATCGATGAATCAAGAATAAAAGAGGAATTAAGTGCGGGGAAAGTCGTTGTTGTGGCAGGCTTCCAAGGAATTGCAGATGACCTGCATATCACAACACTTGGACGCGGTGGATCAGATACGACAGCTGTGGCACTTGCTGCCGCACTAAAAGCTGATAAATGTGATATTTACACAGATGTACCAGGAGTGTTTACGACAGATCCGCGCTATGTACCGTCTGCGCGGAAACTTGCAGGTATTTCATACGATGAGATGCTTGAGCTGGCTAATTTAGGTGCTGGCGTCTTGCATCCGAGAGCTGTTGAATTTGCGAAAAATTATCAAGTTCCGCTAGAAGTCCGTTCTAGTATTGAAAATGAATCGGGTACGTTAATTGAGGAGGAATCATCTATGGAACAAAATTTAGTCGTCAGAGGCATTGCATTTGAGGATCAGATTACACGCGTGACAGTGTGCGGTCTTTCAAGCGGTCTCACCACATTGTCGACCATCTTTACGACGCTTGCGAAGCAAAATATCAATGTCGATATCATCATTCAGTCCGTCACAAGCACCAATCAGACGTCCATCTCTTTCTCTGTAAAAACGGATGATTTGTCCAAAACAGTTGAAGTATTAGAAGAGTATAAAGGAGCGCTTGGCTACGAACAGATCGAGACAGAAAGCAAATTAGCCAAAGTATCCATCGTTGGATCTGGTATGGTCTCAAATCCAGGCGTAGCCGCTGAAATGTTCGCTGTGCTAGCGGAAAAAGACATACAAGTGAAAATGGTCAGTACGTCTGAAATCAAAGTCTCAACAGTCGTTGGCCGTGACGATATGGTCAAAGCAGTTGAAGCGCTGCATGATGCGTTTGATTTATCAAAGGTGAGCGCAGCTGCTCACTCTTAAAAAGGCAGGGAGGTGTATCTCATGAAAGAGTGCACCTCTTTTTTATTGGAATCGGCCGCATACCAGAAAGGAAAACGTGCGTAAACCCATTCACTAAGTATGCTATGATAGAAGAAGACAAATTAAAAAGGCGTGACCTGAAGTCCGCGCCTTTCATAAAGAGTGTTAGCTAGGGTCTCTTAAATCCCATTTAACAGTTAAAATGACTTTCTCAGCACGCTTTTTCACTTGTTCATAGGATTCAGCCACATGCTCGTTGAGAAGCTGAATTTGTTCAGCAATAAAACCCGCTTCCATCTGAAAGCATGGCTCCTTTTGATAGGTGAGTCGATTTGATACAAGTGGACCTTCGAGCTCAAACTCAATTTCCTGTTTTTTCGATTGGACCATCGTGAGAGTTCCCCATCCGGCATCATGGAAAAATTCGGGGATCTTCTCCCATGACTCTTGAGGAAATTTACGAGCAAGCAGTTTACCCGCAAAATACATCATAGATGAATGATCCTGACCCAAAATATCAGGCAGCAGAACTTCGCGTATCAGCTCGTAGGCAAATCCATTGACTTCAATTTCTTTTAACTGTTCTAAGTTAGATTCGAATTTATTCATTGTACGGCTCCCCTCTTTCAACAATTTATTATAGCTTATGTGAGCATATGATGACAGAGTTTTCCCTGAAGTCTAAGAAATTCTTATTGTAGTAAAACGAATTTTGATTTAAAACTTTTAAATTTCGGAAAATTTTAATTTATGTACGCGGTTTCTTGACGCTTTTTTGACATAGGAGTAAAATGAAATTGTCAATAAATTTGAATAAAGTGCTTACAATTGAAAGAAGCGGGGGTAAGACAATTTTCAAGCAATTGCACTTTTTTTACTAGGGGGTAAAGTAATGTCGGGGAACAAAGAATTTTTTTATCGGAGATTGCATTCTTTGCTTGGCGTCATTCCGGTCGGTCTATTTTTAGTACAGCACTTAGTGATTAACCACTTTGCGACGAATGGACCAGAGGCGTTTAACAAAGCTGCACACTTTATGGAACAGCTTCCATTCAGATATGCACTTGAGCTGTTCGTGATTTTCTTACCACTGATCTATCATGCTGTTTATGGGGTGTACATAGCCTTTACGGCACAAAACAACACGTCTCGCTTCAGTTACTTAAGAAACTGGTTGTTCAGACTGCAAAGGATTTCAGGTATCATCACATTAATTTTTGTCACTTGGCACGTATGGGAAACACGAATTCAAGCTCAGCTTGGAGCTGAAGTTAACTATGACATGATGGCGAATATTTTAAGCTCTCCATTTATGCTAGGCTTCTATATTGTCGGCGTTTTATCTACTATTTTCCACTTTGCTAATGGCTTGTGGTCATTTGCTGTCAGCTGGGGAATTACCGTTTCACCACGCTCACAAAGAATCTCCACATATGTGACATTAGGTATATTTATAGCGCTTTCATATGTAGGGCTAAGAGCAATTTTCGCTTTTGTTTAAGAGGAAATAGATTAGTAGAAGAGGGAGAGGGGCTACAATGAGTAATTCTAGCATCATCGTTGTCGGAGGCGGCTTAGCTGGTCTCATGGCAACTATCAAAGCAGCAGAAGCGGGAACAGCTGTTAAACTATTTTCAATCGTACCTGTGAAACGTTCACATTCTGTATGTGCACAGGGCGGAATCAACGGAGCGGTCAATACAAAAGGTGAAGGGGATTCACCTTATGAGCATTTTGATGACACGGTGTACGGCGGAGATTTCTTAGCCAACCAGCCGCCAGTAAAGGCAATGTGTGAAGCAGCGCCGTCCATTATCCACTTACTTGATCGGATGGGTGTTATGTTTAACAGAACACCAGAGGGATTACTGGACTTCCGCCGCTTCGGGGGAACACAGCACCACCGTACAGCATTTGCTGGAGCTACAACAGGTCAGCAGCTATTATATGCACTAGATGAGCAGGTTCGCCGCTATGAAGTAGCAGGGCTTGTCACGAAATATGAAGGCTGGGAATTCCTTGGCGCTGTGTTAGATGACGAGGAAGTATGCCGAGGCATTGTCGCACAGAACTTAACAACAATGGAAATTGAATCCTTCCGTTCAGATGCAGTGATCATGGCAACAGGCGGTCCTGGAATCGTGTTCGGAAAATCAACGAACTCCATGATTAACACTGGATCTGCTGCATCTATCGTCTATCAGCAAGGTGCTCATTACGCAAATGGAGAATTCATTCAAATTCACCCAACAGCGATCCCTGGAGATGACAAGCTTCGTCTCATGAGTGAATCGGCTCGTGGTGAAGGCGGACGTGTTTGGACATATAAAGACGGGAAGCCTTGGTACTTCCTTGAAGAAAAATACCCAGCATACGGGAACCTTGTACCACGTGATATCGCAACGCGTGAAATCTTTGACGTATGCGTCGAGCAAAAGCTTGGCATCAACGGAGAGAACATGGTATACCTCGATCTTTCTCATAAAGATCCAAAAGAACTTGATATTAAACTTGGCGGCATCATTGAAATCTATGAAAAATTCATGGGCGATGACCCGCGTAAGCTTCCGATGAAAATTTTCCCTGCTGTTCATTACTCAATGGGCGGATTATGGGTGGATTATGATCAAATGACGAATATCAAAGGTCTATTCGCTGCCGGAGAATGTGATTACTCTATGCACGGCGGAAACAGACTTGGTGCAAACTCCCTGCTTTCTGCGATTTACGGCGGAATGGTTGCTGGACCAAATGCGGTGAAGTACATCAGCGGTCTTGAAAAATCTGCGGAAGACCTATCTTCTGCAACATTTGACAGCGCTGTGAAGAAAGAGCAGGAGAAATGGGACAACATCCTCAGCATGGACGGAACAGAAAATGCGTACGTGCTTCATAAAGAGCTTGGAGAATGGATGACGGATAACGTCACAGTGGTTCGTTACAATGACAAACTCTTAAAAACAGATCAGAAGATCGAAGAACTAATGGAGCGCTACAAGCAGATCAACATCAACGATACAGCATCATGGAGCAACCAAGGCGCTGCCTTCACACGTCAGCTTGACAACATGCTTCAACTGGCAAGAGTCATTACGATCGGGGCTTATAACCGGAATGAAAGCCGAGGCGCACACTACAAACCGGATTTCCCAGAGAGAAACGATGAAGAATTCCTAAAAACAACGATGGCTACGTTCAAAGGAAAAAATCAAAAGCCTGCATTCCACTATGAGGACGTCGATGTATCGTTAATTGCACCTCGTAAACGAGATTACTCGAAGAAAAAGGTGGAGAAATAAGATGAGTGAAAAAAACACGATTCAATTCATTATCACACGTCAAGATACAGCAGATGGAAAGCCTTATGATGAAGAATTCGAAATCCCTTACCGCCCAAATATGAACGTCATTTCCGCCCTCATGGAAATTAGACGGAACCCGGTCAATAAACAAGGGGAAAAAACAACGGCGATCAACTGGGATATGAACTGTCTTGAAGAGGTGTGCGGAGCTTGTTCCATGGTCATTAATGGAACACCGCGCCAGTCATGTACAGCCTTGATTGACAAGTTAGAGCAGCCGATTCGTCTTCAGCCGATGAAGACATTTCCGGTTGTGAGAGACTTGCAGGTTGATAGAAGCCGGATGTTCAATTCCTTGAAAAAGGTGAAAGCATGGGTACCGATCGATGGCACATATGATCTTGGTCCTGGACCAAGAATGCCTGAGAAAAAACGTCAATGGGCGTATGAGCTTTCTAAATGTATGACATGTGGTGTCTGCCTTGAAGCTTGTCCAAACGTGAATGATAAGTCTTCCTTTATGGGCCCTGCACCGCTTTCACAAGTCCGTTTATTTAATGCACATCCGACAGGTGCGATGAATAAGTCTGACCGTCTAGAAGAAATTATGGGGGACGGCGGTCTTGCGAACTGCGGGAACTCCCAAAACTGTGTGCAAGCTTGTCCGAAAGGAATCCCGCTGACAACGTCAATTGCAGCACTTAACCGAGATACAACTTTACAAGCATTCCGTAACTTCTTCGGAAGCGATCAAGCAGAATAACATCACATTCAGTCCTCTTTGCCAATCATGATGAGTGTTTAAGAGAGGCTGGATGCAACATATAAACAAACGCCTCTTCCAATACGGGAGAGGCGTTTTGTTTCCAAATAAGGAGATGATCAAGTGAGACTGCCGTCTTATATTGAAGAACCGTTTGAAGAGTGGAGGGCATCCTTTCGATTTTATGTCGAAACCACCGTTCGTTTTTCAGAAACGGATATGTTTGGCCATATGAACAATGTCACCCCTTTTGTGTATTTCGAAGAGGCGCGTATTGCCTTTTTTCAAAAAACAGGAATTGTTGATAAACGGATGAAACGTGTGAGAGAGACCATTACAGTCGTCGCAAACCTGCAATGTGATTACATGAAGCAGGTAGAGATTGGGGAGAGGCTTCGTGTATATGTCAAGCCGGAAAAGGTCGGCTCAAGCTCACTCATTCTTCATTACTTAGGAGAAAATGAGCAGCAGGAACCATGCTTTACAGGCTCAGTCACCATGGTGCAAATTAGTAAAGGCACAGGCGCATCTGTCCCGTTTACAGAGGAAGAAAAAGAGACGTTTCAGGCGCAGCGAAATGAGTAGCATGCTGGCTAATCAACGTGCACGCTTATTTTGTTATAATAAAAGCATCATATCAAGAAGAAACAAGAGGAGAACACATGAAGATTTTTCAATATGACACCATTGATAGTACAAATAATGAAGCAAAAAGGCTCATGCAGCAAGGAGAAAAGCCCTCATTTGCTGTCTATGCACGCCAGCAGACAGAAGGAAGAGGCAGACTCGGCAGGCCATGGGAAACACCTTTAGGGAATGTGGCAGTGACCATGACGGTCTTACCGCCAGAAGAACTCTCCACCCAGTCAACGATTGCCCCGCTGACAGCACTAGCGATCTATGATGTGCTGAAACCACTCATGAGAGCGGAGGATCAGCTGGCGATCAAATGGCCTAATGATATTCTTATTAATGATGCAAAGGTATCCGGCACATTAATTGAAGCAGACCGCAGTTCCATTTATATCGGTGTTGGCATCAATGTAGAGACGAAGCCGGAGCATGTGCCGTACAAAACCATTTGCTTATCAGAGCTGACAGAGGTGAAAGCCGATCAGCTAGTGAAAGAGCTGGCAGCGGCTTTTGAAAAATACCATACACGCTGGCAGAATGAAGGGTTTGAAGCACTCACTGCCCTCTATAACAAACGGTTATATCGTCTCAACAAACCGCTTCGCATCTCGTTAGATCGTGAAAAACAAACTTGGGAAGAAGGCATTTGCTGCGGGGTCAACCGCTACGGTCATCTCCGGTTAAAAGATGAGAAAGGGCAGATCAAAGCTCATTCTGCCGGAGATATTGATGCACCACAGCAGTAAAAAAAGCAGACGATGTTCTCGTCTGCTTTAGGCTTCTCTTTTAATATGAGGCCGCACGATATAGTCTTGTTTTGTAAAGACAACCCCGTCTAGAATTTCTCTTGCGGTTCGAATGACTTTGACTCTGTTTTGAGAGATATCAATTTCCGTTTGCATAATCCCGGCAGGATGCCCAATTCGAAGCGTATCATGTTGTCCATGATAAAGCTGTGCAGGAAGCGTTTGTTCCATAAAACAGCTGGCTGATACGCAGACAGAGCCGGTAATGGCAAGCGCTTGGTGTGGTCTTTGCATTGATAGCATGCGTACGATGATGTTCATATCGGCTGCTCGTCTCAACACCCCGTTTGTATCGACATAATCAGCAGGCTCACTAATGATCGCAAGCTTCGGAACGGCTGGTGACTGTAATGTCGCCATGTCTTTTGGGGCAAACTGGCACATTTCAGCAGCGATGGAACGAATTTCTTCTAAATCATCCAGTAATGCATCTGTAAACTCTTCAGGCAATTCGGTTCCTTTTAAATGGAGATCCTTCGCGCGGATAAAGGCAATTGGATTTGCGATGTCAACGATCGAGATCGGAATCTCTCCGAATTTTGTCTGAATCGTATCCATGCGGTTCCCTGTCGGAAAGGTTTTACCTGTCACAGCGCCTTCTGGTTTTTCAAAGGAAAGATATATGGGAGATCCTGTCCCTTTTACTCCTGGAATTTCTACATCTCCCTCAAATTTCACTTCACCGTTTTCAACCTCAACCTCTGCTACAATGACTTTATTTGTGTTGGTATTGAGTATACGTACAGTCGTAATGGGCTCAACGGCTTGAACAAGCCCTTTAATGATGGCGTATGGTCCAACCGCTGATGAGATATTCCCGCAGTTACCTTTAAAGTCGACATATCTCTCATTGATGCTGACTTGTGCAAACGTATAGTTCACATCCACATCCACATCTGGATGAGTCGCTTTGTCGATGATTGCGACCTTGCTTGTTAAAGAATTACCGCCGCCAATCCCATCGACCTGTAGCCGGTCAGGACTGCCCATAATGTCTAAAAGAAATGCCTCGAGCTCATCGTGCTCATAGGGTGCGTCATTTGTTTGAATGAATACCCCTTTGCTTGTACCGCCTCGCATGATTGTGATTGGAACTTTTCTCATTGCTCTCACCCTCAATTTTTAATGAACTGTTTATCTAAACAAAATGGTAAAGTATAATAAGAAATAAGTTAAATACATTATTTTAAGAGAAAACGATAAAAATATTTTATAATTAGTGAAAAAGGAGGGCACACAATGGATGAGAAAGACTGGCGTTTTTTAAAGGTGCTCTATGAAGAAAAGAACATCACAAAAGCGGCGGAAAAATTATTTGTCTCTCAGCCTGCCTTAAGCTATCGATTGAAGCAGCTTGAAGAAGAGTTTGATATGAAGCTTTTCTTTAAAAGAAAACGAGGAATTGAATTTACGTCAGAGGGCGAGTACTTGGCTGCATACGCAAATGACATGCTCAAACAGCTTCAGCAAACAAAAGATGGCATGCTCAACATGCAAAAAAAGGTCAAAGGAACGATCCGGTTAGGGGTCTCAAGCAACTTTGCTCAGTATAAGCTGCCAGAAATTTTAAGAGAATTTTCTAAGCAGTATCCACATGTTCAATTTATGGTGAATACAGGCTGGAGCACAAAAGTCATGGACTTATTAGGCACATCAAGTGTCCATTTAGGGATTTTAAGAGGAGATTACGACTGGAATGGAGAGCGGTTTCTGCTTGATAAAGAACGGCTTTGTATTATATCAAAATCAGAAATCCAGCTGAAAGACCTCCCGAAGCTGCCGCTCATTGACTATCATACAGACAGTTCATTAAAACGATTGATTAACAGATGGTGGCAGGAAACGTTCACAATGCCTCCGCTTGTGACGATGGAGACAGACCGTCAAGATACATCAAAAGAGATGGTCAAGCATGGTTTAGGCTATGCCATTGTCCCAGAAATTTGCCTCAGACCAAGTGATGAGCTATTTGTAAAAGGTCTTTCGTATAAAGATGGACAGCCCGTTTTAAGAGATACATGGCTTATGTACCAGCCAGACTCCCTTCATTTATCTGTTGTGAAAGCATTCATTGAGTTTTTAAGAAGTCAGCAAGGTTTATTATAAAAGAATTTTATAGAATATACGAAAAAATCAATATTTTCATTATAAAAAAAGCTATTATATCCTTGAAATAGAAAGCGCTAACATTCAGATCGCAAGTGCAAAGGGGCGCTTGCTGATCGCGTAAAGAAGAGGATGGAGGGATATAAAGTGCTAGCTATTTTAGGGATCTTGATGGTCTTGACATTTACATTTCTCATTATGACAAAACGTATGCATCCGGTGGTGGCTCTAACCGTTGTACCTATCATATTTGCATTGATCGGTGGCTTTAATCGCGGATTAGGGGACATGATGCTTGATGGACTTAAAACGGTTGCACCATCAGCTGCTTTATTGTTATTTGCGATTTTATTCTTTGGTGTCATGCTGGATGCTGGGCTGTTTGATCCACTGATTAAACTCATTTTACGTATTGTGAAAGGTGATCCTGTCAAAATTGCTTTTGGGGTAGCAATTTTGTCTATGCTTGTTGCATTAGATGGTGATGGAACAACAACGTACATGATTACCGTATCCGCTATGTTGCCACTTTTCTTAAGAATTGGGATGAACCCATTAATTTTAGGAACAATTTCATTATTATCATTAGGAATTATGAGCGGAATGACGCCATGGGGTGGTCCAGCTACTCGTGCAATCGCGGCGCTTGGATTAGATGCAGGCGAATTTTTCATTCCATTACTCCCAACGATGGTTGGAGGCGGTCTTTTTATACTTTTTACTGCTTATGTACTTGGGAAAAAAGAAAGAAAACGGATTGGGATCGCAGAGATTCAGCACAAAGAAGAGGTGTCCATTTCTCCTGAATTGGCTGCGTCAATTGAGGATGGCGTAGAAGACATGAAGAGACCAAACCTCATTTGGATCAACTTCTTCCTCACAATTGCTGTCATGGCCACACTAGTCCTAGATATTATACCAATACCTGTACTCTTCTTAATTGGATTTGTCATCGCTCTCATGATCAACTATCCAAAGGTTGAAGATCAGCGCGAGCGAATTTTATCGCATGCAGGAAACGCATTAACGGTCATCACACTTGTATTTGCAGCAGGGATTTTCACAGGGATCTTTTCGGGAACAAAAATGGTTGAGTCCATTGCCAATTTGGTGATTTACATGATTCCGGATTCCTACAGCTCATTTTTCCCGCTGATTGTTGCTTTGACGAGTATGCCATTTACATTTGTTCTTTCAAATGATGCTTATTATTTCGGGGTGCTGCCAATCTTGGCAGAAGCAGGTGCAGCTTACGGAATTGATCCGGTGGAAATTGCGCGCGCCTCTATTATAGGACAGCCTGTCCACTTGTTGAGCCCTCTTGTGGCTTCAACGCTGCTTCTTGTCAGTATGCTGAATAAAGATATTGGCGATTTGCAAAAATACGCATTGCTTTGGACCGTGTTAACTGCCCTTTTTACAACGCTTATTGCTTTGTTAACAGGAGCCATTTCTATCTTTTAAATACGTGTATAAAAAGGACGATGTCTCGGGTAGGAGACTCGTCCTTTTTTGTGCGGATAAAAGCGCACAAATTGGACGCTTTTATGCGGGAATTCTCGATTTTAACGTCACCTACCTCGGGCAGCCGGCATATGATATCTCGACTATACAGAATCCCATTCTATAGAGACTAGAGCTCTCACCTTAGCAAGGAGGGTTACAATACTTGAAGGAGAAAGAGTTTCAATCCAAGCCGCTATTAACCAAAAGAGAAAGAGAAGTATTCGAATTGCTCGTCCAAGATAAAACAACAAAAGAAATTGCAAGCGAGCTTTTTATTAGCGAAAAGACTGTTCGAAATCATATTTCGAATGCCATGCAAAAGCTAGGAGTCAAAGGCCGTTCACAGGCCGTAGTCGAGCTTCTGCGTATGGGTGAGCTAGAGCTCTAAAGTCAGCCGGTTTTCCTTCCATATCGGGAAGGAGCCGGTTATTTCTATATGGTTTACATGAGTCTCTTCTTGCATTTTCTTTGAAAAACGAGGAAAATAGGAATGTACGTTTTAATTAAAGTGAGATGCTATAGTGAGGTATCAATGAAATGGAAACGAATGAGTTCGACCATGTAGCAGAAATTGAAAAATCATTGCGCCATATTGCTGCAATTATTAAGCAAAAAGGCAGAGAAATCCTGAATCAATATACGATTACACCTCCTCAATTTGTAGGGCTTCAGTGGCTTTATGAATTCGGAGATATGACAATAGGTGAGCTATCACAAAAGATGTACTTGGCTTGCAGCACAACCACCGACTTAATTGATCGAATGGAAAAAAGTGAACTTGTCGAACGAGTAAAAGACCCATCTGACCGCCGCGTGGTTCGCATTCATTTATTGCCAGAAGGCGAGCGGATCATTCAAGAAGTGATTGTCAAACGCCAAGAATACGTCAGTGAACTTCTAGGGGCTTTCTCAGAAGAAGAAGCCATCGTTTTCAACCAATCCTTAACGAAACTACAGCAGCAAATGAAAAGAAAATGAGGCGATTTTGTTGGATCAACCAATCGGCGTCATTGATTCCGGCGTCGGCGGTTTAACCGTTGCAAAGGAAATCATGAGACAACTGCCAAAAGAAAAAATCATTTACGTAGGCGATACAAAACGATGTCCATATGGCCCGCGGAAAGAAGAAGAGGTTCTTCAATATACTTGGGAAATGGCACACTACTTATTAAGACATCATCATATTAAAATGCTCGTCATTGCATGCAACACAGCGACGGCGATCGCACTCGATGAAATCAAAGCAACGCTTGATATTCCGGTCATTGGCGTGATTCAGCCCGGCGCCCGTACAGCGATCAAGGTGACAAACAACCAGCAGATTGGTGTCATTGGTACAGCCAATACGATCAAAAGCGAGGCATACAAAGAAGCACTGTTATCCCTAAAAGCAGGACTAGCGGTTCAAAGCCTGGCATGTCCGCTGCTTGTTCCATTTGTGGAAAGCGGCACGTTTTTAGATCAGACAGCAGATGAAGTGGTGAAAGATTCCCTTGAACCGATGAAAGAAACAGGAATTGATACGCTCATCCTTGGCTGTACACACTATCCGATTTTAAAAGAGCCGATTCAGCGCTTTATGGGCAGTGATGTGAGCATTATTTCATCAGGGGATGAGACAGCTAGAGAAGCCAGTACGATTCTTTCATATAAAGGGCTGTTAAACACTTCTCAAGAAGCACCTGTTCATACATTTTATACAACAGGACAACAGCAAAATTTTGAAAACATCGCTCGTGACTGGTTTAGCTACCTGCCAGGGAAGGTCGAAACCGTATCACTTGAACACATCTATCAGCAATAACCCGCTTCTTCTTGAGGTGGGTTATTTTTTTATGAAAAGGGTCTAATCCACATGAGGAGCTCGTATACATAGTAGTACAAACTACTAGAGGAGGGTGAAGTATGCTGAAAAAAGGAACTACAGCAGCTGTGACGTGTATTGCGTCAGCCATGCTTTTGTCAGGATGCGGATTGTTTCAAACAGACCAAGCGAAAACAGAGATTGATCCACCACAAAATGTCACATATGTGAAAGAAAATAAAGAAGACAAACAAACAGCCAAAGAAGGAAAAGAAGAGAAGAAGGCAGATACAGTCATGAGAGAATTATATTTAATTGATAAAAACGGGTATGTCGTCTCTCAATCCATTCCGCTGCCGAAAAACGAAGGAAGTGCTAAACAAACCCTTGAATATCTCGTGGACGGGGGACCGATTTCTAACCTCATGCCAAATGGATTCCGAGCTGTTTTGCCGGCTGACACGAGCGTATCTGTCGACATTAAAGACGGAACGGCCGTTGTGGATTTTTCAAACGAATTCAAAAACTATAAAAAAGAAGACGAACAACGCATCCTGCAATCTGTCACTTGGACGTTAACGCAGTTTGATTCTGTCGCCAAAGTCAAATTGAAAATGAATGGACATGAACTAAAAGAAATGCCTGTGAACGGTACACCGATCTCCGATGATTTAAGCAGAGAAGACGGTATAAATATTCAGCACGAGGCTGCTGCTGATATGACATCGACAAAGCCAGTGACGGTTTACTACTTAGCTGAATCTGATGAACAGACGTACTATGTTCCTGTGACCAAAAGAGCGCCAAAAGACGAGGATGATCCGATTACAGCAGCGATTGATGAGCTCGTCTCTGGACCAAGCAAAAAAAGCCATTTGCTCACAGACTTTGATCAAGATGTAAAGCTGAATGATGTCCCGAAAGTAAAAGACGGACATGTGACACTTGATTTCAACGAATCCATTTTTGGCAGTGCAGATGAAAAGAAAAAGGTCATTTCACAAAAAGTTCTTGATAGCATTGTGCTCACATTAACAGAGCTGCCGGACGTCAAAAGCGTATCCGTCAAGGTAAACGGCAAGGCTGAGCTTGTGAACGAAAAAGGAACAGAGCTCACAAAGCCGGTTTCAAGACCAGAACAAGTGAATACAGGTAGTTTTTAACGGCACACATTGATATAATGGAGAAAAAGAGGCATGCATATTCGCTGCCTCTTTTTTATTCCAAGCGATTAGAACGAGCCGAGGTTGTCAAAGTTAGTAGGAGAACCCCGCTGTCACCCGCGCGGAATGTATATCGTAACGGAGGTAAATCATGAGATTAGATGAAAGACAATATGACGAATTAAGAAAAGTTGAAATAGAGGCAGGCTACATTACGCATCCAGAAGGCTCTGTCTTAATCTCAGCGGGCAATACGAAGGTGATTTGTAACGCATCCATCGAAGACCGCGTACCTCCTTTTTTAAGAGGAGAAGGAAAAGGCTGGATTACAGCAGAATATAGCATGCTTCCAAGAGCAACCGCACAAAGAACCATGAGAGAATCATCTAAAGGAAAAGTCACCGGACGTACAATGGAAATTCAGCGCTTAATTGGACGAGCACTCCGCGCAGTCGTTGACTTAGAAAAGCTTGGCGAACGCACGGTTTGGATTGACTGTGATGTCATTCAAGCAGACGGCGGCACACGCACAGCATCTATTACCGGTGCTTTTGTCGCCATGACACTTGCGATTCAAAAGCTTCGAGCAGAAGGAGTCATCAAACAAAACCCGATCACTGATTATTTAGCGGCGATATCCGTCGGAATTGATTCTCAGCAGGGTCTTCTGTTAGATTTAAATTATGAAGAAGATTCTTCAGCTGAAGTAGATATGAATGTCATCATGACAGGCGCTGGACGCTTTGTTGAACTTCAAGGTACAGGCGAAGAAGCGACATTCTCAAGAGAACAGCTAAACGGACTGCTTGATTTAGCCGAAAAGGGCATCAAAGAATTAATCGAAAAGCAAAAAGCAGTGACAGGAGAAGTCATCGAATAAAGAGAAGGGTTTGATCAGGATGAAAACAGCCATCATTGCAACGCACAATGCGGGCAAAGCGAAAGAATTCAAAGCCATTCTTGAGCCAAAAGGATTCACGGTCAAAACACTAGCAGACATTGGCTTTACTGAAGAGATTGAAGAAACAGGACAAACCTTCGAAGAAAATGCCATTATCAAAGCAGAGGCCATTCAAGCCAAAGCAGGTGAAATGGTCATTGCAGACGATTCCGGTTTGTCGATTGACTATCTTGGCGGAAAACCTGGCGTATATTCAGCGAGATACGCTGGTGAGCATAAAGACGATGCTGAGAATGTGGAAAAAGTGCTGAGCGAACTTCAAGGCATTGAAAAAGAAGACCGCACAGCTAGATTCAGATGTGCCCTTGCTGTCAGCATACCGGGCAAAGAAACAAAGACGATAGAAGGATCAGTAGAAGGCTTCATCGCAAAGGAACCAATCGGCGAAAACGGCTTCGGATATGACCCGATTTTCATCGTCAAAGACAAAGACCAGACGATGGCCGAATTATCACCAGAAGAGAAAAACAAGATCAGCCATCGAGCGGTCGCGCTTCAAAAGCTTTCATCACTGCTAGACGCAAATGAATAAGGGGGAATGAAGCCATGAAGATACTCATCATTAGTGACAGTCATGGACTCGCAGACGAACTTCAAACCATTGCCAAACGGCATGCGGCTGAAGTCGACATGATGATTCACTGCGGAGATTCAGAACTCGAAACGAACCACCCAGCACTCGAAGGATACAAAGTCGTCAAAGGAAATTGTGACTTTTTGGGCGATTTTGAAGAAGAGCTCCTTCTCCCACTTGATGGAGGCGGAAAACTATTTCTCACTCACGGACATCTACATGGCATCAAACAATCCTTGCTTCAAGTCTACTACCGTGCAGAAGAGCTAGGCGCAGACATTATCTGCTTTGGCCACTCGCACATCCCAGGCAGTGAGCTGCTAAGAGGAAAACTGCTTATTAACCCGGGCAGCGTGCACCTGCCAAGAATGCGTAAAGAGCGCAGCTATGCGATACTGACACTAGATGGAAGCGAAGCAAACGTACAGTTTTTCACAGACGAAGGTCAGGTCATACAAGACCTCGAAAACACTGTCACATTGGAAGGTATTTCATAAGGGTGCAGCATTTGCCCCTTGTGAAAAAACTTTCGAAAAACCGTTGACTTTAAAGAACAATAGTAATATAATAAATCTTGTCGGTGAGGTACTCACCAACAGAACACTACATAACAACATGTCCCAGTAGCTCAGCTGGATAGAGCAACGCCCTTCTAAGGCGTCGGTCGGGAGTTCGAATCTCTCCTGGGACGTAATTATTTACAGTATCAAGCCTTGATATGACATGGTTTTGGGCTGATAAGGGATGCTAACGCAGATTAGAACACTGTGGGAGTATCCCCTTTTTTATGCCTACAAATATTTCAGCAACTGTTCTGTTACCTCCAATTCATTTTTTAACTGGAGGAGACAGTATGACAAAGAAAAAAGGCATCTTTGATGTAGATGCAGACATTAATCTGTTTAAACAAGGAAATATTACAGGTATACAGGAAAAGTTATCAGGTGCTAAGGCATCTACAACAGTTACAACAAGTAAGAGAGATGGCTAAGACTTAGACAATGTTATGAATATAATTATTCAGCAAATGACAGTTAGTGGATACAGAGAGAGGACTATTACTGACTACATCAGCTATATGGCTCACTTTAGGAAGGCTACAAATGTAGAATATATTGAGGATATTACAACAGATAGCATATATCTGTGGCTTGATTCAATGGCTGTTTCAAATCAGACTAAGCTAACAAGATTAAAATGTCTCAAGGCTATATTAGGTAAATGTTTCAATAATGGGTGGTTCAGCTCAAAGTTTTGGCATGGCATCAATATCAAAGTTGATAAGCAGGTTAAAAAAGGTGCTAAAAAAGATGATGTAATGGTTCTGTTATCTTTGTTAGACTTAAATATAGGTTTAAGGGATGCTGTAGCAGTCCTTACTCTTTATAGAACAGGTGTAAGGATTAACACACTTGGGCAATTAGAAGAAAGACACATTGATTTTGAAAATAAGTTACTCTGTATGGAAGGTACAATTTTAAAAAATCATAAAATTTTAAAGTTACCTCTTGATGATGAATTGTTACATTTGTTAATGATACTTATAAGCCAAAACAATAAAATTAGAGCCTATTATGGTCAAAGAAACTCATACTTATTTATTGGGTACAAAGGAACTTCTCTTAATACAAAGTTAACAAACAATGCTATTTCTAAGCAATTAAACAAATATGCTAAAAAGTATAACTTACAGAATATTAATCCTCATGCCCTTAGAACGGGTTATGCAAAGAGCTTGTTAGACAAAGGGGCAAACCTTGCATTAATCTCGAAAGCCTTAGGACATTCAAATTTAGCTGTAACAACTCAGTATCTAGATTTAGATGTTGAGGAAGTTGTTGATAACCTCAGGGAATATTTATAAGTGTCTTTACCTCCTGCTAAATTTGGTAGGGGGTTGGCTTTTAAAATTATCCACTCTCTAATGAGCTGTATTATAAAAATGCAGAAAAGGGTTCAAGTCTTTTAATATTTTATTTAGAGGTTAATACAGACACATTATAAATATTGTATGAGGAGCTGTTAGGATGGGCTGGACAATAGGTTATATGAGGGGAAGTACAGATAAGGAGTCACAAAAGTTTGACAGACAGCAAGTACAGTTAGAGGCTTTGGGGTGTAATCATATCTATGCAGACAGAATATCAGGAGCAAAGAGAGACAGACCTGAACTTAACAGGATGCTCTCTGATCTACAGGCAGGAGATACAGTTTACATAGTGGAGATTTCAAGATTGAGCAGGAGTACAAAGGACTTACTTGAGATAGTGGAGGCAATTAAGACAGCAGGAGCATCCTTAAAGAGTATTAATGACTCTTGGCTAGATACATCTACAGAAAATCCAATGTCAGACTTTCTTTTAACTGTAATGGGAGCTTTAGGGCAGATGGAAAGGCAGATGATACAACAGAGGATTAAAGAGGGTGTCAAAGTAGCTCAGGAAAAAGGAGTTAAGTTTGGCAGACCAACAGCTAACAGGAACAAGGTAGTCTATGCCTTGGAGCTGTATCATTCAGGTAGGCACACTACCAGAGAAATAGCAGACATTACAGGGGTCAGTAAGGCTACATTATATAGAAAGTTAAAGGAGCAGGCTTAAGTGCCTAGCTCTTTTTTTGTAAAATTTTGTTGAAAAAAAGAGGGTTTAGTGTGTAGAATTGTAATTATATTGTAGTAGTTGTAAAGGTTGTGTAAATAATATGCCTGAAAGAAGAAATTTAACACCTCAGGAAAATGCCATATTGTTAGCTGAGGTTGGGAGTTTGTGTCCTATTGATGCAAAAACTTTAACTTATGAAAAGAAGGGTAGACAGTATAAGTCATGGGAAGGTGCTCATATATATCCTCTAAATCCTACAGAAGAAGAAATAGAATTATTAAAGGATGAGGAGAGAATACATGAGGATGTAAATAACATAAGAAATTTTATAGCTTTGTGTAAAGAATGCCATACAAGATATGACAATCCCAGAACAGTTGAAGAATATAGGCAGTTATTAAGCATAAAGAAAAATATCTTGTCAAAAAAAGAGACAAGGTCAAAATATGCTGATTACCAAATAGAAAAAGAAATAAAAGAAGTTATTAAATCATTGGTGGAGGAGTCAGATGAGGAATTATACACCCCATTAAATTATGATGCCTTACAATTAGATATTAAAGCTGATGATACATTATCCAGAATGACAAAAAATAGAATCAGGCATGAGATAACAGAAAATTATATATATATTAGACAACTGTTTAAAGAAATGGACAGCCAATACCCCAGAAAATTCAAGTCTATAGCATCCCAAGTTAGGTCATTCCATGACAATATGAGTGTAACAGAGCCTTCTCAGGAGGTTATGTATGATCTTCTTACTGAGTGGTTGTATAAAAAAACTGGAAATATTTCTAAAGGTGCTTGTGCCATTATCATCTCATTCTTTATTCAAAATTGTGAGGTGTTTTCATGATAGTACCTAACAAAGTAATTAGATTTAATGAGTCAATTATTGGAAAAATGACCATTATTCTTAACTTTTTATCAGAGAAAGAAATGACAGTAAAGGAACTGTTTTTTATAACTCAAGATTACTTTGATGAAATTGATGAATTCATATATTCACTTGATGCTTTGTTTCTACTTGATGCCATTCAAGTAGATTTTGATAAAGGAGTAGTTACATATGTTAACTAGGATAAAAAGTGCAATATTTGCAGAAGGAACTATAGATTTCCATGAAGGGTTAAATGTTGTATTAGGGGATAACAAAGGCTCTAACTCTATTGGTAAATCAACTTTACTTATGATTATAGATTTTGTTTATGGTGGTAATACATATATTTCCCACAATAGTGATGTTGTTGCAAACTTAGGACATCATGAGTTTGGCTTTACATTTGAATTTAATAAGACTAAATACCATTATGTAAGAGGCACAGAAAATTCAGAGGTTGTCTATGAGAGCAATAATAAATATGAAAGATTAGTTGGAATCAGTGTTGATGACTTTACAAAGCAATTAAAGAATTTTTATGAACTTGAATCAGAGCAATTAAGTTTTAGATCTGCTGTGAGTAACTATTCTAGAGTTTGGGGCAAAGAGAATAATAATGTTAAAAAACCATTACATAGCTTTGCTCAAGAAAAATTCACTCAAACTGTAACCAGTTTGATTAAGCTTTTTAATGAATATGATGCCATTGAATTACAGGACAAGGCAGTAAAGAATCTTGAAGATCAAAGAAAAGTATTAAATAAGGCAGGTAAACACAAGTTAATTCCTAAAATAAATAAAACTAAGTTAAAGAAGAACTTAAAAGAAATAGAGGCATTAACTAAAGAAATAGAAAGAATAGGGAAAAGTGCATATAGCGGCTCAGGTGATATTAGTGAGATTGTTTCAGGAGAAATGATAACAATTAGGGAAAAAAAGAAAAAACTTATAGATGAAAAAGAGTATTATGTTTCAAGGTTAAATAGAACAAATAAAACTATTGAGAAATCTTCAGTTGCTGGCTTTGAAAGCCTCTTAGAATTTTTTCCAAATGTAAATGTTGATAAATTACATAATATAGAATCATTTCATCAAGGCATCAGCTTTATACTTACTGATGAATTAGAGAATGCCAAAAAAGAACTGGCAGATAAAATAAATGAGCTAAATAAAGAAATTGATAAAGTAGTTAAAAAGCAAGATCAGCTATTAAAGCCAGATGAGGAACTTACTGTATTTATTGATAGTTTGATTGAAATGTCCTCAATGCTAAAGAATTTACAGCTTGAAAATGATTACTACAATAAATTGGCAGTAATAAAAGAAGATATTAAAACCAAGAAAAGTGAGCTTGAAGAGTTAAAGGAAAAAATTGTTGAAAGAATTAGCAGGGCAATCAATAAAAAACTAACAGAGATTAATGACTTAATTCATGAGGATAAAAGAACAGCTCCTAAGTTAAATTTGTCTTATAACAAATATGATTATGAGGTCTTTGATAACACAGGAACAGGTAAAGCATATGCCAATCTTATTATTTTTGACTTAGCAATACTCACACTTACTAAAATGCCATTTATAATGCATGACTCCTTTTTATTTAAAAATATTGAAAATGAGGCTGTTGAACATATTATAAAATTTTATAATTCAATTTCTAAACAAGTGTTTGTAGCAATTGATAATACTGATATGTACAACAAAGAAACTCAGAAGATATTAGAGGAGAAAAAAGTAATTCAGCTATCTAATGAAAAGTTATTAACCACTAAGGATTGGGGAGATAAGAGTAAGAAAGAAACTGAGTAAAAGTGTGATTAAATATAGCAATAGAAAGTATTATTAAGATATTATGCTAACTTAAGGGGAGCGCTTACATAGAATATTTTGGAGGCTTATTATAAATACTGCTGTTGAAGAACCATCTCTAAAAGAAGAAGAGTTTAACCAAGTTCTAGGTTTATGGTTGATACTCGGGGTTCAAGTAATGGTTGTCGGAGCTTTTTTGTATACTGGTATACATTATGCCCAAAAAATTTTAAGTTCGAACAAAAACTACAAATTATTAGAAAAGCTTTTTTATAGCTATCTTTTAGAGAAAAACTTGAATACTTCAGTAAATAAAAAAGCAAAAAAGTCTAAGAAGAGAAAATAAACAAAAAATTTGCAACTAATCAATAAAATGTTATTAACCAAGAGCACAGAAATAATAAGCTATTTTAAGATGTCATGATTACAATAGGCTTCGGCCACGGAATGTATCCAAGCTTTTGGGGACTAGATGAAAATGGAGAACCTGCTTGCCTTGTGACGGATTTTCTTATCATTGAATGACGAGAAACCCATGAAATCATGGGTTCTTTTTTTGTTCTTTGATCATAATTTCAGTGTGTTCATAGATATATCATCAAGTGTATAATGAGGTTTTATACGAAAGTGACTTCAGCCACTTTCGTCCTGCGAACGATTTTAAGAGCCAATTAGTCCCGGCGAAATTTGTTCAACTCTTGCCCAATCAAATATGGTTTCGATTTGCATTTGATTCTTACAGTTTATTTTTAATAACCCTTCATTCTCTGTTGTGCTAATCTCAAAATGATGAATTATATTATTATTTCCTAAGTGATTAATTTTTAAATCCGTTACACCAATGAATGATAATTCAACGTAGACAACATCAAAATTTCCCCAACGTTTAGGTTTATTCTTCACGGAGTCTTTTGTCATTAGTCTTATAAATAGGGTAGGACCATCTCTGTTTAAATCAACATTCATGATTTCTGCGTTTTTAAAATGAGGGATCCCCCCGAAAATTTGAGTCATCGCTTGTGGGTTCATAAATTTTTCTTCTCTAATCATTTGGATACTCCTCGTTTGGGTTATTTATTGTTTCTTCTTTCAAAATAATAATGGTCTTCTACACCTTCAACTTTACCATTGCGTGTGTTGTTTTCAGGTCTTACATTGTGGTGTGAAGGTTGATTTCCGACGCCACCTTCTCCAAAATCGTGACCATTTGAATGATCCTGAATAACAATCTTCTTACCATTAACTTCATACGTAAGTTCTCTCGTAAGAATTGGTTGGTTTTTTTCATTTAATAATCGTTTTCCATTCTTATCTGTTAAGGGCACCATCTTTTGACTTTCAGGATTCTGTGTTCTTGGTATATTTAATTGGCGTTTAATTTCTTTTAAACTAGCTTTTCTAGATTCATGATGGTTTTTATTTAAGTTTTTCGGTACGTCTAGTGTTGCTTTAGTTTTTAATTTATTACTTACACCATTTAGCCCAAACGGCAAAAGTATTCCAAGCGCCGCGTTCATACTCGCTTCCTGCTGTTCTTTCGAAATCTTATTTCCAAACATGTCTCGTCCTGTGATCGCTTCGCTGAAGCCATTGGTGGCGGTGAGGCCATATAAACCTTTTTGAGATGTTTTCAGGGCGTCAAAGGATTTTTGTGATGTCTTGTAGATGTCGACTGCCCTAACTGCGGCTGACGTGGCTTGAGTCGTTTTGTAGACAGCTTTTCCGCCTTTGAAAATGCGCCCTGCCCAACCCACGATAGGGATGTAGCCGGCTGCTGCCATGCCGCCTGCCGCGACTCGCTGGCCTGCGGTGAGCTCTTCGCCTGTGATTGGATCAACGCCTGTTGCAGCACGTTTTGCATCGTTCACACCTGTCAATTCATTGACGATATTTCCGCCATAATCAAGTGCTTTTTCATACCAAGGGCGGTTGGCGAGTGCTTCTTGTTCTTTTGCGATCTCGCGGGCTTCCTCTTGTTCTTTTTTGATTTTCAGATATTCAGAAGTTTGCTTCTCAATATCGCTTTTTGCCTTGTAGATTTCACTATTTTGATACGCTTTTTTGTCAAAGTTCATAGGCGAAATGGATTTTCCGTCATTTGTCGCATTCATCATTTCTGCGTACAATGCCATTGTAGCTTGCTGCTCCGTCTCTGACAAAGCATATTCATCTTTTAAATTTTGATCAAGCTCTCGTAGGTCTTTCACTGTCTTTTTTCGCTCGTCTTCCGCATCTGCAATTTTTTCATCAAAGGTTTGACTATCAAATACCTCTAGAGAAATGAGGTCGTCGATGTCTTGAAAAATCGTTTTAAGCGCCTTTTTTTGATCCTTCACAATGCTTTTGGCATTTTTGATGCCCATATGTACAGCGTTGTCTAAAAAGTGTTCTTCTACAAAGGTGTCGCCGCCAAAGTTTGTATCATCTAGTGTCCCAGAAACACCTTCATGAAAGGCTTTTTGCTTATCAATGAAGCTGATAAACATATCTACATTTCCAGCCAGTTCTTTATAGAAGCTTTTAATGTTATCGGCACCTTTTCCAGTGAAATCATCACCGAGGTTAGCCACGCCTTGAAGTGTCTTTTTTAAATCTACCATTTGTTCACGGAGTTCCTGGTAGTGTTTTGCCCTTGCATCCATGGCACTTGTTAGTGCTTTTGCATCAAGTATTTTGCCCAGAAAGGTTCACTCCCTTCTCACATAAGTATGTTTTATTTTAACAATATAAAAAAATGTAATGAATAGGAAAAAAGTAGTGAGTGATAAAGCTTTAAATACATTCTATTGGTCAACACTTTGCTGAAGTAGTATGACCTCTCCATGAAAGAAGTCAACGCTTTCCTATCCTGGTACAAAAAGCGTGATGCCGGAGAAGGACCAGGGTTTTATGAAATTGATGAGCATGACAACAATAAAGGTCCCTTTGAAAGTAAAAAGGATTATGTGGTGTTCAAAAACATTCTCATGTTCGAAGTCAATAAATATAAGAAGTAATTGAAATCAAAGCCATCTAAGCAAACTAGGTGGCTTTTGCGTTTATTCGACAGCTTTCACCAATTTTAAGGCAAATTTAAGCTGGAATTTCATTTCAAATACATTAAATCTTTGTTACAATAAGACAGCTTTGCCTAGAGACACGTTTATCGATTCGACATCTTTCTTTCATGATTTCTTAAAATTTTTATGTTTTGATATGAAACTCTTTGAATGATTCATGCGTCTCTATAAGTGTCAAAAGAAAAGAGGTTATCAATATGCTATTCAAAAAGCTATCAGAAAATAAGTCTGTAAAATGGATAGGATATACGGGCTTTTACTTACTTATTTTGCTATTATTGTTCTTTATTTACGGATTCCATACAGCAAATACGGGATCATTCATTTACAACGATTTTTAATTGGAGATTAAACTATGAAACTATTACACACGATTCATGAATACCAACAAACGAAACCAACACAGCCAGCATTTGTTTCTCAACATGCTTCGATCACATATGATGAGCTTTGGCATCTATCAGACCAAATGGCCGGTGCGATCGATGCAGTCGCAAATGGTAGTGCACCTGTCATTGTATACGGTCATATGGAGCCAGAGATGCTGATTTCTTTCTTAGGCAGTGTGAAATCAGGCAGACCTTATATTCCGGTCGACATCTCAATACCTGCCGAGCGTATCGTCTCAATTATTGAAAGCTCAAAAGCCAGTCTGTTGATTTGTGCAAATGAGCAGAATGTATTAGATGTAGAAGAACACATTGAAGTGAAAAGTGCGGCATCTCTTTTAGCTCTTGAAAAAGAAGCACCGCCATCCTCGCAGTGGGTTCAACAGGATGATGTCTTTTACATCATTTATACGTCTGGCAGTACCGGAAAACCGAAAGGCGTTCAGGTAACAGCCAATAATTTAGAAAGCTTTACAGAGTGGATGTGCCGAGACTTCCCAATTGGCGGGGGGCGTACGTTCTTAAATCAAGCACCATTTTCTTTTGACTTATCAGTGATGGATTTGTATCCAGCGCTTCAATCAGGCGGCACGCTTTACTGTTTAGTGAAAGATCTAGTGAATAAGCCGAAGGATATGTTTGCAGCACTCGGTCAATCTGACGTTGAAGTGTGGACATCAACACCTTCCTTTGTGCAAATGTGCTTAATGGACCCTTCCTTTACAGGAGAGCTTTTACCAGAGCTGAGAGTTTTCTTGTTCTGCGGAGAGGCACTTCCTGTATCTGTAGCAAGTGCACTCCTTGAGCGTTTTCCAAAAGCGCAGATCTTTAATACGTATGGTCCGACTGAAGCAACTGTTGCGATCACATCAATTGAAGTCACGCAGGAGATTCTTGATCAGCACGATTCTTTACCAGTCGGCTATGCCAAGCCTGATACAGATATCGTCATTTTAGATGAAGAAGGCAAGGCACTTCCTGATGGTGAAAAAGGGGAAATTGTCATCGTGGGGCCAAGCGTCACGAAAGGCTACTTAGGTGAACAAGCCTTAACGGATAAAGTGTTCTTTGAATACGAAGGACGCCCTGCATACCGCACAGGTGACGCAGGTGTGGCGCAGGATGGTTTGATTACGTGCCACGGTCGTCTGGACTATCAAATTAAGCTGCATGGATACCGGATGGAGCTTGAAGAAATTGAATATCATGTGAGCGAGACAACGTATGTCAATGCTTGTGTGATTGTGCCGTTCCAGCCAAACGGTCATGTGGAGTACTTGATTGCAGCCATTGTTCCAGCCGCGCATTCTTTTGAAAAAGAATATCAGCTGACAAGTGCAATTAAGAAAGAAATGGCGGATTCACTGCCTGCGTACATGATTCCAAGAAAGTTTGTCTACCTTGAGCAGCTGTATATGACGCCAAACGGGAAGGTTGACCGTAAGAGAATCGCGAAAGAGGTTCTTCTATGATTCCGTTTAGTTCATTCTTTTTCTTCATTCTAATTGGTATTCTTCTTTTGCCGACGATCATTCTTGGTCTTCGCGGCAAAAGAATGCAGGGCTACAACATGTTTGCAACGGTTGTGGCACTCGCGCTTGTTTTCTCAAAGGATGCACATGGCGCGCTGCTGCTCTTCTTGTTTACAGTGTGGCAAGTCTTGATCATCCGCCTATACATTGCGTACCGGCTGAAAGCGAATCAAGCGTCTGTTTTCTATATGGCAGTGGTGGCATCGATTTTGCCGCTTGTACTATCAAAGATTTTACCGTTCTTTTTAACTCATCAGCCGCATCAACCGCCGCCAATGAACTGGCTGAGCTTTTTAGGGATCTCGTACTTAACATTTAAAGGTGTTCAGTTAATTATCGAGACAAGAGACGGCTTGATTAAGAAGAAAATTCCGATTCATCGTTTGGTCTATTTCATTGTCTTTTTCCCGACAATTTCATCAGGTCCGATTGATCGTTACCGCCGGTTTGAAAAGGATATGGATACGCCGCCTGAAAAGGAAGCGTACAGTGATCTTCTATACGCCGGTATTCATAAAATTTTTATCGGCTTCTTATATAAGTTCATTATTGGTTATCTGATTCACACGTATATTCTCATGAATATTCATCACATTAGCAGCAGTCACTTTGTTCAACAGTTAACGTATATGTATGCGTACAGTATGTATTTGTTCTTTGACTTTGCTGGATATACAGCATTTGCTGTTGGTGTGAGTTATATGATGGGCATTAAATCACCAGAAAACTTTAACAAACCGTTTATCAGCCGGAACATTAAAGACTTCTGGAATCGCTGGCACATGTCCCTGTCCTTCTGGTTCAGAGACTACGTGTTTATGAGATTTGTGTTCTTTATGACAAAAAAGAAGTGGATCAAGAACCGTATGGCTGTATCAAATATTGGGTACTTTGTCCTCTTTCTATTGATGGGTGCTTGGCATGGTCTAGCACTTCAATATATTATTTACGGTCTATATCACGCAGTTGTGATGTCCGGTTACAATTTATTCGAGAAATGGAATAAGAAGCACAAGTGGTGGCCGGATAATAAGGTCACAATGGTTGTGTCGATCATTATTACATTCCATGTGATTTGTTTCGGATTTTATATTTTTTCAGGAAAACCATTTCATCATTAATCATTAAGGGAGTAGAAAATTATGGAATTTAAAAATCAAGTATACGGTATTATTGCAGAGGTTTGTCAGGACGACGTTGTGAAAGAAAATCCAGAGATTGCAATTTTTGAAGAAGGTCTTCTAGATTCATTTGGTACAGTAGAACTGCTTATGGCAATTGAAAGTCAACTCGGAATCACTGTTCCGATTACAGAGTTCGATCGTGATGTGTGGGATACACCGAATCACATTGCTGAGCAGCTGGCAGAGATGAAGTAATGAAAAAGCGTTTTTTTGGGCCGCTTATTTTAGCGGCTGTTCTATTCATTGGTGTTCTTCTTGTACCAAATGCATGGCTCTCACATCTGATCCCAAAAGACAAATTACAAAAGTCAGCCACAGAATTAGATCCAGGGATGTTCCAGGGGCTTTATTTACAAGATGAAATGCTAAAAGATCCAACTTATTTGCCGATCTATGGATCTTCTGAACTATCACGTTTTGATCCATATCACCCTTCGAATTTCTTTCATGAGAATCCTCAAGGGTTTACACCTTATCTTATTGGAAAAGGTGGGTCACAATCATTAATTCATGCGATGAACTTCGCAGCGCATATGGATGAGTTAAAAGGGAAGAAGCTTGTGTTTATCGTGTCCCCGCAGTGGTTTGTGAAATGGGGATCTGACGAGAATCACTTTGCGCCTAACTATTCAGCACTTCAAGCGCTTAATCTTGCCTATAATAAAGAAATTGATCCAACTGTGAAAAAAGAGCTGATTAAAAGAATCATGAAGTTTAAAGCAGTAAAAAACGACATGGTGATCACAGAGCTTTTTAAAGCAGAGCTTTCTGGGAACAAATTCGCTTATGGCGCGATTTCTCCTATTGCAAAAATGTATTATGGCATGCTTCAAAAGAAAGATATGTACTATACAATTGGATCGGGGCATGAACGTAAGCTTCAACCGTCTCCTTCAGTCAAAGGAAAAACATGGACTGAGCTTGAAAAAGAAGCGAGCGTTTTTGGTGCGAAAAGAGCAGGGGACAACCCGTTTTATATTAATCAAAAACTGTTTGACCGTAAGCTGAAACCGATCATGAAAAAGATGAAGGATTCCCGTGAAGGCCACTCTTATGTGGAATCACCAGAATACAAAGATTTTCAGATCATGCTGGATATTTTAAAACAGGCAGGGGCGAAGCCTTTGTTTGTGACGATTCCTGTCAATGGAAAATGGTATGATTATACTGGTTTTCCGAAAGAGGGACGTACGGGGTATTATGAAAAAATCAATCGTCAAATTCGAGATAATGGGTATGAAGTTGCAGATTTGACTAAGCATGAGTACGATCCTTATTTCTTTAAAGATACAATTCATGTGTCTTATAAAGGATGGGTGTACATCGATAAGGCGATCGAAAAGTTTTACAAAGAGCAGTAGAATGCAGCAGCTTTCTGCTGCTTTTTGTTTGTCGAATTGGCGGATATCTTGTATAACTAAGGGAAAAGGGCTATGCTGTAGATGGAGGCGATATGATGAATCGTTCTGAGAAAAAAGAACTATTGAAGCGTTCGAAGAAGCATTTTAATGATCATGCCTTTTGGGAAAAGCTAAAAAAGACGGCACAAAAAGCTGGTGTCTCTCTTGTCTATGCTGTTCTATTACTTTACTATACATTGCAAAAACCTGAAGTACCTGTCAAAGCGAAGACCCTTATTATTGGGGCGCTCGGATACTTTATCCTTCCAATTGACCTCATTCCCGATACATTGATTGGTGTCGGCTATACAGATGATTTAGGAGCGATCACATTTGCTCTGCTTCAAGTAGCGATGTACATTGATGATGATGTGAAAGGAAAAGCGAAGGACAGGCTATCAAAATGGTTCGGTGAAAAAACCGATACGTCTCTTATTGATCAAAAGCTTGAAGATGGCGGGGTGCCGTCTGCATAAAGAAAAGCCTCCAATAACAGAGGCTTTTTTTCATTATCCTAAAAATTTCACGCAAACCGGATGAGGGACGGCGATGTCTGATTGTAAGACAGTGAGTCGTCCTGTTTCTTTGTCGCGTTTGTATAACACGAGGTTGCTAGATTCTTGGTTTGAACCGACGAGGAATTCTTCAGTTGGATCAAGCACAAAGTCTCTAGGCCAGTTTCCTTCAGAAGAAGCAATCTCGACAAGACTTAATTGGCCGTCAGCGTCTGCTTTAAAAATCGCAATGCTGTCATGCCCGCGGTTTCCTGCATAAACAAATTGGCCATCTGAAGAGACGTGAATGGCACTGCCTTGATTGTTGTCTGTAAAGTCGCTTGGAATGGTTGCGATCGTTTGGATCTCTTCGAAATGACCATCTTCAAAGTAACGAAGCGCAATCACCTCTGAGCTTAGCTCTGTCATCACATATGCCACAGGTTTCGTTGGATGGAATGTGATATGACGAGGACCTGTGCCTGGTTTTGTTTCAAATGTATGAGCGAGCTCGAGTTTGCCGTTTTTTTTCTTATACGTATAAATGCCATCGGTCCCAAGGTCAACAGCCACTGCAAATTGTTCATCTGGTGTCAGACCCATAAAGTGAGTGTGCGGTTTTTCCTGACGATCTTCGTTCGGGCCAGTTCCTTCATGCTGCGCCTGTGACAGCGTGCGGATCACTGAGCCATTTTCAGCGTCGATTTCATACATCTCTGCTGTTCCTTTATGATAGTTCGCTGTAAAAGCTGTTTTTGTTTGACTGTCCACGCTGACGTGGCAAGGAGAAGCCCCATCGGCAAGCTCTTGGTTGATGAAACGAAGTGTGCCGGTTTCTTCATCAATTTGATACGCAGCAAGCCCGCCTTGTGATCCTTCTTTCACAACAGCATACACAAATTTTTGAGAATCTGAGACGGTTAAATATGTAGGGTTTTCAAGTTCAGCAGCCACTTCTACTTGCTCAATCTGCTGCTTGTCCGTATTTAATGTAAAAGTATAAACACCTTTACTGTCTCCCTTTGTATACGTTCCGATATAACCTCTGATGTTAGCCATGTATTGCCCTCCTTCTATAAGATGCTCTCATTTTATCATAAATTCATAGGAAAACGCTTTAGAAAGGCATGCCAAAAGAAAATCAAAAGCGTTGAAATCTACTAGTGTTCATTAAAAACCATGTGAAAAAATATCACAAACGTTTTCTCAAAAGAAAACCGTTCAGGTAAAGTAAATCAATTGAAGAAAAAATACAAAAAATTTTAAGTTTTTTCATTCCTTGTCTAGCAAAGGTGTAAGCGTATACATTTAATTTTGATTAGTCTAAATTGTCTAATAATTTTAAAAATGCTGTTGACACTGTATGGAAAGCGGCGTAAGATGGGTTCAACAAAAGCTAAACAAACACGCAGAGCAAGCGTGAGAGGCTTCAATAAAAAGTGTCTGAAAATTCAACTACTTTTTGTTTGAAAGAGAGGGTGCTCACTGAAAATGGAAGACCAAAAGGAACAGTGGATCTTTTTAAACGATGAACTCGTGAAAAAAGAGGATGCGAAAATTTCAGTTTATGATCATGGCTTCTTATATGGTGACGGTGTGTTCGAAGGGATACGCGTGTATAACGGAAATATCTTTCGAATGAAAGAACATTTAGACCGCCTGTATGATTCTGCTAGATCCATTATGCTGAACATTCCATATTCACTTGAGGAACTCACGGAAAAAATGATTCATACAGTTGAAAGGAACGGCCTAAAGGATGCCTATATCCGTCTTGTTGTCTCAAGAGGAGCTGGTGATCTTGGTTTAGATCCAAACAACTGCGGGAGAGCCAACACAGTGATCATTGTAGAGCCGCTGGCCATTTTTCCAAAGCACCTATATGAAACGGGTATTGATATTGTGACGGTACCGACGAGACGAAATCGTCCCGATGTACTGAGTCCAAAAGTGAAATCATTAAATTATTTGAATAACATCCTTGTCCGAATCGAAGCCCATATGGCCGGTGTGAGTGAAGCGCTGATGCTGAACGATCAAGGGTACGTGGCAGAAGGTTCTGCAGACAATGTGTTTATTTATAAAAAAGGTAAGCTCTATACACCGCCAGGTTATATCGGCGCTCTTGAAGGCATCACAAGAAATGCCATCATGGAGATTGCAGAAGACTTAGGCTACGAAGTGAAAGAAGAACCATTCACAAGGCACGATGTGTATACAGCAGAAGAAGTTTTTCTGACAGGAACCGCAGCCGAAGTCATCGCCGTTGTAAAGGTTGACGGTCGTACAATCGGTGAAGGGAAACCTGGGGTCCACACAAACAAACTTCTTGAACAATTCCGCAAGCGAGTGGTTGAAGAAGGAGAAAAAGTCGTATTTACAGATGAAAACATTCACGCAAGCTAAATAGATATCGATAAACGTTGAAGAGGACTAGTAGCTTTAGAGTCAGTATCTACAGAGAGCCGGTGGTAGCTGGAAACCGGTGTTACTTTCTAAAGTGAACTCACCTCTGAGTGTCTGCTTGAAATGATAGTAGGGCAGACCGAGTGACATTGCTCACTCGTTACCAAAATGGATGAAAGATGTCCATGAGACGGCAGCAGATTTTGCCGTGAACAAGGGTGGTACCGCGAAAAACAAAGCTTTTTCGCCCCTTTGACCTAGTGAAAAGTAGTGTCATTGTGGGGTGAGAAGGCTTTTTTATATGGTCTAAAATCTCGATCTTGAATAGAAAAGGGTGAAAAGACTTGACTGAAGCAAGACAAAGAGGAGGAAATCAAATGGGGACAAATGTACAAGTGGAGACGGAAACATCTAAAGCACCACAAACAATGAACGGTGCACTCATGTTAATTGAAGCACTCAAAAGAGAAAAAGTAGAAGTTATTTTCGGATATCCAGGCGGAGCGGTTTTACCGATCTACGATAAAATTTATGATTCTGGTTTATTTCATGTCCTGCCAAGGCATGAGCAGGGTGCGATTCACGCAGCAGAAGGATACGCTAGAGTATCTGGTAAACCGGGTGTTGTCATTGCAACATCAGGACCTGGAGCAACAAACCTTGTCACAGGAATTGCAGATGCAATGATTGATTCACTTCCTCTTGTCGTCTTCACAGGACAGGTGGCAACCTCAGTCATTGGATCAGACGCTTTCCAGGAAGCAGACGTGCTCGGCATCACAATGCCCATCACAAAGCACAGCTACCAGGTGAGAAATCCAGAGGAATTACCGGGTGTCATTAAAGAGGCGTTCCACATCGCAACAACAGGCAGACCTGGTCCAGTCTTGATTGATATTCCAAAAGATGTGGCAGGCATTGAAGGAACGTTTGAATATGATCAGCCAATTGATTTACCTGGTTATCAGCCAAAAGTCGAGCCGAACTATTTGCAAATTCGCAAATTAGTAGAAGCTGTAAGCAGAGCGAAGAAACCAGTCATTCTAGCGGGAGCTGGCGTTCTTCATGGCAAAGCGTCTGAGGAATTAAGACAATATGTAGAGCAGCAGCAAATCCCAGTCGCTCATACACTGCTTGGACTTGGCGGCTTCCCAGCAAAGCATCCTCTTTTCCTAGGGATGGCTGGTATGCATGGCACATATGCGGCGAACATGGCTCTTCACCAATGTGATCTGCTCATTTCAATCGGTGCAAGATTCGATGACAGGGTAACAGGCAACCTCAATCACTTTGCGAAACATGCGAAGGTAGCACATATTGATATCGACCCAGCAGAAATTGGCAAGAACATTCATACCCATATCCCGGTTGTTGGAGACAGTAAACTAGTTCTTGAAGAGCTGATCAAGCAAGACGGGAAGCAAGGAGAATCAAATGAATGGAAAAACCAATTAGATCAGTGGAAGGAAGAATATCCGCTCTGGTACGTTGAAAACGAAGCAGAGGGCTTTAAGCCTCAAAAGCTGATTGAATACATTCATCAATTCACGAAAGGTGAAGCCATTGTGGCAACAGATGTCGGGCAGCACCAAATGTGGGCAGCGCAGTTCTATCCATTTGAAAATGCAGATAAGTGGGTCACATCTGGCGGCCTTGGTACGATGGGCTTCGGTTTACCGGCAGCTATTGGCGCTCAGCTGGCTGATCAGGAGGCAACGGTTGTGGCGATTTTAGGAGACGGAGGTTTCCAAATGACCCTGCAAGAACTTGCCGTTATCCGTGAGCTGAACCTTCCAGTGAAAGTGATTGTTCTGAATAATCACAGCCTTGGAATGGTAAGACAATGGCAAGAAATTTTCTACGAAGAACGCTACTCATATTCTAAATTTTCAGAGCAGCCAGACTTCGTAAAATTATCTGAAGCTTATGGCATTAAAGGAATTAGAATCTCATCAGACGAAGAGGCGAAAGAAAAGCTTGAAGAAGCGTTAACGTCAAGAGAGCCTGTTTTCATCGATGTCAATGTAGCGAGAGATGAAAAAGTATTCCCGATGGTTGCACCGGGGAAAGGACTTCATGAGATGGTGGGGGTGAAACCTTGAAAAGAATTATTGTGTTGACTGTATTAAATCGATCAGGCGTATTGAACCGAATCACTGGCCTTTTTACCAAACGACACTACAACATTGAAAGCATTACGGTCGGCCATTCTGAGATTCAAGATGTATCACGCATCACGTTCGTCGTCCATGTAGACCAAGAGAAAGACATTGAACAGCTGACAAAACAGCTGAACAAACAAATTGATGTTCTCAAAGTAACAGACATTACAAACCAATCAATCGTCCAGCGAGAGCTGGCTTTGATAAAAGTCGTTTCTGCACCAGCATCTAGAATGGAGATCACAGGGGTCATTGAACCATTTAGAGCCTCTATTGTAGATGTAAGCAGAGAGAGTGTCGTCATTCAGGTGACAGGTGAGTCTTCAAAAATTGAAGCACTCATTGAATTACTTAAGCCATACGGTATTAAAGAAGTCGCCAGAACTGGCACCACGGCCTTTGCGAGAGATAATCAGCAAAAGCCGCAATCAAATAAAACAATTTCAATTGTCTAAACAAAAGGAGAGAGTCAAATGGTAAAAGTATATTATAACGGTGATATTCAAGAAAACGTATTAAATGGTCAAAAGGTTGCCATCATTGGGTATGGATCACAAGGTCATGCACATGCATTGAACTTAAAAGAAAGCGGCGTAGATGTGATTGTCGGCGTGAGAAAAGGTGGATCTTATACAAAAGCACAAGAAGACGGCCATCAAGTATTCACAGTAAAAGAAGCGGCAGCACAAGCAGACGTCGTCATGGTACTACTTCCAGATGAGCAGCAAAAGAAAGTATATGACGAAGAAATCAAAGATCAATTAGAAGCAGGCAACTCACTTGTATTCGCACACGGATTCAACGTTCATTTCCATCAAATCGTTCCTCCAAGTGACGTAGATGTGTATCTTGTGGCTCCAAAAGGTCCAGGACATCTTGTGAGAAGAACATATGAGCAAGGCGCTGGTGTACCTGCACTATTTGCCATCTATCAAGATGTATCTGGTCAAGCGAAAGATAAAGCACTTGCTTATGCAAAAGCAATCGGCGGAGCAAGAGCGGGCGTCCTTGAAACAACATTTAAAGAAGAAACGGAAACGGATCTATTCGGTGAGCAAGCGGTCCTTTGCGGGGGTCTTACTTCACTTGTGAAAGCAGGATTTGAAACATTAACAGAAGCAGGTTATCAGCCAGAGCTTGCATACTTCGAGTGTCTGCATGAACTGAAACTGATCGTTGACCTTATGTACGAAGAAGGATTAGAAGGTATGAGATATTCAATCTCTGATACGGCACAATGGGGTGATTTCGTATCAGGACCACGCGTTGTGGATGCAAACGTAAAAGAATCTATGAAAGCCGTCTTGACTGATATCCAAAACGGAACATTCGCAAAAGAATGGATTGTTGAAAACCAAGTGAATCGTCCACGTTTCAATGCGATCAATGCAAATGAAAATGAGCACCAAATTGAAATCGTCGGAAGAAAGCTTCGTGAAATGATGCCTTTCGTCAAACAAGGAAAGAAAAAGGAAGCGGTGAGCGTCGGTGCGGAAAATTAATTTTTTTGACACAACACTTCGAGATGGAGAGCAATCACCAGGAGTGAACTTAAATGCACAAGAAAAGCTAATCATTGCAAAGCAGCTTGAGCGCCTTGGGGTTAATATCATTGAAGCGGGTTTTCCCGCTTCATCCCGAGGGGATTTCTTAGGCGTACAAGAAATTGCCAGATCGATTAAAAACTGTTCAGTTGCTGGTCTTGCGAGATGTGTGAAAGGTGACATTGATGCTGCATGGGAAGCGTTAAAAGATGGAGTGGAACCAAGAATTCATATCTTTATCGCTACTTCTGATATTCATCTGAAGCATAAACTAAAGAAAACACGTGAAGAAGTCGTAGAACAGGCTGTCTCAATGGTGAAATACGCGAAAGAACGTTTTCCAGTTGTCCAGTGGTCAGCAGAAGATGCGTGCCGTACAGATCTTGCTTTCTTAGCAGAAATTGTAGAGAAGGTCATTGACGCTGGGGCAAGTGTCATTAACTTGCCAGATACAGTTGGATACTTAGCGCCAAAAGAGTACGGCAATATCTTTAAATATATGAAGGAACACGTTCCAAATATCGACCGCGTCAACTTGTCTGCTCACTGTCATGATGACCTGGGAATGGCTGTAGCAAACTCACTTGCTGCCATTGAAAATGGAGCAAATCAAATTGAAACAGCTGTCAACGGAATTGGAGAACGCGCAGGGAATGCCGCTTTAGAAGAAATTGCAGTCGCTCTTCATATTCGAAAAGACTTCTACCAAGTCGAATCAACGATTCAATTGAATGAAATTAAGCGTACAAGTGATGTAGTGAGCAAATACTCAGGAATGATTGTACCGCGCAATAAAGCGGTCGTTGGCAACAACGCTTTTGCACATGAATCAGGTATTCACCAAGATGGTTTCCTCAAAGAAAAAACAACCTATGAAATCATATCTCCAGAGCTTGTCGGTGTGACAACAGATGTACTTGTCCTTGGGAAACACTCCGGACGACATGCGTTTAAAGACCGTATGAAAACGCTAGGCTTTAAACTAACAGAAGAAGAAATCAATAAGTTCTTCGAAACCTTCAAGAATTTGACGGAGAAGAAAAAAGAAATTACAGATGATGATTTGATCTCTATTATATTAGAAGAAAAAGTAGCAGACCGAAAAATTGGCTACGAATTTGAAAGTCTTCAAGTGCACTATGGAACAGAACAGATGCCAACAGCAACGGTCTCTCTGAAAAATCAAGAAACGCAGGAAGTCATTCAAGAAGCAGCTACAGGCGCAGGCAGTGTAGAAGCTGTGTACAACACGCTGGAGCGCTGTATGGAGGAAAGAATTCATTTGCTAGACTACCGTATTCAATCAAATGGAAAAGGCAGAGATGCACTAGCGGAAGTATATGTCACTGTTTCAATAGAAGGAAAAGAAACAGCTGGACGCGGTGTGGCGCAAGATGTGTTGGAAGCATCGGCGAAAGCCTACGTCAATGCAGTAAACAGGCATTTAATCTTTAAATCAAATCTGATTGAAATTGAGAAACATCACGCGATCTCATAGGAAAGGAGGTAGGTTCTCATGAAAAAGAAAATTGCACTTTTGCCCGGCGATGGAATCGGACCGGAAGTTGTGACATCTGCAGTCGCTGTCCTGAAAGAGACAGCGGCTCAATTTCAACACGAATTCGAATTCGAAACGGCGCTCATTGGCGGTATCGCCATAGATGAAAAAAACAATCCGCTCCCAAAAGAAACGGTTGATGTATGCAAGAGCGCTGATGCGATTTTATTAGGAGCAGTCGGCGGACCAAAGTGGGATCAAAACCAGCCAGAGCTTCGTCCGGAAAAAGGCTTGCTCGCCATTCGTAAACAGCTGGACTTATTTGCAAATATCCGTCCTGTCAAAGTGTTCGATAGCTTAAGCGAGGCGTCACCGTTAAAACAGGATCACATTAGCGGAGTCGATTTTGTCATCGTTCGTGAATTAACAGGGGGTCTCTATTTTGGTGAACCAAGCGAGCGCTACATGGATGAAGAAGGAAAAGAAGCTGCGGTTGATACGCTTCTTTATACAAAGGAAGAGATTGTCCGTGTATTAAAAGAAGCATTCGACATGGCCTTAACGAGACGGAAAAAAGTAACGTCTGTGGATAAAGCGAATGTTCTGGCTTCTAGTAAACTATGGCGGGATGCTGTAGAAGAAGTGGCTTCTCAATATCCAGAAGTTGCATATGAGCACATGCTCGTTGATAATGCCGCCATGCAGCTGATTTATAAGCCCGCTCAATTTGATGTCATTGTGACAGAAAATATGTTTGGTGACATTTTAAGTGACGAGGCTTCTATGATTACTGGGTCACTCGGTATGCTGCCATCTGCCAGTCTATCAAGCACTGGCCTCCATTTATATGAGCCGATACATGGATCAGCACCCGATATTGCGGGGCAAAACGTCGCAAACCCTCTGGCAACCATTTTGTCAGCAGCAAGCTTGCTTAGAACATCCTTTGCATTAGAAGAAGAAGCGGCTGCCATAGAAGAAGCTGTGGAAGCTGTTCTTACCTCTGGCAAACGAACAAAGGACTTATCGGCAAAAGAGGGAACGTATCAAACAACTGAAGAAATCACTCATGCAGTTGTAGACGCACTCAAGCAGCGCGCGAAAACAATTGTATAAATAGAATCTTGTGGAATTAGGTAGAGGGAGGAAAAGGGTTATGCCTCGAACAATCATCGAAAAAATATGGGATCAGCACGTTGTCAAAAACGGCGAGGGGAAACCAGACCTTTTATATATTGATCTGCACTTGGTGCATGAAGTCACATCACCTCAAGCATTTGAAGGATTAAGACAAAAAGGGCGCAAGGTGAGGAGACCTCAAAACACGTTTGCGACCATGGATCACAACATCCCGACTGTCAATCGATTTGTGATCAAAGATGAGATTGCGAAGAAGCAAGTGAGTGCTCTAGAGCGCAACTGTGCTGAATTTGGCGTCCGTCTAGCTGACCTTCATAGTGTAGACCAAGGGATTGTCCATGTTGTTGGACCAGAGCTTGGGTTGACACTTCCTGGGAAAACAATCGTTTGTGGAGATAGTCATACATCAACTCATGGCGCGTTTGGCGCACTTGCTTTTGGCATCGGTACAAGTGAGGTTGAACATGTACTGTCCACACAAACACTTTGGCAGCAGCGTCCGAAAACATTAGAAATTAGAGTAGACGGAAAGCTTCAAAAAGGGGTAACAGCTAAAGATGTCATTTTAGCAGTCATTGGTGCGCATGGCGTGAAGTTCGGATCAGGTTATGTGATTGAATACACTGGGGAAGTATTCAGAAACATGACGATGGATGAACGCATGACGGTTTGTAATATGTCGATTGAAGCAGGCGCAAGAGCAGGATTGATTGCACCTGATGAAGTCACCTTTGAATATTGCCGCGGCCGCAAATATGCACCGCAGGGAGAAGACTTCGAAGCAGCGATTAAAGAATGGGAAGAACTTAAAACAGATCCGGGTGCAACCTATGATAAAACGATAGTTTTAGATGGGAATGAGATTTCACCAATGGTCACATGGGGAATTAACCCAGGAATGGTGCTGCCTGTGGATGCGTCCATTCCAGGGCCTGAGGATTTTGCACAAGAGGATGATCAAAAAGAAGCGATTCGTGCATACGAATACATGGGTGTTCATCCGCATCAGCGTATTGAAGATATTACGATTGAACATGTGTTTATCGGCTCATGTACGAACTCAAGAATGACTGATTTACGCCAAGCAGCTTCTATGATAGAAGGACAAAAGGTAGCTGATCATGTCAGAGCGATTGTCGTGCCTGGCTCTCAAAGCGTCAAATTGCAAGCAGAAGAAGAAGGTCTTCATGAAATCTTCCTTGAAGCAGGATTTGAATGGAGAGAATCTGGCTGCAGTATGTGTCTAAGCATGAATAACGATGTGGTACCAGAAGGCGAACGCTGCGCATCTACATCAAACCGTAACTTTGAGGGACGTCAAGGAAAAGGTGCGAGAACGCATCTTGTCAGCCCGGCAATGGCTGCAATGGCTGCAATACATGGCCGATTTGTGGATGTCAGGAAGTTCAATCAAGAGAAAACAGTCGTGTAAGGAGTTGACATAGATGGAGCCTTTAGTTACACACAAAGGGAAAGCCGCTGTACTTAACCGTATCAATGTAGATACAGATCAAATTATTCCGAAGCAATTTTTGAAGAGAATTGAACGAACAGGATATGGCAGATTTGCCTTTTTCGACTGGCGGTATTTAGCTGATGGCAGCCCAAATCCTGATTTCGAGCTGAATCAGCCGATTTATGAAGGAGCATCTATTTTAATCGCAGGAGAAAACTTTGGCTGCGGATCATCAAGGGAACATGCCCCTTGGGCACTTGATGATTATGGTTTCAAAATTGTCATCGCACCATCATTCGCAGATATTTTTCACCAAAACTGCTTTAAAAATGGGATGCTTCCAATTCGTCTTGATTATGATGTGTGGAAAACATTCGCTGCGTCATATGAGAACAAAGGGTATGAGATGACGGTTGATCTTGAAAAACAGCAAATAGAAGATCACGAAGGGAATATCACTCCTTTTGATGTGGACCCACACTGGAGAGAAATGCTCCTGAATGGCTATGATGAGATCTCATTAACTTTACTACTAGAAGATGACATTCAAGCATTTGAAGATAAGCGCAGCAGCTGGCTGCGTGCGTAAACAAAAAGAAGCCGTCCGCCCGAGGTGTGACGGCTTCTTTTTTGCATGAAAACCTCTCGTTACTTGTGTTTACTAACCTACGTTGGTAAACTGATAAAAAATATGCGCCCGAAAGGAACGTAAGCATGAAACATGACAAGAAGAAAGATAATGTCATTTTGTTTCCTGGTCTGAAAGAAAGACTGATTGAAAAAGGAATGGCAGCATTAAAAGATAAACAGTATCAAGAGGCGCTTCACTTGTTTTCAGAAGCAAAATCTTATGATGACGATGAAGAATCTGATATTCACCTCGGCATGGCGATTTGTTTTCTGGAGCTGGGTGAGCTGCAGGATGCAAAGCGTGTTTGTGAAAAGATGCTGAATGAGGGGTATGGACACTATTTCACCGTGCTTCAAGTGTATATGACGATCTTAATTCAGCTGAAAGAATATGAAGAAGTGAAGCAGACAATTGAGGCAGTACTTGAAGAAAATCACCTTCCAGCAGAAAGTGCGGAGCATTTTTACAAGCTGCTCGAATTTAGCAGAAAAATGATCGAATCACCTGAACAGATTTTAGATGAAGATGAGGAAGACGGCGGTGAAATCAATATAGATGATATGCTCGAGCGGCCAGAAGAGCAGGTGCAGTTCATCCATTCGCTGAAAGACCGGAACGTCACACCGCATATGGGTCTATTAAATACGATCCTACAAAAGCCTGATGGTAACCCTGTGGTCAAATCATTGATCCTGCAGCTTCTGTCAGATCATGCTGTGGCAAAGCCGGTTCATGTGACGAAATTCGGTGATTCTTTAACACTTGTTCCCTCTGAGGCTGTAAAGCCAGAGCAGATGCCGCTACTTCAGCAAGTCCTTCGTAAGCTCGATGACACACTTGGCAATGAGAACCCAACCCTTTACCAAGGCGTGGAAGAGTTATGGCGCCGGCACTTATTTGTGCTTTATCCATTTCTTCCTAAATACACAGATCCGAATCTTTGGGCAGCAGCACTTCATAAAGTCGGCTATGAAATGCATGGGATCGAGATTGACCTCGAAGAATTGCATCTATTGTATGAATTTAATGAACGAGAGCTGAGAGAAGCTTGCACAATGCTGAAAGATATTGAAGAAATTTCTTATTTGTAATTTGTCGATTTAGTTGAAAGACGGACTTGTTATGTTATAATATAATGGTTGTATTTGTGCATATATAGTGCAGTTGTAGATTCCAACGGTTGAAAGGCGATATGTATAATCAAGTCAAATATTGTATACATAATACCGCTTCTTTAGCGGCGTGCGTGGTTTTTGATTGGACGAAGTCTTTATGATGCTTTAGAATGTAACAACGCACAATCTGAATAGATTTTTGGAGGGAAACACACATGTCAGTAAAATGGGAAAAACAAGAAGGTAACGAAGGCGTCTTAACTGTAGAAGTTGATGCTGAAACATTTAACAAAGCACTTGATGATGCGTTTAAGAAAGTTGTCAAGCAAGTATCGATCCCTGGATTCCGTAAAGGGAAAGTACCACGTGGTCTTTTCGAACAGCGTTTTGGTGTAGAGTCTCTTTATCAAGATGCATTAGATATTCTTCTTCCAGTTGAATATCCAAAAGCAATCGACGAAGCTGGTATCGAGCCAGTTGACCGCCCTGAAATCGATGTTGAGAAAATCGAAAAAGGCGAAAGCTTAATCTTCACTGCAAAAGTAACAGTGAAGCCTGAAGTGAAACTTGGTGACTACAAAGGTCTTAACGTAGAAAAAGACGACGCAACTGTCACTGATGAAGATGTACAAGAAGAGTTAAAAGGCATGCAAAACCGTCAAGCTGAGCTTGTTGTCAAAGAAGAAGGCGTAATCGAAAACGGCGATACAGTTGTTCTTGATTTCGAAGGATTCGTTGATGGAGAAGCATTCGAAGGCGGAAAAGCTGAGAACTACTCTCTTGAAGTAGGTTCTGGTTCATTCATCCCTGGTTTCGAAGAACAGTTAGTTGGTCTTGAAGCTGGCGCTGAAAAAGAGGTAGAAGTCACTTTCCCAGAAGAATACCATGCTGAAGACCTTGCAGGTAAACCAGCTGTATTCAAAGTGAAAATTCACGAAATCAAAGCAAAAGAACTTCCAGCACTTGACGATGAGTTCGCGAAAGATGTTGATGAAGAAGTAGAAACTCTTGCTGAACTAACTGAAAAAACGAAGAAACGTCTTGAAGAAGCTAAAGAAAACGAAGCAGAAGGTAAACTTCGTGAAGAGCTAGTGGAGAAAGCTTCTGAAAATGCGGAAGTTGACATCCCACAAGCGATGGTTGACACTGAGCTAGACCGCATGATGAAAGAATTCGAACAACGTCTTCAAATGCAAGGGATGAACCTTGAGCTTTACTTCCAATTCTCTGGTCAAGATGAAGATGCGCTGAAAGAGCAAATGAAAGAAGATGCTGCTAAACGCGTGAAATCTAACCTAACGCTTGAAGCAATTGCTGCTACAGAAAACTTACAAGTGTCTGATGAAGAAGTAGAAGAAGAACTTTCAAAAATGGCTGAAGCATACAACATGCCAATTGAAAATATCAAACAAGCGATCGGATCTACTGACGCAATGAAAGAAGATCTAAAAGTTCGCAAAGCAATTGATTTTCTTGTAGAAAACCGTTAATATGGTGCATAATAATAAAACAGGGCGCGAGTGACTCGTGCCTTGTTTTGTACAATTTTTGACTTATCATCGCTTCTTTTGGAAACGATAGTGTAAGTCGCATCTTTCTGTTATACATATCTCAATGTACAGTGTTAAAAACACATCATTACCGTCTTTTAGGAAAGTATGGTAAAATGCATACATACTGGACCCAGAAAGGTAGCTGACTGTTAGCTACAGGCAAGTGAAGAAGAATAAGGGGTGAAAGAATGTTTAAATTCAACGAGGAAAAAGGTCAATTAAAATGCTCGTTTTGCGGAAAAACGCAAGATCAAGTGCGTAAACTGGTCGCAGGACCTGGCGTATATATATGTGATGAATGTATCGAGCTTTGCACGGAAATAGTTGAAGAAGAGCTCGGCACTGAGGAAGAAGTTGAATTCAAGGATGTTCCGAAGCCTCATGAAATTCGGGAGATTCTTGATGAATATGTCATCGGACAAGAAAATGCGAAGAAATCCTTAGCTGTAGCGGTGTATAACCACTACAAACGGATCAATTCTAACAGCAAGATTGATGATGTTGAGCTTTCGAAAAGTAATATCTCTATGATTGGGCCAACAGGAAGCGGTAAAACATTACTTGCTCAAACGCTTGCTCGTATTTTAAATGTCCCATTTGCGATTGCAGATGCAACATCTTTAACTGAAGCTGGTTATGTTGGTGAAGACGTAGAGAATATTTTACTAAAGCTGATCCAAGCAGCAGATTATGATGTAGAAAAAGCGGAAAAAGGCATTATCTACATCGATGAAATCGATAAAGTAGCAAGAAAATCAGAAAACCCTTCTATCACTCGTGATGTATCTGGGGAAGGTGTTCAGCAAGCACTATTGAAAATTCTTGAAGGAACTGTCGCTAGTGTACCGCCTCAAGGTGGACGTAAGCATCCTCATCAAGAATTCATTCAAATTGATACAACAAATATCCTCTTTATTTGTGGTGGAGCCTTTGACGGCATTGAGCAAATCATCAAACGCCGCTTAGGTCAAAAAGTCATTGGATTCGGTGCGGAAAATAAAATCGAAGATCTTGAAAAAGAAGTTCTTCTATCAAAAGTACTCCCAGAAGACTTGCTTCGCTTCGGTTTAATCCCAGAATTCATCGGCCGTCTACCGGTTATTGCAAGCCTAGAGCCGTTAGATGAAAAAGCACTTGTAGAGATCTTGACGAAGCCTAAAAATGCACTCGTGAAGCAGTATACAAAAATGCTTGAGCTTGATGATGTAGAGCTTGAGTTTGAAGAAGATGCTCTAAGCGAAATTGCGAAAAAAGCAATTGAGCGTAAAACAGGGGCTCGTGGTCTACGTTCAATCATTGAAGGCATTATGCTTGATGTGATGTTTGACCTTCCATCACGTGATGATATTGAAAAATGTGTGATCACTGGTGCAACGGTTGCTGATGGCGAATCGCCGCGTCTTGTGTTAAAGGACGGCACAGTCGTCAATAAAGATACGAAAACATCTGCATAAGAGTAGTCTCACTCCTGAATCTTTTTGATTCAGGAGTTTTTTATTTATCGTGGAAGATGTGTTTATTCCGTCCAGCTCTAGGAAATACTAGCAGACAGAAACCAATACATACGATAGATGAAGGAGGGAGCACCGATTGAGCTGGACAGGAATCGTTTTATTCATACAACTGTTCTTTGGTATCGTCATCGGGCTGTACTTTTGGAACTTACTGCGAAATCAGCGCACACAAAAGGTGACGATAGACAAAGAGTCCAAGAAAGAAATGGAAGCACTCAGAAAGATGCGGTCAATCAAGCTGAGTGAACCTTTATCAGAGAGAGTCCGGCCAAAGGGGTTTCAAGATATTGTAGGGCAGGAAGACGGCATTCGCGCACTAAAAGCGGCACTATGCGGGCCGAATCCTCAGCATGTCATCGTCTACGGACCACCGGGAGTCGGTAAAACAGCCGCTGCCCGTCTTGTGATGGAAGAAGCGAAGCGTCACGCTGATTCACCATTTAAAAAAGATGCTGTCTTTGTAGAGCTCGATGCCACAACTGCGAGATTCGATGAACGAGGCATCGCAGACCCGCTCATTGGTTCTGTGCATGACCCGATTTATCAAGGGGCAGGCGCTATGGGACAGGCGGGCATTCCGCAGCCAAAACAAGGAGCCGTCACACATGCTCATGGCGGGGTTCTGTTTATAGATGAAATTGGCGAGCTGCATCCGATCCAAATGAACAAAATGCTCAAAGTGCTTGAAGATCGGAAAGTCTTTTTAGACAGTGCATACTACAGTGAAGAAAACACACAAATTCCGAATCACATTCATGATATTTTCCAAAATGGACTTCCAGCCGATTTTCGATTGATTGGTGCCACGACAAGAACACCTGACGAAATTCCACCAGCGATCCGGTCAAGGTGTCTCGAAATTTTCTTTAAGGACCTTGACCAGCATGAACTGAAAATCGTCGCTGCCAAGGCTGTCAAAAAAATTCAAAAGGAATTAAGTGATGAAGGTCTGAACCTGTTAACCTCCTATGTGAAAAATGGACGTGAAGCGGTCAACATGGTGCAGATTGCTGCTGGGATGGCGGTCACGGAAAACCGAAAAGACATCACAATCGAAGATGTAGAATGGGTCATTCATTCAAGCCAGCTGACACCAAGATATGAACAAAAAGTACCGGAAAAGCCAAAAGTGGGGGTAGTCAATGGACTGGCCGTTTATGGACCAAACAGCGGTGCCCTGCTTGAGATTGAAGTGAACATCTGTAAGGCGCTTGAAAAAGGCAGTATCAATATTACAGGCATTGCAGAAGAAGAAAGCATTGGCAATCAGTCGAAATCCATTAGACGGAAAAGTATGGCCAAAGGGTCAGTTGAAAATGTATTAACGGTGCTTCGAAATTTAGGCATTCGGACAAATGAATATGACATCCATATTAATTTTCCAGGCGGTGCCCCTATTGATGGACCGTCTGCTGGGATTGCCATGGCGACCGCAATCTTCTCAGCCATACATCAAATCCCGATTGATCATCTGACAGCCATGACGGGTGAAATCGGATTGCAGGGTCAGGTGAAGCCGATCGGTGGTGTAATACCGAAGATTAAGGCAGCGAAACAAGCTGGTGCCACAACCGTCATTATTCCTTATGACAACCAGCAGTCGATCTTAAAAGAAATTGAAGGGGTCACCATTGTGCCTGTGAAGCACTTCCAAGAAGTGCTGGATCAGTGTTTGGTCAACCCGCCAGACGAGAAGAAAGATGGACTAGAAGACGAAATGAAAAGAAAATCTGTTTAATCCCCATCACATATGGGGATTTTTTAGTGAAATAGATCTTTTTTTCTTTTTCAAGATAAAAAGAAAGGGTATACTACGGTAAGATCAACATTTCTCAAGTCTTTTACATTGTACAAGACTGAAACAGGTATATTATAATGATTCATACTAGTGACGGAGGTGTCAATCAACATGGCAGATGAAATCAAAAAGAATGTTCCGCTCCTTCCATTGCGAGGTTTGCTTGTTTATCCAACAATGGTCTTGCATTTGGACGTTGGACGCGAGAAGTCTGTTCAAGCATTAGAACAGGCGATGATGAACGATCATATGATTTTTCTAGCAACACAGCGGGAAATTTCAATAGATGAACCAGGTGAAGAAGAAATTTTCAAAGTCGGCACCTACACAAAGATTAAACAAATGCTGAAGCTGCCAAATGGAACGATTCGTGTACTCGTTGAAGGCTTAAATCGAGCGCAGATCGAATCATACGTCGAGCTGGAGGACTATACGTCCGTCGACATTAAAGAATTGGCAGAAGAAGAATTAAAGGACGCAGAAGCAGAAGCACTCATGCGCACATTGTTAGATCACTTTGATCAATACATAAAAATTTCAAAAAAAATCTCAGCTGAAACATATGCAACAGTGACGGATATTGAGGAACCGGGGAGAATGGCAGATATCGTTGCTTCTCACCTGCCGCTCAAATTAAAGGACAAACAAGAAGTACTGGAAACAGTGGATGTCAAAAAACGGCTGAACCGGGTCATCAGCTTAATACACAATGAAAAAGAAGTACTGGAGATTGAAAAGAAAATCGGGCAGCGCGTGAAACGCTCAATGGAACGTACGCAAAAAGAATATTATTTGCGTGAACAAATGAAAGCCATCCAAAAGGAGCTTGGAGACAAAGAAGGGAAAACGGGCGAAGTCAGTTCTTTAATGTCTAAAATCGAAGAGTCGAGCATGCCGGATTCTGTTCGTGAAACGGCGATCAAAGAATTGAATCGTTATGAAAAAATTCCTGCAAGCTCTGCTGAGAGCTCTGTGATTCGAAATTATATTGATTGGCTGATCAATCTTCCATGGGGCATCTATACAGAAGATCGTCTAGATTTAAAGCTTGCAAGTGAAATTTTAGATGATGAGCATCACGGGCTGGAAAAGGTCAAAGAACGGGTGCTTGAATATCTTGCTGTACAGAAGCTGACCAATTCATTAAAAGGACCGATTCTTTGCTTAGCAGGACCTCCTGGGGTAGGGAAAACGTCACTTGCTAAATCTATTGCCAAATCACTTGACCGAAAGTTTATCCGTATCTCCCTTGGCGGTGTGCGTGATGAGTCTGAGATCCGTGGACATAGAAGAACGTATGTAGGTGCGATGCCAGGCCGTATCATTCGCGGGATGAGCAAAGCAGGAACGATGAATCCGGTGTTCCTTTTAGATGAAATCGATAAGATGTCCTCTGATTTTAGAGGCGATCCATCTTCTGCGATGCTCGAAGTCTTAGACCCAGAGCAAAATCATAACTTTAGCGATCACTATATTGAAGAAACATTTGATTTGTCTCAGGTGCTATTTATTGCCACTGCCAACAATTTAGCAACCATTCCAGGTCCACTTCGTGATAGAATGGAGATTATCACGATTGCAGGGTATACAGAGGTTGAAAAAGCAGAAATTGTGAAAGATCACCTTCTGCCGAAGCAGCTAAAGGAGCACGGATTAAAGAAAGGGAACTTGCAGCTTCGTGAAGCAGCGATTTATGATACGATTCGCTATTACACAAGAGAAGCTGGTGTTCGTGGATTAGAGCGTCAGCTTGCGGCGATATGCCGTAAAGCGGCAAGAGCGATTGTGGCTGAAGACCGCAAACGCATCACGGTGACGGAAAAGAACTTATCTGAATTTCTCGGAAAAAGACTTTACCGTTATGGCCAGGCTGAAACGACAGACCAAGTGGGGGTTGTCACAGGACTTGCGTATACCACTGTTGGCGGAGATACCTTGTCGATTGAGGTATCACTTTCTCCGGGTAAAGGCAAGCTGTTGTTAACAGGTAAGCTTGGTGATGTCATGAGAGAATCTGCACAGGCGGCATTCAGTTATATTCGTTCGAAAGCAGATGAACTGAACATTGATCCTAATTTTAATGAAAAGCATGATATTCATATCCATGTTCCAGAGGGTGCGGTTCCAAAGGACGGGCCATCAGCTGGTATCACCATTGCGACGGCTCTTGTATCAGCCCTCACAGGACGACCTGTGTCAAAAGAGGTTGGTATGACAGGAGAGATTACGTTAAGAGGAAGAGTGCTTCCAATTGGCGGACTAAAAGAAAAAGCATTAGGCGCACATCGCGCAGGACTGAAAACCATTATTCTTCCAAAGGACAATGAGAAGGATATTGATGATATTCCTGAAAGTGTGAGAGAAGGACTAACCTTTATTCCGGTCTCGCATTTAGATGAAGTGCTTGAGAAAGCGTTGGTAGGAGAGGGAAGATGAAAGTAACAAAATCAGATATCGTCATTAGTGCGGTAAAACCAGAGCAGTACCCGAGCGGGGGACTGCCTGAAATCGCGCTTGCTGGACGATCAAATGTTGGGAAGTCCTCGTTCATCAACTCATTGATTAATCGTAAAAATTTAGCGCGTACGTCTTCTAAACCAGGTAAGACCCAAACGCTTAATTTCTACATTATTAATGATATGCTCCATTTTGTGGACGTTCCAGGCTACGGCTTTGCTAAAGTATCAAAAACAGAGCGCGAAGCCTGGGGTAGAATGATCGAAACGTATATTACAATGCGTGAAGAATTAAAAGCAGTCGTCCAAATTGTGGATCTGCGTCATAAGCCATCAGTAGATGATGTGAACATGTATGAATTCCTTAAATATTACGGAGTTCCCGTGATCGTCATCGCAACAAAGGCGGATAAAATTCCAAAAGGCAAATGGGAAAAACATGCGAAAGTCGTCAAACAGACGCTTGACATTGACCCATCAGATGAACTGGTCTTGTTCTCTTCTGAAACAAAAAAGGGAAAAGACGAAGCCTGGAATGCCATCCTTGCGAAGGTTAACAGCTAAAAGAAAAGGCATCTGTCATGGACAGGTGCCTTTTTATCTTTGTTTTTTTGTTGTATAAGTTATTTCCTTTTTAAAAATAATAAGAGGAGACTGACAGCAATCAGTACATAAGGCCAGTACAATTCAAAATCGGAAGTAGGGATCGAAAGGGAACTTAGCTGTTTTGTAATTTGCTGAAAGAAATAAAGGAACAGACCGAGTGCAATTAGTACAACACTTTCAATACGATATTCTTTTTTCTGAGATGATTTCACAAAGAGTGCAAGTCCAACGATGAATACGATCATCGTAAATGTGTCTGGCCAGTGGTCCAATTTTGGCTGAAGAATAAAGTGTAGCGAAAGGCCCGTCATAAGCATACCGATAAACACATGAGCGCTTTCTTGCTCCTTCTTTCCTTGATATAAGAAAGCCAGGCCAAAAAGCAGTACAAGTGTATACCATTTCTCTTGATCCTTCCAAATGTCAAATTGACCTCCTGAGAGAATGGCATATAGCGCTACAGCCAGCAAAGTGAGCGGCAGCAAAATGGATTTCTTCTTCAAAGATGTCACCTTCTTTTAAGCAGATCATTTGTCCGCACGCGCCAAATCTGGTAAATTGCTTGAAGTGATGATATGGCATAATCGGTGTCGAACATTTTTCTACTATATCACAACATTTTTGAAATCTGTTCACAATTTTCATCCAGTTAAAAATGAATATATGTTATAATCATTATAAATAATAAATTCTATATTGTAATTATTATAAATTATACAGGGCGTTGGGGGTGCAAGCTGAAGTTATGCATATTCTTGTTGTGGGTTTAGATTATAAAACAGCCCCTGTTGAGATACGGGAACAGCTGAGCTTTGAACCGAGCGAGCTCGGAACAGCGATGTCCAAGCTTAAAGAAGAAAAAAGCATTCTAGAGAATATCGTCATCTCAACATGTAATCGAACAGAGATCTACGCAGTGGTAGATCAGCTTCATACTGGACGGTTTTATATAAAAAGATTTTTAGCTGATTGGTTCGGTTTAGAAAAGGAAGATGTCTCTCCATATTTGAAGTTCTATGAAAATGATGGAGCGGTCGAGCATTTATTCCGTGTGGCCTGTGGACTTGATTCCATGGTGATTGGCGAAACACAAATACTTGGTCAAGTGCGCTCTAGCTTTAAAGTAGCTCAAGAGGAGAAGACCATTGGTACCGTTTTTAATTATTTATGCAAACAGGCGGTCACCGTTGCAAAACGCTCTCATGCGGAAACAGACATTGCATCTAATGCCGTGTCTGTCAGCTATGCAGCTGTTGAGCTTGCGAAAAAAATCTTTGGACGTCTTTCTGATAAGCATGTCCTGATTCTTGGTGCGGGTAAAATGGGCGAACTAGCGACTCAAAACCTTCAAGGTCAAGGGATTGGTCAAGTAACGGTTATCAATCGCACGTATGAGAAAGCAAAAGAATTGGCGGGCCGTTTTTCAGGAGAGCCTAAAAGCTTAAACCAATTGGAAAAAACATTATCCGAAGCAGACATTTTAATTAGCTCCACTGGTGCGAAACAATTTGTCATTACAAAAGAAATGGTCGAAAGTGCGAATAAAAAGCGGAAGGGCAGACCACTATTTATGGTGGATATTGCTGTGCCCCGTGATTTAGATCCAGCCATTTCTGAAGTAGAAGGTGCTTTTTTGTATGACATTGATGACCTTGAGGGCATCGTGGCAGCCAACTTAAAAGAGCGCCGTGCGGTGGCTGAGCAGGTTGAGCTCCTCATTGAAGCAGAAATTGTGGAATTTAAGCAATGGCTGAATACGCTTGGTGTGGTTCCTGTCATTTCTGCACTTAGAGAAAAGGCGCTGACGATTCAAGCGGATACGATGCAGAGTATTGAACGAAAGCTTCCGAACCTCACACACCGTGAAATGAAGCTATTAAATAAACATACGAAAAGTATTATCAATCAGATGCTGAAAGATCCTATCTTAAAGGCAAAAGAAATTGCTGCGGAGCCGAATGCAGAGGAAAAACTTTTACTCTTCAAAGAAATCTTTGATTTACAGGTTGAAGATGAAGAGCAAAAGGTGGAGCCTGTACAGGTGGAGCAAGGGTCATTTCAGCTGTTCAAACCAAATATGGCACAAGGCTTTGCTACAGTTGCCAGTGAGTGATTAAGCGATGATGGAATCCATTGTAGCGAGACTAGGCGAAGCGACGACCTTGATCTATGCACTAAGTGTCTTGTTCTATTTCATAGATTTTCTTCAACACAACCGGAAGGCTGGAAAAATGGCTTTCTGGTTGCTTTCTATTGTCTGGCTGCTGCAAACAGTCTACATGTTCTATATTATGATGGAAACAGACCGATTCCCTGTGTTGAATGTAGCAGAGGGGTTATATTTTTATACGTGGGTGCTTGTGACCCTTTCACTTGTTCTCACAAAAGTATTGCGTGTTGAATTTATCGTCTTTTTTACAAATGTCATCGGTTTTTCCTTGATGGCGATTCACACCTTTACACCATCTGATCTCCACTCTGCAGAACTAACGGGGAAGTTGACGAGTGAATTGCTTGTGATTCATATTACGATGGCGATTTTATCATACGGCGCCTTTTCACTTTCATTTGCTTTCTCTCTTCTCTATCTCTTTCAATATCGCTTGCTGAAAAAGAAAAAATGGGGAAAATGGCTTCTGAGAATTGAAGATTTATCGAAGCTTGATCATATGGCATACGTATTAAACATTATTGGTGTGCCAATGCTCTTGCTTAGTTTGATTCTTGGCATCATTTGGGCATATATTTCGTATGATACGTTGTACTGGACAGATGCAAAGGTGCTTGGTTCGTTTATTATGCTGTTTTTATACGGCCTTTACTTATATATCAGATTGGTGAGAAATATGCAGGGCAAAATCGTGGCACTGTGGAATGTCGGTTCATTCCTTGTGCTGATGATCAATTATTTTCTGCTTGGTAGCTTATCAACCTTTCATTGGTTTCAATAAATAATGATGAGTCTTAAGGGCATTGTCGGGAGGAAGACGTATTGCGTACAATTAAAGTAGGTTCTAGAAGAAGTAAGCTTGCAATTACACAAACAAAATGGGTCATTCAAAAGCTGTCTGAACTAAACCCTTCTTATTCTTTTGAAATAAAAGAGATTGTGACAAAGGGTGATCAAATTTTAGATGTGACCTTATCGAAGGTTGGCGGAAAAGGACTGTTTGTTAAAGAAATTGAACAGGCGATGCTGAATCATGACATCGATATGGCGGTTCACAGTATGAAGGATATGCCGGCTGCTCTTCCTGAAGGGTTAGTCATTGGCTGTATTCCTGAGCGTGAAGATGTAAGGGACGCTCTTATTTCGAAGGATCATCTGCGTCTTCATGAACTGCCAAAGGGTGCTATTGTGGGAACGAGCAGCTTACGGCGCAGTGCCCAGCTTCTTCAGGAAAGACCAGATCTTGACATTAAGTGGATTCGAGGAAACATTGATACACGTTTGGAAAAGCTGAAAAATGAAGAATATGATGCCATTATTCTAGCGGCTGCCGGTCTGTCCAGAATGGGATGGAGCAAAGAGGTCGTGTCGGAATTTTTATCTCCTGAGACTTGCCTGCCCGCCGTTGGCCAAGGCGCTTTGTCGATTGAGTGCCGCGGCGATGATGAAGAGCTATTGGAGCTTCTTGCACAATTTACGAATGAATATACGAAGAAAACGGTTCTCGCTGAACGAGCCTTCCTCAAACAAATGGATGGCAGCTGTCAGGTGCCGATCGCTGGCTATGCAACGATGAATGAGCGTGATGAAATTGAACTGACAGGTCTTGTGGCATCTGCTGACGGACACACGATTATTCGAGAAACCGTAACAGGCACTGACCCTGAGACAATTGGAACAGCATGTGCGAAGCAGATGGCTGATAAGGGAGCAAAGGATTTAATCGACAAGGTGAAAAAGGATCTGTCCTCCCAATGACCATAGGCAAATCGCTTCACGGACAGACGGTGCTTGTCACTCGAAATGAACGTCAAGCGGGTGTGTTTCAGCAGAAGATTGAAGAGCTGAACGGCCATGCTGTTTTAACCTCTCTTATTAGGTTTGAGCCTACGCTCACAAATGAAAAAGCGCAGGCCTTTTTAAAGGACTTAGAAATTAGCCACTGGCTTGTTTTCACAAGTGTAAATGGTGCGTCTTTTTTTCTGAGCTACATAGAGGACCATCATTTACATAAGAGTTTATCCCATTTGAAAGTGGCTGCTGTAGGTGAGAAAACCTCTGCCTATCTTGAGCAGCACGGCTTGAAGGTGGATGTGGTACCAGAACGATTCATAGCGGAAGAGCTCGCAGATGCGTTACTCGATCATGTGCGTCCGGGAGAGCGTGTGTTTGTAGCAAAAGGACACCTGTCTCGAGATGTCGTGAAGAAAACCCTCACTCCGCTTGGCATAGAAGTAAAGGAATGGATTTTATATGAAACCGTCAAGGATGAGGAAGGAATTGCCGCTCTCAAAACGGCAATGACGAAGCAATCATTTGATTTTATTACATTTACGAGCTCATCCACTGTCCATTCATTTATGCATGCCATGGAGGCAGATGCAGCGAAGCTGGCTGCTTCTGACACCTGTTTTGTGACGATCGGTCCTCTGACAAAAGAGGCACTGCTTCAATACGGGATTTCTTCTGAAACCCCAGATACTTATACGATAAACGGAATGCTTGAATTGATGTGCCGTTTATCTGAAAGGAAGTTGAACCAATGATGAATTTTAACAGACACCGCAGACTGCGGACAAGCGCAGGAATGAGAGAATTAGTCAGAGAAACCTTTTTAAGACCATCTGATTTCATTTATCCGATCTTTTTTGTAGAGGGAGAAAATGTCCGTAAAGAAGTCCCTTCAATGCCGGGTGTTTATCATATTTCAGTGGACCTTATAAAAGAAGAAGTCCAAGAGCTTGCCGACCTTGGCATCAAATCGATCATTGTATTTGGTGTTCCAGATCATAAAGATCATGTGGGCAGTGAGGCGTATCACGATCATGGCATTGTTCAAAGAGCGACGCTTGAGATCAAAAAGCATTTCCCAGAGCTTGTGGTCATTGCAGACACTTGCTTATGCCAATATACAGATCATGGACACTGCGGCATCGTTGAAGATGGTGAAATTTTAAATGATGAATCTCTTCAGCTTTTAGCGAAAACTGCTGTTAGCCAAGCGCGTGCAGGTGCAGATATCATTGCTCCTTCCAATATGATGGATGGATTTGTTATTGCCATTCGTGAGGCACTCGATGAAGCAGGCTTTATTCATGTACCTGTCATGTCATATGCTGTGAAATATGCAAGTGCTTTTTACGGCCCGTTTCGTGACGCAGCGCATAGCACACCGCAGTTTGGAGATCGTAAAACATACCAAATGGACCCTGCAAACCGTTTAGAGGCACTAAGAGAAGCGCAGTCTGACGTAGAAGAGGGAGCTGACTTCCTCATTGTGAAACCATCCCTTTCTTATTTAGATATTATGCGTGATGTGAAAAATGAATTTACACTCCCTGTTGTTGCTTACAATGTGAGCGGAGAATATGCAATGGTCAAAGCCGCTGCTCAAAATGGCTGGATTTCTGAAAAAGAGCTTGTTCTTGAAATGCTGACAAGCATGAAACGTGCAGGAGCAGAGCTCATCATTACGTATCATGCAAAAGATGCAGCAAAATGGCTCTCAGAATAAAGAACGGATAGACAGGAGGACGTTGAAATGGGACGTAGCTATGAAAAATCAAAGCAAGCATTTGAGGAAGCGCAGCATTTAATGCCTGGTGGTGTCAACAGCCCTGTGCGTGCATTTAAATCAGTCAACACAGACCCGATTTTTATGGAACGAGGCAAAGGCGCCAAGATCTATGATATAGATGGAAATGAATACATCGATTATGTCTTATCATGGGGACCGCTAATTTTAGGGCATACGAATGACCGTGTGGTTGAAAGTATTCAGCGAGTGGCGGAACAGGGGACAAGCTTTGGAGCTTCCACGTTAGTTGAAAATGAATTAGCTAAGCTTGTATCAGAGAGGGTTCCTTCCATTGAAGTCATTCGTATGGTCAGCTCAGGTACAGAGGCGACCATGAGTGCACTTCGTCTAGCTCGCGGCTTTACAGGCAGAAATAAAATTGTGAAATTTGAAGGTTGCTATCATGGCCACGGTGATTCTTTGCTCATTAAAGCTGGTTCAGGTGTCGCAACGCTAGGGCTTCCAGATAGCCCAGGTGTACCTGAAGGGACTGCAAGCAACACGATCACAGTGCCGTACAATGATTTAGAAAGCATTCAAGTTGCTTTTCAGGAATTTGGAGACGATATTGCAGGTGTCATTGTCGAGCCGGTTGCAGGAAATATGGGAGTTGTTCCTCCGCAAGAAGGTTTCTTACAAGGGCTGAGAGACATCACGGAGCAATACGGAGCTTTACTCATTTTTGATGAGGTCATGACTGGCTTCCGTGTGGATTATCACTGCGCGCAAGGCTATTTTGGCATCACACCTGATCTGACGTGCCTTGGTAAAGTGATCGGAGGCGGTCTCCCTGTAGGCGCTTATGGCGGAAGAGCGGATATTATGAGACAAATTGCACCAAGCGGCCCAATTTACCAAGCAGGAACGTTATCTGGTAACCCACTTGCGATGACAGCAGGTTTAGAAACCTTAAAACAGCTGACACCTGCGTCTTATGAAGAGTTTAGACGAAAAGGAGACCGGCTGGAAGAAGGCATTTCAAAAGCGGCGAAAGCACACGGAATTCCATTAACGTTTAACCGTGCTGGTTCGATGATTGGATTCTTCTTTACAGATGAAGAAGTGGTCAATTATGACAAAGCAAAAACTGCTGATCTCGCTTTATTTGCTGAATTTTACAAGGAAATGGCCGACCACGGCATCTTCCTTCCACCTTCTCAATTCGAAGGACTGTTCCTGTCAACAGCTCATACAGATGAAGACATCGAATATACGATTGAGACAGTGGAAAAAGTATTTCAAAAACTGCGTCGATAAACGAAAGCCGATATGGGGACATATCGGCTTTTTATCATGACACAAGGCTTTTTTGTGTTGCTGAAAACCAATCATATTTTCACTGCCTCTCACATACATCTGTATTGACATCTAATTTTATTTTGAAGGATTAGATGAAAGGAGGACACCGACTTGTCTCAAAACAATCGATTACAGTTTTCGGTAGAAGAATCCATCTATTTCAAAAGCGGACAGGAAGTCAGTGAGCTGCTGTCTATTTCTCTCGATCCTGACATTCTCGTTCAAGAAGTGAATGATTATGTTTCGATTAGAGGTTCACTCGAGCTAACAGGAGAATACAACATAAATCAAGAGGAGCTATTGGGTGAATTGAGTTCCTATGCATCATACAGGGAAGCTGATGAGGTGAAGGTAAGAGAAGACGGAACGGCGGAGCTTCTGCATCAATTTCCAGTCGATATCACCATCCCTAAAAACAAAATCAGTCATTTAAATGATGTGTTTGTGTTTATTGATGCGTTTGATTACCAGCTGACAGAAAATCGTTTGCTTACCATTCAGGCTGATCTGGCAATTGAGGGTCTATTAGACGAGGAATTGCCTCAAGCGCCTGTAGAGGAGCCATATGAATTTGTCCATCGTCCTGAAGAAGAATATGGCGATGTGACCTACGATTATCAGCTGCAGCCAGAGCATGAGGAACAAGAAGACCTGCAAGACAATGAACGTGAGATCTATGATGATCAGGCTGTATTACAGCATGAAACACGCGCCGAGCAAGAAGAACAGGAAGAAGAAATTGAGATAGAGCTGGTGAGTAGGGAAGAAGAGGGAGAAACCGAAGAATTGGAAGAATTGGAAGAACCGGAGGAAACGGAAGAACCGGAGAGCCAAGAAGAAGTGGCACTTGGTTATCGCTCCTTACCTGAAGCTCAGGTGCAAGAACCAGCATTTTTTGAACCGCCTAAGCTCTTAGAAGAAGAGAAACGGGAAGATACGTTCTTTGAGGTGGAAGTGAGAAAGGATCCGGAAGCAGCCGAAGAGGAGGAAGAAACGGTTCAGCCGTATCCAATATTTGAATCACCCGCTTACCACGTAGAAGAGGAAGAGGAGCGAAAGGCGCAGGAGGATACGTACCAGCTCGGGCGGTTATATGAACGAGAAGCACCTAAAGTATATGAGTCAGCTCAAGAAGAAGAGGAGCCTGAATATGACGAGAGAGAAACGTCTGGCAGTGAGAATTCTCTTTATTTAACAAAGCTGTTTGCTAAGCAGGAGGAGGAAGATTTTTCTCGCATGAAAATATGTATAGTTCAGCAAGAAGATACGGTCGATCGCATTTGTGAGCGATATCAGTTGAGTGTGCAGCAGCTCCTTCGCACAAACTCATTATCGGTGGATGCGGAGCTTGAAGAAGGGCAGATTCTTTATATACCTGAATATCAAAAAAGCAATGCATAACAAGCGATGACCGACCGAGAAAATGTGGTGAGTGAACGTGGATGAAATCCAATCTGTCCTATACGAATACGGGCTTGAGGCGGAATACGTTGAACCTGTCAGTCCTGCTGTCGTCAAGGTATATACAAAGCAGGGCGTATTTGCCCTAAAGCGAGTAAAAGCCAACCGACATATGCAGTTTACAGAGCAAATGCTTGAACTAGAATCAAAGGGCTATCGCTCTTTTGTGCCGATTTATCGGACGAAGAGCGGTTCTTTTTTCTCAAGTCATCGTGAAAGCCAGTACGCATACTATCTCATGCCTTGGCTGACGAATGAAAAGAGAGAAGAGCAGGACGATAAACATGAATATTTATTTCAAGAGATTGCAAGACTTCATAAGCGGACTGAAGTGATGATGGATATCACAGAGCAAGAGATAGAAGCGCACTACACACAAATCAAGACCAAATGGGAAACAGAGAAAGATATGTATGAACGATTCATAGAGCGGGCAGAGCAGACTTGGTATATGTCCCCATTTGAACTGGCTGCTGCTATGTATTTTTCAGAGGCGATGTCAGCCAGCGAATTTGCGCTTGAACGATTAGAAGATTGGCATGAAGAAATGAAAGATCAAGAGACAACTCGTGTTGTGTTAAACCATGGGCAGCTGTCGATTCATCACTTTTTGTATAATGATGTGGGCACAGGACATTTCACCAATTTTGAGCGGTCTAAAAAAGCCGCCCCCATTTATGACCTTCTGACTTTTTACTTTCGGACTTTCAAAACCTATCCCACGTCTTGTCCTGAATGCACTTCCTTGTTTTATACGTACCAAAAAGGAAATCCTCTTCGGGAGGAAGAGCTGCATTTGTTTCTTAGTTACCTTGCTTATCCGCAAGGTCTGTTTGATACAGTAAAAGCCTATGTAGCAGGCGGACAGGATGAAATGGAAAGCTGTCAGCAGCTGTTAAGAGCGTATTGGCAGATGAAAAATTCAGAGCCGACCGTCATGAAGATTCACGAGATTGAGCAGGCTAGACGGCTTGAAGAAGAACAAAGTGCCTCGTCATCAGCGGAATGACGAGGTTGTTTTGTGTTCACATTGGCCGGTACATAAGCGCGAGTGTTTAAAACCAATCAAGGTGAAAGGCGCAGGCGAGAAAAATCAGAATACCTAGGATGAGGACGTCAAATGTTGTGGGGAAAATGATCGTACGAAACCCTTGAAATATCGCAATCGGTAGAACGACTTGGGAGGCAACTGCCCGAATTTGTCTCAGCCAGGGGGGAAGTGTGTAAGGATTGATCTTCTTCAAAGCAAACGCCCTCCTTCTTCATTTTGTTATTATCATATGGGCAAAGGTAGGAAGGGTGCCTGCCCAATTTGTATAAAGAAGAAGAAAAGCGGAAAAGATGATTGACGAAAACAAAAAGCATTTAGTAATATAAATAAAAGATGAGTATGTGCTGATGAACGTGATATATCGTAAGCGTGGATCAGGAAGAGTACGAGCAAGACCCTAAAGAGAGGGAGACCATGAGCTGAAAGGTTTCCTAGGATGTACTTGTTTGGAAGGTCGCCTGTGAGCTTAATTTCTTGAATGAACAAGTAGAGAAATTCGGGAGAACCCCGTTATCCTTTAGAGTGTATGGGACACGTCTATGTGTTCCATGAAAAAAGGTGGTACCGCGAAAAAGCTTTTTCGTCCTTTTATAAGGATGGAAAGGCTTTTTTTATGTTTCATCAGCCGAAAAAATGTGGAGGTTACACAAATGGGAACAAATAATCAAGAAATGCCAACAAAGTACGATCCAAATGCGATTGAAAAAGACCGCTATACGTACTGGCTTGAAGGGAAATTCTTCGAAGCACAAAATGACAAAACGAAAGATCCATATACAGTCGTCATTCCTCCACCAAACGTGACAGGAAAACTGCACCTTGGGCATGCATGGGATTCTACACTTCAAGACATCGTGACACGTATGAAACGGATGCAGGGCTATGACGTTCTATGGCTTCCAGGAATGGATCATGCCGGTATTGCTACCCAAGCAAAGGTAGAGGCAAAGCTTCGCGAAGAAGGCGTAAGCCGTTATGACCTTGGCCGGGAGAAATTTGTGGAAGAAACGTGGAAATGGAAAGAAGAATATGCGGACTTTATTCGCAGCCAGTGGGCGAAAATGGGACTTGGCCTCGATTATTCGCGTGAACGTTTTACATTAGATGAAGGTCTGAATAAAGCCGTACGCCAAGTGTTTGTCCAATTGTATGAAAAAGGGCTTATCTATCGCGGAGAGTACATCATTAACTGGGATCCAGCGACGAAAACGGCACTTTCTGATATTGAAGTCATTTATAAAGATGTTCAAGGCGCGTTTTATCACTTGAGATATCCGCTTTCAGATGGCACAGGATCAATTGAAATTGCGACAACAAGACCTGAAACAATGCTTGGAGATACAGCAGTAGCCGTGCACCCTGATGACGAACGCTATCAGCATTTGATTGGAAAAACAGTGGTATTACCAATTACAGGCCGCGAGATTCCAATCGTTGCTGATGACTATGTCGATATGGAGTTTGGTTCAGGAGCTGTGAAAATTACACCTGCTCATGACCCGAATGACTTTGAGCTTGGAAACCGCCATAAGCTAGAGCGTATCCTTGTCATGAATGAAGATGGCACAATGAATGCAAATGCATTGCAATACAAAGGAATGGATCGCTTTGAATGCCGTAAACAGCTTGTAAAAGATTTGCAAGAAGAAGGTATTTTGTTCAAAATTGAGGACCACATGCATTCAGTTGGACATAGTGAGCGAAGCGGAGCTGTCGTTGAACCTTATTTATCTACTCAATGGTTTGTAAAAATGCAGCCGCTGGCAGACGAAGCCATTAACCTTCAAAATGGGGACGATCAAGTTCAATTTGTTCCAGACCGCTTTGAAAAGACGTATTTACACTGGATGGAAAATATCCGTGACTGGTGTATTTCTCGTCAGCTATGGTGGGGACACCGCATTCCAGCTTGGTATCATAAAGAAACGAAAGAGGTATACGTTGGACTGGAAGCACCAGAAGATATAGAAAACTGGGAACAGGATAACGATGTGCTTGATACATGGTTTAGTTCAGCGCTTTGGCCTTTCTCTACAATGGGCTGGCCGGATGCAGATAGTGAAGACTTCAAGCGCTACTATCCAACAAACCTGCTTGTTACAGGCTATGACATCATTTTCTTCTGGGTCTCTCGCATGATCTTCCAAGGTCTTGAATTCACAGGAGAAAAACCGTTCAAAGACGTCCTTATTCATGGGCTGATCCGTGACGAGCAAGGACGTAAAATGAGTAAGTCGCTAGGTAACGGAATTGATCCAATGGAGGTCATCGACAAGTACGGTGCAGATTCATTAAGATATTTCTTAGCAACTGGAAGCTCACCAGGTCAGGATCTTCGCTTTAGCTTTGAAAAGGTTGAATCCACTTGGAACTTTGCAAACAAAATTTGGAACGCATCACGTTTTGCTTTAATGAACATGGATGGCTTAACGTATGATGAGCTTGATTTAACTGGAGAAAAATCAGTTGCTGACCAATGGATTTTAACCCGCTTAAATGAAACGATTGAAAGTGTCACACAGCTTGCTGACAAGTATGAATTTGGTGAAGTGGGCAGACATTTATACAACTTCATTTGGGATGATTTCTGTGATTGGTACATTGAAATGGCGAAGCTTCCGCTTTATGGAGAAGATGAAGCGGCGAAGAAAACGACTCGTTCGATCCTTGCGTACGTATTAGATCAGACGATGAGACTTCTTCATCCGTTCATGCCATTCTTAACAGAAGAAATCTGGCAGCATCTTCCGCACGAAGGTGAATCGATTACTGTAGCGGCTTGGCCTGAGGTGAAGCCGGAGCTTTCAAACGAACAAGCTTCTGCTGATATGAAACTGCTTGTGGAACTCATCCGTTCTGTTCGTAACATCCGCAGTGAAGTGAATACGCCAATGAGCAAACAGGTTGAACTTTACATTAAAGCTTCTACATCTGATGTTCAGGAACGTTTAGAGAAAAATCGTTCATATATTGAGCGCTTCACAAATCCAAGTGTACTTGAAATTGGCACAGATGTCCCAGCTAGTGATAAAGCGATGACGGCTGTTATTTCTGGAGCAGAGCTCATTCTGCCGCTTGAAGGCTTAATCAACTTAGATGAGGAAATCGCTCGTCTGCAAAAAGAGCTTGATAAGCTGACAAAAGAAGTAGAACGTGTCCAGAAAAAGCTTGGCAACGAAGGCTTTATGAAAAAAGCGCCTGAAAGTGTCGTAGAAGAAGAGCGTGCGAAAGAACGTGACTATGTCGCAAAACGCGAAGCTGTTCAAAAGCGCATTGAAGAGCTGAAAGCATAAGGTTGAAAAGACGGCTCCTAACAAAATGGAGTCGTCTTTTTTGAAAATTTCGGATGAAATGAGAGATGACATTGTTTACAACCTATCATGAAGCCATTGAGTGGATTCACAGTAAATTGGCCTTTGGTGTAAAACCAGGTCTTGAAAGAATGAAGTGGCTGATGAACAGACTTAGCCATCCGGAACAACGCATAAAAGCGGTACATGTTGCAGGTACAAATGGAAAAGGTTCAACGATTGCGTTTACTCGTTCCGTTTTACAGGCAGCAGGCTATTCGGTCGGAACCTTCACCTCCCCATTTATTTTAACGTTCAATGAACGAATCAGCGTGAACGGAGCACCTATACAGGATGAAGAATGGCTGAGTTTGGTGAATAAAATCAAGCCTTTTGTTGATGAGTTAGATCAAACAGAGCTTGGTGCAGCAACAGAGTTTGAAATCATTACCGCATGTGCATTTGCTTATTTCGCCGATGTGCAACAAGTAGACTTTGTCCTACTAGAGACAGGGCTTGGCGGAAGACTTGATTCAACAAATGTTGCCGTACCTATCTTAACAGCGATTACGTCGATTGGTCATGATCATATGGCGATTTTAGGTGACACCCTTGAACAGATTGCATCTGAAAAAGCGGGCATTATCAAAGAGGGTATTCCGATGATAACGGCGGTTCATCAACCGGAAGCACTTGCGGTCATTCAAAACATCGCAAAAGAAAAAAATGCCGAATGCATCTCATTAGAGGATACTTGTACCTTCAGTCATCAGCAGCCGACAGAAACAGGAGAGCGGTTTACGTTAAGCACATCAAAAAGGCAGTATCCACAGCTTGAAACAGGGTTGATCGGCACGCATCAACGGCAAAATGCTTCCCTTGCAGTTCTACTCATTGAATGGCTGGAGCAAGAAGGCTATATGAGCGTGACAGAAGGGCAAATATATGAGGGCGTTCGGCAGGCAGTTTGGGCTGGGCGATTTGAAAAAGTCAAAGATCATCCACCAGTGTATATAGACGGCGCTCATAATGAAGAAGGGATCGACCGTTTAATTGAAACCGTACAAGCTCATTTTTCTAGAAAACAAGTGCACGTCTGTTTTAGTGCTTTAAAAGATAAGCCGTATAAGCAAATGATTCAAAAGCTTGAAGCCGTTAGTTCCTCTATCCATTTTGTTTCATTTGATTTTCCAAGAGCTGAATCAGCGGAAAAGCTTTATGCGTGCAGTCAGTTAGAGGCAAAAACGTATGATGATGACCCTCGTGCAGTGCTTGAATGGATTCAGAAAAAGAGTGATGATCCTTCAGCGGTGATCCTTGTGACAGGCTCTCTTTATTTTATTTCAGATATACGAAATCGTATGATCAGGTAACGAAAAGACGCAAATGGCTTTGATGCCTCCTGCGTCTTTTTCTTTTTATATGTAGAAGAGGGGGAAAATCACATTTTCACTAGATGCTTTAGTGGATAGGGTCATGGTAAAATTCGGTCTATCTTATTCCCGGAAGGAGCACCATATATGATTGAGATTTTTTTGTTTCTTGCAGGCATCACGATGGGGTCGTTCTTTCATCTCGTTGGTGAAAGACTGCCAGTGAAGCGATCTATTCTCTTCCCTCGATCTCACTGCACAGCCTGTAAACAGCCGCTATCCCTGCACGAGATGGTTCCGCTCGTTTCTTATGCTGTATGGAGGGGGTCTTGTAAACATTGCGGCATTCGGCTGTCTAGGCTATATCCAATGGTTGAGCTGCTGACAGGCGGTCTTTTTTTGTTCATTTATAAGGTCGCTGGTTTTTCGTTTGAAAGTCTTTTCCTTGTGATTCTTTGTAGTTTATTCGTGATTGCTGTCGTGAGTGATCTTCTCTATATGAGGGTGCCGAACGAGCTGTTTCTCTTCTTTTTCCCTCTTTTCGTCATATACCGCACGCTGGAACCGCTTCTTATCTGGTGGGAAGGGGCGGCCTCTTTGATTTTTTGCATTCTTTTGTTTTCTAGTCTAGATTATTTTAAGCCAAATAGCATGGGAGGAGCTGATATGAAGCTGTTCAGTGTGCTTGCGTTTTGCTTTGGCTTCAAGCCATTCCTTCTCATGCTTTTTCTCTCTTGTATCGCTGGAATGGCTTATGCAAAGGTCTTTTCCTTTCGATTAGACAAGCCATTTCCTTTTGTTCCTGCGATCGCCTTCTCTTTTTGGCTGTATCTATTTGGGGCTCATGTCTTGTTTCTATTTGGCTAGTCGAAGGGATGAAAAAATTGGCGAACACTTTTTTGCCCTGCCGACAAAAGTCTTGTTCTTTTTTTTTTCTGCTATGTTAAAGTGTGAAACAGAAAGAAGGACGGGTTAAATTCGCGCTGATTCATTGGACAGAAAGGTCTTTCTTACAAACATGTCAGAAAGCGGGGAATGACAGTGAAAAAGAGGCAGGCAAAAAAACAAGGGCTCAAGGTCAATATTAATGGCAAGGAAGAAATGGTGCATGAAGATGATCATCAGCCGCCAAAACAGCAAGAAGATCAAGTGACGTTTTCGAATTGGGAGGAAAAGAGACATTCGGAACAAGAGACAGCGGCTTCTCAGGAAGATTCGTCTAAACCGAAGGAAGAAGATTTCCAGTGGGATGATGCTGCTGATCATATTTATCATTCTGATCCAAAAGTCGTCACCCCTTATCAAAAGAAAAAAGGTTCCTTTGATCAGAAGTTCGGTAAAAACCGTGGTCCCTTTAAGAGAGTAATGACAACGATTGTGTTTGCGGTGGTTCTTGGGACAGGCCTTGGGGTGTTTGCACTTAGTTTAAGTCAAGATGGTACACCAAATCCATCAGGTGGAGATATCAGTGTCTCGGCATCTGGATCTGGAGATCAATCATCGATGAAAGCCGGCGGGGATGCACCGAAAGCTGGTACTACAGATGAATCCAAAGAGAACAAAGGTGAAAAAAGTGCCTCTGGCAGTTTATCAACCTTTGTTGTACAGGCTGGGAAATTTTCTTCTGAAAAAGGAGCAGATGACTTAGTTGGCAGTTTAAAAGATGCTGGGTATGCAGGGAAAAAGGTTTCCATGGATGATGGATATTATGTCATTGCTGGGCTTGCGACAGAGCAGGGGATGACAAGCGCTGTTGGGAAAAAACTGATCGACCAGCACTTTGAGGCGTGGGGAGGAAAGGAGCTATCTTTTCAAGTACCGGATGAGCTGACTAGTTTAATAGAAAAGGCATCTGTATTATCCTCTAAAGTGATTGCGGGCGATGAAGTGGATCAAAAGGAAGTCACGCAGCTAATTTCTGAGCTTGAAAGTGCCAAAACAGTGGACGCATCGGCTAAGAGCAGCTTGCTAAAAGCTGTGCAGCTATTAAATGACCCAACTTCTGAAAACGGATGGAAATCTCAGCAGGCACTGCTTGATCAATTAAATACGTAAAATCATTTTTTAAGAAACGAAACTAGTCAAAAAATGACTAGTTTTTTTCTTTTGCATCCAACATAATGATGAAGGTACATGAAAAATGAATTTTCGTAAATTGTCGGTAAGATGTACATTTGCTAGGATGGATGGGTATCTTACTTCTTAGGCTAAACCCTGAAAGGATGAACAAACATGAACCGATTGATTCTCGCATCTCAATCACCTAGAAGAAAAGAATTGCTTGATCTAGCAGGGTTTTCTTATGACATTCAAGCAAGTCATTTAAAAGAAGAAATAAATCGAAACCTTTCCCCTGCCGAGAACGTCCAATGGTTGGCAGAACAAAAAGCAAATGATATTCAAAGATTATATCCCAAAGCTGTGATCATTGGTGCAGATACAATTGTTGCAATTGACGGCAAATGTCTTGGGAAACCAAAAGACAAGAAAGAAGCGGCTTTCATGCTTCAATTATTATCAGGAAAGACACATCAAGTCTTGACGGGTGTCACGGTTCAGTCAGAGAATAGAAAAGAAACATTTTATGAACAGACAGAAGTGACATTTTGGACGCTGACTCAAAGTGAAATAGACCGCTATATCGATACGGGCGAACCCCTTGATAAAGCGGGAAGCTATGGCATTCAAGGGAAAGGCGCACTGTTTGTTCAAAAAATAGATGGTGATTATTTTTCCGTTGTAGGTCTCCCTATTGCGAAAACAGTTAGAGTGCTTGAAACCTTTGGAATCACCCCTTTTTGAAGACAGGAAGGAATTCTAAAAGGAGTGGTCATCCTGAACGATTTCCCTATGCTGCTAAAGCATCTCCCTCATGATGAAAAACCGAGAGAACGATTTATCAAATACGGGCCCAGCAGTTTGTCAAACCATGAACTTGTTGCGATCCTTCTAAGAACAGGCACAAAAAAAGAGTCAGTTCTCCAAATTTCGGCAAGACTTCTGCAAACTTTTGGCGGTCTTCGCTCTGTAAAAGAAGCCTCAATTGAAGAAATGTCGAAGATCCGAGGAGTTGGAAAGGCAAAGGCGATTTCTCTTTTAGCTGCTTTAGAACTCGGCACTAGATTACACCATCAAACAACGGACAACCGCTATGTGATCCGCACACCAGAAGACGGAGCGAACTTTGTGATGGAAGATATGAGATTTTTGACACAGGAGAATTTTGTTTGTCTTTATCTCAATACAAAAAATCAAGTTCTTCATAAACATACCGTGTTTATTGGAAGCCTGAATTCATCGATCGTTCACCCGCGCGAAATTTTCAAAGAGGCCTTTAAACGATCGGCGGCTTCATTTATATGTGTGCACAACCACCCATCTGGAGATCCGACGCCCAGCAGGGAAGATATTGAAGTTACACAGCGACTTTTTGAATGTGGAAAGCTGATTGGAATACAGCTGCTCGATCATCTTGTCATAGGTGATCAAAAATTTGTGAGTTTGAAGGAAAAAGGGTATTTGTAACACTTTTTTTTTCAATGTTTTACGATATAATAGAGTTTATGAGTTTTTCCCTAAAGGGAATTTTGGTTTAAGAAAGGAAGATACATACATATGTTTGGAATTGGGACAAAAGACCTTGGAATAGATCTTGGAACAGCGAATACGCTTGTTTTTATTAAAGGAAAAGGCATTATTGTAAGAGAACCTTCGGTCGTAGCTTTGGAAACTGATACGAAGTCTATAGTGGCGGTCGGAAATGACGCTAGAAATATGATTGGCCGTACACCTGGTAATATTGTGGCACTACGCCCGATGAAAGACGGAGTCATTGCAGATTACGAGACGACAGCAACAATGATGAAATATTACATTAATCAAGCATTAAAAGGCAAAGGGCTTTTTGCTCGTAAACCTTACGTGATGGTATGTGTACCATCTGGTATTACAGCTGTAGAAGAGCGTGCAGTCATTGATGCAACAAGACAAGCCGGTGCACGTGACGCATACCCGATTGAAGAGCCATTTGCTGCGGCAATTGGTGCTAACCTGCCTGTTTGGGAGCCAACAGGAAGTATGGTTGTAGACATTGGCGGCGGTACAACAGAGGTAGCCATTATTTCTCTTGGCGGCATTGTGACATCACAATCAATCCGCGTGGCAGGAGATGAAATGGATGATGCGATCAGCAGCTACATCCGTAAAACGTATAACCTAATGATCGGTGACCGTACGTCAGAAGCTATTAAAATGGAAATCGGATCTGCACAGCCTGATGTACATGATGAGATGGATATTCGCGGCCGTGACCTTTTAACAGGTCTGCCAAAAACGATTTCTATTACAGCAGATGAGATTGCAAAAGCGCTTCGCGATACGGTGGAAACAATTGTCGATGCGGTGAAAATGACACTTGAAAAAACCCCGCCTGAGCTGGCAGCAGATATTATGGACCGTGGAATCGTTTTAACTGGCGGCGGTGCATTGCTTCGTAATCTTGACAAAGTCATTAGTGATGAAACGAAGATGCCAGTCATTATTGCTGAAGACCCGCTTGACTGTGTGGCGATTGGAACAGGAAAAGCACTAGAGCATATTCATTTGTTCAAAGGAAAATCAAAAGATAATCGATAATCGGGCGTAAATAAAGAGGTGTAAGACATGCCGCAGTTTTTTATGAATAAAAGATTAATGTTGCTCCTTGTCTGTGTCATCGTACTGGTGGCCATGATTGGTTTTTCAGTGAAAAGCGGCAGAGGTGCTTCATGGCCGGAAAAATTAGTGGGGGATACGACAGGCTTTTTTCAAGGTGTCTTTCATAAACCATCACAATTTATTGCCGGTATTTATGGGAACGTACAAGATTTAAAGAACACATACGATGAAAACGAGCGTCTTCGAAAAAAACTTGATGGACAAACTCAATATGAGGCGAAACTTCAAGAGCTAGAAGATGAGAACAAAAAGCTTCGCAAGCAGCTCGGATATGTGAACTCTATTCGTGATTACACGCCAATTCTATCAACGGTTATCGCGAGAAACCCGTCCCTTTGGGATAGCTTTGTGATGATTGATAAAGGGAAAAAACAAGGCGTTGACAAAGATATGGCGGTCACAAATGAGAGTGGTGCGTTAATTGGGAAAATTGAAAGTGATAAGCTCAACAATTTTACTTCAACTGTAAGGTTGCTAAGCTCTACTGACCAAAATAATAGAATTTCAACGAAAATTTTTGCGAAAAAGGGCAAAGAAGAACTCAACGGAATTATTAACGGTTATGACAGTAAGAAAAAAATGCTGACAATGAATATTCTGAAATCTGATGCAGATGGAGATGTCAAAAAAGGAGATCTTGTTGAAACATCTGGAGCTGGGGGCGTATTCCCTCAAGGCTTGACGATTGGTAAGGTGAGTGAAATCGAGCCAGATCATTACGGCCTGACAAAAATCATTTATGTAGAACCAGCGGCTGAACTCAACAATTTAGACCGCGTGATTGTGGTGAATCGCAGCTCAAGTACGGCAGATGCATCTGAATTGACGAAGGAGGAAGGCTCGTGAGACGTGTCCTTCTTGCTTTCGTCATGTTGTTTATCTTCGTATTTGACAGTATTTTTGTCGATCTAGTGAAGCTCCCATTTGTTTCAGACAATCAAATTTTAGCTCCTCATTTCATCTTACTCGCACTTGTATTTATGACTGCTTTTGTGAATCAAAAATATGGTGTGATTTTCGGTTTTATCTTTGGACTTTTATATGATATTTCGTATACAGGCATACTTGGTGTTCATATGTTTGGCTTTGGAGCGCTCTGCTATTTGCTAGCGAAAGCGTTTAAAGTTCTGCAAACGAATATGTTAGTGGTCGTCTTTCTGTCGATTATTGCTGTTTCCGTGATGGAGTTTTATGTATACGGCGTTCAAGCGACAATTCAACCAGGGATTATGCCGTTTAATACGTATGTCATCGAACGCTTTATTCCAACGATTCTTTTAAATACTGCTGCGTCTCTCATACTTGTTGTGCCGCTTAGGCTCTTTTTCATCAATATGAAACAAGGACTGATCGACGAATAAAAGCAGGAGTTTGTCCAATTACGGCGAAATGAGTATGTTGTTGAGGTGAGCATCTTGAAAACTCAAAAACAGCAATATGTGACGATAAAAGGTACAAAAAACGGATTAACATTACAGTTAAATGATGACTGTTCGTTTGATGACCTTCTTTCTGGCTTGCGAGAGGTTCTTTTACTTGAGCAATATACAGATGGAAGAGAAGGACATAAGGTTAATGTGCATATTAAACTTGGTTTTCGGTATTTAACAGAGGATCAGGAAATGCGTTTGACTGAAGCAGTCTCTGAAAATGAACATCTCGTCATTCACTCCATTGAAAGTGACGTCATGTCAACTGAAGAGGCGAGACGATTAAAAGCAGAGGCCGAAATCACCTCTGTAGCCAAAATTGTGCGCTCTGGACAGGTGCTGTATGTCGAAGGAGATCTCTTATTAATAGGGGATGTCAATCCTGGCGGAACGATTCGTGCAGGGGGGAATATTTTTGTGCTCGGCGCTTTAAAAGGCGTGGCACATGCCGGATGTAATGGGAATAAACAAGCTGTCATTGCGGCATCTCGTATGATTCCAACACAGCTTCGCATCGCACAAGTGTTTAACCGTGCACCAGATCAAAAAGAAGATGGAAACGAAATGGAATGTGCTTATTTAGATATAGATGGCAACATGATCATTGAACGCCTGCAGCAATTGGCTCATATAAGACCTAATCTGACAAGGCTTGAGGGAGGAATGTGAAATTGGGCGAGGCTATTGTGATTACCTCAGGAAAAGGCGGCGTTGGCAAAACAACAACATCTGCAAACTTAGGCACAGCACTAGCAATTCAAGGGAAAAAAGTGTGTCTAGTTGATACCGATATTGGCCTTCGTAATCTAGATGTCGTGATGGGGCTTGAGAACCGCATTATTTATGATCTAGTCGATGTAGTAGAAGGAAGATGTAAAATTCACCAAGCGCTTGTAAAAGATAAGCGTTTCGAGGATCTTTTGTATCTTTTACCCGCTGCTCAAACAAGCGATAAAACCGCTGTAGAACCGGAGCAGATCAAAGAATTAATTCAATCATTGAAACAAGACTTTGATTATGTCGTTATTGATTGCCCTGCTGGAATTGAGCAAGGCTTTAAAAATGCTGTATCAGGTGCAGATAAGGCAATTGTCGTGACGACGCCTGAGATCTCAGCTGTGAGAGATGCTGACCGTATCATCGGCTTGTTAGAACAAGAAGATATCGAACCACCTCGTTTGATTGTCAACCGTATTCGTACACACATGGCGAAAAGTGGCGATTCAATGGATGTGGATGAAGTTGTACATCACTTATCGATTGATCTTCTTGGCATTGTCGCAGATGATGATGACGTGATTAAGGCTTCAAACAATGGTGAACCGATTGTCATGGATGCTAAAAACAAAGTATCGATTGCGTATCGTAATATCGCCCGCCGTGTACTAGGCGAATCTGTTCCACTTCAATCTTTTGAAGATGAAAACAAAGGAATGTTTGCGAAGCTGAAAGCATTTTTTGGTGTAAGAGCATAATAACCATTCAGGTAAAATGAGACCGATTCGATGAGAATCGGTCTTTTTTGTTGCATATCAGATGAGGTCGTCACATAAAATGTACAAACTGTTTGTATGTAAAGGGTGATCTCATGAAAAGAGTGGACGAGTACCGAAAGAACATCGCGCAGCGCCGCAAAACGAAGCAGCCAGCTGCTTCATCTAAGAAGACGACTTTCAAGAAAAAAGAAGATATCCCTCCATGGGTCATGCTGACAGAGGAAGAAAAGCATTCAGGGTCGTCTTCCTTTGAGTCGTCGTCTCATCAGCCGAAGAAATATCGGCATCCGTTATTTAACCCCAATGCCTTTGTGCTTAAATGTTTATTATCTGCGTCCCTAGTGTTGATTGCAGCCATTTCATTTAAAGGTCAGGCAGGCCCGTTTCAGCAGCTTAAGCCGATCATTACGCAGACTTTTGAGCAAGATTTTCAATTTGCTGCTGCCAATCGCTGGTTTGAGAAGACAGTGGGGAACCCCCTTGCCTTTTTAACCGACAAAAAGGAAGGTCAAAAAGATGTACAAGCGAACCAAGAACTGGCCGTACCTGCTTCTGGAAAGGTGCAGGAATCCTTTACGCAAAATGGAGCAGGTGTCAAAATCGAAACATCGGCTGAAGCGATTGATAGTATGAAGGAAGGCTATGTAGTAGAAGTGAAAAAGAAAAGTGACACAGGGCTTACAGTGGTCGTGCAGCATGCGGATAACAGCTATAGCTGGTATGGCCAGTTAAAGAAAGCCGATGTGGCCTTATACGATTTTGTCGATAAGGGTGAGAAGATTGGCCAGATCTCACTTGATGATCAAGGAAAGGGCACATATTATTTTGCCATTAAGCAAAATGAACAGTTTATCGATCCTATTCAGGTGATGACCTTTGAATAGATGGCTGCTCATGCTGACGAAAATTCACATTCATCCGCTGCTGTGGATTGTGATGGCGTTTGCGATTCTCTCTGGTCAAATCAAGCCGCTGCTTTGTCTGCTTATCATCGTCTTTGTCCATGAGCTTGGACATTCAGCGGCTGCCTGCTATTATCATTGGCGCATTCGGCGGATTTTTTTACTGCCATTTGGCGGAGCGGTAGAAGTAGAAGAGCATGGGAACCGTCCGCTTAAGGAAGAGCTGGCGGTCATTTTATGCGGGCCGCTTCAGCATGTACCGCTTCAGCTTATGGCATGGATTTTCATGGAAACTTCTCTTATTTCGCACGACATTTTTACGATGTTCACCTTTTATAATATGGCGATTTTTCTTGTGAATCTTTTGCCTATTTGGCCGCTTGATGGCGGGAAATTATTCTTTTTGCTCTTATCAGCATATTACCCTTTCCAACGTGCACATGCCCTTGCCATAAAAGGCTCCCTTGTCTTTTTTGGTCTATTGACAGCAGGACTGCTTTTGTTTGCGCCGCTGCAATTCAATGGCTGGATGCTGCTCACTTTTTTAGCCTATTCACTCGCGGTGGAGCACCGGCAGCGGCATTATGTCAGGGTCCGCTTTTTACTAGAACGCTATTACGGTAAAAAAGAGCAAAAGGTAGAAAAGCTTATTCCGCTGAGAGCGAGTGCTGAGGAAAAAGTATATGAAGTCATGGCGCGATTCCAAAGAGGCTGTAAGCATCCGATTATTATTGAAAGAGATGGCGTGAAAATGAGCCAGCTTGACGAAAATGAACTGCTCCATGCGTATTTTTCAGATCGAAGAACCACCTCCTCAATGGAAGAGCTGCTTTTGCCGTACTAGTGATGAAAATACGTTGACATTCTGTGTCTAATTTGATATATTTTTTAATGTTATGGATATGTAGCACCCGTGCTACAACCGCGCGAAGCAGGTGTAAAGAGCCTAAGGCCCCCTGTATTCGGCGAGTCTGAGTTTATTAGGAGGTGCAGAGATGTACGCAATTATCGAAACTGGTGGTAAACAAGTAAAAGTTGAAGAAGGTCAAACTGTTTATGTTGAAAAACTAGCTGCTGAAGCAGGTGAAACAGTAACTTTTGAAAACGTATTGTTTGTCGGCGGAGACACTGTCAAAGTGGGTAACCCTTCAGTTGCTGGAGCAACAGTAACGGCTAAAGTTGAAAAACAAGGTCGCGGTAAGAAAATTACTGTGTTCAAGTACAAACCGAAGAAAAACAACCACAAGAAACAAGGTCATCGTCAACCTTACACTAAAGTTGTTATCGAAAAAATCAACGCTTAAGGCGTGTGAGTGATATGATCAAAGCAACCATTACTCGGTCAGTAGCAGATGAAAGCATTACGTCTTTTCAGATGACTGGACATGCCGAGTTTGCTGAAAAAGGTCAGGATCTCGTTTGTGCAGGAGTATCTGCTGTTGTTTTCGGCTCAGTCAATTCAATTATTGCACTGACAGGATTGGATCCACTGCTCGATATTGGCGGGGAAGGCGGCTATTTCTCTTTTGAATTGCCAGCTGATACAGATCCAGTATCCTTTGAAAAAGCGCAACTGCTTTTAGAAGGCATGGTCGTTTCCTTAGAGACAATCGAACGAGATTATCACGATTATGTGAGAATATCTACAAAAAAATAGGAGGTGAACTTCATGCTTAGATTAGATCTTCAATTTTTCGCATCTAAAAAAGGGGTAGGTTCTACAAAGAACGGACGTGACTCTGAGTCTAAACGTTTAGGCGCTAAACGTGCTGATGGTCAATTCGTAACTGGTGGTTCTATCCTTTATCGTCAACGTGGAACGAAAATCTATCCAGGTGAAAACGTTGGACGCGGAGGCGACGACACTCTTTTCGCTAAAATCGACGGAACGGTTAAATTCGAACGTTTCGGTCGTGACCGTAAAAAAGTGAGCGTATATCCTGTGGCACAATAATTGCTAAAAACTCCGGTCATTGACTGGAGTTTTTTTCACTTTTTACAAGTAGTATCGAAGATGAAAAAAGAAGATGCACTCCATAAATATCAAAGAACGTTTGCTGACTTTGCCTCATTTTCTCCTATAGATCAGAAAAAACAACCTTTCCTCACATAACTAGTGTTTTTCTATGCTGTCTTCTCTGTTATAATTCAGGGAGACATAGTGATGATAAGACTCCTAAAAGAGAGACCAAACGATTGGGAGTGCGATAATGGAAGAGATATCAAGTAAACAAAATGAAAAATTAACTCACGTTGCATTAACAAATGAATTGATCTATCTGCTCAGTCGTTCAAGACACGACTGGATGAATAAATTGCAGCTGATCAAGGGCAACTTGACATTAGAAAAATATGACCGAGTGTTTGAAATTATAGAAGAAATGGTCATTGAAGCACAGCATGAATCCAAACTCTCAAATTTAAAAATTCCCCAATTAGCCTATTACTTTCTAACATTTAATTGGGAGTCGCATTTTATCACCCTAGAATATGAAGTGCTTGGTGAAACCCGAGACTTATCAGCATATGAATCGCAGCTGCTAACGGTATCACAGGAGTTGTTTTCGATATTCGACCAATCAGTTTGCCAAAAAACTGAAAATCATTTAACGGTCACGTTCCAAACAGATCATGAAGATAATGATGTGGTCTTATATTTTGATTTCAAAGGAAAATTAACAAGTTTGGATGCGTTAAATGCGTTTCATAACGCAAACTATCCATGTATGAGTGTAGTTCAATTTCATGTGACAAGTCATGAGTCCATGATCGAGCTTTGTTTGAGGCAAGAACGAGATATGTGATGCAGAGAAACGGAGGAAGTTATGTTTGTAGATCAGGTTAAAGTGTATGTTAAAGGCGGTGACGGCGGAAACGGTATGGTGGCGTTCCGTCGTGAAAAATATGTGCCTAAAGGCGGGCCGGCTGGTGGCGACGGCGGAAATGGTGCAGATGTTGTATTTGAAGTAGACGAAGGACTCAGAACATTGATGGACTTTCGTTATAAGCGCCATTTTAAGGCGGATCGCGGCGAGCACGGAATGAGTAAAAACCAGCATGGCCGAAATGCGGAAGAAATGATTGTCAAAGTTCCGCCCGGTACGGTTGTGACGGATGCAGAGACGAAACAGGTACTCGCTGACTTAACAGAGCATGGACAGCGGGCAGTCATTGCAAAAGGCGGCCGAGGCGGACGTGGAAATTCACGTTTCGCAACACCGGCAAACCCTGCACCGCAGCTTTCTGAAAATGGTGAGCCAGGAAAAGAACGTGACGTCATCTTAGAATTAAAAGTACTTGCAGATGTTGGACTTGTTGGTTTCCCAAGTGTCGGGAAGTCGACACTGCTTTCAATTGTCTCTTCTGCGAAGCCGAAGATTGCGGATTATCATTTCACAACGCTTGTACCGAACCTAGGAGTTGTCGAAACAGATGATAACCGAAGCTTTGTCATGGCGGACCTGCCAGGACTGATCGAAGGAGCGCACGAAGGCGTTGGCTTAGGTCATCAATTTTTACGTCACATTGAGCGGACACGTGTCATTGTCCATGTCATTGATATGTCAGCACTTGAAGGTCGTGACCCGTACGAGGATTATGTGACCATTAATGAAGAGCTTGAGCAATACAATATGAGATTGACTGAGCGTCCACAAATCATTGTAGCGAACAAAATGGACATGCCAGATGCAGCTGACAATCTAGCGGCATTTAAAGAAAAATTAACGGATGACTATAAAGTGTTCCCAATTAGTGCGATCACAAGAGAAGGGCTTCGTGAGCTTTTATTTGAAATCGCCAATCAGCTTGAAACAACACCGGAATTCCCGCTCTATAATGAAGAGGAACTATCTGATAACCGCGTGATGTACAGGTTTGATGAGGGAGATGCACCATTTGAGATCTCAAGAGATCCTGACGGTACGTTTGTCATAACGGGTAAAGCACTTGAGCGACTGTTTAAGATGACAGATTTCTCAAGAGATGAGTCCGTGAAACGATTCTCTAGACAACTGCGCGGAATGGGTGTCGATGATGCCTTGCGTGAGCGTGGTGCAAAAGACGGCGACATCATTCGTCTGCTTGAATTTGAATTTGAATTTATTGATTGATCAAAAGGAGGGTCCAGTCCATGGGCTCTCCCGTTTTTAAAAGGGGAGAAAACAGGTGAAAGAAGAAACGTTCTATTTAGTAAGAGAGGATGTCCTTCCAGATGCGATGCGAAAAACGCTTGAAGTCAAAAAGCTTCTAGATCGCAAAAAAGCGGATTCAGTTGCCGATGCTGTTCAACAAGCGGATTTAAGCCGCAGTGCTTTTTATAAATACAGAGATGCTGTTTTTCCATTTTATACGATGGTGAAAGAGCAGATCATCACATTGTTTTTCCACCTTGAGGATCGGTCTGGGGCTCTGTCAAGGCTGCTTCAAATTGTGGCTGACTCTGGCTGTAATGTATTATCCATTCACCAAACGATTCCGCTGCAGGGAAGAGCGAATGTCACCCTATCCATTAGCACGGCTGGTATGGCAGATGATATCAATACAGTCATGAATCAATTAAGAAAACTTGAATTTGTCGAAAAAGTCGAAATTCTAGGTTCTGGGGCGTAAAAGGAGAGATCATAGCAGATGAAGCAATTAACTGTAGGTTATTTTGGACCAGAGGCAACATTTACTCATTTGGCCGTATGCTCTTGCTTTCCAGCAGATGCAGTGCAGCGTGCCTATGCAACGATTCCACAATGTATGGATGCTGTGTCAAAAGGCGAAGTAGATTTGGCGGTCGTTCCACTTGAAAATGCACTCGAAGGATCTGTGAACTTAACGATTGATTATTTAATTCATGAAGAAGCGCTGTCCATTGTTGGTGAAATGACAGCACCGATTCGACAGCATTTGCTTGTCCACCCATCAAGAGCGGAAAGCTGGGAGACATTAGATGTGATCCAATCACATCCTCACGCAATTGCTCAGTGTCATCAATTTCTGAAAAAACAGTACCCAGATATTCCGCACCGTCCAGTAGAATCAACAGGCTATGCAGCGAAATATATCAGTGAGCATCCGGATGAGGCTGCTGGGGCCATTGCCAATGAAATTGCCGCACAAACGTATGGTTTAACGATTGCTAAAAAAGACATTCATGATTATCCGCACAATCATACACGCTTTGTTATTTTACATAAAGATCCTAAAGCATCGTTCCCAATGAATGCTGGGTTCTCATCGAAGCCAAAAACGACCATTGTCGTCAGTCTGCCAAAGGATGACCAATCAGGTGCATTGCATCGCGTGTTATCTGCCTTTTCTTGGCGGAATCTCAACTTGTCAAAAATTGAATCTCGTCCGACAAAAACGGGTCTTGGACACTATTTATTTATTATCGATATTGAAAAGGAAATGGATGATGTCCTTGTGCCTGGCGCGATTCAGGAGTTAGAAGCGATTGGCTGTGAGGTCAAACTGCTTGGCAGCTACCAAACATATGAACTAACGAATGAAAAATAGTGTCCTGTGGGGGACACTATTTTTTTAGTCTTTAATTAAAAAACCAGCGTCATCGAGCGCTTGAATGGCTTGGTCAAGCTGCTTTTGACTGTAAGAAGTAAGTGTATGTAAATGCACGCCGTCTGTTAGTTCTGACAAGTAGGAGGCGCCCGTGTTAGAAATGTGATGCACGAAATCAGCTACTTGCTTGCGAGTACTGACGCGAATAGAGGCCGTTAGTTCACCGTAAACAGGGTGCTCTATGATCACATCTTTCACTGTCACACCAAAGTCTACAATCAAGGTCAGTTCCTCTTCTGTACGAACAGGATCATGCTTGCAGGCGATGATTTGTTCCATTTCTCTTTCTGGCGCATGCGGCGCCATATACACATAGCCTTGACTTGTAGCAATAATGGGTTCGTTTTTTGCTTTTAATAGTGAAATATCTTGTACAATGACTTGTCGAGAGACAGTTGCCTTTTTAGCCAAAAAGCTTCCGGTTAGCGGTGTATCTGTTTCTTTCAGCCACTCTAAAATGGCGTTTCTTCTCTCTTCGCCAATGAGTTTCCTCTCTTGCTCCACGTCCTATGCTCCTTTCTTCTCCTTTTGCAATTGTTCAAATGTATGCAAAAGTTGATCGATGTCCTCTTTTGATGACTTCGATCCAAATGATAGTCGAATGAATTGAAGGGCATCACGATCTGATATGTGCAATGCCTTCACAGCGGGGGAAGGATGATGATAACCAGAAGCACATGCGCTTCCAGTCGATATACAAATCCCATGCCGGTTACATGCTAACATTACATATTGTCCTTCAAACCCTTCAAAAAAACAACCAATAATATGAGGCAGCATACGGCGATTGCCATTGTTCTGAAGTGTACGAACAGGAAGCGGCCTCACTTTCAGCTGCTGAAGAAAATAATCACGAAGCTGCTCATTTTGTCGTTGCTGCTCATCTAGCTTAAGCATCAATTGTTCGCTCGCAGCAGCAAAAGCACCGATGCATGGAACGTTTACTGTTCCAAGGCGGAAGCCATTTTCCTGAACTGCACCTGAATATAAAGGCTTCCAAGGAACATGTGCGCTCATATAGACAGCACCAGCGCCCTTAGGTGCATACACTTTATGGCTAGAGATGGATATGGCATCAACCCCAAGCTCCTTGATGGACACACGAATCTTTCCGAATGTTTGCACGGCATCTGTATGAAAAACAATGTGTCTTTCTTTTAAAAGGGGCGCTAATTCAGCGAGCGGCTGGATAATCCCTGTTTCTGAATTAGCATGTTGAATAGATACTAGTCCTGTTTCAGGCAATAATGCTTCTTTGAGAATGTCCTGAGTGATGATCCCATCTTGATTCGGTTCAATGATCGTGACCTTCACGCCAAGACGCTCTAAGTGACTAACCGCGTGATGAACAGAAGGGTGCTCTACAGAAGTTGTGATGACATGTTGCCTGTGTGCTGGCAAACCATTTGCAATCGATTGAATCGCAAGAAGATTGGATTCCGTTCCGCCGCTTGTAAAGTAGATGCCGTCTGGTTCGCCCTCAAGAATGGTAGCGATTGATTGTCTACTGTAAGTCAGTATGTCATTTGCTCTTCCACCTGCATCATGAAGACTGCTTGCATTCCCGTAGCAATCTTGACTTAGCTGCTGAAAAACATGCAGCGCTTCCTCTGAAACAGGTGTAGAAGCTGCGTAATCTAAATAAACCAACTCATCCATCTCCTATGTGAAAATTTTTTCTTGTATTTATTGTAGTGTTGTGTAATGATATGTGTCAAGACAGGTGTAAATGACAGGAGGGGCGAGGGTGTCATCAATCAAAAAAGTCATTGTGGTGGGATCAGGCATTGCAGCGCTTTCCTTTGCAAAAACCATTTCAGAAAGCTGCCAAGTTATTATGATGACAAAAAAACAATTTTCCTCTAGTAATTCCATGCTTGCACAAGGAGGAATCGCTGCTGCCTTTTCAGCACAGGATTCTGTTCATCAGCATGTACAAGACACATTAACTGCCGGCTGTGATCACAATGATGAGAGGGCGGTACAAGAGATCGTAAGTCTTGGAAAGCATTTGGTGGAGCAGCTCGTAGAAGAAGGCTGTCCATTTGATCAAACGGAGACGGGCGTGCCGCAATTAGGTAAAGAGGGAGCACATACGACTCATCGCATTTTGCATGCAGGAGGAGACCAAACAGGCAAAACCCTCGTGCAGTATTTAAAAAGTCAGCTTGCCTCACATATTCATTTATACGAATATCACCATGTCATTGATCTATTGGTCCATGAAGGAACCTGCATGGGTGTGGTATGGAAAGATGAGAAAGGACACGTACATACCATGACCGCAGATGCCGTTGTTTTATCCACGGGCGGCTGCGGCTCCCTATATGAAACAAACACAAATGACCCTTCTGTAACAGGAGACGGACTGATGATGGCCTATCGAGCCGGGGCACAATTAGCAGATCTTGAATTTGTTCAATTCCACCCCACCCTCTTGACGATCGCTGGAAAAGCAGTCGGTCTCGTTTCAGAGGCAGTCCGGGGAGAGGGAGCCTATTTAGAAGATGAAACAGGCAGAAGGATGATGAAAGGCATTCACCCACAAGCTGATTTAGCGCCTAGAGATGTGGTCGCTAGAGCTATTTTTCATGAGCAGCAATTAGGTCATGATCTGTATCTCAATATCCGCGAGATTCCACATTTCTCAGCTCGTTTTCCAGCAATTAATGCGATGTGTCAGCGGGCAGGTGTCGATATGGCAAGCGGCAGGCTCCCAGTTTCCCCTGGTATGCATTTTTTAATGGGCGGAATCTGCGTGAATGAATATGGAGAAACGACTGTCCCATCTCTTTTTGCTATCGGAGAAGCGGCCTGTACAGGCTTACACGGAGCGAACCGATTGGCGAGTAATTCTCTCTTGGAAGGTCTCGTTTTAGGAAACAAAGCGGCACGAAGAATTGAACAGGTACCTAAACAGAAAAAAACAGTCCCATCTTTTTCTAGTCAAGAAATATGGTCCGTCCCAGAGATTTCAGAGCATCAGTTGAGAAAATGGATGACGACATATGCCGCAATTGTAAGAGACGAAAAAGGGCTAAAGACCTTGCTTCAAACATTACAGCAAGTCTCGTATCAGCAAATGAATGTGAAGAATATCACAAGTGAACAGATCGAATTAAGCAATCAATGGGGATTAGCGATTTGCCTTGTGAAGTCTGCATTACTTCGTACAGAAAGCAGAGGCGGCCATTATCGAATGGATTATCCAAAGCGGAATGATACTTTGTGGAGGGGCATGCAGATTGTCCATGAAAAAGGCCGCGTTTACATGATGAAAAATGAAAGGATCGGTGCCAAATGGAACGTTTACAGTTAAAACAAATGCTGACTCATTTTTTCACAGAAGATATTGGCTTTGGAGATGTATCAGCTGATGCCATTTTTGAAGAAAAGAAAGGAACAGCATACATCATCGCAAAACAATCGGGTGTATTGGCAGGTTCTCAAGTCATTGACATAGGGTACCGCCTGCTGAATGAACAGATTCAGGCTGAATTGTTTTTTGAAGAAGGTGATTGGATTCATTCAGGCGCTGTGCTAGCGAAAATAGAGGGGCCGGTCAGTGACTTATTAAAAGGAGAACGGGTCATTTTGAATGTCTTGCAGCGCATGACAGGCATCGCCACAATAACCCATGAAGCGGTGCAGCGATTAGCGGACCCGTCGATTACGATTTGTGATACGAGAAAAACGACTCCTGGCTTGCGCATGTTAGAGAAATACGCTGTGAAGACAGGAGGCGGAAAGAATCACCGCTTCGGTTTATCAGATGGAGTGATGATTAAAGATAATCATATTGCTGCATGCGGCTCTATTCGTGAAGCAGTAGAGAAAGCAAGAGCATTTGCCGGTCATATGGTGAAAATTGAAGTGGAAATTGAATCAGAAACGCAGCTAATGGAAGCCATTGATGCAAAAGCCGATGTCATCATGTTTGACAACTGCTCTCCGGACGAAGTAAAACGTTTTAAACAAATGACGCCGGAGACAATTCTGACGGAGGCTTCAGGAGGCATCACGTTAGAGACATTGCCAAGTTACAGGGGGACAGGTGTCGACCTTATTTCACTTGGTTTTCTGACACATTCTGCTCCAGCATTTGATTTTAGTATGAATATGGAATTCAGTCATAAAGGGGGAACAACTCATGTCCATGCTTGATGTACTCACAAATCAACATGCAGCCATGATGCCAGAAGAATATAAGCACCGCTCTAATGATGAGATGAAGCAGCGTGTATTAGACATTAAACGAGCCTTTGGATCAAAGCTTTTTATACCTGGGCATCATTATCAAAAGGATGAAGTCATCCAATTTGCAGATGCAACAGGAGATTCATTGCAGCTCGCACAAATAGCCGCGGACAATCAGGAGGCTGAGTACATTGTATTCTGCGGTGTTCACTTCATGGCTGAAACGGCAGATATGCTGTCAAACAAGAATCAAAAGGTCCTATTGCCAGATATGAGAGCAGGCTGTTCAATGGCAGATATGGCGAACATGAAACAAACGGACAGAGCATGGGAGCAGCTCACTGATCTGTTTGGGGATACGATCCTACCGCTCACGTATGTCAACTCAACAGCGGATATTAAAGCATTTGTCGGCAAGCATGGCGGGGCGACTGTGACATCGTCAAACGCTAAAAAAGTGCTGGAGTGGGCGCTCACACAAAAAGAGCGGATTCTGTTTCTCCCTGACCAGCATTTAGGACGTAATACGGCATTCGATTTAGGCATTTCACTAGAAGAAATGGCTGTCTGGGATCAAATAGAAGAAAAGCTCATCACCGATCAGCCGCTTTCCCGCATCAGGATGATTTTATGGAAAGGCCATTGCTCTGTCCATGAGAAATTTACGGTGAGGAATATTGAAGAAACGAGAAAAAGTGACCGTGACATTCAAATCCTTGTCCATCCAGAATGCACGCATGAAGTCGTCAGGGCTTCTGATTTAGCCGGTTCAACAAAATTCATTATTGATACGATCAAGGAAGCACCAGCAGGAAGCAAGTGGGCGATTGGAACAGAGATGAATTTAGTCAAGCGGATAATCGATCAGCATCCAGATAAACAAATTGAATCCCTCAATCCGGATATGTGTCCATGTTTGACCATGAATCGGATCGATCTTCCTCATTTGTTATGGTCACTAGAAAGCATTGAGAAAGGTGATCCGGTCGGTTTGATTCAGGTCAATGAGGACATTACAAAAGAGGCTTTACTTGCACTGAATAAAATGCTCGCCATTAAATAATGAATCAGCCCCTCCTATCAGAAAACAAGTTTTTATCATATCGGCTTGTAAATAGGCATAAATTTATGGTGAAACATATTGTACTTCTGACATAACCGTTACGTTCACGTTTTGCATAGGAGGGGAAAACGTTGAAAATTCATATTGTGCAAAAAGGAGACTCCCTTTGGAAAATTTCAAAGAAATACGGAGTCGACTTTCAAGAATTGAAAAAACTAAATTCACAGCTCAGTAACCCAGATTTGATCATGCCGGGTATGAAGATCAAGATTCCATCTAGTGGTGTTCCTGTAAAAACAGATCATCACAAAGCAAAAGAAATGCCGAAGCCGAAAGAGCATCCGTATGTGAAAGAAAAGCCAAAAGATGTCGTGCAAGTGCAAGATACGAAGCCGAAAGAAAAGCCAAACGAACCGGTACCTTATGTACCGCCAGTGCCAAAGATCGAGCAGCCAGTTTTTCCACAAGTCGATGTGAACTATTATCAGACCAATCTCTACCAGCCATTCACGCCTCCTCCCAAAAAAGAACATCATGAGAAAAAAGATCACGTTCATGAAAAGAAAGATCATGTTCATTATGAAAATAAGGAGCATAAAGATAACAAGGACCATTTCCATCATGAAAATAAGGAGCATAAAGATAACAAAGACCATTTTTATGATGAAAATAAAGGTCATTTAAAAGATGAAGTGGCAAAGGGGTATGATCCGTTTATTCATATTCCGCATCAAAAGGAGGAGGGAAAAGATATGGAGCACACCAATTACCCAAACCTTCCTAATTTCCCGCAAATGCCGAATGTAGGAGGCGCAGCGGTAGGGGGAATGGCTGAGAATAAAGAGCATCATCACCATCACCAGCATCATGACTCATATGATCCTTATTATGGTTATGGTCATGGTCATTACATGCCGGCAATGTATCCATATCCGCAGCAAATGATGCCAGCATCGCCAATTTTACCAGGTTCAGGTCTTTGTTATCCTGTCCAGCCATATTATCACCATCACATGATGCCATATCCATACCCAGCTCAACCGTATTATCCTGCGTATCAAGCGCCGGCCTATTACGGGGAACATTATGAACATCATTCAAACGACGGGCATCACTGGCACCACCATATGCATCCAAATGCCAACGCTAATGCGAACGTGAATCAAGGCTTTTATCCAAACGTTTCAAATGAAGCTTATGGCAAGGAAGACTGCGGATGTGATGATGGCATGAAGCAGCATCAGCCGTGGCCAGGACATTATCCGAATCCTGTTCCTTATGGACAAATGGGGGCTTATCCAGCTCAGCCTTATATGCAGCCATATCCAGGTCAATCTGTTTTTGCAAGGCCAGAAGAAGACGAAGAAGTGTAATGACAGAAGGAACGATCTCAATCGTTCCTTTCAGCGTGTAGACAAACCCTCGCATTCGTTGTCAGGGCTGTGCTACGGTGCTCACGAATGTCAAATTCGCTCCGCTCCGGTGCTCGCCCTTCCTAGACTGCAAAGGTTTTCTATCACGCTGAAAAGAAGACAAAGGGCTAAAATAAAGATCATTTTAACAATCTGGAAGGAACGATCTCAATCGTTCCTTTTTTTGTTTATAACTGACAGCTTGATTTTTTCCTAAACTGTACATGCTAAAACAGAGCCTGTTTCGCGCTCATGAGATTGAATTTGTACAGGGGGTTTTTCGTTTGAGACAAAAATGGCAAAAAACGATCGCATTAGTGCTTCTTCCTATTGGGTTAACGGCATGTGGTACAAATGACAATGCAGGTGTAGATACACGTCATAATCAATCTGGTCAGCCAGTTGGATATCATTCGAATAACCGTGCGGCTGACAATAACCAAGATCATCAAGGGCCAGTTTCTGAACTCATGGAGGGGATGAACGGTGGGAACACAACGAATGTTGATTATCGCACCCGTCCTCAAGCCGATGATCGAATGCCTCTCGCGGGTGGAGATGGACGCTACAGTCATGGAGATATGAACTATCATAACCAAATGTCGTTCTCTGGCTACGATAAACAAGAGAACGTCCAGCGTTCAAGAAAAATTGCCAACCGCGTCAATAAAATGAACCACGTTGCAGACTCACAAGTGATGGTGACAGATGAAAATGTGTATATTGCCATTAAATCAGATGGACGTCTGACGTCAGAGGGCGTATCACAAGTTGAAGAAGCAGCGACTCGTTATGCGGACGGAAGAGCTGTCCAAGTCATTAAAGACGAGGGTGCTTTCACACGCTTTAGAGATATGAGAAGAACACAATTTGAAACAGGTCAAACAGGCATGACTCGATAGGTTGGAGAATAAAAAAGGCTAAAGTTCCTCAAGAACTTTAGCCTTTTCTTAAAAATAACCCTTGATGCCTATATAAAATTAACGTAAAAGAATCCTATGACGATAAATGTGAGAAATGTTTGCAATAGACTAGAACTTCCTTTGGGAAAAGTTTGTGTAAAAATTCTGAGTTTAGATTAATTATACATATTAGGAGAAAAGGATCAACGATTATTTCAGATTTTATCGAAATGATTGGGATAGATGATGTATAGAAAGGTGCAAATAAGGAGAGCTGTTATTTTTTATAGTGGAAAGGAACTATTTTCCTAAAACTTCTTTTTTTCATGGCATCTCTATGCTAAACTGTTGTGGAAATCAATAAATGTGACTAGGGGTGCCCGCGGCTGGGCTGAGAGAGAAGTGTATGCTTCTTAACCCTTTGGACCTGATCTGGCTCGTACCAGCGTGGGGAAGTTGAAGATGATACATGAGTCATAACATTCATGTTTATTTCTAACGACGAAACCAGGTTCTTTTCATAGATCCTGGTTTTTTGCTGGTGCTGATTCCATCCTGTCCGGTGACAAGAAGAGAAGGAGAGAACAGCAAATGAAAGAAAAGAAAAATACCCCAACAACTCAATCTTTATTATCAAGCTTTGACGGCAGCCGAAAGGTGTATGAGAAAGGATCAAGACCTGACATTTTAGTGCCAAAAAGAGAGATTGCCCTCTCACAAACTGTGACACAGGCGGGGAACATTCAAAATGAACCGATTCGTGTGTACGATACGAGTGGACCGTACACTGATGAGAGAGCCCATATTGATGTCACTAAGGGGTTAAATCGCCTTAGGACAGCATGGATCGAAGAAAGAGGAGATACAGAAAGCTATGAAGGGCGTCATGTGAAACCAGAAGATAATGGATATCGTTCCAAGGGAAAAGAGTCCTTTCATCATGTTCATACTGATTTTCGTCATGAGCCGCTCCGCGCAAAACAAGGTGCCTGTGTGACGCAAATGCATTATGCAAAAAAAGGTATTGTGACACCTGAAATGGAGTTTATTGCGTTAAGAGAAGAACTAAGCCCTGAGTTCGTGAGAAAGGAAGTAGCCAGCGGAAGAGCAGTCATTCCAGCGAATATTAACCATCCTGAAAGTGAACCGATGATTATTGGAAGGCATTTTCACGTCAAAATCAATGCGAATATTGGCAATTCAGCTGTGACATCATCCATTGATGAAGAGGTAGAAAAGATGACGTGGGCAATCAGATGGGGTGCAGACACCATGATGGATCTGTCTACAGGGAAGGACATTCATACAACGAGAGAATGGATCATACGGAATTGCCCAGTCCCAGTAGGCACCGTTCCCATTTATCAGGCGCTTGAAAAAGTAAATGGAGTGGCAGAAGATTTGACGTGGGACGTGTACAGGGACACATTAATAGAACAAGCAGAGCAAGGAGTAGACTACTTCACGATTCATGCGGGCGTGAGGTTAAGGTATATTCCGATGACAGTCGATCGGGTGACCGGAATTGTTTCAAGAGGCGGTGCCATAATGGCAAGGTGGTGTCTTGCCCATCATCAAGAAAATTTCCTCTATACTCACTTCGAAGACATTTGTGAGATTATGAAAACATATGATATTGCTTTTTCACTTGGAGACGGACTCAGACCAGGCTCAATAGCTGATGCCAATGATGAAGCGCAGTTTGCAGAGCTGGAAACGTTAGGTGAATTGACAGAGATCGCTTGGAAACATGATGTACAAGTGATGATTGAAGGGCCTGGACATGTTCCAATGGATAAAATCAAAGAGAATGTGGACAAGCAAATGGAGATTTGCAAAGAGGCACCATTTTATACGCTAGGACCTCTTACAACAGATATTGCCCCAGGATATGATCATATTACATCTGCTATCGGCGCGGCTATGATCGGCTGGTATGGAACAGCAATGCTATGCTATGTGACGCCAAAAGAGCATTTAGGTCTGCCGAACAAAGAAGATGTGAGAGAAGGTGTGATTGCCTATAAAATTGCCGCACATGCCGCTGATCTAGCAAAAGGACATCCTGCTGCTCAAAAGCGCGATGATGCTTTATCAAAAGCAAGGTTTGAATTTAGATGGCGGGACCAATTCAACCTGTCACTTGATCCAGAAAGAGCGATGGCGTTCCATGATGAAACACTGCCTGCTGAAGGCGCTAAGACTGCCCATTTTTGTTCGATGTGTGGACCGAAGTTTTGCAGTATGAAAATTTCTCATGATATTCGCAATCAATCAGAAGAAGTGAAAAGAGAGATGGAGAAGAAGGCGAAGGAGTTTATCAGCCAAGGAAGTCAAATATATTCGTCCTAAAAAAGAACCTCGCACGTATGTTGTGCGGGGTTTTATCAGATCGCAGAAAAGGCTTTTCTTAAGAGGTGGAAAAATGCCTTTAATGCAAGCCCCATCATGTCCAGACTCGGAATGAGCGCATCTGTTAAATGAAACAAGACGGTTTGTCTTTCTGGAGATGTACGTTTCTTTTTCCGTTTCATGAAGACAGCCTCCTTTTTAAATAATATACTTCTTTGCAAAGCAGAGGGATAGAGATGTTATTTGAATTTAAACAAAATTTAAACTTCTTGTGTTTGAATGGAAAGAAGGAGGGGAAACGAGTTGAATAGAGAATGAATGAAAAGAGCTGATCTATTTGACCAGCGAACAAGAAAGAGTGGAAGGTGATCTTATGATGAAAGTATTTAAGGTAACATTTCATATGAACAATGGGGAAGTGCTTGATTTCGAGCTGAAACGCCCAGCTACCTATGATGTGTATAAGAAAATTGAAGAAGCTAATCATTGGTTTAAGCTGAATAATGAAATCATTAATTTATTAAACGTGAATAGCATCCATGTTGAAACAGATTAAAACAGAAAGCCGCTCAAAGAGAGCGGCTTTCATTATGCAGAAAAATCATTCCGATTATTAAGTTGACCGCGGGACAGCCAGTTCTTTTTATACAAATAGGCAATCACTTCAAGCCATAGACGCGGTGCTTTTTTCGGGAAAAAAGGTTTTTGATAATAAGCGTAAGCGGCTTTTAAATCATCCCACTGATGGCATACTTTTGTTTGTGTGAAACGGGCAACATCGATGACCCTGACCTGTCCTTCCTTTGTTAAGATCAGATTCCGCAGATGGATATCAGAAGGATTCAATCCTTTCTCGCGTGCTTCTTCTAGCGCATCATCGACTTGTTCAATCATTTGTTTTTTAATAGGAATCCCCTTTGTGAGGCATTCATAGAATGTATAACCTTTAATATATTCCATTAAAATATACTGATCCCCAGATTCATAAATCTCAGGGTAGTAAGACGAACCAGAAAGTTTTTCATAAATGGCGGCTTCTTTGCGGGCAATATGCTGATGAGAAGGGAAAAAGACTTTTAGCGCCATTTTCTTGCCGTCTTTTTTGTATGAAAAGACATAAGCACTTCTTCCTTTGCCGCACAGCTCAAGCTCTGCCGGTTTAAAGGCAAGCTTATGAAGACGTTTATCTTCATGATACTGAATCGATTCGGCTAATCTTTTAACATCTGACATTGACTTCACCTTCTTTGGTTTCAGTTTATGCGGCTGAAAAACGAATGATGAAAAAACCGTGTCATTCGATAAAGCAATGGATTGTATAAAACATACCATTTACGAATGAAGGATACAACGAAAGACTCTTCCCATATATTCATGTTATCGATTTGGTTAATGTTTAGAAAAATGGGTCAAACTACATATGTCGTGCATCGATCTCATGTTCTAAAGAGGTGTAAATAGTGAAAGTGAAGATGAAATGTTTCGTTACAGGACTTATCATGACAAGTGTGCTTTTTTTCGCTGCGGATATGGAAGGAAAAGAACACTTGCAAAAGCAGTCAAACTCTATCATCGTGCAGCTGGAAAAAGTCTATCTAGACGGAGATGTGAGTATTGAAAGACACCGGGCATCATTAGAAGACAAAGACACATTCTGGTCGCAGTATAAAGGCTGGACGCTAGTAGAACAGAAAGAGGATTTTGCACTTTTTAGAAAGCAAATTGATGATATCTCTCCATTAAGTAAAGCAAATGGATATATCGGATTATCAGAGGACGGTGTGATTTCTACGTTTCATGGAAGGCCTGACGGCTGGGCGGAGCCCATTCATCTCTTTTTTCAAATTGATACGTCCCGTTTAGAAAGTCATGTGGAAGAGCAGCTTGAGCAAGGCATTCCTTTTCGAACAAAGGATGAATTTGAGCATGTGCTTGAAGTCATGAAGCCTTACCGAAATGAAATATCGTTTTAAAGCGTATAACAGCTTGCTGGTGTGAAGTCCGCAAGCTGTTTTTCGTGGTCTCATCGTAAAAATGTATTGAGCGAACGTATGTTAACTTTTATTGCGGTTTTCTTCTCGATTTATGTTACAATGAAGAACAGTCAAAGAGGTGAAAACGGTGATAGAGTTTGTAAAAGGGACCATTGATTATGTGTGCCCGCAATATGTTGTCATAGAAAACGGCGGAGTGGGATATCAAGTCTATAGCCCAAACCCGTTTATCTATCAAGTAAACAAACAAGAAACGATTTATACGTATCATTACATAAAGGAAGACGCTTTTTCGTTATATGGATTTCAAACGCGAGAAGAAAAAGCGCTGTTCACAAAACTGTTAAATGTCACGGGGATTGGACCGAAGGGGGCTCTAGCGATTCTTGCTTCCGGTGATCCTGGCGCTGTCATTTCAGCGATAGAACGTGAAGATGAAGCGTTCCTGATTAAGTTCCCTGGTGTTGGCAAAAAGACAGCTCGCCAAATCATTCTCGATCTAAAAGGAAAGCTAGCCGATGTCGTACCGGAAATGATTGGCAACTTATTTAATCACGAGGACCATATTCAGGTCGAAACGCAGCAAACGGCATTAGACGAAGCGCTTGAAGCCTTAAATGTTCTTGGATACGGTGATCGTGAAATTAAAAAGATTCTTCCATTATTAAAAGAAGAAAAGAATCTCACAACCGATCAATATGTGAAAAAAGCTTTACAAAAAATGTTGAAATAGGGTGATGTCTCATGGATGAACGGCTCGTCTCAACTGAAGCAGACAACCATGAATCAGCCATTGAGCAAAGTCTGCGGCCACAGACACTTAGCCAATATATCGGTCAGCAAAAAGTAAAGGATAACCTCAGCGTGTTTATTGAAGCTGCCCGGATGAGGCAGGAAACACTCGATCATGTCCTTTTATACGGACCGCCTGGACTCGGGAAAACAACGCTCGCGTCAATTATTGCCAATGAAATGAATGTTCAGCTACGGACAACGTCTGGACCAGCGATTGAACGTCCTGGCGATTTGGCGGCGATTTTAACTTCTCTTGAGCCAGGTGATGTGTTGTTTATAGATGAAATTCATCGCTTGCAGCGTTCAATTGAGGAAGTGCTTTATCCGGCAATGGAGGATTTTTGTTTAGATATCGTCATTGGCAAAGGAGATACAGCACGCTCTGTACGGCTTGATTTACCGCCATTTACACTTGTAGGTGCCACGACCCGTGTAGGGCTTTTAACAGCACCGCTTCGTGACAGGTTTGGGGTACATGCAAGATTGGAATACTATGAGCAAAGAGATTTGGCTCACATTGTGGCAAGAACAGCCGAGCTGTTCGAGATTGGGATCGATCTTCGCTCAGCCGAAGAGATTGCAAGACGTTCTCGGGGCACGCCAAGGGTTGCCAATCGTCTGCTCAGAAGAGTAAGAGATTTTGCGCAGGTGCTTGGGAATCAAGCGATTACCGAGGACATTGCGGAAGATGCTCTTGAGCGCCTTCAAGTCGACAGGCTTGGCCTTGATCATATCGATCATAAGCTGCTTTTAAGTATGATCGAAAAATTTAGAGGCGGTCCTGTAGGGCTTGATACAATCTCAGCGACAATTGGAGAAGAATCACATACGATTGAAGATGTGTACGAACCGTATTTACTGCAAATTGGTTTCCTGCAAAGAACACCAAGAGGACGGGTCGTCACAAGAGAAGCGTATGAACATTTTCAAATGGAGGTTCCGATTCGTGACTGAATTCCCTAAAATATTGATGATTTTAGGTGGCGTCCTTTTTGCCGCAGGATTAGTATTTCAATTGGTTGGTAAGCTTCCAGGTGATATTTTTGTGAAAAAAGGAAATGTGACGTTCTTTTTTCCTGTGATAACATGCATTGTCATTAGCATCGTGCTAACCATATTACTTAATATCTTTGGACGGATGAAATAACGTTAACTAGTTAACTACAGAATAGGTGAAGGAAATGAAGCTAGAACTATTTGATTTTGATTTACCAGAAAGATTAATTGCACAAGTGCCGCTTGAAAAACGAGATGCATCAAGACTGATGGTCTTAAACAAAAAAAACGGTGCAATCAAACATGATACATTTTCACAAATCACGGATTATTTTCAAACGGGTGATTGCCTCGTTTTAAACAACACACGCGTTCTGCCGGCACGTTTGTTTGGAATGAAAGAGGGTACAGGTGCAAAAGTTGAACTTCTTCTATTAAAACAAGAGGAAGGAGACAACTGGGAAACACTTGTAAAACCAGCCAAACGGGTGAAAAAAGGAACGGTTATCACCTTTGGTGATGGACGGCTTCAAGCGGTATGTACAGAGGAATTGGAACATGGCGGAAGAAAAGTTGAATTTCAGTATACCGGCATTTTTTATGAAGTACTTGAATCCCTCGGTGAAATGCCTCTGCCTCCTTATATTAAAGAGCAGCTTGACGATCGTGAACGGTATCAAACGGTGTATTCGAAAGAGGTTGGCTCCGCTGCTGCTCCAACTGCCGGTCTTCACTTTACAACCGAGCTGCTGGATGCGCTGAAAGCAAAAGGTGTGCATATAGCTTTCATTACGCTGCACGTGGGGCTTGGCACTTTTCGTCCGGTCAGTGCAGAACGTATTGAAGAACACGAAATGCACGCAGAGTTTTACGAAATGAATGAAGAAACAGCAGAAGAGCTCAATCGCGTTCGCAAGGAAGGCGGACGAATTATTTCAGTTGGGACAACGTCAACGAGAACGCTCGAAACTATTGCAAGTGCGCATGACGGCGAATTCAAAGCGTCAAGCGGCTGGACGTCAATCTTTATTTACCCTGGTTATACATTCAAGGCAATTGATGGCATGATCACGAATTTCCATCTGCCAAAATCCTCATTAATCATGCTTGTCAGCGCATTAGCTGGACGAGAGCATGTCCTAAAAGCGTACAATGAGGCTGTAAAAGAGGAATACCGATTCTTCAGCTTTGGCGATGCCATGCTGATTCAATAACATTATACAACAAAGACAGGAGGGCTCATTTTTGTCGCAATTACCGATACGTTATGAGTTCATTAAATCATGCAAACAAACAGGTGCTCGACTAGGACGCGTTCATACACCGCACGGCTCCTTTGAAACACCTGTATTTATGCCGGTAGGTACACTGGCTACAGTCAAAACGATGGCACCTGAAGAACTAAAGGCAATGGAAGCAGGCATCATCTTAAGCAATACGTACCACCTTTGGCTCCGTCCGGGTCATGACATTGTGAAAGAAGCAGGCGGCCTGCACAAATTTATGAACTGGGATCGAGCGATTCTGACCGATTCAGGTGGATTCCAAGTATTCTCTTTGAGTGAATTTAGAAAAATTGAAGAAGAAGGCGTCCACTTCCGTAATCACTTAAACGGAGACAAGCTGTTCCTTTCTCCTGAGAAGGCCATGGACATCCAAAATGCGCTTGGCTCTGATATTATGATGGCATTTGATGAATGCCCGCCATATCCAGCAGAATATGATTACATGAAACGTTCTGTTGAGCGGACAAGCAGATGGGCAGAGCGCTGTCTAGAAGCGCACCAGCGTCCAGAGGATCAAGGGCTGTTTGGAATTGTCCAAGGCGGAGAATACGAAGAGCTTCGAAAACAAAGTGCAAAAGATCTGGTTTCACTTGATTTCCCAGGCTACGCCATCGGAGGCTTATCTGTTGGTGAACCAAAAGATGTGATGAACCGTGTACTGGAGTTCACAACGCCATTGTTACCGGCAGACAAGCCAAGGTACTTAATGGGTGTCGGCTCACCAGATTCCTTAATTGACGGTGCCATTCGCGGTGTAGATATGTTTGACTGCGTTCTGCCGACGCGAATTGCAAGAAACGGCACGTTGATGACAAGCGAAGGACGTCTTGTTGTGAAAAATGCAAAATATGAGCGTGATTTCAGACCAATCGATGAAAATTGTGACTGCTACACATGTAAAAACTACACACGCGCTTATATTAGACATTTAATCAAAACAAATGAAACGTTCGGAATTCGATTAACAACTTATCATAATCTTCATTTTCTGTTAAAATTAATGGAGCAAGTGAGAGAAGCTATCCGTGAGGATCGTTTAGGTGATTTTAAAGAAGAGTTTTTTGAGCGTTACGGCTTTAATGAACCGAATGCGAAAAACTTTTAACGCATAAACGAAAGGCTTTATAATGCTTTAGAAAGGGGTGAAATAGAATGGATGGTGGTATGGGTTCAATCATTATGATTGTTGTCATGTTTGCTGTGCTTTACTTCTTGTTAATCCGTCCACAGCAAAAGCAACAAAAAGCTGTGCGTCAGATGCAGCAATCTTTATCAAAAGGCGATAAAATCGTTACAATCGGTGGTTTACACGGTGAAATCGACTACATTGATGAATCAAAAGTGGTTATCAAAACAAGCGAGAACAACCGTTTAACTTTCGATCGACGTGCTATTAGAGAATTAGCTGACAAAGGCTAATCCTCCGATACATAGCCATAAAAAAAGAGCGATATGATCCGCTCTTTTTTTATTTGCCTCGAAGGTTGACGCCAATCATTCCGCCCAGCATGCAAATCCCTAGAAATGCTCCATGATAGATGAACTGCTCTGGTGAAAAGGTTTCTCCAAACCCTAAATATTGAAACAAGAATACAGTGAGAGAAAAGATCATAGAAGTGATTGCACCAATAAGCCAGCCGCGCTCCTTTGCTTTCCCTCCAGCAATGATCCCCCCTAATAAAAGTGCCACAAAGGACAAAATCATAATCATCCATTTAAACGATGATTCCTGCATACTTGTGAAGGTAAGCATGAGCGATACAAGTAAGCTTGTGACAATCATCACGATAAAAATGGCCATTAAGCCGGATAAAATCCCTTTTCCGATTTGTTTCGTTTCCTGCATGTGATTCGTCTCCTCTCCAATTGACCGAAGCTTGTCTTTTACTAAAATGTATTCACTGTGAAGAAAAAATAGACATGTTTCTCACGATAAAAACAGAGGCTTTCTTTTCTACATAAATAAAGTGTTTTGACACAAGCTATGGTGGAGAAGGAGGGGTTACATCACATGCAGGACATCTTGATAATCTCCATGAGAACAATCATTTTATATTTTCTTATTTGGTTTATTTTTCGGTTAATGGGCAAGAGAGAAATTGGCGAATTGAGTATTTTAGATCTTGTCATTTTTATGATGATCGCAGAAATTGCGGTTCTCGCCATAGAAGAAGTCGAGGATCACATGTTACATACGGTATGGCCAATCCTTCTGTTAACCTTCATTCAAATCATACTTGCCTACCTCTCATTGAAATTCCAAGGTGTCCGGCGCTTTCTTGACGGCAAACCGACCTTGCTCATCATCAATGGGAAAATCGACGAGGGTGCGATGAGAAAGCAGCGATACAATTTTGATGACCTGCTCATTCAATTAAGAGAAAACAACATCGATAGCATTCAGGATGTCTCTTACGCCATTTTAGAGCCATCAGGAAAGCTTGCGGTCGTTGAAAAAGAAAACAAGCACACACACGGAGCGCTTGAGCTGCCACTTATTGCTGATGGTGTTGTACAGCACGATCATCTGAAGCAAATTAATCAAAATGAACAGTGGCTGAAAGATGAGCTTGCCAAAAGAGGCTATCATGAAATTGATCATATTTCCTACTGCAGCTTTAATCAAAAGACATTTTATATTGATTTGAAAGATGAAGTGATCAAGAAGAGATGAACTAGAGCAGTTTCCCAATGAACGGGATACGGCGAAGCTCTTCTCGCTTCACCAGCCCTAGACAGATTAATAGAATGACATATAGCACACACGTAACAAAGATCAGCAACACAAGCTCAATAGGAGCAGAAAAGAGCCCATTTACTTGAGATTTCAGCCAAAGGCTGACAGCCCCGGTGCCGATAATCACAAGAACGCATATCCCATATTCCTTCACTGGTAAATGAATAGGCAGTACTTTACCGACAGTTGCCGCATGAAGCAGCGTGACAAGGACAATGCCGATTAATATCGCCAGTGCTGCCCCCATAATGCCAAAGCCCGGCTGTGAAGCAAGGACAAAAATCATCCCTGTTTTCACAACAGCACCTATCAGACTGTTCGTCATCGCCGCACCAGCTAAATTGAGAGCTTGCAGGACAGCTTGAAGCGGTCCTTGAAAATAATATAGAAGAAAAAATGGAGCCATGAATTTCACATAGATAGCCGCATGCGATGAACCATACATAAAGAGCGTTAAATCTTCTGCATATACGAAAAGAATAATACAGGAAATACCTCCGCTTAGTAGACAAAGACGCATCGCCTGCTTCAGCCGGTATTCGACCGTTTTACGTTTGTTCTGCTCCATTCCTTCACTGATCGCCGGGACCAATGCAGTGGAGAGAGAGTACGTAATAAAGCTAGGCAGTGTCAAAAGGGTCAGCGCAAGACCAGTCAACTCCCCGTACTGCCTTGTCGCCTCTACAGCCGCATATCCAGCAAGGGCAAGACTTTGCGCAACAACTATCGGCTCTAAAAACCACGAAATATTCCCGATGAAACGGCTGCCTGTTGTTGGGAGGGCAATACTCATCAGCTGCTTAAACGTGTCCTTACCGTCATGAATCGCCTTAAAAAATCGTTTTCGAATGTGAATGGTCTTTTTATAACGAAAGGCGATCAGTAAATAAGCAAGTGAAATCATCTCTCCAATGACAGATGAAATCATCGCTCCAGCAGCCGCATATTCAATCCCATAAGGAAGGAAAGCTGTTGTACATACTGCCACTAGAGAAATTCTTGCGACCTGTTCCAGTACTTGAGATATTGCAAGCGGGCTCATTTGCTGTCTGCCTTGAAAATATCCTCTTAACACACTGGAAATGGCGATGACTGGGACTACGGGAGTAATGGCAAGCAGTGGATAGACCGTTCTAGGATCTGTCAGCATCTTTTCTGCCATGATGGGTGCAAACCATAAAAAGAGAGGCGTGAATATCAGGCTGAGTGTCCCTGTTATTGCAAGGGACATGACCAGAATACGTTTTGTTTTCTGTTTGTCACCCCGGGCTTCTGCTTCTGCGACAAGCTTGCTAATAGCGACAGGCAGTCCGAATTGTGTCAGCGTCACAGCGAGAAAAAAGGTAGGGGCAGCCATCATATAAAGCCCGACTCCTTCTTCGCCAATGAACCTTGCAATCACAATTCGATTGACAAAACCCAATATTCTCGTGATAAAACCTGCTAAAATTAAAATAATCGTGCCCTTTAAAAACGTTTGCTTCGTCAAATCAAAGATCACCTGCCTTCTCAAACGACATAGAATCATATACAATAAGATATGCGTGTATATCGTCCAAGCATGACAAGTCTCTCGATAAAAACTGAAAAGGGGGAGCATCCCATTGACACAACATCCGGCTGCAATTTACAAAGACCATTTAAAGCCTTTTCTGTTCAGTAAGCTTGAAGAATTCATCGTTTTGGGCTATAAAGATGTAGATTTAGAGGAATTATGGTCATACTTAGAGAATAAGAAGTGGAAGAAAAAACAAGAGTATCCGATTCATGAAATGGTTGCAGATATTTTATCTGTGAAAATTGGCGAATTTATGAACTATGCAACCGTTCAGTCGTTTAAAACGTCTGCTTTTTTGGACAGTGAAGATGGCAAGAATATGCTAGATGAACTGTTGAAATAAGCCATCTTAATGGATTCAGGTGTTTAAGGAGGAAATACATAATGAAAAAAGGGCGCATTCTTGCGTTTTTCTTAGTGGTTCTGTTAATCGGAACTGGCGTAGGCTTACTAACAAAGCCTGTTGCGAAAGATATGACGCTAGGGCTGGATTTGCAGGGTGGATTTGAAGTCCTGTATGATGTACATCCAGTGAAAAAAGAGGACAAGATCACAAATAGTGTCCTCGTCAGTACAGTGGAGGCTTTAAACCGAAGAGCCAATGTGCTAGGTGTAAGTGAGCCGAACATCTCGATTGAAGGCAACAATCGTATCCGCGTGCAGCTTGCGGGGGTAAAAGATCAAAACAGAGCTAGGGAGATTCTTTCCACTGAAGCACAGCTATCCTTCAGAGATACGAATGATAAAGAACTCCTAAACGGAGCTGATCTGGTCGAAAACAGTGCAAAACAAACATTCAGTCAAACGAATGAGCCAATTGTGACGGTTAAACTAAAGGATGCGAAAAAATTTGGTGACGTGACAAGAAAAGTAGCGGCGATGGCGCCGAATAACCAGCTTGTCATTTGGCTTGATTACCACAAAGGAGATTCCTTCAAAAAAGAAGTCTCAAAATCAAACCACAAGTATGTCTCTGCGCCGAATGTGAATCAAGAAATCAACAGCAGTGACGTGCAAATTGAAGGGAAATTTACTGTCCAAGAGGCAAAGGACCTTGCAAGTATTTTAAATGCTGGGGCATTGCCAGTGAAATTAACTGAAAAGTACTCCACATCAGTGAGTGCGCAATTCGGTGAACAGGCATTAAATGAGACTGTCTTTGCAGGGATTGTGGGAATTGCCCTCATTTTCTTATTCATGCTTTTTTATTACCGATTACCTGGTCTTATTGCTGTCATCACGTTATCAACGTACATCTACATTACCTTACAGGTGTTTGACTGGATGGGCGCTGTTCTGACACTGCCTGGAATTGCGGCACTGATTCTTGGAGTAGGGATGGCGGTTGATGCCAACATCATCACATATGAACGGATCAAAGAGGAGCTTAAGCTCGGTAAATCTGTCCGTTCTGCTTTCAGGTCAGGGAACCGCCGATCATTTGCGACCATCTTTGATGCGAACTTAACGAGTATTATTGCAGGGGGCGTCCTTTTCTTCTTCGGGACAAGTTCTGTAAAAGGGTTTGCAACTATGCTGATTCTTTCCATCTTAACGAGCTTTATTACGGCTGTATTCCTATCAAGATTCCTTCTTGGACTGCTTGTGGAAAGCCGCGCGCTCGATCGCAAGAAAGGCTGGTTTGGTGTCCGTCAAAAAGACATCATCGATATTCATGAAACAACAGAAAATACTGAACCAAAAACACCGTTTGATAAATGGGATTTTGTCAGCAAGCGAAAAGGTTTCATGATTTTCTCAGTAACCATTACCATTGCGGGGATTATTGCCCTTTCGATTTTCAAACTCAATGCGGGTATTGACTTTGCAAGTGGTACAAGAGTTGACATTCAAAGTGACCACAAGCTGTCAACTGCTCAAATCGAGCAAGACTTTCAAAAATTAGATCTTGATACAGACAGTGTTGTGTTATCTGGTCAAAAAGAAAATCAAACAGCGGCACGATTTGTTGGTGTGCCAAATAAAGAAAAAATCGCAGAAGTGAAAGATTACTTTAAAGATAAGTATGGAACAGAACCGAATGTCAGTACGGTGTCTCCTACTGTCGGAAAAGAACTTGCTCGTAACGCCTTATATGCCATCATCATCGCTTCGATTGGGATCATTATTTATGTCTCTATTCGATTTGAATATAAAATGGCCATTGCAGCGATTGCTTCCCTCTTATATGATGCATTCTTTATTGTGGCATTCTTTAGTATCACACGGTTAGAGGTAGATGTGACCTTCATTGCGGCGATCCTCACGGTGATCGGGTATTCGATCAATGACACGATCGTGACGTTCGATAGGGTACGTGAACAAATGAAGAAACGTAAACCAAAAACGGTAAAAGATCTATCTTACATCGTCAACTTGAGTTTACAGCAAACCTTTACACGATCTATCAATACGGTACTCACTGTCGTGATCGTTGTCATTGCGCTGCTTATCTTCGGATCAGCGTCTATTACAAACTTCTCCATTGCCTTACTTGTCGGCCTGTTAACAGGGGTGTACTCATCTCTATATATCGCAGCGCAAATTTGGCTCATATGGAAAAGCCGTGAGCTGAAAAAGCCGGCGAAAATTGATACTGAGCAAGATATTTAATGTAGCAAGACTGCCTGAACGGCAGTCTTTTTTCTGTAGTTTTTCCGGAAAATAAGATGATTCGAAAAAACATTTCGGGTTTCATTGATCTTGAAATGGTCTTTTGCTATAATGACATACGTTTAGATCAGTATAGGAAGCAAGTGTCTGTTTGGGGCATTTGGCTTATTCATTGGAGGGGCTGTTATGAAGGTTCGGGAAACTGAACTGCCAGGTATCGGTCACAAAGCCGAAATGATCACAAGAAATAATGAGAAGCTTGCCATCATTACACACGATGACGGCAGGAGAGAAATGTATCATTTTCAAGAGGACGACCATGAAGAATCTATTTCTGGTATCTTGCTAAACGATGAAGAAGCAAGACAAATTGCAGCTATTTTAGGTGGCATGGTATATAAGCCGAAAGCGCTTGAAACTGTAGAAGTAGCCATTGATGAACTGATGATTGAATGGTTTAAGATTGAAAAAAATGCACCAGCTGTTCAGCAGACAATCGGAGACCTCAATGTCAGCCAAAACGATCAAGTAACAGTCATCGCTATCGTGAGAAAATCACATGAGAAGATTTTAATTCCAGGACCTGAAACGGCTATTGAAGAAGGGGATACCCTTGTTATTTCTGGAGAAAGACAAGAAATAAAGAATCTCATTAAAGAAAAACTCAGCAGCTAATCATGCCCATGCTGATAGATTTTCTTCCGCTCATTTCTTTCTGTGTTTAAAAAGGACAATAAAAAGGGAAGAATAAAAGAAAAAGCTTGGGGGATATGTAGATGAACAAACAACAATGGACCATCATACTCGCATTTATTTTCGTATTAATTGTCTCAGTATTTGCCGTGATCAATGTGCGGCCAGTGCAAGTTGACTACTTATTTGGATCGGCTGAATGGCCGCTGATCCTTGTCATTATTGGTTCTGTGCTCATGGGCGGACTCATTGTGGCTTTTGCAGGGATTTTCCAAATTGTGAAACTGAAACGTGAACTAAAGGTATTAAAAGCTGAGCGTGAATCCGCACCTGCACCTGCTGTTTCAAATAAAAAGATCGGCAAAGACGTTCAAAAGAAACCGAATGTGACGCCTTTAAAAGAACAGCCAGCATCATTTGATCGGAAGGAAAAATAATCTTCCAGCACAATTTCATAAAATAAAAATTGAAACCCCTCAGGCCACTCTAGTATAATAGTGTGGTTGAGGGGTGAATTTATGTTATTATCCAAAATGCGCTGGGAATATGAACATCCAAGCGAAGAAAAAGTGAAATCACTCTCTGAAAATCTGAATATTTCAGCGCTGACTGCATCGCTTCTTGTAAAAAGAGGACTCGAAGAAGTAGAAGAAGCGAGGTCTTTTTTATTTGATCAAAAAGCCGAATTTCATGATCCGTTTCTATTAAAAGGAATGAAAGAAGCAGTAGAGCGCATCAACAAAGCGATCGAAGAGCAGGAATCGATTGTGATCTTCGGAGACTATGATGCGGATGGTGTGACAAGTACGTCTGTGCTTTTACATACATTAAAAGAGCGGTCTGCGAAAGTAGACTTTTATATTCCAGATCGATTTAAAGAAGGCTATGGGCCTAATGAACAGGCTTTTCGATATATCAAAGAGCAAGGCGCATCGCTTGTCATCACGGTCGATACAGGCATTGCAGCTGTAAATGAAGCACGCATTGCAAAAGAAATAGGGTTAGACCTGATCATTACAGATCACCATGAACCAAGTGAGGAGCTGCCTGAGGCACTTGCGATTGTCCATCCTAAGCAGCCAGGCTGTGAGTATCCTTTTAAAGAACTTGCCGGTGTAGGCGTAGCGTTTAAAGTGGCGCATGCACTTCTTGGGAAGCTGCCAGCTCAGCTGTTAGATCTTGCGGCAATTGGGACAATAGCGGATCTTGTGCCGCTTCATGATGAGAATAGATGGCTCGCTAAAAAAGGGCTTATGCAGCTTAGGCAGTCGAATAGACCGGGGCTGAAGGCGTTATTGAAAGAAGCGGGCGCTACTCTTGAAGAAGCAAATGAGGAAACGGTCGGCTTTCAAATTGCGCCAAGGCTGAATGCTGTAGGACGAATTGAACAGGCAGATCCAGCTGTTCATCTTCTCATGACAGAGGATAAGGATGAAGCAGAAGAGCTCGCTCGTTTTGTACAAGAACTCAATAAAGAACGTCAAAAAATTGTGAGTACGATCACAGAAGAAGCCATTCAAATGGTGGAAGAGACAGGCGATGACCAGTCTGCTATTGTTGTAGCGAAAGCTGGCTGGAATCCAGGTGTTGTCGGAATTGTTGCCTCTAAATTGACGGATACTTTTTCTCGTCCGGCGATTGTGCTTGGAATAGATGAAGAGACGCAAATGGCAAAAGGATCAGCACGGAGTATTCCTGGCTTCGATCTATTTTTCCATTTAAGCAAATGCCGCGACATTCTGCCGCATTTTGGCGGGCACCCGATGGCCGCGGGTATGACACTTCGAGTGGATGATGTTCCTTTACTAAGGGAAAGATTAAATCAATATGCGAATGAAACGTTGACAGAAGAAGATTTTATTCCGATTCAGCGGGTCGATGCCGTATGCAAGGTAGACGAATTGACGGTTGAAGCGATTGAAGAAGTGGGGATGCTGTCACCATTTGGCATGCAGAATCCAAAGCCGTTCATCATGATTGAAGATGCGCGGCTTGAAGAGATCCGAACAATTGGGGCAAATCAGAATCATATTAAAATGTCTCTGAAAGACGAAGACAAGCTGCTTGACTGTGTCGGTTTTCATCAAGGTCAATTAAAAGAAGAAATTGTCACAGGCAGCCGCATTTCCGTCATTGGTGAAATGTCCATCAATGAATGGAATAACCGGAAGAAACCTCAGCTCATGCTAAAAGATGCTCGAGTAGATGAATGGCAGCTGTTTGATTTGCGCGGCAAAAAGGATTGGGAAAAGACAATCTCCACGCTTGATCCAGAAAAATATGTGGTGGTCTGTTTTGACGAAGAAACAAAACAGGAAGTCAATATCCCGATTCATCATGTCCATGCAGAAAATGTTTCAACGCTCGATGTAGAGGGCAAGTATGTCGTCTTTGCAGATGTTCCTGCAGATGAGCACTTGCTAAGGCAGCTTTTAGAAAGCCAAAAGCCAGCTAGAGTTTATACGGTTTTTCAAAGAAAAGAAGATCATTTTATGTCCTCTTTCCCTAGCCGTGATCAATTCAAATGGTTTTATGGGTTCTTGTTAAAACGAGGAAGTTTTCCCCTCAAAGAACAAGGAATGGAGCTTGCCAAACATAGAGGCTGGACAAAAGATACAATGATTTTTATGACAAAGGTGTTTTTTGAACTCGGGTTTGTTAAAATAGAGAATGGTGTGCTGTCAATAGTACGTGATGCCCCTAAAAAAGATTTAACGGCATCAGCATCCTATACAGCAAAACAACGATTGATGGAACTCGATCAAACACTAACATATTCCTCAGCCAAAGAGCTGAAGGAATGGCTGAATAGCATGATGAGCGAAGTCTCACCTGTGCTTTGACGTACGAGGAGGAAAAGGAAAAGATGGATTTAAAACAATATGTGACAGTTGTACCTGACTACCCAAAGGAAGGTGTACAATTTAAAGATATTACAACGTTAATGGATAAAGGCGAAGTGTACCGTTATGCAACGGATCAAATCGTTGAATACGCGAAGGAAAGAGACATTGATCTCATTGTTGGACCTGAAGCGCGTGGATTCATTATTGGCTGCCCTGTAGCGTACGCACTTGGTGTAGGTTTTGCACCGGTTCGTAAAGAAGGAAAGCTTCCTCGTGAAGTCGTTAAAGTCGAATACGGCTTAGAATATGGTAAAGATGTATTAACGATTCATAAAGATGCGATTCGTCCTGGTCAGCGTGTATTGATTACAGATGACTTACTTGCGACTGGTGGAACAATTGAAGCGTCCATCAAGCTTGTAGAGGAATTAGGCGGCGTTGTGGCAGGGATTGCATTCTTGATTGAGCTGACGTATCTGGATGGCAGAAAGAAGCTTGACGGTTACGACATCTTGACGTTAATGCAATACTAATGGAGTTTTACGAAAAAAGCACTCGGTAAGAAGGGTGCTTTTTTCCTATCAAAAATCTTTTAGCGGACTTCTTCTCTTTACATCTATCGAATTTTTCTTGATAATAAACTACAATACAGTTTTCATTTAAAAAGGTGATTCCATGGCGAACGAACAAGTTTTAACGGCGCAGCAGGTCATTGACAAGGCAAGAGAATACCTGCCCGCTGAACATATTCAATTTATAGAGCGAGCATATGAATATGCTGAGAATGCACATAAGGAGCAATACCGGAAATCTGGTGAGCCTTATATTATCCATCCAATTCAAGTGGCGGGGATTCTTGTTGACCTTGAAATGGACCCATCGACCATTGCAGGCGGTTTCCTGCACGATGTGGTCGAGGATACAGATGTGACATTACAGGATTTAAAAGAGCATTTTAACGAAGAAGTTGCGATGCTTGTTGATGGTGTAACAAAGCTCGGGAAGATTAAATATAAATCACAAGAAGAACAGCAGGCAGAAAACCATCGAAAAATGTTTGTGGCAATGGCGCAGGATATACGCGTCATCTTAATTAAACTGGCAGACCGTCTGCACAATATGAGAACGCTCAAACACCTTCCTCAGGAGAAGCAGCGAAGAATTTCAAATGAAACCCTTGAAATCTTTGCACCGCTTGCGCACAGATTGGGGATTTCCAAGATTAAGTGGGAGCTTGAAGATACAGCGCTCCGTTACTTAAATCCTCAGCAATATTACCGGATCGTGAATCTCATGAAGCGCAAACGAGCGGAACGTGAGGAATACTTGGACGAGGTTGTCAATGAAGTGAAAGACCGTGTGTCTGAGGTGAACATCAAGGCTGAATTTTCCGGCAGACCAAAGCATATTTATAGTATTTATCGCAAAATGGTCCTGCAAAATAAGCAGTTTAATGAAATTTATGATCTGCTGGCCGTTCGTATTTTGGTTGACAGCATTAAAGACTGCTATGCCGTGCTCGGGATTATCCATACATGCTGGAAGCCGATGCCAGGCAGATTTAAGGATTATATTGCGATGCCAAAGCCGAACATGTACCAATCCCTTCATACAACAGTGATTGGGCCAAAAGGTGACCCGCTTGAAGTTCAAATCCGTACAGTGGAAATGCATGAAATTGCAGAGTACGGAATTGCAGCGCACTGGGCATACAAAGAAGGAAAAGAGTCAGTAGAATCAACGGAGGAAGCTGTCTTCCAGAAGAAGCTCTCTTGGTTTAGAGAAATTCTTGAATTCCAAAATGAATCGACAGATGCAGAAGAGTTTATGGAATCGTTAAAGATCGATCTCTTCTCCGATATGGTGTTTGTGTTTACACCAAAAGGAGACGTCATTGAACTGCCGTCGGGTTCAGTTCCGATTGACTTCTCTTACCGGATTCACTCGGAAATTGGGAATAAAACGATCGGTGCTAAGGTCAACGGAAAGATGGTCACGCTCGATCATAAATTGAAAACAGGTGACATTATTGAAATTCTGACATCAAAGCACAGCTATGGGCCAAGTCAGGATTGGGTCAAACTTGCCCAAACCTCCCAAGCGAAGCACAAGATCAGACAGTTTTTCAAAAAACAGCGCCGTGAAGAAAATGTCGAAAAAGGCCGAGAACTCGTGGAGAAAGAAATCAAAAACCTTGAGTTTGATGTCAAAGACATACTGACAGCTGAAAATCTGCAAAAAGTGGCTGACAAATTTAATTTTTCAAACGAAGAGGACATGTATGCAGCGGTGGGTTATAACGGAATTACTGCACTTCAAGTCGCAAATCGTTTAACAGAAAAAGAAAGAAAACAAAGAGATCAAGAAGAACAGGAGAAAACTGTTCAAGAAGTGACAGTAGAGTCAAAGACGTATCATGGGAAAAAACGAGAAGCAGGCGTAAGAGTCAAAGGGATAGATAACCTGCTTGTCCGCTTATCTAAGTGCTGTAATCCTGTTCCAGGTGATAGCATTGTTGGGTTTATTACGAAAGGCAGAGGCGTATCTGTTCACCGTGATGACTGTCCGAACGTGAAGACAGGAGAAGCGCAGGAACGGTTAATCCCGGTAGAGTGGGAGCACGAACAGCCTGCTCGAAACCGTAAAGAATACAATGTGGAAATTGAAATATTAGGATATGATAGACGCGGCTTACTCAATGAGGTGCTTCAAGCAGTTAATGAAACCAAAACGAACATCTCTTCAGTTTCTGGGAAGTCTGACCGTAACAAAGTGGCGACGATCCATATGGCGATCTTTATTCAAAACATTAACCATTTGCACAAAGTGGTTGAACGCATTAAACAAATCAAAGACATTTACTCTGTTCGCCGATTCATGAATTAGAAAGGAAGTATATCGTCTATGAGGCTTGTTGTGCAGCGTGTGACAAGTGCATCTGTGAAGGTAGAAGAAGAGATCACAGGTGCCATCAATGAAGGATATTTGGTACTCGTTGGTGTCACACATGAAGATACAGAAGAAGATGTGCTTTATTTAGCAGAAAAGCTTGCACATTTACGGATTTTTGAAGATGAAAACGGGAAAATGAATCATTCGTTATTGGATGTAAAAGGAAGCGTCCTGTCTGTGTCTCAATTTACCCTTTATGGTGATACGAGAAAGGGCAGAAGGCCGAATTTTATGAAAGCAGCCAAGCCAGATGCCGCGAACTCCCTTTACGAATGTTTCAATAAAGCCCTTAGAGAAAAAGGCATTCATGTAGAAACTGGCCGCTTTGGCGCGATGATGGACGTGTCATTGACCAATTCAGGGCCCGTCACTATCTGGATGGATAGCAAAGAATAGATTCGCTTTAGACTGTAGGTAAACTCATGCAGGAGTTTGTTTAGAGTCTTTTTCTTTTGCGTTCAAATAAAAAAGAGGCGCAGTGGCCTCTTTCTTTTTAACGGAAATATTGTTTTAATCCTTCCGTCATTCCTTCTGTGACTCGTTCTTGGTAAGAGGCGCTATAAATGATCGCTTCCTCCTGAGGATTGCTTAAATAGCCGAGTTCATATAAAAGAGAAGGACGTTTGTTCTCTCTTAAAACAAAATAATCTCCGAATTTGACACCCTTATCAGGGATTTGAGAGCGTTTTGCGACTTCCGTATGAACGTTTGTCGCTAATTGCTGGTCTTTTGCTGCTTGATAATAATACGCTGTGCTTCCTCTGACACTTGGGTCCATAAAACTATCATAATGAAGACTAATAAATGCATCTGCATTTCGGTAATGAGATGTCGCGACCCTTGATTGAAGGCTGATAAAAGTATCATCACTTCTTGTTAAATAGACATTTGCTCCAGAAGCCCTTAATTTGCCTGCAAGTAAATTAGCGGTTTTAATGGTAATGTTCTTCTCAAATGCACCATCTGCGCCAATCGTGCCGCTGTCTTTTCCGCCATGACCAGGATCAAGAACAATCGTTTTTCCTTTTAAAGACCCAGTTCCAGACGATGAATCGTGCTGTGGCCTTGGTGCCTCGCTGCTATTTTTATTCGTTTGAACGACCCAGCTCGCCACATAACCAGTTCCGCCGTTTGATAGTGTCACCTCGTACCAATCACCTTGCGTGCGAACAATTTGATAGGCAGCGCCTTTTGTTGCTCTTTCTGCAATCCCGGCAGAGGTAGAAGCGCTTTTTCGGATGTTGGTGCCATCGTAGACAATGTATGCTTTCTTTTGGGAAGCCGAAGAAGATGAATTCTTTTCACCAGCCGAACTCGCTCCATTGCTTGTGACGATGTAATAGCTTGCAGCCCATCCTTTTACACCTTTTGCCTCAATTTCATACCAGCCGTTCTGCTCGCGCAAAATGGTGATCTGTGTGTTGCGGGCAAGTGAAGCGACGACTTGTGCATTCGGTGCCGCCGATTGCCTTACATTCAAGCTCGATACGCCAACTGTGCCTGTCTGTTTAGAGCGAGAGGACTCGACAGAGCTTGATTGAGAAGCTTTTTGGCCGCCTGAAACATAATCAGAGTGAACCCAGCCTTCTGCTTGTTTATACGAAATTTTTGTCCATTCGCCGCTTGTTTTCAGCTTTTTAGCGGAAGCGCCTTGCGGAAAAGTTCCGATGACTTGATAGGAAGTTCCAGGGCCTGTCCGAATGCGAAGGTCCGAGGCTGTCGATGTAATGGAACTGCTGCCTGATACGCTTTGATTTTGCGCCTTTGGTTTAGCAGACTTTTGGCTGCCAGATGATGTCGTAATCAGCCATGAGACGACCCAGCCTTTTTGACCGTTCGACAATTGGATCTGCACCCATTCCCCTTGTTTAGTGAGAATGGGATAGCTTTCTCTGCGCTTCACAACAGCTGCGATTCCATAGCTTAAACCAGGGCCCGTTCTCACATTGATTTCATCTGTAGCGACCACAGCTTGATCTGTTTGTGCTGTAGCATGTGTCATAGGCAAAGTACTTGCGATGAGAACAAAACATGTAAGCAGCAGCATCATTTGATTGTGTTGTTTTAGATTCAAAACGGTGTATTCCCCTCCCTTGTAAAACCGATGAATGTAAATTCGTTATGTAATGGGCTAATTCCTTGCAGTTTCCCTAATAAAAATGAATCAATCTGTTTATACTAAATAAAAACGTGATAAAAGGATGTACAAACATGAGATTAAGCAGAAAATTAGGACGAGTGCAATATAATGGACATCGTGATATCGATCGCTGGCAGCACGACGAAATGGATCAACCAGGCTTCCTTGAAGAAACCGCATCTGAATACGGATGTACGTCAAAAGAAGAGCTGGAAAAGAAAAAGAGGCACGGCAAGGGTTGACAGAGTGGCAGCACCGACCTTATTATAATATAAATCAACACACTTGAAAATTTAAAATGTGGAACTGATGATAGAGAATAGTAGGGTAAATTGCGTGAGCAGAGAGGAATCGCCTTAGGCTGAAAGCGAATCCGCATGGCATTTATCACGAAAGAACACTCTGTAGGTTTCCTGCTGAACGCTCTAAAAATGAGTCAATAGGCGGAGAACGTGAATCTGCGTTAAGGATTTGAGCGGGAACATGGCTAGATCATGTTCCAACTAGGGTGGCACCACGGGTATAACTCTCGTCCCTACTATACACATAGTAGAGGCGGGGGTTTTTTATATGTCCACATAAAAAATGAATGATGGTCGTAGGAGGACGAAAAATGAGTTTTAATATTCCAAGAGGCACACAGGATATTTTACCTGGAGAGTCAGAACGCTGGCAGTATGTTGAACAAATTGCAAGAGATACATGTGCAGCCTTTCAATACAAAGAAATCCGTACACCGATTTTTGAGCATACAGAGCTGTTTGCACGGGGAGTAGGCGAATCAACCGATATCGTTCAAAAAGAGATGTATACCTTTGAAGATAAAAAGGGACGCAGCATCACACTTCGTCCAGAGGGAACGGCATCAACCGTACGTTCTTATGTTGAAAATAAATTATTTGCACAGCCGGCACAGCCAACAAAGCTGTATTACATTGGGCCGATGTTCCGCTATGAACGTCCGCAAACAGGGAGATATCGTCAATTTTATCAATTTGGGATTGAAGCGATCGGTTCAAAGGATCCTGCCATTGATGCAGAAGTCATTTCACTTGCGATGAGTGTTTATGAGAAAGCAGGCCTTTCTAACTTAAAGCTCGTCATTAACAGCCTTGGTGACAAAGAGAGCCGTGCTGACTACCGCAAAGCACTTGTCGAGCATTTTGAACCAAGAATTGATGAATTCTGTCATGACTGTCAAACCCGTTTACATCAAAATCCGCTGCGAATTCTTGATTGTAAAAAGGATCGTGACCACGAATTGATGGCAACGGCTCCATCCATTCAAGATTATTTAAATGAAGAATCACGGACTTATTTTGAAAAGGTCAAACAATACTTAACAGATATAGGCATTGAATATGTCGTCGATCCGAACTTAGTGCGCGGTCTTGATTACTACAATCACACGGCATTTGAGATCATGAGTAATGCAGAAGGCTTTGGCGCGATTACCACATTAGCTGGCGGAGGCCGTTATGATGGACTTGTTGAAGGAATTGGCGGTCCTGAATCACCAGGAATCGGTTTTGCGATGAGTATTGAGCGTTTCCTCTCAGCAATCGATGCTGAAGGGATTGATCTTCCTCTGCAAGATGGCATTGATCTATACATTGCTGCACTCGGAGATGAAGCGAAGGATTACTCTGTTTCATTATTAAATCGTCTGAGAAAAGAAGGCATTTCAAGTGAAATGGACTATACAGGGAAGAAATTAAAAGGACAATTTAAAGCGGCTGATCGATTAAAAGCCAAGTTTATTGCAGTCCTTGGTGAAGATGAGCTGGCGCAGCATATTGTGAATGTAAAAGATACGACAACGGGTGAACAAATTGAAGTGAAGCTTGATGAGCTGATTCAAATGATGAAGGCCCACAAGAAGGCGTAAAGAAGGAGTGGAATGTTTGTGTTTGGTAGAACTTTTTATTGTGGAGAAGTAACAGAAGACCAAATCGGTCAAACCGTTGTATTAAAAGGATGGGTTCAAAAAAGACGTGACCTCGGCGGATTAATCTTTATTGATCTCCGCGACCGTACAGGAATTGTACAAGCTGTCTTCAATCCAGACCTATCAAAAGAGGCGCTTGAGACAGCAGAATCGATTCGTAATGAATATGTCCTTGATATTAAAGGAACGGTTGTCGCAAGAGAAGAAGCAACGATCAACCCAAATCTAAAAACAGGGAAAATTGAAATACAAGTCGAAACGGTCAGCGTATTAAATGAAGCGAAGACCCCTCCTTTTGTCATTTCAGATCAAGCGGACGAGGTATCAGAAGATGTGCGCTTAAAATACCGGTATCTAGATCTTCGCCGTCCTGCTATGTTTGAAACGATGAAAATGCGACATGAAGTCACAAAAGCATTCCGCCATTTCTTAGATGACAACGGTTTTCTCGATATTGAAACACCGATTTTAACAAAAAGTACGCCAGAGGGTGCACGTGACTATCTTGTTCCAAGCCGTGTTCACGAAGGAGAATTCTATGCCCTGCCTCAGTCTCCGCAATTATTTAAACAATTGCTGATGGTTTCAGGAATGGATCGATACTATCAAATTGCCCGATGCTTTAGAGATGAAGACTTGCGTGCTGACCGTCAGCCGGAATTCACACAAGTCGATATTGAAATGTCCTTTATGAGTCAAGAGGACATTATGACGCTTGCTGAAGAGATGATGGCAAAGGTGATGAAAGATGTCAAAGGCGTAGACCTGACATTGCCTTTACCTCGTATGACATATGATGAAGCGATGAATTCTTATGGATCTGATAAGCCAGATACACGTTTTGAGATGAAGCTTGTCAACATTTCAGACACGGTAAAAGACTCCGATTTCAAAGTCTTTAGCGGAGCTGTGAAAAATGGTGGAGCTGTGAAAGCCATCAATGTCAAAGGTGCTGCAGCCAACTACTCAAGAAAAGACATTGATGCACTTGGTGCATTTGCTGCGAACTACGGTGCAAAGGGTCTAGCTTGGCTAAAAGCAGAAGGGACAGAATTAAAAGGACCAATTGCTAAATTCTTTGATGAAGCAAAGCAGGCAGAATTAAAAGAGCAGCTGCAAGTTGAAGAAGGTGACCTGTTACTCTTCGTTGCAGATAAGACGTCTGTTGTCCATGATGCGCTTGGTGCCCTTCGCCTTAAACTCGGCAAAGAGCTTGAACTCATCGATGAGTCTGTATTCAACTTCTTATGGGTTGTCGATTGGCCGCTGCTTGAAAAAGATGAAGAGGAAAGCCGCTTCTATGCTGCCCATCATCCTTTCACAATGCCAGTTCGTGATGATCTTGAATTAATTGAGACAAGCCCAGAAGACATGAAGGCACAGGCTTACGATCTTGTACTGAATGGCTATGAGCTTGGCGGAGGTTCGATTCGTATTTTCGAAAAGGACATTCAAGAAAAGATGTTTAGCTTACTTGGGTTTTCAAAAGAAGAGGCCTATGAACAATTCGGCTTCCTTCTGGATGCTTTTGAGCATGGTGTTCCTCCGCACGGCGGAATCGCACTTGGTCTTGACCGCTTAGTCATGCTGCTTGCCGGCCGCTCTAACCTAAGAGATACCATTGCGTTCCCGAAAACGGCAAGTGCGAGCTGTGTGCTAACAGATGCTCCTGGCACTGTAAGCGAAGCGCAGCTTGATGAGCTAAGTTTAGCGATTAAAACAAAAGTAAAACAGTAAAATAGGCGCATGTTTATAGGCATGTAAACGCTTGAAAAAGCGACATGCCTATGATATGCTTTCATCAATCAATAAATAAAGTCCTGATACGTACGGTGGTTACCTAGTTTTGACCGAACATTTTTTTATACGGGAGCTTGCCTTTCCTTTCTGCATAAATGCCTCTTTAGAGGACTTATAAAGTCAGGAAGAAAGCACCCACCTGCATGGTGCGGGGTTCAAAACGAAGGAAAAGCTGGCGGCGTTGTCGGGACTTTTTTGTGTTTTTTTCTTTTACAGAAGGATGACGGAGAAGTCTGAATATGATATGATTCTTTCGATTCATTTTAAATAAAGGTGGAGTGAGGCACTTGTTACATCAGTTTTCAAGAAACGAGCTTGCCATTGGCAAGGAAGGCTTAGATATATTAAAAAACAGTACAGTTGCAGTGCTTGGTGTGGGCGGCGTTGGCTCATTTGCAGTTGAGGCACTCGCTCGTTCAGGCGTTGGCCGTATTGTTCTTGTTGATAAAGATGATATTGATATTACAAATGTAAACCGTCAGCTGCCAGCATTGCTTTCAACAGTTGGTCAGCCAAAGGTTGACTTAATGCAGGCAAGAATCGCTGATATTAATCCGGAATGTGAAGTAGTTGCACTCAAGATGTTTTATACAGAGGAAACATATGAGCAATTTTTTGAGTATCCGCTTGATTATGTCATCGATGCGTCAGATACGATTCATTATAAAATTCATTTAATGAAAGAGTGCCTGAAACGCAATGTGAACATCATTTCGAGTATGGGGGCTGCAAACAAAACTGATCCGACCCGCTTCAAAATTGATGACATTTCAAAAACACATACCGACCCAATTGCAAAAGTCGTGAGAACGCGTCTGCGCAAAGAAGGGATTCGTAAAGGAATTGAAGTCATTTTCTCTGATGAAAGTCCGATTGTGATTCGCGAAGATGTTAGAAAAGAAGTTGGAAATGATGAAGCGAAGATTCGCAAGGCACAAATGCCGCCATCATCCAATGCGTTCGTCCCGTCTGTTGCAGGGCTGATCATGGGTGGTCATGTCATTATGCAGCTTTTAAAAGATATTCCAATTACACGTGTGAAGGATAAATAAACAGCCCGCCTGCTGACATGCAGGGGGCTTTTTTTATTTTTGGCGTTTTAAATTCTCATATACCTGTTTCAGTGCGCCTTCAAATTTGCCTGTTTGCTTCGGTTCATAGTATTGCTTGTTTTTCAGCGGATCAGGTAAGTATTGCTGCTTCACCCAGCCGTTTTCATAATCGTGTGGGTATAAGTAATCGACGCCTCTGCCAAGTGCTGTGGCTCCTTTGTAGTGAGCATCCTTTAAATGAACAGGGATTTCACCAATTTTCCCTGAGCGAATGTCACCGAGCGCCGCATCAATCGCCTTATATGCTGAGTTGGACTTAGGAGAAAGACACAGTTCAATGACTGCGTTAGCCAGCGGAATGCGTGCTTCAGGGAAGCCGACTCTTTCTGCTGTTTGAACAGCGCTTAACACACGAGGACCGGCCTGCGGACTAGCTAAACCAATATCCTCGTAAGCCATCACGAGTAATCTCCTTGATATGCTTTCAAGGTCTCCTGCTTCAATCAGTCTGGCAAGGTAATGCAGCGCCGCATCTGCGTCAGATCCTCTAATGGATTTTTGAAAAGCTGAAAGGACATCATAATGGGCATCCCCGTCCTTATCATGGGAGAAGCTCTTTTTTTGTAAACATTCTTCTGCTGCCGCAAGAGTGATCATGATATGCCCAGTCTCATCTGCTTTTGTCGATAAGACAGCTAGCTCTAACGCATTTAAAGCAGAGCGTACGTCTCCACCGCATCCATTGGCAAAATGATTCATCGCTTCATCGTCCACTGTCACCTGATAACTGCCAAGTCCGCGATGTTCATCCTGTAACGCTCTTGTTAACGCAGCCTTGATTTGCTCTGTTTCAAGCAGTTTTAGCTCAAATATTTGTGTCCGGCTTCGGATGGCAGGGTTGATCGCATGATAAGGGTTAGCCGTCGTTGCGCCAATTAAAATGATCATGCCATTTTCTAAATAAGGAAGAAGGAAATCCTGCTTTCCTTTATCGAGCCTGTGAACCTCGTCTAAAATAAGGATCACCTGACCGCTCATTTTCGCTTCAGCGGCAACAGCTTCCATATCTTTTTTGTTATGAATGACCGCATTCAATGTACGAAACGCAATGCTTGTACTGCCAGCGATCGCGGTTGCAATCGATGTTTTGCCTATGCCCGGCGGTCCGTATAAAATCATCGAGGATAAATGTTTCGCCTCGACCATTCGTCTAATAATTTGACCTTCTCCAACGAGATGCTCCTGCCCAATGATGTCTTCAATATGACTTGGGCGCATCCGGTACGCTAAAGGTTTCATGATTATCTCTCCTAAAGCAATGTCTTGTTTGTATAGAGTACCGAAATTTCTTCAAATAGAAAAGGGATGCGTCCTCCTAAAGCGCTTAGAACCGGCAAATGAAAGTTGGCTGAAAGTATGATATAATTGCTTTTGGTCTATATAAGCGTATATGAAATCAGAAAAATAATTGATGACATAGAATAGAAAACGCAGAGGTGTTTAACTTGAAAATTTCAACTAAAGGCAGATATGGTCTGACGATCATGATCGAATTAGCTAAAAAACATGGAGAAGGCCCCACATCATTAAAATCAATCGCTCAAAACAATAATTTGTCTGAGCATTATTTAGAGCAGCTTGTATCACCACTTCGGAATGCCCGTCTTGTGAAAAGTATTCGCGGTGCATATGGTGGCTATGTTCTTGCACATGAACCAAACGAGATCACAGCCGGTGATATTATTCGTGTATTAGAAGGACCGATTAGTCCTGTCGAAGTCATCGAAAACGAAGAACCAGCAAAACGTGAACTCTGGATTCGGATTCGTGATGCAGTAAAAGACGTACTAGACAATACAACTCTTGAAGACTTGGCAAGCTATACAGATGACGGGAATCAAGACGCGTATATGTTCTATATTTAGATCAGAGGTGTACCGGAAATGGAACGAATCTATTTAGATCATGCGGCCACAACGCCGATGGATCAGCGTATTGTGGACAAGATGATGCCTTACTTTACAGAGATATTTGGCAATCCCTCTAGTATTCATTCATATGGGCGCGAGGCAAGAAAGTGGCTCGATGAAGCAAGAGAAGTGATTGCAGGAGAATTACACTGTAAACCTCAGGAGATCATCCTCACAAGTGGAGGAACAGAGGCGGACAACCTGGCGATTACAGGTGTGGCCATGGCAAGACAGCATGAAGGAAAACATATCATCACAGCAAAAACAGAGCATCATGCGGTGCTGCACACATGTGAACGCCTAGAGAAGCTAGGATTTGATGTGACATATTTAGATGTAGATGAAACTGGATTGATTCGTCTTGAACAACTAAAACAAGCATTAAAAGATGATACGATTCTTGTGACCATCATGTACGGCAATAATGAAACAGGTGTGATTCAGCCAATCAAAGACATTGGCGAGCTTTTACACAATCACACTGCTCATTTTCATACAGACGCCGTGCAGGCGTTTGGAACAATGCCAATCGATGTAGCAGACCTTCATATTGATCTCTTATCTGCTTCTGGCCATAAGCTAAATGGTCCAATGGGAACGGGCTTTTTATATGTAAACGAAGGCGTGAAACTTTCTCCGCAAATTTTCGGAGGAGAACAAGAAAGAAAACGCCGTGCTGGCACTGAAAATGTGGCAGGGATCGTGGGACTTGCAGAAGCTGTTCAATTAACGAAGCAAAATAGAAGAGAAAAAGCCATGCATTATGGTAAGCTCAAAGAAATCATGCTGCAAGTATTCGAAGAGGAATCACTCAATTTCTCTATCAATGGGCACCCGAAAGAGACATTGCCGCACATTTTAAATGTTCATTTCCCGGGCGTTTCCATTGAATCGTTACTTGTGAATTTAGATATGGAAGGGATTGCTGTTTCAAGTGGATCTGCATGTACGGCTGGATCCGTCCTTCCTTCGCACGTGTTAAGCGCCATGTATGGCGAAGAAGCAGACAAGCTGACGTCCTCAGTCAGAATAAGCTTCGGTCTTGGGAATGAAGAGGATCATGTGAAGCAGGCGGCGCGCAAGATAGCAGCTGTTGTCAAACGCTTAGCCAAATAAACGTTCCTCTTTTGTTCGTGTGTGAAAAATGAAACAGCCAGGCACCTGAAGAACGAAACGCACATGCTGTTTCATTGAAAATGGAGTTGATGAAGATGACAAAAAGACCAGAAGACACAAGAGTTGTGGTCGGTATGTCCGGAGGAGTCGATTCATCAGTTGCTGCTCTTATGCTAAAGGAGCAAGGCTATGATGTAATCGGCATATTTATGAAAAACTGGGATGACACAGATGAAAATGGTGTATGTACAGCAACGGAGGACTATGAAGATGTCATCCGCGTGTGTAACCAAATTGGAATCCCTTATTATGCAGTGAATTTCGAGAAGCAATATTGGGACAAAGTGTTTCAATATTTCCTTGATGAATATAAAGCGGGCAGAACGCCAAACCCTGATGTCATGTGTAACAAAGAAATTAAGTTCAAAGCGTTCCTCGAGCATGCATTGTCACTCGGTGCGGATTATTTAGCAACAGGCCACTATGCGCGCGTCGACAGAACTGGCGATGAAGTTAAAATGCTAAGAGGTCTTGATGCCAACAAAGACCAAACGTATTTCTTAAATCAGCTGACTCAGGAACAGCTTGATAAAGTCATGTTCCCAATCGGTGATCTAGAGAAGAAAAAGGTTCGTGAATTGGCAAAAGAAGCAGAGCTCGCAACCGCAACGAAAAAAGATTCAACGGGTATTTGCTTTATTGGGGAAAGAAACTTTAAAACGTTCCTCAGTCAATATTTGCCTGCACAGCCTGGCGTGATGCAGACGATGGACGGAGAAGTCAAAGGGGAGCACGATGGACTGATGTATTACACGATCGGTCAGCGCCAAGGTCTTGGCATTGGCGGCAGCGGTGATCCTTGGTTTGTCGTTGGAAAAGACTTGGAACAAAATATCCTGTTTGTCGAACAAGGCTTCCACAATCCACTTTTATATTCTGAAAGCATTTCAGCCGTCAATATCAGCTGGACTCGTCCTCATATTGTCGGTGAAAACGGTGAATTAACATGCACAGCTAAATTCAGATACCGTCAAGAAGATCACCATGTGAAGGTCAAAATGACAGGTGAGCAAGAAGCGATGGTCATTTTTGATGAACCCGTTCGTGCTGTCACACCAGGACAAGCGGTTGTCTTTTATGATGGCGACGAATGCCTGGGCGGCGGAACAATTGACGATGTTTTCAAGGACGGTCAAAAGCTGTCGTATGTGTAACATGTTTTCAAAACCTCAACGTCGCTGTTGAGGTTTTTTAATGAAAGGATGAGAGAGCGAATGAATCATAACGAAATCGGCATAGAAGCCTTAAATCAGGGAAACATCGAAAAAGCAGCGGAAGCTTTTACGAAAGCCATTGAAGAAAGCCCGAAAGATCCGGTTCCATATATTAATTTTGCGAACTTGCTTTCAAGCATCAATGAATTTGAACATGCGTTAAACTTCTTTCAAAAAGCCGTTGAACTCGATCAAACCGCAGCTGCAGCCTATTACGGGGCAGGAAATGTATACACATTAAAAGAAGACTTTATGAAAGCAAAAGACTATTTTGAACAAGCACTACAAGCTGGCATGGAAAATAGTGATTTATTTTATATGCTGGGGCAGACGCTCATCAAATTAGAGCAGCCGAAGCTCGCGATGCCTTATCTTCAGCGTGCCATCGAACTGAATGAAGAAGATAATGAAGCAAGATTCCAATTTGGGATGTGCTTAGCCAATGAACAATTGCTGGAAGAAGCGGTGACAACCTTTACCGAGGTGGTTGCGCGTGATCCGCACCATGCGGATGCCTTTTATAATTTAGGGGTTGCGTATGCATACTTAGAGAAAAAAGACGAAGCACTTGAGATGCTAAGAAAAGCCATTGATGTGCAGCCTGACCATATGCTGGCACTACATGCGCAAAAGCTGATTCAAGAAGCAGAATAGACGGAAGGAGGGAAGACCTGTGCAGGAACATCCAGATCAAATGAAGCTTGAGGACGAACCGTTTTTAAAGGGGACAGTTCAAGCCGTTATTTTCCATAATGAAAGTAATTTATACTCGGTGTTAAAGGTGAAAGTGATTGAAACATCGGAAAACTTAGAGGAAAAAACAGCATCTGTCACAGGCTACTTCCCAGCACTTCATGAGGAAGAAACTTACACCTTCTATGGCAAAGTCACAAGCCATCCGAAATTTGGTGAACAGTTTCAGGCCACTCATTTTCAAAAGGAAGTACCGACAACAAAGCAAGGAATCATTCATTATCTCTCAAGTGATTTATTCGAAGGGATAGGGAAAAAGACGGCGGAAGAAATTGTGGGGCAGCTTGGCAATCAAACGCTTCATAAAATCATGCGTGACCCAGCTGTTTTGTATGACGTTCCGCGCTTATCAAAAAAGAAGGCAGATAAGCTGGCCGCAGCGCTCCAGGAGCATCAAGGATTGGAACAAATCATGATCAGCCTGAATCAATATGGCTTTGGTCCGCAGCTCAGCATGAAGATATACCAAGTGTACGAGAGTGAAACGCTACAAAAGATTGAAGAAAACCCGTATCAGCTCGTCAAGGATGTCGAGGGGATCGGATTTATTAAGGCGGATGAGCTTGGCGCTAGAACCGGCATCTCAGGAAATGACCCAGAGCGAATCCGTGCAGCCCTGCTTTATACAGTTGAGACAGCCAGTCTTCAGGACGGTCATACGTACATACAAACGAAGGATTTAATTGTCGAAACCCGCAAGCTGCTCAATCAGACAGGCAATGAGTACAAAGTGACGGAAATAGATGTCGCCAATCAGATCATTGCACTTGGCGAAGGGAAAGAGATGATCATTGAAGATGAGCGCTGCTATCATCCGTCCTTATTTTATGCCGAGCAAAGTGTCGCCAAACGGATACAAAAGATCGTCTCCCAAACGGAATATGCAGATCAATTCCCTGAATCAGAATTCCTGCTCGCACTTGGCGAGCTTGAGGAACGGCTTGGCGTCCAGTATGCGCCGACACAAAAGGAAGCGATTCAAAAGGCACTCATGTCCCCGATGCTGCTTTTAACAGGCGGACCAGGGACTGGGAAGACAACGGTCATTAAAGGGATTGTTGAGCTTTACAGTGACCTTCACGGTGTATCTCTTGATCCGAGTGATTACAAAAAAGATGAATCCTTTCCATTTGTGCTTGCGGCGCCAACTGGACGAGCAGCTAAACGGATGACAGAATCAACAGGGCTTCCAGCTGTAACGATTCACCGGCTGCTAGGCTGGAACGGATCCGAGGGCTTTTCGCATGATGAGGAACAGCCGATTGAAGGAAAGCTTGTCATCATTGATGAATCAAGTATGCTCGATATTTGGCTTGCCAATCATTTGTTTAAAGCGATTCCTGATCATATCCAAGTGATCATGGTAGGAGATGAACATCAACTTCCATCTGTCGGACCAGGCCAAGTATTAAGAGACCTGCTTGCCTCACAAGCCGTGCCAGCTGTTACCCTGACAGATATTTACCGGCAGGCAGACGGCTCCAGCATTGTTGAACTTGCGCATGATATGAAAAATGGTGTCCTGCCAAAAGATATTACCGCACGTTCAAAGGACCGATCCTTCATAAAATGCTCAGCTGATCAAATGAAAGAAGTGATTGAGAAAGTCGTCAGCAATGCTGCTCAAAAAGGCTATTCAGCAAAAGACATTCAAGTGCTTGCCCCAATGTATAAAGGGAAAGCAGGCATTAATGAGCTCAATAAAATGCTGCAACATATTTTGAATCCTAAAAAACCAAAGGGCAGAGAAATCCCGTTTGGTGATGTGGTGTACCGGACCGGTGATAAAGTGCTTCAGCTTGTGAATCAGCCGGAGAACAATATTTTTAACGGTGATATCGGCGAAATTGTCTCGATTTTTTATGCGAAAGAAAACACGGAAAAAGAAGACATGGCTGTGATCTCCTTTGATGGGAATGAAATCACCTTTACAAAAAAGGATTTTCATCAATTTACACATGCCTATTGCTGCTCCATCCACAAATCACAAGGCAGTGAATTCCCCATCGTTGTGCTGCCAGTCGTGAGAAGCTACTACAGAATGCTGCGGCGAAATCTGCTGTACACAGCCATTACACGAAGTAAAAAGTTTTTAATCCTGTGCGGCGAGGAATCAGCGCTGAAGTGGGGCGTGAAAAACAATGAGGATTCGCTCAGACAAACGTCCTTAACGATGCGGCTGATGCAAACTAATGAAGTTATGGATGCGGAGCTTGCCGCACTCCAAAAAGAGCTGCCGTTTAGCGTACATGACGCAAATATTGGCATGGAGGGAATCACTCCGTTTGATTTTATGCATGAATAAAAGGCTTCCATATGGGAGCCTTTTAAGCGTGAAAAGAAATCCTCATATTCCGTTCATGGAAGCCATTTCTTCGTATGAGTATCGAAGCAAACGCACACGATAAGACTGTTCCGCAAAAGGTGGTTGAGCACATTTTGAGAACATGTCGAGAGCTTGAAGGAATGTCAATCTATACAGGTGAGCTGTCTCATTCACTTGGTTCCATTAAAGATATTTGCTTATTAGCCGGAGGCAGCTGTGGAGGATATGTGTTAGATGGGAAAAAGAAAGACTGTGCACTCGTTCCGTTCTCTGCTGGTGATCAGCTGACAGACAAAGGCTTATATGTGAGCTGCCAGGAGGGAGTAGGCATGGATTCCTCCGCCCCATCCTTCTTATTTTCGAAATTGAAAAAGAAAATGATGCAGTCGCCTGACGGTGAAAATTTAGGCATTTTGGAAGATGTATACTTTTGCACAAATTCGGGCACAATCGTAGCATATGAACTCTCGGACGGCTTCTTTACAGAGCTATCAGGGATTCGAAAACAGCTGCAGGCTGCCGGAACCTTGATCAACGTTCAAAAGGAAGCACTTGTTCTAAACCGAACGTAAAGAGGTGCTGATTATGCTCATTTGCCCAAATTGCAAATGTAAAGACATCGGAAAAATTGGGGTCAATCAATATTATTGCTGGGGCTGTTTTATTGAATTGACGCTGTCAAAAGGCAAAATATCTACACACCAAGTGGAAGAAGACGGGACACTAAGCAGCTTAGATGATCTGTTTAGTGATGATGAACGTTCAATTCAACTATAAGTGTTAAGGGGGAATTTCGAATGGGCAAAATGACTTCTTCACTATTAACGCTTGGTGCAGGTGCACTCGCATATCACTTTGCAAGTCGATATGATATGCCATCAAAGCGGGATATGAAAAAGATAAGAAAACGTGTTATGAGAATGATGTAAACAAAAAGGCATCCGCCAAAAGCGGATGTCCCAGATTGTTGACAAAGGGCTAAAATGATCTTGATTTTAGCCCTTTGTTTTCATTTTCAGCGTGATAGAAAACCTTTGCAGCCTAGGAAGGTCGAGTACCGGAGCAGAGCGAATTTGACATTCGTGAGCACCGGAGCGCAGACCTGACACCGAATGCGAGGGTTTGTCTACACGCTGAGGCATCCGCCAAAAACGGATGCCTTTTTTATGCCTGCCTGTATTCTAATCGGCGTGCTAGTAATGATAAGCTGAAATTGACGACAAAATACATCATTGCCGCTAAGAGGAAAATGGGCATTAAGTAAGACTGGCTCTGGCCATTTAATATTTGAGCGTGATGCAAAAGTTCTGGAAGTGCAATGACAACAGCAAGCGATGTATCTTTTAAAAGAGAAATAAATTGACTGACAATCGGCGGTACCATTCGGCGTAAAGCCTGCGGCATAATAATCATTTTTAACGTTTGGATATAGGTTAAACCAGAAGACCTGGCTGCTTCGATCTGCCCCTTATCAATTGATTTTAAACCGCTTCGAATAATTTCTGACAGCATCGCTGATTCAAATACGGTTAAAGCTGCAATGGCTGAGGCTGTGATGCTCAGCTTAATGCCGATTTCAGGCAGTGCAAAATAAGTGAAAAAGATGATCAGTAAGAGCGGAAGGTTTCGAATGGTTTCTACGACGACCGCAAGTAACTTTGATAAAACCGGAATTTGAGCGAACCGCAATGTGCCAATGACTAATCCAATGAGAAAGCTCAAAATGATGGAGATAAAAGCCACTTTTAAGGTGACAGCAAATCCTTCAAGTAAAAAGGCGAGATGATCAGGCTGGTAGGCACCTATAAAATCCATGATGATGTTTCCTCCTTTCTAGTGGCTTCTTGCTAATCTTTTTTCTAAATAACCAACGCCTAAACTGAGCGGAATCGTTAATAACAGATAGAACATGGCAACAAAGATGTAGACATCAAATGTCACAAATGTTCTAGAAGCGATGAGGTCTCCTTGATACATGAGATCAAACCCTGCAATGACACCTAAAATAGAGGAGTTTTTGACAAGGTTAATAAATTGATTCCCAAGAGGGGGAATGACAATTTTAATCGCTTGCGGCAGAATGATATACCGCATCGTCCCGCCATAGGACAGACCTGATGCGCGGGCGGCTTCCATTTGTCCAAGCGGTACAGCTTGTATCCCTGCGCGAATGGCTTCAGCAATAAAAGCAGAGGTATAAATGGCAAGGGCGATCGTGCCAGCGGTGAAGCCATCTGCTACAATGCCTAGCACGGGTAAACCAAAGAAGAAAACGAATGTAATTAATAATAACGGAATATTCCGAATAAATTCCACATAAGCCGTTCCTAACCAGTTAAGCGGCCTGAGTGGCGCAATTCTCATAATGGCAATGAGTGTACCGATCAAAAAGCTTCCAATCAAAGCAATGACACTTGCACCAACGGTATATTTGAAGCCTTCTACATAAAGATGAAAATTTTCAATAAGAATGGAAAACCGCAGCAATCAGTTCACTTCCTTCCTGATCAACAGGGGAGCCAATGAGCGGCTCACCCTGAGAGAATCATTCTTCACAAGTCAAACGGTTATTCTTTGATCCATTTTTGATGAATCTTGTCATACTCTCCATTGTCTTTTAAGGTTTTTAGGGCTTTATTGATCGCAGCTGTTAATTTCTGATCACCTTTTTTCACAGCAATGCCATAAGGCTCATCCGTAAAGGTGTCGCCGACGACTTCGTAATTTGAATCCTCATCTGCCATACCAAATAAGATCGCATTATCGGTTGTCAGCACTTGCCCTTGGTTTGATTTTAAAGCTGTAAAAGCCTCCTGATAGTTCTCAAATTCTAATACAGACGCTTCAGGTGCTTTTTCGCGAATATTTTGAGAAGAAGTAGATCCTTTCACTGCAAGCACTTTCGTCCCTTTTTTAAGATCATCAATCGATTGAATGTCGCTTCCTTTTTTCACAAGCAGTGATTGTCCTGCTTCAAAGTAAACATCAGAGAAATTGACTTCTTTTTTACGCTCTTCTGTAATTGTCATGGTCGCGACGATCGCATGAATATCGCCTTTTTGTAGTAAAGGGATTCTCGTTTTCGATGTCACTTCTTTGAATTCTGCTTTTCCTTCATCGCCGAGCATTTCCTTTGCGATGGCTTTAGCAATATCGATATCAAATCCTTCGATATCTCCGCTGCTAGGATTTTTTAGACCGAAGAGACGTGTATCATTCTTGACCCCGAATATGATTTTTTTGTCTTTCTGAATGGCTTCTAAAGAGCTTCCTTGTTTTACATCAGTCGAGCCTTTTTCGTCAGATCCGCAAGCAGGTAATGCAGCAATACAGCAAGTCATAAAGAGCAGCAGGCCAAAGCGTTTCATTTTTTTCATCAAAACATTCCCCCTAATGATTTAAAATACGGCTTAAAAAAATCTGAGCGCGTTTCTCGCGCGGTTTCTCATAAAATGCAGCCGGTGTTGACTCTTCAAGAACTCTGCCTTCATCAATAAAGACAATGCGGTCGGCCACTTCTCTGGCAAATCCCATCTCATGTGTGACGACAACCATGGTCATTCCTTCTCGGGCGAGCTGCTTCATCACATCTAGTACCTCTCCAATCATCTCTGGGTCAAGTGCGGATGTCGGTTCGTCGAAAAGCATGACCTCTGGCTTCATCGCAAGCCCTCTTGCAATCGCAACACGCTGCTGCTGTCCGCCTGAGAGTCTTGAAGGGTAGGCGTCAGCTTTATCAGGAATGCCGACTTTATTTAAATAAAATTCGGCTGTTTCCCTCGCATCTTCCTTGCTCACCTTTTTCACCTTCATTGGCGCAAGCATAATGTTTTCAAGTACCGTCTTATGAGGGTAGAGGTGAAAATGCTGAAACACCATCCCGATATTTTGCCTGACAAGATTGATGTTGGTCTTCGGATGCTGAACAGGCACTTCGTTGACGAGTACCTTTCCCTCATCAATGCTTTCAAGACGATTGATGCATCTGAGCATCGTGCTTTTACCTGATCCTGAAGGACCGATGATCACGACAACCTCACCTTTTTGAATATGTAGGTTAATGTCCTTAAGTACATGGAACTGGCCATAATGCTTGTTGACTTCTTCGAATGTGATCATGAAGAACCTCCTCTTGTACATGATGGAATATTCAGTGTAGACATTTTAGTGACTTTGGATGGAGCTGTATGTTTCATGTGTATTCATTTTTAACAAAGTTAGGACAAATTTTATTTATATGGATAATTACAGAAGATGGATAAACAATAAGAAAAGAGGTGAAAAAGGTGAAGAAACGTCCGATCCAATTTCTGATATATGCCGCAGGGGTCCTGCTTGTCCTTGCATCCTTGCTCATTTTACTGCAGCTCGACGAGTTATGGATGCCTATTTTTTTGTTGTTAAAGGCGGTTCTGATTCCGCTTCTCATTGCCATTTTTATTTCTTATCTGCTTTATCCGATAGTGGAAAGATTGCACGCGGGGGGCTTACCAAGGACTGTTAGTCTCTTATTGATTTATGTGCTGTTTTTTGGCGGGATTGGTTTTGCGGTTTATAAAGGGGCGCCTGTCATGATCAAGCAGTTAAATGAGCTGTCAGAACAAATTCCTGTGCTTGCTGAAACGTATAATGGTGCCTTATCTCATATTCATCATCATACTAGTCATTGGCCCGACGGACTTCACGACCGCTTGGATCGCTTAATTGTTCAATCGGAGACATATGCAGCTAACGGCGCGGAGCGGATGATTCTTAGCTGTAAAGTATTACTTGATTACGCATTAGTTGCAGCACTCATTCCTTTTCTGGTTTTTTATATGGTGAAGGACATGAATACGATGAAGCGGGCTGCATGGTATTTGACGCCGCCCTCATTTCGGAAGAGGGGTCATGCGTTTGTGAAGGCAGTTGATGAATCGCTTGGTAATTATATTAGAGGGCAGCTGCTTGTCTGTTCATTAATTGGCGGTGCAGCCGCCATTGTGCTTTGGCTGTTTCATATCCCTTATCCGCTTGTCCTAGGTATGCTGATTGGCGCAACGAATGTCATTCCGTATTTTGGACCGATTATTGGTGCGGTTCCCGCTGTCTTTATTGCGTTTACCATCTCGGTTAAATCGGTTATTATTGTGCTGATTACAGTAGCGGTGCTGCAATTTTTAGAAAGCAATGTCCTCAGCCCGATCATTGTAGGGAGAAGCCTTCATATGCATCCTGTCGTCATTATGCTTGTCTTGCTAGCAGGAGGAGAGTTATTTGGGTTAATTGGCATGATTTTAGCCGTACCAACTGCCGCTATAATCAGGGTGATCATTGTGCAATATATCCTCATGAGACGAAGCGTTCATTGACAAGAGGAGCCGAGTTGTCTATAATAATTTCGATTCATACATACTGAATTCAATGACGGACCCGAGTACGTTAAAAAGCTGTTGCAGAGAGAGGCTTTATGTTGCTGAGAAAAGCCTTATCAGACCTTTAACGGAAGCTAGTCCCGAGTGCAGATAAACACTGCCGCTCTCTTCCGGCGTTATCGGATGTGAAGGTGATAGACGAATAGGTCTATAATCAGGGTGGTACCGCGAGAGCATCTCGTCCCTGTGTAAGTCGTTTTGTGCTTGCATAGGGCGGGATGTTTTTTCGTTTGTGTGGAGATTGATGAATGATAAGGGAGGATTTTTGAATGAAAACTTTAACTTCAGCTCAAGTACGCCAAATGTTTTTAGACTTTTTTAAAGAAAAAGGACATGCTGTAGAACCGAGTGCGTCACTCGTACCGCATGACGATCCGACACTTTTGTGGATCAACAGCGGCGTGGCAACATTAAAGAAATACTTTGATGGCCGCGTCGTACCTGACAATCCGCGTATTTGCAACGCACAAAAATCGATTCGTACAAATGATATTGAAAATGTAGGAAAGACAGCACGTCATCATACGTTCTTTGAAATGCTCGGCAACTTCTCTATTGGTGACTATTTTAAAGAAGAAGCCATCGAATGGGCGTGGGAATTCCTCACTAGTGATGAGTGGATTGGCTTTGATCCGAATTTGTTATCTGTAACAGTCCATCCAGAGGACGAAGAAGCGTATGTTCTATGGAGAGATAAAATAGGTGTACCTGAAGAACGTATTATCCGCCTTGAAGGAAACTTCTGGGATATTGGCGAGGGACCAAGTGGACCGAATACGGAAATTTTCTATGACCGCGGTGAATCATACGGTGACGACATGAACGATCCAGAATTATATCCTGGCGGAGAAAATGAGCGTTATCTAGAAGTGTGGAATCTTGTGTTCTCTGAATTTAACCATAATCCAGATGGATCATACACGCCGCTGCCGAAGAAAAACATTGATACAGGGATGGGTCTTGAACGAATGGTATCCGTCATTCAAAACGTGCCAACGAACTTTGATACAGATCTATTCATGCCAATTATTCGTGCAGCTGAAACCATCTCCGGAGAAAGCTATGGCGAGACAAAGGAAAAAGATACAGCATTTAAAGTAATTGCTGACCACATCCGGACGGTTGCCTTTGCTGTAAGTGATGGAGCGCTTCCTTCCAATGAAGGCCGCGGGTATGTGTTAAGACGTTTGCTTCGCCGTGCAGTGCGTTATGCAAAAACCATTCACATCCATCGCCCGTTTATGTATGATTTAGTACCAGTTGTTGCGGAAATCATGAAGGATTTCTACCCAGATGTACAAGCAAAAGAAGAATTTATTGCGAAAGTCATCAAAAATGAAGAAGAACGCTTCCATGAAACACTGAACGAAGGGTTAGCTATTTTGTCAGAAGTCATCAAAAAAGAAATAGACAAAGGCAACACGCAGATTTCAGGTGAAGATGTATTTAAGCTGTATGACACGTATGGATTCCCTGTTGAGCTGACAGAAGAATACGCAGAAGATGAGAACATGACAGTTGATCGAGAAGGCTTCCAGGCGGAGATGGAGAAGCAGCGTGAACGTGCAAGAAATGCGAGACAAGATGTCGGCAGTATGCAGGTTCAAGGCGGCGCTCTAGGAGATATTAAAGTAGAGAGCACCTTCGTTGGCTACGAAAATCTAACGGCAGATGCCCATATTGTCGAATTGCTTCAAAATGGTGAAATTGTCACAGAAGCACACGAAGGCGATACGGTGCAAATCTTGTTAGATGAAACACCTTTCTATGCGGAAAGCGGCGGACAAGTGGCTGATAAAGGAACATTAAAAAGCGAAGAAGTCATCATTGACATCAAAGATGTGAAGAAGGCACCAAACGGTCAGCATGTCCATGAAGGAGTAGTCGTAAGCGGTACAGCCAAAAAAGGACTTGAAGTCACTGCAGAAGTGGAATCAGCTCTTCGAAAAGGCATTGTGAAAAACCATACAGCGACACATCTTTTGCATCAGGCGCTAAAAGATGTATTGGGCAGCCACGTGAACCAAGCGGGATCATTGGTGAATGAAAATAGACTGCGCTTTGATTTCTCTCACTTTGGACAAGTGACAAAAGAAGAATTGTCTCAGATTGAAAAAATCGTGAACGAAAAGATCTGGGAAGGCATCTCTGTTGCTATTGACCTGAAGCCGATTGCTGAAGCAAAAGAAATGGGTGCAATGGCGCTCTTTGGCGAGAAGTATGGCGATATTGTCCGCGTTGTCCAGGTAGGCGATTACAGCATCGAGCTATGCGGCGGCTGTCACGTGCAAAACACGGCGGAAATCGGATTGTTTAAAATTGCATCTGAATCGGGTATTGGTGCTGGAACACGCCGGATTGAGGCTGTGACTGGTAAAGGTGCATACGAAGAATTAAATGACCAGCTGGCCATTTTAGAACAGGCAGCGAGTGAGCTGAAGTCAAATACGAAAGATGTACCAAAACGTATCGTTTCATTACAGGCAGATTTAAAAGAGGTTCAAAGAGAAAACGAATCTCTTCTTGCAAAATTAAGCCAGGCTGAAGCAGGCTCTATTTTAGAGAAAGTGACAGATATCGGCGGAGTGAAAGTGTTAACTGAAAAAGTAAACGCGAAAGACATGAACCATTTAAGAACAATGGTCGATGACTTAAAAGCCAAATTAGGGTCAGCTGTCATTGTGCTCGGAGCTGTTCAAAACGGAAAAGTAAACATTTCAGCAGGAGTGACAAGAGACGTCATCGAAAAAGGTTTGCATGCAGGGAAACTTGTGAAGCAGGCAGCTGAAATCTGCGGCGGAGGCGGAGGCGGACGTCCAGACATGGCACAAGCAGGCGGTAAACAACCAGAAAAGCTAGAAGAAGCACTGGCAACTGTCGAAGAATCTGTCAAATCCGTTTTATAATCAGGCGATGTAGTGTAGAATAATGGTATTAGATGAGCGGTTAGAAAAAAGCTTGCTAGTAGAATGTTGGAAGAGAGGTGCAAGAAGCAGTGAGTTCATTTGATAAGACAATGAAGTTTAACTTCTCTGATGATTCAGCTGAAACCAATGTGAATGAAGTGCTCATTACAGTACATGATGCACTCCAAGAAAAAGGATACAACCCGATCAATCAAATTGTCGGATACTTGCTGTCAGGCGACCCTGCTTATATTCCGAGACATCAGGATGCACGCAACCTAATTCGTAAGCTAGAACGAGACGAATTAATTGAGGAATTGGTTAAATCGTACTTAGAGACACATAAAGAGGCGTAAAACATGAGAATTTTAGGCTTAGATTTAGGCACGAAAACCCTTGGTGTTGCGATCAGTGATGAAATGGGATGGACAGCGCAAGGGATTGAAACAATTAAAATTGATGAAGCAGGCGGAGACTTCGGTCTCAGCCGCCTGTCTGAGATCGTCGCGCAATACGGAACGGATAAAATCGTACTTGGCTTTCCAAAAAATATGAACGGTACGGTAGGTCCTAGAGGCGAAGCCAGCCAATCATTTGCGAAAGTGCTAGAAAACACGTACAATGTTCCTGTTGTGCTTTGGGACGAGCGTCTGTCGACAATGGCAGCAGAAAAAATGCTCATCTCTGCAGATGTGAGCAGACAAAAACGTAAAAAAGTCATTGATAAAATGGCGGCTGTTATGATCCTGCAAGGGTATTTAGACAGCTTAAATTAAAATGAGGTGAATTAAATGGAACACGGAGAAAAGCAAATTACAATCGTTGATGATAATGGAAATGAACAGCTTTGCGAAGTACTATTTACTTTTGAAAGCGACCATTTTAACAAATCATATGTTCTTTACTACCCAATTTCTGAGCAAGACAATGAAGAAATTGAAATTCATGCATCAAGCTTCACGCCAAACGAAAACGGTGAAGATGGCGAGCTAGAGCCGATTGAAACGGATGAAGAGTGGGATATGATTGAAGAAACGTTAAATACGTTCTTAGATCAAGAAGAAGACGAAGAATAGAACGAATAAAAGGCCTGTGAGCGGATCTTAGTGATCTTTCTTTCACAGGTCTTTTTTTTACGGTCAATATGTTAACTTTATTTTATTTTATGTTGACATAATAAACTGTACCTTTTACTCTAATTTTAATAACGAATTGAGTGAGGGGCATGAATGTTGAAAATTCAAGATATGATGCAAATGGCGTTAATGACAGCGGTTATCGGGATGTTAGGGTTGATCCCACCGATATTACTTACGTTTACACCTGTACCCATCACATTGCAAACGGCAGGTCTTTTGCTTGCTGGGGGGCTGTTAAAGCCAAAGCAGGCACTGATCAGTTTACTTCTGTTTCTCTTGGTTGTGGCAGCAGGCGCACCTCTTTTGTCTGGTGGGAGAGGCGGAATTGGGGTCTTTTTTGGACCAAGCGGTGGATTTTTACTTGCTTATCCAGTGGCTACCCTCATGATTAGTTTGTGGATAAACCGTCTGAAAAGAGTGACCGCTCTGCGTCTTTTTATGATCTTTGCGGTATGCAGTATTGGGATTTTGTATCTATCCGGCATTCCTTTTCAAGCGATGATGATGGATATAAAGGTCACTCAGGCAGCTCTTCTTAGTCTGATTTATATTCCAGGCGATCTTATCAAAGCGGGCATGTGTGCCGTTCTCACGATGAAAATCATTGAGGCCATGTCATATCGAAAAAGGGATGAGCATAAAGGGAGGCGTGCAGTTTGAACAGAATAACGGAAAGCTATGCATTACATGCAGAAATGAACCCAGATCATATCGCCATCATTGATGGAAAAGAAAGGATCACTTATCAAGATTGGTATGAACGTGTCCAGACATCGGCACAATGGCTGCAACGAACGGCTCATGAGCAAAAAAGAGTCGCTTTTTTATTATCAAATGGTGCTTCTTTTCTACAAATATTTGCTGGCGCTGCCTGTGCCGGGTGGACAGCTATCCCGCTTGATCTGAGATGGGGCCATGAAGAATGTGTAGAAAAGCTCTTGTTAAGTGAGGCAGCTCTTGTCATTATAGAGGATCGATATATGAAAAGATTTGAAAAACACAGCGTAGACATGCCGGTTCTTTCTTTATCTGAGTGGATCGAAAGAATGAGCCTGATCACACACGGTCCATATAACAAAAGCGACAGCGAGAACGACCCTGTCTTTTATATGGGATTTACGTCAGGATCAACGGGTTCACCTAAAGCCTTTATCAGGCGTCAGCAGTCATGGATCGATAGCTTTCGAACGACAGCCGATATATTTGGAATCACTCATCAAGATCATGTTCTTATAGCAGGCACTCTCTTATCCCCCCACTTTTTATATGGTGCCATCAGTACCCTATACTTTGGCGGCACAGTGAAACTTTTAGAAAAATTTACGCCAGTGAAAGCGAAGAAAGCTTTAGAGACAGGAGACATCACTGTGATGTATACTGTCCCGACAATGACAGAATCGTTGCTGGAAATCGATGCTTTTAAGGGTGACAACTCGCTTCTTGTCATATCATCCGGAGCAGATTGGGGCATCTCATCGAAAAAACAACTTGTCACCAACTATCCGCATGTCACTTTTTTTGATTTTTACGGCACATCAGAGTTAAGCTTTGTTTCCTACTTATCATCAAATGACTTTTTGCAGAAACCTTCTTCTGTCGGACGACCCTTTAATTCCATTCAAGTCGAAGTGAGGCGGGCCGATCAAACTGTCTGCCAGCCAAATGAGACAGGAAGAATTTATGTGAAGAGCCCAATGTCTTTTTCGGGCTACTTACATGAGGTGAAACCACCTGAGGAGTGGCTGACAGTTTATGATATGGGCTGGATGGATGAAGACGGCTATTTGTATATGAGCGGCCGTGAGAATGGCATGATCGTCTATGGGGGGCTGAATATTTTTCCAGAGGAAATTGAGCGCGTGCTAAATGAACAGCCCGAGGTGAAGCGGTCGATTGTGGTTGGCGTTCCTGACCCATATTGGGGTGAAATTCCTGTTGCCATTATTGAACAAGGACAGCAGAAAAAGACGATTCGGCAAGCTGTCAAAGAAAAATTGGCTGCCTATAAGATGCCTAAAAAATGGCTTGTCATTGATCAAATGATGGAAACATCCGGCGGGAAAATAGCACGTGCCAGCATGAAAAAGTGGGCCGAGGAGCAGTTGTCATGCAAGCCGTAATCGTACAAGCAAAACGGACACCCTTCGGTGATAAAAACGGGATGCTGAAGGATTATCGTCCAGAGCAATTAGCCGCGCCCCTTATTCAGCATTTGTCTCAAGGAGTGACGCCGGACGACGTCATATTAGGCAATGTTGTAGGAGGCGGCGGGAATATGGCCCGTCTGTCCTCATTAGAAGCAGGACTTTCTTTGCACGTTCCTGGTATGACGATTGATAGGCAGTGTGCCTCTGGTATTGAAGCAATCCGAACAGCTTGCGTCATGGTTCAATCAGGGGAGGGCTCAATGTATATCGCTGGCGGGACTGAGAGCATTTCCAGATCACCAATGAAAGAAAAAGCCCGCTTTTCACCTGAATGGATAGGAGATCCGGCTATGGGCGAAGCAGCAGAGCTGACCGCCTCGAGATTTTCTGTTACAAGAAAAGAACAAGATGACTATGCGCAATTAAGCTGGGAAAGAAGTATAGACGCAATCAAACGTGGTACATATTCAGAGGAAATCGTTTCGATTGGCGGACTGAGCATAGATGAAGCGGCCGCTAAAATGAGACCGGTGGCGAAGCTGATCCAGCGGGCAAAGCCTGTATTTTTACCGGGAAAAGGAACTGTGACTGCCGCCAATAGCTGCAAAGAAGCAGACGGTGCAGCAGCAGTCGTTGTAATGGAAAGAGCGTTAGCGGAGGCAAATGGTTTTCAGCCTATGCTGCGATATGCCGGAAGTGCTGTGACGGCGATGCATCCACATTTTCCAGCTGCTGCTCCGATTGATGCGATCAAGAAACTTCTAGATCAAGAGAAAATTAAGGCAGAGGATGTCGCGCTGTTTGAAATCAATGAAGCCTTTGCACTGAAAGTAGCGCTTATAGCCCGGACGCTGGGTATTTCTTATGACCGGATCAATAAAAGAGGCGGAGCGCTTTGTCTTGGCCATCCATACAGCGCATCGGGTGCTGCTATGATGGTGAGGCTATTTTATGAAGCACGCGCCTTACCGAATGGAAGCTATGTCATGGCTGCTATTGGAAGCGGTGGCGGCGTTGGTTTAGCCGTATTATGTCAAGTTCTGTCATGAAATGCATGAGCAAGTAATTGCCGAACTCCGTCGAATCATGTACTATAAAAGCTAGATGTGAGGAGGGCCATGCATGTTTTCAGAACAAAAAAAACGACCATTTTTCAAAAGAAAAATGGGGATCGTCCTGTTATCTGTTCTTGCTGTCATCATCATTGCAGCATTATCAGGCTTTTTATATATTAAATCAGCACTTGGACCGGTCGATCAAAAAAGCAAACAAACGATTAATATTCATATTCCAAATGGGACATCTGTCCGTGAGATTGCGGGCATTTTAAAAGAAAATGGGCTCATTTCGAATGACACGATTTTTACTTATTATGCTAAATACAAAAATGCTTCCGGATTTAAAGCAGGGTATTTTCATTTAAAACAAACGATGGACGCAGACAAGCTGATTCACAAGCTGACATCTGGAGGGACAGACTACGCCTTTCAGCTTGTGATTCCAGAAGGAAAACAGCTGTCTGATATTGCGGCGGTTATTGCAAACCAGACGCATTTTTCAGCGAAGGAAGTTGAAGCAAAGCTGGATGATCCTGCTTTTATTCAAACGTTAATGAAAAAATATCCGAAAACGGTGACATCACAGGTAAATGGAAAACAGGTGAAACATCCGTTAGAAGGTTATTTATTCCCTGCGACGTATCCATTTTATCGTGAGGATGAATCACTCGAAACGATCATTGAAACAATGATTAAACAAACAGATCAATACGTGAAAACGTATGAAAAAGACATGAAAAAGAGAAACATGTCCATACATGATGTGTTAACGATGGCATCACTGATTGAAATGGAAGCAACGGAAAAGACGGATCGAGCAAAAATCTCTAGTGTATTTTATAACCGGTTGAAAAAGGACATGCCGCTTCAAACTGATCCAACCGTTCTCTATGCACTGGGTGAGCATAAATCCCGCGTTTATTACAAAGACCTTAAGGTGAAATCCCCTTATAATACGTATAACAACAAGGGGCTACCGCCTGGACCTATTGCAAATGCTGGTGAATCTTCCTGGAAAGCCGCACTGCATCCAGAGAAAACGGATTATGTGTACTTCCTTGCGAAGAAAAATGGAGAAGTCGTCTTTACGAAAACGTTAAATGAGCACAACAAAGCGAAAGCAAAATACATCACAGGCAGTAATTAATGTACATGTGAATCGAAAAAGACTGTAGACAATACAAGATTGCCTGCATTTTTTTTCGTTGGAATATCCATTTTATAGGTTCGCAATTGCCACTTCTTTGTGGTAAAATATATCGGGTTGTTTTTACTTAGATGAACGAAAGATTGACGAGAAAGAGAGCTGCAACAGGCAGGACTCTTCTTTTTCAAGTCATGAAGGAGCTAGACAAATAATGACTATCGAAGATGATCAAATCAATGATTATATTGAACATTTAATTCACCCAAGTCCTGATGCAATCGCTCAATTAGAGGTATACGCAAAAGAGCATCATGTGCCAATTATGGAAAAGGTGAGCATCGAGCTTTTACTGCAGCTGCTGTCGATGAAAAAGCCGAAGAAAATTCTTGAGGTTGGGACAGCGATTGGCTACTCCGCTATTCGAATGGCGACAGCTCTGCCAGATGCTGAAATTTTCACGATTGAGCGAAATGCAAAACGCTATGAAGAAGCGACACGGAACATTGAGGAATTAAAGTTAAAAGAAAGAATACACGTGTTCTTTGGTGATGCCATGGAATCGGCTAAAACAGTCCAAACGATGGCGCCCTATGATGTGATCTTTATTGATGCCGCAAAAGGGCAGTACAAACGTTTTTTTGAGCTGTTTGAACCGATGCTTGCTCATGACGGAATGATCATTACAGACAACGTATTATTCAAAGGCTTAGTGGCAACGAATTATGAAGAAGAAATTGAAGATAAACGAAAAAAACAATTAATTGGAAAAATTGATCGATACAATCAATGGCTCATGTCAAATCCTAATTTCCAAACGTGTATTATTCCAGTTGGCGACGGGATCGCCATTAGTACAAAAAGAGGTGACCAATCATGAAAAAACCAGAATTGCTTGTGACGCCAAGCAAGGTGTCAGACGTACTGCCATTAATCGAGGCGGGGGCTGATGCATTCTTAATAGGCGAACAAACATACGGTATTCGTCTTGCAGGCGAGTTTTCAAGAGAAGATGTGAAACAGACGGTTGAGCTTGCACATGCGCATCACAAAAAAGTGTATGTGGCGATGAACGCGATTTTTCATAATGACCGTGTGCAGCTGCTTGGAGATTATTTAACCTTTCTCGATACCTTAAACGTAGATGGCGTCGTCTTTGGAGACCCAGCCGTAATCATGGCCGCAAAGGAAACAGGGGTAAGCCTGAATCTCCACTGGAGTACAGAAACGACTGGGACAAACTATTACACTTGTAACTACTGGGGCAGAAAAGGTGCAACACGTGCTATTCTTGCAAAAGAACTGAACATGGACAGTGTAATCGACATCAAAGAAAATGCCGAGGTGGAAATCGAAATTCAAGTTCATGGCATGACATGTATGTTCCAATCAAAACGTACGCTCATCGGCAACTACTTTGAATACCAGGGCAAACAAATGAACATTGAAGGCAGAAATATGGAGGAAGGACTATTCCTTCATGACCAAGAACGTCAAAACAAATACCCTATTTTCGAGGATGCAAACGGCACACACATTATGAGTCCAAATGATGTGTGTATGATTGACGAATTAGAAGAATTTGTTGACGCAGGCATTGACTCCTTTAAAATTGACGGAATTTTAAAGTCACTTTCTTATATGACAGAGGTGACGTCTTTTTATAGAAAAGCAATTGATTTATTAGCGACTGACAAAGACGCGTATGAAGATCAGAAAGAGGACTGGGTGAAGCGGATTGAAGAGATTCAGCCAGTGAATCGTTCGATTGATACAGGATTCTTCTTTAAAGAAACGGTTTATTAATATAAGAGGAGGCATAGGAAATGGCACTATTGAAAGATGGTATTTCTGAAATGATTGATGGGAAACGTGTCATTACAAAAAAACCAGAACTGCTTGCACCAGCAGGAAACTTGGAAAAGCTGAAAATTGCTGTACATTACGGAGCAGACGCGGTCTTTATTGGCGGAAAAGAATTTGGGCTTCGCTCAAATGCCGATAACTTTTCAATTGAAGAAATGGCTGAAGGTGTCGCATTTGCAAACAAATACGGTGCACGAATTTATGTGACAACGAATATTTTTGCCCACAACGAAAACATGGACGGGCTGGAGGAATACCTTCAAGGGATTGAAGGCGCTGGAGTAGCGGGCATTATTGTGGCTGACCCGCTGATCATTGAAACGTGTAAACGTGTCGCACCGAAGCTTGAAGTCCATTTAAGCACACAGCAATCTCTTTCGAATTGGAAAGCTGTTCAGTTTTGGAAGGAAGAAGGGCTTGAGCGTGTGGTGCTTGCGCGTGAAACAAGTGCGCTGGAAATTAGAGAAATGAAAGAAAAGGTCGATATTGAAATTGAAACGTTCATTCACGGTGCGATGTGTATTGCTTACTCTGGCCGCTGCGTACTCAGCAACCATATGACGGCAAGAGATTCTAACCGCGGAGGCTGCTGCCAGTCCTGCCGCTGGGATTATGGTCTTTATAAACTAGAAGGTTCTGAGGAAGCGCCATTATTTGGAGAGGAAGACGCACCATTTGCGATGAGTCCAAAAGACTTAAAGCTTGTTGAATCCATTCCTCAAATGATCGAAATGGGAATCGACAGCTTGAAAATCGAAGGACGGATGAAATCAATTCATTATGTAGCAACTGTCGTGAGTGTGTATCGCAAAGTCATCGACGCCTATTGTGCTGACCCGGACAATTTTGTCATTCAGCAGGAATGGTTAGATGAATTAGATAAATGCGCAAACCGCGATACAGCACCAGCCTTTTTCGAAGGTGTACCAGGTACGGATGAACAAATGTTTGGCATTCATGGAAAGAAAACAACATTTGATTTCGCTGGTCTCGTTCTTCATTACGATGAAAAAGAACAAATCGTCACATTGCAGCAGCGCAACTTCTTTAAAGCTGGCGACGAAGTCGAATTTTTCGGACCAGAAATTGAGAATTTCACATGCAAAATTGAGACGATTTGGGATGAAAAAGGAAATGAACTAGATGCTGCTCGTCATCCGCTGCAAATCGTAAAATTCAAGCTCGATCAAAAAGTATACCCTAGCAACATGATGAGAAAGGGGAAATAACAGACACATGAGGAGTAAACCAGTTGTCATTGGGATTGCTGGCGGCTCGGGTTCAGGTAAAACGAGCGTCACCAATTCGATCTATGAAAAATTTAAAGGACATTCCATCCTCATGCTTCAGCAAGATTTATATTACAAAAATCAAAGTCATATGCCATTTGAAGAGCGCTTGCTTACAAACTATGATCATCCGCTTGCATTTGATAATGACCTGATGTTTGAGCATTTGGAACAGCTCTTAAGGTACGAATCCATTGAAAAGCCAATATATGATTTCAAGCTAAACACACGTTCAGAAGAGACTGTCCATGTTGAGCCGAAGGATGTCATCATCGTTGAAGGCATCTTTGCACTCGAAGACGAACGCCTAAGAGACTTAATGGATATTAAACTGTATGTCGATACAGATGCAGATCTGCGCATCATTCGCCGCATTTTACGCGATACGAAGGAAAGAGGCCGTTCAATCGATTCTGTGATTGAACAATATGTATCTGTTGTCAGACCAATGCATAATCAATTCATTGAACCGACAAAGCGATACGCCGATATCATCATCCCAGAAGGCGGCCAAAACCATGTGGCGATCGATTTAATGGTGACAAAGATTCAAACGATTCTTCAAAACCGAGCAGAGTAAACGATGAAGAAGAAAAAGACATCACGCTGAAAAGAAGACAAAGAGCTAAAATAAAGTATCATTTTTAGCCCTTTGTCAACAATCTGAGACCTTTACATTGTAAAGGTCTTTTCAACATCATGATAAAGAGAATAAATACCAATATTTCACTTGTTTCTATAAGTAGAAGCTGCTTAAATATTTTAAGAAGTAACACTTTGAATGAAAGATTTGGTATGATAGGAAAACAATGATGTGAAATAGATGTAGAAAAATGCCGTTTTCAAGCTGAATATTGAAGTTGTTTCGATTTTGTAAAAGTATATTAAAAAAACGACAAACAAATCATCACAAATTTTCAAACAATTCTTGATCAAAATGCAATTTTGTAATAATATAGCATAGACATATCGTACACTGACCATATTATGTATTGGAAGATGGAGAATGGGTAAACTATTCTTCTACATATGATCGAAATGGCCGAACGAGGTACAGGAGCTTCCTGTGCCTTTCCACAGTTTGTGCGATAAGATAGATCATCTCTTTTGACCGCTGCGGATGGTCCTATCTGATAAAAGGCATAATAGTTGCATCTAAAAGGGACGCCATGTAAGATGGACTTTTACGAATATGGGACAGAAGGAATGAGGGCCTAAACATGTCCTCATTCTTGTATATTTCAGTCGTCACTCACGTGCAGAAAGTTTGTATGATGAGGATTAATAGAAGGAGTGAATGATTCATGACACAAGAGAAAGTATTTCCAATGACAGAAGAAGGAAAACGTAAATTAGAAGAAGAGCTTGAACATTTGAAAACGGTTAAACGTAAAGAGGTTGTAGAGCGTATTAAAATTGCTAGAAGCTTTGGAGACCTCTCTGAAAACTCGGAATATGATTCTGCTAAAGAAGAGCAAGCGTTTGTAGAAGGTCGTATCACAACGCTTGATAATATGATTCGCAATGCCAAAATTATCGAAGATGAAGGAAACTCAAATATTGTCTCACTTGGTAAAACAGTCACATTCGTTGAATTACCAGACGGTGAAGAAGAGTCTTACACTATCGTTGGAAGTGCAGAAGCTGATCCGTTTGAAGGGAAAATCTCAAACGATTCACCAATCGCAAAAAGCCTGTTAGGCAAACAAGTAGACGACAAAGTAACCGTTCAAACACCTGGCGGAGAAATGTTCGTTCAAATTGTAAAAATTTCATAATCACGTTTATACGATAAACACCTCGTCCACAATAGAGACGAGGTGTTTTTATGCGCAAAAAACGTAGAATTCAATGGACAGGTGCTATTATTTTTATGCTGCTGCTCGGTCTTTTAATTAGACTAGCAGAAATTCAACTGTTTTTCACAGAATCTTTTTCAAAGCTTGATATCAATTTAATACAAGAAAGTGTCAAACAGCGTACAGAAGAAGTGGTCATTTCAGATGGCCGCGGTGAATTTTTAGATCGAAACGGCGAGGCACTTCTTACACAAGAACAGCCCGCAGTTATCTTATTTCCTTTCCTGCAATATGATCTTCCTCATTTAAAACAAACTGCTTCTATACTTGAGATGGAAGAAGATGAACTCAAAAAACAACTGACAGAAACCAAAAAACCTCTGATTCTCAAAGATGACATCACGAAAAAAAAGCTGAAAGACATCAATGATATGAAATATTCAGGCGTTTATGGCGTATATATGAAAGAGAAGGACAAAAAAAGACTTGCCCTCCACACATTAGGCTTCACGAGTGAAAATCCAGAATTGCTCAGAAAGCGTTATCCTGACAAAAAAGAGCTTTCCATCCGTACAGAAATCGGTACTTTTGGGCTGGAAAGCACCTTTGACGAATTTCTTTTACCTGAGCAAGACACAAAATTGTTATATCATGTGGACGGAAGAGGAAACCCTTTGTTTGGGATGGACGTCAAATATACAGCAGAGGCTCATTCATTTTATCCTCTTCAGGTTCAAACAACAATTGATGAAAACATGCAAGCTGAAATGGAGAAAGTTCTGAAAGAACAAGGCGTCGAAAAAGGCGGGGCCGTTCTGCTCGACATTCAAAATAGCAGTGTGCTGGCAATGGCAAGTACGCCAAATGTCACGAGCCAAAACCGGCATGAGGCAAGAAATTACATGCTGACAGCCATGGCACCAGGTTCCGTCTTTAAAACCGCTGTACTTGCCGCAGCTATCGAAAAAAACCTCGACCAGCCACAAACCACATATGACTGTCGAAAGAATTTATATGGAGAGCCAGAAGGAAAGCAGGAAGTGCTGAATTTGTCTGAGAGCTTCTCGCAAAGCTGTAATTATACCTTTGCAACGCTTGCTGGAAAGCTGATACAAAAAGATGATCAAATCATCGAAAAGACGGCTTCAAAGCTTGGACTCATTGATCGAGCTGGATGGGAAGGGGATGTCTATCATAAGCAGCATTTCAAACAGTTTGATCGTGAAGAAACTGGCAGTGTGTGGGGAGATAAAAGAGACAAGCATGTCAAAAAAGCCATTGCCCAAACCGCAATTGGGCAAAAAAATGTCAAAACGACTCCTTTGCAAATCGCCAATATGATGGCTTCAATTGCGAGAGGCGGAGAACGAAAAGAAGTGAAAATCGCTGAAAAAGTGCTGTATCAAAACGGAACAACGATGCTAACCTTTCAAAACAAACGACCGGAAGGAGACAGTATTGACCGCTATACAGCTCAAAAGCTTCAAAAGTACTTAAGGCAGGTGGTGACGTCTGACAAAGGAACAGGAAGAAGGTTTCAAGACCTTCCATTGGATGTGGCGGGGAAATCAGGCACTGCCCAAACCGGCAGTAAAGATAAAAAGGGGAATCCGCTTTATCATAAGTGGTTTGCTGGTTACTTTCCGGTGGAAAAACCAAAATATGCTCTTGTCGTTGTTCACCTTGATGAGGCAAGTGGCCGGGCTAAGACAAATGATGCGTTTTATGATATTGTAAAAAAGGTCAACGAAATTGAAAAGAAACAGACATAGAACATCCCTTCATGTCATGTTAGAATAGTAACGACTTAGGGAACAGAGGCAAAGGAGTGCAGAGATTTTGAGTAGAAATTCTCGATTTGAACATCGTGATAAGCGCAGAAAGGCGAATATGGTGCTTAACATATTAATTGGTATCGTTGTGGTGCTTATTTTGGTTGTCGCAACGAGTTTGTTAATTTTTAATAAACCGAAAGACACAGATGTAGCGAAAGAACCATCTAAAACGGCGCCTGCAACAAGTGAAAATAAACAAAAATCAGAAGAAGATGTGAATGATCAAAAGAAAGACACATCCGATGATTCAGATGCAAAAAAAGAGGATTCATCTGATCAAGACGACGATACGAAGAAGTCAGATGATGAAAAAGAACCTAATAAAGATGCGTTAAAAGACGCCAAAGAAACAGATGGCGGCAAAACGAGTGACGTAGACAAAACATATGAAAGCGATGACTGGGAGCCTGTAGGAACAGAGCAATCCGGTTCACATACAGCAACCTATGATTCTAACTCAAAAGACTGGAAAGAAATGATCAAAGCCATGTCTTATGCGACGGGAATTTCAGAAGATCAAATGACGGTTCTTTGGTTAGGAAATAACGGAGGCCCTCAAGATGCAAAGGGAACCATCCGTGACAAATCAACAGGCGAACGCTACCGCGTGGAAATTACATGGGTAGATGAAAAAGGCTGGAAACCTGTAAAGGTTGAAAAATTAAGATAAACATGAAAAAAAGATAGCAGCCATGCTATCTTTTTTATTTAGATATTCGCCTTAAAATGAACAACCGCTGTATACAAAATCCGGTCATCGATCACAGTCGTTTGGTGACTAACAGAATGAACAGTGAGCAGGATTGCCTGATTATGTTCAATTTGTTTTTGGATCTTTTGTTCAAGTTCTTTTAAAGACGATGCTTCAAAGAATTCAATTTTATCCTTTAGAAAATCCAACTGAAAATCCATTTGATTCACCCCTCCATACTCTTCATTCATCTTAATCTCTCTCCTCTAAAAGGGCAAATATTTTTCTACCCCTCCCAGTATTTTTTAGTGGGAAAGAAACAGAAGATGTGGTAGGATAGGAACTGTTCGACGGATTAAAACATACTATACGCATAGGAATAAATAGATAAAGTGGAGGGAAAGAAAATGGGACGTGAGTTTCTTTCTTTATTTGATCATTGGGCTGACTCTTATGACGACACGGTAAGTGGTCGTGATGAGCAGTATGAAGAAGTGTTTCGCCGGTATCCGGTTATTTTAAAAGAAATTGTTCGCCGTGCAGGTCAATATGTTCTTGAGTTTGGAAGCGGCACTGGGAATCTAACAGCCGCATTGCTCGCAGCTGATAAAAACGTGTTTGGCGTTGAACCATCAGACGCCATGAAGAAAGCGGCTCTTCAAAAGGGAATACCCGATGTGTTTCATGATGGGGATTTTTTATCATTTCCCGCGCCGCCATTTGAGCCGAATACGATTGTCAGTTCATATGCTTTCCACCATTTAACGGACGAAGAAAAAAAACAAGCCATTCACACCTATAGCAACATCCTTCACTCAGATGGTAAAATAGTCTTTGCTGATACAATGTTTCAAAATCAAGCAGCACATCAAGCTGAAATTGACAAAGCGAAAGCCGCAGGATTCGATCAGCTTGCAGAGGATTTAGAAACGGAATATTATCCATCCATTGATGTGCTAAAGCAAATCTTTGAAGAAGAAGGTTTTAGCACGTCCTTTCATCAAATGAATGATTTTGTTTGGATCGTAGAAGCGAAGAAAAGAGAATGAAAGGATGTTATTGATTTGAAAATCGCAGTCATAGGTGCAATGGAAGAAGAAGTGGCGATATTAAGAGATCAACTAAAGAATGCTACACAAGAAAACATCGCTGGGTGTGAATTCACAACAGGTGTTTATGAAGATAAAGAAGTGATTTTATTAAAATCAGGGATTGGAAAAGTAAATGCAGCGGTCAGCACAACTCTTCTGCTTGACCGCTTTCAGCCAGATTATGTGATCAATACAGGATCCGCTGGCGGTTTCCATCACACATTAAATGTAGGGGATATTGTCATCTCTACTGATGTTAGACATCATGATGTGGATGTGACGATCTTTGATTACGAATATGGACAAGTACCAGGCTTGCCAGCTGCTTTCGCTGCAGACGAAAAGCTTGTGAAGCTGGCAGAGGAATCGGCTTTAGAGATCGATCATATTCAAGTGGCAAAAGGAACGATTGCAACAGGAGATTCGTTTATGAATGATCCGGATCGTGTAGCGTTTGTGAGAGAGAAGTTTCCAGAGCTATATGCGGTGGAAATGGAAGCCGCAGCCGTTGCGCAAGTTTGCCAGCTCTTTGAAACGCCATTTGTTGTCGTTCGAGCGCTATCTGATATTGCAGGGAAAGAATCCAATGTCTCTTTTGATCAATTTCTTGAGCAAGCAGCGATTCACTCAACCGACCTTGTCTTGCGTATGATAAAGCAAACTCAATAAAAGAAGGGGGTTCCCCCTTCTTTTCCATACAAAGGAAGGGAATCATATGGCTGTCATAAAGGATATTACAGAATTAATTGGGCGCACACCGCTTTTGAAACTGTCAGGGATTGGAATCCCGGAAGGTGTAGAGGTATATGCAAAGCTTGAAATGATGAATCCGGGTGGAAGTATTAAAGATCGTTTAGGTGATATGCTCATAAGAGAAGCATTGGCATCTGGCAAATTGCGTCCTGGCGGAACCATCATTGAAGCAACTGCTGGAAACACAGGAATTGGGCTTGCCCTCAGTGCAAGAAAGCATCAATTGCGGACCATTTTTTGCGTACCAGAACATTTTAGTCAAGAAAAACAACAGCTAATGAAGGCGCTCGGTGCAGAGATCATTCATACACCAAGAAAAGAAGGCATGAAGGGTGCAATTGATCGAGCCCTTGAACTAGAGGCAAGCCTTGACAATGCCTATTGCGTTTTACAATTTAAAAACCAAGTAAATCCATTGACTTACTATAAAACGCTAGGCCCAGAGTTATGGTCCGACCTGCAAGGAAACATTGATGTATTCGTGGCAGGAGCGGGATCTGGAGGAACTTTTCAAGGGTGTGCTGCCTATTTAAAAAAGCAGCATCCGGCGTTAAAAACAGTGGTTGTGGAGCCTGAAGGATCGATTTTAAATGGAGGGGATCCGGGCCCGCATAGAACGGAAGGAATCGGCCTTGAATTTATCCCAGATTATATGGAATCTACTTTATTCGATGAGATTTACACGGTCAGTGATGATGATGCTTTCCAAATGGTGAAAGAGACAGCGGAAAAAGAAGGTGTTCTCATCGGAAGCTCTTCTGGAGCCGCGTTATTTGCCGCTTTAGAGGAAGCGAAGAAGGCAGCACCTGGGACCGTCATTGTCACCATTTTTCCTGACAGCAGTGAACGATATTTAAGTAAAGGAATTTATGAGGGAGGAAAATAGAATGAAACCAAAAACAATGATGATACACAGCGGAACAACTGGTGATGAAAAAACGGGCGCCCTGTCTGTTCCGATATACCAAGTGAGCACATATAAGCAGCCGAAAGCAGGAGAGCATACAGGATATGAATATTCTAGAACAGCGAATCCAACAAGAACGGCACTAGAAACTGTCATCCGTGATCTTGAAGGAGGAGCAAACGGCTACGCATTTGGTTCAGGGATGGCTGCCATTACGGCAGTGATGATGCTGTTTAACAGCGGAGATCATATTGTCCTGACAGATGACGTGTACGGCGGAACCTACCGCGTCATTACAAAGGTACTCAACCGTATTGGCATTCATGCGACCTTTGTTGACACAAGTGATCCTGAAGCAGTGAAGAAGGCGATTTTACCTGAAACAAAAGCGGTTTACATTGAATCACCAACCAACCCTTTACTGAAAATGACTGATCTCAAAGCGATCGGCCAATTGACAAAAGAAGCCAACATCTTAATGATTGTTGATAATACATTTTTTACACCTTATTTCCAAAGGCCGATTGAATATGGTGCGGACATTGTCCTGCATAGTGCCACTAAATATTTAGGCGGCCACAGTGATGTCGTAGGCGGGCTTGTTGTAACAGCGACGAAAGAGCTTGGAGAAGAACTTCATTTTGTTCAAAATTCTACAGGTGGAATTCTTGGGCCGCAGGATTCCTGGCTTCTCATGAGAGGGATCAAAACGCTTGGACTAAGAATGGAAGCACATCAGCAAAATGCGCAAAAAATCGCTGAGTTTTTAGAACAACATCCAGCGGTCACACGTGTGTATTACCCAGGTCTCGGTGCTCACCCTGGACATGAACTTGCGAAAACGCAAGCATCCGGCTTTGGCGGAATGATCTCTTTTGATATTGGAAAAGAAGAGCATGTCGATGTGTTTTTAAGCCAGCTTAAGCTGTTTACGATCGCAGAAAGCCTTGGAGCGGTTGAAAGCTTAATCTCTGTTCCTGCTCGAATGACTCATGCGTCCATTCCAAAAGACCGCCGGGAGGAGCTTGGCATCACTGATGGTTTAATTCGTATATCTGTCGGGATTGAAGATGTGGATGATTTACTGAATGATATGAAGCAGGGACTAAACGCACTAGTGAATGGATAGATTTACATGCCACTACCTTTCTTTTACTATGTTAAGCTATCAATAGACATTTTAAACAGGAAGGTGATGCAAGTGAAGAAAAAGTGGAGTGGTTTAGTGACAGATTACAAGCAGTACGCTTTTATTTTGCTTGCTGTCAGCACCTTTTTATATATTGGTACGATCATACCGAACCAACACATCGAAGCATCTCCAAAAATGCTGATGATGGGAATTGATTGTGTTTTCTTATTAGCTGCTTTTCTATGTGTCAGACGAGCGATCTTTTTTCAAAAGAAACTGCAAGAACTAGATGAAGATTAATCCGAAAAGTCTCCTCATGTGATGAGGGGGCTTTTTTATTGTATTGGACAATCGACTAAAAATGACTGTAGAAATTTAGTCAAAAACACAAAAATCATCTATATGACCAAAAACAGGTTTACAAAATGGTGCTTGCTGGATATACTTACAAAGTAATTAAAAACGTAAAGGAGGCTGAAGAATATGTTATTCGTATCTACTTGTGATCAATTCAACCAACAATTTCATCATGTCATCAGCCTGTGGAAGAGCTCGTGTCCTTCCTTTACCTTATACGGTGCACGCTTCAAAACTGTTTAAGTAAACGAGGATTTTACGCATCATCCATTGCAGGTTGGAAGACATTGTCTTTTGATCTGCATTTTTGTGTGCCCGCAGGTCGACTGATAAAGAAGATCTGCGGGCTATTTCGCATGCTGCGAACTGAAGGGAGGTGAGCGTATATGACAATCCATTTATTTTTTATTACATTGACGATCAAGCGTAAATACAAAGACATTGAGACCGTTCTTTATGAACAACAAGTCGAAACAATTTATGAAGAAATGAAGCAGAAACAACTAAAGTATATGAACTAAAACAGGAAAAGAAAAATTGGAAAAGGAGGAGATTGACATGTTTATGATGCTTGCAATGCTTGATTGTTATACTATGGAGAAGGACCAGGTTTAGACACGCTCCACATTGATCACCTGCACATATGATATCCGTAAAAGGAGATTGTGAGGTGATCAATGAATGTCGATGTCACCATATATGAGGTTTCCGTCTGTGGGGCACGGGTATACATCCATTCCGCATTCCTTAAAGCATGGGTACGGTAATCCATACCGAATGCAAAGAGAGCAAGAAGAAATGCTCAGACGTTATATGTATCAGTACCGAACTTATTGGTATTAAAGAAAAAGGAGCAGGAAACGTCATCGTTTCGTGCTCCTTTTACATTAGCAAACCCAGCTTGCACCAATGATGATCAACAAAATGAACAGTACAACAAGCAATGCGAATCCGCCTGCAAAACCGCCGCCACCGTAGCCACCGCAGTAGCCTCCAGAATAACCGCCAAAGCCCATAATCTAGCACCACCTTTATCTAATCAAGATACATTCATAAAATATGCAGCTCATGCAGAAAACGAAATCAATCTGAGCACAATTAATGAAAACGCCTATTCAGGTCAAAATTTTTTAAAGTTCTGCGAAACATTTACTGAAAAGGTGCCGTCTAATCAATGACAAATAATTAGGACTAGGTCTTAAACTTTGTTAGGCGAGAGCCGATATGAAAAGTAAGAAAATTCGTAAATAGTTTTATTTACTGGTGCAAAGCAGGTGTTAACATTGATTCAAAGCTGGATTGGAAAACAAATGAGGGAACCAAAAGGCTTGTTCTCAAAATGGGTTGCCCGCTATATGGAAAAAAATCATCATAATATCAATGAATGGACGATTCAACTCTTAAATATACAAGAAAACGACCGGATTTTAGAAATCGGGACTGGAAGAGGCATGACATTATCGAAGGTAGCAGAAAAACTTGATCGCGGTAAAGTGTATGGAGTAGATGCCTCTCGTCATATGATCAAATATGCAAAAAGAAAACATAAGAAGCTTGTGGAACAGGATAAAGCCGTCGTGACTCTTGGTAAAGCTGAGCATTTACCTTTTGAAGACAGATCATTCAATAAATTATTTACGGTGCAGACTATTTATTACTTGAAGGATATTGAGCAAGTCATGAAGGAAGTGTACCGTGTCCTTCAAGTGGATGGAGAAGTATTCTTATCTTTCCAACAGCAGGAAATGATGAAGGAACAAAAGCGGTCACAATCTTTTTCATCGTATAGTGAACAAGAGATCAGCCGCCTATTTTCAGCGTATCACTTTAGAGAAGTTTCGGTTTATCACTATGATACATACATCTGTATCAAAGCATTAAAATGATGAAAATATTTCCCAGGTAATGAACTAGCATTCAAAAAGAGGCTCTTCGTCAGAGGAGCCTCTTTGCGTGTAATTGAATCATGTTTGATGGAACGAATTAAAAAAAGACTCTTCTGATGAAGAGCCTTTTGCATGTTATGTAGGCGCCAGCCAGGTGTGTAAGGAATGATAGTATATATAAGGAATTTGTTTGTCGATTAAGGATACCTGTCTGGCTTATTTCTTATATCGACACCGTTCTTCAAAAGTTTAGCTTTTTTTCAATATTTTCTTTTTTATTTGACTGGAAGATACATTTTTCGCTTTTTTTATCAATTGTGTTATTTGAAGCAGGGAATAGCTTCATAAATAGAGAAAATTGTAGAGACTTCATTTTTAAACAAAAGGGAGGAATGAAAACATGTCGGGAAACAAAGGTGTCGTTTATAAAGGAGCAGGAAATGTAGCAGTTGAGGATATTGGATACCCTGATTTGATTTTAAGAGATGGCCCGGGTGTACCGAAAGCCAATGTGGGGCGCAAATGTGAGCATGGCGTCATTTTAAAAGTAGTGACGACGAATATTTGCGGAAGTGACCAGCACATGGTGAGAGGTCGTACCACTGCGCCTGAAGGACTAGTCCTTGGTCATGAAATTACAGGTGAAGTCGTTGAGGTTGGACGAGATGTGGAGTTTATTCAAAAAGGAGACCTCGTGTCTGTTCCGTTTAATATTGCTTGCGGACGATGCGTCATGTGTAAGGAACAAAAAACCCATGTGTGCTTAAATGTAAACCCAGACCGTCCAGGCTCTGCCTATGGATACGTCGATATGGGCGGATGGGTTGGCGGCCAATCCGAGTACGTCATGGTGCCATATGCAGATTTCCAGCTGCTCAAATTTCCAGACAAAGATCAAGCGATGGAGAAAATACTTGATCTGACGATGCTTTCCGATATTTTCCCGACAGGTTTTCACGGTGCTTATACAGCTGGAGTAAAGCCTGGTTCGACCGTATATATTGCCGGTGCAGGGCCAGTAGGTCTTGCCGCAGCACATTCCGCTCAGCTCCTTGGCGCCTCTGCGGTAATTGTCGGTGATTTGAATGAACAAAGACTGGAGCAGGCAAGAAGCTTCGGCTGTGAAACGATCAATTTACGAAAACATGATCGAATCGGCGAACAAATCACGAATATCTTAGGAGAGCCAGAGGTCGACTGTGCCGTCGATTGTGTGGGCTTTGAAGCTTCAGGTCATGGAGATCAAGGAGAAGCACCTGCAACCGTATTAAATACAATTATGGATATTACCAAAGTTGGCGGTAAGCTCGGAATCCCAGGGCTTTACGTTACAGAAGACCCAGGTGCAGTGGATGCCGATGCAAAAGTTGGATCTCTGAAAGTGCGAATTGGACTTGGCTGGGCAAAAGCCCATACTTTTGTGACAGGTCAAACCCCTGTCATGCAATATCACCGCAGTCTAATGAAATCCATTTTAAGTGGAAGAGCACAAATCGCCAAAGCGGTGAATGCGACCGTCATTGACCTTGATCAAGCTCCTCAAGGATACAGCGACTTTGATTCGGGTGTGGCGAAGAAATTTGTCATTGACCCGCATGGGATGATTTCTAAATAATGATTCAATGAAATTAATCACAAAAAACTTACAGGAATCTTCCTGTAAGTTTTTTGTGTTATCAAATATAAAAAGATCTTTACGATTCAGAGGTTTCCATTCTAAATATAAGAACAAAACATCATACACAGCAATTGATTGGAATTGTTTAGCTAGAAATCGTTTTATATTTAGAATGGCCAAATCTCTTTCAGTAAGTGTAATAGAATACGTTGAGATATTAATGATGACAATAATAGTCCTTCCTTTATTTAATCTAGAGTTGATTTTCTGCTAGCCGTGCTTGAGTATATAATCCTCAGTTAAATCAACAAATGCCTTTAAAGCAGGGGACATCCATTTATTTTTATGCCAAAATAGTTGGATTTTCGTTGTGAAACAGGGTTCCACCCAATTGATTCTGATGATATTGCCTTCCGCTATTTCTCTTTTCATAGAAATTTCAGGCAGTACAGCGATTCCTAAGCCAGCCATTACACATTTTTTTATGGCTTCTACATCTGCTAATTCTAGTTTACTTCTCGGTTTTGCTCCCGCCTGTGTCAATGAGTGTTCGAAGGCATAACGATAATCGCAGTCTTCAGTTAACAACAATCTTTGCTGGTTCAAATCAATTGGATATACCTTTTGTTTTTTGCTCAAAGGATTTGTTGGACAGCAAACAATGGCCATCGGTTCATCTTTTAATTCTTTTACAATTAAATGTGAAGAAACTACAGGATTCATCGATAATAAGGCGACATCAATTTGTCCTTCTAGTAATAGATTTAAAACATCCTTTTCCGCTATTCCTGGGCGGAAGATCAGTTCGACTTTAGGATACTTTGTTTGAAAGTCCGTTAAAATATGAGGAAGCCGGTAGGTACATTGTGTTTCAGATGCACATATTCTTAAAATGCCGCTTGGCTCATTCATCCCGCCAACAGCCTCTAATGCTTCCCCTGTTAAACCTAAAATTTTATCCGCATGATGTTGAAATTGTCTGCCAGCTTCTGTTAAGATCACTCTTTTTCCAAGCCTTTCAAATAGAGGGGTTCCTAGTTCTTCTTCTAATGCCACAATATTTGCTGTGATGCTAGATTGAGCATAACCAAGCATTTGTGCAGTTTTTGTAAAGTTTAATACTTTTGATGCTGTTTGGAACATCATCAGTTGCTTTATCTCCAACTTCAAGCCTCCCTAAATCGGATGAACCGATTGATATCATCAGAAAACCTCTATAGATTGATCATAACATTTTTACTATCATAAAAGTAAGCGCTTGCAATTTATATTATTTCAAATATTTAGATTCACAAGGGGGAGATGGCTTTGTTTGAAATGATTGTCAATTCAGTCAATGATTTTTTATGGACATATATTTTAGTGGTCATGTTAATAGGCATAGGAATCTACTTTACAGTGAGAATGAAATTTATGCAAATTGTCTTACTAAAAGAGATTTTTCGTTCTATTTTTGAAAAAGCTCCCAAAACCAAAAGAGGAAGTCATGAAATTTCGTCTATGCAAGCTTTTTTTATCGGAGCTGCTACAAGAATTGGTACTGGAAATATGGCAGGCGTTGCCATTGCCATCACAGTTGGCGGTCCAGGAGCTATTTTCTGGATGTGGTTTGCGGCAGTTTTAGGGGGAGCTTCTGCATTTGTTGAAAGTACACTAGCTCAAATCTATAAGATTAGAACAAGTGATGGATTTAAAGGGGGACCAGGCTACTATATTCAAAAGCAATTCGGATTGAAATGGCCAAGTAGGATTTTTGCCTTTTCTGTTATTCTTAGTTTCGGCTTAATTTTTAACGCTGTACAAACGAATACAATTACAAATGCCTTTCATTATTCATTTGGTATCAGTCCGGTTGGCATGGGTCTATTTGTTACCATTTTAACTGCTTTCATCATTTTTGGTGGTGTCAAACGAATTGCTAACGTCACTCAAATCGTTGTTCCAGTGATGTCAGCGTTTTATATTATCTTAGCATTTTATGTCATTGTCACAAATATCGCTGATGTACCCGCAGCATTAGCAAGTATCATGAAAAGTGCGTTTGGGTTAGAGCAAATCGTTGGAGGCGGGATTGGTGCTGCGATTATGAACGGTGTAAAGCGTGGTCTCTTTTCCAATGAAGCAGGAATGGGAAGTGCTCCAAACGCCGCTGCTGCCGCCAATGTTTCGCATCCAGTAAAACAAGGATTTGTTCAATTATTAGGTGTGTTTTTTGATACATTAGTTGTTTGTAGCTGTACAGCATTTATTATTATGCTATCGACAGTAGAAACAGCAGGTGAATTATCTGGTATCGAAATTACACAAGCAGCGATGGTACAGCATTTCGGTTCTTGGGCGAGTATTTTCTTAGCATTTGCCATATTTACTTTTGCCTTTAGTTCCATTGTAGGTGGTTACTATTATGGTGAAGCCAATATTGGTTTTATTCATAACAGTGTAACAGCGTTATTGGTGTATCGAATCATGGTATTAATGATGATGATGTTTGGTGCTGTTGCCAACTTACAAATCGTTTGGACTTTGGCCGATTTGTCAATGGCCATAATGGCGATCGTCAATTTGATTGCAATTGCTATCTTAGGAAAATATGCTTTTGCCGCTTTGGATGATTACATTCAACAAAGGCTGTTAGGCAAAAATCCTGTTTTTTATGCCTCTAGCATACCAGGTTTAAAAGAAATAGAGTGGTGGGGAGCAGAAAAACAAACGGCTCACTCAACAAATTTAAATGAAGGAGTAGAAAAATCATGATGAATTTTGAATATCATTGCCAAACAAACATAATAATGGGGACTGGTCAATCAAAAGAAATCGGATCTATAGTAGAGGATCTTGTATTGCCGGGTGCCACAATTATGCTGGTGACGGACTCTGGTGTGAAAAACGCAGGGCTGGTTCAGCCTATTGAATCATATTTGCAGGAAGCTGGTTATTCTGTTGTTGTATTTGATCAAGTATCTCCAAACCCTAGAGACAATGAATGTCTAGCTGGTGCAGAGCTGTTTAGAAAAGAACAAGCATCAGCAGTCATTGCGATTGGTGGCGGAAGTCCAATGGATACGGCGAAAGCGATTGCTTTGTTAGGTCCAAATGGCGGTCATCCTGAGGAGTATATATCAGGGGAGAAGGCGTATACCAATCTATCTCCATTAATTTGTATCCCAACAACGGCTGGTACTGGCTCTGAGGTGACACGTTCATCTGTCATTACGTTAGCTGCTTCACATAAAAAAATCACATTAAAACATGCCCTGCTTCGGCCAACCATTGCGATTTTAGATCCGTCTCTTACATTGACGGTGCCAAAAAGCATAACAGCCGCAACAGGCGTTGATGCATTGGTGCATGCTATTGAAGGCTATTCATGTAAAGGAACAAATCCTATTTCGAAAGCAATGGGTGCAAGTGCAATGGAGACAATTGTGAAATACTTACCGAAGGCATATGAAAATGGATCTGATCTAGAAGCAAGATACAAAATGCAGGAAGGCAGTTTACTTGCTGGCTTATGCTTCGGTTCAGCCGATGTAGCAGCCGTTCATTGCTTAGCAGAAGCACTTGGTAGTCTTTATGATACACCTCATGGTATCGCAAACGCTGTATTTCTACCTTATGTCATGCAATTCAATGCTGTTGAAAACAAGTTGTTACACGCAGAGCTTGCTAAAATGATGAGCTTTGCAGATAAAACGGATTCAGATGATGTGGCGATTCAAAAATTAATTGATGGCATGTATACATTCACAAAGAATTTGGGTATTCCAGCACTAAAAGAATTATCTTATGTAAAAGAAGAGGATTTTGAAAAAATAGCTGAATTAGCAGAACAAAACAACTCTACATCAAGCAATGTTCGTGCCGTTACGAAAGCCGACTACTTAGACATTTTAAAGGTTGCTTTTTAAAATCACCATATAGAAAAAGAGAAGAATAGAATGACCAATGAGTCCCCAATAAACACTCTCCTAATGACACTATCACCTGGAGGGTGTTCTTTTATGCCTCATGAGGCTAGGTATCGTCTACATATGAGTGGTATGATAGACGACAACATCTGATATAGAAAGGGTTGAAAAAACGATGAACTTTCACCATAAAACCGTCGTCATCACAGGCGCAGCCAATGGAATTGGTGAATCAATCGCCTGGGGCTATGCAAAAGAAGGAGCGCGAGTGGTGCTTGCAGATATAGATGAAGAGAAAGGAAAGCGTTTGGAGGAAGAGCTGAAAAAAGTATCCTTAGAAGCTTATTTTAAAAAAACGGACGTGACACAAGAGAAGGATATTCAACACTTAATGTCGTTTGCGGCGGAGCGCTGCAAAACGATTGATATCCTCATCAATAATGCTGGTGTCATGTGCACAGTATCGCCTTATGAATTAACGGTCGATGAGTGGGATCGTGTGTTACATACGAACCTAAGAGGAACTTTTCTATGTGCAAGAGAAGCAGCACGTTATATAAAAGAGAATCCAAAAGGCGGTTCTATTGTAAACATCTCATCCACCCGCGCAACCATGTCTGAACCTCATACGGAAGCATATGCTGCATCAAAAGGCGGCATTTCCGCGCTTACTCATGCCTTGGCGGTCTCTTTTAGTCAGGATCACATTACGGTGAATAGCATTTCACCTGGATGGATTGAAACGAAGGATGAGGAGAATCTTCGAGAGATCGACCACCAGCAGCATCTTTCCAATCGAGTTGGGACGCCAAAGGATATTGTGAAGGCTTGCTTTTATTTAACAGATGAAGGCAATCAATTTGTAACGGGCACAGATTTAGTCGTTGATGGCGGCATGACCAGAAAGATGATCTATGCTGATTAACTTGAAAAAAACATTGACGCTGTGATCAAGGCGCAGTACAATATGTAACAATTCAGCTGAAGATCGTGATGAAATGAAGACACAGCGCAAATAGAGAAGAGTACATCATGAGCCGTCCCGCACAGAGAACTCCGTGAAGCTGAGAAGGAGCCGGGAAGCATGATGGAACCAAGCCTCTTAGCTCTGCACCGGATTCCTTCGGATGGTGGTGCAGCGACATTCTCCCGTTACAGAGATGGGTTCATAATGACCTGCTAAGGTTCATCTGGCAACAGATGAATAAACTGAGGTGGCAGCGCGGAGTAAATCCCGTCCTCAAGACAGAAATGTCTTGGGGGCGGGATTTTTTTATGACGAATAGGGGGAACAGCTATGAAAAAACATTGGCGGGATATGAGTTTACTGCTTGGAGCCATCGGAATTGCGAACATAGGAGAATGGATTTATATGATTGCTCTCCATCTGCTCATTTTTCAAGAAACGAGCTCTGTGCTGGCTGTAACAGCCGTCTATATGCTGAGACCGGCTGCGGCTCTTTTGACAAACAGCTGGTCTGGCAGTTTGATTGACAGACTGAATCAGCGGAATGTGATGATCAGCTTAGATATCACCCGGGCTATCCTGATTGCATGTGTACCCTTTGCGTTATATTCAGGACACCTGCTCATCCTGTATGTGATGGTGTTTCTCATTCAAATGGCACAAGCGATGTTTCATCCAGCGTCGATGGTCTATATGACAGGATTGATCCCGGCGAATAACCGAAAAAGGTTTAATGCCATTCGCTCATTATTACAATCGGGTGGGTTTTTACTTGGCCCCGCTACAGCAGGTCTGCTTTTTTTAGTCGGTACACCTGTTTTTTCAATTTATATAAATGCGATCTGTCTGTTGATATCTGCTCTATTTACGATGTGTTTACCGAATTTGCTAAAACAAGATACTGGCCAAAAGGACTTTTCCCTTTCAATGTTAAAAGAGGATGCGAAGCTTGTTCTTCGATTTAGTCTGACATCACGCCAGATTATGGCGGTGTATTTGTTATTTAGTACCGCCATCACGGTACTTCCTACTGCCATTGACTCTCTTGAAACAGCCTTTGCAAAAGAAGTGCTACTGCTGACTGATACAGAATATGGTCTTCTTGTCAGTATAGCTGGGGCAGGCATCATCACAGGCGCAAGTCTCAATTCCATGATTGTGGAAAAGCTTCCTGTTTCGCTCATGCTGGGGATCGGCAGTTTGTTTGTTGCGGTGGGATATCTCATTTATGCTTTTTCCAGCACATTGTTTGCAGCCGCTGTTGGATTTTTTATACTAGCATTCTTTTTAGCATTTGCGAACACAGGTTTTATGACTTTCTATCAAACGAATATCCCGGTAGAGGTGATGGGGAGGGTAGCCAGCTTTTATGCTTTGGTTGAAGCCATTCTGACGATGATGATGACAGGGGTCTCTGGTGGACTTGCACATGTTTTATCAATCCGAACCTCCGTTGTCATCGGGTGTGTATGTATGCTTCTTATCTGTTTATTGCTATGTTTTGTCATCTTTCGTCCATTGAATGTCAAAAAAGTAGTGCATCCTACTTAGAAAATTAAAAAAATTATGTTATGATTATTTAAGTAAGTTAATCAAATTGATGAGAAAAGGAGTCTTACACATGAAAGCACTACGCTGGCACGATCAAAAGGACATTCGACTAGAGGAAATTGACGAACCAACAGTTGCTCCAGGAAAAGTGAAACTAAAAGTAAAATGGTGCGGCATTTGTGGTAGTGATTTACATGAATATTTAGGAGGACCGATCTTCATTCCAGTGAATGAACCTCATCCACTTACAAAAGAAAAAGCACCCGTTACGCTGGGACACGAGTTCTCTGGTGAGGTTGTTGAAGTAGGAGAAGGCGTGAGCAATTACAAAGTAGGCGACCGAGTGGTTGTTGAGCCTATTTTTGCGACTCACGGACATCAAGGTGCTTACAACTTAGATGAAAACATGGGCTTTTTAGGACTTGCCGGAGGCGGCGGTGGATTCTCTGAATATGTATCTGTCGATGAAGAATTACTTCATTTATTACCAGACGAAATTTCATATGAGCAAGGGGCACTTGTAGAGCCTTCAGCAGTTGCTTTATATGCGGTTCGTTCTAGTAAGGTACAAGCTGGCGATACAGCGGCTGTGTTTGGCTGCGGACCAATTGGCTTACTTGTTATTGAAGCATTAAAAGCAGCTGGTGCTACTGATATTTACGCAGTAGAATTATCTAAAGAACGCCAAGAAAAAGCTAAAGAGCTTGGAGCGATCATTGTTGATCCTTCTCAATATGAAGATGTTGTTCAAGAAATCGCACGCCGTACAAACGGTGGCGTCGATGTTTCTTTTGAAGTGACAGGTGTACCTGTTGTATTGAAGCAAGCAATCCAATCAACTAGAATTTCAGGTGAAACAGTCATTGTGAGCATTTGGGAAAAAGGCGCAGAAATTCTGCCAAATGACATTGTCATTAAAGAACGTACAGTCAAAGGAATTATCGGCTACAGAGACGTATTCCCATCTGTATTAAACTTAATGAGAAAAGGCTATTTCTCTGCAGATACGCTCGTCACGAAAAAAATCAAACTGGACGATGTGATTGAGGATGGTTTCCATGCATTAATCAATGAAAAAGATCAAGTGAAAATTTTAGTTAGTGCTGAATAAGTAGGATGACAAAGGGAGTGGCATAGGCCATTCTCTTTTTTTTGTGCACATGTTCTGCTCTTTTTCATAAAGAGGCCTGACGTTGAATAGTGATAAGTGAAAAGATGTTTTGGTAAGGGAGATGACATCATGTTTTATCACATCAAAGAACTGCAATATGAAGCAAAGCCCTCAAAGCCTGATCCAGTTTATGCAAAAAAATTGCAAGAGGTTTTAGGCGGTCAATATGGTGAAATCAGCGTCATGATGCAATATTTATTTCAAGGCTTTAATTGCCGCGCAGATCAAAAATATAGGGATTTATTATTTGACGTGGGAACAGAGGAAATTGGTCATGTCGAAATGCTGGCGACGATGATCGCACGTTTACTAGATGATGCACCGGTTAAGGAACAAGAAGAGGCGTACCAAAGTGATCCAGCACTTGCAGCTGTCATGGGCGGAATGAATTCTCAGCATGCGATTGTTGCCGGTTTAGGAGCTATGGCAGCGGATAGTCAAGGGTATCCGTGGAATGCCAAGTATATCATTGCTAGCGGAAATTTAATGGCTGATTTTAGAGCTAATTTAAATGCAGAATCACAAGGGAGGCTTCAGGTCACAAGGCTCTACGAAATGACGGATGATCGCGGCGTGAAGGATATGCTTTCTTTTCTTATAGCTCGTGATACATATCATCAAAATATGTGGCTTGCGGCCATTAAAGAATTAGAAGAACGAGAAGGGGACGTCGTCGTACCAACCACTTTCCCGCGCTCACTAGAAAAACAGCAAGTATCCTATGATCTGTTTAACTTCTCAAGAGGAGAGGCAAGCAAGGAAGGCAGATGGGCACATGGCCGAAGCATGGATGGAAAAGGGGAGTTCAGATATATATCTGCACCAGTCGTGTTCGGTTCCGCACCAAAACTAAAGCCCGCACCAAAGGAACTGTTTAACACACCGAAAAAAGGCGAATAAAAAAGCCGATCAGGTATTTGAGCCTGATCGGCTTTTTTAACGTCCGAGAGATCTTCCATACACGCTGACACGTTTCTCTAACAAGGCAAAAGCGACTTCAAAGAAAATGCTCAGCAGCCAATAGATTAAAGCAGAGATAAGGTACGTTTCTAAAAACTGATAGCCATCGTTCGCAATGATCCGGGAAATCCCCATGATTTCAAGTACCCCAATCGTAAACGAAAGAGAGGTGGCTTTTAATAGCTGAATGAGTTGATTGCCTAGATTCGGTAAGGCGACCACAAAGGCCTGCGGCAAAATAATGCGCATCATCGCCTGGCGCGTCGTCATACCCACAATTTTTGCCGCTTCAAGCTGCCCTTTGTCTACCGCAAGGAGGGCACTCCGAACGACCTCTGTTAAATGGGCGGCTGAATGGAGGCTGAAGGTCATGAGGGCAACAGCTAATGGGGAGACCATATCTGGATGAAAAGTCAGCCCGAATGTATCGCTCACTTTGGTTAGAACAAAAGGAAGTCCATAAAAGAAAGCGAACAACTGAACAATAAGAGGCGTTCCTCTAAAAAAGGAGACATAGAGTGTCACAAGCTGCCTAAGCACAGGGATGCGAAAGAGACGAATGAAAGCAAAAACAGATCCAATTAAAAGGCTCACAGCCATGGAAACGAGTGCAATCAATAATGTAAAAGGAACGCCTTTTAGAATATGAGGTACTTGGTCAATCGCAAATGGAATATCAATGGTTTGCATCAAATCGCCTCCTTAACGTGACAGGCTAGTACGGCCTTTTACAAATTTCCTTTCAAGCAGCATGGTGATCAGTTCAATGCTCATACAAATGAGCCAATACACAATCGCAATAATTACGTACACTTCAAACATGCCGATTCCGTAATTATTCCCTAAAATGATCTTCACCTGTCCCATGATATCAATGAGTCCGATTGTAAAGGCAATCGCTGTGTCTTTCACGAGATCAATGGTGTAATTTCCGAGGTTTGGCAGTGCAATGAGAAAGGCCTGCGGGATAATGATCCTGATCAAGGCCTGTGTATCTGTCATCCCAACAATGTAGGCGGCCTCCAGCTGATCCTTCCCAACAGACGAATACGCACTGCGAAAGACTTCAGATAAATAAGCGCCCGTATGTAAAGAAAACGTCATCATCACAAATAACACACGATCCCAATGATTGATTTGAATCCCCGCCACAAGTAAAAGCTGAGGCAGTCCAAAATAAATCAAGAAAAGCTGAACAATTAAAGGCGTACTTCGTGTAAAAGATAAATAAATAACAGCCAATTGCTTCAGTACAGCGATTTGTTTGATACGAATGAAAGCAAATAGCAACCCGATGATGATAGCAAAAAACAAAGACACCGTAATAATGAGAAAAGTGAGTGGCAGGCGTTCAAGCACCTGCAAAAAGATGCGCAGCCAATCTCCAGCTGTAAACGTCATGACGCTTCCTTCCTTTCTTCATTTTGATCCCCTTGCTCAGAGATGTCATCAATATCTTGAAAGAAATCGACACCAAACCACTTTTTCGCCAGCTTAGGCAGTGTTCCATCATCAATCATCTCTTGTGTGATCCGGTCCAAATCTGCTGCAAGCTGCTTCTCGCTTGGCTGTAAGACAAGATAGATAGGCTCCTTTGACACAATGCCGCCAACTTTGACCTTTAGGTTCAAATGCTTTTGAATGGTATCAAAGGTTGAAATGTTCATAAATGCTGCATCGGACCGTCCGCTTTCAACACGCTTTAAGTTGAGTTCATTTGAAGGACTTTCAATGGTCGTCAGCGCAATATTCGGATCATGCTCTTTATTATATTGATTTAATATCGAACGCAAGCCTCCGCTAGGACTGACAGGAGCCAGTTTTTTAGATGTCATATCGTCAAGCGATCGAATCTCCTTGTCTGATTCATTCACAATTAAACCTGTCATCGAATAGCCATACGGGACCTTAGGGTAAAGGAAACGTTTTTCACGTTCAGGGTTACTAAAAAACCAATTAGCCGCCATTTCAAACTTCCCTGCGCCTACACCAATTAAATTCGATTCTTCCTCGCCAAAAATGTAATCAAAATGTACATAGGGGAGCCTCTTTTCCACTTCATTTAAATAATCAATGTTATAGCCAATCGGTTCGTTTCGATCATTTGTTGCTAAAAAGGGTGGATTGACCTCTGCACTCAGTGCGACTTTTACAATTTTTCTACCATCATCTGTCGTGGTTTTCACACTGCTGCAGCCCATCAGAGAGAGAAGAAGCAGAAGGACACCAGACATCATGAATGCTGTCTTTTGCTTCATTTGTCTTTCTCCGATCCTTGCCACATGCCGCGATGAATTCTTGATAAAAATTGTTTCGTTCGTTCATGCTGTGGCTTCAACAGGACGTCTTCTGGTGAGCCTTTTTCAACGATTTCGCCATCTGCCATAAAGATCACCGTATCCGCCACGTCCTTTGCAAAAGAAATTTCATGCGTCACAATGACCATCGTCATCCCTTGGCTCGCAATATCTTTCATCATTTCAAGAATTTCTCCTATCATCTCTGGGTCCAGTGCCGACGTAGGTTCATCAAACAAAAGGACTGAAGGGTTCATCGCAAGAGCGCGGGCTATGCCAATTCGCTGCTGCTGACCGCCAGATAATTCACTCGGAAATGCCTCTTTTTTATGCAGCAGTCCAATCCGCGCTAAAAATTGCTCTCCGACTTTTTCTGCTTCTTTCTTAGACATGTTTTGAGACACAATCAATCCTTCTGTAATATTTTCAAGTGCTCGTTTATTCTGAAACAAGTGATAATGCTGAAACACCATGGAAGATTGCTGCCTGAGTTTTAGAAGATCTTTTTTATGATATTGTTCAAATTGAATTGTGGCTTCACCAACTGTCAGCTCTCCTTTGTCTGGAATATCTAGGCTGTTTAAGCTGCGAAGAAGTGTTGTTTTTCCAGATCCACTCGGTCCAATAATGGCGACCACTTCACCTTCTTGTACGGTGAAATCAATGCCTTTTAACACATGGGTCTGCCCATAAGATTTATGTAGATTAGTAGCTGAGATCATAAAAGCATCACGTTCCTTTGACAGATGTACTTAATATTGATAAAATTTAACACATTAAATCCTATAAGTAAAGTGTGTTTTATTTATTCCGATTGGAAAAATCAGATATGATAGATTGTGAGAAACAGAGGAGTTGGATACGTTTTGTCTAAAGCATTATTTGTCGATACCGATTTTCAAAAAACATGGCTCAATCAACTAGAATCTCTTCGTGAAACGATCGAACAAACGGCAAAAGAACATGATGAAGGCGCTTATTTTCCTGAAAAAAATATTGAATCATTAGTAGAAATGGGCTATACGACGTTGTCTCTCCCTGCTGAATACGGGGGCGGAGGTCAATCTGTCACGGATATGGTTCTGTTTCAAGAAACGCTTGGTAGCATGGACGGAGCGACTGCCTTATCGATCGGCTGGCATCAAGGGGTTGTAGGCGAAATCTACGAAAAGAAACAATGGAATGAGAAGCAGCTACAATTTTTTGCGGAAGAAGTGAAGAAGGGTGCCCTTGTTAACCGTGCGGTGAGCGAGGCGCAGACAGGCAGTCCAACAAGAGGGGGAAAGCCTGGGACAACAGCCACTAGATCAGGTGATGAGTGGATCATCAATGGACGTAAAATTTTCACAACGATGTCACCAGCGCTTACATACTTTTTAGTCGGCGTATGGATCGAAGAAAAAGAGGCGATGGGTTTCTTCTTAATTCATCGTGAGACAGAAGGTGTTTCAATAGAAGAAACGTGGAATGTTGTGGGCATGAGAGGAACAGAAAGCCATGATTTAATCTTAGATCAGGTTAAGGTCTCAAATGACATGCTTGTTGAGGTGCAAAAAGGGCCACGGGGTGGTACGCTAAATCCTTGGATTGCACACATTCCTTCCTGCTATTTAGGGATTGCGCAAGCGGCAAGAGACTATGCTGTTCAGTATGCCATCACCCACTCACCGAACAGCATCAGCGGAACGATTAGTGATCTGCCAAATGTCCAAACACTTATTGGTGAAATCGACTTACTATTAAAGCAAGCACGCCACGTCATCTACTCAACGACGACATTGTATGAAAAGCCGGAGAAAAGAGAGCTGTTAATCAATGAATTCGGCGCTGTGAAACATACAGTCGTCAATCACAGTCTGCAAGTTGTCGATAAAGCCATGCGTTTAGTCGGTGCGAAAAGCTTAAGCCTTGACTGTCCACTGCAGCGTTACTATCGAGATATTCGGGCCGGGCTCCATAACCCGCCAATGGACGATATGACGATTTCAAAAATCGCGAAGCAAGCCATTGAAGAAAAAAAGACAGCTAGTATAGAGCAGAAAGCCGGGTGAACCGGCTTTTTTCTTTGAAAGAAAAGAGGACAAGCGTACCTTATATCTCATCGCTCAACATGCTACAATCAATGGAAATCATGGGAAAGGGAGCGGTTGTCCTGAAGAAAAAGTATATAAAATGGCTCATTACTGGCATGATGCTAATGACACTTTGTATAAGCCAGCCTTCATCAACTGAGGGAGCATCACCAGCGTGGTCAGTAGATGAATTCTTGAAAGACCGGGAAGGCACGTTTGTAATTCAAGAAGTAAAAGAAAAGTCCCCTTGGATGTATAACAAAAAAAGAGCGAAAGAGCGCTTTGCACCTCAATCGACATTTAAGGTGGCAAATGCCTTAATCGGACTTCAAACAGGCGCAGTGAGAGATGAATACGACATCAAATATTGGGATGGCGTAAAAAGAGAGATTGACAACTGGAATAGAGATCATACATTAGGATCTGGGATGAGAGATTCAGTCGTCTGGTACTATCAAGCCATGGCCCGTGACATCGGTGAAGAACGCATGAGTCATTGGGTGAAAGCCATTCATTATGGGAACGAAGATATATCTGGCGGAATCGATCAATTTTGGTTAAGCAGTACGTTACGTATTTCTCCAGTCGAACAAGTTCGTTTTCTCAAACAGCTATATGAAGAGACTCTTCCATTTGACCTAAAGAACATGAGAACAGTCAAACGAATGATGGTACAAGAAGAAGAGAAACACGCCACCCTATACGGAAAAACAGGCTCGGGATCAGGCATCGGCTGGTACGTAGGTTTTATCAAACATGAAAACAAAACCTACATCTTTGCCACAAATATCAAAGGCACAGGCATAGAAGCAAAAGACATCACCTATCGCATTTTGAAAAAATATCATTTGATGGAAGCATCCGTTTAGGGTGCTTTTTTATATGCAAAAAAGGGGATATATTGATAAGTTGATGATATATGGATTAGTTTGAAAGAATGATATATTTATAGAAATATATTGAAGTATCATTTCGAATGTATTATTATATATGGCGTAATGTTACAAATGTTACAAATATATGATAAGGAGATTAATATGAACCTAAAAAGTAAAGTGAATTGGAAAAGAAATATTGCAGCACTACTAGCGTTTGTGATGCTTTTATCAATGTTACCTTCTGACATTTTTGCGGAAGAACATGACAAAAATACAAAATCAAGTCATAACAGCTTAGAAGAGTTAGGTGATTCAAAGGCTCTGGAAATGGCAGGCATTGACGAAGATGAAATTGGAAAAGATGGAGAAGTTTTTTCAGAAAGAACAGAAAACAGCAAGCTTTTTTATGAAGGAGAGGGTGTATTTACACAAGAGGTATATCCTGATCCTATTCATATTAAAGAGGCTCCAGATGCTGAATGGGAGGACATCTCTCCAGAATTAAAGACGATCTCGAAAAAAGAAATAGAAACAGAAAATGCAAAGTTAGAATCAACTTTTCAAAAACAAATGCAGCTTGGATTATATGCCACATTTGAACACAAGAAGCATCAAATGGATTTTTCAATTTTAAAAGCTTCAGGGAAAAACAAATCAGAAATCAATTCCAAAGATACCTCTGCACAATTTAAAGAGAACACCAACGAGCTTACATATGAAGAGGTATTTCCAAATATAGATTTACGATCATTCACCTTTAATGAAAACATCAAGGAAGATATTGTACTCAATCAATATGATGGCTACAATTCATTTACATTTAAACTAAAGACAGATCTAACTGGGGAAATTGAGGAAGACGGTTCTATTACATTTTATGATCAGAAAAAACGGACCATTTTTCAAGTTCCAAAACCGTTTATGACGGATTCTAATTTAGATGAAAAGTCAGGTGAAGTGGCTCGCTCAGAAGATGTGAGCTTTAAATTAGAAAAAGAAGACGATGGCTATTTACTTCATGTGACAGCAGATGAAAAATGGCTCAAAGATCCTGAACGAGTTTATCCTGTGTCTATCGATCCTTCGACTTCTTTATCTGTATCAGCAGACACATTTATCATGAGTAAGTACCCAACAACAAATTATTCATCCTCTACGCAAAAATGGGATGCTAAACTTAAAAGTTATGTACTCAAAACTGGTTATTACGATAAAACAACTGGTACAAACTATGCGTTCATGAAGTTTAACTCATTCAAACCGATTCAAAATATGAATGTAACAAAAGCGACGCTTAAAACGTATGTTGCTCACTCATATTACGGGACGAAGGCTACTGGTCTTTGGCTGGATACAGTGAATGCCAACTATGATCATACAAAACTAACGTGGAACAATAAACCAAGCTCCAAAAACATCGGCAAAGCCAATGTATATAAAGGACAATGGGCGAGTTATAATGTGACATCAACCATCAAAGCTTGGAATAGTGGAACAGCTAACTATGGCTTTAAATTACATGCAAATGGGAATGGGCAAGATCATTGGAAAAAAATAATCTCATCAACAAACTCAACCAATAAGCCAGTCATTGAAGTAACGTATACCATTCCACAGGCAAATGCACCAACTGTAAAAGGTTTTAGTAATGGGAATGGTACGGGCTACTTCAATTTAAGTTGGAAAAAGGTAGCTGGCGCAAAAGGCTACAAAGTGTGGCTATACAACGGAAAAGAGTATGAAGCGATTTCAGTTGGAAATGTAGCATCATGGAGCACAAAAGGAAAGAATATATGGCCAACAGCGAGCGAGATAGTAGCAAAAAAATATAAACTTCATTTAGACGGAAAAGGTGGAACTGAATTAGCAGTTGATCCTTCCCCGGTTTACAAAAACTCAGGCGGCAACTATGCGGCGAGTAAAAATTATTGGGTAGCTGTAAGTGCGATTTTTGACCAAGGTGAAGGCGCAATGTCAGCAAAAGTAAAACCTGTCGTGCCGAATGTGGCTAGAGCGAAAGCACCTAGTACAAAAGGATTCAATAATAACAACGCAACAGGTTACTTTGAGCTTTCATGGAATTCAGTTTCCGGTGCGATCGGTTATAAAATACAAATGTTTAATGGGAAAAGCTATGAGACATTGGATCTTGGGAATCAAACTTCATGGTCAACAAAAGGGAAAAAAGTATGGCCGACAGCTGCTGAGATCAAAGCAGGTAAATATGCATTGCACCTCCAAGATGGAAAAGGGGCAGAGCTTCCAATTCATCCTGGTGCGACTTACAAAAATGCTGGAGGAGATGCGGCTCAAAAACATTATTCCTTCAGAGTGATTGCCTATAATAAAGATGGAGAAGCCATTGCTTCACCGCCAGCTGGACCAACTTTACCTGATTTATCTAGACCGAAAGCTTTATCTGGATATGCTTATACCAATACAAAAGAGAGCCAAACAGGTTATTTCAATTTACATTGGGACAAAGTGAAAAATGCAAAAGGATATAAAATTAACATCTATAACGGTAAGGCATATCAATCATTTGATGTGGGTGATGTCGATCACTGGACAACACAAAACAAGAATATTTGGCCGACTCCTACTGAAGTTAAAAGTGGGAAATATGTGCTTCATACAGATGGAAAGGGCGGAGAATTAGCGCTAGACCCATCACCAGTATATGAAAATGCAAATGGAAATTATAAAGGACGCAAGAACTACTCCTTTACCCTTTCCGCCTACGATGCAAATGGAGAAACCATTCCGACACCAGCCTTTAACCCGACATTCCATGAAGGGGCCGAATTCCTTGGAACAGAGGATTACTGGTCGATTATTGATATACCAGACGGCCAGCTGAATGGTGCAACTGGGAATGTGATTGTCAGTGAAGAAGAAATGTCGATTGATGGAAGAGGACCAGGGCTTGGAATTGGTCGAACGTACAATAGTTTAGATGCAGCTGACCACCTGTTTGGTCAAGGGTGGTACACAGATGTAGAAACGAGTATCACGCCAACAAAAGAAGGTGTCATCTATCTTGATGAAGATGCCACAACTCATGTTTTTACAAAAAAAGCAGATGGTACGTATCAACCACCAACAGGTATTTTCCTTGAATTAACGGAATCAAAAGATGAATACATGTTAAAAACGAAGGATCAAACCTTTGCACACTTTAGTAAAAACGGTGGGAAAATCACCAAGGTTGTAGATGGACATAAAAATACAACGACATACAAATATAACGAAAACAATCAGCTCACTTCAATAGAAGATGCATCTGGCCGAAAAATAACAATGGATTATGATGAAGATGGTCATATCATCTCGGTTCAAGGACCAAAAGGGAAAAAGCTTTCATATGAGTATGATGCAGGTTTACTAACGAAAGTCATAGATTCAGATGGAACAAGTATCTCATATGAATACGATAAAGAAGGCAGATTGATTAAACAATTCTCTCAAAACAGTACAAAAGATCAGCCTGTTTTTACAGAATATCAATATGAAAATCATCGTTTAGTCAAGGCAATCAATGCAAAAAAAGAAACCTTTGAGTATGCATATGATATGTCTAAAAAGACACTCATGCTGACGCAGCCAAACGGTCGGAAAATACAGTATACGTATAACGAAGCAGCCAATCCAATTCAAGTTGTAGATGATGCGGAAGGTTTGAAGATTACGACCAAAACCAAATATGAAGGAAATCAAATTGTTGAAGAAGCTGACCCGAATGATGTAGAAAAAGGGAAAGCTACAGAAAGCTATTCGTATGATAAGAACGGCAATGTTATTCAAGCAAAAGATGCTTATGGCACTGAAACCTACGAATATAACAAAAATAATGATGTCACTAAAGTGAAAGATACAGAAGGAGATATCACAGATATCGCCTATGATGGATTAGATGCTGTATCTGAAACGGATCAAAGTGGAAATATGTCTTCAGCAAGTATTTATGACTCGTACGGGAATTTGGTACAAACGAGTAAAGAACTTGCTGCAGGTGCGAGTATATTAAAAAATGGCAGTTTTGAAGATACGCTAACTGGCTGGAAGCTTACAGCATCTAAGGATGACGGGAAATTAGCGCAAACAGCTGGAAAAAGTGGTCCGTTATCTGGCGGCAGAGTATTAGAGGTCAGTTCACAGTCGACAACTGAAGGAACAGAACTTGGCTATTCTTCTGCTACTCAAGAAGTGACACTAGAGCCAAATACGACGTATACACTGAGTGGAAAAATAAAGACAGAGCTAACGAAAGCAAGAGCATTTTTTAACATCGATTTAAGAGATACAAACAACAAGCGAATTCAATGGATCAGCAACGGCTACAGCACATTATCAGGCAAAAACGATTGGACAAAACGCCAAGTCACGTTCACGACGCCATCTCATGCAGGCAAAGCTGTGATCTATATGGAAGTGGATCATCGAGATAAGGCTGGAAAAGGAAAAGCCTGGTTCGATGAGATTCAGCTAGAAAAAGGCGAAGTTTCATCAAGTTATAATCCAGTCAAAAATAATTCCTTTACCGATAAAACAACAAGCTGGAGCGGAACAAGTGGTTCATTAGATAATGAAGAAGGCTTTAACGATGACGTTTCGTTAAAAATGACCAGAACCTCTTCATCTCAAGCGAATGTCATCTATAAACAATCTGTACCGATTGAACAAAGTGCGAATAATCAATCTGTGTATGTCACATTGACTGGGATGTCTAAGGCTGAAAATGTCAAAGCCTCAAATGAAAATGACTACTCACTTCAAGCGTCCGTTACGTATACAGATGGCACAACAGGAACGTTTAATGCGAAATTCCCAACCGGTACACAAGAGTGGAACCGAGCGGCGGTTGTCATACCAAAAACAAAACCATTGAAAAAAGTCGACGTTCAGATTGTTTTCCAAAAAAGCGCGACTGGAACGGTTTGGTTTGATGATATCCGTCTAGTCGAAGGAAGTCTTTTAACGAAAACCACTTACGACGAAAAAGGGAACTATGCAGTTAAAGAAGAGGATGAGCTTGGTTACTCATCTCAATCTGCCTACGATGAAACAGGCAAAAAACTTTCTGAAACAGATGCGAAAGGCGAAAAAACAACATTCGAATATGACCAGGCTGATCAGCTGAAGAAAATCACTTTATCTAACGGGACATCCATTGTGAGAACGTATGATAAAGAGGGCAATGAACAGTCGAAAACCATTCGTGCAGAGTCAGATCAGACGTATCGATTCGAATACGACCTAATGGGCAAATTGACAAAAACCATTGATCCATTAGGGAATGTGTTGAAAAGTGAATATGATGCGAATAGCAACTTAATCAAAACCATTTCTGCAAATGGGCATGAAGTGTCTCTCACGTATGATGGAACAGACCGAGTGAAATCCAAGTCATACAATGGGACAGAAAAATATCACTTTAGCTATGATAAAAACGGAAACGAAACAACAGTTGTTAACAAAGAACAAAACACAACCAAAAACAGAACGTTCGACCAACAAAACCGCATCACAAAGTTAACAGAGCGTGGCAGCAGCCAAACTTGGACATATCCAGCCAATTCAGACAAACTGAAATCCTTTGAGTGGACACACGGAAATCAAAAAGGAACGAACCAATTCAGTTACAATAAGCTTGATCAAATGACGCAGATGAAGGATTCGAATTCTACGTATTCGTTTGATTATGATGAAAATGGAAATGTTCAGTCCTTTATTACAGGTAACGGCAGTGGTGCTAGCTTTGCTTATGATGAGCGCAACTTAATCAATGATTTGCACATTGGAACAAGCCAAGGGGCAACGATCTTAAACGAAGCTTACGAATATGATCAAAATGGAAACAGAATAACGGTTGATCAAGGAAGCAACGGGAAGATTCGATATGAATATGGAAAATTAGATCAATTGATCAAAGAAGCTCATCCTGATGGCACGGTTATTGAATACACATATGATGGGTTTGGAAACAGAAAAACAGTTACGACTGAAAAAAATGGCACTAAAAAAACAATCAACGCATCATTCAACATCATGAACCAATTGACAAAGGTAAATGATGAGACTTTAACTTATGACAAAAATGGCAACCGAACGTCTGACGGACAATTCCTTTATGAATGGGATGCAGAAGATAACATAACGGCCATCAAGAAAAAAGGCGAAGACAAGCCATTTGTCACTTACAAATATGATGAGCGTGGATATAGAATTCAAAAAACAGTGAATGGAAAAGTCACCAATTACTTTTATGACGGCGACAGCCTGAATGTTTTATACGAAACAGATGGAGACAACGAAGTCACAAAAACATACACATACGGTGAGAGTGGACAACTCCTTGCATTCACGCAAAATGGAAACAAATATTTCTATCACTACAATGCACACGGTGATGTCATTGCCATCACAAATAGTGCAGGAAAAATCGTTGCTCAGTACGAATACGATACATGGGGCGTTCCAACTAAAGTAAAAGAAGATGAAGAAGTAAAAGGAAACCCATATCGCTATGCTGGCTACCGCTTCGACGAAGAAACAGGACTTTACTATCTAATCGCCCGCTACTATGAACCAAAAAATGGCATATTCCTATCACTTGACCCAGACCCAGGAAGTGACGGAGATGCACTAGATCAAAACGGATATACCTATGGAAACAACAACCCAGTCATGAATGTGGACCCAGACGGTCATTGGGTATGGTTAGTTGTCAATGCAGGGTTTGCGGTATATGATGGATACAAAGCTTATAAATCAGGCAAGGGCTGGAAAGGCGCAGCTTTAGCAGCAGCTTCGAATTTTGGACCTGGGAAGGTATTCAAGGTGTTAAAAGTAGTAAAGCGTGCTAAACGATCTTCAAATATTGCCCACAATGCTGCTAGGCATAGCAAATTAAAAGAACATTATAAGCAATCACAAAAATATGGCAAGGCAAAAGTTAGGCATTTATCTGGGGGACGTTACCGTTACTATGGCCACGTAACACCGGCTAAGAAAAAAGGGGAAATGGCGGGCAGAAGAGTAGTAAGAGAATGGAATTATAAAACAGGAAAAAAGAGAACATGGCATGAAACTATTGATCATCGTGGTAAAGTAAGACAAGTAAGACCACAAAATGGTAAAGTTAAAGTGCATTACCGCTTTAACAGTAAAGGTCAGTATATAGGGAAGTGGTAATTTATGGTCGAACCAGAAATGATAGACTGTATAAATAAAATACAAAAAGTCTTAAATGGGACTATGACTAGAGAAGAAGTTTCTGATTGGGCTGAGATTTATGTTAGTGCAGATGATCCTGAAGTCGATGATGAAAAAGTTTGGGATATGCTGATTCTTCTAAGTGGAATTGATTTGAAAGATGCTCCCAATTCCTATTTCCACACAGAAGAGGATTTGGAAGAATGGATAAGAAAATATAAATAGCTTTAGTAGAAATGTGCCTTTTAGTATGTTATTCACTATAAGGCGCATTTTTTGTTATTTATTTGTTGCCCAAATTTTAAACATGAGAAGATATGCCAAAAGGGTATATAGTTTTATGGAACCTTATAAACTTTTCGAAAGTTAAAGTAAGTGTATTGTTATAGAGGTAATACAAAAGAAGTCCAAGAATTAAAAATTATTCTACAAATATAAGTAAAAAGTAATTCAAGAGAATAATTGAAAATAATCAAAATTACAAAATGTCACTCATCATGAAATACGATTTATAAATGTGGTAAGGTAATTCTAGATTTGAAGAATTAATAACAGAAGGGGTAAAATAGAAAATTTTAAATCTGTCTTTCATCTTTATGATACAGGGAACTTGAACAATGAACTACTTGAAGAATTTGATACAAATTCAAATTTTCTATTTAACATCAATGGGATGTTACTCGCAATAGAATCGAAAAACGTATGTTTCGATTCACAAGAATTTATTTGCAGTGTATAGGAAGATCTCATTAGCGTCTAAATAAGAATTAAAAACAATGAGAGATTGGGGAAAAATCCATGAGAATCAGCCGTGATAAACAAGGTTTATTCGATGATGTAAAACAACTTTATCAATACTTATTAGATTCAGCTTATCCAGATGATATCATCTCTTTTGAAGAAGAAACTGGTATATCCTCAGATGATTTTTATTTATTTTTTTCACTTGTTGCAGGCAGCTTAAGTTATGTGATCGATCATAAACGAATACCGAAAAAACAGTTAAACGTGCTGCGTCAGTCATTTGAAGAGCAATATCCCCAAATCAAAACGTATCAACATATCCTTGAGTCATATCCTTTGTTGCATTCCTACGTTCAATACCATGAAGAAACAAGAAAACGAATCATGGCACTTATACAATAACCTCTTGGAGGACAAACGATGACATGGTTTTTAGATGAAAAAATCCAGAAACAAATCCCTGATTTCGATATCAGTCTTCTAAAGCAAATCAATGAATTTCACTACTTTAAAGAGTATAATGAACATTACGACTTGATCAACTGTATTGTTCTGCACATCCCATATGAATCCTCGAATCTACAAGCAGACATTCATCTGAAATTCACCAATGTCTCTTCTGTTCAAATCAAAGATTTGGAGTTAACAAACGATTCCTATCTTTTTTTGGACATTCAGCTTTTGGATAGAGGCTGGGAAAATTTGAATTACTTTGTAGAAGACTATGAAGAAGATTATTTTTCATTTTATTGTCAAACAGTTCAAGTCATACAAGTCGTATCAAATGAATCGTGCTAGTCTATCTACATATGTGCTAATCATGCTTCTTCATCCCAACATAGAAAGGTGCAATGACATTGAATCGAATCACGAAATGGCTCTTATTTGCGGCTGTCATCGCGGGCTTATTGGTATGCGCATTCTTTGTGTTCCGTTTCAACCAGCCTAAGCCGACGACGAACATTCATTACGCAGACACACAAAACAAACAGCAAACACTCGATATGTACATGCCGAAGGGCAAAGATGAAGACAAAAAGAAGAAGCACCCAGTCATGATTTATCTCCATGGCGGCGGCTGGACAGGCGGCGATAAGAATAGAGTCGCTTCAAAGGCTGATTATTTTACGGGTCAAGGGTATGTGTTTGTTTCGATGAATTACAGGCTTCACCCTGATGCCAACTATGAGCAGATGGCAGATGATACAGCAAACGCCATTAAATGGGTCAAGGATCATGCAGATGAATATCAAATCGATTCATCAAAAATCAACGTGATGGGACATTCGGCAGGCGGTCATTTAACGGCATTGGTTGCCACAGATTCAACTTATTTAAAACGTGTTGGATTGTCGCCAAAAACGATCAATTCCATCGTGATTTTGGATGGACCGTTAAACATCAATCAATTTATACAAGCCATTCCATCCTATAAAAAAGTGTTTGGTAAACAGGAGAAGAACTGGACAAAGGCATCACCTGTCACTTATATGAATCAAGCGAATGTACCGCCTGTTTATTTAGTCACAGGCTGGGAAAATCCAGAGGTGTACCGATTTGCAGAAACACTGAATCATGATAAAGGCTCGCGGTTTGTTTTTCGGGTTCATTCGCTGAGCCACAGTGACTTGAATAAATGGTTTGGATCAGACAGGGCGCCAAAAGAAGCGCAAGAAATGACAAAGGCTGTCATGTCTTTTGTGAATAAACAGAATCAATAACGAAGACCGTATGCTCGACAATCTAATTTGCCGCAGTATATGATAAAGCGTAAATGGTTTGTACCAAAGGAGTGTATGTCGTTGTCATCACGTATGGAAAATAAAGTGTTTAATTGCGAAAAAGAGCTGACGCTGAATATTATCGGCGGTAAGTGGAAAATGCTGATTTTATGGCATCTGGGCAGAGAAGGTACAAAACGGTTTGGTGAGCTAAAGTCGTTAATGACTGGGATTACGCAAAGAATGCTTGTCAATCAGTTAAGAGAATTAGAGGAAGATCACATTGTGCATCGGGAGGTTTATCCTGTCGTTCCGCCAAAAGTTGAATATTCCCTCACAGAACTAGGAGAAAGCTTAATGCCGATTTTAGAGGCGATGTATGATTGGGGAAAACAATATCTCGACAGCAATTTTTTAAAGGATGATAAATAGTAATACTGCAAAAGATACTGGTCGAAAGACAGTATCTTTTTTGTGACCATATGCGAAAAAGTATAGTATGTAAAAAAAAAGTGCGTACTTGGATTGCGTCACTCCTGTTGTTATACTCATCTCATCGTTCAAGAAGCATCATTCGCAGAGCTCTTGAAGATGAAATGAAAAAACGGGAGTGAACATTGATGAAATTACAATTAGCATTAGATTTAGTGAATATACCAGAAGCGATTGAGCTGATCAAAGAAGTAGAAGGATCTATTGATGTGGTCGAAATTGGCACACCTGTTGTGATCAACGAAGGGCTTCGTGCTGTAAAAGAAGTCAAACAGGCTTTTCCGAATTTACGTGTACTCGCTGATCTGAAAATTATGGATGCTGCCGGCTATGAAGTGCAGCAGGCATCTGAAGCTGGGGCGGATATCGTCACCATTCTTGCAGCGGCTGAAGATATGTCCATTCAAGGAGCGGTGAAAGAAGCGAAAGCAAGAGGGAAACAGATTTTAGTTGATATGATTGGTATCAAAGATATCGCTGGCCGGGCAAAAGAGCTGGATGAGCTTGGAGTCGATTATATTTGTGTGCACACAGGCTATGATCTGCAAGCGGTTGGTCAAAACTCATTTGCTGACCTTATGACCATTAAACAAGTCGTCAAACAAGCGAAAACAGCCATTGCAGGCGGAATTAAGCTTGATACGTTACCTGAAGTCGTGAAATTAAATCCTGATTTGATCATTGTCGGCGGCGGTATCGCAAGCCAGGACAATAAAGCAGAAGTGGCCGCACAAATGAAGCAGCTGATCGCACAATCATGAAGACCAGTGACTATGTGAAAGCCATTTTGAATGAGCTTTCTGAGCACTCGCCCGCTATTCAAGACGAACAAACGGAGCGGCTTGTCTCAAGCATTTTAGCTGCAAGAAAGGTCTTTGTGGCAGGGGCTGGCAGGTCTGGTTTGATGGGAAAATCATTTGCCATGAGACTCACACATATTGGCGTCAAGGCTTATGTGATCGGTGAGACCAATACTCCTTCCTTTACAGAAGAAGATCTCTTGATTGTGGGGAGCGGCTCTGGTCGAACAGAGACATTGCTAGTCCTTGCAAAAAAGGCAAAAGCAATTGGCGGAAAAGTGGCAGCATTCACGCTTTCAGCTGACTCACCTCTAGCTGATCTATCGGATGAAGTCATTTTACTGTCAGGTGCGCCAAAGGATCAAAAGGAAGGAAGCCATCATACCATGCAGCCAATGGGCTCACTATTTGAGCAATCGCTTCTTCTGACATACGATGCGGTCATTTTACGTTTAATGGAAATAAAAGAGCTCGACACACATAAAATGTATGGTCACCATGCAAATTTAGAATAGTCATTTTCAAAGCCTTTCCTTTCTTAGAAGGAGAGGCTTTTTTATCTAAATCAAGAGCAGAATCTTGACATCATCGATTGGATGTAACTATAATAGTTACATCGTTAAAGAAAAAGCGTAAGCATGGAAGGAAGATAAAGATGAAAGTACAAATCTGGTCAGATATCGCCTGTCCTTTTTGTTATATAGGAAAAAAACAGCTAGAAACAGCGCTTGAACAATTCCCTCAGAAGGAACAGGTAGAAATAGAGTTTAAAAGCTTTGAGCTTGATCCGCATGCACCTGCTCAGGTCGATTATGATGTCCATGATATGCTCGTCAAAAAATATGGGATGAGCCGCAGCCAGGCCATGGCAATGAATGAGCAGGTGAAGCAGGCCGGCAAAGAGAAGGGAATTGATTTTCAATTTGATCCACTCGTGTTGACAAACACCTTTGATGCCCATCGATTGGCGCAATATGCTGGTCAAATGGGGAAAGGCGATTTCGTCATGGGAGAGCTGTTTCGAGCGTATTTTACAGATGGAAAACATGTTGGTGATCGTCAAACCCTTTTAGATATTGCAGAAAAAGCAGGTCTTGATTTGAAGGATGTGCAGCAAGTTCTAGACGGCGAAGAGTTTGCAGATCATGTACGAGAGGACGAAAAAGAGGCGAGACAGCTTGGTATTAATGCTGTTCCGTTTTTCTTGATAAATGACAAATATTCAGTGGCAGGTGCACAGCCAGCCGATACCTTCCTGCGTGCACTTGAAACGGCTTGGACAGAAGAAGCAGCTCAAGCTGAGAAAGAAGCTGACAATTCATTTGAAGCCGCATGTGCAGATGGCGTATGCGCAGTGCCTGCCCCTAAAGAAGAGATCTAATTATATAAAAAATGAGCCTTCTCCAAAAAGGGCTCATTTTTTTCTTGCATTCATTTGTTTGATCGTTTCACCTGGAACCAATTCAGGCTCGTAAAAGGTTTGATGAGGGAGATTCTTTTTCCCTTGAACTTTTTTAATCATCCAGTCTGCCGCATCCCGGCCCATTTGCTCCTGAGGGTGGGTGAGTGTTGTCAGCTTCACATGGGCATTTTTCTGGGCAATATACGAATTATCCTGTCCAATAATGGAGAGATCCTCTGGAATGGACAGCCCGATGTCACTGCATACATTGGCGACTTCTAATCCAACCTCATCGTTATAGCAAACAAGGGCAGTCAGCTCATGCTGATGCTCTAATAAGAAAGTTTTCATATTATCCCCCAAATGCTGCTTCGATTCTGTATCGAAAAAGAGTACGTGCTCAGGCAGAAAATTAAGCTTGGCTTCACCGAGGGCTTGAATATAGCCCTTCATTCGGTACTTTCCCTGTAAGTCATCTGTTTTTGAGATCAGGCCGATTTGCTGATGTCCAGAGGTGATCAGCTCTTTTGTGGCTAAATAGCTGGATTTCACATCATCTAAACAGAGAAAGGGAACCTCTAACTGCTCATAATAGGCATTGATCATAATGAGCGGTACATCTTGTTCTTTAAAAGATAGGTAGTACGAGATGTTCGGATTATATAAATTGCTTTTCGTCGGCTCGACAATGAGTCCGTCCACACCAAACGACAGCATCATTTCCAGCGCTTTTTTCTCCTGCTCCACATCGTTATTCGTACTTGCCAGTAACAAAGAATAGTTCTCTTCGTTTAATCGGCTTTCAATGCCTCGAATGATGGAAGGGAAAATGTAATCGGATATGTATGTCGTCATGACCCCAATCGTTTTCATATGCGTATGTCCAGCAGGTTTTGTTTGATATTGATTGGTCACAAATGTGCCTGAACCCTTTTCACTTCGCAAAAAACCTTCGCTCGACAATTCTAAGATGGCCTTTCGAACCGTATGCCTGCTCACTTGATACATCTCCTGCAGGCTTGATTCGGTTGGAATACGCTCCCCGATCCGGTAATCCCCTGTGAGTATTTTGCTTTTTATATCATCGATAATGATCTGGTACTTCTTTTTCATCGTTTCACTTCTTTCTCAGTTGATCATCTACTCGGATTGAGAAGAAATTGTATGGACATATTTTAACATGGTTGTCGAATCAAAAACAGGCGCTTTCCCCTTCTGTCGTCTCAGCTTTAGAAAAGTGCAGGTTTTTGTCACATTGTGTATGTACAATTATATTTATTATTGACATATGTACGTACAAATATTATATTGTGAATGTGCACAGAGAATCAATGAATCTAGAAAATTAAAATTGAAACCGCTATCAATAATGGAGGTGAATGCAGAATGAATCATGAAGAGACGACCAAAGCCTTAAAAGAAGGACGGACATCTTTAGGGATTGAATTTGGTTCAACACGAATTAAAGCCATTTTAATAGATGAAGCGTTTCAACCAATTGCCCAAGGTACATTTGAATGGGAAAGTTCTCTCCAGGAAGGAATTTGGACGTACAACTTAATCGATATCATTACAGGTCTTCAAGTAGCGTACCGGGAGATGAAAGAACAAGCGAAGCAAAGGTATGGCGTTACCATTCAAACCATTGGCTCAATTGGGGTATCAGCTATGATGCATGGTTATGTGGCATGTGATCATACAGGAGAGGTCCTCGTTCCGTTCCGCACATGGCGAAATGCAACAACCATTGAGGCGAGTCAAAAACTGACGGATGTCTTCCAATTTCATATTCCAGAAAGATGGAGCATTGCCCATTTGTATCAAGCCATATTAGAAGAGGAAAAACATCTTTCCCGCTTAGAATATATGACCACCCTATCAGGTTACATTCACTGGCTGTTAACCGGAAAGCAGGCCATTGGAATTGGTGATGCATCAGGCATGTTTCCAATTGATGAACAAACGAAGGATTACAATGAAGTAATGCTCCATCAATTTGAAGACTTGATCGCAGAAAAAGGCTATCCGTGGAAGCTGCGTCACCTTCTGCCGCGTGTTTATTTAGCAGGCGAGGAGGCTGGCGTGTTAACGGCAGCAGGAGCAGCCATTTTAGATCAAGGCAAACATTTGAAGCCAGGCATTCCATTTTGCCCGCCGGAAGGTGACGCCGGAACGGGAATGGTGGCAACAAACAGTGTAGAAAAACGGACAGGGAACATTTCAGTTGGGACATCTGTTTTTGCCATGATTGTGCTAGAGCAGGAGCTAAAGGGTGTGTATCCAGAAGTGGATATGGTCACAACGCCGGACGGAATGCCAGTTGCAATGGTTCATGCGAACAACTGTACAAGTGACTTAAATGCTTGGATGAATATATTCAGAGAGGCATTTGACGCATTGGGCATGCAAGTGGCGTCAGAAAAGGTATACGCAGCTTTATTGCAGCAGGCTTTAGAAGCAGATCGAGATGGCGGCGGACTCTTAAGCTATGGCTATTATTCTGGTGAAAATATTACAAGACTGCCAGAAGGAAGACCTCTTTTTGTCAGATCAGCTGAAAGCCGTTTTAATCTGGCTAATTTCATGCGTACCCATCTTTTTTCTGCTTTTGGCGCAATGAAAATAGGGATGGATCGTTTAAAAGAACATGAACAGGTTGTGATTGATCGTTTACTAGGGCATGGGGGGTTATTTAAAACACCGCTCGTTGGTCAAAAAATGGTCGCAGCAGCGCTTGATACACCTGTATCAGTCGTCTCCACTGCGGGAGAAGGCGGTGCGTTTGGGATGGCTGTCCTTGCTTCCTATATGGTTCACCATCAAAAGCAAACATTGGCTGAATTTCTCACGCATCAAGTGTTTACCCATACATCAGAAGAGCTCATAAAACCCGATCCGCTTGATGTCAAAGGCTTTGACAAATTTTTAAAGCGCTATCAAGAGGGCCTTCCGATTGAAGAAGCGGCAGTAGCACATCTGATGCCAAAGATAGGAGTGACAAGCGTATGCTAGAGCGTTTAAAAGAAGAAGTATTTGAAGCGAATTTAGATTTGCCGAAATACGGACTTGTGAAATTTACATGGGGCAATGTCAGTGCGTGTGATCGTGACAGTGGTTTGTTTGTTATTAAGCCGAGCGGCATAGCGTATGACCAATTATCAGCAAAAGACATGGTTGTTGTCGACTTTGACGGTGAAGTAGTGGAAGGGGAATTCAGCCCTTCATCAGATACAGCAACACATGCTGTTCTTTACAAACACTTTGAGGAAATTGGCGGTATTTCACATAGCCATTCCATGTGGGCAACCGTTTGGGCACAGGCAGGTCTTGATTTACCGGCAATGGGCACAACGCATGCCGATACATTTTACGGCGCTGTTCCCTGTGCTCGATTTCTGACAGAAGAAGAAGTCAATCGAGGTTATGAAGTAGAAACGGGCCGGCTGATCATCGAAACGTTTGAGAAAAGAAACCTAGATGTGATGGCGGTGCCAGGTGTATTGCTTCAAGGTCACGGCCCATTTACGTGGGGGAAAGATGCAAAAAGTGCGGTCACAAACAGTGTGATTTTAGATGAAGTCGCCAAAATGAATCTGTTCGCAAAGCAATTAAACGAATACGCGGAGCCTCTCCCGCAGCGAATTTTAGATAAACATTATTTAAGAAAACATGGAGAACATGCGTATTACGGACAAAAACCTTCAAGATAAAGAAAAGAGGGATTTCTATGTTAACAAGTCAACATAAAGAATGCTGGTTTATTGTTGGATCGCAGCATTTATATGGAGATGAAGCACTGCAGAAAGTAAAAGCAGATGCACAAAAGATGACGGATGCCTTAAATGAGAGTGGTTTACTTCCTTACCCAGTGATCCTTCAGGAGCTGGCTGTCAGCGCGGATCAAATCACAAAGCTCATGAAAGAGGTCAATTATCGCGATGAGGTTGTCGGCGTGATGACGTGGATGCATACATTTTCACCGGCAAAAATGTGGATACGCGGGACCAACCTTTTGCAAAAGCCTCTTTTGCATCTTGTCACACAGTATTATGAGAAGATTCCGTGGGACACGATCAACATGGACTATATGAATCTTCATCAATCTGCACATGGAGACAGAGAATATGGCTATATCAATGCACGCTTAAATAAACAAAATCAAATTGTAACCGGTCATTGGTCTAAGTCAGACGTACAGCAGCAAATCGCTGATTGGATGGACGTGGCGGCTGCTTATCATGAGAGCTTTCAGATTAAAGTGGCTAGGTTTGGTGACAACATGCGCCACGTGGCTGTAACAGAAGGCGATAAAATCGAAGCCCAGATTCAACTAGGATGGACCGTTGATTACTTTGGAATAGGCGATCTCGTTGAATATGTCAATGCAGTAGAAGAAGCAGAAGTAGATGCATTATTTGCGGAGTATTTAACGCAATATGATGTGGATTATGGAACGTATTCAGTTGAAGAATGGGAAAAAAGTGTCAAGGTGCAAGCACGTTATGAAATCGCCATTAAACGCTTCTTAGATGAAGGCGGCTACAATGCCTTTACGACAAACTTTGAAGATTTACATGGAATGAAACAGCTACCAGGACTTGCGGTACAGCGGCTGATGGCAAAGGGATATGGCTTTGCTGGGGAAGGCGATTGGAAAACTGCTGCACTGGACCGATTATTAAAGGTGATGAGTCATCATCAATCCACTGGTTTTATGGAGGACTACACGTATGAAATGTCCTCTGGACAGGAAGCAGTGCTGCAATCTCATATGTTAGAAGTAGATCCAGCGCTCGCCCATACGAAACCTGTGATTGTCGTATCTCCACTTGGTATCGGAAACAGGGAGGATCCAGCTCGCCTTGTATTTGATGGAAAAGCAGGCGAAGGTGTTGTTGTTTCCATTGCTGACTTTGGGACTCATTTCAAATGGCTCATACAAGAAGTCGAAGCCTTTGAGCCGGAGGAAGCAGCACCTCATTTACCGGTTGCACGTGTGCTCTGGAAAATCAAGCCGAATTTTCAGGACGGAGTCAAAGCATGGATTAAGCAAGGCGGGGGTCATCATACAGTCGTATCCCTCAATTTAACGGTTGATCAAATTGTTCATTTTGCAAAACTAGTTCATGCAGAATATGTGGTTTTATAGAAGGGTGAAAGGTCTTCTACTGTTTACAGTAGAAGCACGGGATGAAATGAAAGCGGTTAATTAAGTGAGGGGGGTCATCCACTTGGAGAAAAAAGTGTCAAGCAAATTTATCTTCTTTTTCGGGTCCTTTGCAGGCATCTTATTCGGATATGATATTGGTATTATTGCAGGGGCAGAAGGACATATTCAGGAAGAATTTCAGCTCAGCCCATTATGGCTTGGAATTGTCGTCTCTTCATTAATGGGCGGAGCAATCATTGGTTCGATTTTAAGCGGCCTTATGGGGGATAAGTTCGGCCGCAGAAAGCTCATTTTGGTCTCATCGATCATCTTTTTTGTCGGAGCTATAGGGTCAGCCATCGCACCAGAAGAGATTTCATTAACCATTGCACGTATCTTTTTAGGGACAGCAGTAGGAACAGCCTCATCTTTGGTGCCAGCTTACATGTCTGAAATCGCTCCTGCTAAAATCCGCGGGAAATTATCTGGGCTCAATCAGCTTATGATTGTGAGCGGACTATTGCTGAGCTATATTGTCGCGTTTGTGTTTGAACCTATTCCAGACAGCTGGCGCTGGATGCTGGGAAGTGCCGCTTTATTTGCCATCGTGCTTTATATTGGCATGCTAAGGCTCCCTGAATCTCCGAGATATTTAATTAAACACGGAATGGCTCATAAAGCACGTGAAGTATTAGGATCACTGCGTTCTTCCCGTGAAGAAATTGACGCAGAAATGCAGGAAATTTTAGAAGTCGCGAAAGAAGAACGATCTGGTATTCGTGAATTGTTTCAAAAGAAATTCAGAATGGCTCTTTTCATCGGCGTTGGGATGGCGACCCTTCAGCAAATTCAAGGCGCGAACTCCATTGTGTATTATGCAACGAGTATTGCTCGGAATGTAGGCCTTGCACCTCAGGTTGCCGCAGGTTTTACAGTCATTGTCGGTGTCATTTTTGTCGTCACCACCGTGATCTTTTTACAGTTTGTCGACCGGTTCGACCGCCGAACGATTCTCACCGTAGGAGGCACAGGTATGGCCCTTTCTTTCTTTGCACCAGCCGCATTAGGTGCACTTGGCGTTAGTGAAGGGATTTTAAACTGGGTGACATTGATTTCCCTTTGCTGCTTTATCTTGTGCTACGCCTTCTCATGGGCACCGATCACGTGGATCATCATCGGCGAAATCTTCCCGCTTTCTGTCAGAGGTATCGGAGCAGGTATCTCATCTGCCTTTAACTGGACGGGATCGTTAGCCGTTGGACTCGTGTTCCCTATCTTGGCAGATCAATTCAGCTTTGGAGTCATTTTCTCCTCATTTGGTGTCATCTGCTTAATCGGACTATTGTTCACTCGCTTTGTACTAGTCGAAACAAAAGGAAGAAGCTTAGAGCAAATCGAAACCGATATGGCAGCACGAGTATAAAGAAACCCCTCTATCCCATGTGGATAGAGGGTTTTTTACTCAAGCGTCTGTTTTAGCTCATCTGGCAATAAATCAATCAATTGATCATAGGAAGACAAATCCAGCACTTCAAGCAGCGCATAATATTTCGCATAAACCTCACTCAGCTGGTCAGGATGATTTGTTTCAAAACGATTCAAATGCAATTGAGTCAGTTCAAGTGCAATGTCTAGCTTATTTCGATCGATTGGTTGTGTCGTATTGATCATATCGTTCACCTCGTATTTGATGATAGTGGGAAAGTTGTGGAGTACTATTTCTTCTACCACAATATATCATTTGTATAATATGTTAAAATTGTCCTTTTGTAAAGAAAGAGAAAACGAGATGAATAGTGGATTTTTTAAAAAATAGACAAGCATCTAGTCACGAAAGGCGCTTCTTACATACGATAGAGTGTAAGTGAAAGATAACTTGAAGGGGTGTTGAGATGAGCCGGAATCGATTAGATGATTTTTTCTTTGGGCCTCGCAGAGGAAACCAAGGAGGAGATGAAACGGTTGTTTTCCCCACACGTCAAATAGTCAACACGACAACGAATGAACAAACGATCAGAAAAATTCATCCAACGCATATCACAAACGTCAATAAAAATATCAAAAGAATTGAAAACTACTATCCTGTCACTGAATCTACTCATAACGAGTATATTGTGGAAGAATACGATTGCGGCAGGGATATCAAAAACCCTTGCTGCCGTCCAGTAAAACGCTGCAAGTGGTAATGTGACTAGGGCATCCTTTTATGGGGTGCCTTTTTATATTCAGGAATAAAATTTTGATCCAAAGTTCTTTTCAAGATAAAATGAGAAGTATCCATTATTCTGTTGGAGGCGATTTTCTGAATATACGATTGTTAACACCAGAGGATGCTGAAAAATATACAGCATTAAGACTAGAAGCACTGCGATTACATCCAGAGGGCTTTGCGATGAGTTATGAAGAAGAACAAATCGGTACAAAAGACAAATATGCGGCTCGTTTTGCTTCGGCACAATCTATGTAGACATTTGGCGCCCTTTTATCAAGGACAGCTTGTGGTCACACTCATCCTTAAAGCACCGAGCGAATGTAGCAGCAATGTATGCAACGGCTGATGCCCACGGAAAGGGAGTAGGCAAGGCTTGAGGACTTGAAGCTCTTTCCTTCGCACGAGAACGACAGGACATCGAGCAAATGTATTGATCAGTGCACTAAAATGGACGGATACATATGCAGATGAAGAAAAAATGGGTTTATTTTTATCATCGTTTGGAGGAGATACAAGTGGAACAACAGACCATGCGCATCACATTAGCAACAGGACCAAATAGTGAGCTAGAATCTTTTGCCCTGCGTGCAGCATTTGAAAACTTCGGCGTGAAAGTCGATATGGAATGGATTGGCAGACCAAATGACCTGATCAATGTGCTATCTGGAAAAAATAGAGGAGAAATAGATTACATTCTTTTATCATTTCATGGGGAAGAAGGAGCGTTTCTCATGCCGGAGTTAGGGGAAGATGTATACGAAGATGAGGAGCCTAGAGGTGCAACTTTTGGAGCGGATGAAATCAAGCGGTATGCTTCATTAAAAGGGGTTCACGTCATTTCTACAGGCTGCACACTAGGTGAGAAAAAACTTGCTGATGCCTTTTTAGAAGCAGGTGCTTTGTCCTATACAGCACCTGATGATTACATTGATGGAGATGCGGCATTTATCTTTGTCCTGACCATGCTGTACGAGCTCATAAACAATACAAAGACGGTCAGAGCGGCATTTGATCGAGCACGTTCTATTGATGAAGAAACGAAATTATTTCAACTATATATGCAAAAATAATCAAAGGGCTGAGAAATCAAGTCCTTTTTCTATTCCTCTCTTAAATTGTGTCTAAAATGTGACAAGTTTGTTTTTTGCAAACTAAATCGGGTTCGCCCAAAGTCTATCCTACAAACACACGTCATCAAGACATGACGCCATCACGAGAGGGGAATCATTGTGTCAATGAAATGGAAAGTCAGTCTCGTCCTATGCGGACTTGCAATCATCATCGGAATCGCTGCGTTTTATCATAATCAGCAGGCAAGCGGGACGGAGAAGAAGAAAGTAGAACCAGATGCGAGCTATAAAGAAGTTGAAATAGTCACCCTCGTGAATGACGGGAGATACATGAGATATGCTGTCAACTATCCGGTGTTTCATCAAAAAAAGTTAGATCAAGAGATGAAAAGATTTGCAGAAACAGCGCTAGACAAATTCAAAACATCATTTAGCGAAGCGAGCGATGTCGATGAAGAGAATCGATACGAATTAAATATAGATTACGAGATTACTCATTATGCCAAGCAAACCGCTGCAATCAAATTCAATACATATGAATTGAAAGGCGGAGTAAAAGGCGCACATGAAACGAAGATATTCAATTTTGATTTCAAGAAACAGCATTTTTTATCTATAGATGATCTATTTTTATCAAAGAAAGAAAGTCTGCAAAAACTGTCTCAAATGACATTTGAGGAGTTAAAGAAAGATCGCTCTCTTGCTGAAAACGAGCATTTGCTTAAACAAGGAACGACTCCTAAGGCAGAGCATTATCAGTATTTTGCCATCAAGGATCGTTTTATTGAATTCTACTTTCCAGCAGGACAAATTGCACCAGACAAACAAGGCCCTCAAGTGCTGGCGATTAAGAAAACACTGCTTAAAGGAATGTTAAAGCCTGAATATATTAATAAAGAAAAGAACAAAAATGAGAAAAAAGAACCGATCCCAAAAAGAAAGATCGTAAAACTGCCAAAACAGGCAGTATTCAACCCAAACCAAAAAGCCATTGCCCTGACATTTGATGATGGACCAAATCCATCAACGACCTCAAAGATTTTAAATGCCTTAAAAGAAAACAAAGGACATGCGACATTTTTTGTATTAGGCAGCAGGGTTCAATATTACCCCGATATGCTAGGTGAAATCAGAAAGGGTGGAAATGAAATCGGAAATCATTCCTATAGCCATCCTTTACTCACAAGACTGCCATTAAAACAAGCCGTCAAACAGATAGAAGAGACGCAGCAAATCATTGAAAAAGCAGGCGGTTTCACACCGACTCACTTTAGACCGCCATATGGTGGAACAAACGGGCAGATTAACGAGGCTGTCAACATGAAAGTCACGCTTTGGGACGTAGATCCTGAAGACTGGAAATATCGCAACAGCCAATACGTCGCCAACTACATTCTCACACATGCGTCTAGCGGAGAAACCGTCTTAATGCACGACATCTATGACACCTCAGCAAACGCAGCTGTCACGATTATCAAAGAATTGACCAAACAAGGATATCAATTATTGACAGTATCAGAGCTTGAGCAGTGGAAGGAAGCGCGGACGAAGAAAGGTGAATTGAATACGTAATAATGATGCGAATCTTAGTGGATTCGCATCTTTTTTTAAAGCCAATCATGAAGGTGAAGGGAAAATATGTTAAAGTGAATGTAGAAAGGGAGGGCTTCGGATGGTATTGATGAGGTTGATCAGCCTATATATGCTGACAGCGTTTTGTTTGGGTTATATCATCAACTATGTACCTGGTTTGATGCTGCCCATCTATATTCTTGCGATGATTGGGCTCATTTTATGTCTCGGTCATATTGCGCTACATTATATTCGTCGAATCAGATATATGTTGCTTAATGAGAAACGGTAAGATTTCTCCAATTGCTTTCTCTAAAAAACTTCCCTCTAAATGAGAGAAGTTTTTATTTTTTCGGTTTTTGATGTTCTAACAGTTGTATGATTTTCTCGTTCGACTCTTTCATCTGTCTTAATAAAGAAACGATATTCCCTGTAAATCCAATGAGGACAATAAGTAAAATGATGATGATCCACATGCTGTGGCCTCCAATCTGCTCAAGAATGCTGTTTTGCTTCCTTATCCATTATCTTGTATCAAGGATACAGTATAATGAATGTATTGAAATGAACAGTTCGTGCTATTTATTCGACAATTGATGTGAACAGAGAATGATTGAGGGGGATTCATTTGAAACGAGTAGACGTGGTATCAGCTATTATTTATGATGAGGAAGAAAATATGTTAATGGTCAAAAATGTAAAGGGATATTGGGAACTTCCAGGCGGTACTGTGGAAAAAGGTGAACACCTGCAGCAGGCCGTGGTCCGTGAGGTGAAAGAAGAGACAGGGTATGTTTGCAAAATAAATGAACTTCATTCGGTTCGAGAAGCGTTTTTTCAAGATAAAAAGCATCATGCGCTGATGATCACCTTCTTTGCCGAAATTACCGGAGGACAAATGAGCATTCTCGATCCGGATCACGATATTGAAGAAGTAAAATGGGTCAACACGCAAACCTTTCAAAAGCTCAATCCAAAGTTATATAACATGCTAAAATTAAAGCAAAAACCAAAAGCTTTTTATGAATTTGAAGGAAATAGGACAATTGGTTAAGTTCTTAAAGATGGGAAAAGGACCTTCTTTCAGGAAGATGAAGAGTATTGGAAACAAGGAAATGGGGAATCTTCCATTGAGATTGAGGGAGATTTGGAAAGTGAAAGTCTAGTTTTCTTTTATATTGAACCGTATGGGTTCTTTATCATGAGATATCCAAATTTTTTGGTCCCTTTTAAAAAGATAGAAAAGATCGAAACCATCGAGCATTTGGTCGCAGGAGCACCATTGTATGTGCCGTCGTGCAGCTATATCAATCGAGATCAAGCTTATCAAATTGTTCATCATTTTTTGACGACAAAAACAGTGCCTGATTTTGTTGAATGGTCCGAATTGAGGCATATTGATTTTCAGCATGATATGAAAAGTTAGGGGAGCAAGATGAAAGTGTGTACAGATGAAAGATTACATAATTTAGACATACTATGCATTTACATGTAGGATATTATCAACATGGCTTTGATTACGAAGGCGTGTTTTTTAAGAGTTTAGAAACAGGAAGATGGTTATTGTTTTTTGATCAAAATAGTTATGGGATAACGCTTTTAAAGAAATATGAGAAGTGGAATGATCTAGGGCTATTAATTGGAGAATATCTTATTGAAGATGGTCAAATTGAGGATGAAGGTCATAAGCATTTTGAGCGTTTTCTAAAAGAAAACAACATAGTGAAATAAATGAAGATTAAAACCATGACATAGCTTTTTTGTGTGTATATGGCCTAAATTGTGATGATAAAATAAAAACAGACCCAACAAGGCCTGTTTTTATTAGAAGTTGGAAAGAGTTTGTTTTCACTTCCCCTTCTCCGCCCGGTAAAACTCATGAAACATCTTCATCAGTGCCCGCTTCTCAATACGGGATACATAGCTCCGCGATATCCCGAGCTCCTTTGCTATTTCCCGTGCGTTTTTTCTTTCTTTAAATCAAGGCCGAACCGGCCGACGATGACTTCTTTTTCCCGTCCGTCGAGAATATCGATATACTCTTTTACTTTTTCAAGTTCCATGTTGAGCTGAATGGTATCGATCACATCTTCATTTTCGGATTTTAAGACATCAATTAATGAAATTTCATTGACTCCTAGAGGTTATCCGTTTTTAAAGCGATAAAGAGTTTGGCAATTTTTGCTCAAATAAAGTTTAAGGTAAATCACCAGTAGATACTAGTGCAACAATAATTGAACGAGGCAGGAATGAAATACCCAAGCCGGCACTCTATTAGTAATGTGAATATTAACAAGTTTTCGTTCGCAGAAAAAGGCAATAGGGCACCGCAATTTAAATTTTTAGTGAGATCGCAATAACTTTTGATTTGCATGGCAACTCTCTCAATAGGTAATTAAGCAGTATTGGAGATTAGTTTATTAAAATTCACTTTGTTGATGCAGACAGTGCTTCAAATGGTGGTTTCAAAATTGCCGCAGATCGAGTTGGTGCATAAAGAGGAAGGTGATTAGACCTTCCTTTTCTATTTGGATGGATTCCTGAATTGTGCCCATTTTGTGCTTAAAATGAATATAAAACAGTGTAAATGGATGTAAGGAATGACTTCAAATTTACTCAGGGCCTAATGGGAGAAGTAATTGTCCGAGAAAACATTGGTGGTTTCAAACTATCGGTGTTTTTTGGTCTCATATTATAGGGGTAGTTCCACTTACATAAAGTTCTTTTATGCCCCCTAGAGAATATACATGTAAAAATATATTTTATATGAGGGATTATATGGAGTTGCAAGGGAGGATAAGTTTAAGCGTTGGTTGGATAACTTTGTTTCTAATGGGTACTGATTTATTTGTGGTATCCCCATTACTACCGTTTATTTCAGAGGTATTTAAAGTTAGTGCATCGACTACTGGATGGATGGTAACTGTTTTTGCAGTTACATATGCTTTTTCGGCTCCTTTCTTCGGTTGGCTTTCAGATATAAAAAATCGGAGAACATTGATTACATTTGGCTTGTTGCTGTTCGCTATTTCTAATACGCTAACTGCATTTTCTCCTTCATTTTTATGGCTGATTGTTAGCCGTATTTTAGCTGGTTTATCCGTTGCTTCCATCACTCCTTTGATATACGCAATCATTGGAGATACTGCCCCACCCAATCGAAGAGGTACATGGCTTTCGATTGTTGTCTCAGGGCACTTGACTGCTCTTTGGGCAGGTGCGCCAATAGGTACGTTATTAGAGCATTTTCTTGGATGGCGTTCAGTATTTGTTGTAATGTCAATCATAGGAGCCATATTGGCGGTAGTGAATTTTAAAACATGGGAATCTATTCCTAAAAATGATTTAACAAGAAACCTATTAGAAGGAAATCTGCTAAGATTACTTGGTTCTGTAAGTGTTACTACCATTTGGGCGATTTCAATGTATACCCTTTATGTTTATCTAGGTGCAGCTCTTTACTCCAAAAATAAATTCTCATCATCAGAAATCGCACTAGCTGTTGCTTTTTATGGTGTCGGTGCTGTTTTGGGGAGCCTTACGAGTGGGCAATTAACAGATAAATTCGGAGAAGTGAAAATTTCGAAGGCTACGCTAATTTTCTTAATTTTAATACTCATTTGTTTAGGGATATTCTTCTCATCTGATGATTGGGTTTATTTCTTTCTTTTTATGTGGGCTTTAGTTGGGTATGCAGGATTTACATCATACCAAGCACGATTAGCTGTGGAATATCCAAAAAAACGAGGAATTGTTATGGCATGGAATAATACGGCTCTGTATATTGGTATTACCATTGGTTCAATGATTGGAGGTTATGTCATATCTAATTGGGGATATTCTTTACTTCCATATGTTTGTAGCGTTGCAGCAATCGTAAGTTTTGTGCTTAGTAACCAAAAGGTACAAGAACCCAAAAAAGAATTAGCTTTTTCAACAGATACATGACCACGGAACGAGGTCTATTTGGGGTTCAGCCGAGACGGGTCATAGGATTGTTTTTATTTCCAAATTTCACATTAGAAAACGTGAATTTTTTGCACAAAGCATAACTTCAAACTAAAATAAAAAAGTCAAATTTCCTGTACGTTTTCAAATGAGGCTGGCTTTTTTTATTTGACTTTTTCAAGGTGGACCACCTACAAAAATTGCGGATTTCGCACGCTAAGCCACTTGTCATAAAAAAGCCGGATTCCTGCTCAACAAGAGGCTCCGGCTTATGTTCATTACACTCTGATCTCGTTCGCTTTACTCTGTTATATTTTCAAGCCGATCTTTGAGATTTGTACGCACCGCAGTCCATTCTTCGGCAATGATTGAAAAATAAGCTGTATCCCTAATGCTACCATCACTTGCAGGGAGGTGTGTCCTGCGAATGCCTTCAAAAGTAGCACCAAGCCTTTGTATAGTAGAACATGAACTATGTTACGAGCGTCAGTTTTCAGTGTGACTCTCATCGTATTTCACGAATCAAATGCATGTGCAGCATCAGAAGCTTGCACTCTGTATTAACACCAGTACGTTGAAACGAAGCTGCATACCAGGTGCTACCGATTTCTGCCACGGTTGGTATCTGTGGGGGAAGGTCCATTTGCAACGCCCGGTGGCCATAAAAAAACTTCCAGATTAAGAAAATCGTAATGTTCCGACAATACGGCCTGTATCGAAGTGACGAACTACAAATGGCAACGCGCGACATTTCGTGAAGTCGGCTAGAGCAATTTCAAAGTAGCGTTTAGTATCTTCTTGTCCATTTGGAACATAAGTATAGGTTGTAAGTTGACCTATCTTCTGAGGCAGCAGTACAGAGATCATTAACGTGGTCAATCGTCATGGGTTCTAAGCAGACTAAGCGACCACGAAGTGTAATTGGCATTAGCATGGTGTCACATCCTTCAACTTACATAATTTAGTTTGTTTTGCAACGTATCTTTTACTTTAACATTGCTTTCAGAGAGTTGAATACATTTAGTGATTAAGAGTTTGTATTTATCCCGAAGAATCTCTATTCACAATGACAACTGGAATTACATAACATTTCCAGTGCGATTTCAGCTACTGTTGGATGTTTATTATCTATTGGTAATATCCTTATAGCAACACTCTGTGACCAGAGAAAACTTCGAGAGCAAGAAGGAGCAAGAAGCCAAGGATCTGTTTCAAAACATCATAAAAATGGATAAAGTAATTTCCCGTTTCAAAGCTGGGTGTCTAGTTTTGATATTTGATTTCCGTATTCATCAAAATTGCTTTCCAGAAGCCACTTTTCGAACCGATTTTTTATATTCGGCCATTCTTTATCAATTATCGAAAACCAAGCTGTATCTCTATTTCTTTGTTTGTATACAAGTGCTTGCCTAAAAGTTCCTTCATATTGAAATCCCAATCTTAGAGCTGCCTTTCTAGAAGGATCGTTTAAACTATCACACTTCCACTCATAACGTCTATAGTGCAGTTCTTCGAATACGTAACGCGCCAATAGAAACTGTGCTTCAGTAGCAATTCTAGTTTTTTTTAGTTTTTCAGAGTATATTACATGTCCAACTTCCACTGAACTATTTTCGATATTGATCCTCATTAGTGAAAAACAGCCCAGTGCCTCGTCAGTCACATTGTCAACTATTGCATAGTAAAAAGGGTCTTCTGATTTTATCAATTTTGATAAGAAAATTTCGAATTCCTTTTCACTGGTACATTTTTCGGTCGGCAGATAGGTCCACTGTTTACCTTCACTATCGGGCCCATAAACATTTTTGTACAGATCATCAAAATGCTTGATGGATACCTTTTCTAATGTACAGTATTTTCCTGCTATTTTATTTCTTTTTGGAACTAGCGGGCGTTGATACCCCTTAACTGGCTCACCGATTTTTTGTCCAAACTGGTTAATTTGCATACTTAACATATCCTTTCTTAGATCAACCTACGAAGTAGGGAACTTATGCTTGTTACTATTACATTGAATGTTTACTAATATGAATTTCTCTCTATTTGGGGATTTCATCAGCGTAAGAATTCTCCCAATAAAGCACCTATTTCAAGAATAATCCCAACAATTTATATCCGATCGTATCTTGAGAAAAATCAATCCTCTCATCATCTGTACATATTAATTTTCTTGGCGGACCGTATGAATTTTTTTATCCCAACTTTCTTTATAAATGATAAAATCATTTTAGAAAATTTCTGTGTCTAATAAAAGTGACAGAATTTTAAAAAACAATAGGGACAGATGGAGGGTTAACAGTGGAAATTACCCCATTTTTACATAGGGAGTCGTCTGAGCCGTTATATAGTCAATTGTATCATTGGATTAAGAATGAAATTGAGGAAGGTAGGCTCTTGCCAGGAATGAAAATGCCATCAATTCGTCAGCTAACGGCTCATTTAAAGGTTAGCCGAAACACGATTGAGACAGCATATCAGCAGCTACAATCAGAGGGGTATCTAGAAAGTGTCCCTAAAAGTGGAATATGGGTAGCTGAGATTGAGAAACCTTTACTACATTCGATTGTAGTGGAACATCCTATTAGGTTGGAAAGTATACAATCAAGCGAGGTCCTTGTGGATTTTAAATATGGAAACATCGATCTTGACAAGTTTCCCTTGAAGCAGTGGAAAAAATGTCTGTCAGACGCAGTTGATCAAGTATTTCATTATGGGGAAAATCAGGGTGACTTTGCATTGAGGAGAGAGATTTCAAACTATCTACTGCAATCCAGAGGTGTATGCTCTACACCAGAACAGATTCTTGTAACGGCGGGAACACAAGCCTCCATGGCGTTAATCTGCCGTCTTTTAGCACTCTAGGAAAAAGCCGTGGCCATGGAAGAACCCGGTTACAGTGGAATTCGATCGGTCTTAAAAGACCAAGGATGCCAGATTGAACCAGTGCCTCTTGAAAAGGACGGGTTGTCAATGGAGCATATTCAAATGAGCAAGGCAGTAGCTGTGTATTTAACACCTTCTCACCAATTTCCATTTGGTATGATTATGTCCATATCGAAAAGAATGCGATTATTAAAATGGGCTTATCAAACTGAGGGATACATTATTGAAGATGATTATGACAGCGAGTTTCGATACAGGGGACAGCCTATTCCTTCACTGAAATCTTTGGACGAAGAAGAAAGGGTTATTTATTTAGGTACATTTTCTAAATCATTTCTACCTTCAGCCCGATTAAGTTATATTGTACTTCCATCTTCTCTAATGGTTCAATATTCACGAAAGTTCACAGCTTACAAACAATCTGCCTCTCCTATTATTCAGAGGGCTATGGCTCTGTTTATGCAATCCGGGGAATTCGAGAGGCACATACGAAGAATGCGTAAGATTTATCAAAGAAAACATCAGACTCTGTTAAGGAGCATTGAACAGTATATGGGTACTCAAGTAAAAGTTGTTGGAGAAAAGTCAGGCTTACATATCTTATTGAAACTAAAAGGCGTAACAGCCTTCGAGTTGATCGAAGCTGGTTTCCAAAAAGGTGTCAAAGCTTATTCCCCATCTAGGTTTTGGCTTAATCCAAACCTCGAAGGTGATTCCTACATCATGTTGGGATTTGGTGGATTATCAATTGAAGAAATTGAAAATGGAGTAAGATTACTTGCTAGCTGCCTCCCATCAAGAGGGTGAACAGTAAGTAATAAAAATGTTGGGTTAATCAATATATCCAAATAAGAGAATAGTAGAAATCCTTCATTTATACGCTAAGGTAAACTGTATCATAAATAAGAAGTTTGGTTTATTCAACAATCGGGCGCTTCAATTGAAGAAATGTAAAGCACATATTATTCATGTAAATATGTGCTCTTTTATATTTATTAAGGACTTTTTTAATTTAGTCTTGATAAACAGTGTTTGATTGTGATGACGATTATAGCTAGTAGTAAAAAACCGATAGTTAAAAGCTATCGGTTTCTCCATTATTTCCCCTTCGCTTTCTTCCGCTTCTCCTTCTCCGCCCGGTAAAACTCATGAAACATCTTCATCAGCGCCCGCTTCTCAATACGGGATACATAGCTCCGCGATATCCCGAGCTCCTTTGCTATTTCCCGCTGCGTTTTTTCTTTCTTTAAATCAAGGCCGAACCGGCCGACGATGACTTCTTTTTCCCGTCCGTCGAGAATGTCGATATACTCTTTTACTTTTTCAAGCTCCATGTTGAGCTGAATGGTATCGATCACATCTTCATTTTCGGATTTTAAGACATCAATTAATGAAATTTCGTTGCCTTCTTTATCCTGACCGATTGGGTCGTGTAAGGAGACATCCTTTTTTGTTTTTTTGAGTGCGCGTAAATGCATGAGAATTTCGTTCTCAATACACCGTGCCGCATACGTTGCCAGCTTTGTTCCTTTTCCAGAGGAATAGCTTTCGATGGCTTTAATGAGTCCGATCGTCCCGATGGAGATGAGGTCTTCAGCGTCTTCCCCGGTATTTTCAAATTTCTTGACAATATGGGCGACGAGCCGAAGGTTATGTTCAATCAGCATATTTCTCGCGTGTTCATCGCCCTGTGCCATAAGGGCTAAGTATTTTTTTTCATCATCTCCCGAAAGGGGCTGTGGAAAGGCATTGTTTTTGACATAGGACACTAAGAACACCAATTCTTTGACCATCAATCCCATCGCTGTAAATACTCCTGCCACGATTTTCACCTCCACCATGTTTAGGCCGCTGCCTATATCCTCAAATGTATGTGAAGGGGGGATTGTCTGTGTCTGTACGATGAAAAAATCATCTCATTCGAAAAAAACGGACTTCTGTTCGTCTGTTTTTGCTGACCTTCTCATATGTTTGCGGTTTCTTTGCGGTGCTTGGCGGTCAAGAAGCGTGCTAAAATATGTAATATTAGACCGAAAAGGAAGGGGTTTTTTCGGAACATGGGGAAGGTTCTTTCTTCACATGTAGGTATGAAAATTAATGAATGGTATCGAATGATACGGCAGTTCAGTGTTCCAGATGCGGAAATCCTGAAAGTAGAAATAGAAGCGGAAATTGAACGGATGGAAGAGGACCAGCATTTACTGATTTATTATCAGCTCATGTGTTTTCGGCACCAGATCATGCTTGACTATATACACCCTTCAAAATATCAACCTTTCTCAGTATCTAATCTTGTCGATAAAATCGAAAATTCCAATCATGAGTTATCTGATATGCTGCATTATTACCATGCATTTTTTCGTGGCATGCATGAGTTTAGTCAAAAAGAATATTTAGAAGCCGTCAAATATTATCGAGTGGCAGAAAAACAGCTGTCCATGGTATTTGATGATATTGAGCAGGCTGAGTTTCATTTTAAAGTAGCAGAAGCCTACTATATCATGAAGCAAACGCATGTCTCGATGCATCATATTTTAAAGGCGCTGGAAATATACGATCAGCATGATGCCTATTCTATTCGCATCATTCAGAGCCTTTTTGTTATCTCAGGAAACTATCAAGATCTAAAACGAAAAGACCGGGCACTGCCTCATTTAAAAAAGGCAAAACAGCTCGCATCACAAATTGATCACCCGCGTATATACAGTTCAGCGCTTTATAATTTAGGAAAATGTTACGGGGAACTGGGCTATCGAGAGGAAGCAGAACGTTATTTAACGGAATCGGCTGATCTTGCCCGCAAAGAGCAGCTTCCCACGCTTCCGCATACGCTCTATACGCTGGCAAAACTGCTTTTTAGACAAAATGAACAAGTGGAAGCACTCCGCATATTAGAAGATGGAAAATTAGCTGCAAAGAAGCATGAAGACCAGCTGTTCTGTCATATGTTTGAGTATCTGGATGCTTTATATGTTCAAGGAATAAATGAAGAACAACTGCAAAAAACCATTGATTATTTGGAAAAACTTAGCCTATACTCTTATATAGAGGATATCTCACTAGAAATTGCGACAGCCTTAGAAGCCTCCCAACAATACCAGAAGTCCAACCAGTATTATCAGAAATTATTATGGGCTCAAAATCAAATCCAAGAAGGAGAGTGTCTGTATGAATTCTAAGCAACGTTCGACAGTTGAAGAGAGAAACCAAACGTGAAACAAAAAGCGGGCCTGATGGGCCGGCTTTTTTTATGTGAAAAAAGAAGTCAGAGATGCGGATCGTGACCATGAATGCTGAATGATTCATCAAAAAGCGGGCAATTTAATCTGTAAGAATGTTCTGTGGAGGCGGTCAAATGAGAGGGTTGCATGTCTTGATGTGTATATTGCTGCTATGTGCTTTTGTTCCTAATAAAATAGAGGCACGAACATTAAAAAGAGTCGATCTTGAAAAAACAGGACGTGCCTTTTGGGACATGAGAGCGGAACGGAAAAAGATTGCGATCACCTTTGATGATGGACCTCATCCAGTGTATACAAATCAAATATTGGATGTGCTGAAGCAGCATCAAGTAAATGCCAGCTTTTTTGTCGTAGGAAGCCGGATTCACGCATATCCAAAGATCGCAAAACGGATTGTGGACGAAGGAAATGAGCTTGGCAATCACACGATGAATCATACGTATTTTGACCTGTTATCCTCAAAAGAGATCAAGCAGGAGCTAAAAGAATCAGCAGCTCATATCGCTTCACTCCAGCCAGGCGGGCCCTTATTATTTCGCCCTCCTGGCGGCCGCTTGACGATGACATCATTCCGCATTTTGTCAAAGCAAGGATATGACGTGGTCATGTGGTCCTTTACGCAAGATCCGAAGGACTGGTCAAGACCAGGCTCACGCAAAATTGCGAGCCGGATTATTGATCATATTCAAGGCGGCGATATCATTCTTTTGCATGATGGCGGGGGAAATCGGAAGCAGACGGTAGAAGCACTGAAACAAGTGATACCTGAATTAAAGGATCGAGGCTATGAATTTGTCAAAGTGAGCGAAATGCTGCATCATGACAAAGCGTATGTCCCTGTTCAACTGCAATAGGAAGCATTCGTCAAAAACAGTCATTCATTGAAACCAAAAGTCTTGTCGTTTACTATATGAAGAGGGCTTTTGGAGGTGAATGTTGTGAAGAAATATGTTGTCCTTTTCATCCTGCTTTGTGTCGCTTCTGGATGTTCAAAGCCAGTACAAGAAAGCGTTATTGCATTTGGTGACAGTAACACAAGGGGATCAAACTGGGACTTTCGAGATTATCCGACATCTGAAAAATGGGTGAATCTCATGAAAAACGTCGAGCGCGGCCAAATTCAAGTGAAGAATGCAGGCATTGGCGGGCAGACAACTGAAGACGCGAAGCTTCGCTTTGAGCAGGATATTTTAAAGCAGAAACCAACTTACGTCCTCATCATGTTCGGTACGAATGATGCGGCGATTTTAGACGGGAAACATCCCCGAGTGACGAAAAAACGGTTTAAAGAAAATGTATCCTACTTTATTTCTGAAAGTAGAAAAGCAGGCATTACTCCGATTCTCATGACCTGTGTACCTGTTGTAGAAGGCGGAAAAAAGGGCTTGTATTATTACTCTAGGTATAAGTCATCTTATTTTGCTGAGAGAGGCGGGGCAAGAGCTTGGCAAAATTCCTATAATGACATCACGAGAGAAATAGCCAAGGATCAGCAAGTACCGCTTGTCGACAATTGGAAAGCGTTCATCCGAGAAGCTGGTGAAGATAGTGACAATGCGCTGATTCAATCAGGTTTGATCGACCCTTCTGGCAATCATATGACGCCAAAAGGGGCAAGAATTATTTATAACGAAATCAAAGAGCGTGATGTCATCAAACATTTATAAATGTTGGCCATCTGCCTAAACAAGACCATCCTTCCAGCATAGTCTAACAGTATATCTTCCTAGAAGGAGGTAACTGATATGTGGGGATGCCCTTATCCTTACCCTGCGTGTTCGCCTTATCCAGCTCAAGGAGCAGGAATCGGTTACGCTTTTCTCGTTGTGTTCCTTGTGGTCATTTTGGTCGTAGGCGGAGGGTTATGGTTTTGGAATGAACAGCCTTACAAATAAGACACCTCTTCTTTACTTGAGAAGGGGTGTTTTTTACGGAAAATAGTAGTAAGCCTATAGCGCAAGTGATATAATATCAGTCACCTGAGTTTAAAAAAGGAGAGTGCTCGGGAGGCATGGTTCCTGTGATATGGAATTAAGAGGAAACGGAGAGCATATGCCCGAGCGAACGTCTTTTCATTTCTGTCTCAATTAATTCAATGAAGTCGCGATTTAAGTTCATTTCATTTGCTTTATAGTACGATTCTATAAGTAAATCATCTGACAGCTTTTTCATACTAGAAACCCATATGATGGGAAAAACACCTCCCCTGAAAAAGTTGGCATAAAAGTTGAGGAAAAGACATATCATCATAGGTTGATCGAATGTCTCTGAAGTACCTTTAATCTACCATGAATGGGAAACAAGAACAATCGTTCTGTTATCCACATGGTGAAGTGGATAACTTGTGGGTAGAGTGTTTATAATTGAATGAAAGCGTGATGAAATATAGGTGGATAATGTGTGTAAAATTATCCACAACTGTTGAAGGTCCTCGTCATATGTCGAAAACTTTTTCATTGTATTCGATAGACAGACAAATTGTGATTTGATTCGACACCATCGCTGAAAAACCAATGGAAGAAAGGGTGCAAATTGTGCTAAAGAAGTATTTCTTACCGGATGAATTTGTGAAAAGCATTTTCCACATTTCGCCGCAAAAACTAAAAGAACGAAATGTAAAAGGAATTATTACCGATTTAGATAACACACTAGTAGAATGGGACCGTCCAAGTGCGACGCCCCGCTTAATTGAATGGTTTCAAGAAATGAAGGATCACGGGATACAAGTGACGATTGTATCGAACAATAATGAAAAAAGGGTCAAGCTTTTTTCTGAACCAGTTCATATCCCGTTTATTTATAAAGCGAAAAAGCCTATGGGAAGAGCTTTTAATAAGGCAGTCGCTGATATGCAATTGAAAAAAGAAGATGTGGTGGTCATTGGGGATCAGCTCATGACCGATGTTCTAGGCGGGAATCGTCATGGCTTCCATACGATTTTGGTCGTCCCTGTTGCTGCCTCAGACGGATTTTTCACCAAGTTTAACAGGCAGATTGAACGCAGAATTTTAGGCGCCTTAAAGCGTAAGGGCCACATTCAGTGGGAGGAAGAGTAATAATGGAAAAGGTTGTTTGTATTGGCTGCGGTGTAGCCATTCAGACGGAACATAAAGATCAATTAGGATATGCGCCGGCAGCATCTCTATTGAAAGAAGATGTGATCTGTCAGCGCTGTTTTAGGTTAAAGAACTACAATGAAATACAAGATGTTTCTTTAACAGAAGACGACTTTTTAAATATATTGCACAGCATTGGAGAGACAGATTCTCTGATTGTAAAGGTCGTTGATATTTTTGACTTTAACGGAAGCTGGATCAATGGACTGAGCCGTATCGTCGGTGGTAATCCGATTTTACTCGTCGGCAACAAAGTAGATATTTTACCGAAATCCGTGAAAAAAGATCGTCTGATTCATTGGATGAAACGTGAAGCCAAAGAAAACGGATTGAACCCGATCGATGTTTTCTTAATCAGTGCAAGCAGAGGTCAGGGCGTACCTGAGGTGATGGAAGCGATCGATCATTACCGCGAGGGAAGAAATGTCTATGTCGTCGGCTGTACGAATGTTGGAAAATCCACATTTATCAATCGAATCATCAAAGAAGTATCTGGCGAAGAGAACGTGATCACGACATCCCAATATCCAGGTACAACACTTGATGCCATTGAGATCCCGCTTGATGACGGGTCTGCTTTATTTGATACGCCAGGCATTATCAACCGCCATCAGATGGCGCACTATGTCAGCAAAAATGACTTGAAGATCTTAACCCCGAAAAAAGAATTGAAACCGAGAACGTTCCAATTAAATGAAGCTCAAACACTTTATTTTGGCGGACTGGCTCGATTTGACTATGTAAAAGGCGGCAGAACGTCATTTGTCTGCTATATGCCAAATGAGCTGAACATACACAGAACAAAGTTAGAGAACGCAGATGATTTATATGAAAAACATGCCGGGGAACTGCTATCACCGCCATCAAAAGAGGAGATGGAAGATTTCCCGCCGCTCGTTCCGCATACCTTTACGATTGATCAGCCGAAAATGGACATCGTCTTTTCAGGCTTAGGATGGGTAACGGCAAATGATGCAGGGAAGCAAATCAAAGTCTATGCGCCAAAAGGCGTTCATGTGTTTATGAGACGTTCGTTAATTTAAATGTTCAAAGGGGGAGAGACCTTGAAACCTTTATACGGAGTAATCGGTAACCCTGTTGGCCATTCAATGTCTCCGGATATTCATAATGCAGCATTAAAGGATGCTGGGATTGATGGACATTATCATGGCTTTCAAGTAGAAGACGAGAACCTTAAAGATGCCATTCGCGGTATGAAAGCCTTGGGTATCAGCGGCTTTAACGTCACTGTTCCGCACAAGGTAGACATTATGCAGTACCTTGATAAAATTGATGTGACAGCTGAACGCTTGCGTGCAGTCAATACGGTGCGGCTCGAAGGAGGTCAGCTCGTCGGGTACAACACAGATGGAGAGGGCTTTCTTCATTCATTGCTTGAAGCCTTGGATCAGCCTTTATCGGAGCTGTCATTTCTAATGATTGGTGCTGGCGGAGCGGCAAATGCGATTTATACGACAATCGCTGACTATGCACCGAAAAGCTTTGATATCACCAACCGTACCATTGAAAAAGCGGAGGCTTTAATTGAAAGTGCGGATGGAAACATTACATCTAGCGCTATTGCGTTAAAAGCGGCAGAAGAGCGGCTTGGGGAATATGATGTCATCATCCATACGACCTCGATCGGTATGCACCCGAATGTTGAAGAAACCCCGATCTCTTTAGCAAACGCAAAAAAAACAGCGGTCGTTTGTGATATTGTGTATAATCCAATAGAAACAAAGCTGCTCAGTGAAGCGGCCGGGTTAGGTTTGAAAACAGTAGATGGTGTTGGTATGTTTGTTGGACAAGCAGCAAGAGCCTTTGAACTGTGGACAGGCATCACGCCTGACGCCAGAAAAATGAAGTCAATTGTGATAGAGAAATTAGGAGGAACACCATGTTAAAAGGGAAACAAAAACGTTTTTTACGTGCAAAAGCACATCATTTATCACCTATTTTTCAAGTAGGAAAAGGCGGGGTAAATGACAATATGATCAAGCAAATTTCCGAGGCGCTTGAAGCAAGAGAACTCTTAAAGGTCAGCATATTGCAAAACTGCGACGAGGACAAAACGGAAGTTGCGAAAGCACTGGTAAAAGGTGCAAAAGCTGAACTTGTTCAAACGATCGGAAATGTGATTGTCCTTTATAAAGAATCGAAGGAAAATAAACAAATTAAGCTGCCGTAAAGGTGGATGTGATATGAAAAAAATAGGGTTGTTCGGCGGTACGTTTGATCCTCCTCATAATGGACATTTGCTGATGGCGAATGAGGTGCGTTTTCAAGTAGGGCTTGATGAAATTTGGTTTATCCCAAATCACAAGCCCCCTCATAAAACAGACCGGAAACGAGCAGATAGTCGTCACCGGGTAAAAATGGTGGAAGCGGCGATCCAGTCAAATCAACATTTTCGGCTGGAGCTCATTGAAATGGAGCGAGAGGGTCCATCTTATACAGTAGATACGGTGGAGCTTTTAAAGAAGCGTCATCCTGAGAATGAGTTCTTTTTTATGATTGGAGCAGACATGGTCGAGTATTTGCCAAAATGGCATCGGATTAATGATTTGCTTCAAATGATCACCTTTATTGGGATGAAAAGACCGGGTTATGCCGGAAGTACGGAATATCCTCTTTTATTTGCAGATGTTCCAGCTTTTGATGTATCATCGACATTGATTAGGCAGCGAATAATGCAGGAAAAACCTGTCGATTATTTGATCCCGAAAGCTGTTGAGGGTTATATAAAGGAGCATCATTTATATGAATCGTGAAGAAGCATTAAGCTGTGTCAAAGAGCAGTTAACAGAGCATAGATATACACATACGCTTGGGGTCATGAGTGCAGCCATTTCATTAGCGGAACGGTTCGGTGCAGATGTGAAAAAAGCAGAGCTCGCGGCTATTTTTCATGATTATGCGAAATTTAGACCAAAGGAAGAAATGAAGGGGATTATCCAGCAAGAACAGATGAACCCTCTATTGCTGGAATATTCGCCTGAGCTTTGGCATGCCCCCGTTGGTGCCTATTTGGTTAAGAAGGAAGCTGGAATTGACGATCAAGATATTTTAACTGCCATTGAATTTCATACATCAGGCAGACCAAACATGACATTACTTGAAAAAGTCATTTATGTTGCAGATTATATCGAACCAGGACGTCATTTCCCTGGTGTCGAAGAAGTAAGAGAGTTAGCAGAGCGAGATTTGGATCGTGCACTGATTCAATCGCTAAAAAACACCATCAGCTTTTTATTGAAAAAGAATCAGCCAGTCTTTCCGGATACGCTTGCTACTTATAACTCGCTTGTGCATAAGAACAACTAAGGAGGAATTTGGATGGATTCATCATCAATTTTAAACGTCGCGGCAGGAGCATGCGATGATAAACGGGCTGAGGATATTATTGCCCTTAATATGCAAGGAATCTCTCTTGTTGCAGATTATTTTCTCATTTGTCATGGGAACTCTGATAAACAAGTGCAGGCCATTGCAAGAGAAGTAAAACATCTTGCAGAGGAAAGTGGAATCGAAGTGAAGAAGATGGAAGGCTTTGATGAAGCAAGATGGGTATTGATTGATCTTGGTGATGTCATTGCTCATGTGTTCCACAAGGAAGAAAGAGGATACTACAATCTAGAGAAGCTATGGGGAGATGCGCCGAGAGAAACGCTTTCACTTGGCATTAACTCATGATTTATCAAGGGTTTGCAGGTGTGTATGACGAGCTCATGACAATTGCACCTTATGATGAATGGGTTCAGTGGATCCAGCAGTATATCAAACCGAATGCTGCCATTATTGATGTTGGCTGTGGAACTGGAGAAATTTCTCTTCGGTTAGCTGAAAAGGGCCACGCAGTCACAGGAATTGACCTCAGTGAAGAAATGCTGGCCTTCGCGCAGCAAAAAGCACAGGCGAAAAAGCAGTCCATTCAATTTTTACATCAAGATATGAGAGAGCTTACGGGTTTTGAGCAGGTCTTTCAAGCAGCGGTTATTTGCTGTGATTCCTTGAATTACTTAAAAAACGAAAATGACGTCAAAAAAACCTTTAAAAACATGTTTCAGCTTTTAGAGGTAGATGGGGTTTTACTCTTTGATGTTCATACACCTTATAAAATGGAAGAGGTATTCCCAGGTTCGACTTATGCCGATCAAGATGAAGAGATCAGCTATATTTGGCAGAGTGATAAAGGGATTGACATGTATTCGGTCATTCACGATTTAAGCTTTTTTGTAAAGGACGGAGACGTGTATCAGCGTTATGATGAGACACATGAGCAGCGTACATTTCCATTTGAGACATATGCGGCGTTCCTTGAGTCCGCTGGCTTTGAACAGATAGAAGTGACCGCTGATTTTACAAATGAAGCCCCCAGGGAATTCGCCGAAAGATATTTCATTTCAGCTAAGAAACCAAAAACCATCGTTTAATGGAACGATGGTTTTTTAAAACCCTTTTTTCGCTTGTTGCAGAGATAATCAATTTCTGCGATCATCAGTAAACACACTTGGCGGGTATTGATGCGCAACCGCTTCAAGATCTTCAGCGAATTTTTCATGGGTGTTTTGAAAAAGGCGGTGAAACATATCTTGAACACCTGCTTCAAGTGCTTTAATTCCTTCACCAGTGACGCCGCCTTTTACACACACTTTGTCTTGCAGTGTCGGAAGGGTATAGACTCTTTTTTCAATCAAACGGCCAAGTCCTACAAGCATATCTTCTGATAAGGTGGTGGCTTCTTCTTTAGAAATATCTGTTTCTTCGACAGCTGCTTCAATCATTTTCTGAACGAGAAAGCTGATAAAGGCAGGACCGCAGCTGACGATATCTGACGCCGCTCTTGTAATGGAATGATGAATTTCAATGGGTGTTGAAATGCAGGAAGCTAACTGTCTTAACGCTGTTTTCGTCGCGACATTGCATGACGATCCAAATGTTAAAAGTGACGCCCCTGATAAAGCGCGGTTCGTAATGCTTGGAATCAGCCTGGCTGTTTGACAAGGAACGATATCCTGAAGCCGTTCAGGATGAACCGGACTGGTAATGATGACAATGGTTTGCTGCTCTGTTAAAAGAGGGCTTAGCTCTTTTAACAGTGGATAAATATCAAGTGGTTTGACACAAACAAAGATGAAATCTTTATTCGTGACAGCCCCTGTAAGCTGTTTCGTTACTTCAAGCTCTGGATGATTCTTTTTTATATTGAACGCTTTTTCAATGGTCCGGTTTGTGATGGTGATGGATGAGGGATTGACTGCCTTTGATTCAATAAATGCCTCAGTAAGTATGGTACCCATGTTTCCTGTACCGATTAACCCTATATTCAAACGTTCTCCCTCCTTAGACGCATAGGATCTGTTATCTTCTAAACAGTATGTTGAACAATAGAAAAATATGATTGAAAGAAGCGTGAGCACGTGAAGCGACTCATTCCATTGAAAAAATACAGTCTTTATATCGGAACTGGGCTCATGGGCGTGATCATCATCATTTTCTTCCTTTTCGCAGGAAATAGGGAGAGCAGCAGAGAGCCAAGTGTATTGAAGAACGATAAAGACATACAGGTCACATTAGAAGACAAACAAGAAAAGACCGATCATGAATCACCCTCCATTTTTGTGGAGGTCAAAGGAGCTGTGAAAAAGCCAGGTGTTTATACGTTTCAATCTGATGCGCGGGTAGAAGAAGCGATTCAAAGAGCAGGGGGCTTTACTAGTAAAGCAGACACGATTGAAATCAATCAAGCAGCAAAATTAGAGGACAGTATGATGATTTATGTACGGAAGCAGGGAGAAGCGGAGAGGCAGACACAAATAGCAGCTACTGACGCTCCATCGGGTAAAGAAAAGAGTCAAGGTGTCAATGTCAATCAGGCTGATGTAGCGGAATTGCAAACCATTAACGGAATAGGGCCAGCTAAAGCAGAAGCCATCATTACGTACAGAGAGGAACACGGAGAATTTCAACAAATTGACGATTTGCGGAACATTTCAGGTTTTGGGGAGAAGACCATTGAACGGCTGAAAAGTGAATTGACCGTTAAGTAGAATTGACGGTATAGAAGGAAGGCATGTACACTTAATACCAACCATCATTCTGGAGGGATCAGCTCGTGGAAAGAATTTCATGGAATCAATATTTTATGGCACAAAGCCATTTGCTTGCTTTACGAAGCACCTGTGAGCGGTTAGCTGTTGGGGCGACCATCGTCAGAGACAAGCGTATCATTGCAGGGGGATATAATGGCTCAATTGCTGGTGATGTCCATTGTGCAGATGTGGGGTGCTATGTCATTGATCATCACTGCGTTCGCACCATCCATGCGGAAATGAACGCTATTTTACAATGTGCCAAATTTGGTGCACCTACAGCCGATGCTGAAATATATGTCACGCATTTTCCTTGTTTGCAGTGCTGTAAAGCCATTATTCAAGCAGGTATTCGAACCGTTTACTATGCAAAGGATTATAAAAATCACCCATATGCCATTGATTTATTTGAGCAGGCAGGTGTTCAAACGGAACAAGTTGAACTGGATGAAATGATCATCGACTTAAAAAATCAAGAAAAATTGGCCTTTGTTGCAGATTTAATTGGCAAGCTAAGTGAATCAGGACTTAGTGAAACAGAAATTCGCGATATGCATGAGAAGGCGAATCAATTATTTACTTCCTATGTTTAATTATTTGCCGTTTGGGGCAATTTCAGCAGCTGTTGGAATTGCTCTGGCTGCATATCATCTTCATGTGTATTTCCTTCTCTTTCTTCTCATCATATTACTTCTCAGCCTACTGAAAAAAATTCCCCAGCTCTTTCTGATGATCAGCCTATGTGGAACTGTCTATACACTTATTTTTATGGTTCATGAGTTTTTTGAAGCGGATCAACATGTACAAGAAAAATCTCTTTCCGGCTTCGTTGTGATTGAAAGTATTCCGAAAATAGATGGCAATCGTTTTTCAGCAACTGTGTCAACAGACAATGAACGACTAGCCGCTTTTTATACAATTCAAACAGAGCATGAAAAAGAGGCGTTAATAGATGTAGAGCCAAGTATGAGCTGTCATATGACAGGTGAAGTTCGGCCGCCTAAACACGCAACCATTCCTAACGGGTTTCAATACGATCAATTTCTACAATCAAAAGGCATTAGCGCCATTTTCTTACCACAGTCAATCAAAGGCTGTACAAGAAAAGACAGTCCTTCCTATTATCTTCAAGGGATGAGGCAAAAGGGCTTAAAATTCTTAAAAGATCATGTCCCAAAAAACTCTGTAGGCATTGTACAGGCCCTTATTTTTGGTGACCGTGAGTTGATTGATCCTGACACGTTAAGAGACTATCAAATGCTCGGCATTATTCATCTGTTAGCGATCTCAGGACTGCATGTGCAAACGCTTCTTGCCTGTTTATTTTGGTGTCTGCTTCGTACCGGTGTGAAAAGAGAGACAGCACGAATTCTTCTATTATGCTTTCTTCCTGTTTATGCTTGTTTGACAGGTGCTGCACCATCGGTTTTAAGAGCTTGTCTCATGGCGGGAATCTATTTAGTGATGACGAGCCTGCCAAAAGAAATGAAACAGCCTTCTGCTGTAGTATTAAGCGCAACGTTTTTACTTTTATTAGCGATTCATCCTCTATATCTATTTGATATCGGATTTCAGCTTTCATTCGTGGTAACGTTTTTTATTTTGTTATCGACCAGAATCTTATCACAAGCGAAAAGTGCAGTGATGCAGTTATTCCTTATCTCCTTTGTTGCACAGATTGCCTCGCTTCCTGTTCTTTTATATCATTTTCAGCAATTTTCTTTGCTGAGCATCCCATTGAATATGATGTTTGTCCCTTTTTATACGACGGTTGTCCTGCCTTTGTCCTTACTCTTTTTTCTTTTGTCTATCGTTTATCTTCCTCTTGGACAAGCATTGTTTCAGCTGCTTGATTCGGTCATCCAGCTAAGTCATCAGTTGTCAGCACATATGGCAGTTTTTGATGGGTTCAACTTGATTTTTATGAAATCTACTTGGTGGCATATTCTGCTTGAAGTGAGTGCCATTGTTTTTCTGCTATTTGTGATGGAGTGCAAAACTTCCGTGAAATCCTATGCTGTGCCGACCCTTTTTCTCATTGCTATCCTAAGTGCACACTATTTCACCCCGAATTTTCTTCAAAAAGGAGAGGTCACGATGCTTGATGTAGGACAGGGGGATAGTTTGTTTATTCAGCTACCCTATCGAAAGGGACATCTACTTGTGGACACAGGTGGCAGACTTTCTTTTGAAGAGGAACCGTGGAAAAAAAGACGTAAAGTGTCTACGATCGGTGATCAAACGCTGATCCCGTTTTTGCATTCTAAAGGTATAGCAAAACTTGATGTGCTAATTCTTACGCATGCGGATCAAGACCACATGGGAGAAGCGGTTCGTTTAATCAAGCGAAATAAAGTAAAGCGGCTGGCCATACCAAAAGGCTTTGCCCGAAGTCCAGAGGACGCAAAGCTGCTAAAAGAAGCAGCTAAAAAAGGGATCATTGTTGATGAATTAGAAAGAGGAGATCAGCTCCAAGTTGGAGAGCACATATTTGAGGTTCTTCATCCTTCGCAAGACCGGGTGACAAGTAAGAACAATGATTCACTCGTTCTGGCCTTTGCTCTTGGTGGGAAACGTTTTCTGTTCACTGGAGACCTTGAACAAGAAGGGGAACGAGACATTATAGAAGCCTATCCCCACCTGCGAGCGGATGTCTTAAAGGTTGGGCATCATGGGAGTAAAGGGTCAACAAGTGAGGAGTGGCTGGGGCATCTGGAGCCGTCCTATGCACTCATTTCGGCTGGTGAACGCAATCGTTATCAGCATCCTCATCAGGAAGTCCTGAAAAAACTAAAGGATCATCAAATGGAGGTGTACCGCACAGATCGAGACGGGAGTGTGACCTATGAATTTCTTGAGAAGAAAGGAACGTTTTACACGCATCCTCCATATGATATCTTACAAAATCAATAAAAAAACTGCCAAAACGGCAGTCATTTAGCAATCATGAAGTTAAGATCCAACGAGGTGTATAATTGTTGCCAAAATAAACATTGAGGCGAAAAATCCGAATGTGACAATAAAACCAACGGCTGAGTCGGTCACATCATTCCGCTTGCTTTGAACATTTTTTTCAAATTCATTCATTTTCATCCCTCCTGGCTAATTTTAGTATACTTGAACTCATTTGGAATTGCTAGAAGGTAAAGTAACCGTTTTCCATTTTCATGATCATTTTATGAATATCGTCTGACAGCAAGCTGACCCGGGAGCTTGCACCAGACGTTTATTATAAATGAGGAGGCGGCACTTTCAGCTTCCTCTTTACTAATGTCTTCACACACTTTAGGATAGAGGAGGAAGTGAAAGAGAGGGATTCAATTTATGGTCTTTGAGGTTTGGAACAATTTAAAAAGAGGGGATATCTATCCCGTTTATTGCTTATATGGGAAAGAAACGTATTTACTGCAAGAAACAGCAGCTAAATTAAGACAAGCTGTAGTAGATGAGGAGGCGAAGGATTTTAATTACTCCGTCTTCGATATGGAAGAGGTGCCGCTTGAACAGGCTGTGACGGATGCAGAAACCTTTCCGTTCATGGGAGAAAGGCGGCTCGTTGTGATCAAGAATCCTTATTTTCTTACAGCGGAAAAGAAAAAGGAGAAGATTGAGCATGAGCTTTCTGTGTTAGAAGCTTATTTAGAAAAGCCAGCGCCTTATACCATTCTCGTGTTATTAGCACCATATGAAAAGCTGGATGAACGGAAGAAAATCACCAAATTACTAAAAAAGAAAGCGGCTATGGTTGAGGCAAAAGAGTTAAACCCTAAAGAAACAACGGATTTCACCATTACACTGGTGAAAACAGAAGGAAAGGCGATGACATCTGAAGCAGCTGAGCAGCTTGTGATGCTGTGCGGCGGGAGTCTATCTTCACTGTTTCAAGAGGTCAGGAAGCTGAGTACATATATTGGAGAGCGAGAGGAAATTGAATTAGCGGATGTCAATCAGCTCGTTGCAAGAAGCTTAGAGCAGAATATTTTCGAATTAATTAACCAAATTGTCAACAGACGCCGCTCTCTGGCCATGCAGATGTTTTATGATTTGCTGAAACAAAATGAGGAACCCATTAAAATATTAGCACTCATATCAACTCAATTCCGTTTGATTTTGCAGGCGAAGTATTTCGCTCAGCAAGGATATGGACAAAAACAAATTGCTTCAAATCTAAAAGTCCACCCATTCCGCGTCAAACTTGCTATGGATCAGGCAAGACTGTTTCCAGAAGAAGAGCTCAAGCAGATTGTCAAAGAGCTATCAACGATTGATTATGAAATGAAAACCGGTAAAAAGGACAAGCAGCTATTGCTAGAATTGTTCCTGCTTCGACTATTGGGTGCTTGAACATAAAAAAAACGACCTTCTAAAAAGAGGGTCGTTTTTGTTTAGATGTATAATTGCCAGTCAGTCCTAATGGCTGAGCCGGTCAGGACGGACGTACAGTTAAACAGGTGCCTCATCACTGAGGCGTTGCAAGCATTATGCAGAAAGTCCGTTTACTTGTTTAGCAAGTCTTGACTTGTAACGCGCAGCTGCGTTTTTGTGTACAAGACCAGTTTTAACGGCTTTGTCAATGCGTTTTGCAGCAGAAGAAAGAGCAGCTTTTGCTTGCTCAGCATCGTGGTTAGCTACAGAAACTTCAACTTGTTTAATCGCAGTACGCATCGCAGACTTGATTGTTGCGTTGTGTGCACGGCGTTCGTTATTCGTTTTTGTACGTTTGATCGCTGATTTAATATTTGGCATGTGTTTCACCTCCTAAGATACAACCTAAACACAATTGTCTTAAGGTTAAATCTTCACAATAGAACAAGTTGTATTCTATCAAACACACCTTTAGAATGCAATATAAATGTAAAGTATTTTTCATTGATGAAGCGCTCGAATGTTTCTTTAAAGAGATGGAAAGACTACTGTTAATTACTTGGTGGAAGGAGTCTTTTTATGGAGAAACAGAAACTTGATTTAAGTGCTTATCAAATCCGGACAGACTTGGCTGTTGAAACAAAAGAGATACTAGAACAAGAGAACGATCCGAATGTCGTCAAAAAGGACGGAATTCAAGGGATTGTCGAAAAGGAAAAAGAGGAGCACGGCATCCGTATTCGCACGGTGGAAATCACGAAAGAAGGGGAGGAGCTGACCAGCAAAAAGGCGGGAACATATTTGACACTTGAGGCGCAGGGCATTCGGGAGAAAGATTCTGAGATGCAGGAAAAAGTCGTCGAAGTCTTTGCCCGTCATTTTGCGCAGTTTTTAAAAGACCGAGGCATTCAGGCTGATGCGAGCTGTCTTGTAGTAGGACTAGGAAACTGGAATGTCACGCCAGATGCGTTAGGTCCGCTCACGGTTGAAAGTCTGCTTGTAACCCGGCATCTCTTTGAATTGCAGCCGGAAAATGTACAGGAAGGCTACCGCCCAGTATCCTCTTTATCACCGGGAGTGATGGGACTAACAGGTATTGAAACAAGCGACATTATCCAAGGTGTGATCGAGCGGTCCAAACCTGATTTTGTCATTGCCATCGATGCCCTTGCTGCTCGTGCAGTGGAACGGGTGAATACCACGATTCAAATCTCGGATACAGGCATCCATCCCGGTTCAGGTGTAGGGAATAAGCGGAAAGAATTAAGCAAAGAAACGTTGGGAATTCCGGTTATTGCCATTGGCGTTCCGACAGTGGTAGATGCAGTCACCATTGCAAGTGACACAATTGATTATGTCTTAAAGCATTTTGGTAGAGAACTGAAAGATGATAGACCGTCCCGCTCTCTTGTGCCGGCTGGTTTGACTTTTGGGAAGAAAAAAGTGCTAAACGAAGAAGACTTACCAGATGAGGAAACACGTCAATCATTCTTAGGAATCGTAGGAACTCTTCCAGAAGAAGAGAAACGGCAGCTGATCCATGAAGTACTTGCGCCGCTAGGGCAAAATTTAATGGTCACGCCTAAGGAAGTGGATACATTCATTGATGATATGGCAAACGTACTCGCCAATGGATTAAACACAGCGCTCCATCAAAAAATCTCTCAAGATAACATGGGTTCTTATAATCATTAATCGGTTCTACTTTCTCTAGCTCGCTCATAGTGTAATTACTAGAAAGCGTGCTGGAGGGAGTAAATCATGAAAAAAAGACCCCGCCGTCCTCGACAGTTGGTCGTTGCGATTAATGGAACAAAAGTAGTCAAAAGCATTTTCTTATTTATAGCCTCGCTTGTTGTGGTGTTTGTGATGTCAGGGGCGTTGACATCTTTAAAGCCGGAGCTGAGGCCACAAGCCTCGCTATATGGTGTAGCAGATGAGCTTTCCGGAGCGTTCTTCGCCACATTAATGGGCATGGAAAACCAATATTTCGCCTCAGCAGTCCCGAAAGATCAAAAAGGGTTTCATTTCTCTGGACTGTCACTCAAGCTGGCGACCAGTATCAATTTAGAAGACCCGCGTAGTTTTCTAGGGAGAGAACTCCCAGGCTTTGAACATTTTGATACAAAAATCATCTTAGCGGGTGAAGGAACAGACTATACCAACATGCCAATGGAATCGCCGCCGCCAAGTGAAGTCATCCAGGATGAAAAAGAAGCAAATTTGGCAGAGCTGGACAAGCTCGACAAAGATGTGCCGAAAAAGCCTGCGAAAGAGCCGGACCAGTCGACAGGAAAACGAAAAGCTGTGTACATTTATCACACACATAATACGGAATCATATTTACCATTTTTAAAAGGAGAAACGAACCCAAACAATGCAAGGCACTCAAAAGTGAATGTCACCCTTGTCGGCGACATGTTCGGAAAGGCGCTTGATCAGCAAGGAATCGGGAATACGGTCGACAAAACGGAAGTTGAAAAAAGGCTCCTGCAAAAAGGATTAAAGTATCCCCAGTCTTATAATGAATCAAGATTGGTCGTAAAAGAAGCCTTAGCGAAAAATGATGACCTCGAATATTTAATTGATATCCATCGTGACTCAAGAAGAAAGAAAGACACCACTGTCGAGATCAAAGGAAAAAAATATGCGAGAATTGCGTTTGTTGTAGGGAAGAAGAATCAAAGCTATGAGAAAAACCTCAAGCTGGCGACGGAGTTCCACCATTTGATGGAGAAAAAATATAAAGGTCTCAGTGTCGGTGTGTTTGCCAAAGGCGAAATTGGTGATAATGGAATTTATAATCAAGATTTATCCGACAAAGCCCTTCTTTTAGAATTTGGCGGAGTGGATAATAATATGGAAGAATTGAAAAATGCATCCAATGCAGCAGCTGATGTCTTCAGCGACATTTTCTGGGACGCGGAAAAGGTGAACGGCAAAGCAAAGGATGAGAAAAAACGCTCTTAAGGTGGTGACGGTGCATGGGATCATTTATTGGAAAAACCATTATTTTAGGACTGGTCTTGCTATTTGGCGTCTTTTTAGGAATGCAGCAGGCGAATAATGGCATGCTGCAAATGAAGGGTTACCATGACCCACAATTAAAAGGCGCTTTCTCCATCCAAATGAACGACGAAGAAGAACGAGAAGCCTCTATCTTAGGAACGGCTGTCACAGAAAAGGATCTTGCCGAAAAACAAAAGCAGCTTGAGGAAATAGAGAGCTTTAATGCCTTCTCCAAGGCAGGAAAAGCGCTGTCTGATGGCATGACACATGCAGCGCGTTCTCTTTACGATTGGGTGAATGGGAAATAAACGAATCAACACCATATGACAAAAGCCGCTGACCGATGAGCGGCTTTTCTTGATTTCGATTGAATCTTTACAGCCCTATTGATATAATCTAACCTAGCGCAACCCGCGTTTTATAGTAGGAGTGATAGATTGTGACAGATAAAGAAAAACGATTAGAACGGCAATCAAGAATTCGAAATTTCTCCATCATCGCCCATATTGACCATGGGAAATCCACATTGGCGGACCGTATTTTGGAAAAAACAGCGGCGATTACTCAGCGAGAAATGAAAGAACAATTACTTGATTCCATGGACTTAGAGCGTGAACGCGGCATAACGATTAAATTAAACTCTGTCCAGCTTAAATATAAGGCAAAGGATGGAGAAGAATATATTATGCACCTGATTGATACCCCAGGGCATGTCGACTTCACCTATGAGGTATCTCGAAGCCTTGCTGCCTGTGAAGGTGCGATTCTCGTAGTAGATGCAGCACAAGGAATTGAAGCACAGACACTTGCGAACGTTTATTTAGCTCTTGATAACAACTTAGAGATTCTTCCGATTATCAATAAAATCGATCTGCCAAGTGCAGAGCCTGAGCGTGTAAGAGAAGAAATTGAAGATGTCATCGGGTTGGATGCGTCTGAAGCTGTTCTCACCTCTGCTAAGGCTGGTATTGGGATCGAAGATATTTTAGAACAAATCGTCGAAAAGGTGCCGGCACCTGCTGGAGACCCAGAAGCACCGCTTCAAGCGCTTATATTTGATTCTCTCTACGATGCGTATCGCGGCGTTATTGCGTACATACGAATTGTTGAAGGAACCGTCAGACCAGGTCAGAAAATCAAAATGATGGCGACGGGCAAAGAATTTGAAGTACTTGAAGTCGGCGTATTCACACCAAAAGCCATGCCGACAGATGAACTCACTGTTGGAGATGTTGGCTACTTAACAGCAGCGATTAAAAATGTCGGAGATACACGTGTAGGGGATACGATCACAAGTGCGGAGAACCCAGCGACAGAAGCGCTGCCAGGATACAGAAAGCTGAACCCAATGGTTTACTGCGGACTTTATCCAATTGACACAGCGAAATATAACGACTTACGTGAAGCGTTAGAAAAGCTTGAATTAAATGATTCTTCACTTCAATATGAGGCAGAGACGTCCCAAGCACTTGGCTTCGGTTTCCGCTGCGGCTTTCTTGGAATGCTTCATATGGAAATCATCCAAGAACGGATTGAACGTGAATTTAAAATCGACCTTATTACGACAGCACCAAGTGTTATTTACGATGTGTATATGACAGACGGAGAAAAAATCGTCGTAGATAACCCGTCCAATCTGCCTGATCCGCAAAAGATTGAGAAAATTGAAGAACCATACGTGAAAGCAACAATGATGGTGCCGAATGACTATGTAGGCTCTGTCATGGAGCTTTGCCAAGGAAAGCGCGGTAATTTCATTGATATGCAATACCTTGATGCAAACCGAGTGAGCATTGTGTACGAAATTCCTTTGGCAGAGATCGTGTATGAATTCTTTGATCAGCTAAAGTCCAACACAAAAGGTTATGCGTCCTTTGACTATGAGCTGATTGGCTATCGCCCATCTACTCTAGTGAAAATGGACATCATGCTGAATGGCGAAAAAATCGATGCCCTTTCCTTTATTGTTCACCGCGATTACGCCTATGAACGAGGCAAGATCATCGTAGAAAAGCTGAAAGAACTCATTCCACGCCAGCATTTTGAAGTACCAGTTCAAGCAGCGATTGGACAAAAAATCGTGGCTCGTTCTACCATTAAAGCAATGCGTAAAAACGTACTTGCTAAGTGTTATGGTGGAGACATTTCCCGGAAAAGAAAGCTTCTTGAGAAGCAAAAAGAAGGGAAAAAGCGCATGAAACAAGTGGGCTCTGTTGAAGTCCCGCAAGAAGCATTTATGGCTGTGCTGAAGATGGACGATAGCACACCGAAAAAATAACATTATCCTCAAGGCAACCTGCTTTACAATGTCAGCCTTGGCGTTTATAGTCGAAAACAAACAAAGGTGCCGCAGCGATAAACTGCGGCTCTTTACCTGTAAAGAAGGTGTCATCAAATGAAAGCAGCATATATTCACATTCCATTTTGTGAGCACATTTGCCACTATTGTGATTTCAATAAATTTTTCATTAAAACGCAGCCAGTCGATGAATACTTAGCGGCTCTTGAAAAAGAGATGCAGCACACGATTGAGCAAAAGGGCGAGCAAGAACTAAAGACGATCTTTATTGGCGGGGGAACTCCGACATCACTGACCGTCAGCCAGCTAGACCAGCTCATGAACAGCATTCACCGTGTGTTAAAACCGGCAAAAAACCTGGTTGAATTTGCAGTGGAAGCAAACCCAGACGAATTATCACTCGAGAAGCTGCATGTGTTAAAAGCAGCCGGCGTCAATCGGCTAAGCTTTGGGGTGCAAACCTTTGAAGACGATTTACTCAAAAAAATCGGACGAGTTCATCAAAAGAAGGATGTCCTTACGTCCTTTGAGCGAGCTAGAGCGGTTGGATTTGACAATATTAGCCTAGATCTCATGTTTGGATTGCCGCATCAGGAAAAGCATCATGTGATGAATTCACTTGAGACAGCTTTCTCATTAGGGGCAGAGCATTATTCAGTCTACTCACTTATTGTGGAGCCGAAAACAGTTTTTTACAACTTAATGCAAAAAGGAAAACTGCATTTACCGCCGCAAGAACGTGAGGCTGAAATGTATGAGCTTGTGATGGATGAAATGGAGCGACATGGATTAAAGCAATACGAAATTAGCAATTACGCCAAGCCTGGCTTTGAAAGCCAGCATAACCTGACCTATTGGAGCAATGAAGACTACTTCGGTTTCGGTGCGGGAGCACACGGGTATGTAGATGGCATCCGAAATGTGAACGCAGGGCCGGTGAAGCATTACTTGGAACTGATTGAGGAAACAGGGTTCCCGTATAAAGAAACTCATCAGGTCACAAAAGCAGAGCAGATAGAAGAAGAAATGTTTTTAGGTCTTCGAAAAATCGAAGGGGTGAAAAGTGCCGATTTTCAAGCCAAATATGGTGCTGCACCAGAAGCTCTTTTTTCCACTGTTCTTGAAGAATTAGAAGAAAAAGGTCTCATTGTAAAAGATGATATCGGGATTTGTTTAACAAGAAAAGGGAAATTGTTGGGAAATGAAGTATTTCAAGCGTTTCTCGGTGAGTTATAATTGACATTTTAATTTGAGTTTGGTAATTTTGTTTATACAATTAGCACTCGTTGAATGAGAGTGCTAACAGGGGTGATGATGATGTTAACAAATCGTCAGCTTTTGATTCTGCAAGTCATCATTAATGACTTTATTCGTTCGGCGCAGCCAGTTGGGTCAAGGACTCTTTCTAAAAAAGACGACATCACATTCAGCTCTGCGACGATTAGAAACGAAATGGCTGATTTGGAGGAACTTGGTTTTATCGAAAAGACCCATTCTTCATCAGGAAGAATTCCTTCAGAAAAAGGATATCGTTATTATGTAGATCATTTGCTCTCTCCGCGAAAACTGTCGTCTAAAGAGCTTGTGCTCATCCAGTCGGCTTTTCAGGAGAAAATTTTTGAGCTGGAAAAAACAGTTCAAAAATCGGCGGAAATTTTATCAGATCTCACAAACTATACATCGATAGTGCTTGGTCCAAAGCTGAGTGAAAATCGATTAAAGCAAATTCAGCTTGTCCCCGTTCAGCCAAACAAAGCAGTAGCAATCATGATTACAGACAGCGGACATGTTGAAAACAAAACCATTACCTTCTCTGAGCATCTCGATGTCTCCGATATTGAGAAGCTGATGAATATTTTGAATAGCCGCTTAGCTGGCGTTCCGATGGACCAGCTGAAGGACAGGATGTATAAAGAAGTGGTCATGCTTCTTCGCACACATTTAAAAGATTATGATCACATTTTAGATGCGCTGGGTAACACATTTACATCCACACAAAATGAATCAAAACTTTTCTTTGGCGGGAAGATTAATATGTTGAATCAGCCTGAGTTTCATGACATCGACCGTATTCGCTCACTCATGATGCTGATTGAGCAAAAGAATGATGTCATGCAGCTGTTTCATCCAAATCAGCAAGGAATCACCATTAAAATCGGTTCAGAAAACAATTTGGAAGCGATGGAGAACTGCAGCTTGATCACAGCCACTTATTCGATTGATCAAAAATCACTCGGCTCCATTGCCGTCATCGGGCCAACCCGCATGGATTACGGACGAGTCGTTAGTCTTTTGCATCATGTATCAAAAGACTTGTCAAACGCACTTTCCAATTTGTATGATGAGTAGGGTGATAAAAAGATAGGGGCACTGCCCCTTCGTATTCTTGAATCTTTTGAGGGAGGTGAACACAATGTCAGAAGAAAAACAGACACCTGAGCAAGAAGCAGAGGTTGAAGCACAAGAAGAAGCAGTTCAAGCAGATACTGAGGAAGTAACACATGATGAACAGTCTGCCTTCCAAGAGAAAATCGATGAATTGCAGCAGCTTCTAGATGAAAAAGAAAACAAGATTCTGCGTGTTCAAGCAGATTTTGAAAACTATAAACGCCGTGCTCGAACTGAAGTGGAGACCGTGCAAAAATATCGTTCTCAACATGTTGTCAGCGATCTTCTCCCAGCTCTTGACAACTTTGAAAGAGCGCTTGGAATTGATCCAGACAATGAGCAGACGAAAAGTTTGTTAGAAGGAATGCAAATGGTTTACCGCCAGCTGGTAGAAGCGTTGAAAAATGAAGGCGTTGAACCAATTGAAGCTGTCGGCAAAGAGTTCGATCCAAACCTTCATCAAGCCGTCATGCAAGTTGAAGATGAAAACTTCGATTCAAACATCGTAGTAGAAGAATTGCAAAAGGGCTATATACTCAAAGACCGAGTTATTCGTCCATCAATGGTAAAAGTAAATCAATAACTACATAATGGGAGGTCATCGATTATGAGTAAAATCATTGGGATTGACTTAGGAACAACAAACTCATGTGTTGCAGTACTTGAAGGCGGAGAGCCAAAAGTCATTGCAAACGCTGAAGGAGCACGTACAACACCATCTGTTGTCGCTTTTAAAAACGGAGAGCGCCAAGTTGGTGAAGTAGCGAAACGCCAATCAATTACAAACCCGAACACGATCATGTCTGTTAAAAGACATATGGGTACAGACTATAAAGTAGAAGTTGAAGGCAAGAACTATACACCGCAGGAAATCTCTGCAATCATCCTTCAACACCTTAAAACTTACGCTGAAAGCTATCTTGGCGAAGAAGTGACAAAAGCTGTTATCACAGTTCCTGCTTACTTCAACGATGCAGAACGCCAAGCAACAAAAGATGCTGGTAAAATTGCTGGTCTTGAAGTAGAACGTATCATCAACGAACCAACAGCAGCTGCACTTGCGTATGGTTTAGATAAAACAGAAGAAGATCAAACGATTCTTGTATACGACCTTGGGGGCGGTACATTTGACGTGTCAGTTCTTGAGCTTGGAGACGGCGTCTTTGAAGTACGCTCAACTGCTGGGGACAACCGCTTAGGTGGAGACGATTTTGACCAAGTCATCATTGATCACCTAGTAGCTGAATTCAAAAAAGAAAACGGCATTGACCTTTCTAAAGATAAAATGGCGCTTCAGCGTTTAAAAGATGCTGCTGAAAAAGCGAAAAAAGATCTTTCTGGTGTATCATCTACACAAATTTCACTGCCATTTATCACAGCTGGAGAAGCAGGTCCTCTTCACCTTGAATTAACGCTAACGCGTGCTAAATTCGAAGAGCTTTCTGCAGAGCTTATAGAGCGTACAATGACACCTGTACGTCAATCATTAAAAGATGCTGGTTTATCTGCTAGCGAGATTGATAAAGTCATCCTTGTTGGTGGATCAACTCGTATTCCTGCAGTACAAGAAGCAATCAAAAAAGAAACAGGCAAAGAGCCTCATAAAGGTGTAAACCCTGATGAAGTCGTTGCTCTTGGTGCGGCTATCCAAGGTGGAGTCATCACAGGAGATGTCAAAGACGTTGTTCTTCTTGACGTAACACCACTTTCTTTAGGAATTGAAACAATGGGCGGCGTATTCACGAAGCTGATTGAACGTAATACAACAATTCCAACAAGTAAATCTCAAGTATTCTCAACGGCTGCTGACAACCAAACAGCGGTAGACATCCATGTCCTGCAAGGTGAGCGCCCAATGGCAGCAGATAACAAAACATTAGGCCGCTTCCAATTGACTGACATCCCGCCAGCACCACGCGGCGTACCGCAAATCGAAGTATCTTTTGATATCGATAAAAACGGTATTGTCAACGTACGTGCGAAAGATATGGGTACAGGCAAAGAACAAAACATCACAATCAAATCTTCTTCAGGTCTTTCTGATGATGAGATCGAAAAAATGGTGAAAGAAGCAGAAGAAAATGCTGAAGCAGATGCGAAGAAAAAAGAAGAAATCGAAGTGCGCAATGAAGCTGATCAATTAGTGTTTACAACTGAAAAAACATTAAAAGATCTAGAAGGCAAAATCGATGAAGAGCAAGTGAAAAAAGCAAACGATGCGAAAGATGCACTAAAAGCTGCGATCGAAAAAGGCGAGCTTGAAGACATCAAAGCGAAAAAAGATGAGCTGCAAACAATCGTTCAAGAACTAACGACAAAGCTCTATGAAGAAGCTGCAAAACAAGCACAAGCTCAGCAAGAAGGCGCTGAAGGTGCTCAAAAAGCAGATGACAATGTAGTGGATGCAGAATACGAAGAAGTAAACGACGAACAAGAGAAAAAATAATCACCTTTACTTTTGAAAAAGACTGCTGAAACGTACTCGTCAGAAAGTCAAAGTCAGGATCTCTTGGCTTTGACTTTTTTTCTTTTCAAAGATGAAAGGAATTGAAAAAGGTCAAATTAAAATGATACAATCGTATTTATGTGAGAAAATCGGGAGTGTGAAGAGATGAGTAAGCGTGATTACTATGAAGTGCTTGGCGTGAGTAAGAGCGCCTCAAAAGACGAGATCAAAAAGGCATACCGCAAGCTTTCAAAAAAGTATCACCCTGATATTAATAAAGAAGCTGGCTCAGATGAGAAATTCAAAGAAGTAAAAGAAGCCTATGAAACCCTATCTGACGATCAAAAACGTTCGCAGTATGACCAGTTCGGTCATACCGATCCAAACCAAGGCTTTGGCGGCGGTGGTTTTGGCGGTGGAGGAGACTTTGGCGGCTTCGGCGGCTTTGATGACATCTTCTCTAGTATTTTTGGCGGCGGAGCCAGAAGAAGAGATCCAAATGCACCGCGTCAAGGAGCAGACCTGCAATATACAATGACGCTTTCATTTGAAGAAGCGGCATTTGGGAAAGAAGCAACGATTGAAATCCCTCGCGAGGAATCATGTGAAACATGTCATGGATCAGGGGCAAAGCCTGGGACAGAAGCGAAGACTTGTTCACATTGCGGCGGCTCTGGTCAATTAAATGTTGAGCAGTCAACTCCGTTTGGTAAAGTGGTCAACCGCAGAGTATGTAACTACTGTAGCGGAACAGGAAAACAAATCGATCACAAATGTTCTACATGCGGCGGCTCTGGTAAAGTGCGTAAGCGTAAGAAAATCAATGTGACGATCCCAGCAGGTGTTGACGATGGTCAGCAGCTCAGAGTGTCTGGTCAAGGGGAACCAGGTGTAAATGGAGGACCTCCAGGCGATCTATTTGTTGTGTTCCATGTGCGTGCGCATGAATTCTTCGAACGTGACGGAGATGACATTTACTGCGAAATGCCGCTAACCTTTGCGCAGGCTGCATTAGGGGACGAAATTGAAGTGCCAACACTACACGGTAAAGTAAAATTGAAAGTCCCTGCTGGCACACAAACTGGAACGAAGTTTAGACTCAAAGGAAAAGGTGTGAAAAATGTACGCGGCTATGGCCAAGGCGATCAGCATATCGTCGTACGAGTCGTCACACCGACAAATTTAACAGACAATCAAAAAGATATCATCAGAAAATTTGCTGAAGTGAGCGGAAATAAACCGGACGAACAAGAAATGAGCTTCTTCGATAAGGTAAAACGCGCATTTAAAGGCGAGTAAGACGGATAAGGAGTTGGTAGTATTGAAGTGGTCAGAAATTAGCGTCCATACAACAAATGAAGCGGTGGAACCGATCACCAATATTTTGCATGAAGCAGGTGCAAGTGGTGTCGTGATTGAGGACCCGCTTGATTTAGTGAAGGAACGTGAAAATGTATACGGTGAGATCTACCAGCTCGATCCGAATGACTATCCTGATGAAGGGGTCATCGTCAAAGCCTATCTTCCAATGAACAGCTTTTTGATGGAAACGGTAGATGAGATCAAAGAAGCCATCAACAATCTTCTTCTATACGATATTGACCTTGGACGAAACACGCTGTCTATTTGTGAAGTAAATGAAGAAGAATGGGCCACCGCATGGAAGAAATACTATCATCCTGTGAAAATCTCTGAAAAATTCACCATCGTTCCAACATGGGAAGAATATACACCGGTTCATTCTGATGAACTGATTATTGAAATGGACCCTGGAATGGCATTTGGAACAGGGACACATCCAACAACCGTCCTTTGTATCCAGGCACTTGAGCGCTATGTGAAGGAAAACGATACGGTGATTGATGTTGGAACAGGCTCTGGGATTTTAAGTGTGGCAGCAGCGATGCTTGGTGCAAAGGACATTCAAGCCTTTGATCTCGACACCGTTGCGGTTGAAAGTGCGAAGCAAAACATCGAGCTAAATGGTGTAAGTGAACAAGTGGCGGTCAAACAAAACAACTTACTTGATGGGATTTCAGGTGAACGTGATGTGATCGTCGCCAACATCCTCGCAGAAGTGATTTTGCGCTTTACAGATCAAGCCTATGACTTATTGAAAAAAGATGGCTATTTCATTACATCAGGCATCATTGGACAAAAGAAATTACAAGTCAAAACAGCATTAGAAGAAGCGGGTTTTGACATTGTTGAAGTGCTGTCAATGGAAGATTGGGTCAGCATTATAGCGAAAAAATAAAGCGAGTAGGTGTCAGGACACGTATGCAACGATATTTTATCGACCTCACGAAAGAAGAAGTGATCGCAAAGGGAACTATCGTCATCAAAGGTGAAGATGTACATCACCTTTCCAATGTCATGCGTATGAAAGCAGGACAGGAAATCCTTTGCTTAACGACAGACGGCTTTGAAGCGCTCAGTAAAATTGATACAATAACAAAGGAAGAAGTGATTTGTCGCCTTGAAGACTGGACAAATCAGGACAGAGAACTTCCGGTAAGAGTAACAATTGCAAGCGGTCTTCCAAAAGGAGATAAGCTTGAGCTGATTATCCAAAAAGGCACAGAGCTTGGCGCAAGTGCATTTATCCCGTTTCAAGCGGCTCGTTCTATTACAAAGCTTGACCAAAAGAAGTCACATAAAAAACGAGAACGCTGGGAGAAAATTGCGAAAGAAGCAGCTGAGCAGTCCTACCGGAATATCATTCCTCGTGTTTTTCCAGTATCAACGTTTAAAGAGATGACTCAATTAGCTGGTGAATTCGATAAATGTGTCGTTGCATACGAAGAATCATCGAAAGAAGGAGAGCAAAGCCGCTTTCAAACTGTGCTCCAACAGATGAAAGGTGGACAAACCTTGCTAGTGGTTTTTGGCCCTGAAGGCGGTTTGGCAGAAAAGGAGATTGAAGCGCTTGAAACGCTTGGTGCAGTCATTTGCGGGCTCGGACCACGCATTTTAAGAACGGAAACAGCTCCTCTTTACGCGCTTTCTGCTATATCTTATCAAACAGAGTTATTAAGAGGTGAATCATGATGGGAACAGTAGCGTTCCATACACTTGGCTGTAAGGTCAATCACTATGAAACAGAAGCAATCTGGCAGCTGTTTAAAGAAGCTGGCTATGAAAGAAAAGAGTATGAATCAAAAGCAGACGTATATGTCATTAATACATGTACGGTCACGAATACAGGCGATAAGAAAAGCCGCCAAGTCATTAGAAGAGCCATTCGTCATAACCCAGATGGTGTCATTTGTGTAACAGGCTGTTATGCGCAAACATCTCCAGCAGAAATCATGGCGATTCCTGGCGTTGATATTGTCGTGGGAACACAAGACAGACATAAATTACTCGGGTACATTGAAGAATACCGCAGAGAAAGACAGCCGATTAATGGGGTTGGCAATATCATGAAAGCGCGCGTGTTTGAAGAACTCGATGTTCCTGCCTTTACAGACAGAACACGTGCGTCATTAAAAATCCAAGAAGGCTGTAACAATTTCTGTACATTCTGCATTATTCCTTGGGCTCGCGGACTTCTTCGTTCTCGTGATCCGGAAGAGGTCATCAACCAAGCGCAGCAGCTTGTAGATGCCGGTTATAAAGAAATTGTATTAACAGGTATTCACACAGGTGGATACGGAGAAGACTTAAAGGATTATAACTTTGCAAAGCTTCTGAAAGAATTAGATGAACGTGTCATCGGTTTAAAACGAATCCGTATTTCATCTATCGAAGCAAGTCAAATTACAGATGAAGTGATTGAAGTGCTTGATCAGTCAGATAAGATTGTCAGACACCTGCACATCCCGCTTCAATCTGGCTCAAACACTGTACTTAAAAGAATGCGCCGTAAATATACGATGGAATTCTTTGCAGAGCGTTTAACAAAGCTGAAAAAAGCATTGCCAGGTCTTGCTGTCACCTCTGATGTGATTGTTGGATTCCCTGGAGAAACAGAAGAAGAGTTTTTGGAAACGTACAATTTTGTCAAAGACCATCAATTCTCTGAACTGCACGTATTCCCTTACAGCAAACGTACAGGTACGCCAGCTGCAAGAATGGAAGATCAAGTGGATGAAAATGTGAAAAACGAACGCGTCCACCGCTTGATCGCTCTTTCTGACCAGCTTGCGAAAGAATACGCATCAGCTTATGAAGGAGATGTCCTAGAGATTATTCCGGAAGAATCCTTCAAAGAACAAGAAGGAAAGCACAACCTTTATGTGGGATATACAGATAACTATATGAAGGTTGTTTTTGAAGGAACAGAGGACATGATCGGCCGTTTGGTCAAAGTGAAAATCACGAAAGCGGGTTATCCTTATAACGAAGGACAATTCGTTCGCATGAGCGATGATGTGCAAACAGACAAAGTGAGAATGACCTCATAATCAATAAAAAACCGGCTGCCAAAAAGGGCAAGCTGGTTTTTTATTTTGACTGATTCGGTAAAAGACATAAAATCAATGTGTGAAAAGGGCGAATGAACGGGAAGAAAAGCAAAGAGCTTGCCACATTAAACAGAAGGCTGAAATGCGCAATTTGCTGGGCTGGAGCGTTTGCAAGAAGGGCGACGAATTCTGTAATGAGGGCAAGAAATGGCAGGCATAAAAGCACCCCAAGCACATTAAATACAACGTGTGCATAAGCCGTTTGACGTGCTGCATAGCCTCCAGAAATGGCAGCCATGACGGCTGTAATACATGTCCCAATATTAGAACCTAACACAAAGCTGATTCCTTCCTGAAGCCCAACAGTTCCTTCATTCATAAACCCCATTAAAATGCCGATACAGACGGAGCTCGAATGAACAATCGCTGTGAAAATGGTACCCGAAAGCAGCGCCGTCCAGTCAGAGTGCTGCATCATTTCAAGAAAGCGTAATGTCTCAGGCTGACTTGTCATCATACCCGCAATTTTAGAAAAGCCTTGAATACAAAAAAAGATCATCCCGAGCCCAAATACACTTTTTCCTGCATGCCTAAAAGATTTTCTGCCAACTATGATGCATATCAGACCAGCTAGGATCAAGACCCACATGAAAACATCCATTTTAATGGCTATAAATTCTGTTGTAAACGTGGAGCCAATATTGGTGCCAAGAATCATTGGAATGGATTTTTTAAAAGAGAGAATGCCTGTACTGACAAAGCCGATCACAATGACCATAAACGCTGAACTGCTTTGAAGAATCCCTGTAAATACAATGCTGACCAAGAATGCTTTTACTGGGTGATCTGTAAAGAGAAGAAGTGATTTCTCAATACGAGACGACGCAAGCGCCATTAATCCTTTTCTCAGCAAACCCATTGACCATAAAAAAATGAAAATAAGTGCACAAAAATAAATGATCGCCATCATAGAAAAGTCCTCCTCTTACCAATGAATATATGGACTTGTCTACCTGCTCATGACGAAAATATATTTCCAAATCACTTAGTTGACCTCACACTAGGCTTATATTATAATGTCTAGGTACATGTTTTGCATGTATATCTTTTTTTAATGCAGTCGATTGGTGTATTCGGAGGGAGGGAAAGAGAATGTCAAAAACGGTCGTTAGAAAAAACGAATCGCTTGAAGATGCTCTTCGTCGCTTTAAACGCAGTGTATCCAAAACTGGAACATTGCAAGAAGCAAGAAAGCGTGAATTTTATGAAAAGCCTAGCGTAAAGCGTAAGAAAAAGTCTGAAGCTGCTAGAAAACGTAAATTCTAAAGAGGGTGGATTTTATGAGTCTTCTTGAGCAATTAAATTCTGATATGAAGCTTATGATGAAAAACCGTGAGAAAGACAAGCTTGTTGTCATTCGTATGGTAAAGGCTTCGCTCCAAAATGAAGCAATTAAGCTTAAGAAAGACAGTTTGACCGGCGATGAGGAACTAACCGTCCTTTCCCGCGAGATTAAGCAACGTAAAGACTCCCTCCATGAATTTTCGAAAGCTAATCGCTTAGATTTAGTAGATAAAGTTCAAAAAGAGATTGACATCTTAGACGTTTATTTACCTGAACAACTTTCTGAAGAAGAACTGCAAACGATCGTGAAGGAAACGATCGCTGAAACAGGTGCTTCATCGAAGGCTGATATGGGTAAAGTCATGAGCGCTATTATGCCAAAAGTAAAAGGTAAAGCTGATGGTGCTGTCATTAACAGACTTGTCAGCGAGCAGCTGTCTCAATAAAAAAGTATCCTTCTATTGTTAGAAGGGTACTTTTTTTATACCTTCATCATTCTGTCATATAAAAATGAAACCTATGATACATTTGTAACGTATGTAAAGGAACGGTAAAATGGAAGGTAGAGAGGAGGGATTACCAAATAGATGAAAAAAATAAAAATTTCTATTGCTCTCTTCAGTTGTTTTATAATATGCTTATTATTAGGGGTTCAATTGACCGCGAAATCAGTAGATCAGAAAGTTCATGTTATCCCAATTGAAGATACAGTAGAAAAAGGACTTTCTAAGTTCATTGAACGGTCGTTTGAGCAGGCAAAGTCGGAGCGAGCAAAACATATTATTCTCGACATTAATACACCAGGTGGTGCAGTCGATGCGGCGCTTGAGATCGCAGATACCATTCGTGCGTCTGATATCCCAGTGACAGCGTATGTAAATCATAGAGCGCTTTCAGCCGGGGCATTCCTTGCACTGAGTGCCGATGAGATCTATATGACCCCAAATGGAAAGATGGGGGCTGCTGCGATCATTGACGGAGAAGGCAATGCTGCCGATCAAAAGTCTGAATCTTTGTGGCTTGCTGAAATGAGTGATGCTGCCGAAAAGCAGGGGCGTGATCCAAAGTATGCACTTGCAATGGCAGATGTAGATATAGACGCAAAAGAAGCTGGTGCACCAAAAGGGGAATTGCTCACCTTCAACACAGATCGTGCGCTTCAATTCGGTTATGCAGAAGGGGAAGCGAAGAATATGGATGACTTGCTTCAGAAGCTGAAGTTAGCAGACGCTTCTGTTCAATATGATGAGGTGAGCTTTGCTGAAAAGGTTGCGCGCTTTCTCACACACCCAATCGTCATTCCAATCCTTTTATCCATTGCAAGCTTAGGGTTAATCGTTGAGCTCTATTCACCCGGCTTTGGGGTTCCAGGGACTATGGGTGTTACAGCGCTTCTTTTATTCTTTTATGGTCATCTCGTGGCAGGATTTGCAGGATACGAGACCTTGTTCCTGTTTTTAGCGGGAATTGCGCTCATTATCCTTGAATTGGTATTGCCAGGGGGAATCGTAGGTGTCATTGGACTGATCTGTGTTGTTGGCAGCTTATTTTTAGCAGCTGGCAGCTTTACAGAAATGGCGATTTCCATCTTGATTGCCACTGCTGTTTCAATCATAGCAGTGATTATATTGACAAAGGTGTTGGGGAAACGTATGAAGTTCTTTAAAAAGTTTATTTTAACCGATTCAACAAACAAAGAAAGTGGTTATGTCTCCAATGAAACAAGAGAGGATCTTGTTGGACAGACCGCTGTTACATTAACAGCACTTCGCCCATCTGGGACGGCTGTACTCGGAGATGAGCGCATTGACGTTGTGTCAGAAGGTGCGTTTATTGACAAGGATGAACAGGTTAAAATTGTGAAAGCGGAAGGCTCACGCATTGTCGTGAGGAAAGTATAGATAACTGATTTTATAGGAGGAATAAAATGGATCCATCTACTTTACTATTATTTGTGATTATCGCAGCAGGTCTGATCGTTCTATCGATCTTCTTCACCTTTGTACCGGTGATGCTGTGGATTTCTGCCCTAGCGGCTGGCGTTAGAGTAAGCATTTTTACACTTGTGGGAATGAGACTTCGCCGAGTGATTCCAAACCGAGTGGTCAACCCGCTCATCAAAGCACATAAAGCAGGTCTTGATGTGACGATTAACCAATTAGAAAGTCACTACCTTGCAGGTGGTAACGTTGACCGTGTTGTGAATGCATTGATCGCGGCTCAACGTGCGAATATCGAATTGAACTTTGCACGCTGTGCAGCGATCGATCTAGCAGGCCGTGACGTACTTGAAGCTGTACAAATGAGTGTAAACCCTAAAGTCATTGAAACACCATTTATCTCTGGTGTGGCAATGGACGGGATTGAAGTAAAAGCAAAAGCACGTATTACAGTTCGCGCAAACATCGAACGACTTGTCGGCGGTGCAGGGGAAGAAACAATCATTGCTCGTGTAGGTGAAGGAATTGTTTCTACAATCGGTTCATCAAATAATCATAAAAAGGTTCTTGAGAACCCTGATATGATTTCACAAACAGTTCTTGGTAAAGGATTAGATTCAGGCACTGCGTTTGAAATTCTCTCGATTGATATCGCAGATGTTGATATCGGTAAGAACATCGGGGCGATTCTGCAAACAGACCAAGCAGAAGCAGACAAAAACATTGCACAGGCAAAAGCGGAAGAACGCCGCGCGATGGCTGTTGCCCAAGAACAAGAAATGCGTGCGAGAGTTGAAGAAATGCGCGCGAAAGTCGTAGAAGCAGAGGCTGAAGTACCACTTGCAATGGCTGAAGCACTACGTGAAGGCAATATTGGAGTTATGGACTACATGAACATTAAGAATATCGATGCTGATACGGATATGAGAGATTCATTTGGTAAAATGACAAAAGGTCCATCTGATAATGAAAACAAATAAGCATCCTCTCACGCTTTAAGGAGGGAGCCCATTGGACATTCTATTTGAAAATCCATTACTAATTGCGATTATCATCGGTATTATCTCTGCTGTCTTTGGGAAAATCGGCAAACAAGAGGAGAAGGAACAAAACAACCGGCAACATAAGCCGGCTCCTCAGAATAAGCCGATCCCACAAAAGAAAGCAGAACAAACAAGCCCGAACCCGGTCATAAAAGACCAGTTGGACGATTTTGGTGATGTACATGATCATGGCGGGATGAAGAAACAAGGTTCACAGTCCTTAGAGGATCGTTATACCGCTACACTTGCCGAAATGGAAGAAAGAAAAAGCGAGCTGAATAAAGAGTTCAAATCTCTTGAAAGGCAGCTGACCAGACCGGAAGCTTCTGCTGTGGAAATAAAACCGCACGTCATTGACAAGCTTAACCAAAATACTGTTGTTCAAGGCATGCTACTTGGTGAAGTATTTGGAGAGCCGCGTGCGAAAAACCCGCACAGAACGATGAAACGGCCATATAAAAGATAAAGAAGAAAGTCCCCTTTTGATAAAGGGGGCTTTTTTTGTGGTCTGATGGTGCTTTTTTAATAAGCAAAATGATGAAACGGCTGTTTTGCGGGATTCATTAGCATGATCTGAACCGCTGAGGAATAGGATGATATAGAGGCTTTCTCACCAGTCTCACCATCTTTCAGTTTGATCTCATACACATGGGGCGGGAAGGGGTTCTTATTGAATGGGAAAAAGAAAAAATCGACTTACAGCATGGCTGACAAGAACACTTGAAATCCCTCCAGACGTCATGATGGATCTTCCCCGTATTACGATGGTTGGCAGACTCCATATTTACATAGAGAACCATAAAGGGCTTTTGCTTTTCAGTGATCAAGAGGTAAGGCTGATGCTCAAACAAGGACAATGCATTATTTCAGGAAAAGACTTTGTGATTAAAACGATTTTGCCAGAAGAGATCTTATTAGAAGGGAAAATCGATGAGGTCCGTTATATTGATTCTTAACTGACGGAGGGGAGAAGTGTGAAGAATAAATGGTTCGCCTATTTTATTGGCAGAGTGGAAGTGGAGATCAAGGGAAACGGCATTGAGCGGCTCATCAATGAGTGCACGAGACAGGGGATCACAATGTTTCAAGTGAGCCGCCGTCAAGACAGCGTGCGCTTATTTATTCGCTTATCAGATGTACATGCCTTCAGAAAAGTACAAAGACATCATGAGGTAACATGTTCATTTCATCAAAAGAAGGGATTTCCGTTTCTTCTCCTATGGTCAAGGAAGAATATTGGGTTTACCCTTGGAATTGTATGCTTTCTAGTGACGATATTGGCGCTTTCAAACATGGTGTGGAAAATTGATATTAAAGGAGCCAATCCAGAAACTGAACATCAGATGAGAAAGCATTTAGACGAGATAGGGGTGCAAAAAGGCCGCTTTCAGTTTCTAATGGGGACACCTGAAAAAATTCAAAAATCACTGACAGCCAATATTCAAAGCATTACATGGGTCGGCGTTGAACTAAACGGTACAACATTTCAAATGAAAGTTGTGGAAAAAAATGAGCCGGAAAAAGAGAAATACACGAGTCCTCAGCACATCGTTGCCAAGAAGAAGGCTGTCATCACGAGAATGTATGTGGAAAAAGGGGAGCCGCTTGCCGCAGTTGATGAACATGTGAAGAAAGGGCAGATGCTCGTCTCTGGCCTCATCGGCAGCGAAGAGCAGCAAAAAACGGTCGGCGCTAAAGCGAAAATTTATGGTGAAACGTGGTATCGTTCTGAAGTTTCTGTCCCTCTTCGAACATCTTTTGATGTCTTTACGGGTAAAATGAAGACAAAGCACAAGCTCTCCGCATTTGGAGGTTCAATGCCATTTTGGGGCTTTTCCTTTAAAAAGGATGATTTTAAGCAGCCAAAAACAGAAACAGAAGTTCACCCACTTCATTTCTTAAACTTCCAGCTCCCATTTTCCTATGAAAAAGAAATGACACGCGAAAGTGAAAAAATAAATCGGACATACACAAATAAAGAAGCCGTTCAAGCAGGGATTAAAATGGGTAAAAAAGAATTAGAAGAGAAGCTAGGTCAAACAGGAGAGGTGAAAAGTGAAAAAGTTTTGCACGAGACAACAGGGAATGGTAAAGTTAAGTTAATCATCCTTTACCAAGTAATAGAAGATATTGTTCAACCAACACCTATCGTTCAGGGAGACTAGAGAATGACAGAACATTTACTTGAAATTCAACAAAAATTAGATAGCCCAAACGAAGCGATTGCTTTATTTGGAAATCAAGATGCTTATCTGAAGCTGATGGAAAACGAGCTGAATGTCTCCATTATTACACGCGGAGAAAAAGTGTATGTTTCTGGTCAGGAAGCATCAAGAGATACAGCGAGCCGTCTGATTACATCTCTCTTACATCTCATCCGAAAAGGAATTGAGATTTCTGAACGGGATGTCGTCTATGCCATTAAAATGGCGCAAAAAGACAAGCTCAATTATTTTGAAAATATGTATGAAGATGAAATTACGAAAAATGCAAAAGGAAAGTCAATCAGGGTAAAAACCATTGGCCAACGGGAATATGCTGCGGCGATGAAAAAAGATGACCTGGTCTTTGGAATTGGGCCAGCTGGAACAGGGAAGACGTATTTGGCAGTCGTCAACGCGGTACATGCACTGAAAAATGGACATGTGAAACGGATTATCCTGACAAGACCAGCTGTTGAGGCAGGAGAGAGTCTTGGCTTTTTACCAGGTGATTTAAAGGAAAAAGTAGATCCCTATTTAAGACCACTATATGATGCCTTGCATGATGTGCTTGGCAGTGATCATACGGAACGTTTAATCGAGCGCGGTGTGATTGAAATAGCGCCTCTTGCCTACATGAGAGGACGGACACTCGATGATGCATTTGTTATTTTAGATGAAGCGCAAAATACAACGCCTGCCCAAATGAAAATGTTTTTGACGAGACTTGGGTTTGGCTCTAAAATGGTCATTACAGGAGATATTACACAGATTGACCTGCCAAAGGGCATGCAGTCTGGCCTTGCAGCTGCAAAGGACATGCTTGCAGAGATCAAGGGCATTTCATTTATTGAGTTAGACCAGACAGATGTGGTCAGACACCCGCTTGTGGCGAAGATCATCGGAGCATACGAAAAGCAAAAATGAACTTAGTGACCCGATCGTCTTCATCGGGTCATTTTGTTTCGATCGTGGTTTAAAGTAAAAAAGGAGGTACTTTCCTTGAGAAAGAATCAGAAAGACAGTAAGCGCAAAAGACTGCTGTCTAAAAAAGAACCTCAGAAAATGGAGCGCTCACGTTATTTAAATGTTTTGCTATACGCTGGTTTAGCAGCCATTCTATTCGTGGTGCTCTTCTTCCATGTAAAGCCTGAATCGCTCGACTTAGATTTATTTTCAGTGAGCGAACAGACCATCTATTCTCCATCAACCGTCGATGATCAAGAAGCGACAGAAGAAAAGAAGCAAGAAGCAACAGATCAAGTAGAGGATCAATATACACTCAAAAAAGCGTATTCTGACAATCGTGTTGACCTCATCTCCTCCCTTTTCGAAGCCATTAAGGAAGAGAAGAAAGCAGCTGATGAAAAAGAAAATCCGCCATCAGATAAAGAAATGGTCAAGCGTGTCAAGGAAAAACTCACATCAGATATGCAGGAGGCTGTTTCAGACCAATCCATTAAAGCATTGCTTCAGGCAAGTGACGAAAATCTCTCTTTCACTAAGGATTCCATCATCACAGTGGTGAATTCACTGATGAGTAAAGAAATCACAGCAGCGAAATTACAAGATGAGAAAAAACAAGTGAAAACAGAGCTTGAAAATAATTCAATTCCGTCAAAATACTTAAATGCAGCGAAAGAAATCGGTGAATTTGCGATCATTCCAAACTATGTATTTGATCCAGTGGCTACAGAGAAGAAAAGACAAGAAGCCGCTGATAATATTCAGCCGGTTCAGATTAAGCAAGGGCAAATCTTAGTCGAAGAAGGAGAGCTTATCGACCGAGAAGTGTATCGTAAATTAGAACTGACAGGCCTCTTAAACAGCTCCAATTTGATTAAACCTGTAAGCGGTCTTATGATATTGATTGGTCTATTCTTAGCAGCGATTATTCATTCACTTGAAACGAGGAAAAAATCGCTTGTTCATAAGAATAAGTCGCTTCTGCTCTACTCGCTTATTTTCACCATTATTTTAGTTATCATGGAAGTATTCAGTCTTTTCCAGGAAACGAAGTATACGACGATAGGTTATGTGGTGCCAGTGGCACTTGGCACGATGCTGATCAAGCTGCTTATCAATGAGCGGCTAGCGATCTTCTCTGGCCTTGTATTTGCTCTTTGCGGCAGTATGATGTTTAATCAAGGAGTAACCGGCGTCTTTAACTATGTGATCTGCGCTTATTACCTTGTGAGCGGGATGGCAGGCATTTTATTTTTGAGAAAGCATAATGCACGTTCAAAAATATTGCAGGCAGGGCTTTGGGTCGCTTTGGTGAATGTGCTTGTGGTTCTATCCATTACGCTAATCCAAAACTCCTCACCATCAGGGCTTGAAATCGGTGTGAACCTCATGATGGCGATTGTGTCAGGGTTTGCATCATCTATTTTGGTCATTGGGTTAATGCCTGTGTTTGAGAGTATGTTCGGCATCCTTTCAACAATGAAGCTGATTGAATTATCAAACCCAAATCATCCGTTGCTTAAAAAGATTTTAACAGAGACACCAGGTACATATCATCATAGTGTCATGGTGGCAAATTTAGCGGATGCTGCATGTGAAGCAGTCGGAGCAAACGGTCTTTTAGCAAGAGTTGGCGCTTATTATCATGACATTGGGAAAACGAAAAGACCGCAATACTTTATCGAAAACCAAATGAACATTGATAATCCGCATGACAAGCTTTCTCCTCAGCTAAGTAAAAATATCATTATTGCTCATACGACAGATGGAGCTGATATGCTGAGAGAAAAGAAGTTTCCTGAAGAGCTTGTCGATATTGCCGAACAGCATCACGGAAAGTCACTGTTAAAGTTCTTTTACTATAAGGCAAAAGAGCGTGATGATCATGTGACAGAGGAAGAATTCCGTTATCCTGGGCCAAAACCGCAATCAAAAGAAGCGGCGATTATTTCTGTAGCGGACAGCGTTGAAGCGGCGGTACGATCGATGCATAATCCAAATCCAGAGCGGATCGAAAAGCTCGTCAAAGGCATTATTTCAGATAAAATGCAGGATGGGCAATTTAGTGAATGTGATCTGACATTTAAAGAATTAAATATTATTAGTCAAACAATTTGTACAACATTAAAGGGGATTTTCCATTCTCGGATTGAATATCCAGATGCCCCGAAGCAGAAGGTGAAGTAAATGACATTGTTAATCGATTTAATAGATGAAACAGGACAAGTATCAAAAGAGCAGCTTGAAGAAGTGGAAAAGCTTCTTCAGTTCGCTGCTGATGCCCTTGAGGTCAAAGATCAAGCGGAGGTATCAGTGACGATCGTCTCGAATGAAGAGATTCATCAAATCAATAAAGAATACCGCGGAAAAGACGCACCAACGGATGTGATCTCCTTTGCACTTGAGGAAGAAGGAGAAGGAGAAATTGAAATCATTGGTGCTGATGATATTCCGCCTGTACTTGGTGACATCATCATTAGTGTGGATCGTACGAAAGAGCAGGCAGAGGAATATGGACATTCCTTTATGAGAGAGCTTGGATTTCTCACCATTCATGGGTTTCTTCATTTGCTCGGGTTTGATCATATGACAGAGGAAGATGAAAAAGAAATGTTCGCCAAACAGACAAAGATCTTGGATGATTATGGCCTTTCAAGATCTTCGTAAGAAAAGAAGGCCGCTTGCCCGTTTTTTTCGGAGTTTTTATTATGCATTTAGAGGAATATGGCGAACTTTCTTGAATGAACGGAATTTTCGATTTCACACAGTCGCAGCCATCATCGTGGTGATCTGCGGCTTTTGGTTTCACATTGAACCATTTGAATGGATGATTGTTTTGCTTTTATGCGGGGGGATGTTTGCGCTTGAACTTGTCAATACAGCCATTGAACATACAGTGGACCTGATGACAGAAGAGAGGCACCCGCTTGCTGAGAAAGCGAAAGACGCTGCAGCAGGCGCTGTTTGCGTTTACGCCGCGATTTCGGTTATGATTGGGTTGATCATCTTCTTACCGAAGATTATGCAATAGAACAATATTACTATTTATTAACATTTTTAGAAATGGGCGTGAAAATGTCACGTGAATTATGTAAAATATAAATGTGACAGTGGGTCCATTTCTTCTGAAAGTGGGAACTAGGAATGAACAAACAAGAGTTGATTTCAGAAGCAGTTAAAGCAAGAGATTTTGCATATGTACCCTATTCAAAATTCAAAGTCGGTGCAGCATTGTTGTCGAATGATGGAAAAGTGTATGGCGGCTGCAACATTGAAAATGCAGCGTATGGCATGTGTAACTGTGCGGAAAGAACAGCACTTTTTAAAGCCTATTCAGAAGGCATCACATCGTTTCAAATGCTAGCGGTAGTGGCTGATACAGACCGGCCTGTTTCGCCGTGCGGCGCATGCAGACAGGTCATTTCAGAGCTATGTGCACCTGATATGCCAGTGATTCTAACGAACTTAAAAGGACATATATACGAAACAACAGTAAACGAACTATTGCCAGGCGCATTTTCACCGGAGGATTTAAATGACTAACGAAAGCTTCAAATCAGGATTTGTATCAATTATTGGAAGACCAAATGTAGGAAAATCAACCTTTCTTAATCGTGTTATTGGACAAAAGATCGCCATCATGAGTGATAAGCCCCAAACGACACGAAACAAAGTGCAAGGTGTCTTAACAACAAACACGTCACAAACGATCTTTATCGATACACCAGGGATTCATAAACCTAAGCATAAGCTTGGTGACTTTATGATGAGAGTGGCTACAAATACACTGAAGGAAGTTGACCTGATCTTGTTTATGATCAATGCACAGGAAGGCTATGGCAAGGGTGATGAATTCATCATTGAACGACTAAAGCAAACATCTACACCGGTATTCCTAGTCGTCAATAAAATTGACCAAATTCACCCAGATGAGCTGTTCCTTTTAATTGATGAATACCGCACACGTTATCCATTTAAGGAAATTGTGCCAATTTCAGCTCTTGAAGGAAACAACATTGACACGCTTCTTCAGCAGATTGAAGGTTATCTTCCTGAGGGCCCTCAATTTTACCCAGCAGATCAAGTAACAGATCATCCAGAGCGGTTTATTATTTCTGAATTAATTCGTGAAAAAGTGCTGCATTTAACGAGAGAAGAGATCCCGCACAGTATTGCAGTTGCGATCGAATCAATTAAGCCAGATGAAAATGGCAAGATCCATGTTGCGGCGACCATTGTCGTAGAACGTGATTCACAAAAAGGGATCGTCATTGGTAAACGAGGCAGCTTATTAAAAGAAGTGGGACAAAAAGCGCGCAGAGATATTGAAGCGCTTCTCGGCTCAAAAGTGTATCTGGAGCTTTGGGTAAAGGTTCAGAAGGACTGGCGTAATAAATCCACTCACCTTCGTGACTTCGGATTTAGAGAAGACGAATATTAAAAAATCGCTGCTGTTGTCATTAAATCTGACAATGGTGCGGTTCGATTAGTAAAAATTGTTTATCATGAAATGGAGGTAGCTTGGTCAAGATAAAATTAATATGTTGGATGTAGCGTTGCTGCTTCTAATAAAGAAAGGTGGGGTTTTTATGTTGAATTTTACATGGAACGTATTTTCACAAACAGGAAGCGTTGACACGTATCTGCTTTTCAAAGAGTTAGAAAAGGAGAACCTGGAAAGACCCGATGTACTTGAAGAAGAGATAGCACGATTTGATTTTCCAATCTTATAATTCTTGACCCCCTCCAATGCTCGGAGTGTAGACAAATGCTCATTAAAAGTGAAGGAATCGTCCTTAGAACAACAGATTATGGCGAAACAAACAAAATTGTCACGCTGCTCACTAGAGAACATGGGAAAATAGGTGTGATGGCAAGAGGCGCAAAAAAATCAAACAGTCGCCTGTCAGCCATAAGCCAGCCGTTTTTATACGGAACTTTCCTGATCCAATCATCAACAGGACTTGGAACGCTCCAGCAAGGCGAAATGATTGAAAGTATGCGGACCATTCGGGAGGATTTATTTCTAACCGCATATGCCGCATATATGACAGAGTTACTCGATAAAGGCACAGAAGAAAAAAAGCCAAACCCTTATTTGTTTGAGCTCCTGCTTCAATCTCTGCGTCATCTTAATGAAGGCACAGATGCTGATATTATCTTATTTATCGTAGAGGTTAAAATGTTATCAGTGATGGGGATGAAGCCCGAACTTGATCAATGCGTTCATTGTGGTCAAAAAGAAGGGCAGTTTCATTTCTCGATTAGAGATAACGGCTTCATTTGCCAAAATTGCTTTTCTAAAGATCCGTATAAACTGCCCTTATCTCCAGCAGCTGCAAGGCTGCTCCGTTTGTTCCATTATTTTGATTTATCAAGGCTCGGTCAGGTGGATGTGAAACCACAGACGAAACAAGAAATTCGTCAAGTGCTCGATCACTACTATGACGAGTATTCAGGCCTTTATTTGAAATCAAAAAAATTCATGAATCAGATGGAATCCATGAAAAAGCTAATGGACGGGGAAAACAAAAGTTGACATCTTCCATGACTTTTTGTAAGATCATCTAAGATAAAATATGTTGCATTGACAGAAAGAAGTACTTGCGCAGAAACCATGAAAAGCGACCTTAGGGCGGTGTGAGCTAAGGATGGAGGCGTAACGAAAGGCATTCTTGAGCAACGTAAAACAAAGCGGCTGGATGCTACGACACCAGCAAATAGGGTGGAACCGCGGGAAAAACTCTCGTCCCTATGTTTGCAAGGAGCCTTGCGAGCATAGAGACGGGAGTTTTTGTGTTCTTTTGCGGGGTTCTAGTCCGACCCGCCATACATAGCGGATGGTGTAGAAAAGATGGAGGTGCGATCATTGAATATTCAAGACATGATTTTGACGCTGCAAAAGCATTGGTCAAATGAAGGCTGCGTATTAATGCAGGCGTATGACACAGAAAAAGGTGCCGGAACGATGAGTCCATACACGTTCCTGCGAAGCATTGGCCCGGAGCCGTGGAAGGTAGCATATGTAGAGCCTTCAAGACGCCCGGCTGATGGCAGATATGGAGAAAACCCAAATAGATTGTATCAGCATCATCAATTTCAAGTGATCATTAAGCCGTCACCTGACAATATTCAAGAACTGTATCTTGATTCATTGAAAGCACTTGGTATTGACCCGCTGAAACATGATATTCGTTTTGTGGAAGATAACTGGGAAAACCCATCTCTTGGCTGTGCAGGACTTGGCTGGGAAGTATGGCTTGATGGGATGGAAATTACACAATTCACGTATTTTCAGCAAGTCGGCGGCTTAGAATGTAAGCCTGTTTCCGTTGAAATCACATACGGTATAGAACGTCTTGCTTCCTACATCCAGGACAAAGAAAATGTCTTCGATCTTGAATGGACAGACGGATTTACGGTCAGAGATTTATTCTTAATGGCTGAATATGAGCACTCTGTTTATACATTTGAAACATCTAATACTGATATGCTGTTTGAGTTATTTACGACCTATGAGAAGGAAGCGCATAGCCAAATGGACAAAGGGCTTGTTCATCCGGCATACGATTATGTGCTCAAATGCTCTCATACGTTTAATCTGCTCGATGCAAAGGGCGCGATTTCTGTTACCGAGCGAACTGGCTATATCGGAAGAGTGCGCCAGTTAGCCAGAAAAGTAGCCAAAACATATTATGAAGAACGAGAAAAATTGGGATTCCCTATGTTAAAAGAGGAGGCGGCTTCTCATGAATAAACAAGATGTATTACTCGAAATCGGCTTAGAAGAGATGCCGGCTCGCTTCATGCCAGAAAGCACAAAGCAGCTAGGTGAGAAAGTAAAAGCATGGTTTGAAGCGCAAAATATTTCATTTGAAGACGTTGCTTTATTTAACTCACCAAGACGTCTTGCTGTACTCGTGAAAGGTGTCGCAGAAAAACAAGAAGACATCAAAGAAGAAGCAAAAGGTCCGGCTAAAAAGATCGCGCAAGATGCGGAAGGCAGTTGGACAAAAGCAGCGGAAGGCTTTGCCCGCGGACAAGGTGCCTCAACAGCTGATCTCTATTTTAAAGAGATCAAAGGAGTGGACTACGTCCATGTCCAAAAGTTTCAAGAAGGAAAGCAAGTCAAAGACCTTCTGCCAGCTTTAGGGGAGATCGCCGCCTCATTAAGTTTTCCAAAGAACATGAGATGGGGAAGCAAAGATTTACGCTATATCCGTCCGATTAAATGGATTGTGTGTTTATTTGGAGAGGAGATTGTACCTGTGGAAATTGCCGGGGTGAAAAGCGGTCGTGAGACAAGAGGACACCGTTTCCTTGGTAAGGCAGCCACTATCGACTCGCCTGCTTCTTATGAGCAAACATTGCGCGATCAATTTGTCATTGCAGATTCAGATAAAAGAAAACAAACCATTACCGAGCAGCTTAATGCCCTATCTTCAGAAAAAGGATGGGTGATTCCTGTTGATCCTGAGCTTCTAGAAGAAGTCAACAATCTTGTAGAATACCCAACGGTGCTGTCTGGCTCCTTTGAAGAAGAGTTCCTTGCATTGCCGGAAGAAGTATTAGTGACCACAATGAAAGAGCATCAGCGCTATTTCCCTGTGAAAAATGAGCAAGGGGAATTATTGCCGCACTTTATTACGGTCAGAAATGGAAACAGTGAGGCGCTTGAAAATGTCGCAAGAGGGAACGAAAAAGTACTTCGTGCGCGTTTATCAGATGCTGCATTCTTCTATAAAGAAGACGAAAAACTAGTTATTGAAGACAATATTAAGAAGCTTGATAAGGTTGTATTCCATGAGAAGCTTGGCACAATTGGCGACAAGCTAAAGAGAGTGACAGGCATTGCAACCCGTCTAGCAGCGCATGTCGGTGCAGATGACGAAACGACAAAACGAGTGGCAAGAGCAGCAAGTATTTCGAAGTTTGACCTTGTGACTCAAATGGTCTATGAATTCCCAGAATTACAAGGAATCATGGGCGAGAAATATGCAAAAGCACTTGGCGAACATGAAGAAGTGGCAAAGAGCATCAACGAACACTATATGCCGCGATTTGCCGGTGATGAGGCGCCGTCCACTTTGATTGGTGCGATTGTGGCAGTAGCAGATAAGCTTGATTCTATTTGTTCCTTCTTCTCAATTGATGTCATTCCAACGGGCTCTCAAGACCCTTATGGACTGAGAAGACAAGCGAGCGGTATCGTTCAAATCCTGCTCGATCGTCATTGGAATATTTCATTTAAAGAGCTTTTGGCACTTGCTCAAGTAGAGGAAGAACATGAAGCTGCTCTGATTGAATTTTTGACACACCGTTTAAAATATGTCCTCCAAGCAGAGCATATCCGTCATGATGTTGTCGATGCAGTGCTGGATGTTAAAAATATTGAACCTTATGCAGTCGTGAAAAAAGCAGCTGTTCTTGAAGAGAGCGTGAAACAAGAAAGCTTCAAAGAAACAGCAGAAGCATTAGGACGCGTCATTTCAATCAGTAGAAAAGGAGAAGACGCAGAGATTCAGCCTGAGCTGTTTGAAAATGAGCATGAGCAAAAGCTATATGAGGCGTATCAGCAAGTAGAGACAGCTGTCAAGGAACATGTAGCAGCAGGGCAATACAGCGCAGCACTTAAGGCGCTTGATACGTTAAAAACACCGATTGTTCATTATTTTGATCACACAATGGTTCATGCAGATGATGAAAAGCTGAAGAGAAATCGATTGGCGCAAATGGTCAAACTAGCCAAAGTCATTCAATCATTTGCGAATATGAACAATTTAATTGTAAAATAAATACCTAAGAACGGTTGCCTTTTTCGAAGGGCAATCGTTTTTTACTCAATTAATTCACGGTTTTTGAGTGGATTTTTGTTTCATTCGGACAAAGATGCGCTATAATATGATGAGTTATGAAAATGATATACATAAAGTAAAGATTCGCTCTCTCTATTTAAAGGTGGTGAGTACAATCGAGTTAAATAAACGGCAAGAGCAGATTTTACAGATTGTCAAAGAGAATGGTCCGATCACTGGAGAGCATATCGCCGATCGGCTGAACTTAACTAGGGCGACCCTCAGACCGGATTTAGCCATATTAACGATGTCAGGCTTTTTAGAAGCAAGACCAAGGGTCGGCTACTTTTTCACAGGGAAAACAGGTACGCAGCTTCTAGCAGATAAGCTGAAAAAACTTCAAGTGAAAGATTTTCAATCCATTCCAGTGGTGATACATGAGAATGTATCAGTTTATGATGCGATTTGTACGATGTTTTTAGAGGATGTGGGCACATTATTCGTTGTGGACGATCACTCTATTTTAACAGGCGTGTTGTCAAGGAAAGACCTCCTTCGCGCAAGTATTGGAAAACAGGAGCTTCCATCGATCCCTGTCCATATTATTATGACAAGAATGCCGAACATCACCGTTTGCCGCAAGGAAGATTTCATTATGGATGTGGCGAAGCACTTGATTGAAAAGCAGATAGACGCACTTCCTGTTATAAAAGATACGGATAAAGGCTTTGAAGTGGTCGGCAGAATTACGAAAACAAACATGACGAAAATACTTGTTAGCTTATCGGAGAATGAAATAATCTAATTACAGAAGACTGCGAGGGGATGTTATGAGTAATCGCGTAATTTTTGTGGTATCAGATTCAGTAGGAGAAACGGCAGAGCTCGTAGTCAAAGCGGCACTTAGCCAATTTGATGGCGGCTCATCAGACCATTCAAATATTAGAAGAATTCCATATGTAGAGGATGTCGGTACGATTAAAGAAGTCATTTCACTAGCGAAAGCAGATAACGGAATCGTCTGCTTTACGCTTGTTGTGCCAGAAATGCGCCAATTCTTAATTGAAGAAGCAGAAGCAAACGGCGTCGTTTATTATGACATCATCGGCCCGCTCATCGATAAAATGGAGACCGCTTATGGAAATGAAGCGAAACATGAGCCGGGGCGTGTACGTCAATTAGATGAGGACTATTTTAAAAAGGTGGAAGCCATTGAGTTCGCAGTGAAGTATGATGACGGCAGAGACCCGAGAGGCATTCTAAAGGCTGATATTGTGCTCATCGGTGTGTCACGCACGTCCAAGACACCACTATCTCAATACTTGGCGCATAAACGGCTGAAGGTAGCGAACGTTCCAATTGTTCCTGAAGTAGATCCGCCAGAAGAGTTATTTTCAGTTGATCCAAAGAAATGCATCGGTCTGAAAATCAGTCCAGACAAACTAAATCATATTCGTAAAGAGCGTTTGAAATCTCTAGGTTTAAATGATCGCGCGATTTATGCGAACATTGAACGGATTAAAGAAGAACTAGAGTATTTTGAAAAAGTGGTGGACCGCATTAACTGTCAAGTCGTTGATGTATCGAATAAAGCAGTTGAGGAAACAGCAAATGTCATTCATCAAATGCTGACCAAAAGAGGTTCCGAATAAACTCAGGATGCTCCTCCTGGGTTTTTCCTATGGTGGGAAACGGGTAAACAAAAACAATAGCATATTTGCTGCATTTGTATTATAATAAAAAATTGTGATAAAATGATTGATTTTAGGTTTAAGTTAAGTCAAGAACGAATAAACTAATATTGGCAGAAGTCAAGTGATTCTGAACATAACTTTTCGACAAAATGAGTTTTACTGTTGTTTGCTTTATGGGGGAAAAGTATGGTCTTTTTGCTTCTCTAAAGCAGGAATAAGGTGGAGGGATGGAGAATTAGTCACCTGAATGAACATAAGCAAGAGAGGACGATTTATGTCGATGCAGATGCTTGTCCTGTAAAAGACGAAATCCTTTCTGTCGCATCTCAATTTCAAGTACGTGTGACGTTTATTGCTTCATATGAGCATTTTCAAACCAAAAGATCTCCACTTGAAGATTGGCGGTTTGTAGATACACATAAGGAAGCAGCGGACTTAGTCATTGCGAACTCAGCTGCCGCGCATGATATTGTCGTCACCCAAGACATTGGTCTTGCCTCCTTACTGCTTCCAAGACAGGTCATTGTACTGTCTGAAAGAGGACGGATGTACACAAACGAAACAATTGATTTTGATTTGGAACGCAGGCATGTTTCCAGTAAACAGCGAAGAAAAGGTGTATATGGAAAAGGTCCCAAAAAGCTTTTAGAAGAGGATAAAAAGCGATTTATTGCGCAGCTACAAAAAATCCTGTCGAATCATGAAGGATTTTTGAATTAAAAGGCGAATAATGTACGACGGAGTGTTATTAGGATGAGCAAACGTATACCAGATGAACTTTTGGAGCAAATCCAAAAAAACGCAGACATTGTCGAAGTGATTGGAGAATACGTACAGCTTAGAAAGCAAGGTCGAAATTACTTCGGTCTTTGTCCATTCCATGGTGAAAATACTCCTTCATTCTCTGTTTCAGCAGATAAGCAAATCTTCCATTGTTTTGGCTGTGGTGCAGGAGGTAATGTATTTTCGTTCCTCAGACAAATGGAAGGCTACTCATTTATTGAAGCCGTTTCACATGTTGCTGATAAGTACCATATTGATTTGCCTGATCATGTAGCAAATGCTCAGGTCAGCTCCTCACAGCAAGAGGACACAGCAGATCATAAAATGATTGAAGCGCATGAGCTTCTTAAGAAATTTTACCACCATTTGCTGGTAAATACAAAGGAAGGTCAAAACGCACTCGATTATTTACGGGCGAGAGGCTTTACAGATGAAACAATTGCCAAGTTTGAGATCGGATATGCTCTTGACTCTTGGGATTTCGTGACCAAGTTTTTAGAAAAACGAGGGTTTGATCCTGTGATGATGGAGAAAGCTGGTCTTTTAATTCAACGTGAAAACGGAACAGGCTTTTTTGACCGCTTTAGGGATCGTGTGATGTTTCCCATTCATGATCATCATGGGACAGTCGTCGCTTTTTCCGGAAGATCGCTTGGTGATCAGCAGCCTAAATATATGAATAGTCCTGAAACGCCACTTTTTCATAAAAGTAAGTTGCTTTATCACTTTCATGACGCGCGTATGCATATTCGAAAACGCGAACGGGCGGTTCTTTTCGAAGGATTTGCTGACGTCATCTCAGCTGTCACATCAGGTGTCGGCGAAAGTGTTGCAACAATGGGTACGTCTCTAACAGAAGAGCACGTAAAACTTCTCAGACGGAACGTAGAAGAGATCATCCTTTGCTATGATTCTGACACGGCCGGTTATGAAGCCACCATGAAAGCATCAGATTTGCTTGGAAAAAGAGGATGTAAAGTTCGCGTTGCCATGATACCAGATGGACTTGATCCAGATGATTACATTCGTAAATATGGCGGCGAGAAATTTAGGAATGACATCATAGATGCAAGTGTGACATTAATGACATTTAAGATGAACTTTTTCCGTAGGGGGAAGAATTTATCTGACGAAGGAGACCGGCTTACGTATATGAAGCAGGTACTCCGAGAAATTAGCCGGTTAAACGGCTCCTTGGAACAAGAGATTTACATGAAACAGCTTGCTGGAGAGTTCTCGATCTCACTTGATTCATTAAAGGAACAGCTGGAGCTGTTTGAAAAACAGCAGCGGCAAGAAGCCAAAAGCACGCAGGAAGAAAGCGGGCTTGAAAAACGGTGTGCACATCTGTCAACACAGGTACGAAGAAAGCGTCTGCGGCCAGCATATGAAAATGCAGAGCGAATGCTGCTTGCTCATATGTTAAAAAGCGATGACGTGATCCGAAAAGTACTTGACAGAGTAGGGATTGAATTTAATATAGATTCTCACAGAGCGCTGGCCACGTACATTTATGCTTTGTATGAAGAAGGCAAAGAACCAACGCCGCAGCACCTGATGAACCGTATAGAAGATGATGTCATCAATCAGCTTTTGACGGATATATTCATGATTCAAGTTGGAGACGAACTAAGTGAAGCTGAATTAAGTGATTATGTAAAAAAAGTGTTGAATCATCGGAATTTGTCAATGATAAAGGGAAAAGAACTAGAACGTGCAGAAGCGGAGAGGCAAAAAGATTTCTTCAAAGCGGCAACACTTGCAAAAGAAATTATTCAGTTGAACCGTTCGCTGAAGTAATACGTCTAATATTTATGACAAGACTTACGGCTGGCAATGAATCCTTTACGGGAGGAGCATAAGACCGCAAGCATCTTGCCTTCATCATTATTTATTTTATTCCTATTTGCTCATCTGTTTGATAAAGAGAGAAAAGCAGAGCGAAAGCAAATCGCAAGTTACTTTAGAATTCGTTGCAAGCTTTGGAAGGAGGGATCCATAATGGCTGATAAACAAGCCCACGAAACCGAAACTGAATTAACCTTTGAACAGGTGAGAGATAAACTCACTGAAACGGGTAAAAAACGGGGCGTTTTAACATACGAAGAAATTGCAGAGCGTATGTCTAGTTTTGAAATTGAATCAGACCAAATGGATGAATACTATGAATACTTAGGCGAACAGGGTGTAGAGCTCATCAGTGAAAACGAAGAGACAGAAGACCCAAATGTTCAGCAGCTGGCTAAAGCAGAAGAGGAATTTGACCTGAATGATTTAAGCGTACCACCAGGTGTCAAAATTAATGATCCTGTTCGTATGTACTTAAAAGAAATCGGACGCGTCAATTTGTTATCTGCTAAAGAAGAAATTACGTATGCTCAAAAGATTGAAGAAGGCGATGAGGAATCAAAAAGAAGATTAGCGGAAGCAAACCTTCGTCTCGTTGTCAGCATTGCGAAACGCTACGTCGGTCGTGGTATGCTGTTCCTTGACTTGATTCAAGAAGGAAACATGGGTCTAATGAAGGCTGTTGAGAAGTTTGATTACCGCAAAGGATACAAATTCTCAACATATGCAACTTGGTGGATTAGACAGGCGATCACGCGTGCGATTGCGGATCAGGCCAGAACAATCAGGATCCCGGTTCATATGGTGGAAACCATTAATAAATTGATCCGTGTTCAAAGACAGCTTCTGCAAGACCTAGGCAGAGAACCAACGCCAGAGGAAATTGCTGAAGACATGGATTTAACTCCAGAAAAGGTAAGAGAAATTCTTAAAATTGCGCAAGAGCCTGTATCTTTAGAAACACCTATTGGTGAAGAAGATGACTCGCATCTTGGTGATTTTATTGAAGACCAAGAGGCGACATCTCCATCTGACCATGCTGCATACGAATTGTTAAAAGAGCAGCTTGAAGATGTATTAGACACGCTAACGGACCGTGAAGAAAATGTGCTGAGACTACGCTTCGGACTAGATGACGGAAGAACACGTACGTTAGAAGAGGTTGGAAAGGTGTTCGGCGTCACAAGAGAACGTATCCGCCAAATTGAAGCGAAAGCTCTGCGTAAATTAAGACACCCAAGCAGAAGTAAACGATTAAAAGACTTCTTAGAGTAGGAACTGGACGGATCTTGAAAGAGATCCGTTCTTTCTTCATCAAAAATGAAAACGCTTTTTTCAATCTGATTATATTTTACTGAATAACAAATGAATTTGCAACGTTCTTAGAGAAAAGATGTATAAAAAATACATCAAAATGTGCTGAAGGCTTCATTTCTCATTCTTACATCATTTTTGTCTAATCTGTGAACTTGACCAAAGTTTTGTATCATAATTCGTTTACTTTTTGTAAAATTAAAGTAGAATTAGAATTGTTTGCATAGTCTCAAAGGGGTTTTCACAAAGGGGAGGATGAAAGAAATGAAACGGAATCCACTTATACCATTCTTATTGATTGCCATTTTAGGTATTGGACTCACTTTTTTCTTATCAATGAAGGGGCTGAAAGATGAAGACAAAATCGCCTCTGGGGGCAAGGAGCAAAAGCAAGAAGAGACAGCGAATGCGACGCCGGAAGAATTGTATAAGCAAAACTGTCTGAGCTGTCACGGGGAAAACTATGAAGGCGGCGCAGGTCCTGCATTAAAAGGCGTTGGAGACAAGCTTGAAGTGGCAGACATCAAGAAGAAAATTCAAGAAGGCGGCAACGGGATGCCAGGCGGGCTGATTCCGAATGAAAAGCTCGATGAAATGGCTGAATGGGTATCCAAAATTAAATAATGTTACGCAAAAAGCTCTTTTTCAACAGAAGAGCTTTTTTCATTTGAAAACGACTTTTAAAAAGTCCATAATTTATATAAGATAGACAAGTATGAACATTAAAGAAAAGTAGTGATACGTATGAATGAAATGAATTTATCAAAACGATTAAAAAGAGTTGCAGACTTTTTACCACATGAGGCTGTCTTTGCTGATATCGGCTCAGATCATGCCTATTTGCCATGCTATGCGATCCTGCATCAAAAAGCAGTAAAAGCCATTGCTGGTGAAATTACAGAAGGACCGCTTCAATCGGCGAAGCAGCAAGTACATAGACTTGAATTAGATGACCAGATCTCGGTCAGAAAAGGTAATGGCCTTGAAGTCATTGAAAAGGGCGAAGTGAATGCTGTCACGATTGCAGGTATGGGCGGAGCACTCATCGCAAGCATCTTAAATGACGGCAAGCATAAGCTCGCAGGTCATGAGAGGCTTATTCTTCAGCCAAATATCCATGCTCACCACATTCGTTTATGGCTCTATCAAGAGGGGTATGAATTGATGGATGAAGTCATTTTGGAAGAAGATGGAAAAATATACGAAATCATGATCGCAGAAAAAGGCGACAAAGATAAAGCCTATGAAGGGATGTCGATTGAAACAGGCATGCTAGTTGGTCCGTTTCTTGCGAAAGAGCAAAACGACGTCTTCCGGCGCAAGTGGTTGCAAGAGCTTCAGCATATGGAGAAGATAGAAAGTCAAATTAAGCAGGCAGCGCGGGTAGAAGAGAATAAGGAGCGCCTTGAAGAGCTCCATGTAAAAATAAAGATTCTAAGGGAGGTTTTGACTGTTGGCTAAAACAGTAAACGGACATGAAATCATCCAATTATTTGAACAATTTTCACCAAAGGCATATGCCGTGGAAGGTGACAAAATCGGTCTCCAGATTGGGACGTTAAATAAAAAGGTAAACAATGTCATGATCACCTTGGATGTATTAGAGAATGTGGTAGATGAGGCGATCGAAAGAAATGTGGATCTCATTATTGCTCACCATCCGCCGATCTTCCGTCCGTTAAAACATGTAGCGACAGATCAGCCAGCTGGACGGATCATTGAGAAATGCATCAAACATGATATTACGGTATATGTGGCACATACGAATTTAGATGTGGCTGATGGAGGAGTCAATGACTTGCTTGCGGAGGCTTTAGAGCTTGAAGAAACAAGCGTGTTAGTCCCGACATATGAAGATCAAATCAAACAGCTTGCCCTTTATGTCCCGCAGGAATTTGAAGAAGCCATCCGTACAGCTTTAGGAAATGCAGGCGCCGGCCATATTGGCAATTACAGCCATTGCGCGTTTTCAAATGAAGGGACAGGCAGCTTTTTGCCATCAGAAGATGCGGATCCGTTCATTGGTGAGAGCGGTCAATTGGAATTTGTCAAAGAAGTGCGGATTGAAACCATTTTCCCGGCAAGTATAGAAAAACAAGTGATTCGTGAAATGATCAAAGCACATCCTTATGAAGAAGTCGCTTATAGTGTACACACGACAGATCTCCCTCCTATTCAAAAAGGCCTTGGCCGTATAGGGGAGCTAAGAGAGCCTATGACCCTTGGAGACTTTACACGGTTTGTGAAGACAAAGCTGGATGTAAATGGTGCTCGCTTTGTAGGTGATCAGGACGCTGTTGTGAAAAAAGTGGCTGTGCTTGGCGGAGACGGAAATAAATATATTCATCAAGCGAAAAGAATGGGTGCTGATGTGTATGTGACAGGGGATCTTTATTTCCATGTCGCCCATGATGCCATGATGCTCGGGCTGAACGTAGTGGACCCAGGGCATTATGCAGAAAAGATTATGAAAGAGGGCGTAAAGGAGAAGCTTCAATCGCTATGTTCAGATAAAAAGTATGATGTACAGCTCTTTGTTTCTGAATCAAACACAAACCCATTTCAATTTATATAAAAAAAAACGTCAGAGCATAGCAGCTCTGACGTTTTTTTATTTCTTTGTTTTCACGCGCGGTAGTATTTTCGAAAGAGGAACCGACCGTTCAATCTTCCAAGTTGCTTCATCATTCGGTTCGTAGTTTTCTAAGAAACGGATGACTTCCTTTGTAATAGGTGTTGGTGTTGAAGCACCAGCAGTAACGGCAACGGTATTTACACCTTGCAGCCACTCCAGCTTGAGCTCACTTAGGTCACCAATACGGTAAGCCTGCGTTCCAGCAATCTCCATGGATACTTGCGCCAGACGATTGGAGTTATTACTTTTTGGATCGCCGACAACAATGGTAAGATCGGCTTGGCCAGCTTGCTCGGAAACAGCTTCCTGACGTACCTGTGTCGCGAGACAAATTTCTTGGTGGTACTCGACGTGAGGGTATTTCTCTTTTATCAGCTCCATCAGATCGTGGACATCCCACTGAGACATCGTCGTCTGATTGGTGATGAGCAGTTTATCTGATGTTAAATCGAGCGCCTCAATGTCGGCTTCTGTTTCGACAAGATGCACCTTGTCAGGGGCTACTCCAACAGCTCCCTCTGGCTCAGGATGACCTTTTTTTCCGATATAAATAATGTCATACCCATCGGCTGTTTTCTCTGAAATGAGATCATGTGTTTTCGTTACATCGGGACAGGTGGCATCAATGGTGATAAGGCCTTTTTCTTCTGCAATTTGACGAACCTCAGGTGAAACGCCATGAGCAGTGAAAATGACTGTTCCGCTTTCAACCTGCTTTAAAATGTCCAAGCGGTTTGGTCCGTCCAGTGTGTAGATTCCATCTTCTTCGAAGGCATCTGTCACGTGCTTGTTGTGCACAATCATACCTAATATATAAATTGGGCGTGGCAAGTTTTTATCAAGTGCGGCATTTTTAGCAATGACCATTGCATCTACAACGCCATAGCAATAGCCACGCGGCGAAATTTTAATTACATTCATTTATTCGTCCTCCTGTAGGGAAGTGCTGCTAGAGAAGAACAATATAAAAAGCCGTACACAACGGCTTTTTATCATTCTCTAGCTTCCATTATAGCCAAAGTAAGCGCATATATCAAAGATTGTTATACGCAGTGAACACTTCGCCGTTAAAAGATCACTAGACATATAGTTTTGGAACAGAGCTGCCAGGTCTTTTTTTCGGTTTTGCTTCAGGAGCAGATGATGTGTGAGGAGCTGCTTTTTTGACAAGGATGTCCTCTGGTTCTTCGTTTTCTTCTATTTCATCATCTCGTGCTTCTTCTTCTTGCGGCACTTCTGTTTCCTCGCCGATCTCTTTAGGTTCTTCATCTTCGCTTGTTTCATCATCATCCGCACTGCCAAGCTGGCTGTACAGCTTAATCATTGCAGGCAGATTTCTTACTAAAGGACCGTATTGCTGAATCATTGGCGTAAATTGCTGCGCCATACCGAGCACTTTTTGAACATTTCCCAACATGCTTGAGAGGGTCGCAGGATTTGTGAAGCTCTGGATTCCTTGTAATCCCGCACCACCTCCAGAGACCCCTGCTCCCCCTGCGCCAGGAAGAAATTTAGCGAGCATGCCTTTCATTCCTGCTCCGCCGCCTAGTGCACGGCTTTCGCCTCCTGGAATTCCGCCCATTCCGCGTACACCGCCTCCCTGTACAGACGGGGAGCGAGGCATCATTTGCTGAAATTGATTGCCTTGCCCTTGAAAAGGCTGTTCGATAGGAGGCTGCTGCCCTCTTTGAAAAATCCCGGGCTGTCCGCCATTTCCAAGATGCCGGCGTGAGGGACGGTGCGGCTGAAAATCGCCCATAGGCCTTTGCCCTAACATACTTGTACCTCCCTTACTGCATTCTCTTTCTCTTCATAGGTTATGCAAGGATGCATCAATTGGTTTCCTGTAAGAAAAGCGGACATGGTTTTTTTGATGAAAATCAGCTATAATGAGGAGATGAGCAAAAAGGCATTGCCTTAAGGAGTGAAAACATGAACGAAACAAAATTTACGACATATGAATTAAAGTCTTTTATTATAGATGCTATTCATGAACTGGGCTTTTATGAGCCAACTGATATTCAAAAAAGAATCATCCCTGCTGTGTTAAAAGGAGAAAGCGTGATTGGTCAATCACAAACAGGAACAGGAAAAACCCACGCGTACTTATTGCCGCTTATTCATTCAATTGATCCAAGCAAAGAGCAAGTACAAGTCGTGATTACTGCACCTACAAGAGAATTAGCCAATCAAATTTTCAAAGAAGCCCAAACGATTTTAAAGAATACCTCTCCAGAAGAAGAGATAAAAGCAAAGCTTTACATTGGCGGAACGGACAAGCAGAAATCCATTCAAAAGCTAAAAAACCAGCCGCATTTGGTTGTCGGTACACCTGGACGTATTGCTGACCTCATTCATGAGCAGGCGCTGAACGTTTACAAAGCGACATCTCTTGTCATTGATGAAGCGGATTTAATGCTGGATATGGGATTTTTAGAAGATGTGGATCGTATTGGTTCACAAATGCCAGAACAGCTGCAAATGCTTGTGTTCTCAGCAACTATTCCAGAAAAACTAAAGCCGTTCCTGAAAAAATATATGGACAATCCAAAATATGCCCATGTTGAACCAAAACGGATTACAGCTGAAAACATTCAGCATATTTTAGTCCCATCTAAACAGCGTGATAAGCTAAAATTGCTCCATGAAATGGTGACGAATGTACAGCCTTATTTAGGCATCATTTTTGCCAATACAAAAACAACCGTCGATGAAATCGCATCATTCCTACAAGAAAAAGGAATGAAAGTTGGAGTGCTTCATGGCGGATTAACGCCGCGCGAACGTAAAAAAGTAATGAAACAAATTGATGATTTAGAGTTCACTTATATTGTGGCATCTGATCTTGCAGCCCGCGGAATCGATATTAAAGGCGTCAGCCATGTGATCAACTATGAACTTCCATCTGATCTTGATTTTTATGTTCACCGTGTTGGTCGAACAGCTCGAGCTGGTTCATCTGGAATTGCAATGACTATTTATGAGCTTGCTGATGAGGATGCACTCATTCAAATCGAGAAAATGGGCGTTGTGTTTGAAAACAAAACCATTGTTCATGGCGAATGGCGAGATGCAGATGACCGTCTAAAGCGTCAAAGACGTAAAAAAGCACCTAATGAAATTGAAGAAAAAGCAAAGCGTCTTGTGAGAAAACCGAAAGCCGTCAAACCTGGATATAAAAAGAAAATGACACGTGAGATGGACAAAATCAAAAGACAGGAACGTAGAAAGTCAAAGCGTAATGGAAAGTAGGGGGAAACATTGTTGAAGATTGGTTCACATGTATCCATGAGCGGAAAACATATGCTTCTTGCAGCGAGTGAAGAAGCTGCCTCTTATGGTTCAAATACGTTTATGATTTATACAGGGGCACCGCAAAATACGCGCCGCAAAAAAATTGAAGATCTCAATATTGAAGCTGGACAAGCGCATATGAAAGAGCATGGTATGACAGATATCGTCGTACATGCACCGTATATTATTAATATTGGGAACACCGTCAATCCAGCGACATTTGAGCTTGGCGTGGACTTCCTTCGCTCTGAGATTGAACGTACAGAAGCGCTAGGTGCAGGGCAGATTGTTCTCCACCCAGGTGCACATGTCGGAGCAGGACCAGAAGCAGGAATCCAAAAAATCATTGAAGGTTTAAACGAAGTCATCGTAAAAGGGCAAGAGGTTCAAATTGCACTTGAAACAATGGCAGGAAAAGGATCAGAGTGCGGAAGAAGCTTTGAAGAGCTTGCCCAAATTATCGACGGAGTGACACATAACGAAGCACTTTCAGTCTGCTTTGATACGTGTCACACACACGATGCTGGTTATCCGATTGTAACTGACTTTGATGGGGTGTTAGAAGAATTTGATCGAATCGTCGGTATTGACCGAATCAAGGTTCTTCATATTAATGATAGTAAAAACGTACAAGGCGCAAGAAAAGACCGACATGAAAATATCGGCTTTGGTGAAATTGGCTTCGATGCACTGAACTATATTGTGCATCATCCGCAGCTTCAAGATGTGCCCAAAATCTTAGAAACGCCTTATGTAGGTGAAGATAAAAAGAACAAAAAACCACCTTACAAATTCGAAATTGCGATGCTAAAAGAAAAGAAATTTGACGAAGGCTTACTAGATAAAATTAAGGATCAGTAAAAAAGCATACAACATCATGAGGTGCCGCTAAATGCGGCCCTTTTTTGTTTAACTTGTAAACTGATTAAACAGATCATTGACAGTCTGAGCTGTCTGTTTAGAAGTAATCGTTTCCACTTGCTTAAGAAGCCGGTTACGCTCTGCATCATTAAAAATATTGACGTTTTTCCCATTCATGAGTTTGGCCACCTCGGCAGCTTGGTTTGACGTTAAACTGACATTATACTGTTTCGCATACCTTAACAGATCATTTGCTGTGATCTGATTGAGCCGCTGCAGGACAATTTTTTGAATTAAAATCAATTCCATTCCTCCCCTCTGTAACAATGTATGGGGGAAAACGGAAAATGTGCAAAAAATTTTATTTTACCCTGTGAAATGATAAAATAGTAAAGTGAATAAAATGTTCATTGAAAATTTAACATGTGTAGAAGGGAGAACGTATGGCAAATAGTAAACAGCATAGAAAGGAATCAGTGCCTCATTTTATTTTGAGAATTTTTCTGATTTTAGTAGGAGCTACATGTGCAGCAGTCAGCATTGAATTATTTTTAGTGCCAAACAATATTATTGATGGAGGCATCATCGGCATTTCGCTTATTTTGGATTATCTCTTTACAGATAACCCATTCATCAATTTTGCGACGATTGTTGTCATTTTGAATATTCCATTTATGATATCAGGATACAAACATATTGGGAAAACGTTTCTGATTTCCACAGTGATTGGGATTGTCAGCTTAGCCGTGATTGAATCTTCACTCCATCATGTAGAGGCATTTACAACTCAGCCGATCTTAGCCACTGTATTTGGCGGGCTATTACTTGGTTTTGGTGTTGGACTTGTTATCCGTAATGGAGGCTCAATGGATGGAACAGAGATCTTAGGAATTCTTCTGACGAAAAAAATTCCTTTCTCTGTCGGTGAGTTTGTCATGATCGTCAATGTGTTCATTTTTATTTGGGCGGGCTTTGTCTTCGGACCAGAGCAGGCTATGTATTCTGTCATGACATATTATTTGGCAATGAAAACAATTGATGCTGTCATTCAAGGGCTTGATGAAACAAAGGCTGTCATTATCGTGTCAGATTATTATGATGAAATTTCAGATGCGATTCTTCATCGACTTGGCAGGGGAACGACAAAGCTGAGAGGGAAAGGCGGTTATACAGATGAAGAAAAAGATGTCATCTACGCCGTTGTCACAAGACTTGAAATTACAAAGCTAAAATCCATTGTATTTGAAATTGATGGTCAAGCATTTATTACGATTATGGATACGCATGAAACAAAAGGCGGTAAGTTCAAAACAGCCATTCATTAGCTTTTATTTTACTTTTTAATCTTTCTTTTATATAATGAAATGTATGTATGGACAGAGAAAATGGCAAAAGCCATTTTCTTTTTGTTGTATAAATCGTAATCATTCTTTTTATATTGATTAAAGGTGGAAAGATTCATGGCAAAGCCAATTATTGAAATGAAGGACATTTCGTACTCGTATGGACAGCGAAATGTCATAGATCACATTCATTTAACAGTCGAGGAAGGAAACTTTCTAGCACTTGTTGGACCGAATGGATCTGGTAAAACAACCTTATTAAAATGCCTGCTTGGGCTCATTAAACCACAGCAAGGTGAATTAAAGCTATTTGGCACGCCTGCGTCAAAATTTAGAGACTGGGATCAAATTGGATTTGTTTCTCAAAAGGCGAATAGTTTTAATACGGGTTTCCCTGCTTCTGTTTACGAGGTCGTCGCAAGTGGGTTGACGGCGAAAATAGGCTTATTCAAAAGAATGAGCAAGCAGGACAAAAGGCAAGTTGAGGATGCCATTCGCTCAGTTGGCATACAAGATTTAAAGCACCAAAACATCGGTGAACTTTCAGGCGGTCAGCAGCAGCGTACCTTTATTGCCCGTGCGCTCGTCAGTCAGCCAAAGCTGCTCATTTTAGATGAACCGACGGTTGGCGTAGACCAGCGGACAGTGGAGGGCTTTTATCAGCTGCTCGAAACATTGAACAAAGAAAAAGGAATGTCTTTAATTCTCGTCACACACGACGTTGGCACCGTTTCTGATAAAGTCACCCATGTGGCTTGTTTAAATCAGACACTTCATTTCCACGGAGATGCAGCAACGTTTGATTCAATGGATGATCAGGCGTTATCTCAATTTTACGGACATGACATTCAAGTGATTCATCACGATCATCACCATCATGGGGGACATGAATAATGCTATTTCCATTTTTTCATTATGAATTTTTACAAAATGCGTTTATCGCAGGAATGCTGATCGGCTTTATTGCGCCCTTACTTGGTGTATTTATCGTCGTGAGAAGGCTCTCGCTGATTGCAGATGCCCTCAGTCACGTATCACTTGCCGGTATTGCAGCAAGCTTATTCCTTGATAAAAAGTTTGGCCTCTTGACAGGAGTGAGCCCGCTGTACTTAGGGATGGCGTTTTCTGTTGCCGGTTCATTGTTTATTGAACGTCTGCGCTCCGTGTATAAGCATTATCAGGAGCTTGCGATTCCTATTATTTTATCAGGTGGTATCGGGATTTCTGTCATCTTCATCTCATTAGCGAATGGATTTAATACAGATTTGTTTAGTTATTTGTTCGGAAGTGTCAGTGCAGTTTCGAGATTAGATCTTTGGATTATTGTTGGGATCTCACTCGTTGTTGTGTTAGTAGTCGTGCTTTTATATAAAGAATTGTTTTTACTTTCTTTTGATGAAGAGCATGCAAAGGCTTCTGGTATATCAGCGAAATGGATTCATTTTATTTTTATCTTAGTTGTCGCACTCGTCATTGCGGCATCGATGCGTATCGTAGGTACACTGCTTGTATCCGCGCTCATGACGCTTCCTGTTGCGGCAAGTATCCGCATTGCCAAAGGATTCAAACAGGCGATCTTCCTTTCGATCTTGTTCGGTGAATTGTCTGTATTGGCCGGATTAATTTTAAGTTATTATCTAGATTTAGCGCCAGGCGGAACCATTGTGATGCTGTCCATTTTGATTTTAATCGGATGTATTAGTATTGGAAAATTCAGAAGGGGGAATCATCATGAACGTACAAGAAGCGCTTGATTTATTAAAGGAAAAAGGCTACAAATATACAAGCAAACGTGAAGATATGCTTCAATTGTTTTCTGATTCTGATAAATATTTGACTGCTAAAAATGTGCTGACGGCACTAAGTGAAGACTACCCAGGTCTTAGCTTTGATACGATTTATCGAAACCTGTCGCTATATGAAGACTTAGGTATATTAGAAACGACTGAATTGTCAGGGGAGAAGCTTTTTCGTTTTAAATGCTCATTTTCTCATCACCATCATCATTTTATTTGTCTTACATGCGGTAAAACAAAGGAGATCGATGCCTGCCCTATGGACAAGCTAGACGCCGATCTAGAGGATTATCACATTAGCGGACATAAATTCGAAATATACGGAACGTGTCCTTCCTGTGAACCGAAGGAAGTTCACTCATAAAAAGCCAGCTACAGTGCTGGCTTTTTCTTTTGTCTTTTTGAAAACGTTTTACAAAGGGCGGCTGTTTCATTAAAATGAGAAAAAGGTATGATGCAGCAATTTGCGTCTTTTGAAGTATAGGGAGGGGACAAAAGTGACGTATTATGTCGTGTTCGATGTAGGCGGGACGAGAACAAAACATGGATTAATGGATCAGGATGGGGAGCTGGTTACAAGCGGTGACTATCAAACGAATTGCCGGCAGCTTGAACCGTTTTTAGAAGCTATGGCGGATGTGGTCAAGCAATATCAGAGAACGTCGGATGTCAGCGGGGTCGCCATTAGTCTTCCGGGCTTTGTGGACAGTGAAATAGGTTATACGGAATTTGCAGGAGCGATCATCGCCTTAAATGGTCAAAATGTAAAAACACTTTTAGAAGAGAAAACATCTCTTCGTGTTGAGGTAGAAAATGATGCGAACTGTGCAGCTCTTGCAGAAAAATATAGTGGCCATGCGAAAGATTGTGACAGCTTTATTTGTATGACAATTGGCACAGGTGTTGGCGGTGGTCTTTTCGCTGGCGGTCAGCTTGTGCGCGGGGCTTCCTTCCGCGGCGGTGAATTTGGCATGATGCTGACAGAGACAGAAAATGGACAATTTACAACACTCAACAGCAGTGCTTCAACGGCTGGATTAATTCGCAGCTATAAAGAAAAGCAAGGCATTCCGCAAAGTACTCAAATAGACGGTCAAGAAATTTTTGAAAAGGCAAGACACGATCCGTCCATTGAAAAACTGGTGGATCTGTGGTACAAGCGAATCGCCATTGGCATTTACAATGTAGCAACTGTTCTTAATCCAGAGAAGATTCTCATTGGCGGCGGCGTAAGTGCAAGACCGGATTTACTATCAAGCATTGAGAAACATTTACATACACTGCATGCGTGGAAGAACATTCAGGTGAAGCTGGAAACGTGCTACTACTTGAATCAGGCAGGCATGAAGGGAGCACTGTACCATTTTCTCATGAAAGAAGGTCAGCTTGTTCCATCCAAAAAGCCGATACATTAAGCGTATCGGTTTCAGCATGTAGACAAACCCTCGCATTCGCCCGCAGTCCTGCGCGCTGGTGCTCACGAATGTCAAATTCGCTCCGCAAAAGTAGCTGTCCTTCCTAGACTTCAAAGGTTTTCAATCACGCTGAAAAGAAGATAAAGGGCTAAATAAAGATCATTTAAGCCCTTTGTCAATAATCTGAGCCGATACATTAGAGTATCGGCTTTTCTACATTAATAAGCAGTTTCCAAAAGCTGCTCGTATTGTTTGATCCATTGAGACGCTTCCTGCCAGTTGTTCACGCGAATAATCCTGTCGTCAATGGGCATTTGATTATAAGGGGAGTTAAAAAGAATAACCGGAATGTCAGCCTCTTTTGCAATCATCGTGGCATTCCCATGATGATCCTCGAAAAACACATCAATCTTGTGCTTTTGAACAGCTTCGAGCTTATGATGACCGCCAACCAGCTCAATGTCATCATAGTGCAAGTGATGTTTGTGAAACCACTCGTAGGTGATATCCGCGTGATGTTGCCTTCTTGCTGTAATATAAATCAGTCTATGTTGATGTTTCATTTGATCAAGAATTTCTTTTGCATCTTTAGCAGGCTTTGCCTGTTTATATATTAGAGGCTCATGCTGATTCATCCAGCCCCAAAATTCTTCTTGAGAAATATTTAAAAGCTTCGTCAAATCATATTCTGTCATATCATCTAGTGTCATGGCACATTGGAACGACTCATTTAAATAGGGAACAAAGGTGTCCTGCGCCGTCACTGTGCCATCTATATCAATTCCTAAACGTAACATGCCCACACTCCTCATTTTTATACTCTTAAAGTGTAACATAATCAATTCACAATTCCAGCAAGTTTTAGCAAACATGAAACAGACATTTTTGCTCATACTAAAAAAGCTCCTTTCTATTAACCAAAAGGGGGAATTGATCATGGAAAGAGACGAAGATTTCAGAAGAAATGATCGTGAAATCGATACACACTTTAGTAATGATGATGGCTATCTAGAGGAAACAGCTGCTGAAATTGCAGAGCCATATCAGGCTTCAAGAGATCGAGTAGACAGACGAGAACGTGACCAAGCAGGTGACGATTCAGGCAGTAAGGGGATAGGCTATACAGCACTCGCGATTGCGATTATCTCACTATTTGTCTTGCCGGTGCTATTAGGAGTAGCGGCAATCGTCGTTGGTTATATTGCAAGAAGAAAAGGAGCACATGCGCTTGGCGCGTGGTCAATCGGGATCGGAATTGTTTCCGTCATCCTTGGCATATTTATCACTCCGTTCTTTTAACAAGAACAGAAAAACGCCTGACAGTGACGTCAGGCGTTTTTTGTTATGCGTTCGCTTTTGCTTTTTCAGCTTCCATTTTTGCATAATGCTCTTCAGCGATTTTATCGATTTCTTTTTTTAGTTCTTCGACCATTGTTTCTTCTGGTACTTTACGAACAATTTCACCTTTACGGAACAATAGGCCTTCGCCTCTAGCGCCGGCAATTCCGATGTCAGCTTCACGCGCTTCACCTGGGCCGTTTACAGCGCAGCCGAGAACAGCTACTTTAATCGGTGCTTTAATAGTGGAGATATATTCTTCGACTTCATTTGCAATGCTAATGAGGTCAATTTCAATTCGGCCACAAGTTGGGCAAGAGATCAGTGTTGCTGCATTTGCTGCAAGACCAAATGATTTCAACAATTCACGCGCTACTTTCACTTCCTCAACTGGATCAGCACTTAATGAGATGCGAAGTGTGTTCCCAATCCCCATATTTAAGATAGCGCCGAGACCAGCTGCACTTTTGACTGTACCTGCAAATAACGTACCTGATTCAGTAATCCCAAGGTGAAGAGGGTAGTCAAACGCTTTTGCCGCTTTTTCGTACGCCTCAATTGCTAGGTTTACATCAGATGCTTTCATGCTGACGATGATATCATGAAAATCTAGATCTTCTAGAATTTTAATGTGATGCAGTGCACTTTCGACCATGCCATCTGCTGTTGGGTAGCCGTATTTATCAAGAATTTTTTTCTCTAATGAACCAGCGTTTACCCCAATACGGATTGGAATGCCTTTTTCTTTTGCTGCTTTCACAACAGCTTCGACTTTTTCTCGTCTTCCGATGTTTCCTGGGTTGATTCGAATTTTGTCTGCACCTGCTTCAATGGCTTTCAGTGCAAGCTTGTAGTCAAAATGAATATCGACAACAAGCGGGATGTTGATTTGTTTTTTAATATCCGCAATCGCATTTGCTGCACGCTCGTCTGGGCATGCGACACGCACAATTTGACAGCCTGCTTCTTCAAGACGCTTAATTTCAGCTACTGTCGCTTCGACGTCATGTGTTTTGGTTGTTGCCATACTTTGAATGACAACCTCATTATTTCCACCTATAGTTAAAGGTCCCACTTTGACGGGACGCGTTTTAGTACGATGTGTGACTTCACTCACTTGTCAATCGCTCCTTAGTGTACAAGCAATCATTTGCCATGTACGTCTTGTTTTACAGTTCATATTGTAACAGTCTCTTTGTATGAATGACAAGGAATTAACGTTTTATCTCTTATACACCGGAAACTTATATGTGCTGCCTGCCCGAATTTCGTTTGCTTTGACGCCTTGATTCAGCTCTTCAAAATCTTCAATGACTTCATCAAGTGGCTTGCTTGTATGGACGATGGAGACGACGGTTTCTCCTTGTTTCACAGTCACATTCTTATAGGCTTTTCTCTCAGCTGTTTGAAAGGCATTTGCAGGAACAGCAGGACCTTCCTCAACAGGGATGGTGCCATTTTTTAAATCAAAAAAGATAATAAAGAGGACAAACAAACTGATTAGTAAAAAAATAATACGCCGCATTTCACTCACCGCTTTTAAGAGTTTACTTCAGTCTATGCATGTCCTGAAATGATAGAACTAAAATGAGGAGAAAAGCTGGAAAGGGTGGTTCTAGTTAGTTCTAGTGAGTCTTGTAATGAATTGAAAAAACACTTTGTTTTACGCTTGGCGGTGCTTTTTTCAAGCTTCTATGATCATTATGATAAAATAAAAGAAAGGGGAGAGTTTATGAAGAAAATAAGTCTGCATATATATGTGAGGACGCTAACAGAAAATGATGCACAATCACTATTAACACTTGAACTTGAGAATCGCTCATATTTTCAGCAATTTACACCTTTAGTCAAAGATGATTTTTTTACGTTATCTCGTCAAATTGAACGAATTCAGCGCAGTGTGGAAAGATGTGCGCAGGATGAAGCTTACATGCATGGTATTTTCTTAAATGAAACAGATGCTTTAATTGGGACGATCTCATTAAGTTCTGTCGTAAGAGGCCCGGTAGAAGGAGCATGGCTGGGGTATGTACTTGATGAAAGGCATGGCGGGAAAGGGTATATGACAGAAGCCATTCGTTTAATCATCGATTATGCCTTTAATGAACTGCACCTTCATCGTATTGAGGCTGGAGTAAAGCCGGATAATATGGGTTCCATTCGTGTGCTTGAAAAGACAGGTTTTGAAAATGAGGGACTGAATCGTAAAAAAGTAAAGATTGATGGCGTGTGGGAGGATCATTATTTGTTTGCGATCATTCATCCAAATGAATCATAGAGCATGAACATACATAAAAGCTCCTCCAAGTTGGGGGAGCTTTCATTTACTCATTAATTTTTGACAAGTGGTTTATGTTTAGCGGGTATTTCCTTTACGACGAGATATAAGAAGATAAAGTTAATGACCCAATTTAATAAAAATGAGTTCGCAACAGGCGTGTTTAATGCACTCATGATGGCGAAAAAGACCGTTGTTAATGTGAGTGAATAAGCGGAGAGCTTCCATAGCATTTGGAAAGACAGCTCTTTTTGCTGCATGCGTTTAATAAATGTACCAAGCATCGCAAGGAATGTTGCACTAATGAACATGAGAGCCGCAGTTGATAGATACAGCAGCACGCAGATGACTGGGATAATAATCGCTTGATTCTGATTTGTGACGCGGGCGAGTTCGTCTTTTGTCAGCGTTCCGCCAAGCAGCTGGTAAGGGATATCTGTCATTTGGCCATCAATGGCAATCACTGCTTTTTCTTTTAATAAAGCAATGGCCGTTTGCTTGGATTCAAGCTCACTTGCTTTTATTTTTTCAGCAGGATCAAAGATGATCGTAATCCCGTTTTCTTCTTTTTCTATCGGTGCACTTTGATCTGCTTGAAGCTTTCCTTTTTCGATTGAGAAATCAGGTAAATCTTTTTTGATCACATGCTGAAATCCTGACATCGCATTCGAGATCTCTTGACTCATATGATAGCCCTGAGGAACTGCTGCGATGATCGAAAGGATAAAAATGAATAAAATCGCTTTTCCAATCCCTGTAAACCGTGCTTTAGCAATATCTTTTGGTGAATAAATGCCTTTTAACAATAGTTTAAATACGTTCAATCAATTCACTTCCTACATTCTTTTCTATTTCTCATATTGTATCAATGTCTATCTATCAAGTACAAGTATGGCCTTCATCGCTGGTTAAGATAGATGGAATGAGGCATAATGTATACAGCATATAAAAAGGAGGCGGCTGTGACTTGGACGTGCTGTATTGGATTCTGGTTATTTGTGCATTTATCATTGCGTTTGTTGGACTTGTCTATCCAATTATTCCTAGTGTTGTTTTTATGGTTCTTGGGTTTATTCTATATGGTTTCTTTTTCAGCTTCGAGCCGCTGACACTGACGTTTTGGCTCATTCAAGCCGTATTTACCGCGGTATTATTTGCGGCAGATTATGTCTCAAACCTCATTGGGGTCAAGCGTTTTGGCGGCAGCCGCGCAGCCATTTGGGGAAGCACCATTGGGTTATTAGTTGGTCCTTTTGTGATTCCCATTGCAGGAATTATCATTGGTCCATTTATCGGAAGTGTTATTGCAGAGCTCCTTGTCCATCAAAAAGATGTGAAGACGAGTGTGAAAGTAGGATTAGGCTCATTAATCGGATTTATATCAGGTGTATTTGCCAAAGGATTGATTCAAGCGCTGATGCTGGGCATCTTTTTATTTTATGTCCTTCGCTAAATAGAAAAAGGGAGTTTAAAACTTTTTCTAAAGGGCTAAATACAAAATAAACACTGAAATGTTTCAGATCATGAGCAATAACATTGAAACAAGCCAATTCTTTTGATACTCTTTGAGTAGGTTGAATTGCTTGCTTACGACCTAAGGAAGCATTTCAGTACATACATTTCTAAGGAGGAAATTAACCATGGCTTTTAAACTTCCAGAATTACCATATGCTTACGATGCATTAGAACCACATATCGACAAGGAAACAATGACGATTCACCACACAAAACACCACAACACATACGTAACAAACTTAAACAAAGCAATCGAAGGTGTATCAGCTCTTGAAGATCAATCAATCGAAGAGCTAGTGGCTAATCTAAACTCTGTGCCTGAAAACATTCGTACAGCTGTACGTAACAATGGCGGAGGACATGCTAACCACTCATTATTCTGGACGCTTCTTTCACCAAACGGTGGCGGCGCACCTACTGGTGAACTTGCAGATGCAATCGAAAAAGAATTAGGCGGATTTGAAAAATTCAAATCTGATTTCGCTGCAGCAGCTGCAGGACGCTTTGGTTCTGGTTGGGCATGGCTTGTTGTGAACAATGGCAAACTTGAAATCACAAGCACACCAAACCAAGATTCTCCTTTAACTGAAGGAAAAACACCAATTCTAGGACTTGACGTTTGGGAGCATGCTTACTACCTAAACTACCAAAACCGTCGTCCTGATTACATTTCAGCTTTCTGGAATGTTGTGAACTGGGATGAAGTGGCTCGCCTTTACAGCGAAGCTAAATAAATCATTTGATTTGAAAAGATCTGCTCTTTAGAGAAGCAGGTCTTTTTATATTTTCCCTCCTTTTTTTACATATCTGCCTTTTGATGAGACAGACTATTGTGTAGAAAAGGAGAATGAAATATATGAGCAGATTAAAGAAAATGTTCGGGGACATGGATGTTACAAGAGATTTAATGCTCCTCCTCACGATTGGCGGATTATATGCACTTGCTATTGCGCTTTCAAATACGTTTGTAAACGTGTATTTATGGAAACAGTCTGGGAAATTCACGGATCTTGCGATTTACAATCTGGCTATTGTTGTGCTTCAGCCCATTACGTTTTTATTCGCTGGTCGGCTCGCTAAAAAAATAGATCGGGCGTTTGTTCTTCGTTTTGGTGTGATCTTCTTAGCAGCTTTTTACTTAATCGTTTTAATAGCAGGAGAACATGCGGCGGCGCGGCTTGTTTTGTTAGGGAGTGTCCTTGGGATCGGCTATGGTTTTTATTGGCTTGCTTTTAACGTCCTCACCTTTGAAATCACAGAGCCTGAAACAAGAGACTTCTTTAATGGATTTCTAGGAGTCCTCACCTCTACAGCTGGCATGATCGGTCCACTGATCGCGGGTATTGTCATTTCTCAATTAACAGATGATACGGGCTATACAGTGATTTTTACTTTATCACTAATTTTGTTTTCATTAGCGGTTGTGATGAGCTTTTTCCTCAAGAGAAGGCAGTCAAAAGGGAAATTTATCATCAAGCAAATATGGAAAGAACGCCATGCCGACGAAAATTGGCGTAAGATTACAACAGCTCACTTTTTTCAAGGGCTTCGTGAAGGGGTCTTTGTCTTCTTAATCAGTGTCTTTGTGTTTATTGCAACAAACAGTGAACTTGCTCTCGGGACGTTTGGTTTAGTAAACTCAGGTGTTGCCTTTTTCGCTTATTTCTTCGCTACACGTTTGATTAAGAAAAAGTGGCGAAAGAAAGCCATTATGCTTGGCGGGCTGATTTTATACGGCGCCTTGTTCTTAATCGTCTTTCACTTGTCCTATGTATCACTTCTCATGTATGCGGTAGCCATTGCGATAGGATACCCGCTTCTGCTTGTTCCATATGTATCCTTAACATACGATGTTATTGGTCATGCAAGGTATGCAAGGAAAGCCCGAATTGAATATATTGTGGTCAGGGAGCTGTTTTTAAATGCTGGCCGTATTTGTTCCATTGTGTTGTTTCTTCTGTCTGTCACCTTACTGGGTGATGAGCTCGGGATTCCTGCATCTCTTGTTGTGCTTGGAGCGGGGCACACCCTCATTTATTATTTTGTAAAAGATATTCATTTAAAAGAAAAAACAGCTGATATGAAAGAGGCTGACGGTCAAAAGCCAGTTACTCACACGAACCTTATTAAGGGAGAAAGGTAAAATTTCTGACCAATGGAACATCAAAATTCTAGATAAATCATAGAAAAACCGCTAAAATGATGATGGCACCTTTTATACACAAAAAGGGGTGCCATTTCTTTCTTGATAGAAAAGGTGATGTGATGAGAAACAAGAAAAACAAAAAAGACGCGAAGGAAGGGCGCAAAACACTTCCACTTCGGCTGAATTTACTATTTTTAGCTGCGTTTATTATTTTTACCGGTGTTGTTGTAAGACTCGGATTTGTACAAATTGTCAATGGAGAAGATTATAAAAAGCAGGCAGAAAAACAAGAGGATGTGAATGTCAGCTCATCTGCTCCGCGCGGAAAAATTTACGATCGAAACTATAATACGATTGTCAGCAATAAAGCGCTAAATGCCATTACATATACGAGAACCTCGACGACTTCACAAGAAGAGCGGCTCAAAGTGGCAACAAAATTGGCGGATATGATTCATGTGAGTACGAAAAAAATCACAGATCGTGACAAAAAAGATTTCTGGATCTTAACGCATCCGAATGAAGCGAAAAAGCTTGTTCAAAAGGAATCTGAATTAAAGGGTGACGATAAGGTCGCTGATGATAAATTATATGAGCTTCAGCTGAAACGCATCACGGACAAGGAATTAAATCAACTGACGAAAAAAGACTTACAAGTGCTTGCGATTAAAAGACAAATGGATGCAGGCTATGCACTTACGCCTCAATTCATTAAAAATGAAGATGTGAAGCCAAGTGAAATTGCTTACGTCTCTGAGCATTTGGACGAGCTGCCAGGTGTGGATGTCACGACAGACTGGTCACGCAGCTATCCGTATAAAGGACTGCTCCGCAGTATGCTCGGCAGTGTATCTTCAAGTGATGAAGGACTTCCGCAGTCACTTCTTGAACATTATTTATCGCTCGGCTACAGCCGAAATGACCGTGTGGGAAAAAGCTATCTAGAATATCAATATGAAGATGTCCTGCAAGGCCAAAAGGAAAAAGAACAGAGCACAACCGATAAAGAGGGCAATGTGACAAGCTCTAAAGTGCTAACAGAAGGAAAGAGCGGGAAAGACCTTGTGCTCACCATCGATATTCAGCTGCAAAAAGCGGTTGAAAAAATCGTTGAAAAGAACTTGAGAAGTGCGAAACAAAGAGGCGGAACAGAGCTTCTTGACCGCGCGTTTGTTGTCATGATGGACCCGAGAAATGGAGAAGTTCTCTCAGTTGCGGGGAAACAGATTTCAAACAAAAACGGAAAATACAAATTTGATGACTACGCATTAGGAACGATGACATCATCTTATGCGATGGGCTCAGCCGTAAAAGGGGCAACTGTTCTGACGGGATATAAAACAGGCGTGCTTCACATTGGAAGTACCCAGTACGATGAACCGCTGTATATCGCACAGTCACCGCCAAAGAAATCCTACCAAAATATGGGGCTTGTTAATGATTTAACGGCACTCGAGCGTTCATCAAACGTGTATATGTTCAAAACAGCGATCGCCATTGGAAAAGGGGAGTATCGTAAGAACCAGCCGCTCCCAATCGATACGAAAGCATTTGATACGTTCCGCTATAATTTCAGTAAATTTGGTCTTGGGGTCAAAACAGGGATTGACCTGCCAAACGAAGCAACGGGCTATCGGGGAACGTCTACACAATCTGGTCTCCTGCTTGACTATTCAATTGGACAGTATGATACGTTTACACCGCTGCAAATGGCGCAATACGTTTCAACAGTTGCCAATGGCGGATATCGTTTACGTCCGCAGCTTGTCAAAGAAGTGAGAGAGCCAGATCCGCAGCGCGGCATTGGCGCTGTGACAGAATCCGTCAAACCAGACGTATTGAATAAGCTAGACATGACAAGTGAAGAGATCAAGCGTGTTCAGCAAGGCTTCAAGCTTGTTATGCAGAATCCAAGAGGGACAGCCTATTCGAACTTTGGCAACAAAAAGTACAACCCAGCTGGCAAAACAGGGACCGCTCAATCATTCTATGACGGCCCAATTAAAAGCAAACGCGGCACACCGACGTATAACACCACACTTGTTGCGTATGCGCCTGCTGATAATCCAGAAGTGGCCATTTCCGTCGTTGTACCGTGGGTGTATCAAGACTACAACCAGCGCTATCCAATTACAAATGATATCGGTGAACAAGTATTAGACAAGTACTTTGAGCTGAAATCAAAACAGGAAAGCAATGATACACAAGCGAAGAACAAAAATAAAATTGAAAATGAAGCAGAAACAAATGACTAGACCTTTTCTAGGTAAAAACGCTCACTTTTTGTGGGCGTTTTTTTACGTTTTCTTCAAATTTTTCGAGATAAATTGACAAAATGCATAAAAAACATCGCAAGATCTCTACAAAACTTCGACATTTACAAAACCTTAACATTCCATTTAAACGAAATTAATAAAGAACCTTTAATGTATTACTCGTAGGACAAATTATTCAGGGGGTATTCTTGAAATGAAAAAGAACAAATTATGGCTGCTTACTTTCCTTACTATCGCATTGTTAGCATTCGTCACAGCATGCGGAAACAGCAGCTCAAGCGGAGATTCAAAAGACAGTAAAGGAAATGCTTCAAACAAAGATGAGGCATCAGGTTCCATTACCATCTCAGGATCATCTGCGATGCAGCCTTTAGTTCTTGCGGCAGCAGAAAAATTCATGGATAAACATCCAAAAGCCGATATTCAAGTACAAGCCGGCGGTTCAGGTACAGGACTTTCTCAAGTTTCAGAAGGATCTGTACAAATTGGTAACTCAGATGTATTCGCAGAAGAGAAAGACGGAATCGACGCAAAAGCTTTAAAAGACCACAAAGTAGCGGTTGTTGGAATGGCCGCAGCTGTAAACCCTGAAGTTGGTGTCAAAGACATCACAAAGGACGAATTGAAAAAGATCTTCACTGGTAAAATCAAAAACTGGAAAGAGCTTGGCGGGAAAGACCAAAAAATCACGCTTGTGAACAGACCTGACTCTTCAGGGACTCGTGCAACATTTGTGAAATATGCACTTGATGGTGCAACACCTGCAGAAGGAATCACAGAAGATTCTTCAAACACAGTGAAAAAACTGATTGCAGAAACACCAGGTGCGATTGGATACCTAGCATTCTCTTATTTAACAGATGACAAAATTACACCGCTTAGCATTGATGGTGTGAAACCGGAAGAAAGCAATGTAGAAAGCGGTAAATATACAATTTGGGCTTACGAGCATTCTTATACAAAAGGTGATCCGGATGGTCTAGCAAAACAATTCTTAGATTACCTCATGAGTGATGAAGTACAAAAAGAAATCGTCAAAGACCAAGGCTACATCTCAGTTTCTAATATGAAAGTAGAAAGAGACGCAACAGGCAAACAAACAGATAAGTAAGAGGTCTTGAATTGCTGATGAAGGAAAAGTGGAGCTTTTCACTTTTCCTTTTATGACATTCATAGGAGTGTAGAAAAAGATGAAGCAGATAGAACATACAGAAGCGAGCGATCGACTGATCAGCTCGAAGAAAAATAGGCAAATGGATGAAGTAAGAGGAAGTATTTTGGTGAGATTCTGCGCATTCTTAATGATTGCTGTATCCATCGCCATCACCATCTTCCTTGGCATTAAGGGTTTACAATCTTTCATCATAAATGGTGTAAGCCCAATTGAGTTCTTAACCAGTATCAATTGGAACCCAACAGCAGAAAACCCGCAGTACGGCGCATTTCCTTTTATCTTTGGATCAATCGCCGTCACACTCCTATCGGCACTCATTGCAGCGCCGCTAGGCATCGCAGGCGCAATCTTTATGACAGAAATTGCACCTGCTTGGGGACGTAAAATTCTCCAGCCAGTCATTGAATTGCTTGTAGGGATTCCATCCGTTGTTTACGGATTCATAGGTCTTACAGTATTGGTGCCGTTTATCGGACATTTCAAGTCAAGCGGCTCAGGGCATAGCGTGTTAGCAGGAACGATCGTCCTGTCTATTATGATACTGCCAACCGTTACATCCATTGCGACTGATGCAATGGCTTCACTTCCAAAAAGTTTACGTGAGGGATCGTATGCACTAGGCGCAACAAGATGGCAAACGATTAGACGTGTACTTGTACCGGCAGCTCTGCCAACATTAATGACAGCTGTTGTTCTTGGAATGGCTAGAGCATTTGGAGAAGCCCTTGCTGTTCAGATGGTCATTGGAAACACACGTAATTTACCAGAGAGCATTATGGATACAGCTGGTACATTAACAACCATTATTACGTTAAACATGGGTCACACAACGTATGGAAGTGTTGAGAACAATACACTTTGGTCAATGGGACTTGTCCTTCTAGTTGTATCATTTATGTTCATACTTGTTATCAGATACTTGTCGTCTAGGAGGAAGGTTTAATGAATAGCAAAATGACCGATCGTTTTGCCACGTTTGTTTTTGGATTATGTGCCGCCATTATTACGGCGATCCTCGTTGGTTTGTTTTCTTATATCATTTTCAACGGTGCAAAAGAATTAAACTTTGACTTTTTGACAACTCGCTCAAGTGCGATTGGCTCTGGCGGCGGCATCAGGGATCAGCTGTTTAACTCGTTTTATATTTTGTTTATTACGATGCTGATCACAGTCCCGCTTGGCGTCGGCGGCGGAGTGTATATGGCAGAGTATGCGCCTCAAAACAAAGTCACAGATTTTATTCGTACATGTATTGAAGTGCTGTCTTCACTACCGTCTATCGTCATTGGGATGTTTGGTTTACTCATGTTTGTGAATTTAACAGGCTGGGGCTATACGATCATTGGAGGAGCTCTTGCGCTCACTGTGTTTAACCTGCCGGTGATGGTCAGGGTGACAGAAGATGCGCTTCGCTCTGTACCGAAGGATCAAAAGGAAGCATCACTTGCGCTTGGTGTAACGAAGTGGCATACAGTGAAGACGGTCCTTATTCCAGGTGCGATTCCTTCTATTATTACCGGTGCGATTTTAGCATCAGGAAGAGTCTTTGGGGAGGCGGCTGCACTTCTTTTCACAGCAGGTCTCACAACACCGCGTCTTGATTTTACAAACTGGAGTCCATTTTCTGTTACGTCACCGCTGAATGTTTTTAGACCGGCAGAAACTTTAGCCGTTCATATATGGAACGTCAATACACAAGGAATCATTCCAGATGCAGAGGCCATAGCAAATGGTGCATCAGCCGTACTTGTGCTGTCAGTCTTATTGTTCAACTTAGCAGCTAGATGGCTTGGTTCATTTATTCATAAAAAGCTTACATCAAAATAATGTGAGAGAGGTGTGAAGGGGATATGGTTCAAATGCTAGCAGAAAAAAAAGAGATTGCAGCAAAAAAGGCTCCACTTCAAGCGGAACAGATTTTACAGGTGCAGGATTTAAGCATTTATTATGGTGAAAAAAGAGCGGTCAATCACATTTCATTCGAAATTGAGAAGAATGCGATTACTGCATTAATCGGCCCATCTGGCTGCGGGAAGTCTACCTTTTTACGCAGTATTAACCGCATGAACGACTTGATTCCAGGTGCGAGAAGTGAAGGAGCGATCATGTACGAAGGGTTAAATATTTTGGATGACCGCATTAACGTGGTGAATTTAAGAAGAGAAATCGGTATGGTCTTCCAAAAGCCAAATCCATTTCCTAAATCGATCTATAATAACATTACTCATGCGTTAAAGTATGCCGGGGAAAAAAGAAAATCTGTGCTTGATGATGCGGTTGAGGAAAGCTTAACAAAGGCGGCTCTATGGGATGAGGTCAAAGATCGTCTGCACCGATCTGCTTTGTCATTGTCAGGCGGTCAGCAGCAGCGACTTTGTATTGCCCGTACACTTGCGATGAAACCTAGTGTCTTGCTATTAGATGAACCGGCTTCTGCCCTAGACCCCATCTCAAATGCGAAAATTGAAGAGCTATTAGGCGAATTAAAAAATGATTATTCAATCGTCATTGTGACACACAACATGCAGCAAGCGCTCCGTGTATCAGATCGTACGGCCTTTTTCTTAAACGGAGATCTAGTAGAATATGATGCCACAGAACGTATCTTTACACGTCCTGCGCAGCAAAAAACAGAAGACTATATCAATGGTCGATTTGGATAAGGCGGGTGGATTTGATGAATGCAGTAGCAACTGAAACAGCAAAAAAAGAAGTGTTTCGTGTGAATGATATGAATCTTTGGTATGGACAGCATCATGCACTGAAGCATATTGACTTAGCTATTAGAGAGCATGAAGTCACAGCGATTATCGGCCCGTCTGGCTGCGGAAAGTCAACGTTTATTAAAACGTTAAATCTCATGGTCAAAACAGTACCAGGTGTTAAAATCACCGGGGATATGATGTATAAAGGTGACAACATTTTAAAAGGCCGTGTCGATTTAGTGGAGCTGCGTAAAAATGTCGGGATGGTGTTTCAAAAAGGGAATCCATTCCCTCAGTCTATCTTTGATAATGTCGTATACGGGCCAAGAATTCACGGAGTAAAGAGCAAGCAGCAATTGAAAGAAATCGCTGAAAAAGCGCTTCGAGATGTTGCCCTTTGGGATGAAGTGAAAGATCGATTAAGTGCGCCCGCTCTAGGTCTTTCTGGCGGTCAGCAGCAGCGTCTTTGTATTGCAAGAGCCATTGCCACAAGCCCAGATATCTTATTAATGGATGAACCAACATCAGCGCTTGATCCTGTCTCAACATTAAAGATTGAAGAATTGATTATGAAATTAAAAGAGAAATATACGATTGCCATTGTGACGCATAACATGCAGCAAGCGGCTAGGGTATCAGACCGAACGGCCTTCTTCTTAATGGGGGAGCTTGTTGAGGCCAATGATACGAATGTGATGTTTTCTGAGCCAAACGATCAAAGAACGAATGATTATATATCTGGTCGATTTGGATAATAAAACCCCCCTGGAGGCCAGTGCTGCCAGGGGGTTTTGTTGTTATTTTGTTAGGGCTTTGACGATTTGTTTGAACGTCATCCCTGTTTTTAAATTGAACTTGCCTGCACGAATTTCTTTATGGTAGCCGGCGTCAATCACGTAATCATTAAAATCTTTAGACGAGTTGATGATGCCGTCCTTTTCCAGCATGTCTGAAACATCACTTGTACTCATACCGTTTTTAATCACGAATTTGATCGATTTGCCTTTTGGCTTGTCCGCTTTTTGTTGATCACTCTTAGAATCGCCGTCTTCATTTGCCTTCAGCGCTTTTTCTTTATAGTCCAGAAGCTGCTGGTACGTTTCACGGCTGACAGTGACTTCTTTTTTGGAGTCTAGATAGTTTTTCACGTCATTGTCTGTTACTTTCGCTGCGAGGGTTTCTTTTGTTGTTGTATCAGCTGCTGCCTCGTCTTTTCCAGTGAGGAAAAAGACGATCGCGAGAACCCCAGTTGCAAGAATCATACCTGCTGCAAACGTTTGGATGCTTTTTTTCGTCATACAAGCACCCTCTCGTTGTCTTTAATGATCATGTTGACATCTTCTACAGATACATGCTCAGCGCGCGCAATGGCTTCAGGAGACATGCCATTTTGATGTTTTGAAATGATCTGTCTTGCGATGGATGGATCAATTTCTGAATGTTTGCGAACGACGATGTTTGTTTCAAGTAATTCTTCTTCAAGCACTTTCATTTTCTTTTTCAGTTTATAGATTTCTTGCATTGCAGATAGTTGAAGTGTTTCAAGTTCCTGCTCGACCTCTTTAATCGGCTCCCTTTGAAAATATGAGAATGCGATCAGTACAATACTGACAACAAGCAATCCGATAATTGCAATTTCCATGTTTCATCACCTTTTATTCATATTTTAATGCTGAAAGCCATAAAAGGCTTTCAAGATTGTTTCAGACAGTTTTCGACCCTTCTTTTTTATACCATAAAAAAGCTAGTTTCAAAAGGAATTGCTGAAGAAAATCACCTTTTTTTCATCTTTTTTCTTTTTATATGTAAAACGAGTATGAAAACCTTGCTCGCTGTCAAAATAAAAGAAAGCGGCGGGGAGAAGAGGGGTCTCATGTATACAGTACGACAAAGGATCAGGTTTTATAGGGGAGCAGACGATTTTTCATGACATAACCGTGCGATATGTAAAAGAACGCGGACGGAATGCACTCAAAATGAAATTGGTGAAAAAACATTCTAGCATTCCTAAGCTAGAAGTGGTATTATAGTTAGGTCTGAATGTGAATTGATTTTAGTTTGGAGGGAAAAATATGCGCGTAAATATTACTCTAGCTTGCACTGAATGCGGTGAGCGTAACTATATTACTAAAAAGAATAAGCGAAACAATCCAGATCGCGTTGAATTCAAAAAGTATTGCTCACGTGATAAAAAACAAACTTTACATCGTGAAACAAAGTAAGCAGCAGGGAATTTTCCTGCTGTTTTTTTATGATGGGAGATGATCTGTATGAAAAAGGAGCTTCGCCTTCAAACATTAGCCAAGCTTGATCAGATAAGCGCTGAAGAATTTGAGTGCAGCACCGCTTTACTTTATGAGCACTTGTTGCAGCTGCCAGCATGGAAACAGGCGAAAACGATCGCTTTGACTATGTCTAGAGGAAAAGAGATACCGACAATGCCTCTGATTGAAAAAGCGTGGGAAGAAGGAAAAACAGTATGTATACCTACCTGTTTTCCGAAAACAAAAGAGATGAAGTTTTATGAATATACACTTGAAACAAAGATGACATCCAGCTACTTTGGGCTATTGGAGCCAGACCCTCAGGCGTCGGCTGCTGTACATAAAGAAGCCATTGATTTAATCATTGTGCCTGGGGTATGCTTCGATCAAAAAGGCTACCGGATTGGATTTGGGGGCGGCTATTATGACCGCTACTTAGCTGACTACCACGGCGTAACCATTGCCCTTTGTCTGTCGTTACAGCAAACCAGGCATGTGCCGGCTGAAGCACACGACATACCAGTGTCTATGATTGTCAGTGAAAAAGGTACGTTATATCAAGAGTAAAAGTCCGCTGATTGTCCAATGAACGGGCTTTTTGTGTTGAGATCCTTTCATCAGTTCAGATGCTGTATATGTTCATACACCAAATCCAAACGACAGTTACTTCCCGCACAAGATGGAAGAGTTAGAGCGGAATTGTCAGCTGCCTCATACTTTCAAAAAATTTAATCGACCTTCATCAATTTGACGTTTCTTATGATCAATCAGAGTGTGAAAAGGTCTATTATATTCAATTAAAAAAACAAGGGATTAGATTGTGAAGGCCGGCTAATGAAACGAACCATTGAAAGCGATAAAAATGATGGTTCATGCATAAACAAATCCTATTTAAGCCACGATACGAACATAGGAGGGAATATGATGAATAAAATGATTTGGAGCATTGTGTTCGCATTGTTTGCATTCGTTCTCGTGCAAAATCGTTATCGGCTGATGAATTTGATCTTAGGTCAAAATCAAGTGCGTCACTTTTTTATTAAGTGGCTGATGAAAATTCCATATTTTCGGACGAAATTTATTCGCCAAGCATTCTAATCCCGCAAAAGCCGGGATTTTTTTGTTCAGAAATGCGGATATGAACGATTCTTGTTATAATAATGTAAAAAATGGAGCGCGAATGAATGAATGTCATAGATAGTCTATTTTGGCGAGTTGTTGATGAATTAAGGCAAAAAGGGTACGAGATGATTCAAAGTCCATATCCAGAAGATGAAATATTTTTTGAAGCACCACGAAACTCAGGGTATGATCTCATCCGTCTATATAGAAAAGATGTGAATTTTAGACAGGAGATCGTTCGAGATATCGAAGAGCAGACGTATCGGATGAATCAGCTGAGAGAGGCCATGCGTAAACGGTCTCTTCATCTCTTGCAGCTCCAATTTACAGCTGACAATCCTGTAGATGATTGGGAAGACTTAAGCGGCCAGCCGCAAAAAAAACAAAAGGTGACGGTTACACCTGTATTACTGAACGCAGACACTCTTCAACACGATGTAAACGTGCTGCAAAAATGGCTGAACACCTCGGTAACATTGGATGTAGAAGAGGCGAAGAGAGACACAGCTGGGGATGTCATGCGGCTTAAAATGAACGTACTTCAGGCATTTGATGATCAGGAAAAGCAGCGTGAACGAGAACGGGCCGTTTTTCAAAATGGCAGACCAATTTTCACCTACTTGCTCATCGCTATTCAAGTGGTGATGTTTCTTTTGCTTGAACTATCTGGCGGAAGTACCAATACGGCAACTTTAACAGCGTTTGGTGCTAAAAATAATGGGCTGATCTTAGATGGAGAATGGTGGCGACTGATTACACCAATGTTTTTGCACATTGGCTTGACGCATTTACTCTTTAATACATTTGCTCTTTGGTCTGTCGGAGCGGCTGTTGAGAGAATTTATGGCTCAGGGAGATTTTTGCTCATCTATTTCATTTCCGGCATTTTTGGTTCCATTGCGAGCTTTGTATTTAATACGGCAATCGCTGCCGGTGCATCAGGTGCGATCTTTGGCTGCTTAGGTGCACTATTATATTTAGCAATCTCTAACCGCAAGCTCTTCTTTCGAACGATGGGGACAAATATTATTGTGATCATCGTCATCAATTTAGGGATTGGCTTCACTGTATCAGGTATTGATAATGCAGGGCACCTTGGCGGTCTGGTTGGCGGTTTTTTAGCTGCTTTAGCTGTTCGGCTCCCTAAACAGGTGCAGCTTGTCAAAATGTTTCTTGCTAGTGTTGTTCTACTGTTGATTGGCGGTTTTGGGCTGTATACAGGGTTTCATTCGGACAATCAAAAGGAAGCGGCGGCAGTAAGTGAGGCAGCAAGTCTATTTGATGAGAAGAACTATAGCGAAGCAAGTAAACGTTTAGAGGAATATGTACATCAAAAGGATGCATCAGCTGAGGCTCTCCATATATATGCACTATCGGAAGCGCAGCTCGGCCACCTTGACAAAGCGATACAATTTTTACAAAAGTCGCTTAAAAAAGATCCAGATGACCCAAATAAACTGTATCATTTATCGTTGTTGTACGTAGAAAAAGGAGAGACAGCGAAAGCGGAGGATCTAATAGAGGAAGGGTTAGACCAAGATCCTAAAAATGATCAATTTTTAAAGCTGAAACAATATATTGAAAACACGCAAGCACGTTGAATGACTTGACTGAAAGCGCATTTATGAATACGCTTATCCTATCTGTTGATGATGAGAAGAAATGGTGGAAACAATGAAAACGTTATATGATGTACAGCAGCTGCTCATGAGATTTGGAAATTATGTGTATTTCGGAGATCGTGAAGTGGAATTAGAATTTATGGCAGATGAACTGAAGGAAATGTATACATCGGGCATTATTGACCGGACCGAATGGTCAAACGCAATGACGATTCTTCAAATGGAACTAGCCAAATTAAATCGAAAAACAATGTGAAGGTGGAGGGCATATGACAGGGGATTGGTTTGTAGGTGTTGATCTTGGCGGTACGACAATTAAGCTAGCGTTCATTAATCTATATGGTGAAATTCAGCATAAGTGGGAGATTCCTACGGATAAATCAGGGCAGACGATCACAGTCGATATTGCCAAATCAATTGACCACAAACTGGCCCAGATCAGTATGCCAAAATCAGCGCTTATTGGAATTGGAATGGGTGCACCTGGGCCTGTAGATAAAGTATCTGGGATTGTCTATAAAACAACGAATCTCGGCTGGACAAACTATCCACTCAAAGATCACCTAGAGGCAGAGACGGGACTTCCATCTGTCATAGAAAATGATGCGAATATTGCTGCACTCGGTGAAATGTGGAAGGGTGCAGGAGATGGCGCAAAAAATATCCTGATGGTTACACTTGGCACGGGGGTTGGCGGCGGTATTATTGTAAATGGTGAAGTTGTTCAAGGTGAGACAGGGGCTGGCGGAGAAATTGGCCATATTTGTGCCGTTCCATTCCAAGGAGCACCGTGTAACTGCGGAAGAACAGGCTGTATTGAAACCATTGCATCTGCAACTGGCATCGTCCGGCTTGCAAAGGATAAATTAGAAACAGAGCAGCATACATCTTCACTTGGCACGCTCACTTCGCTGTCTGCAAAGGCTGTGTTTGAGGCCGCTGAAAGTGGAGATGATCTTGCCATGCGTGTCGTAGAAGAAGTGACGACTCATCTTGGACTTGTCTTAGCGAATCTTGCCAGTGCATTAAACCCAACAAAAATTGTGATTGGCGGCGGTGTTTCAAAAGCAGGTGAACTTCTTCGCAGTAAGGTAGAGCGCGTTGTTAAACATCACGCATTCCCGCCTTGCGTTGATGATGTCGAAGTCGTGATTGCTTCACTCGGAAACGATGCAGGGGTCATCGGCGGTGCATGGATGGCGAAAAACAAATGGCTGTCTTAAACAAAAAAGTCATCATGATGTCATTTTTATTAAAAAAAGCGATAGATGGGCATGAAATGAAATGTTTAGCATATTCATAAGTTTGTCATGGGGAAAAAGACATTGATTTTCCAGCCCATACAGGATAAGATATAGTTTAGTTATTTTTGAAGAAGTACCAATCATTAGGGTATTCCCTAACTTGAGTGCATGCTTAGAGCATAAGGAGGTTACAATGCGAAAGAAAAGATTAAAGGCGATTTCATTTTTACTGATTGCGACTTTGTTAATGTGGGTCAAAACCTATGTTATCTATAAATCTAACTTTAATATTAAAATAGAAAATTTTATGCAGGAGTTTATCCTGTTTATTAATCCGCTTAGCTTTCTTTTGTTTATCTTCGGTATCGGTTTATTTATGAAAGAAAAAAATCGCAATCGATATATCATCGTGATGAGCTTTATCCTGACATTCATTTTGTTAGCTAACATTGTGTTTTATCGATTCTATAGTGACTTTCTCACCATCCCCGTCCTATTTCAAACAAACAATATGGGTGACCTCGGGTCAAGTATTACCTCTTTAATTGAACCGGTCGATTTTCTGATGTTCGTTGATATTATGATTTTAATGTGGCTCTATAAAAAACAGCCTTCCTTTAGAACGGATGTCACCATTTCACGAAAAGAACGAGCAGCCTATTATTTATTTGTAGCAGCCACCTTCTTCTTTAACCTTGGTTTAGCTGAAACAGAAAGACCAGAACTGCTTACTCGCTCATTTGACCGTGAGATGCTGGTGAAAAATATTAGCTTATATAACTTCCATATTTATGATGGGGTTTTGCAGTCGAAGCAGTCTGCTCAACGAGCCCTTGCTGACAGCAATAGTTTAACGGAAATTGAAAACTATGTAAGCGCAAATCAAACCGACCGTAATGAAAAGACGTTTGGTCAAGCAAAAGGGCGGAATGTCATTCTTGTCTCACTTGAGTCTACACAAAGTTTTGTGGTCAATGAAAAGTTAAATGGGAAAGAAATTACTCCGTTTTTAAACAAATTAATCAAGAAAAGCTACAATTTTACTAATTTTTATCATCAAACAGGTCAAGGAAAAACATCGGACTCAGAGTTTATTGTTGATAACTCTCTCTATCCACTTGGAAGAGGGGCTGTGTTCTTCACAAACCCAAGCAATGAGTATACAGCCACACCTGAGCTGTTAAAGGATGAGGGCTATCACTCTTCTGTTATTCATGCGAATAACAAAAGCTTCTGGAATCGTGACCTGACCTACGATAGCTTTGGCTACGACAAGTTCTTTGATATTCAATCATTTGATGTGAATGAAGAGAACTCAGTTGGCTGGGGCTTGAAAGATGGTCCGTTCTTTGAACAGTCAGCGGAATTGATGAAATCGATCCCGCAGCCTTTCTATACGAGATTGATTACATTAACGAATCACTTTCCATTTGATCTAGATGAAGAAGATAAGCTCATTGATGAATATGATTCTAAGAGCAAAACGCTAAATAAATTCTTCCCTACAGTGCGTTATCAAGATGAGGCGCTGAAGATTTTCTTTGAAAAAATGAAGGAAACAGGTTTATACGAAAATTCCATCTTTGTTTTATATGGGGATCACTACGGAATTTCAGAAAACCATAACGAAGCAATGGGACAATTTTTAAATAAAGAGATTACGCCATTTGAAGAAGTGCAGCTTCAAAAAGTCCCGTTTGTTGTACACATTCCAGGGATCACAGATCAACATCCAAAAGAAATTGATACGGTAGGCGGTCAAGTCGATATCCGTCCAACTATACTCAATCTTTTAGGAATTGATACAAGTAAACAGATTCAATTTGGTCATGACCTTTTATCAAAAGATAAGAATGACTTTACCGTACTTCGTGACGGCAGCTTTATTACGAAGGACAGTGTTTTCACAGATGGTGTTTGCTACAATAAGGAAACGGGTGAGCCAAGAGATGATGAGACCGTTTGTCAGTCTTATGAAGAGAAGGCGAAGCAAGAGCTTCAATTCTCTGATCAAATCATTTACGGGGATCTCCTTAGATTTTATGACCGGAACAGCCCGGACCATTCTCCATCCAAAAAAGAAGATGAAACGAAGCTGAAAAAGGCGTCCTAACATATGAGAAAACCTCTGCTATTTTTAAATGCAGAGGTTTTCTTTTTTTGTCTGCCGGCTCATATAGTATGAGAGGAGGGATGTAAATGAAGACAACGTCGTTTGGGAAAATTGAATGGCAGCTAGATGAAGCGGGAAAGGATAATGTGGCAAAGCAGTTAGGGATAGGGAATGCGGCTTTTCATTTATCCAATCAAACAAGCACTGATTACCTTCTTTTACCGGGATATAGACTTCCGGAAGGCATCCATTCATTTTCTTCTATAGGTGAGGTCCAGAAATTTATTGCACCATACAGGCTGCAGCAATCCGATGATTGGATCAATGGAACCTTTGAATATGATAGTGCTCAATTAGAAGAAGAGCTGAGCCGTTTGAAAGCCGCATTTCCTTTTCTTCAAATCAGCATAATAGGTCATTCAGTGCTTGATACACCTATTTATGAAATCCGAACAGAGCCTGTTCAGCATTTACATTCTATTCATTTGAATGCTTCTTTTCATGCAAATGAATGGATCACGACGTCTGTTTTAATAAAATGGCTGAAATCACTGTGTTTAGCCGCATCTGACCCGGTGCAAGCAAGACATCATGAAGCCGTTCATATTCTGCGAACCACAGCTCTCTCCATCGTGCCAATGGTGAATCCAGATGGCGTAGACCTCGTTCGGAATGGACCTGAGTCACTAGGTCTCAACAGTGAAGCAATCACATCACTAAATGGCGGATTTGCTGATTATCAGGAGTGGAAAGCAAATATTCGAGGGGTGGATTTGAACAATCAATTTCCTGCTTATTGGGAGATCGAATACTATCGTCATCAGCCTAAGGCACCGTCCAATCGGGGGTTTCCTGGGCGCGAGCCATTAACAGAACCAGAAGCAAAAGCGATGGCAAATCTAGCATTACGAAAACGCTTTGATCGGCTGATCGCTCTTCATACACAGGGGGAAGAGATATACTGGGGCTTTCTTGGACACGAACCTGCCATCTCAAAAGAAACGGTCAAACGATTCGAGCATGTGAGCGGCTATAAACCGGTACAATATCTTGACAGCTATGCAGGCTATCGAGATTGGTTTATTTATCAATTTCACAATGAGGGCTATACAGTCGAGCTTGGATTAGGGAAAAATCCTCTTTCCATGAATCAATTTGATTCCATCTATGAGAAAACAAAGCGGCTGTTATGGGAAGCATGTAAGTGTTAAAAAGCACCTCTCAGGTGCTTTTTACATTTGAACATGAAGCAATTTCGTATTGTCAATAAAAATAATGTTAGAGCAATTGACGAAGGTCGCCTTCTAAGCTATTGTGAAAGGTGCGGATGTAAAAAAAAGGATATGTTTTAGGGGGATGTCGAACATTGAGTGCTCAAAGCCTGTGGAAAAGGAATTTTACTTACTTATTTATTTCTAAAATGTGTAAAATAACAGCTGATAGTCTATCTTTCAACACCATCTTGTGGCTTTTAGTACTAGGCGGGAAAGGGGCAATTGGAACAGCTTTTTTTATTGCGGTCAGCTTTGTTCCGCAAGCCATTGTTGGGCCGCTGATTACCCCAATGATGAAGCCGCATCAATTGAAATTTTGGATGTGTTTTGCTGATTTAACAAGAGGAGCGATAATCCTTGTGATCGTGGTCAGTTACTTTTATGGTTTCACGCCATTAGCACTTGTTATTGGCTGTATGCTGCTTCATTCGGCGACTGGTGGCTCCTACGAACCGGCATCCGTATCAATTATTCCAAAGCTTGTCCATGAGGACCTCATACAAAAAGCGAATGCAACCATCCAATCAGCGAGTCATGTGGTCAGGCTTGTGACGGTAACGATTTGTGGTGTCATGATTGCGTTTGTAGGGGTAGGATATACAATGCTTGTGATCATTCCTCTTTATCTCTTGTCCGCTTTATTGGTATTAATGATTACATATGAGACTGAAGTCATCATCGATAAAGCCAAAAAAGGGTTATCATACGGCAAAAGATTAATTCGAGGATTTTCACTTGTTAAAAGGCATCATATTTTGTTTCCATTGGCGATTTTTTGTGTCTGTTCAAACTTCGCTGCAGCACCTTGGGAAGCATTGTCTGTTATTTATTTAACAGAGGATTTACATAGTGGACCAGTTATCTATTCATTTATTAAAGTCACAACAGCACTAGGTGCATTCTTGATGGGGTTTGTTTTGACAAAGGTAAAAGTGAACCGGTATGGGTTGTTGTTTATAGGTGCCGGGATCGTTGATGGAATTTCGTTCTTCATCACAGGCATGAACGCATTTTTACCACTTGTGTTTATATCAGCCTTTGCTTTAGGGGCTGCCATCAGTGCAGTCAACGTGCCTGAACATACAATGATTCAATTGTCAGTAAAAGCAGAGGATCAGCCGCAAGTGTATGCGATTATCAATATGATCTCCTTCTTCATGATTCCGTTAGGCGCTCTCACTGGCGGCTATATGGCGACACTATTTGGGTCTGGGTATGTCATTGCGGCTGGCGGCATCATTGAAGCTGTCTCAGGGATATGCCTACTTCTGTTCACAAACATTGGGAAGGTAGAGAGGGCGGATTTGACGATAGAACGAGACAAACCTTCTATAAATGCAACGTGAGCATGGCATGATTGAAAGCGAATAGGTTACAATGAGGACGAGAAAACATGAGGATTTCAATGGAAAGGGGCAAGACACATGGCCATAGCAGATGTAACCATCATTCCAATAGGCACTGAAACACCAAGTGTCAGTGCTTATGTAGCAGATGTACAAAGAATTTTAGAAGGCTTTCAAAAAGAAGGGAAAATCAATTATCAATTAACACCAATGAATACGTTAATTGAAGGTGAATTATCCGTTTTATTTGAAGTTATTCAGCGCATTCATGAAGCACCTTTTGAAAAGGGATTGCACCGCGTAGCGACCAATATCCGCATTGATGACAGGCGGGATCAAACCACAACGCTTACAAGTAAAATAGAAAGCGTGAATAAGCACTTGAATCAATAAAGAAAAGCCTGCTATTTGCAGGCTTTTTAATGTGCAGTTGGATAACCGCTATAGATGATAGTCATGACAGTAAACCATCCAAAAACCAAAAATGTCGCGCCAGCAAAAGCGATGGCAAGTACGTTCACTTTTTTAAGTGAGCGAAAGATCCCGAGTGCAGCTAAAATCGTGACTAGACCAAAAATAATGACGAGCATCATGTGAAAGTCCCCCTTTGTCATCAATCCCCTTGATTTCCTTTCTTTTCATTTTAACCGTTTTCATAAAGCTTGTCGAGTAGATTCCAGTTGACGATTGTTTGAATTTTTATTGTGTAGCCTTCATAATAAAAAAGAATGAATAAAGTAGGTGATGAAAATGAATTGGAGAAGAATGCCACTAGGCTATGTACAAGCGAATGCGTATATTTGGAAAAATGAGCACGGAGAATGCTTAATTTTTGATCCAGGCGGTGAAGCACAAAAGCTGATTTCCTATATAAAAGAAAAACAGCTCACACCGCTTGCTGTCTTACTGACACATGCTCATTTTGATCATATCGGTGCGGCAGATGAGGTGCGGCGAGAGTGGGGAGTGCCGCTCTATGTACACGAGAATGAAAAAGAATGGCTGACGAACGCTGAATTAAACGGTTCAGCTCGATTGATTGGGAATGGAATTACGATCAAAGAAGCAGAAAAATTAATTACGTCAGAAGGAACACTTCAAATTGGATCGTTTACATTAGAAATGTTCCACACTCCTGGGCATTCACCAGGCAGTGTGTCTTACTATTCGGCGGAAGAAGGATTTGTGATTTCTGGTGACACGTTATTTGAAGGCGGCATCGGGAGAACAGATTTAGTAGGGGGCAGTCAAGAAGTGCTGCTTCAATCAATTCATAACAAATTGTTGTCATTGCCAGAATCAACTCTTGTTTTAAGTGGACATGGTGGTGAAACCACTGTGCTCACGGAGCAGGAGCAAAATCCGTTTATCAATGGTTTTTCTCTTTAAACGTATGAAAAAAGAAGACAAAGGGCTAAAATAAAGATCATTTTAGCCCTTTGTCAACAATCTGAAGCATCTCTTTTTATAAAGATGCTTTTTTAATGTCCGGTACCGGGAACCATGATGAAGATCGAATAATATGTAAATCCGGCAAAGAAAATCGTCAAGTACGCTCCGAAAATGTAAATATACATTCTTTCGGATAAATTCAAGTAGGATAAAAATACAAAAAGGACGGTTTGACCGAAGAACAGCAGTGATGCATCTTTCATATGCCCTAAATAGAACATGACAGCAAAAATACCCGTCCAAAAGCCAAGCACGCGGAACATGCGATTCATTTCTTTCCCTCCCCTTAAAAAACCCCTTTGATTCATATTATAGCTGATCACCACTTGTTATGTAAACATTTACATTTTTGACAACGTGTGAACATTTATTTTACAACCAGAAAAAAATTTTTTGAAAAAGTGATAAAAACGTGTTTATGCCGAAATACATGAGGGTACTTACTCCATAAGAGAAAAGGTTAACGACCTAAGGAGGAAGACTAATGAGTGACATTACTTTTTATTCATACCCGAGCTGCACGTCTTGCCGCAAAACAAAACATTGGCTAAAGGCGAATCAAATTGATTTTAAAGAGCGTCACCTTTTCAGAGAAACGCCAACCCTAGATGAATTAAAAAAGATTCTTTCCTTAACAACAGAAGGAATGGATGAAATTTTAGCCACACGAAGCCAGGCTTTTAAAAGCTTAAATTTAAATATTAATGATTTAAAAGTAAACGAGGTTCTTCAGCTTCTCATTGAAAAACCAAAACTGCTCCGGAGACCAATTATCATTGATGGAAATAAATTAGTAGTAGGCTATAATCCCGGAGAACTCATGAAAATATCAAAAAAGAAAGCGATTCATCAATCAGTTTCCTAATAAAAACGAAGATCAGCTGAAACATGCTTCAGCCGTCTTCGTTTTTGTGCTGAACTGGGCTAGCTGGGTTCGAACCAACGATCACGGAGTCAAAGTCCATTGCCTTACCACTTGGCTATAGCCCAATATCAAACGTGTAATGATATTGTTCACCATCTGCGGTCATTTATACATAAAAGTTGTATGTCACTAGTTATAAGTGAAAAAGGAGCGGAAGAAGTAAATGAAAAATGAAAAATCTAAGCGATTATATGAATTTATCCTAAAAGAAGCCCCTGTCATGACCGAAGAATGGCTGAAAACAAGAACTGAAGAAGGCTCATTATATTCCAAACATGCTTCAGAGGAAACGGAAATGAGACTGAAAGAACAGAACACAGCGTTTATTCAAACCATTGCAGCAACGCTTTTGACGCTGTCAGACAAAGTAGAAAATCATTTGAAAAAATGGTCTGTTGATATTGCACGTGATCGAGCCGTTCACGAGGTGCCTTTATATGAAATCATTGGACAATTTAAGATATTCCGTCAGATTTTCTGTTCGAGAATTGAAAAATTCACACTAGAAACCGAGCTTGAAGTGACGCTCCAAGATGTGTGTGGGTGGAATCAGCATTTTCATTCCACGTTTGATGATATGATCGAGCGTTTATCAGAAGAATACGACCGCGTGACACTGAGTCAGCTAAATGCACAAAGAGAGATGATTCAGGAACTGAGTGCCCCTGTTATTCCAGTATCAAAGGAAATCGGGATTTTGCCGCTGATCGGAGAGATTGATACGTACCGGGCCAAAATTATTCTGGAATCCGTACTAGAACAGGCTTCAAGACTGCGTCTAACGCATTTATTTATTGATATATCGGGCGTACCAATCGTTGATACGATGGTTGCTTATCAGCTGTTTAAAGTGGTGGATAGTGCGAAGCTTCTAGGAATTGAGACGATTATTTCAGGCATCCGCCCAGAAATTGCTCAAACCGTCGTGAAATTGGGCATTGATTTCTCAAAAGTAAATACTGAACACAGCCTTGCAAAAGCTTTAGAAAAAAGAGGATTTCGTATTTTTGAAGAACAGCCGCAAGAAGCCACATGACCAAAAAACCTGAACTTGTAAAAGTCAGGTTTTTTTATATGCTCTTTTTTAAAAAAATCACGTTCTCCATCGCAAGCTGATGATTTTTTTCACTTGATTAGTCGTTAAAATGATAAAATGCTCTTTTGTCAGACAGGTTCCTCCAACTTACAATATGGTCAGAGAAGGGAGTGAACCATTTGTATGGGATTGAATATTTGGGACAAGAGCTGCTAGAAGAAGCATGCCGCATGAGAGCATCTGATGTGCATATTGTTCCAAAAGAAAAGGAAGCTTCGGTATCTTTCCGCGTAGACTCAGATTTAATTCAGCAGCGAACCATTGATAAAAAAAGCGGGGAGCGGCTCATTGCTCATTTTAAATTTTTATCATCCATGGATATCGGGGAAAAAAGAAGACCGCAAAATGGGTCACTAGCTGTGATGCTAAGAAGCGGCCAGGTGTTTATTCGGATGTCTACTTTACCAACTGTAAATGATGAGAGCTTAGTGATTAGAATATTGCCGCAGGATCATGTTCCGAAAATAAAACATCTGTCACTATTTCCGAAAGCTTCCACTAAGTTATTATCATTTTTGAATCATTCGCATGGACTCATTTTATTTACCGGTCCAACAAATTCAGGGAAAACAACAACCCTTTATTCATTGATCCAGTTTGCAAAAAAGAATTTCAACCGAAATATTATTACACTTGAGGATCCTGTGGAAACGAGAAATGAAGAAGTGTTACAGGTTCAAGTGAATGAAAAAGCCGGCATCACATATGCCGCAGGATTACGCGCTATTTTAAGACATGATCCAGATATGATTGTGCTAGGAGAAATAAGAGATGCTGAAACGGCCCGAACGGCAATTAGAGCAGCACTGACAGGCCATTTAGTGATGAGTACGCTCCATGCGAAAAATGCAAAAGGAGCCCTTTATCGTATGCTTGAATTTGGTGTCACGATGAATGAACTCGAACAAACGATGGTTGCGATTGCTGCGCAGCGATTAATCGAGCTCACCTGTCCTTTTTGTGGAGAAACATGTCAGCTTTACTGTAAATTAAATCGACCGGTCAGACGAACAAATGTATTTGAACTGCTTTTCGGAAAGGAGCTCGGTGAGTGTATAAAGGAGGCTAAAGGAGAATATGCTCACTCGTCATATGAAACACTGCAAAGATTAATTCGTAAAGGAGTGGCACTAGGCTATTTATCGAAAAACACCTATCATCGCTGGGTTTATGAAGAAGCAAGCCTTTAAAGCATGGTCTAAAAAGGACCAAGCGGAATGTCTATCAAAACTTGCTCAATTGATTCAGGCTGGATATACATTGATTGAGGCATTAACGATGGTGAATATCCAGTTGTCGAATGAGCAGCAGCAGCAATTAACACCGGGCATTCAGTTGCTGCTCGAAGGGGAGCCTTTTTATGTGGTGCTGGAGAGACTCCAATTTCAGCGGGAAGTCATCGCCATATTAAGTTTCTCCGAAAAGCATGGCAGTCTAGCACAAGCACTTGAACAAAGCGCACGGTTTTTAGAGAAAAAAATCACACAGGTAGACACGTTTAAACGCATGTTACGTTACCCGATCTTCCTCATTTTTACGGTTTTGGTCGTGCTCATACTCGTTCAGCAAATGATCATTCCTCAATTTTCTCTCTTGTACTCCTCGATGGATACCCGAATGTCATGGCTGATTCAAGGTATGTTTGGACTTTTTCAATTGCTGCATGCTATTCTACTCCTCATCGGCTGTGTGTGTCTCTGCCTGACCGGATACTATGCTGTCTTTTTTAGGAAAAAGTCCACCCTTGAGAAGCTGAGGGTGATAAGCAGGTTTCCTTTTTTATATAAAGGAATGCGGCTGATGCATACGTACCTTTTCTCTCTTCAGTTAAGCGGACTGCTTCAGGCTGGATTATCGATGTACGAGAGCTTGCTAGCTTTTAAACAGCAAAGCTACTTACCCTTTCTTCAAGAAATATCAGAACAGATGATTGAAGAGTTAAGAAAAGGAGAAAGCATGGCACACCAAGTAAGCCTGTCTCCTTTTTTCGAGAAACATTTTGCAGCCGTCATCGAGCATGGTGAAGCGAGCGGGATGCTTGCAAGAGAAATGTACACGTACAGCCAATTTCTATTAGAGAATGCAGAGCTGAAAATTGAAAAATGGATTTCGTGGCTGCAGCCGGTTATCTATGGTGTGACAGCACTTCTTATACTCATTGTGTATTTATCTATTCTTTTACCAATGTATCAACTCATGGAGCAAGTGTAAGAAGGAGGACAAAGACATGAATGATAAGGGATTTACTCTGTTAGAAATGTTGATTGTCATGCTCGTGATTTCGATTCTTTTACTCATTACCATTCCAAATATCACTCGTCATCACCAAACGATTCAAGCAAAGGGCTGTGAAGGGCTTAAATCAATGGTGAGCACACAGGTGATGGCATATGAATTAGAGCATGATGGCAAGACACCATCTTTAGCTGAATTAGAAAAAGAAGGCTATGTCAAAAAGGGATTAACGTGTCCTAATGGAAAAGCGATTGTCATTCAAAACGGTAACGTGAAGCATGAATAAATTGATTTTTCATGAAAAGGGTTTTACCCTCATAGAACAGCTAATGATCTTACTTGTTCTATCGATTCTATTGTCGATCATAGGAGTAAAAATCCCAAATTTAATAGAAGGCGCTGAAGCCAAAAGACAAGTGAACATCATGAAACAAGATTTTCAATTGGCTGCTTATACTGCATTTATCAAAAAAACACGTGTGGATGTTGAATTCCATCCGCCACATGTATCGTATCAAGTAATCGATCAAAAGGATGGCGAAGTCATTGCTTCTTTTCAGCAACAAAAGGGAAGCATTAAGGCTTCTACATTTCCACAAGGTATCTATTTTAATGTAAACGGACATCCAAGCAGCGGCGGGTCTCTCATCATTCAATTTGGCAGTCAAACGTATAAGCTCACGATCTATTTAGGAAGCGGGCGAATCCATGTTCAAAAACAGTAAAGGGTTTAGTACGATTGAGGCGCTGTTTGCTTGTCATATCTTTCTATTTGCAGCTCTTGTGCTCATGCCAGCCTATGAAAAAATCATGATGGGGAAAAACGAAGTAAGAGCCAAACTTGAAGCTTATCAGATCTTGCATGAACAGATGAATGAAGTCTTCATAGGTGGTACAAAATCTTCTGTCAAAAAGAAGCGAGGCGATGTCATATATGCATTCAATCGGAGTAAAGAGAAGGGATGTGTATCATACAAAATACAAAAAAAGCAGACCATATGCTTTCGCCATGTTGTGGAACGGTGAACAAGGTTTTACCTTTGTCCAGGCTTTGTGGCAATTGCAGCTATTTTTATTCCTTTCTTTTGGCTGTGTACTGATCTTTTCTACAGCTGAGAAAGCCCGTCCTTTTGAAGAAATGAACCGATTTTCACATATGGAGTGGAAACAGACTGTCCTGCAATTAGATGAGGAATTAAGCCGTGCAACGGCTGTTAGATCGGTGCAAGGAGGTAAAGCGTTAGAGTATGTATCAGATCAAGGGCGAGTGGTAACGATTGAGCCATATCAAGAAATGCTTCGGAAGCGAATGGATCAAGCAGGCCATCTTCCTTTATTGCAAAAGGTGAAACAATTTCGTGTCAGAACGAATCAGCATAAAGCCATCCTTAAAGTCACAGATGGGTCTGGTAAGGTGTATGAAGCCGTTTTTTCCATATATAAAGGGGTGGTTCCTACATCGTGAAAAGGGAAGGAGGATTTATCTATCCGCATGTACTGGCTGCGATTCTATTTTTTCTCTTGATCCTAGGATCGATGACGATGGGGTTTCAAAAAGAGCTGAGAAGTGCAGAGCTGACCATTTCCTTTTATAAAAAACAGCAGCTTTTCAGGGTGGGGGCGAGTGAAGCTGCCCGTACATTACATCGTTTGTGTGAAAAGCAGCATACCCATATTGACACTGAAGAAGGCCGCGTGACATTGAAGCAGATGACATGCGATCAAAAGAAAAAGCGTATCCTCATGTTAGTCAGTGTGAAAACAAAGGATGGTTTAACAGATGAGCGGGAACTCGTACTGGATTGGAAGACCCGTGAAATCATGAAATGGACAAACACTGAATAGCCAGTGTATAAAATGATCCTCTTCCTGGTAACACTTGAAGAAAGAAGAGGTGAATGTGTTGAAAACCAATGACTATGTAAAATATATGACGCAGGAAATCATTAAATATATGAATACACCACGTGATGAACGGAAGGAACATAAACAAGAGAAAATGGAAACGAAACCGCCATTTTCACAGCGTTTATTTGGGGTTCTGCCGTTTGGGTTTTCAATGATGTTAAAAAAACGTCAGCGACATCGACGAAAGTAAAAAGCCGCCAGCAGGCGGTTTTTTTATGCCCCTTTAACTGTATTCTTCCACAACAATCACTTTATTGACCTTGTTTGAGTAAGGGTTATAAGAAATCGTGACAAATACCCCGAATTCTTTGGCGTGGTCTTTTAACGTAATATGATACTGTTTCACAGATTCCTTCTCACGATGACGGTCCCATACTTTTTGTTTGAATAAGACTTGTGCCAGCGGATATCGTTTCTTTGCTTCTTTGACTGCCCGTGTTTCCCATTGATCTGCGGCGGCAGTGAAACCTCTCGCATCCGCAGGAGTGGCGTCTTGTATTATAGGACCCAACAGTAAACTGAGCATGATTATCATCTTTCCATATTTCACTTCACATCACCTCACCTATTATTATCCTGACCAAATCCTACATTTTTATGTAAGTTTTAAGAAGTACAAATGTCACACAAAAAAATATTGAATATGGCGAAAGAATGAGAAAATAGAAGAATTTTCTCGTAATTGTTCTTGTTTAAGAACAAAATGGACTAATTTGACGTTTTGGTTTTTATAGGTATTTCCTTATACTGTATGTAATCGTTCTTATTAAAGAACAACCGTTCAAGGAGTTGGAGGATGAATGAAACAGTCGCTCTTTGTACTCTTTTGTGCCATTTGTTTGATTTTCACGTCTCTCTTGATCTCAACAACGAACGCTTCTTTTAACGATGTTGAGCACTCAAACTTTGTCATGAAAACATGCGAAAATTTTGAACAGACGGATCAGCATTGTCGGCCTAACAAATGGGATAGAAGTCATTTGGAACTCATCGATCAAACGATGATCAAAGGAACAGTCTGCGCGCCTCAAAAGCTGAGCATGACATTAAAAAATAGTGGACAACCTATTGCACACTCTGAATGGAAATGGGAATTACATAAAGTAAAAAGTGAGCAGAAGCCGTTACAAGATGGTCATATTGTTGAAAAGGGCTCTATACAGTCTCTTTTAACACAAGAAACGACGACTGTCACGACAGATAAAGCGAAAACGAATGGAATCTATGCGTTTAAAATCTATTATCCTAATGGTTTTGGTGCATCTCAAGAAGCATTCATTTGGACTAATCATATGCAGCTCGCAAAGTGTCAAGAAAAGGCATCCTAAAAGGCGCTGTCTTTTAAATGAAACAATGATAGGCGAAGGGGAGAAGAGGTCATGAAAAAATGGATGAAGATGTCTGGAAGTATTCTTTATGTGATAGTGTTCACTGTGATGATTGCATGTATTATTGTCGTATTGTCATCAAGAACGACAGGAGGAGATCCTCAGATTTTCGGTTATCAATTCAAGCAAGTATTATCTGGCTCAATGGAACCAGAGTTTTCGACTGGCTCACTCATTGTCGTAAAAGAAGTGACTTCACCTGAGGCGCTGAAAAAAGGAGATATTATTACGTTTCAAACGAAGAAGGACCAGTCTTATGTGACCCACCGAATTGTTGGGGTGAAAGGAAAGGGAGCAAATAAAGCCTTTGAGACAAAAGGTGACCATAATATGTATCAGGACGGCACGCTAGTGAAAGCGGATCAGGTGGCTGCGCAGTATACGGGTGTGAACATTCCTTATGCAGGAAAGCTTCTTTCGTATGCAGGGACTTCGGCTGGAACTGCGTTGCTGCTCATTATACCAGGTGTGATGCTGCTCGTTTATTCCACTCTTCATTTTGTGGGCGCTGCAAAACACCGAAGACACACGGCTGATTTACATATGTCAGAGGAACAAGCTTAAATTTTCGTTTGTAACCTAATTAGGTTTCAATAAAACAATTTATTAGGGGGTTCATTCATGACAAAGAAGAGATCAATTCGTTTAGGTGTATTATCAGGGGCTTTAGGCCTTGCATTAATCGGCGGGGGGACATGGGCGGCGTTTAACGATGTAGAAACGGCAAACGCGGTCTACTCAACAGGAGAGCTGGATTTATCTGCAAAAGAGAACTCCGGCGCCATCAACCTTGCGAACTTAAAACCTGGTGATCGGATCAAGAAAGAATTTCATTTTGAAAATAAAGGATCGCTTGCGATCAATCAAGTGCTGATGAGTCTTGATTACAGCCAGTTTCAAGACGGAGCTTCCGCGAAGAATGGCGGTAAGAATACAGCTGAAGAATTCCTCAGCCAGTTTCAGGTGAGTGTTCTTACGGTTGGAGCCGAAGGTGGAAATGGTTATCCGAAAAATATTATCTTAGACGATGCAAACCTGCTTGACTTGCATCAACTAACGTCAAAACAGGATCAGACCGCATTTGAAAAGCTTCGTCATGCCGTCGATGAGAAGTTTTTACATGAAAGTGGGAAGATTAATGTAGCAACTGTTGATGGAACAGTGGCTCCAGAGTATGACGGCATTCCAAAGAACCCGTTTGATTACGATAAAATGGAAATGATCATTGAATTTGTCAATGACCAGACGAAGGATAAAGCTGGTCACTATATCCAAAATAAATACCAAGGCGATGCGATTCAAATTGATCTTTCCTTCGAAGCGACTCAGTGGAATGGTTTAACGATCAATCCCAAAAAGCATACGGATGAAAAAGGCTACGTGAAAGAAAACGAAAAAGCACACAGCGAAGATAAAAAATAAAGCCAGTCTTTAGACTGATATCAAACTCTGCATAGCAATTGGAGGAGTATGCGCTAAAATGTGCGCTTTACTCCTCTTCTTGCTTTTTTTTCCAGATTTGATAATCTAAAAATTCACGAAATTGCTTTTTCGAAACCCCTGATGTCATTGCATCTCGAACTAGTTTTTCCCATTCACTATCTAATTGACCATCGTATTCGGTTTCATCTTTTTCGTGTAACAGTGTATGAACCGAGACGTCCAGAACAGCGGAGACTTTTTCAAGAAATTGAATGGAGGGGTTTGTTTGCAAGTTTCTTTCTATTGAGCTTAAATAAGACTTCGCTACCCCAGCCTTTTCGGCCAGTTCTGATAGTGAGTAGCCTTTTTCATTGCGGTATTGTTTAATACGCTGGCCAATCAATGTCATCACCTTCCTTTCGATATTATAGCACATTCAGAAAGGTTTGATAGAATGACTTCTTACCAGAGGGTGAGACTCAGAGGACTTTTCACTTGATTTGAGGAATTGACGGACTTCTTCAACTGTTAGCCCTGCTTTACGAGCTTCAAGTAATAATTGAACCCATTCACTGTCTAATATGTTCGTTTTCTTTTCCATACAAATACCCTCCTAAAATACTGAATCGTGTATTTCAGGCACTTAACGCATGAAATGGAAAGACACAGATGGTAAGACCTCATAGTTTGCTTGCGTCATTTTTCCGCCCAATACAAACAGACAAACGTTGCTTTTGGCTGATCGAAAATTGTATGTCACATGAAAGGGAGGGGACCCATGGGTCAACCTCCTCTTTTTTGCTGTAAGTAAAAAAGCCCGCCATTTTCAATCGTAAGACTGATTTTTGGTTCGTATAAAGTTTTGAGTGCTTGTCTTTCTATTTCATATTCTACAGACGTGTCTGAAGTCCCTTCATAAAATTGGTTTAAAAGTTCGGCATCTTTCTTCCATTTTTGAACAGCTCTCACCGCCCAATCGTCTGGCTCCTCTTGGGCGTAACGCTCCATTAGACTATAGAGCCGTTTGACTCCGCTTTCTGGCTTAATCATTGTACTCATCGTAAAGCAATAATCTGGAATTTGAGATGACAGCTCGCGAGTTTCCAGCTTTTCTTGAAATTGTTCAACGACTTCTCCGCGAATTAGATGAAGTCCTAGTGATAAAAGCTTATCCTTCTTCCGATCTGCAAGATAAGAAATTTTCACATTGAGACCAAGCCATGGCTCGAGTGCGATCTGGTTGTTTGTGAGCGGAGTGACTCGTTCATAGAGACGGATAAAACGGCCCTGCTGTTTGACAGCTTCAAATATTTGAAATAAACGAGGGGAGCCGAAGTGAATAAATTCACCCTCAATCGTATCATCCACTTTTTTTTGATCGGTGATGAGGGTCAATTGCCGCGGTTCCGGAACACCACCAGTTTTTTCAAGCCAGTGCCAATAAAAAGGGCGGTTCATAATCAATTTATCCATATCGATGGTCAGTTGTACGGTCATATGTCCTGCACTTTCTTCTAGTATGTCACATTGATTTGCCTGGAAGAAACGGAGAAGAAAGGTGTGTATGTCACGCTGCTCCATTGATCAACTCTCCTTTATGAGCCTTGCTGTCTTTTTTCTAAAAGTGGTGTTTTTGCTTCTGTTAAATAGGAAGCAAACTGAGTTAATTTCTTTTTCATGTCTCCGTCAGATTCGTGCTGAAAGAGAATCTGATGCAGTTCTGTTTCGGCATCTTTGATATCTATTCGCGTTAAAATATCATCTAGATCGCCAATGACGTTTTCAAACAGCTGAATTTTTTCATATAAAAGTTTTAAGATGTGTTCCTCAACGGTACCGTTTGTTGCCATATTGTAAATGTGGACATCTCGCTCTTGACCAAGGCGGTGGATACGTCCAATCCGCTGTTCTAGACGCATCGGATTCCACGGAAGATCGTAGTTGATGATTTGGTTACAAAACTGAAGGTTGATTCCTTCGCCGCCCGCTTCTGTCGCAATTAACACCTGCGCCCGTTCTCTAAATAAATCTTTCATCCAATCTTTTTTGCCCCGCTTAAAGCCGCCCCGAAAAGGAACGGAGCTGATGCCATTTTGCTGAAGAAACCATTGTAAATAAATTTGTGTCGCGCGGTATTCGGTGAAAATAATGACCTTTTCATTTAACTGCTGAATAAGCTTGACCACTTCGAGCGCCTTTGTATTTTGCTGAACTTGATTGATTTTCTCCATAATTTGCGCTATAGCAGAGGCTCCAAGGATATGTTTTTCTTCTTCCTGCATTTTTTTTATCGTCATATAGACCGCCTCGCGGCTTGAACAGCATTCCCGTTCCAAGGTCATGATGGAAAACATGTGCTTTGTATAAGACGGGTTCTCTTTCAGCTTGCAGATTTCATCATATAATGTTTGTTCTGTTGGAGAGAAATCAATGGAAATCGTTTTGACATGCCGTTTTGTCCACTCGATGCCTGTGTCTTGCCTTCGATTACGAATCATCACTTTATTCACAAGCTGTTTTAATCGGTCATGGTCTTCAAGCTGCAAATCCTTTTTGGCAAAAACATCTTTAAACTGATGTTCATTCCCTAGGTGGCCTGGCTTCAGAAGGGAAACGAGATTAAATATTTCTCCGATACGGTTTTGGATAGGCGTCGCTGTCAGCAGTAAGCAGAATTTCTTATTCAGATTTCTCACAAATTCATAGTTTTTCGTTTTATTGTTTTTCAGTTTATGTGCTTCATCAATAATGACCATATCGTAGGCAATTGATAAAATGGTGTCTCGATGCGGCGGTCTTTTGGCTGTATCAATGGAGGAAACCACGACGTCACACTGCTCCCACACGTAGCTCTTTTTTTGTTCGACAGCATCAATGTAAAATTTCGTCCGCAGCTCCTGTACCCATTGAGATACAAGGGAGGCGGGGACGAGTATAAGAATTTTTTTTGCAAGTCCACGAATCATGTATTCTTTGATAATGAGTCCTGCTTCTACGGTTTTTCCAAGTCCTACTTCATCTGCTAAAATGGCTTTTCCGTTCATCTCTTCTACGACTCTTCTGGCTACTTCAAGCTGGTGTTTTAAAGGGGTTAATGCAGGCAGGTGTGCGGGAGCTTGCAGTCCTTCAAATGAATCAATGGCTGTGACTTTTTGGACCTGCGTCGCTAAACGGTACATTTCCCAGTTCGCCCAGGGGCCGTCTGCTGCAAGCCGCTGCTGAAATTCACTTGCCCATTCCTGATCGAAAATCGTTTGAATATTCAATGTGATCGCCTGCCTTTCTAGTAGGTTGTGGATAAAATTGTTCAGTATTTAAACGCTTCATTTTTTAAGAGGTCTTTAAAAGACTAGATATATGAATAAAAGCGAATGATAGTGAATGACTATTTAAAAAATGTTAATGATTTTTCTGTTGCTCTTCATCCGTTTCTAATGGTAGGATGTTGGTAAGTGATCTAGAAAATAAGTCACCCATTTTGATAGTATGTCCAATAAATGTGAAGAATATGAGCGGATGATGGTATGGGGAGAGATTTGGCAGTTATTTTGCACTGGCAGGCGCCGAAGGAGCAAGCTGAATCGTTTCAGTGAATCTCTCAGGCAAAAGTACTCTTACCGGACGCAACTCTGGAGAGTGTTTGCTCATCGTTTTTTAGCAAACCACCAAAGGGGAAAACGCACAATGATGTTGTGCTGTAAACTTTCAGGTGCAAGGACAGAGACTTCTTTTTGATAAAAGGGAGCGCTCTGTCCTTTTTTGCTGTGATTTTTTTCTGAAAATTCAGCTTGTGAACTGCACTGAAAGAAAAAAGGGGGAAACGATTGATGTTGAAACGAACACCGCTTTTTCATGCGTATGAAATGTTTGGCGCAAAAACCATTGACTTCGGGGGCTGGGAATTACCTGTCCAATTTTCTTCCATTAAAGAAGAACACGAAGCTGTTCGAACAAAGGCAGGGCTTTTTGATGTGTCTCACATGGGTGAGGTGGAAATCAAAGGTCAAGATGCCCTTCCTTTTTTACAAAGGTTATTAACCAATGATGTGTCTAAGCTGACAGATGGTAAGGCGCTATATACAGCCATGTGCTATGAAGATGGCGGGACGGTGGATGATCTGCTCGTCTACCAAAAAGAAAAGAACAATTATTTGCTTGTCATTAATGCATCAAATATCGAAAAAGATGTGGATTGGCTGCTTCAGCATCAAGGTGAGAACGATGTATTGATCCAAAATGTCTCTGATCAAATCGCCTTGCTAGCCCTTCAAGGACCTCTTGCTGCTGACATTATGAAAGATGTGGCGGATGAAGAGGTGACATCTCTCAAGCCATTTACATTTTTATCAAAAGCTGAGGTCGCTCAAAAAGAAGTGCTTGTTTCCAGAACGGGCTACACAGGGGAAGACGGCTTTGAAATCTACTGCCAGTCAGAAGATGCAATCCATATTTGGTCGGCTTTATTAGAAGCAGGCGAGCCAAAAGGATTAATACCGTGCGGGCTCGGTGCACGTGACACCTTGAGATTTGAAGCAAGACTTCCGCTTTACGGCCAGGAGCTGACAAAGGATATCTCTCCATTAGAAGGCGGGATTGGCTTTGCTGTCAAAACGGATAAAGAAGCCAATTTTATTGGCAAAGAAGCGCTCAAAAAACAAAAAGAAGAAGGGACGAAACGAAAGCTTGTCGGCATTGAAATGATCGATAAAGGGATTCCGCGCACAGACTATCCGGTCTTTTCAGGAGAAAAGCAGATTGGGGTTGTCACAACGGGCACACAATCCCCAACATTAAAGAAAAATGTCGGGCTTGCTTTAATCGAATCTTCTCAGGCGCAGCTTCAGGCAGAGGTGGAAGTACAAGTTCGCAAAAAACGTCTAAAAGCTAAAATCGTCGCAACACCATTTTATAAAAGAGCCAAATAATGAGGGGGAATAGAGGATGAAGCACAGGTATCTGCCGCAAACTGAGCAAGATCAAAAAGAAATGCTGGATGTCATCGGCGTTCAGTCGATTGATGAGCTTTTTTCAGATATCCCAGAAAAAGTGAGATTTAAAGGAGCATACAACATTAAAGAAGCCGCATCTGAAACAGAGCTTGTAAGGGAATTATCCCGATTAGCTGCAAAGAATAAGGATACGGTTTCCTATGCATCGTTTCTTGGTGCTGGTGTATATGATCATTACCAGCCTGTCATTGTTGATCATGTCATCTCACGTTCCGAATTTTATACAGCATACACACCATATCAGCCGGAGATTTCGCAAGGTGAACTACAAGCCATTTTTGAATTTCAAACAATGATTGCTGAGCTGACGGGTATGGATCTTGCTAACTCCTCGATGTATGATGGCGGGACGGCATTAGCTGAAGCGGCGATGCTGGCTGCGGGACACACAAAAAAGAAAAAAGTGGTTGTTTCTGAAACGGTTCACCCTGAATCAAGAGCAGTGCTAAAAACATACGCCAAAGGACAGCACATCGAAGTTGTTGAAGTGCCTGCGAAAAAAGGACAGACAGATCTAGCTGCATTAGAGAAGGCTGTCTGCGACGATACAGCAGCGGTTCTTGTGCAATATCCAAACTTTTTTGGTGTCGTCGAACCTTTAAAAGACATTGAACCTATTGCGCATAAAGGAAAAAGTCTGTTCATTGTCTCAAGCAATCCGCTTGCCCTCGGGTTACTGACGCCGCCAGGAAAACTTGGGGCAGACATTGTCGTTGGTGATGCACAGCCGTTTGGCATTCCAGCTGCGTTTGGCGGGCCTCATTGCGGATACTTTGCTGTGACGAAAAAGTTGATGCGAAAAGTGCCAGGTCGTTTAGTCGGACAGACAGAAGATGAAAATGGTGTTCGTGGATTTGTGCTGACCCTTCAAGCGCGTGAGCAGCATATTCGAAGAGATAAGGCGACATCCAATATTTGTTCGAATCAGGCATTAAATGCATTAGCCGCTTCCGTTGCCATGACAGCACTCGGAAAAACAGGCATCAAAGAAATCGCCTATCAAAACGTACAAAAAGCCCACTATGCGAAGACGCAGGCAGAAACATATGGACTGCTCGCTGATATAGAAGGGACCCATTTTAATGAATTTGTGATCAAATTACAAGAGCCTGTGAAAGAAGCCAATAAACGATTGCTTGAAAAAGGAATCGTCGGCGGCTATGACTTAGGAATAGACTACCCAGAGCTTCAAAATCACATGCTTGTCGCTGTAACAGAGCTAAGAACGAAAGAAGAAATTGATACGTTCATTAAGGAATTGGGGGATCGCCATGAATAAACAAGATCAGCGGCTTATTTTTGAATTATCCAAAGAAGGAAGAATTGGTTATAGCCTGCCTGATTTAGATGTACCTGAACAGGAGATCCCAGCTTTATTTGATGACACGTACATCCGTCATGAGGATGCTGAGCTTCCAGAAGTATCTGAGCTTGATATCATGCGTCATTATACAGCATTATCAAGGCGTAATCATGGGGTCGATTCCGGATTTTATCCTCTTGGCTCTTGTACGATGAAATATAATCCGAAGATTAATGAAAAGGTCGCACGCCTTGCAGGCTTCGCGCAAGTCCATCCACTACAGGAGGCAGACACTGTGCAAGGTGCATTAGAGTTACTCCACGACCTGGGTGATCATCTTGAAGAAATTACGGGGATGGACGCTGTGACATTACAGCCTGCGGCAGGAGCACACGGGGAATGGACAGGACTCATGATGATCCGTGCGTACCATGAAGCAAGAGGAGACCATAAGCGAACAAAAGTCATTGTGCCTGATTCTGCCCATGGAACGAACCCGGCATCTGCGACAGTGGCCGGATTTGAAACCATTACCGTCGCATCTGATGCGAATGGGCTTGTTGATTTAGAGGACCTGCGCCGTGTTGTCAATGAAGAAACAGCTGCTTTAATGCTGACGAATCCGAATACACTCGGCCTATTCGAAGAAAATATTTTAGAAATGGCTGAAATCGTTCACGGAGCTGGCGGCAAGCTTTATTATGATGGAGCGAACTTGAATGCCGTTTTAAGCAGAGCAAGACCGGGGGATATGGGGTTTGACGTTGTTCACTTAAATCTCCATAAAACCTTTACAGGTCCACATGGAGGCGGAGGCCCTGGTTCAGGTCCTGTAGGAGTCAAAAAGGATTTGATCCCTTACTTGCCAAAGCCGGTGCTTGTGAAGAAGGAAGGCCGCTTTTACTTTGATGATGATCGACCAGAATCAATTGGCCGCGTTAAGCCGTTCTATGGCAACTTTGGCATTAACGTCAGAGCATATGCGTACATTCGCTCTATGGGTCCAGACGGCTTAAAGGCTGTAACTGATAATGCCGTGTTAAATGCGAACTATATGATGCGCCGCTTAAGTGCTCATTTCGATTTGCCATTTGACCGTCACTGTAAGCATGAATTTGTTCTTTCAGGTAAACGTCAGAAAAAATTAGGTGTGCGGACACTGGATATTGCCAAACGATTACTTGATTTTGGTTATCATCCGCCAACGATCTACTTCCCGCTCAATGTAGAGGAATGTATCATGATTGAACCAACTGAAACAGAATCAAAAGAAACTCTTGATGCCTTTATCGAAGCGATGATTCAGATTGCCAAAGAAGCAGAAGAGAATCCTGAAGTGGTGCAGGAAGCGCCGCATACGACAGTCGTCAAACGAATGGACGAAACAAAGGCCGCGCGGAATCCAGTCCTTGTTTTTGAAAGAAAATAAAGAAAAAAGACTCAAGGGGGATCACGCTCCCAGAGTCTTTTTTGTTAGTTCTTCGTTTTGATACGGCCGCCCCATTTTTTAAAGCCGCCTTTTAAATTATAAATCTCACGACAGCCGTTTTTACGTAAAGTTTGGGCTGCTTTTCCGCTTCTCAAATTGTTTTGGCAATAGAGATAAACAGGCTTGTCAGGACGAATTTCATTTTTGCGCTGCTTTAGCTGGGAAAGGGGGATGTTTCTTGCCCCTAAAATATGTCCGCCTTCAAACTCATTTGGCTCTCTCACATCAATGAGTTGAGCTTTGCGGTAACCTTTAATAAATTCTTCTTCCGTCAGCGTTTTCATAATGCGCTGCTGATAAATGTAGCTGCCGACGGAATAAAGAACGAAAAGTCCACAAAGTGAGAGGACGATATAGTTGAATATTGACAATACAACTCGACTCCTTCTTGAGCATCAGCACAGTGGCCTGTCTGATGGTACGTTTTAGACAAATACTATTATAGTAAAGCAAAAGAAACTTGTCATCATAAATGGTAAGAATTATTTTCAATTCGTTCCCTATTTGATAGACTGATGAAGAGAGAAAACCGGTGGCCATCACCATCAGCTAACATTGACTACGTAAAAGAGAAGGGATTTTTATATGCAAAAAGAGAAATGGTGTTTCATTGATACAGGAAATCAAGACCCTGCTTTTAACATGGCAATGGATGAAGCCTTGCTTTATTGGCATAGTGAGAAGCTCATCCCGCCTGTCATCCGTTTTTATGGATGGAATCCGGCGACATTGTCTGTTGGGTATTTTCAGCATGTTGAAAAGGAAATCAACATGGAAGCAGTCGAGCGCTATGGCCTTGGGTTTGTCCGCAGACCAACTGGAGGGCGAGGGGTTCTTCATGACCAGGAGCTGACCTACAGCGTGATTGTGTCAGAGGAACATCCAGAAATGCCGGCGACGGTGACAGAGGCGTACCGCGTTATTTCAGAAGGCATTTTAGAGGGCTTTAAAGAACTGGGACTCGATGCGTATTTTGCCATTCCTCGAACAGATAAAGAAAAAGAAAGCTTAAAAAATCCAAGATCGTCTGTATGCTTTGATGCGCCTTCCTGGTACGAGCTTGTCGTAGAAGGCAGAAAGGTAGCGGGCAGTGCTCAAACGAGACAAAAAGGAGTGATCCTCCAGCACGGCTCCATTTTAATTGACCTTGATGAGGACAAACTGTTCGATTTATTTCTTTATCCAAACGACCGTGTGAGAGAGCGGATGCAGCGAAGCTTTAAAAACAAAGCGGTCGCCATCAATGAAATCTCAGACCGAACTTGTACAATAGACGATGCGCGTGTTGCGTTTAAACGGGGATTTGAAAAAGGGTTAAATATTGAGCTTGTGCCTTATGAGCTGACAGATGAAGAATTAGCGTTTGTCCATCATCTCGCCAAAACGAAATATGCCTCAGACGAGTGGAATTACAAGCGTTAAGACAGTGGACACTTCTTGTTTTTTAATGGGCGATGGTGTAGAATTGTTATGATTATTAAGTAAAGGTGCATTATGGAGGGGTTTTATGACTACACCTAGTATGGAAGATTACATTGAACAAATATATATGCTGATAGAAGAAAAAGGATATGCCAGAGTCTCTGATATTGCAGAAGCACTCGCTGTCCATCCCTCCTCTGTAACAAAAATGGTTCAGAAGCTAGATAAAGATGAATACCTCATTTATGAGAAGTATCGTGGTCTAATTTTAACACCGAAAGGCAAAAAAATTGGAAAACGTCTCGTATACAGACATGAACTGCTAGAGCAATTTTTAAGAATCATTGGTGTAGATGAAGAGAAAATTTATGATGATGTAGAAGGCATTGAACATCATCTCAGCTGGAACAGCATTGACCGCATCGGCGATCTCGTTCAATTCTTTGAAGAAAACGACGAGCGATCTGTTCAGCTGAAAGCGATTCAAAAGAAAAACGAACAAACAAATCAAGAATCTTAAGAAAAAGGACACCCTCAGCATGGGTGTCCTTTTTGATTAAAGTTCTAATTGAAGGCAAATGCTCCTACACTATTAATAGTGTGAAAGTAAAGGGGGCTCCTTGATGAAGATAGATGGTGTGTTCTCAGGTGGAGGCATTAAAGGGGCAGCACTTGCGGGTGCCTATGAAGCGCTTGAAGCGAGAGGATATCAATTTGTCCGCCTTGCTGGTACAAGTGCCGGAGCGATCATTGCTTCATTCATCGCAGCAGGTTTTACTAGTCAGGAGATTCGGGAGCTTTTAGATGAAATGGATGAACATCAATTGCTTGACAGAAGATGTCAATTCATTCCGTTTAAAATGCTCAGGTGGGTATCCATTTACTGGCGCCTCGGTCTGTACAAAGGCGACCGGCTGGAAAAATGGCTGACAGACGTGTTGAAACGAAAAGGGGTCACCGTATTTGGGGATCTGAAAAAAGATTCGCTGAAAATTGTTGCTTCTGATTTAACAAATGGGAAAATCCTCGTGCTGCCAGACGATCTTCCTTCATACGGCTTAAATCCGGAGCGCTTTTCCGTTGCGAGGGCGATTCGGATGAGCTGCAGCCTGCCGTATTTTTTCGAGCCTGTCAAACTGAAGTCTTCAAAAGGTATTTGTACCATCGTGGATGGAGGAGTGCTCAGCAATTTTCCAATATGGCTGTTTGCCGAAGAGAAAAAAAGACCGTTCGTCGGTGTCACATTAACCCCAAACGAAAAAGAACGCCCTCAACACTCCATCCGCAATGCGTTTGAACTGTTTGGCGCTCTTTTTGAAACGATGCGTGGTGCTCATGACGAAAGACACATCGCCACAAAACACGAACGTCATATTATTTTTATTCCTGTAGAACACGTCATTGCCACTGATTTTCACCTGATGACAGAAAAGAAAAAGGCGCTCGTCGATCTAGGCAGACAGAAGGCCGAGCAATTTTTAAAAAGCTGGACATTTTAAAATAAGGCGCGATTCTTCTTTTTGTTTTTCTTGCCTTCAATCACAGTTAACTGTGTTTGGCTTTTCTTTTTGAGAAGGACGGGCTTAGACTTGTGGTCAGTCGGCACGCTTCGCAAATGAGTGACCCGATTTTTCATCTGGCTTTTCGTTTTTGGTTTAGGCTGCTGGTAGCGACGTTTTGATTGTTTGACTGCTTTACGATAAAGATTGCCCTCTGTTCCAGTTCTTCGATTCATCAGCCATCTAAATAGGAAAAACACAACCGCTCCAATGATCACAACTGATAGCAGCATGGTAAAAAGTCTGCCTGGATTCGTTGTGAGTAAATACACAAATCCCAAAACACCTAAAGCGAAAATAATGGTAAAAGCAGGATGTACTCGGCGATTCATAACTGTCCACCTCCGAAGGAATTTACCGGATTTATAAGTTAGATCACTTGATGAGCAGAATCTGACGCTTGTTTCTCAGACGCTTCCTCTAAACGAAGAAGTTCATTAAAACTTGCAATGGCTACCTCGACTTGATCGTCAGAGGGTTCCTTTGTTGTGAGCAATTGCAGCCAAAGGCCAGGATAGCCAAGCACTTTAAGCACAGGCACTTCTCGTAGTTTGTTCGTGAGCTGAAGCACTTCAAATGAAATGCCCAGAACAACCGGAATGAGCGCCAAGCGATTCAAAACTCTCACCCATAAAGGATCTGTCGGTACGAGTAAATAGACGAACATTCCGACAATGACAGTGAATAAAATAAAGCTGCTGCCGCATCGATAATGCAGCCGTGATTGTTTTTGGACATTTTCCACTGTGATGTCAAGATTCTGTTCATAGCAGTTTATGACTTTATGTTCTGCGCCATGATATTGAAATACCCTTTTAATTAAAGGGGTCATGGAAATAAAGTAAATATAGCCTAATAAAAGAACCAATTTAAAGAATGTTTCCACTGCGATTTGTGCGAAATTCCCTGAAAATACGGGCCGCACAAGTTCAGCTAAAAAGACAGGTACTAGGGTAAAGACAAATTTACTAAAGAGAAGAGAGAGAACTCCGATCACAGCAATGCCGAAAATCATGGATAATTTCGAGCTTTTTTGTTCTTTTTCAAGAGTATGATCTTCTGAAGGATCTAAGTCATAGCGCTCGCTGGAGAAGTTTAAGTGCTTACTGCCATTTGCGCTTGCTTCAACAAGTGCAGCAACACCCCTGACAAAGGGGATTTTCTTGAGAAAGGCGGTTCGTTTATTGGAGGTCCGGGGAAGCTTCAAAAACTCAATGGACTGATCCTTTCGCCGAATCGCTGTCACATAGTTCTTTTTTCCTCCGAACATGACACCTTCGACAACTGCCTGCCCTCCATATGCTGGAGGTTTTGTTTGATTGGACATATTTCATCAACCTGCCTGTTTCCTGTAATTTACATGCATTTCCTTATACCTTTATTGTACAGGAAATGAGGGGAAATCACTAGCGCACAGGTCGATTATCTACTAGAATTCTATCTGCCTCTTTTTAGCCAGTATACCCTGTTATAAAAATTTTACACTCACGGATGGAATCCTTTTTTTTCATGACATTTTGGACATACTACTTGCTGGAGGTGTTCACAAATGAAACGTGATGAAAAGAAAAACCAAGAAGAAAAAAATCAGTCCGTACAAACGTCATCGCTGGTGGCAAGAGCAGCTGCGACAGGCTTTGTCGGCGGTGTTTTTTGGGGCTTTATCGGGTTCCTGACCCATATGTTTCATTTCTCAGAGGTGAGTCCGAATATGCTCCTTCAGCCTTTTGTGCTCGGAGAGTGGAAAAAGGGCGGACTTGGTACTTTTATTAGTATTGTGCTTTTAGGGGTTTTATCTATTGGAGCAGCCTTTATTTATTATGGGCTTTTAAAACGAATCAAAGGCTATTGGATGGGACTGATATATGGCGCGCTTTTATGGCTGCTCGTTTTTTACGTATTTAATCCCATTTTCCCAGATGTAAAGCAAGTCCAGGATTTGCAGCAAAGCACCATCGTTACGACATTTTGCCTATATATTATATATGGCATGTTTGTCGGATACAGTATTTCATTTGAATATAATGAATTAACGAGTCAGAAGCTTGCAAGGGCACTCGGGAAAAAGACAGAATAAAGTGTAAATCACCTATTCATATGATAAAATATTTTTGGAAACGAAAGGTTTCTAAGGAAAAAGAAACAGATCTCGATATTGATTGAATTAGGGTGAAGGAGTGGTCGTATGCCTCATTTTCTTGTGCTGAATGGGCCCAATTTAAATAGGCTTGGCAAAAGAGAGCCTGCTGTTTACGGAAGTAAGACGCTGACAGATTTAGAAACGGATTTGTTCCAGTTTGCAGAAAGAGCCAATATCCAGTTAACGTTCTTTCAATCGAATCACGAAGGGGATTTGATTGATGCGCTCCATGAGGGAGAAGATCAGTACGATGGAGTCGTGTTTAACCCGGGTGCTTTTACACACTACAGCTATGCGCTGAGAGATGCCATTGCAAGTATTTCTTTATCCGTCATTGAAGTACATATCTCAAACGTTCATAAGAGAGAGGAATTCCGCCATCATTCTGTACTTGCTCCAGTATGCCAAGGGCAAATCGTTGGTCTTGGTTTAGAAGGGTATAAATTGGCGATTCGTTATTTAGTCAGTGAAGGGGGAGCAGTATCATGAAACTTGAAAAGTTAAGAACACTTTTATCTGAATTGGAGATCGATGGTCTTGTCATTACGAGCAGCTTTAATTTACAGTACATGACCAGCTTTACTGGCTCAGCCGGTCTTGCCGTTGTTTCAAAGGACCGGGCAGCTTTTATCACGGATTTCCGTTATACAGAGCAAGCGAAGGACCAAGTAAAAGGCTACGACATTATTGAACATAAAGGAAACATCGTGGAAACCGCAGCCCAAATGGCAAAGGAATTTGGGATAAAACGCCTTGGGTTTGAACAACATCATATGACATTTGCCGCGTACCAGCAGTATGCAGATAAAGCAGGCGATATAGAGCTTGTTCCGGTCTCAGAATCAGTTGAAAAGTTGCGCTTGATTAAGTCTAGTGAAGAGATTAAGATATTAGAGGAAGCTGCGAAGATTGCAGATCACGCCTTTGAACATATTCTCACTTACATCAAGCCGGGCTTGACGGAAATTGCTGTCATGAACGAGCTTGAATTTTTCATGAGAAAAGAAGGCGCTGAAGGATCTTCATTCGATATGATTGTCGCCTCAGGTGTTCGTTCAAGCCTGCCGCACGGAAGAGCGAGTGAAAAGGTGATTGAATCTGGTGATTTAGTCACACTCGATTTCGGTGCTTACTATAAAGGTTATTGTTCTGATATGACAAGAACGATTGCTGTCGGCACACCGAGCGATAAGCTAAAGGAAATTTATCATATCGTATTAGAAGCAGAAAACGCTGGTGTGGATAGAATCAAGCCAGGCTTAACAGGAAAAGAAGCTGATCGCATCACACGTGACATCATTGAAAAGTATGGCTATGGTCAATACTTCGGGCATTCAACTGGCCACGGGCTAGGGATGGAAGTGCATGAAGCGCCAGGCCTTTCCTCACGATCAGAGGTCGTCTTAGAAGAAGGAATGGTTGTGACAGTTGAGCCGGGGATTTACTTGCCGGATGTCGGCGGCGTGAGAATTGAGGATGATATTGTCCTGACAGCTGACGGCAATAAACGATTGACCCACTCACCGAAAGAACTTATCATATTATGATGGTGAAATGTAGGAGGATGACAAAATGATTTCAGTAAACGATTTTCGTACAGGCCTGACAATTGAAGTGGACGGCGGTATTTGGCGTGTAGTGGATTTCCAACACGTAAAGCCAGGGAAAGGCGCAGCGTTTGTTCGTTCGAAACTGCGTAACCTGCGTACTGGTGCCATTCAAGAAAAAACATTCCGTGCAGGCGAAAAAGTAGCGAAAGCTCAAATTGAAACAAAAACAATGCAATACTTGTACGCAAATGGCGACCAGCATGTCTTCATGGATACAAGTTCTTATGAGCAGCTTGAACTAAGTGAAACACAAATTAAAGATGAGCTGAAATATTTGCTAGAAAATATGTCGGTTCAAATTGTGATGTACGGTGCTGAAACTCTTGGAGTAGAACTTCCAAACACGGTAGAACTAGAAGTAGTAGAAACAGAGCCTGGTATTAAAGGCGACACAACATCAGGCGGATCAAAACCTGCAAAAACTGAAACTGGTTTAATCGTCAACGTTCCTTTCTTTGTGAACCAAGGAGATAAACTAGTCATTAATACATCAGACGGTTCATACGTGTCAAGAGCGTAATGAACGAAGAAAGACTGTAAACCTCGTGTTTACAGTCTTTTTTTTATTGTAAAACATGTAAGACTCCCCAAAAGGTAGGCATTCTCTCAATTCTCTCATTCATCTCTTTTCCTTCCCGAAAAACAAGACTACTTTCAGCTAGACAAGCATATAGTGTAAAAAAAGCTGGAGGTTCTATATGAAACCATTTCTTTTCCCAGGCATCCATCCGTCAGTAGCTGCAATGGCAGGCATGAGGTTCTTATCGGCCGCGATTGAACTGACGGCTGCCATCCTCATTTTAGTCACAAATGACGTTCGAAAAGCGGTTGTCATCAATAGTATATTGGCGATCATTGGGCCGCTCATTTTTATTATCACGATGACGATTGGAATCTATCAAATCGCAGGGCAGTTATCTTATGCCAAGCTCGTCTTTATTTTCATTGGTGTCGTGTTTATTCTTGTTGGGATCTATAAGTGAAACGGCTTGGCATAATTAACGACTCCCATCATACATTTTAGAGAAGAAAAAAAGGAGGGGAATTCGTTGCGGAGTTTGTTGGATATTCTCCCGCACTCGATTGGACAAGAACTTAGACTGCTAAAAGAAGCAGAATGGGATCAAATAGAAGAAATCCGCATTCGCACGGATCGTCCTATTGAATTGATGCAAAGAGGAAAACCGCGCTTTCTTTCTTATCACACAACAGGAGAAGATGCGTCTCAGCTATTAGGCAGGTTGAGCAATTACAGCATGTACACACTTGAAGAGGAACTAAAGCAAGGCTACATCACCATATCTGGCGGACACCGGGTGGGACTTGCAGGAAAGGTGATCGTTGAAAACGGTATTGTCAAAGGATTAAGAGATATCTCTTCATTTAATATCCGCATTGCAAAAGAAAAACTCGGGATTGCGCTTCCCTTTCTTCCTTATTTATATGAAGAGCACTGGTGCAATACACTCATCATCGGTCCACCGCAAACAGGGAAAACGACATTATTGCGGGATGTAGCAAGACTGGCTAGTACTGGCACAAAAGCAATTCCTCCTAAAAAAACAGGCATTATAGATGAGCGTTCTGAAATCGCTGGGTGTATAAGAGGGGTACCGCAGCACCAGTTTGGACACCGGGTTGACGTGCTCGATGCGTGTCCAAAGGCTGAAGGCTTGATGATGATGATTCGGTCTATGAGTCCAGAGGTCATGATCGTCGATGAAATCGGAAAAAGCGAGGATGTGCAGGCACTTTTAGAAGCGATTCATGCCGGAGTCACCATTATCGTCTCAGTTCATGGCTATTCACTTGAAGATGTGTATAAACGCCCATCATTGAAGTCGTTATGGGAGCTTCGAGTGTTTGAACGATATGTTGAATTAAATCGCAAGAATGGTCCCGGCACGATCGGGCGGATATATGACCAAGACGGACAAGAGATGAAATGGAGGCGGGGAGTGGACGTATGTTAAAGCTCATTGGCGCTATTTTGATTGTCGCGGCTACGACTTGGGGAGGGTTCGAGTTTGCCAAACGATATAGCGACAGGCCGAAACAAATTCGGCAGCTTCGGTTTGCGCTCCAGTCTCTTGAAGCGGAAATTATGTATGGTCAAACACCTCTAGCGCGGGCTGCAGAGCAAATTGCGTCGCAAGTAGGTACTCCTGTAAATCGGTTATTTGAACAATTTGCAGAAAAACTGAAAGTCGGAACTTTTTCTGCACGGCATGCATGGAATGAGAGTCTTGAGGATGTTTGGAAAAAAACCGTTTTGAAAAAAGGCGAATATGAGGCACTGAAGCACTTTGGAGAAACACTTGGCCAGCATGATGTCACGTCTCAGCAAAAATATATCAAGCTTGCTTTAGGTCATTTGGAATCGGAGGAGAAGGAAGCTGAAATCGCCCAAGCGAAAAATGAAAAAATGGTCAGAAGCCTCGGATTTTTAAGCGGATTACTACTGATTCTTTTATTGATGTGAGAGGAAGGGAGTCGAGAGCATGGGCGTTGATGTAAACGTCATTTTTCAAATTGCGGGAGTAGGCATCGTTGTGGCATTCCTCCATACGATTTTAGATCAAATGGGGAAAAAGGAGTACGCTCAGTGGGTCACGCTGCTTGGGTTTATCTACATTTTGTTTATGGTGGCAACCATTGTAGACGATTTGTTTAAAAAGATTAAAGCCGTATTTCTATTTCAAGGATAGGGGAGGGCTTACAAATCGAAATCATACAAATTGTTGGACTTGGTTTAATCGCTACTTTTTTAGCATTAATCGTCAAAGAACAAAAGCCGACCTTCGCCTTTATGCTTGTTGTATTTACAGGGTGTGTAATCTTTCTTTATTTAATTGATCAAATCTATGCCATTATCTCGATGATTGAAAAAATTGCGGCAAGTGCCGGCGTCAATATGAAGTATGTTGAAACCATTTTAAAAATTATTGGCATTGCCTATATTGCGGAATTTGGCGCCCAGCTGACGAAAGATGCCGGACAAGGCGCCATTGCATCAAAAATAGAGCTTGGCGGCAAAATTCTTATCTTGGTCATGGCAGTCCCCATTTTAACAGTCATCATTGAGACCATCTTAGGTATGATCCCGTCCATGACTTAATTGAAAAGAGGTGATGACAATGAAACGGGTGACAGCTGTTATGGGATTGATCCTTTTCTTCTGGCTGATCGCTCCGCAGGCAGGTGCAGAAGAAAAAGAGCCTTTCTCAAATGAAGCACCAGCAGCAGAAGAAGTGGCGAATGGACAGGCTGATGCACTTGAGCTTCATTCTATCAGTGACTTTTGGGAAACCATATTGGACGAGTATGGCGGCTTTCTGCCAGAAAGCCAAAAAGGAACAGTGAAGGAAATGGTTGATGGCGATAAAGAGCTGTCTCCCCAAACATGGCTAAAAGCCTTTGTTCATTATCTTTTTCACGAGGTCATAGCAAACGGAAAGCTTCTAGGCACACTGATTTTACTCACCATCTTTTGTTCACTTTTGCAGCTTTTGCAGAATGCGTTTGAGCAAAGCACAGTCAGCAAAGTCGCTTACGCTCTTGTTTATATGGTGCTGATCATTATTGCACTCAACAGCTTTCATGTGGCGATTTCCTATGCTACAGAAGCGATTCAAACGATGACTAGTTTTATTCTTGCTCTTATACCTCTTTTATTAGCACTTATTGCTTCATCAGGCGGGCTTGTCTCAGCCGGATTTTTTCATCCCGTTATTTTATTTTTGATGAATACGAGCGGCGTTTTTATTCAATATGTCGTTCTACCGCTTATTTTTTTATCAGCGATATTGAGCATTGTCAGTACGCTGACCGAACAATACAAGGTCACCCAGCTTGCCCAGCTGTTAAGAAATGTGGCGATAGGCGGGTTAGCCGTTTTTTTAACTGTCTTTCTTGGCGTCATTTCTGTGCAAGGTGCATCTGCTGCGGTTACGGATGGTATCGCACTTCGTACAGCTAAATTTATTACCGGAAATTTCATCCCTGTCCTTGGCAGAATGTTTACAGATGCAACAGATACCGTGATCAGTGCCTCTGTATTACTCAAAAATACGGTCGGACTTGTTGGCGTCGCTATTCTCATTTCAATTGCCGCCTTCCCGGCGATCAAAGTGCTCTCGCTAGCCCTTATATATAAGCTTGCCGCAGCCATTCTTCAGCCATTAGGAGGCGGACCGATCATCAGCTGTCTTGATGTCATTTCAAAAAGTGTGCTTTATATCTTTGCTGCACTTGCTGTCGTGTCGCTCATGTTCTTTTTAAGCATTACCGTCATTATCACTGCTGGCAACTTGACCATGATGATGAAGTAAGGAGGGGGACACCTTTTGAGTTTTCTCACGGAATGGATCACAAGTATTATTCTCTTTATCTTATTTGCGATTGTCATTGATCTTCTGCTTCCCAATTCAAGCATGCAAAAGTATGCCAAAATGGTCGTCAGCCTGCTGTTGATTGTGGTGATGCTCAATCCGATTTTTGCTTTATTTCGGGCAGACCCTGATCAAATTTTCTCAGAATTGATGAAGGGGAAGGAAGAAGCACAGTCAGAAGAAATAAAAAATCGAATGAATTTAGAAAAAAAAGAAATACAAGCCTCTCAGCGTGCATATATTTTAAAGCAAATGGCTGTCCAACTAGAAAAAAGCGCAAAGGAGCCACTGGAGAAGGAGAGCTATGAAATGAAACACGTAGAAGTGCTGGCAGATGAGGAGCATCTGGATCAGAATATGGAGGCGGATCAATTTCGCATCAAAGCAGTTCTTTCCCCGCTCACAGGTGATGCGGTAGAAACGGTGGCAAAGGTGGACATTGATCTCTCCAGGCAAAAGGAGGAAAGCGCTGGATCTTCTAGCAAAGAGATCACGAGGGTGAAAGAGAAGCTTGCTGATGTTTGGAATACGAGTCCTGAGCACATTGCGCTGAACATTGAGGGAGGTGACGCAGCAGATCATGAATAACAAGGACTGGAAGCAAAAGCTGAAAGCATTCTTGCAGCCGCCTGAAAAAGGTGAAGGGAAACCAAAGTTAACGAAGCACCATTACTTGCTGCTTGTATTCATCATCGGCGTATCTTTCATGTTAGTCAGTCAGATCTTGTCACCGCCATCAAACAAAGAACAGGCTGCTGTTCCTGCTTCTAAAAAAACAACTTCACAAGAGCAGGAAGTATTCAAGCCGGCATCGTCAAGTAAATCAAAGAATTCGATTGAGGATGTGGAGCAAGAATACGAAAATCAGCTGAAAGAAATTTTAGAGACCATCATTGGCGTTGAGGACGTATCGATTGTGGTCAATGTAGACGCAACTTCTTTAAAAGTGTTTGAAAAAAACAAATCCAATAAAAGCACAACGACCGAGGAAACAGATAAAGAAGGCGGCGTGCGAAGTGTCACCGATCAAACAAAAGAAGAAGAAATCGTCATCATCAAAAATGGCAATGAAGAAACACCTGTAGTGGTTCAAACGAAAAAGCCAGATATTCGAGGTGTCCTCGTTGTTGCTCAAGGAGTAGACAACGTTCAAATAAAGAAAACCATCATTGAAGCGGTTACACGAGTGCTTGATGTACCGAGCCATAGAGTGGCTGTTGCCCCTAAAAAAATCAAGGAGGATTCGGAATGATGTTAAAAAAACAAACGGTTTGGCTATTAACGATGCTAAGTTTAGTTGTCGTCTTAAGTGTGTACTATATCATGTCTCCACAAGGTGAAAATGCAGTGACAGTAGAAGAGGTGAAATCAAAAGGAACGGAAGAGAAAAAGACTGAAACAGAAAAAGGAACGGACAAAGGAACGGAAAAAGGTGCTGATGAGAAGTCCAATGACAAAGAAACAAATGGCAAACAAGAGGATATCGAAACAAGCGGTGAAGAAGGAAAAGCTGTGTCGGAGCAAACAGACGATGAGCTTTTTACAACATATAGATTAGAGCTTGAAGATAAACGAAGCAAACAGCGCGAAGAGTTCAACGAAATCGTATCCAGTGATGATGCAACAGCACAAGAAAAAAGTGAAGCGTATGATCAAATGACAGCGCTAAGTGAGGCAGAAGGAACGGAGCGTCAGCTCGAAACCTTAATTAAAACAAAAGGATATAAAGATGCGCTAGTGAGTGCTGAGGGAGATAAAGTAAGCATCACGGTTCGTTCTGACAAAAAATCAAAGTCCCAAGCGGCCGATATTATTGATATGGTCACAAAAGAAATGAGAGGTCTTGATAACGTAGCTGTCACTTTTGAGCCCTCCAATTAATAAAAAATGAACAGGCGCCCTTTGCCGAAAAGGGCGTTTTTTGATGCGGTTTGGCGCCTTCTCCAAGGTGCTTTCGCGAGGCGCTTCGCCACAATAGTAGTTGAATTCATTGAAATCCTCCTGTAAGATGGTTATAGTATGTACTTTTAGTACTAGCCTATAAGAAAAAGATAAATCCATACATAGGGGTGCAAATCCATGTTAAAAATTGAAGAAATTCATGAACTGATTAAATTAATTGACGAATCTACAATTGATGAATTTACGTACGAAAACGAAGGTGCAAAAATCAAACTGAAGAAAAATAAAGAAGTCGTTCAGCAAGTTGCGGCACCAGTGGCTCCTGTCCAAGCAGCTCCAGCTCAACAAGCTCCTAAAGCACAAGCTCCAGCTCAGACCGAAGCCCCTGCACAAGAGGCAGCTGCGTCTGAAAATCTGCATAAAATCACATCCCCAATGGTTGGCACATTTTATGCTTCATCTTCACCAGAAGCAGATCCTTATGTGACATCAGGTTCTAAGGTGAAGGAAAACACAGTTGTGTGCATCGTAGAAGCGATGAAACTGTTTAATGAAATCGAAGCAGAAGTAAAAGGTGAAATCGTCGAAGTATTAGCTGAGAACGGTCAGCTTGTAGAATTCGGACAACCCCTCTTTCTAGTGAAAGCAGAGTAAGGAGTACGATCATGATTAAAAAGCTATTAATTGCAAACAGAGGAGAAATCGCAGTTAGAATTATCCGCGCTTGTAAAGAGCTTGGAATTGAAACAGTTGCGGTATTTTCTGAAGCGGATCGCGATGCGCTTCATGTTCAAATGGCTGATGAAGCATATTGCATCGGACCGACTGCTTCAAAAGATAGTTATTTAAATGTCACGAATATTGTCAGTGTAGCAAAATTAACAGGGACAGACGCCATCCATCCAGGATACGGCTTCCTTGCTGAAAATGCAGACTTCGCAGAGCTTTGCGAGGAATGCAATGTCATCTTTGTTGGGCCAACTGCGTCAGCCATTTCCAAAATGGGAACGAAAGATGTCGCAAGGGAAACAATGAAAGATGCCGGGGTTCCGATTGTTCCTGGTTCTCAAGGCATTGTAAAAGATCTTGATGATGCTGTTTCAACAGCAGCAAGTATTGGGTATCCTGTCATTATTAAAGCAACTGCAGGCGGTGGCGGTAAAGGAATCCGTGTGGCTCGTACCGAAGAAGAGCTCATTAATGGTGTCACCATCACGCAGCAGGAAGCAGCGCAAAACTTTGGTAACCCTGGCGTCTATTTAGAGAAGTTCATTGAAGACTTTAGACACGTGGAAATCCAAGTGCTTGCAGATCAGCATGGTCATACTATTCATTTAGGAGAGCGTGATTGCTCGATCCAAAGAAGAATGCAAAAGCTTCTTGAAGAAACGCCATCACCAGCGCTGAATGCAGACATCCGTGAGCAAATGGGTGAAGCAGCCGTAAAAGCAGCAGAAGCTGTTGAATACACTGGTGCTGGAACGGTTGAATTCATTTATGATTATAATGAAGAGAAATTCTACTTCATGGAAATGAATACCCGTATTCAAGTAGAGCATCCTGTAACAGAAATGGTCACAGGTGTTGACTTGATCAAAGAACAAATTAAAGTGGCATCAGGTGAAAAACTTTCTCTTACACAAGAGGATGTCGTCTACGAAGGATGGGCGATCGAATGCCGTATTAATGCAGAGAACCCAGAGAAAAACTTCATGCCATCAGCTGGTGAAATTAAAATGTATCTTCCGCCAGGCGGTCTAGGAGTACGTGTTGATTCTGCCGCTTATCCGGGCTATGTGATTCCGCCATATTACGATAGTATGATTGCAAAGGTGATCACATATGGTAAAACGAGAGAAGAAGCGATTGCGAAAATGAAACGCTCGCTTCAAGAATTCGTCATTGAAGGAGTCTACACAACGATCCCATTCCATCTAAGGTTACTTGAGCATGAAACATTTGTGAGCGGTAATTTTAATACGAAGTTTTTAGAAACATACCAAATCATGAAATAATCACAGCTTTCGGAGGTGAATGATCGTGTCAGAAAACAATTTGCTTGAAATGAACCTTGATGAAGATCAATTGGGAAAAGTGCAAATTGCACCAGAAGTGATTGAGGTCATTGCTGGGATCGCCGCTTCAGAAGTCGAAGGCATTGCCGAAATGCGCGGCAATTTCGCTGCTGATGTAGCAGAACGTTTTGGTAAGAAAAATCACCGTAAAGGTGTGAAAGTAGATGTCTCTGATGAAGGCATCACAATCGATGTGTATTGTGTGGTTGAATTTGGCCTATCCATTCCAAAGGTATCCACTGCTGTACAAGAAAATATCCGTCAAACTCTTTTGAACATGACTGCCTTAACGATTAATGAAATCAATATTCATGTCGTTGGTATTCAATTTGATACTAAAGCATCTGAGGCTGAAGTAGATCAAGAAATGTAAAAAAGAGTTGAAGTGAAACCAAGGAGGCGTTGCCTCTTTGGTTTTTTAAAGCCCATTTTTGGTTCATTTCCGAATAATAATGATCTCACGCGTTGATTGATTCGTTTTTCGTCACAGCTCGCATGGATCTTGGTGCGACCACGGTCAAAATATGTTATGATCTCTGTATGGCTTAACGACAAGCGGATAAAGTGGTTAAAGGAGTAAATAATGAAAAGAAGAACTGCAAGAGAAAAGGCGCTACAAACATTATTTCAAATTGATGTGAGCAATATTGATCCGAAAGAGGCCATTACACATGCGCTGGATGAACAAGAATCAGATCCTTTTTTCGAGGAGCTGGTTTTCGGTGTGCTTGAACAAAAGGACAAGCTCGATGACATGATTTCACAGCATCTAGTGAATTGGAAACTCGATCGTATTGCAAACGTAGACAGAGCCATTTTAAGGCTGTCTGTGTACGAGATGGTGTATCAAGAAGATATCCCGCTTAGTGTCTCAATGAATGAAGCGATTGAACTGGCCAAGTTATTCGGTGATGATAAAGCACCGAAATTTGTAAATGGTGTACTTTCAAACATTAAAAACGACCTAAAGCAGCAATAGGAGGATTCGACATGACAGCAACAATCATCGATGGGAAAGAAACAGCAAAAGAAAAGCGTGAGCAATTAGCAAAAGAAGTAGAAGAGCTAAAACAAAAAGGTGTCACACCTGGTCTTGCCGTTATTCTAATCGGTGATGATCCGGCTTCACTTTCTTACGTACGCGGGAAGAAAAAAGCAGCAGAAACAATGGGTATGCATTTCCAGCTTGATCATTTAGATGCTTCTTTAACAGAAGAAGAATTGCTTCAGCTGATTGATCAGTACAATGCGAATGACCAATTCCACGGGATTCTTGTTCAGCTTCCACTGCCAAAACATATTTCTGAAAAAGCCGTTATTGAACGTATTTCACCTGAAAAAGATGTTGATGGTTTCCATCCATTGAATATCGGGAAAATGCTGCTTGGGGAGGACACATTCCTTCCATGTACACCAGCGGGTATTGTTGAATTACTAAACAAAACGGGTGTTAATCTTTCTGGAAAAGAAGTCGTTGTTGTGGGACGCAGCAATATTGTCGGTAAACCAGTAGGGCAATTGCTGTTAAACGAAAACGCAACGGTTACTTACTGCCATTCAAGAACAGTGAATATTTCAGAACATACGTTGAAAGCGGACATTTTAGTTGTTGCCGTCGGTCGAGCAAACTTTATTAAAGCTGATCAAATTAAAGAAGGCGCTATTGTTATTGATGTAGGAGTCAATCGTTTAGATACTGGGAAGCTTGTTGGAGATGTTGATTTTGAAGAGGCAAAAGAAAAAGCTTCTTATATCACACCAGTCCCTGGCGGAGTCGGTCCAATGACGATTACGATGCTTGCACACAATACGGTTAAATCAGCAAAACGTACATTAGCATAAGCTTTATCCATTCATCCACCTGCATGCTGCTGGTGGATGAATGTGCGTTTTTGAAGAGGAGGAATACGTCATGAGTGAAAAAGCCTTTGTGACGGTCACAGCCCTTACAAAATACATAAAAAGAAAATTTGATGTTGATCCGCATTTAGAAGATATTTGGATCAAAGGTGAGTTATCCAATGTGAAGATTCATTCAAGAGGACATGTTTACTTCACCTTAAAAGACGAAAACGCACGCATGCAAGCTGTCATGTTCCAGCGCTCTGCAGCGAAGCTGCCTTTTTCACCAAAGAGTGGAATGAAGGTGTTTGTACGCGGCGGGATTCAAGTATATGAACCAAGCGGCAACTATCAATTATATACAAAAGAAATGCAGCCTGATGGTGTTGGTGCTCTTCATCTTGCTTATGAAGAGCTGAAGAAAAAGCTAGCAAGTGAAGGCTTATTTGATGCGCGCTATAAAAAACCAATTCCTGAATATCCAGAGGTTGTTGGTGTGATTACGTCTCCAACAGGAGCGGCTGTTCGAGATGTCATTACGACCATCAATCGGCGCTATCAGCAGGCGAAAATCATTGTGCTTCCGGCGCTCGTTCAAGGTGAACATGCGACCCGTTCCATCGTAGAGCGGATCAAGGAAGCGAATGAAAAACAGCTCTGTGATGTCTTGATTGTCGGAAGAGGAGGCGGTTCGATTGAAGAGCTTTGGGCTTTTAATGAAGAAGCTGTCGCAAGGGCCATCTTCGCATCAGACATTCCAATCATATCTGCAGTTGGGCACGAAACAGACTTTACGATCAGTGATTTCACTGCAGACATGAGAGCACCCACACCAACAGGAGCAGCCGAACTTGCTGTTCCAAGCACGACCGATTTAATTGAACGAATCAAATCAATTGATATACGGCTGACAAGAGCGGTAAAGAATCAAACCTCACAAGCGAAAGACCGTCTTGTTGCGCTGCAATCCTCTTATGCCTTCCGTTTTCCAAAACGATTACAGGAGCAAAAAGAGCAGCAATTTGATTTGGTATTTGATCGTTTTCAAAAACAACTGACGAGACAAATTGAGCAAAAGCGCAGTCAACTAGACAGACAAACATACAGGCTGAAGCCGCTTCATCCTAAAGAGCAGCTGCATCAGGCGAAAAAACGCCACGCCAACGAAACAGAACAGCTCATCCGCAGTATGAATGTGCAAATGAAAACAATTCATTCGCAGTTCCAATCGGTTCTTGGTAAACTAAATGCATTAAATCCACTTCAAGTGATGGAAAGAGGCTACAGCTTAGCCTATAAAGAAGATGAACTGATAAAAAGTGTGAACCAAGTAGAGACGAAGGATCAGCTGACTATCACGATGAAAGATGGACGTCTGATTTGTGAGGTTATTGAGAAGGAGGGGCAATCATCATGACAGAATCCAATAAACAAAAAGAAGAACAAATGACATTTGAAGAGGCGATGAAAGGTCTTGAGGAGATTGTGGGAAAGCTCGAGGAAGGAGATGTACCACTTGAGCAGGCCATTCATTATTTCCAAGAAGGCATGACCCTTTCGAAGCTTTGTCATGAAAAATTACAGCATGTTGAAAAGCAAATGGATTTCATTTTAAAAGAGGACGGTGAGCTGGCTCCTTTCTCAGTGAAGGAGGCAGATGCTGGTGACAAGTAATTTAAATGAATTTTTAACAACACGAAAACAGGCCATTGAAGATTATTTATTTACATATGTTCAGGAATTGACGATTCCAGAAGACCTGAAATCTTCTATGCTCTATTCTCTTAAAGCGGGCGGGAAAAGGCTTCGACCTGTTCTCGTTCTTGCTCTATTACATGCCTACGGTAAAAACGAAGAAGACGGCATACCTGTCGGCTGTGCGGTCGAGATGATTCATACGTATTCATTGATACATGACGACCTTCCTTGCATGGACGACGATGACCTTCGCAGAGGAAAACCGACAAATCATAAAGTTTACGGAGAAGCAACAGCGGTTCTCGCAGGCGATGCCCTTTTAACAGAAAGCTTCCGCCTGATTACATCGCAGCTGGCTAGCAGCGTCTCTGCTGACAAAAAGCTCAGAATTGTAGATGAGCTTGTGAAGTCAGCAGGTGCACTAGGAATGGTTGGCGGTCAATTTGATGACATGGAAGCAGAGCAAAAACAAGTATCGCTTACTGAACTAGAATCCATTCACGCCCGTAAAACAGGAAAGCTTCTCACGTTCAGCGTCGCGGCAGGTGCAATGGTGGCAGGAGCATCAGATGACGATATCGAAAAGCTAAGGGAATTCAGCTATCATATTGGCATTGCGTTTCAAATCCGTGATGATATTTTAGATCTCGAAGGAAGCGAAGAGAAAATCGGAAAACGGGTCGGCTCTGATACAGCAAATGAAAAGTCGACATATCCTTCTTTATTAACGCTTTCAGGAGCAAAAGAAAAGCTGCATGAGCACATCACTCGTGCAAAAGAAATTGTCTCAAATCTTCAATTAGAGCAGCAATTGCTGCATGATTTATGTGATCTGATTGCCTCAAGAGATCATTAAAAACAGCCTAGATTTGAGGGTCCTCGAGCAATTGTGGTAAACTGTAAACAGTTTATCATGATGAGACAACTCTTATTCCCCATTGGTTTTCAAAGGAATAAGGCATTATATATGTATATAGAAATTTTGTTGAAAGCGAGTTGATCCTGATTGGATCTTTTATCAATAAAAAATCCAACGTTTCTAAAAGGAATGTCAAATGCAGAATTAGAGGAGCTTAGTGCTGACATTCGCATGTTTTTAATTGAGTCCTTAGCTAACTCTGGCGGGCATATCGGTCCGAACCTCGGAGTCGTTGAGCTTACTGTTGCGCTTCATAAAGTATTTGACAGCCCAAAAGACAAATTCCTCTGGGATGTTGGACATCAGTCTTACGTTCATAAGCTGTTAACGGGAAGAGGGGCGGAGTTTGATACACTTCGTCAATATAAAGGGCTTTGCGGTTTTCCTAAACGAAATGAAAGCGAGCATGATGTTTGGGAGACAGGTCATAGTTCAACCTCGTTATCTGGCGCGATGGGTATGGCGGCAGCGCGGGATATCAAAGGGACAGATGAATATATCCTGCCGATTATCGGAGACGGTGCACTAACCGGAGGTATGGCGCTGGAAGCCTTGAATCATATCGGGGATGAAAAGAAAGATATGATTGTCATATTAAACGACAATGAAATGAGTATTGCACCAAACGTCGGTGCGATTCACACAATGCTTGGCAGATTACGTACAGCTGGCAAATACCAATGGGTAAAGGACGAGCTCGAATATTTATTCAAGCGCATTCCAGCTGTAGGCGGAAAGCTTGCTGCCACAGCAGAGCGAATCAAAGACAGCCTCAAATATTTACTTGTATCTGGCATGTTCTTTGAGGAAATGGGATTTACCTACTTAGGTCCTGTCGATGGACATTCGTATGAAGATCTTTTTGAAAATCTTGAATATGCAAAGAAAACAAAAGGTCCTGTCCTTCTGCATGTCATCACGAAAAAAGGAAAAGGCTATCAGCCGGCAGAATCCGATAAAATCGGGACTTGGCACGGTACGGGCCCATACAAAATCGATACAGGTGATTTTGTAAAACCGGCAGCAGCAGCTCCGTCATGGAGTGGTCTCGTCAGTGAGACGGTCAGAAAGCTGGCGCGGGAAGATGAGCGGATTGTTGCGATCACACCTGCGATGCCTGTTGGCTCAAAACTTGAAGGCTTTGCAAAGGAATTTCCAGAGCGGATGTTTGATGTAGGAATTGCAGAGCAGCATGCAGCCACAATGGCAGCTGGGCTTGCGACGCAGGACATGAAACCATTTTTAGCGATTTATTCAACGTTCCTGCAAAGAGCCTATGATCAAATGCTGCACGATATTTGCCGCCAGAACCTCAACGTGTTTATTGGCATTGACCGTGCGGGACTTGTCGGTGCAGATGGAGAAACCCATCAAGGTGTGTTTGACATTGCCTTCATGCGTCATATGCCGAATATGGTGCTCATGATGCCAAAGGATGAAAATGAAGGACAGCACATGGTCAATACAGCCATTCAGTATGATGACGGTCCTATTGCCATGCGCTTCCCGCGCGGTAATGGGCTGGGCGTGAAAATGGATGAACAGCTGAAAACCATTCCGATTGGGTCCTGGGAGGTTCTTCGACCAGGGAAGGACGCCGTGATTTTAACATTTGGTACGACGATTAAAATGGCGCTGCAAGCCGCAGAGGAACTGCAAAAAGAAGGAAAATCGATTCGTGTCGTCAACGCTCGGTTTATTAAGCCCCTTGATGAAGCGATGTTAAATGACATTCTTTCTGAAGGCATTCCGATTTTAACGATTGAAGAAGCTGTGCTCCAAGGCGGTTTTGGCAGCAGCGTATTAGAATATATACACGATAAGAAAGCATCTCATATCAAAGTAGAACGTATGGGCATTCCAGATGAATTTATTGAGCATGGAAGTGTTGATGCCCTGCTTGAAGAAATTGGTCTGACGAAAGCAAAGGTTGCTGACACTTTACGTGACCTGCTTCCCGCAGCACCAAGAAAAGGAATTGGATCATGACATCAAAGAAAGAACGACTTGACGTTTTATTAGTCGAACAAGGACTAATGGAAACGAGAGAGAAAGCAAAGCGTGCCATCATGGCAGGAATCGTTTACTCAAATGAAAACCGTTTGGATAAACCAGGAGAGAAAATCGCTCGTGATACTCCGCTTACTGTGAAGGGGAACCCTCTGAAATATGTGAGTCGCGGCGGGTTAAAGCTCGAAAAGGCGCTAAAAGAATTCGACTTAACCGTTGAAGGGAAATTACTAATTGATATTGGTTCGTCAACAGGCGGATTTACAGATTGTGCTCTTCAAAATGGAGCGGTCAAATCATATGCTGTTGATGTTGGCTACAATCAGCTTGCGTGGAAATTAAGGCAGGATGACCGAGTGATCGTCATGGAGCGCACCAATTTCCGCCATTCCGTCCCAGCAGATTTTACCGAAGGATTGCCAGAAGTGGCGTCAATTGATGTCTCTTTTATTTCACTTAAACTCATCCTGCCGGCTTTAAAGCATATTCTTGTCCCGGGCGGAGACTGTATTGCACTCGTCAAGCCTCAATTTGAAGCAGGCAGAGAGCTTGTTGGGAAAAAAGGCATCGTACGAGATCCGTCTGTCCATCTTGGTGTATTGGAAGAGATGAATCAATTTGCTGCAAAAGAAGGCTATGATGTCAAAGATGTATCATTTTCGCCTATTACAGGTGGAGACGGTAATATTGAGTTCCTTCTCCATTTAGTGCTTCATCCCGATCAAGAAGAGAATGCGGCACTTCCGGCTTCAGAGCTTGAAAAGGTCGTCAAGGAAGCCCATTCTGTATTGAAAGAAAAGAAAAACAGTCCTGAGCCGGCTGACACATGAGATCATTGAAACAAAAGGAATAATAGCTCGCTATTATTCCTTTTTCAGATTGTTGACAAAGGGCTAAAATGATCTAGGTTTTAGCCCTTTGTCTTCTTTCCAGCGTGATAGAAAACCTTTGCAGTCTAGGAAGGACGAGCACCGGAGCGGAGCGAATTTGATATTCGTGAGCACCGGAGCGCAGACCTGACACCGAATGCGAGGGTTTGTCTACACGCTGAAAGGAATAATAGCTCTCTATTATTCCTTTTTACATGGTCAAAAGACGAGAATTCATCGTTTCTTACGTAATGCTTGTTTTTTGAACTGTGGTTCATATAACATAGAACGTAAAGACAAACTGAGAATCAAACGCCTAGGGGGGTCAAACATGAATAAAGGTCAAAGGCATATTAAAATTAGAGAAATCATTGCGAGCCAAGAAATCGAAACACAAGATGAATTGGTCGATATTTTGAAGGCTGACGGATATAACATCACTCAAGCGACCGTTTCTAGAGATATCAAAGAATTACATTTAGTAAAAGTGCCGACGAACAATGGAACATATAAATACAGTCTTCCTGCGGATCAGCGGTTTAACCCGCTGTCTAAACTGAAGCGATCCTTAATGGATGCATTTATCAAAATGGATGCTGCCAGTCATTTAATCGTCCTCAAAACCATGCCCGGTAATGCTCAGGCCATTGGGGCTTTAATGGATAATTTAGATTGGGAAGAAATCATGGGAACCATTTGCGGAGATGATACCATTTTGATCATTTGCCGTACACCAGATGATACGGAGACAGTTTCGAGCAAAATTTTAGAGCTTCTATAAAGAATCAGGTTTACAAAAAGAGGTGTCAAATGAGTGTTAGCAGAACTAACCATTAAAAACTTTGCAATCATTGAAGAGTTAACGGTTTCATTTGAAAAAGGACTCACAGTTCTAACAGGGGAAACAGGTGCTGGAAAATCCATCATGATTGACGCAGTCTCACTTCTTGTGGGAGGGAGAGGGTCGTCTGAATTTGTTCGTTATGGTGAAAAAAAGGCAGAGCTGGAAGGGCTTTTTCTTGTACCAGCTCATCACCCTGTATTTGATTTATGCGAAGAGCAAGGAATTGACGCATCGGATGAAATGATGATTCTTCGCCGTGATATTAACAATAACGGGAAAAGCATCTGCCGCATCAATGGCAAGCTTGTCACGATCTCGCTTTTACGAGAAGTAGGACGCCTTTTGCTCGATATACATGGACAGCACGATAACCAGTTATTGATGGAGGATGAAAATCATCTGCATTTGCTCGATCAATTTGGAGCAGAAGAAATTGCACCTGCTTTGTCACAATATCAAGAAGCATATGAGCAATATACAAAGACAGCCCAAAAGCTAAAACAGCTCTCTGAGAATGAGCAAGAAATGGTGCACCGGTTAGATTTACTGCAATTTCAGTTAGAGGAGATTGAAGCGGCACAATTAGAGCCGGGAGAAGATGAGAAGCTTCAGGAAGAGCGTCATCAGATCAGCAACTACGAAAAAATCTATTCCTCACTCCAAAACGCATATAATGCCTTGCGGAATGAGCAGGGAGGACTTGATTGGGTTGGCATGTCATCAAGCGAGCTCGATCAGGTTTCTGAGATCAACGACGATCTGAAAAAGCTATCCGAACAAGTGTCGAACTCCTACTACTTATTAGAGGATTCGACGTTCCAAATGCGAAGCATGCTGGATCAATTAGAGTTCGACCCAGCACGTCTTGATTTTATTGAGTCTAGGCTGAATGAAATGAAGCAGCTAAAACGAAAATACGGGACAACGGTTGAGGAAATTTTGGAGTATGCGGCGAAGATTGAAGAAGAAATAGATCAAATTCAAAATCGAGACAGTCACCTGCAGACGCTTAAAAACAAACTGGATGCAATGAGCCGTGATGCCTTGCTGGAAGCTCTCAACGTTTCGGAGCTTCGTAAAAAATGGGCTAAAAAGCTAGCGAAGCAAATTCAAACGGAACTAAAGGATTTGTATATGGAGAAGTCATCATTTGACACAGCCTTTTCCATTCGGTATGCGCCTTTTAGCAGCACGGACTATCCGCTACTAGATGGAAAGCCCGTCCAGCTCGGAAAAAACGGAATCGACCAAGCGCAATTTGTTATCTCTACTAATACAGGCGAACCGATGAAATCTTTATCAAAAGTAGCCTCTGGTGGAGAAATTTCACGTGTTATGCTCGCCGTGAAAAGTATCTTCTCTGCCAAACAAGAAGTCACTTCCATTATTTTCGATGAAGTGGATACAGGCGTAAGCGGCAGAGTTGCACAGGCGATTGCCGAAAAAATTTACAAAGTAGCGGCTGGCTCACAAGTGCTCTGCATTACGCACCTCCCGCAAGTAGCAGCAATGGCTGATACGCACCTCTTCATTTCTAAACGCTCTAAAGCCGGCAGAACACTGACGAGCGTCAAACCATTAAGTCATGAAGAAAAAGTGAGTGAAATTGGCCGGATGATTGCGGGTGTGGAAGTCACTGAGCTGACAAAACAGCACGCAAAAGAATTGCTGCATCAAGCAAATGATGTCAAAACAACAGGGTAGCTGAAAAACCAGCTGCCTTTTTTATATTGCGTCAAAATCGCTGTATATACCCGCGAAATCGTCTTTTTCTTTTATCAATTTATCCAATCATTTTCTATAGGTGCCGGTTATAAATCCTAGCGAAGAAGGCAAAAGTAAAGATGTAGCCAAAACATGAGTGTTCTGGTGTGGGTAAGGAGCGAGGAGAGTGAAAAATGAATGCCCGAAAAGATGAGAAAAGCCATTGGTGTGATTCTCCTTGTTTCTTTAATAAGTACAGGGTTTATGAGCATAGTGAAGGAATACATCAGCATTCCAACAAATGTTGCTGTATTTGAAAAACAGAAGCACTCAATTGACACATCAATAGAAGCGTCAGCCAATGCTTCTTCACAAGCCTTTAGTCTTTCAGAGAAAAAGAATCAGCTTGAAGTGACAGGACAAAAGGCGGGAAAAGCCGAAATTGTTTATGATTTTAAAGGATTTCCTATTAAAAAAACAAAGGTCGACGTTCTCCCTGAATTAAAAGTCGTTCCTGGAGGACAATCCATTGGCGTCAAGCTCCACTCTGTAGGAGTTCTCGTTGTAGGTTTTCATCAAATCACAACAGCAGACGGCAAAAAATCACCAGGCGAAGCCGCAGGCATTCAATCAGGGGATATGATCATTGAAATCAATGGTCAAAAGATGGAGAAAATGAATGACCTCACCCCATTTATCCAGAAAGCAGGAAAAACAGGTGAAACGCTTCGTTTACTCATAAAAAGAGACCATAAAACCTTTCAAACAACATTAACACCCGCAAAAGATGCAAGTGAAGGCACCTATCGAATTGGTCTTTACATTCGAGATTCCGCAGCAGGAATCGGCACGATGACCTTCTTTGAACCATCTTCTAAAAAATATGGTGCCCTTGGGCATGTGATTTCTGACATGGATACAAAAAAACCAATCGTTGTCGACAATGGTGAAATTGTCAGATCAACCGTGACATCGATTGAAAAAGGCACAGGAGGCAATCCTGGAGAAAAACTGGCGAGATTCTCTTCCGAACGAAAAACGATAGGGGATATCTCCCGCAACAGCCCATTTGGTATCTTTGGTACATTAACCGAAAAGCTTGAAAATCATGTATCAGACAAACCGCTTCCAGTCGCTTTATCAAATGAAGTAAAAGAAGGTCCAGCAGAAATTTTAACCGTTGTGGATCATGATAAAGTGGAGAAGTTTGATATTAAAATCGTCAGTACGACACCGCAGAAATTCCCGGCAACAAAAGGGATGGTATTGAAGATAACAGATGAGCGTCTTTTAAGTAAAACGGGCGGTATCGTCCAAGGCATGAGCGGAAGCCCCATCATCCAAAACGGAAAGGTCATTGGGGCGGTCACACACGTATTTGTCAATGATCCGACAAGCGGCTACGGGGTACACATTGAATGGATGCTGTCAGAAGCAGGAATCGATCTTTATCAAAAAAACAAAAAAGCAAGCTGATCATGAAACTGCCGCGAATCTTCCGGCAGTTTTTTTCTCCCCTTTCTTTCTCTGCCATCATGTTATAAAATAAGGAAAAAGAGATTTTTCGACAAAATGGAAAATAGATTGTTGTCAAATTGCAATAATCGTCGATTCGTTAAGAAAAACGTAGAAAAAGCTAGATAATGCTCTATTATTCGGAAAATTAAAGTTTTTTAAAGGGGATAGCATGGTTTTGTCGAATTGAACACTCAGAAGAGAAATGCAAAAGACTAAAGGAATCGACATTGGGGAGGAAAGAACGTGGAGAAAATTAAAGTGTGTGTAGCTGATGACAATCGAGAGCTTGTTGGCCTTTTGACAGAGTATATTGAGGGACAGGAAGATATGGAAGTGCTTGGTGTGGCGTATAATGGTCAGGAATGTCTGACATTATTTAAAGATAAAGAGCCCGACGTTCTCCTCTTAGATATTATCATGCCTCATTTAGACGGTCTTGCTGTACTGGAACGCCTCCGTGAAAACAATGACATGACCAAACAGCCAAGTGTGATTATGCTAACGGCGTTCGGACAAGAAGATGTCACGAAAAAAGCAGTTGATTTGGGCGCATCCTATTTTATCTTAAAGCCATTTGATATGGAAAACCTAGTCGGTCATATTCGTCAAGTCAGTGGAAACGGCACACAAGTCACCCATCGATCTTCATCTATCCAAAACAGTGTTCTTCGAAACAAACCTGAACCGAAACGTAAAAACTTAGATGCGAGCATTACGACGATTATTCATGAGATTGGCGTACCCGCTCATATAAAAGGCTATTTATACTTAAGAGAAGCCATTTCGATGGTGTACAATGACATTGAGCTTCTCGGAAGCATCACAAAAGTGTTGTATCCAGACATCGCGAAGAAATTTAACACGACTGCCAGCAGGGTAGAACGAGCGATTCGCCATGCGATTGAAGTTGCTTGGAGCAGGGGAAACATCGATTCCATTTCCTCACTCTTTGGTTATACTGTCAGCATGTCTAAAGCGAAACCAACCAATTCTGAATTTATCGCGATGGTAGCTGATCGTCTGCGCTTAGAGCATAGAGCTAGCTAGTTCATTTTCATAAAAAAACGTTTCTTCAAAGAGGCGTTTTTTTATTTTGAAAAAATATTGTCAAAAATTGGTCGTATTGATACAATCATCTTATTGTTTTATTTAGACAACTCGGCTTGCTTTATTTTCAGAATAAAATGAAAAATAAAGCATGAAAGAAATGGGTATGACATAAATTAGTGGTAATCAGCTACGCCAATCAATTGGTCTTTTAAAATAGAAGAAGAAAACGCTCATTCGTAAGAAAAAGGATGAGAGGAAAAGGTCTGATGGATTTAGTAAATAAAGTAAATGAGATCGAAAGTTCTATTTCTATTGACCTGATTGGTTGGCGTTTTAAAGTCACTGGCTTCTTAGAGATTGTGCCATTTGAACTGAATATTCCCATTGTCGAAATTAATAATTTTCACATTCTTTTACTATGCTATAATAATGAAAAGAAGAGGGTGAGGTTATGGGAAAGCTGAAAATCCACTCTGCTGAGGTAGCGAACGAAATTAGCAAGTGGACGAGGGTCATTTCTCAGAATGACCTAGAAAAATCTGCTATCTATAAAGAGAAAATTCAGAATTTGCTAAAAAATACAGATGAAGACCGCGAAGTTCTCCTGTATTATCAGCTTGTTAATGGCAGACATGAAATGTTACTTGGAAATATTGAAAAAGCCAATCACATTATGAAAAGTGTCGGAACGCTTGATGAGAAAGCAGATGACATTATTAATTTTTATTTTTACTTTTACAAAGGCCAATATGCTGCATATGTGAAAAAGTATGATGAAGCCATCAGCTTTTACAAAATTGCAGAACAGCGCCTAAAACGTGTGAATGAAGACCTTGAAGTAGGAACTTTTCACCATAAAGTTGCTTCAATCTATTACGAACTGAAACAAAATTTCATATCCATTAATCATATCAAAAAAGCCATCGATACATTCAAAGCGCATGAAGAGTATACAGCGCAGGCGATTGACAGCTTGATTTTACATGCAAGTAATTGTATTGATTTGTTTCAATTTGAAGAAGCAGAGGAAAAATACCAAGAGGCACTTGAGAAAAGTAAACGCATTAACAATGAAGTGCTGATTGGGAAATGCTATCACAATTTAGCCGTTCTTTATTATGCAAAGCATGATTATGAAAAAAGCGCACATTATGCAAAAAAAGGAATTGGCATTCAAATTCACCGCGACAATAGCCATTATTACATTCAATCTTTATATGTTCTGGCAAATGCCTTAGTTCATCTAGGAGATCAAGAAGCGAAGGAATATATTAAAGAGGGCATTCAGTATAGCTGCGATATCCAAAATAATGAATATATAGTAAAATTTGAAATTTTAGATTTGATGTGCGAAAATAGTGGAGTAGCAGACGTATTCTCAGAAAAATTAGACTACATAGAAAAAAATAGATTATATGTGGAGCTTGAGGATTTGTCTGAACAAATATCGAAATACTTCAAGGAACGAAATGACTATCAAAACGCCATTCGTTTTCTTGAAAAGAAATTCGATGCACAAATACTTCAAAAGAAAGTGGAGGTTATCTTATGAAAAAGTTGTTGTTAGGTGTAACCGTCGTTACAGCAGTCGCAGTTGTTTCTTCCCTTTTTGCTCTTGACGCAGAGACGACAGAGCAAGCCATCAGAGCGATTACGTGATCGAATTTATCTGTCAACCTCTTCGTACTAATCAGAAGAGGTTTTTTTATGTGCTCAAACTGGAAAAACGAAAAGAGACACGTCATAATGAAAGGAAGCATCATACTTAGAGGTGACCTATGACGAAAATTTTTGCACACAGAGGTTTTAAAGGAATCTACCCTGAAAATACCATGATAGCCTTTGAGCATGCACTCCATTCTGGAGCTGACGGTATTGAGCTGGATGTTCAGCTGACGAAAGATGGCAGGCTTGCTGTCATTCACGATGAGAAGCTGAACAGAACAACGAATATGAAAGGCTTAGTGAAAGACCATACATATGAAGAGCTAAAAGCAGGAGATGCGAGTCATTCTTTCTATGAAGAAACCGGTGCTGTATCCATTCCTCTTTTAGAGGAAGTATTGGAGCTAGTGACGCAGCAATCATCACTCATCATCAATATTGAACTGAAAAACTCCATTTATCGATATCCTGGTATTGAAGAGAAAGTGAAGGAGCAAATTGAACACTTTCAAATAGAAGATCGTGTACTTGTCTCATCGTTTCATCATGGGAGTTTAGCTCTTTTTCACAAGCTGATGCCGCATGTTGAGCTTGCTGTTCTCACAATGGATGTGATTCATCAGCCGGAGATGTACGTAAAAACAGTACCTGCAAGAGGTTATCATCCGAATATAAAGGGAGCAGGGGTAACAAAAGAAGTTGTATTGGCTCTCCATGCCGCTCAGCAAGTGATCAGGCCGTTTACAGTAAATAATGAAAAGCAAATGAAAAACATGTTTTCCTTAGGTGTCGATGGAATTTTCACAGATTTTCCTGATCGAGCCGTGAAAATAAGAGAAGAAATGAAATAAAGACCTGCTATCATCAGCGGGTCTTTATTTCACGTTTTATCTCTGCTTAAAGCGAGCAGTCACTTTATTTCGTTTACGGTCTCTATATAAAATAAAGCCAGCCACTACATAAAGACCCACCCCTAAAAATAACAACCCTGCAATTCCTTGCAGCCATAAAAATGGAAATGGTGCAATGATGATGCCGAAAACCGTGTCACGCAGCAGCTTAATCCCAATTGCAGCAAGCGCGCCAGGTATTAAAATAATCACTAATGCAAGTATTCTCCCCATCAAATGTCCCCTTAAACGTCATTTACTTCCATTGTCTAATTCAAAAAATATTTTGTCAAGAAAGGAAAACGTGGTAATATAAGAGTTGTGCAATTTTTTGCAACGGAAAAATATGGTGTGCAAATTTTTTCATACAAAGGGGTAACGGGATGCAGAGAGTCTTGATTGTCGGTGCAGGACAGGGTGGATCAGCATTGCTTGAAACATTGCTGAAAACAAATATGATTCAAATCGTTGCAATCGCCGACCTTGATCTTGAGGCACCGGGGATGGTAGAAGCGAAAAAGAATGGAATTGATACGACAACGGATTGGAAAGAATACATAAAAGATGACATTGATATCATCATTGAAACAACAGGCAGTTCAGCAGTGCTGAAAGAACTGATGGAAAAAAAACCAGAGCATGCTGTCATTGTTCCAAGTTCAATGGCATACGCCATATCAGAATTAATGTCAGAAAAGCATCAGCTCATTCAAATATTAAAGGAACAAACCTATAAACATGACCGCATTTTTAATGCAACGAACGATGGCATGATTTTTATTAATATGGATGAAGAAGTCGTCCTATTTAATCGGTCGGCTGCCAAAATGGTTGGATGTTCGCAAAAAGATGCGATTGGCCGGCACATACGTGAAGTGATCCCAAATACAAAGCTTCCCGATATTTTAAGATCGAGGGAGCCAGAATTTAATCAAAAACAATTTCTGAATCAGCAAATACAAATTGTCACAACGCGTTTGCCAATTATTGATGACGCAGGAAGAATGCTGGGCGCTTTATCTATTTTCAAAGATATTACAGATGCAGTGGAGCTTGCGGAAGAAGTCACAAACCTCAAAGAAGTGCGCACAATGCTTGAGGCCATCATTCAATCATCAGATGAAGCGATTTCCGTCGTAGATGAGCAGGGGAAAGGGATTTTAATCAACCGAGCTTACACGAAAATGACGGGGTTAACAGACAGAGAGGTTGTGGGCAAACCAGCAGGTGCGGATATTTCTGAAGGGGAAAGCATGCATTTGAAGGTGCTTGAAACGAGAAGACCGGTTCGAGGCGTTAGAATGAAAGTCGGACCAAATAAGAAGGATGTGATCGTCAACGTAGCACCAGTGATCGTTGATGGCATTCTAAAAGGCAGTGTCGGCGTCATTCATGACGTATCAGAAATTCAATCACTCACGAATGAATTAAATAAAGCAAGACAGCTCATCCGGACACTTGAAGCAAAGTACACATTTGAAGACATTATTGGAGAAAGTGAACAAATGCTTGTGGCGCTTGAGCAGGCAAAGCTAGGAGCAAAAACACCAGCCACCATTTTACTCAGGGGAGAATCGGGTACTGGAAAAGAGCTGTTTGCGCACGCTATACACAATGAAAGTGACCGGAAATATAATCGCTTTGTAAGAGTCAACTGTGCGGCCTTATCGGAAACCCTTTTAGAGTCAGAGCTTTTTGGCTACGAGGAAGGAGCGTTTTCTGGTGCAAGGCGCGGCGGCAAAAAAGGGCTGTTTGAAGAGGCGAATCACGGCAGTATCTTTTTGGATGAAATTGGTGAAATGACGCCAAGTACACAAGCGAAATTATTACGCGTCATGCAGGAAAAAGAAATTGTTAGAGTCGGCGGAACAAAAGCCATACCTGTTGATGTACGTGTGATCACCGCAACAAATGTCAATATTGAAAAAGCGATGGCGGAAGGTAAGTTCAGAGAGGACTTATATTATCGGATGAACAGATATCCAATCTCTATTCCGCCGCTAAGGCAGCGCCTAGAAGATATTGACTCCTTAAGTAAACGCCTTATTCAGAAAATCAATTTAGACTATGGACGAAATGTGAGCGGCTTAACGGAAGGGGCGCTCGATAGACTTCGATCCTACAGCTGGCCTGGTAACGTAAGGGAACTGGAAAATGTCCTTGGACGAGCCATGATCTTTTTGAATCCGCAAGAAGAATGGATTGATGAGGATCATATTTCCTTCATGGAGTCAGAAGAGCAGGAAGAAAAAGAGCAGCAGGAACTGGCTGTCAGTCAATTTGAGGGAGAGACACTTTCGGATGCTGTTGAGGCATTTGAAGCGAAACTCATTAAACAAACCCTTGAAAAGCATCAATTCAACCGCACGAAAACAGCAAAAACGTTAGGGATCAGCATTCGAAACCTTTACTATAAAATGGATAAATATCAACTTGCAAAAGATAGCATGCAATAAAATGCATGTTACCTGCAAAAAGTTGCACGTGTTTCATGCGGAATGCCTTGTTTCGCTGCGTTTCAAGCTGGCACAGAACTTGCATATGAAAACCATGAACCCGAGCATAAGGAAAGGTGGGCATATATGAAGCTTGACGATCTGATTATGAAAGCCGCCCAGCTGCAGAATAAAACTGCTGCTGTGGCTCATGCAGAAGACGAAGAAGTGCTTCATGCCATCAAGATGGCAATTGAACGAAAGGTCGCTCGCTTCCTGCTGGTTGGGAACAAACGCAACCTGAAGGAGCTGGTGAAACAGCATGAGATCAATGAGGGCTGGATAGATATTATTCATTCGGATTCTCCTGAAGAATCAGCCAAAATTGCCGTGCAGGCAGTGAGTGAGAAGCATGCAGATATATTGATGAAGGGGCATGTCACGACAGCCGTTCTTTTAAAAGCGGTACTGAATAAAGAGTACGGGCTGCGGACAGCGAGTGTCCTATCACATGTCGCGGCATTCGAAGTGCCGGGCTTTGATCGTTTTATTTATGTCACGGATTCTGCGATGAACATCGCGCCCGATTTAAATATGCTCAAAGAGATCACGATCAATGCTGTTCAAGTAGCACAAGCTGTCGGAAACGACATGCCCAAGGTGGCAGTGTTATCTGCGGTAGAGGTCGTGAACCCGGCAATGGATTCCACTTTGACAGCGGCAAGTCTGGCGCAAATGAATAGGCGGGGTCAAATTTCTGGCTGCCTCATTGATGGACCTCTAGCTTTAGACAATGCCATTTCTCAAACAGCAGCTTCTCATAAAAATATTACGAGTGATGTCGCCGGTCATGCAGATATTTTGCTTGTGCCAACGATTGAAGCAGGGAACATTCTTTATAAATCTCTCATCTACTTTGCACATGCAAAGGTGGGAGCTGTGGTGGCAGGAGCGAAGGCGCCGATTGCTTTAACAAGCCGGTCTGATTCAGCTGAAAGTAAGCTTTATTCAATTGCACTTGCCATCTGTACATCAAATTAAGCGAAAGTCATAGGAGGAATAAACAATGGAACTTTTTAAATATATGGAACGATACGATTATGAGCAGCTTGTATTTTGTCAGGATGAACAATCTGGCTTAAAAGCGATTATTGCCATTCATGATACAACACTTGGGCCAGCACTAGGCGGAACAAGAATGTGGACGTATGAAAACGAAGAAGCAGCAATCGAGGATGCGTTGCGTCTAGCAAGAGGGATGACTTATAAAAACGCAGCAGCAGGCCTGAATCTTGGCGGCGGGAAAACAGTCATCATCGGTGACCCGAGAAAAGATAAAAATGAAGAAATGTTCCGTGCGTTTGGACGCTACATACAAGGATTGAATGGCCGCTATATCACAGCGGAGGATGTCGGTACAACGGTAGAAGACATGGATCTGATTCATGAAGAAACAGACTTTGTGACAGGTATTTCTCCTGCATTTGGTTCATCCGGAAATCCGTCTCCTGTTACGGCTTACGGTGTATATAAAGGGATGAAAGCCGCTGCCAAAGCTGCATTTGGGACCGATTCATTAGAAGGAAAAACAATTGCTGTCCAAGGTGTTGGGAATGTGGCCTACAATCTGTGTAAACACCTGCACGAAGAAGGCGCACATCTGATTGTTACAGATATCAACAAAGACTCTGTAAAACGAGCTGTAGAAGACTTTGGCGCAAAAGCAGTAGACCCTGACGATATTTATGATCAAGCATGTGATATTTATGCACCGTGTGCACTTGGTGCAACCATTAACGATGTAACGATTCCTAAGTTGAAAGCAAAGGTCATCGCAGGTGCAGCGAATAACCAGCTGAGAGAAACGCATCACGGCGATCTTATCCATGAAATGGGCATTGTGTATGCACCTGATTATGTGATCAATGCAGGCGGCGTGATTAACGTTGCTGATGAGCTTTATGGCTATAATGCAGATCGTGCGATGAAAAAAGTGGAAGGTATTTACCAAAATATTGAACGTGTGATTGAAATTTCAAACCGTGATGCCATTCCAACCTATAAAGCGGCAGACCGATTGGCGGAAGAGCGAATTGAAAGAATGCGCAAATCAAGAAGTCAATTCCTGCAAAATGGCCAACATATTTTAAGTCGTCGCTAATTTGAAGAATGAGTTGAAACGGAGGTTTTGTTTTTGCTGACAAAAGAATGGCGTATTCTCACGATTAATCCTGGCTCTACTTCAACAAAAATCGGTGTGTTTCATAATGAACGATCTATTTTTGAAACGACACTCAGACATACAGATGAGGAATTAAAGCAGTTTCCTCATATCATTGATCAGTTTTCATTTCGTCAAGAAACAATTCTGAAAACACTGCACGAGCAGGGGATGAACATCTCAAAGTTTGATGCAGTGTGCGCACGCGGCGGCCTTCTCCGGCCTATCGAAGGAGGCACATATGAAGTCAATGAGCAAATGGTGCAAGACCTGAAAAAAGGATATGCCGGCCAGCATGCATCAAATCTGGGCGGTATCATTGCACGAGAAATTGCACTTGGCTTGAACATCCCAGCTTTTATTGTCGATCCAGTTGTGGTGGATGAGCTAAAACCAATTGCTCGTATTTCAGGGCTGCCAACGATTGAAAGAAAAAGCATCTTCCATGCATTAAATCAAAAAGCAGTCGCAAGAAAAACAGCTGCTTCCTTTGGGAAGCGCTACGAAGATTTGAACATGATTATTACGCATATGGGCGGCGGCATCACTATTGGTGTACATGAAAAAGGAAAAGTCATTGATGTCAATAACGGACTGCATGGCGAAGGACCTTTCAGCCCGGAGCGAGCAGGGACCCTGCCAACAGGTGACCTCGTCAATCTCTGCTTTTCTGGTGAGTATAGCCAAGAGGAAATGCTGAAACGCATTATTGGTGAAGGCGGACTAGCGGGCTACCTTGGCACGACAGATGCTGTGAAAGTAGAGCGCATGATTGAAGCAGGCGATGAACGGGCGGCGCTGATTTATGAAGCGATGTGCTATCAAATTGCCAAGGAAATTGGTGCGGCAAGTGCTGTCCTAAAAGGAGCAGTTGACGTTATTGTGCTAACAGGCGGACTTGCGTACAGCAAACAAATTACATCAAGTATTAGAGGATACATTGACTGGATTTCAGATGTTGTCGTGTACCCAGGTGAAAATGAACTGCAATCCTTAGCAGAAGGTGCACTTCGTATTTTAAAAGAAGAAGAATCTCCCAAAGAATACCCAAATGATCAACGAATGAAGAAAGGAGTGACAAGTCATGGCAACTGAATATGACCTCGTCATTCTCGGTGGAGGCACAGGCGGCTATGTAGCGGCCATCCGTGCCTCACAGCTTGGATTGAAAACAGCAGTTGTGGAAAAAGAAAAGCTTGGCGGAACATGTCTGCATAAAGGATGCATTCCGTCTAAAGCGCTGCTAAGAAGTGCCGAAGTCTATCAAACCGTCAAACGTGCTGCTGAATTTGGCGTTGAGGCAAACGGCATTGCCTTGCAGTTTGCCAATGTGCAGAAAAGAAAAGCAGAGATTGTAGAGAAGCTAGCAGGCGGCGTCAAACACTTAATGAAACAAGGGAAAATTGATGTCTATGAAGGGATTGGCCGGATTCTTGGACCATCTATCTTTTCGCCAATGCCAGGGACCATCTCCGTAGAAATGGCAAATGGAGATGAAAATGAAATGCTCATTCCAAAGCAGGTCATCATTGCGACAGGTTCAAGACCGCGTGTGCTGCCTGGGCTTGAAGCAGATGGGACGCACATTCTTACATCAGATGATGCACTTGAACTGCCAGAGCTTCCGCAGTCGATGCTCATTGTCGGTGGCGGGGTGATCGGAATCGAGTGGGCTTCTATGCTCAATGATTTCGGTGTGAAAGTGACTGTGATTGAATTTTCAGATCGCATATTGCCAACAGAGGATCATGACATTTCTAAAGAAATGGAAAAGCTTTTAACTAAAAAAGGCATCACCTTTGTGACAAATGCGAAAGTACTGCCAGATACCGTAAAAAAGCAGGAGAATCTCGTGACGATTCAAGCAGAAAAGGATGGAGACATTCAGACGTTTGAAGCGGAAAAACTTCTTCTTTCAGTCGGCAGAGTACCAAATATTGAAGGCATTGGTCTTGAAAACACGGACATCCAAACAGAAAAACAAGGCATTGTTGTGAATGAACATTATCAAACGAAAGAATCGCATATTTACGCAATAGGAGATGTCATTGGCGGGCTTCAGCTGGCACATGTGGCTTCACACGAAGGCATGATTGCTGTGGAACATATGGCTGGGAAAGATCCAAAGCCGCTCGATGAAACGCTCGTATCTAAATGTGTTTACTCTCAACCAGAAACCGCTAGTGTTGGACTCACTGAAAAGGCGGCAAAAGAGCAGGGCTTTGAAGTCAAAATAGGGAAGTTTCCATTTATGGCGATCGGAAAAGCGCTTGTGTACGGGGAGTCTGATGGATTCGTCAAAATCATTGCCGATCAAAAGACAGATGATATTTTAGGAATTCATATGATTGGTCCTCATGTAACAGATATGATATCTGAAGCTGGATTAGCCAAAGTACTTGATGCAACCCCGTGGGAAGTGGGGCAAACGATTCACCCGCACCCGACCTTATCAGAGGCGATTGGCGAGGCTGCCCTTGCTGTTGACGGGAAGGCGATCCATTTTTAATCAAGGAGGGAAATAAGATGAGTAACATGCGTCATCATGAATTAGGATTATCAGATGAACAAGCAATTGATATATACAGAACAATGCTTCTAGCAAGAAAAATCGATGAACGGATGTGGCTTTTAAACCGTTCCGGGAAAATTCCATTCGTTATTTCTTGTCAAGGGCAGGAAGCGCAGCAAGTCGGTGCTGCTTTTGCTCTCAATAGAGAAGAGGATTACGTCTTACCTTACTACCGTGATATGGGGATTGTCCTCGCATTTGGGATGACAGCCAAAGATTTAATGATGTCTGGTTTCGCAAAACAAGACGATCCAAACTCAGGTGGAAGACAGATGCCGGGACATTTTGGACAGAAATCAAATCGAATTGTGACGGGATCATCACCTGTGACAACGCAGGTTCCTCATGCAGTGGGGATTGCACTTGCTGGACGTTTAGATCAGAAAAACTTTGTCAGCTTTGTCACGTTTGGTGAGGGCTCTTCAAACCAAGGTGATTTCCACGAAGGCGCTAACTTCGCTGCTGTGCATAAACTGCCTGTTATTTTCATGTGTGAAAACAATAAGTACGCGATTTCCGTGCCGTATGACAAACAAGTGGCATGTGAACGCATTTCAGATCGTGCAGTTGGGTACGGAATGCCTGGTGTAACCGTTGATGGCAATGATCCGCTTGAAGTATATGCCGCTGTCAAAGAAGCGAGAGACCGTGCGGCAAGAGGCGAAGGACCAACGTTGATTGAAGCGATCTCTTACCGTTTAACTGCGCATTCAAGCGATGACGATGATTCAAGCTATCGAGAAAAAGAAGAAGTGCTCGAAGCGAGAAAGAAAGATCCGCTCATCCAATATGAAACGTATTTAATCGAAGGAAACGTCATGACTTCAGAAATGAAAGAAGAGATGACAAAAGAAATCATGCAAATCGTAAACGAAGCCACTGATGAAGCGGAAAACGCTGCTTATGCTGATGCAGAAAGCGCACTTCGTTACGTGTATGCGGAGTAAGGGGGAAGAAAAATGCCTGTTATGTCATATATAGACGCCATTACACTGGCGATGAAAGAAGAAATGGAGCGAGATCCGAAAGTGTTTGTGCTCGGAGAGGATGTCGGGAAAAAGGGCGGCGTATTTAAAGCGACAGCGGGTCTTTATGAGCAATTCGGAGAAGCCCGCGTCATGGATACACCTCTTGCAGAATCAGCCATTGCTGGTGTAGGGATTGGGGCAGCGATGTATGGAATGCGCCCAATTGCGGAGATGCAATTTGCGGATTTCATCATGCCTGCAATCAACCAAATCATATCAGAGGCTGCAAAAATTAGATACCGCTCAAATAACGATTGGAGCTGTCCAATGGTCATCCGCGCACCTTACGGGGGCGGTGTACACGGAGCGCTCTATCATTCACAATCGGTTGAAGCGATTTTTGCCAATCAGCCTGGTTTGAAGATTGTCATGCCTTCTACACCTTATGATGTAAAAGGGCTTTTAAAGGCTGCGGTGCGTGATCCAGATCCTGTATTGTTCTTTGAACACAAACGTGCCTATCGTCTCATCAAAGGAGAAGTACCTGAAGAGGATTACACACTCCCTATTGGAAAAGCAGATGTGAAACGTGAAGGCGATGATATCACGGTCATTACATATGGGCTCTGTGTCCATTTTGCGCTGCAAGCAGCAGACCGCCTTGCAAAAGACGGCATTTCCGCGCATATTCTCGATTTGAGAACAGTGTACCCGCTTGATCAGGAAGCCATTATTGAAGCGGCATCAAAAACAGGCAAAGTGCTTCTTCTAACGGAAGATACAAAAGAGGGCAGCATCATGAGTGAGGTAGCGGCGATCATTTCAGAGCATTGCTTATTTGATTTAGACGCACCAATCAAACGTCTAGCCGGACCAGAAATTCCGGCAATGCCTTATGCGCCGACAATGGAAAAATTCTTCATGGTCAATCCAGATAAGGTAGAAGCTGAAATGAGAGAGCTTGCGGCGTTTTAAGAAAGAGGAGGGTTTCAAGTGGCAATTGAACAAATGAAAATGCCTCAGTTAGGTGAAAGTGTAACAGAAGGAACCATTAGCAAATGGCTCGTTTCACCTGGCGATCATGTGAATAAATACGATCCGATTGCGGAAGTCATGACGGATAAAGTGAACGCAGAAGTCCCGTCATCTTTTACAGGAACGATTACAAAGCTATCAGCTGAGGAAGGCGATACACTGCAAGTTGGAGAAGTGTTCTGTGAAATTGAAGTAGAAGGCAGCTCACAGCAGAGTGCGAAAGAAGAAGCGGCACCTGAGCAAAGTGAAGCACCTGAAGCAGATCAAACAAAAGAGAATCAAAGTCAAAAGAAACGCTACTCTCCAGCAGTCCTTCGTTTAGCTGATGAGCACAGCATTGATTTAGCGGCTGTTCAAGGAACGGGAGCAGGTGGACGAATCACAAGAAAAGATTTACTTCAGCTCATTGAAAACGGCGGCGTACAAGAGAAGGCAGCACCTGTCAATGAACAGTCGGTAAAGCCGGAGCCTGCGCAGTCATCAAAACCAAAAGCGGCGCCTTCCGTCTCTACAATGCCTGGTGATGTTGAACTGCCAGTCACGCCAATCAGGCAGGCGATTGCGGCAAATATGCTGAGAAGCAAACATGAAATTCCGCACGCATGGACGATGATGGAAGTCGACGTGACAAACCTTGTGACAAGAAGAAATCAGCTCAAGGACCAATTTAAAGCAAAAGAAGGCTTTAATTTGACGTTCTTTGCGTTCTTTGTCAAAGCAGTGGCTCAGGGCTTAAAGGAATTCCCAGAAATGAACAGCATGTGGGCTGGAGATAAAATTGTTCAAAAGAAAGCGATCAATGTCTCTATTGCTGTTGCGACTGATGACGCTCTTTTTGTTCCAGTCATTAAGGATGCAGATGAAAAAACGATTAAGGGCATCGCCAAAGAAATTCATGAGCTTGCTTCCAAGGTGAGACAAGGAACGCTGAAGCAAAGTGACATGGAAGGCGGCACCTTTACTGTAAACAACACGGGATCATTTGGTTCTGTACAATCCATGGGAATCATAAATTATCCGCAAGCGGCGATTTTACAAGTAGAATCGATCGTGAAGCGTCCAATGATTGTAAATGGCATGATTGCAGCAAGAGACATGGTCAATCTTTGTCTCTCATTAGATCACAGAGTACTTGACGGTCTTGTATGCGGCAGATTCCTTCAACGAATTAAACAAATCCTTGAAGGCATTGACGAGCAGACATCTGTTTATTAAAACATGAATGTCCCCCTCCCGGCATGAGAGGGGGATTTCCACATCTAGGAGGAAGGAGCGATGATATGTCTGGACTAGACTTTTTTGCTTTTCTAACGATTGGTCTCATGTTTATCACAGCGATTGCGTTCGCTTTTCTACGGTACATTTCTAAATCACGCAATCATCCTGAAAGATTACTACTTATCATATCAATCGTTTCAATGATTCAAATCGTGTACTGCCTGCTGATTGTCGGTGGATTTAAAGGAACAGCGAATAGCCTTTTAGGAATTTCTCTTCTTGCCGGGACTCTGCTTGGATATGCACTTGAATATTTATACAGACGCTATATCAAAAAAACGCCCGAAAAAGAATAATTTCGGGCGTTTTCTTTATTCTGCTGGAACAATAAAGGTCAAATGCTGTTTTAACACTTCTAAATAAGCAGGAGCTGTCATATACACTTCGCCATCCGTATCAGCATCCATTTCCTCTTTTGTGTGGATCTGAATACTGGACGCTTGAATGAGAGATAGATCGCCGGTGAAATCCTCCAGCTCTTCCCGGTTCATAGAAAAGATTTCTTTTAGAGCAGAGAAGCTCGTATTTCTGCAAATTAAGATTTCCGCTTTTCCATCATCTATCGCTGCATTGGGCAAATCAATTTTATTTGTACCGATGAAATGTCCGTTCATCACTAGAACGATGACGGCTTCCTCTTCCCAGCTTTCCTCCTCTGTCTCAATTCGTACGTGAAAAGGATCTGTTTGCTGCAAGGTGCGCACGGCACTTGTGAAGTAGCTGATTTTGCCGAGTACAGCTTTTTCCTTGTCGTTAATATTGTTGGACGTGTCTGCAATCAGCCCGATCCCCCAAAAGTTTAACAAGTATCGATCTTCTGCTTTGATTAAGTCGACCTTCTTTTCTATGCCGTCTACAATCATTTGAGCGGCTTTCTGCATTTGTTGCGGAATACCAAGCGTTCTAGAAAAGTCATTGCATGTCCCGCCTGGTAATATCGCTACAGCCGGCCTTTTTTCTAAACCGCCGATGCCATTCATGCATTCATGCACGGTTCCATCTCCGCCTAATATGATAAGCAATTCTATCGTCTCATCAATTGCACGGCAGAATTGATAAGCATCATTTGGCTGCTTTGTTGGTTTAAGAATGAGTTCATCAATATGTAGAGAAAGAAGAGGGGCTGTTTGACCGAGAATTTTTTCCATGTTTTTTTGTCCAGCATTTCCATTATAAATGAGCATCGCTTTTTTGAATTGTGCCATCACGCAGTTCTCCCTTTCATCTCTTTATCATCACTTTTCCCCAATTTGACAGCTCATAAACGATGTTCGGAAAAGGTGGGGGATGAAAAGACAACACATTTGCCCGCAGGCGTTTTCCTTGATATGATGTTGTTAAAATGGTTTTGGCATGCAAAAGGAGTGGACGAACATGAATATTGATTTTAATTTATTTATGAATGATATTGTGAAACAAGCGAGAGAAGAGATCAAACAGGCTGGCTATACTGAGCTTACATCAGCTGAAGAAGTAGACGAAGCACTGGCTAAAAAAGGCACGGCACTTGTGATGGTGAATTCAGTATGCGGATGTGCAGGCGGTATAGCAAGACCAGCTGCAGGCTATTCTGTTCATTACGATAAGCGTCCAGATCAATTGCTGACAGTGTTTGCTGGACAAGACAAAGAGGCAACGGCAAGAGCCCGTGAATACTTTGAAGGCTTCCCGCCATCTTCACCATCCTTTGCTTTATTAAAAGATGGAAAGATCATCAAAATGGTCGAGCGTCATGAAATTGAAGGGCACGAACCAATGGAAGTGGTGTCAAAGCTTCAAGCCGCTTTCGATGAGCATTGCGAAGAAATCTAACATGTGACGTTTGAATGATTAAATATAAAGCAGTCCGGTCTTTAGATCGGTCTGCTTTTTGTTTTATAAGACCATTGAATCAAAATAATTTTAGCAAAATACTATTGCATCTTAAAAAGAAAGTGTTTAAAATACATTATAGTGAATAAATATTCAAATCAATACATGATTTTAAATACTGGGAGGCATTATCTTATGAAAAAGTGGTTATTATTACTTATGACAGCTGGTCTTGCAGCTGCACTCGCAGCTTGCGGAACTTCTTCTAATAATTCAAACGCATCAGGAGATGACAAAACACTCGTTATGGCGACATCAGCAGATTATCCGCCATTTGAATCAAAAGATGGAGATAAAATTGTCGGTTTTGATGTCGATCTTGCAACAGCACTAGCGAAAAAGAACGGCTACAAGCTAGAAATTCAAGATATGGATTTTGCAAGCCTTGTATCCGCCCTTAAAACAAACAAAGCTGATATTGTCCTAGCAGGAATGACACCAGATGAAAAGCGTAAAAAACAAGTAGACTTCTCTGACATTTATTACAATGCTAAAAACATGGTTGTGACGAAGAAAAATAGTGGTATTAGAACGGAGAAAGATTTAAAAGATAAAACTGTGGGAGTTCAACTAGGTTCTATTCAACAAGATGAAGCAAATGGAATGCAAAAGAAATATAATTTAAAGGTAGAAGATCGTAATAAAATCTCTGATATCATTCAAGAGATCAAAGCAGGCCGTTTTGATGCAGCCATTATTGAAGATAAAGTAGCAGCGGGCTATTTAAAGAAAGAGAAAGACTTTCAGGCATTTAACCTTGGTGCATCAACAAATAATGGTTCAGCCATTGCATTCAAGAAAAATAGCGACTTAACAGCGAAATTTAATCAATCATTAAAAGAAATGCAAGATAATGGTGAACTTGATAAATTAATTAAAAAATGGTTTGCTGATGAAAAGTAAGTCAGGAAAAGGATCAGCGTCATTCATGAAAATCAAGTAGAAAGCGCTGAAAAGTTCAACTCGTGTTGAACTTTTTTCCTGTTTTATTTTTTGATTTCGTATGAAGGCAGAAAAAAGGAGAATGTCATGTTGGATTTTAAAGATGTAATACCTCAGATGCCCTTTATTTTAGAAGGACTTAAGGTCACACTTTCTATTGTAGTGGTATCACTTTTTCTTGGATTTATCTTAGGGATTTTATTAACGCTTTGCAAAATTAGTGTGTTTAAGCCGCTCATTTGGCTTGCAGATTTTTATACATCAATCTTCCGAGGCACACCGCTTGTGCTTCAATTGCTCATTATTTATTTTGGTCTGCCTCAGCTTCTCGGGTTTCAAATCGATCAATACTGGGCTGCTGTAGCGGCATTTTCACTTAACTCCGCGGCATACGTATCTGAAATCATTCGTGCTGGTATTAATGCCATTGATAAAGGTCAAAAAGAAGCGGCCGTTGCTTTAGGGATACCTTATGCTAAAATGATGAAGGACTTATTGCTTCCGCAGGCGTTTAAAAATATTTCACCTGCACTTGTGAATGAAACGATTACACTGACAAAAGAATCAGCCATTGTGACAGTTATTGGACTGGGCGATGTCATGAGACGAGCTTACCAAGCAGGTGCCGTCACGTATAATTACCTTGAACCGCTTATTTTTGCGGGTCTGATCTATTATGTCATCGTGCTTGTTCTCACCTTTGTCGGCAAATCGGTGGAAAGGAAGTTAAAATCAAATGATTAACATAGAGAAACTCACAAAATCTTTTGGCAAAAATGAAGTATTAAAGGGGATTGACACCATCGTTAAAGAAGGGGAAGTTGTCGCAGTCATTGGACCATCTGGATCAGGAAAATCGACGTTTCTTCGCTGCATCAACTTGCTTGAAAAGCCGACTTCTGGTGTCATTACAATTAAGGATACCGAAATCACAAACCCAAAAACCAATGCACTAAAAGTGCGTGAGAACATCGGAATGGTGTTTCAGCATTTTCACCTGTTCCCGCATAAAACCGTGCTTGAAAATATCACGTATGCGCCAATGAATGTGAAGAATCAATCGAAGGAAGACAGCATCAAACAAGCTGAAGATCTGCTGAAAAAGGTAGGGCTTTTAGAGAAAAAAGATGATTTTCCGAATCGTTTGTCCGGCGGTCAAAAGCAGCGTGTGGCGATTGCACGTGCGCTTGCGATGACTCCAGACATCATGCTGTTTGACGAACCAACTTCTGCACTCGATCCAGAAATGGTCAAGGAAGTCCTAGAGGTCATGAAAGAGCTGGCTCAATCTGGAATGACGCTTGTGATCGCCACACATGAAATGGGCTTTGCAAAAGAAGTGGCTGACCGCGTGATCTTTATGGATGATGGGAAAATTGTAGAGGATGCAAACCCTGTGCAATTCTTTGAATCACCGTCGTCACAGCGTGCGCAAGACTTTTTGCAAAAAATATTATAAAGAAAAAAGAGAAGGCGACTTAACATCTCCTTCTTTTTTTGATTATAATGGGGAAAGTAAAAAAAGTTCATCATTTCACAAAAGTGAATGGAAACAAGACAGAAAAGAGTGAATCACATCATGTTTAAAATCGGCTACCGAACGCTGAAAACAGCATTAGGAACAGCGATCGCTATTTATATTGCGCAACTGCTTGGCCTTCAAAATTATTCAGCTGCCGGGATTATTACGATCCTGTGTATTCAGGTGACGAAGAAACGGTCGCTCCTCGCATCAGGAGCCCGCTTTGCAGCATGCAGTCTTGCCATTTTATTTTCTTATCTATTTTTCGATCTGATTGGGTATCATCCTTTTGTGATTGGTCTGATGCTGCTAGTCTTTATTCCGACAACCGTTTTGCTTCGCATTAAAGAAGGGATTGTCACAAGTTCAGTCATCATTCTCCATTTATACATGTCCGGCGGGATTACCCTTCACCTCATTTGGAATGAGCTGCTGCTGATTACGATTGGTGTTGGCGTGGCACTTATCATGAACCTGTATATGCCAAGTGTCGATAAAAAGCTCAAACGCTACAGCGAACAGATTGAAGCCAACTTTGCAAAAATCTTTGAGGAAATCGAGCAATACTTAATGACAGGGAAACAAGACTGGACAGGAAAAGAAATACCAGAGACACATCAATTGATCAAAGAAGCGAAAGCTCTCGCATATCGTGATGTTGAAAACCATGTCCTAAGACATGAAAACCTGTATTATCATTATTTCAATATGAGGCAAAAGCAATTCGAAATCATGGAGCGTGTGCTTCCGAAAATCACGTCCATTTCCATCACAACAGAGCATGGACAAATCATTGCAGAATACATTAGAGACTTACGCGAACATATTCACCCAGGGAACACGGCGCATAAATTTTTAAGACGTCTCATTGATATGAAAGAAGAGTTCGATAAGCTTCCGCTGCCGCAAACACGAGAAGAGTTTGAGGCAAGAGCTGCACTTTTTCATTTCCTCGGGGAAATGGAACAATATTTGGTACTGAAAAGTTATTTTAAAGGGATGAAAGAATAGAGACGCATGAGTTCCTCCTTCATTGGTCAATCTAATGAAAAAAGGAGGAGCCTATGCGTCTTTTATTTTATACCGTATTGTCCATGTCCCTTTCGCCTATCTGGCCGCTCGGACAAAACCCGCTTCCTGGTGACCCGTTTGTCATTATTAATAAACAAACAAATGAACTTGCCTATATTGATCAAGGACAAATCCAAAAAATATATCCTGCTTCTACAGGGAAAACAGCGGATTTAACGCCAGAAGGGGAATTTACCATTATAATCAAAGCGAAAGATCCTTATTACAGAAAAAAGAATATTGAAGGCGGTGCGAAGAATAACCCTCTTGGCCGAAGGTGGATTGGATTTGATGCACGAGGAACAGATGGCAGAACGTACGGGATTCATGGAACGAGTGACGAAACATCGATAGGGAAATTTATCACGGCAGGCTGTGTGCGGCTTCATAATCAAGATGTAGAGCTTCTATTTGACCAGCTTCCGATTGGGACAAAAGTATGGATTACAACATCAAGCGATTCATTTGAAAAGCTTGCCAAAGACAAACAGGCCATTCGTTAATTGAACGAATCACCTGCTTGTCTGCTTTTATTGAAACCTTATAAAAAGGTTGCGGCTCCTGCTAAAAGTGAAGAAATTAACAGCAGGCTAATCATGAGCAATACCATGAATTTCATAAATTTCTGAGACATATCGCACCCCTATAACCAAAGATTTTTTGCGACGAACGCACCTTTCTTTATTCTAGCTGGTTTTTTCAAATGCGACAAGTGATCAACAAAGGAAGTGAACGGATGAATCAAATCGATCATATTGCCATTGCGGTCTTTTCTATTAAAGAAACATCTCAACTTCTTTATCAGCTGTTTAACTGGCATTTTTCAGACATACAAGAGATTCCTGAGCAGGAGATTAAAGCGTCCTTCGCTTCACTTGATGATGTGCACATTGAATTAATTGAACCGATGTCATCCAGCAGCAAACTACATACCTTTTTAACAAAAAGAGGACAAGGACTCCATCATATTGCGTTAAAATCAGGTGACATACAGGCTGACCTTAACCGTCTTGATCACCTTGGCGTGCAGCTTCTCCAAAAATCAGCACAGAAGGGCGCCAGCGGCAAGCAGATTGCATTTATTTCTCCGAAAGAAACGTCTGGTGTGTTATTCGAATTGTGCGAGCCCTTGAAAGGAGAGGAACATGGCAATGAATGAATCGTTCAATGACTTGTCTAAATGGCGGGAAAAAGCATTAATGGGCGGCGGTGAAAAACGAGCAGCGGCTCACAGGAACAAAGGAAAGCTGACAGTTCGAGAGCGTCTGCATGAACTTCTTGACGGGGGCAGTTTCATGGAAATTCAAGGATTTGCAACAGGCCGTATGTCAGAGCATATCGGTGACGGCGTCGTCATTGGAACAGGACTCATTCATGGAAAACCAGTATGTGTTTATGCACAAGATGCAACAGTGCATGGGGGCTCTTTAGGCGAAATACATGCCAAAAAAATTGCCTCTTTAATGGATCTCGCCGCTAAAAATCAGATGCCGGTCATCGGTCTAAAAGACTCAGGTGGTGCGAGAATTCAAGAGGGTGTGGTATCATTAGAAGGATACGGACAGATTTTTAAACGGAATGTGCTGTACTCTGGTCAAATTCCGCAAATATCGGTTATTTTAGGCTCATGTGCTGGAGGTGCAGTCTATTCTCCTGCTTTGACTGATTTTGTCTTCATGACAGAACAAACAGCTCATATGTTTTTAACAGGTCCGAAAGTAATAGAAAAGGCAACAGGAGAAACGGTCTGTCCTGACCGTCTTGGCGGTGCAAGTGTTCAGCATCAGACAAGCGGGAATGTGCACTATACTGGGAAAGATGAGAAGGACGTGTTAAAAGCGGTTCGAACACTTTTAACGTACATACCAACGAAACAACAGCCTGTCATGTATACTGGAGTTCAAAAGCATGACGCCGTTGATCCAGAGAGCATCTTGCCAAAGGATCCATCACGCACCTATGATGTCAAACAAGTGGTGACAGCGATCATCGATCCAGGCTCATTTTTTGAGACGCAGCCTTGTTTCTCAAAAAATATCGTCACAGGGTTTGCCAGATTACAAGAGGCTCCAATTGGTGTTGTTGCCAATCAGCCAAAAGTGCTGGCAGGAAGCCTTGATCTTGACGCTGCCGATAAAGCAGCCAGGTTTATTCGATTTTGCGATGCGTTTCATATTCCGATCTTAACGCTTGTCGACGTCCCTGGTTTTTTACCAGGGGAGAAAGCTGAGCATGCGGGAATTATCCGTCACGGCGCAAAGCTTTTATATGCGTACGCTGAAGCGACCGTTCCAAAAATCACGGTGATTTTAAGAAAGGCGTTTGGCGGTGCATATGTCGCCATGAATAGCAAGGGCTTAGGCGCTGACTTTGTTTATGCATGGCCAGCGGCAGAAATTGATGTCATGGGGAAAACGTTCGCAGACGAAATCGTTCATCCTGCTTCGCGCGAGGTTGAGACGGAGCCAAGTGTGTTAAAAGCGGCTCAGGCAGGGCTAATAGACGATATTTTCATGCCGGCTGAAACGAGAGAGCGATTGATTCGCTCATTTGATTTGCTTCGCAGTAAGGAAGAAGATAGACCGTTAAAAAAGCATGGCAACATGCCGCTATAAGAGGAGGAGCATCAACATGATCAATGAAAAACGTTTACTAGACGAATTTTTAGAACTAGTTCAGATTGATTCGGAAACAAAACACGAAGAGAAAATCGTGGAAGTCTTAAAAGAAAAATTCTCGCAGCTTGGTCTAAAAGTGGTAGAAGACGACTCAAAATTGGCGACAGGCCACGGTGCAGGCAACCTCATCTGCACACTGGAAGGAAGTCAAGAGGCAGATACCATCTATTTCACTTCTCATATGGACACAGTTGTTCCGGGCAATGGCGTAAAACCAGTCATTGAAGACGGCTATGTGAAGACAGATGGAACAACCATTCTTGGTGCTGACGATAAAACAGGGCTTGCGGCTATGTTTGAAGCCATCCGCGTGCTGAAAGAGAAGAATTTACCGCATGGAACGATTGAATTTGTCATCACAGCAGGTGAGGAATCAGGACTTGTTGGAGCAAAAGCGTTAGATCCGAAATTGATGACAGCAGCCTACGGCTATGCCCTTGATTCAGATGGCAAGGTCGGGACAATTATCGTAGCTGCGCCAACACAGGCGAAAGTACGCGCAACGATTTACGGAAAAACAGCTCACGCAGGTGTGGCACCTGAAAAAGGCGTGTCTGCGATTACCATTGCATCAAAAGCGATTGCCAGCATGCCGCTTGGCCGAATTGATGAAGAAACAACGGCAAATATCGGTCGTTTTGAAGGCGGAACACAAACGAATATTGTGTGCGATCAAGTCGATATTCTTGCTGAAGCACGCTCTTTAGAACCTGCAAAAATGGAAGCACAAGTAGCGAAGATGAAAGAAGCCTTTGAAAAAACCGCTAAAGAAATGGGCGGAAGTGCCGATGTACAAATTGACATCATGTATCCAGGCTTCAAATTCTCTCACGGCGATCAAGTCGTAGAAGTGGCGAAAAAAGCGGCTGCGAAAATTGGCCGTCCTTCAGAACTACAGACGAGCGGCGGAGGCAGTGATGCAAACGTCATTGCAGGAAACGGCGTCCCAACTGTCAACTTAGCTGTTGGATATGAAGATATTCATACGAAAAATGAGAAAATGCCGATTGAAGAATTAGTCAAAACAGCTGAAATGGTTCTCGCCATTATCGAAGAAACGACAAATCCATCGTAAAGGCAGGAGACTATGTGAGCACGCAAAAGATCATTATTTTCCAAGTGGGGCAAGAGGATTTTGGCATCAGTGTAGAGCATATTCGTTCGATTGAGAAGGTCCCTTATTTACAAGAAGTATCGAACCTTCCAAAAGAAATAAAAGGACTGATGTCTTTAAGAGGAGAGGTCATTCCTGTCAGTGACACGGGCGTGATGCTTCATGGAAAGCCTCTAGATGTGAACGAACAGTCCAAGGTGTTGCTATTTGAATTAAACGATCAAATGATTGGCTGTCTTGTCTCAGATGCAAAAGATATTATCGATATCGAACTAAGCGAGATCAAGCCATTTCATATGAACACGAAAGCCTCTGAATATTTCTTCGGCGTTGTGGAGAGAGAGAACAAGATGATTTTACAAGTGGACCCTAATAAGTTCCTTGGGAGAATTGATGACCTCGATCAACTGCCAGAACGGTTAAAAGAAGAATTGGCATAAAGAACATCCCCTTATCTGATGATAAGGGGATTAAGATTGTTGACAAAGAGCTAAAATGATCTAGGTTTTAGCCCTTTGTCTTCTTTTCAGCGTGATAGAAAACCTTTGCAGTCTAGGAAGGACGAGCACCGGAACGGAGCGAATTTGACATTCGTGAGTACCGGCGCGCAGGACTGACACCGAATGCGAGGGTTTGTCTACATGCTGCATCCCCTTATCTGATGATAAGGGGATTATTTTTATTCAGCAGCTGGGCTAGCTTGGTCGTTTGCCTCAGCTTTCGATTTTGATTTTTGGTACATGACATTTAAAATAATCGTTTGGATTGTGAGTAAGAATCCGCTTGTCATCCAGTATAAAGGAAGGGCAGCGGGTGCATTGATTGAAATAAAAAGCATCATGATTGGGAAAATCATGCCCATCACTTTGGCTTGCTTCAGCGCAGCCTCTGTCTGGGTGCCTGATTGCTTCGCAAATCTTTGCGTGACATAAAATTGCAAGAAATACATAGCGCCTGCAAAGATCGCGACCAATAGATCGGTTTGTCCTAAGTTAAACCATAGGAACGAATGTGTTGCGATCTCAGGTGTTGAGCGGATCGCTGAGTAAAAGCCAAGAACAATTGGAATTTGAATCAGCATAGGCAGACAGCCCATTGCCAGCGGGTTCACATTGTTCTCTTTGTATACTTTCATCATTTCCATTTGCAGTTCTTTTTGTTTTTCAGGTTCTTTCGTTTTCTTCAATTTACTTTGGATTTGGTCAATCTGAGGTTTCACCAGTGCCATTTTTTCCTGCATGACTCTCTGCTTCTTAAATTGATTCGCAAAAAGAGGGAAAATCAGCAGGCGGACAATTAAAGTCACGAACATAATCGATAAACCATAATCATCATGGAAGAAGTTCGCAAGCCAAATGATCAGCTCAGAAAAAGGCTGGACAAAATAATGATGGAAAAACCCATCAGAGCTCGTATTCGTTTGCCCACTTGCTGCAAACGCAGGTGAGGCGATCATCATTAAACATAAAGTCGTACAAATAGTCAATAAACGTTTCAATTCGTTTCCTCCTCATTCATAAAAAAATTTAATTAGAGAGAGGAAGCGAATGGTCTTCATCATCATTTGATGATCTTTTCATTCGAATGACTTTACTAATCCAAGTTGTAATGCGATCATATATGATAAACAGAAAGTCTGTTCGGTTCAATAAAGATGCGTTCAACTCTTCCAAACGATGTCCACCGAGGTGTTCGTTCATACGGCAGTCTTTTAATAAAAACGCAATGCCGATGGCCGTCAGCGCTGGAAGAATAATCGTAAAGAATTCAACAAGGAAAAAGACTTCATTGAATGTATCAATAATCATGATTATCACATCCATTTCATTACTCACAGTGTACTATACACCATATGAAATGTCTATTGGAACAAACATGAAGTCGATAGATTTAGGAGGCAGGCAAATGGCTGATTCTCAAAGGAAGGGTCGAATTATTTTTCATATTGATATGAATAGTTTTTATGCATCGGTCGAGATGGCGTATGATCCTTCTTTGAGAGGGAAACCTTTAGCCATTAGCGGAAATGCGAAAGAGCGTAAAGGGATTGTTGTGACGTGCAGCTACGAGGCAAGAGCACTAGGTGTAAAGCCCCCGATGCCGTTATGGGAAGCGAAGCGGCTTTGTCCTGGACTGATTGTCCGTACACCTAACTTTGACCGGTACCGCAGCTCCTCACAAGAGATGTTTACGATACTAAGAGAATACAGCGATTTAGTCGAACCCGTATCCATTGACGAGGGCTATATTGATTTAACGCATACGCCATATGCTGAGCATGCGGTGAAAACGGCTCATGATATTCAAACGAGGCTTGTAGAGGAGCTCATGCTTCCTTCGAGTATTGGCATTGCACCGAATAAATTTTTAGCGAAAATGGCGTCTAATTGGAAAAAACCTATGGGCATCACCATTTTACGTAAACGAGACGTTCCAAAAATGCTCTGGCCACTGCCGGCCGGTGACATGCACGGAGTTGGACAGAAAACGGCAGATAAATTGAAAACGATTGGCATTCATACCATTGAAGACTTAGCGAAAGCAAATGAGTATACACTAAAGGATTTACTGGGCATCAATGGACCGAGATTAAAGCAAAAGGCGAATGGTGAACATGACGGCATCGTGGACCCAGAAAGGATATACGAATTTAAATCCGTCGGTAATTCGTCAACCCTTCCTCATGATTCTGACGATCCAGATGAACTTGTCACTTTAATTGATAAGCTGTCACAATCTGTGAGTGCAAGATTAAGGAGAAAAGAAGTGATGGCAAATCGACTTCTCATCATGATTCGGTACGCAAGCTGGAAAAATATCACGCGAAGTGTCATGCTGACGAATCCAACGGATCGAAAGGAAGACTTATTTGAGGCAGCAAAGCAGTTATTCCTTAAACATTGGAATGACCAGCCGGTGAGGCTCTTAGGTGTGACGGGGACAGACCTTGTAGAACGAAAAGCAGCTGTTAAACAGCTTGATTTATTTTCCTATACAGAAGATGCAAAAGAAGAGCCTCTCCAAACCGTTTTAGAAGGGCTGAAAGAAAAATATGGAAAATCACTCGTTCAAAAAGGAATGACCATCAAGGAAAAAGAGAGCAAAACAAGCGGAACAAGTTTTAATAAAGACTTTTTTCAGGACGAAAGAGGAAATGACTAGCCTGAAAACTTGATAAAAGAGGTGGTGTTGTGGTAATTTCAAAGGGTACATCATTTCAGCAGTAATCAATATAGTGTGTTAGAAGGGACGTCAGAATTATGTCAAAACAACAAATCGGTGTGGTTGGACTAGCCGTTATGGGGAAAAACCTTGCCCTTAATATTGAAAGCCGCGGTTTCTCCGTGTCCGTTTATAACAGATCTAGCAGCAAAACGGAAGAGTTTCTCGAAGAATCAAAAGGAAAAAACGTTGTAGGCACATACAGCATTGAAGAATTTGTTCAGTCGCTTGAAACACCGCGTAAAATTCTTTTAATGGTAAAAGCTGGTGCAGCAACGGATGCAACCATTCAATCATTGCTTCCTCACCTAGAGAAAGGTGACATCTTAATTGATGGTGGAAATACATATTACAAGGATACGCAAAGACGTAATCAACAGCTTGCGGAAAGTGGTATTCACTTCATTGGTACAGGTGTCTCTGGCGGTGAAGAAGGTGCACTAAAAGGTCCATCGATCATGCCAGGCGGTCAAAAAGAAGCGCATGAGCTAGTGAAACCAATTTTAGAAGCGATCTCTGCGAAAGTAGATGGCGAGCCATGTACAACGTATATCGGCCCAGATGGAGCAGGACATTATGTCAAAATGGTCCATAACGGCATCGAGTACGGAGACATGCAATTGATCTCTGAATCATACTTTATCTTGAAGCATGTGGCTGGCTTGTCAGCAGAGGAGCTTCATGAAGTATTCTCTGAATGGAATAAAGGCGAGCTTGACAGCTATTTAATCGAAATTACAGCTGATATTTTCACAAAAGTGGATGAAGAAACAAACCAGCCGCTTGTTGATGTCATCTTAGATAAAGCTGGTCAAAAAGGAACTGGAAAATGGACGAGCCAAAGTTCTCTTGATCTAGGTGTCCCGCTTCCAATCATTACTGAGTCTGTTTTTGCGCGCTACATTTCAGCAATGAAAGATGAGCGTGTAGAAGCAAGCCAATTAATCGAAGGTCCTGAGCCAGCGCAATCAGCAGAGAATAAACAAGAGCTGATCGAAGCGGTTAGAAAAGCCCTATTCATGAGTAAAATCTGCTCGTATGCACAAGGTTTTGCGCAAATGAAAGCAGCATCTGATGAGTATAACTGGGATCTGAAATACGGTGAAATTGCGATGATCTTCCGCGGTGGATGTATCATTCGTGCAGCCTTCTTACAACAAATTAAAGAAGCATATGACCGTAACCCTGAACTGAAAAACCTATTGCTTGATCCTTACTTTAAGGATATTGCTCAAAGCTATCAATCATCCCTTCGTAAAGTCATTTCACTTGCAGTGGAGCAAGGAGTTCCTGTTCCTTCATTCTCAAGTGCACTTGCTTACTTTGATAGCTATCGCACAGCTGTCCTGCCAGCGAACTTAATTCAAGCACAGCGTGACTATTTCGGTGCACATACGTATGAGCGCATAGATAAAGATGGCGTCTTCCATACGGAATGGATGAAATAAAAATAGAACGTCAGAAGAACCTTACCATTGGATTGGTAAGGTTTTTTGTGTTTGCATATTTTCGGCTAAAAATGCGGAAAAGAGGGATGCTATGTAAAAAAGAAAAGAAAGTAGGGATCGAAGTGGGCATCTTATATGCACTTCTCCCAGCGATATTTTGGGGAAGTATTGTTCTGATCAGTGTCAAACTTGGCGGGAATGCATACCAGCAAACGCTCGGCATTACGCTTGGCGCATTTTTATTTTCAATTGCTGCCTTTTTCATCAAAATGCCAGAGCTGACACCGCTTATTTTTGCGGTTTCTGTGATTTCAGGCATCTTTTGGAGCATTGGACAAATGAATCAGCTTTCAAGTGTTGCGTTTCTCGGAGTCTCGAAGGCGGTTCCTTTGTCAACAGGCATGCAGCTTGTGAGCACTACTTTATTTGGTGTCATGGTTTTTAAAGAATGGCAAACGATGACGGTCATACTCATTGGTTCTTGCGCCATTTTACTGATTATTGCAGGTGTTGTGATGACTTCGCTCGGTCAAAAGAAGAATGGCGGCGGGAACGGTGGAGGCAATTTCAAAAAAGGGATCATTATTCTGCTCATCTCAACGGTTGGTTATGTCGGATATGTCGTCATTTTAAGATGGTTTCATATTGATGGCTGGTCTGCCCTCGTTCCGCAATCGGTCGGTATGCTGCTTTCATCCTTGGCGATTAGTCTAAAGCAGAACCCGTTTAGTAAATATACGTTTAAAAATATCATTGCCGGTTTGGTTTGGTCGACAGGAAATCTTGGGCTTCTTTTGGCCATTCCGCTCATTGGCGTAGCCGTAAGCTTTTCGATGTCACAGACAGGGATTGTCATCTCAACATTAGGCGGCATTTACTTATTAAAAGAGAAAGCATCCAGAACAAGCTTTGTCATTGCAGGCTGCTTGATGATCATTGCAGGCGGCGTGCTGCTAGGCTTTACAAAATAGGAGGGTAAACGAATGTATCCAGATTTAGAAGGAAAAACAGTCCTGATTACAGGAGCTGGTACAGGAATAGGGCAAGCGATGGCACGCCGGTTTGGACAAGAAAAAGCCAATGTGGTGATCAATTATTTCTCAGATCAAGAAAATCCGGATGATACCATTGCGGATATTCAAAAAAATGGCGGCCAGGCTGTGAAAATCAAGGGAGATGTATCAAAGGAAGAGGATATGCGGGCAATGATTGATAAAGCCATTCATTCGTACGGCAGCCTTGATGTCATGATCAATAACGCAGGTATTGAAAACGAAGTGCCTTCCACAGAAATGACGCTGGATAATTGGAACAAAGTCATGTCGACCAATTTAACAGGTATGTTTCTCGGCTGCCGTGATGCACTGAAGTATATGACAGATCACGGGATAGAAGGATCGATCATCAATATGTCGTCGGTTCACCAGCAAATCCCTTGGCCTCATTTCGTTCATTATGCAGCAAGTAAAGGGGGCGCCAAGCTGCTGACAGAAACGCTGGCACTAGAATACGCCCCTAATAAAATCCGTGTAAACAGCATTGCACCAGGCGCCATCGATACCCCGATCAATGCTGAGAAATTCGATGATCCAGCATTGAAAAAAGGCGTGATTGAACTGATCCCCATCGGCTATATTGGAAAGCCGGAAGAAGTGGCAGCATGTGCTGTCTGGCTGGCGTCAAAAGAGGCAAGCTATGTCACAGGCTTGACGCTCTATGTGGACGGCGGCATGACAAAGTATCCTGGCTTCCAGGCAGGAAAAGGATAGGGAGAAAGTCAAAGAGCGTACACACATGACGCTCTTTTTTTTATATAAAATACAGACAAATAAAATGAAATGTCTAGACATTTAAAAATAAAAATATATAATATTAAATGGAAGCGCTTTTATTACAACAATGGGGTGAGAGAAATGAAACGTATTTTATTAGCATGCAGTTCAGGAATGTCTACGAGTTTACTAGTTACAAAGATGAAGGCTCATGCCGACTCAATAGGGGACGAGGCAGAAATTTGGGCAGTTGGGCAAGATCAAGCGAGAAAAGAAATGGCGAATGCGGATGTTGTGTTAATTGGACCGCAAATGAGCTTTTTAAAAGGGGATCTTCAAAAAGAAGCAACAAAATACGGGATTGCAGTAGAGGTCATAGATATGCAGGCGTACGGGCTTGCCGATGGACAAAAAGCGTATGAACAAGCCGTTACATTGATGGAGGAATCGTAAAGAATGGAAAAGAAAACACTCGAAGGGCTCACGGAGGAACAAGTCAGTTTTCAATTGATCTTACACAGTGGAAATGCACGCAGCAAATTGCTTCAATCTCTTAAACAATTTCGAGAAGGTCAAGAAGGTGAGGCATTTAGTCTCATGAAAGAAGCGGAAGAAGATTTACGTCATGCACATGGTATCCATTTTCAACTCGTGCAGCAAGAGGCAGGCGGGGAGAAAACGCCTTTCTCCTTATTGCTCATGCACGCCGAAGATCACTTAATGTCCACCATTACGATCAAGGAGCTTGTGGGAGAGCTCCTGCCGATTTTCCAATCGCTTAAACAATAAAGGGTGTAAACAAGGGGGGAAACCAATGTTTGATAAAATAAGTGCCATTTTGGTTCCGATTGCTGGGAGATTGAACAACAACCGCTATTTAGGCGTATTACGGGATGCTTTTATGCTTGCGTTCCCGCTCACCATTTTTGGTTCCATTATGGTTGTGCTAATGAATTTGCCATTTTTAGATAAAATCATGAGTCAAACCGCACTGGAAGGAGTCCAGTCTGCACTGAATATCGCGCCAAGTGCGACCATCAGCATTATGAGCGTGTTTGTTGTATTTGGGATTGGCTACTATTTATCGAAAAGCTATGATGTGGAAGCTGTATTTGGCGGCGTGATTGCTTTAGCCTCTTTCTTGCTTCTGACGCCATTTTTACTAGAACAAGAAGGCGGTGCATCTATTGCAGGTGTGATCCCAGTCGATCGTTTAGGAGCAAAGGGGATGTTCCTAGGAATGATCACAGGCTTTTTGTCTGCTGAAATTTATCGTTATTTTGTCCAAAAGAAATTTGTCATCAATATGCCGCAAGGGGTTCCGCCAGCTGTTTCAAAGTCTTTTGCTGCACTGATCCCGGCTACTTTGACACTCACAACCTTTTTACTGATCAATATCATCATTACACAAGGCTTCAAAACAAACATGCATGACCTGATTTATCATGCCATTCAGGCGCCGCTTGTTGGACTTGGAAGCGGTATCATCCCGACCTTGATCGCTGTTTTCTTTATACAAATTCTTTGGTTCTTTGGGCTCCACGGCCAAATTATTATCAACTCTGTCATGGACCCGATTTGGAATACATTGTCCATTCAAAACCTAGAGAGCTACACAAAAACTGGTGAGGTTCCGAATATCATCAGCAAGCAGTTTATCGAAATCTATACGGTTGGCATGGGCGGAACCGGTATGACGCTGGCTGTTGTGTTTACGATTTTAATTTTCCTGAAAAGTAAGCAATTAAAACAAGTAGCAAAGCTCGGCTTAGGACCAGGATTATTTAACGTCAATGAACCGATTATTTTCGGTTTACCGATTGTCATGAATCCACTTATTCTCATTCCATGGATTTTGGCGCCAATGGTCATTACATGTATTTCTTATTTTGCGATGGCAACAGGCATTGTACCGCCGCCGACAGGCGTGAATATTCCATGGACGGTGCCGATCTTTATTAGCGGAATAATGGCAACAAATTCACTAGCGGGCGGTCTGCTTCAGCTGTTTAATCTGATGATTGTGTTTGTCATTTGGTTCCCGTTCCTGAAGTTTATTGACCGTATGAATGTGAAGAATGAAAAAATAACCCCAACGGAAAAAACGAAGACAACAAACATCAAAGGCGAAGGAGACTCAATACATGTCGATGGAAAATAACAAGCAATCATATACATTTCCAGAAGGTTTCTGGTGGGGATCTTCTGCCTCTGCCACGCAAACAGAAGGCAGTGTCCCTGGAGATGGTAAGGGACCGAATATTTGGGATCATTGGTTTGAACAAGAGCCGACTCGTTTTTTTGATGGTGTAGGCCCAAACGTGACATCCCAATTTTATCGAAAATATAAAGAGGATATCCGTCTGATGAAAGAAATTGGGCACAATTCATTTCGGCTGTCCATTTCATGGTCACGTCTTTTACCTGAAGGGAAAGGTGTGGTCAATGAAGAAGCAGTATCTTTTTACAATGATGTGATCAATGAACTGATTGCACATGATATTGAGCCGTTTGTGAACCTGTACCATTTCGATATGCCAATGGCGCTGCAGGAAAAAGGCGGATGGGTGAACAGACAGGTAGTAGATGATTATGTCAGCTATGCGGAATTGTGCTTTCAATTATTTGGCGACCGGGTGAAAAAATGGTTTACCCATAATGAACCGATAGTTCCTGTAGAGGGCGGGTATATGTATAGCTTTCATTATCCAAACGAAGTCGATTTCCAAAAGGCTGTACAGGTCGGTTTTCATGAACTTTTATCAAATGCTAAGGCGATTGCGGCTTATAAAAAGCTGCAGCAAGGCGGGAAGATTGGCATCATCCTAAATCTAACCCCATCTTATCCGAGAAGCCAGAATCCGTGCGATGTAGAAGCAGCTGAGATGGCTGATGCTTTCTTTAACCGTTCCTTCCTAGATCCTGCGGTGAAGGGACATTTCCCAGAAAAACTAGTAGAGGTCTTAAAGAAAGAAGGCTTTATGCCAAGTATTGAAGAAGGAGACCTTGAGCTCATTCAAGAGAATACCGTCGACCTCCTTGGGATCAACTATTATCAGCCAAGAAGAGTGAAAGCGAAAGAGCATATGCCGCATCCGAAAGCACCATTTATGCCAAATCATTATTTTGATGCGTTTGACATGCCGGGAAGAAAAATGAATGTGTATCGAGGCTGGGAAATCTATGAAAAAGGTATTTATGATATATTGAAAAAAGTTCAAACAGACTATGATAATATTGAATGCTTTATTTCTGAAAATGGAATGGGTGTCGAAGGAGAAGAGCGGTTTAAGGATGAAGAAGGAATGATTCATGACGATTACCGCATTGACTTTATTTCTGAGCATCTCAAATGGGTGCATCAAGCCATTCAAGAAGGAAGTAATGTAAAAGGCTATCATCTGTGGACGTTTATGGATAACTGGTCATGGTCGAATGCCTATAAGAATCGTTATGGATTTGTCTCAGTTGATCTTCAAGAAGACGGGAAACGAACCATCAAGAAAAGCGGATACTGGTTTCAATCGGTATCAGAGAATAACGGTTTTTAATCAAGATACTTGCTCTTTCCTTGAAAAGGGCAAGTATTTTTCTTATGTGACGGTAAGTGGATGAAACAAAAATGGCTGGTACCTTTTAAGCTCACTAGGCTTAGTGTAGAATGAGAGGAAGCTATGAAAAAACAAGTCAGTTGGTGGTGTGAGATGAAAAAGTACGAACTCATTTCAGAAGAAATCAGAAAACGAATAGGAACAGCATATTATCCAGAAGATCAACCCATTCCAGATGAAAACTCGCTTGCCGCTGAATTTCAATGCAGCCGAATGACGATGAAGCGTGCGCTCGATCTTCTCGTAGCAGAAGGTCTGCTCTTTAGAAAAAGAGGCCACGGCACATTTATTGTGAAGGCAGCGCTAAACCAAGGGGCTATTAATGTATCTGGTCATGAAAATAAAGGATTCACGAAAGTCATGGCGGACAAAAACGTCACGAGCCAAATCATTCGTTTTGATGTCCATTTTCCAAGCGAAGAAGTGGCAGCCCACCTATCCATTGACTTAACCACACCCGTTTATGACATCATCCGGCTCCGCCTCGTGGATGAGGAGCCATATGTATTAGAAAAAACGTTTATGCCGGTCAATGTCATTAAGGGCATAGATGAAGAGGTTTTATTGGGATCGATCTATGGCTACATATCAAATGAACTCCATTTAAAAGTGGCAGGAGCGCACAAGAAAATTAGAGCGGCTAAATCAGATGAGCTGGACCAGCAATATTTAGGCTGTGACCCAACGGATCCTGTGCTCGAAGTCGAGCAGGTTGCTTATTTAAACACAGGCCGGCCGTTTGAGTACTCCTTTAGTCATCACCGCTATGATAAGTTCGACTTTTCAACGGTTGAAATTACGAAAACAGGACGTTAAAAAAAGAGCAGAACCCCCGAGGGAGACTGCTCTTTTTTTATTTCATTTTATATATTCCACCAATGATATCCGTCTTTTTCTAGAAGCTGATCGGCTTCTTTTGGTCCCATTGAACCAGCAGGATAATTTGGTTTTAATGTTTTGTTTTCTGCCCATTTTTCAGAAATCGGATCAACAAAGTTCCAAGAAAGCGCCACTTCATCCCAGTGAGCAAAGTTCGTTGCATCGCCTAGCAAGCAGTCATGAATCAGCTTTTCATATGCTTCTGGTGTATTCATGATGTCGTTATAGTTTGTTTGGTAGTCGAGCTTAATCGGTTTCGCATACGTACCGCCATCAAGCTTGCGAGCGTTCAGGTGAAGGGTAATGCCTTCATCTGGCTGAATGTGAATGACGAGTAAGTTTGGATGCATGGAATTTCCGTTTCCATAGTACAGGTTCATTGGAATGTCTTTAAATTGAACAACGATTTGAGTAGATTTCTTTTCTAATCGTTTTCCTGTACGAATGTAAAATGGCACCCCGGCCCATCTAAAGTTATCAATGAGCAGCTTCCCTGCAACGAATGTTTCTGTGTTTGAGTTCGGGTCTACATTTTGCTCTTCAAGATAGGAAGGAACCATGCTGCCATCAACCGTACCAGCATCATACTGTCCGCGGACAAAGAATTGATCGACCTCATCTTTAGAGAAAGGACGAAGAGCGCGTAATGCTTTCCGTTTTTCGCTGCGGATCTCCTCTGTATTCAGCTTAATTGGCGGCTCCATTGCTAAAAGTGCCACCATTTGAAGCATATGGTTTTGGACCATATCTCTTAGTGCACCTGAACTTTCGTAATAGCGAGCCCGGTCTTCAACCCCTAATGATTCACTAGATGTAATTTGAATGTTTGAGATATATCGGTTTGTCCAAAGGGGTTCAAAGATGGCATTCGCAAAACGGATGACCTCAATGTTTTGAACCATTTGTTTACCGAGATAGTGGTCAATACGATAAATTTGATCTTCAGAGAATGCATCTCGAATTTCTTCATTTAATGTTTTGGCACTTGGCAGGTCATGGCCAAATGGTTTTTCAATGACAAGTCTTGACCAGCCGGTTGTTTTTGATACGCCTTCACTTTTTAGGAACTTTGCAATCGTTCCGAAGAATTCCGGTGCCATCGCTAAATAGAACATCCGGTTATTTGGGATACTGTACGTATCTTCAAGGCCTGCTAAAAGTGTGTTAAGCGATTGATAGGAAGCAGGGCTTGATACGTCAAAGTCGTGATAATAAAAATGCGAACTGAATTCCTCTATTTTCGCTTCTGCATCATCAGAAGAAACAGATTCTTTCACCACAGCTCTGAGATCCTCATGAGACCACGGACGGCGTCCAACACCGACGACGGCGAATTGATCACCAAGCTTTCCGCTATGAAAAAGTCTATGTATAGAAGGGTAGAGCTTGCGTTTGGCAAGATCTCCTGTTGCGCCAAAAATGACAATGACTGCTTTTGGATTGTTAGTTTCTGTATTCACGAAAAGTACCTCACTTTATTCGTAGCATTGTTGTAAAAACCAAGATTGTATGTACATTTTCTTTATTTTAAAGGTTCATTGTTCGTAAAGCAAACATTTGATTCGACTTTTTCTGCTCTCGTTTGACTTTTTTCGAAAATTCCGCTGAATTCACATTTACCTTGTCTTCATGTATTCTATATGAATGAAGATATTGTATACCGGCTTTAGGAGGAAAAGTAATGGAACTGCTCTTTTTAGGAACAGGTGCAGGCATTCCTGCAAAAACTAGAAACGTCACTTGCACAGCGCTAAAGCTTTTAGAAGAAAGAAAAGCAGTGTGGCTTTTTGATTGCGGAGAAGCGACGCAGCATCAAATATTACATACAACGATTAAACCGAGAAAGATCGAGAAAATATTTATCACTCATATGCATGGTGATCATGTATACGGTCTCCCAGGACTGCTTGGCAGCAGATCCTTTCAAGGCGGAGAGGATGAACTAACGATCTATGGGCCTAAGGGCATCAAAGCGTTTGTGAACGCAGCACTTTCAGCTACACAAACGCATTTGACGTATCCGCTGCATATCATAGAGATAGATGAAGGGATCATATTTGAAGATGATACCTTTCAAGTAGAAGCAAGACGAGTATCTCACGGTATTCCAGCTTACGGCTATCGGGTAGTGGAAAAAGATGTACCAGGTGCATTAAAAGCCGAAGACCTAAAAGAAATCGGTGTAAAACCTGGACCTTTGTATCAAAAGTTAAAAAATGGGGAAACCGTGACACTCGAAGATGGAAGAATCATTGATGGAACCGATTATTTGGAACCCCCTAAAAAAGGGAGAATCGTTGCATTTTCAGGAGATACCCGTTTATGCGAGAATATAACAAGGCTTGCCAAAGATGCGGATGTGTTAGTCCATGAAGCAACATTCGGTAAAGAAGATGCTGATCTAGCCTACAATTATTATCACAGCACGACAGAACAAGCAGCGAAAACGGCGCAGGAAGCAGGCGCAAAAAGATTAATTTTGACCCATATTAGTGCACGTTACCAAGGAGAAGAGGCACTGAAACAACTATTGAAAGAAGCCCGCGATATATTCCCGCTGACAGAAGCTGCACATGATTTCTTTTCTTTTTCCATTGACCGCACGCTGTAAAAATTGGATGAATCGTCAAAAAAAGTTGTGTGATTTTTTTGATATTTATAATGACTCTCTTTTTCAGGTAGTGGTAAAATGGTGAAGAAAAAACAAATGACGAATGAAACTATGAAGAATACGGGAGGCACAATCAAAGATGAGCGGTTTTACAGCGTTAAGTGAAGCAGAATTAAATGACCTATATGCAGCACTACAAAATGAGTACGAAACTTATAAAAGTAAAAACTTACACTTAGACATGTCTAGAGGAAAACCTTCACCAAAACAGCTCGATTTGTCTATGGGCATGCTCGATGTTGTGACATCAAAGGATGCGATGACTGCTGAAGATGGCACAGATGTGCGAAACTATGGCGGCTTGACAGGGCTTCCTGAAACGAAGACATTTTTTGCAGATGTACTCAATCTGAAGCCAGAACAAATCATCATCGGCGGTAATTCCAGCCTTAATATGATGCACGATACCATTGCCCGTGCCATGACTCACGGCGTATATGACAGCAAAACACCTTGGGGAAAGCTGCCAAAAGTAAAATTCCTTGCACCAAGCCCAGGATATGACCGTCACTTTGCCATTTGTGAGCTATTTAACATAGAGATGATCACAGTCGATATGAAGGCTGATGGACCTGATATGGATCAGGTAGAAAAATTGGTCGCAGAAGATGAAGCGATTAAAGGCATTTGGTGTGTACCAAAATATAGCAACCCAGATGGCATTACGTATTCAGATGAGGTTGTTGACCGCCTCGCTTCTATGAAAACAAAAGCAGACGACTTCCGCATTTTTTGGGATGATGCATACGCAGTCCATCATCTAACTGATACGCCTGATACGTTAAAAGATATTTTTCAAGCAGTAGAGGAAGCAGGGCACCCAAATCGTGTGTTTATGTTTGCGTCTACTTCTAAAATTACATTCCCAGGATCAGGTATTGCACTGATGGCGTCTAGCCCGGACAATGTAAGCTTCACTCAAAAGCAATTATCGGTTCAAACGATCGGACCAGACAAAATCAATCAATTAAGACATCTTCGTTTCTTCAAGAATCCAGAAGGCTTGAAGGAACATATGAAAAAACATGCAGCGATCATTAAGCCAAAGTTTGACCTCGTTCTTTCCATTCTTGATGAAACACTTGGCGGGAAAGACATTGCTGAATGGCACAAGCCAAATGGCGGATATTTCATTAGTTTAAATACGCTCGATCATTGTGCAAAAGCTGTTGTGCAAAAGGCAAAAGAAGCAGGTGTTACAATGACAGGTGCAGGCGCGACATATCCTTATGGAAAAGACCCGCTTGATCGTAACATTCGCATTGCGCCAACGTTCCCAACACTTGAAGAGCTAGAGCAAGCGATTGACATCTTTACATTATGTGTTCAGCTTGTCAGCATTGAAAAGCTGCTTTCTAAAAAAAGTCAGTCTGCTCCAACGGCATAAAGAAAAGAAAACTCCTTGACTGATAAGGAGTTTTTGTTTTTAATTGGCTGTTTGATAATAGGAAACAGGTTGTTTGGCTGCGCACCATACATCATAGATCGCAAGCTGCACAATATGCGGTTCATCATGATGAATATAGTGCGAGCTGTTCTGCGCCTGAATCCATCCGCTTTGGGATGACAAAGACAGCATCCGTTTATGAAGTCTGAGCCAAGCTTCATGCGCTGGATGAAACAATCGGCTCTTACCTGATGAAATGACAAGGAGCGGCATCATCCCATAATGGGTTTGCTCCTCTTTCATTGTACTTAGCATTTGCTGAAAGTCCTCATGCGTACATTCTGCTGTGAATTGCGCCATATATGAGGTGCGTTCTTCCTTTGATAAAAGCGGCAGGATGACCTGTTCTTGCTCCTCACTTGCTGGGTCTAACATCACCATGCCAATGACGTCATCTCCTCTGCGACTTGCCCATAACCGGCTGACAAGAGAGCCAAATGAGTGAGCCACAATGAGAAAGGGCGGCTGAATATTGGCTTCTTCTAGCAGCGCATCTAAATCATCTGCAAGATCATGCAATGTTCTTCCTTCACTGCTGTCACTGCTCTTTCCATTTCCTAATCGATCGTATAAGAAAACCCCAAGCTCAGGATCAATATCGCGGACCATATTCGACCACGTATCACCCGAAATGCCGTAGCCTGCTTCAAAGATAATGGTGGCTTGCCTTTTGCCTTGACGATGTTTTGTATAAAAATGATGTCCATCTATATGATACATTCTTTCAATCATTGCCGAGTTCATTCCTCCATCTCCTCTAAGTGGTTCTTTAGCTAAAAGACGGCACAAAAGGCTGATATGTTTCTCTTAAAAACAAAAAAGATGCCTATTTCAAAAAATAGACACCTTTTTTCTATGAGCTTTTACCAAGCGCGGTCATATTGACGCGGGCCTTCGATAGATGTACGAAGTTCTTGAGCAGCTGTTTTTGGAAAGTATGGATCCCGTAAAAATTCTCTGCCTATAAAGATTAAGTCTGCACGCTGATTTCGTAAAATTTCCTCTGCCTGTACACCAGATGTGATCAGACCGACTGCCCCTGTTTGAATACCGGCACCTTCTTTTATTTTTTCTGCGAAGGTCACTTGGTAGCCAGGGAATGTGTTGATTTTCGCCTGTACGACAGCGCCTGAGCTGACATCGATTAAGTCGACACCTTGTTCCTTCAGCCATGTAGCAATGCCAATGTAATCTGCAATATCAAGTCCTTTTGTCGTGTAATCAGAAGCAGACACACGGACAAATAATGGTCCGTCCCATACTTCATTGACTGCATCGATGACTTCTCTTAAGAAACGATAACGGTTCTCTGGTGAACCGCCATAGTCATCTGTTCGATGATTTGCCAGCGGTGAAAGAAATTCATTGATCAAATAGCCATGCGCCCCATGAATTTCAATGATGTCAAAGCCGGCCTTTTTTGCTCGGACAGCTGCATCCTGAAACGCCTGAACGGTATCTTTGATTTGATCGATAGACATCTGGGCAGGGGTTTTAGACTGTTCATCAAATGGAATGCTTGATGGTGCCAGGATGTCACCACCTAGTTCAGCCTTACGCCCTGCATGAGCTAGCTGGATAGCTGTCTTGGTTCCGTATGCTTTGATTTGTTCGTTTAATGAAGCAAATCCTTCAATGTGCTCATCACTCCAAATACCGAGGTCTTGATCACTAATTCTTCCCTCGGGAGAAACAGCACTTGCCTCCACCATGATCAGGCCAGCCTGACCTTGGGCACGGGAAATATAATGTGTAAAGTGGAAAGGCTGTAATTTCCCATCATGGTCATAGGATGAATACATACACATCGGGGACATCACGATGCGGTTTTTCAGTGTAACACCTTTTAATGTCCAAGGTGAAAAGAGTTTTGTTTCCAAATACCTTCGCCTCCTCATGGAATTGTATAGCCGATTATAACAGCCATTCAAACTTTCGTCATAAAAGGTGCTCAAAGAATATAGCTTTTATACGCGTTTTTGTATAATGGAGAGATAGAGATAACAAAGGGGGAAAAGGGATGAAATGGCAAACAGAGAGTGAACTAAAGGGACTGCTCACCGCTCTTTTGCAGTATGAAAGCATATCGGGTACAACTGGAGAAGTTGCGTTAGCTGAATATTTATATTATTTGTTGAGGGAGCGGCCTTATTTCAAGCAGAACCCTGATCATTTGGCTTTGCATCCGATGAAAGATGGCCGGTATTATTTAACGGCGCTTGTAAAGCGCAGCACGCTGCCACGTACCGTTTTGCTGCTTAGTCATTTCGATGTCGTCGATACAGAAGATTACGGTGAATTTCAAAACATGGCATGCAAGCCAGAAGAGTTAATGGCGTCATTTTCTCAAAAAAGTGCGCTTCTCCCAAAAAGAGCAAGAGAAGATCTAGCTTCAGGTGACTGGTTGTTTGGAAGAGGTGCCATGGATATGAAAGCAGGTCTTACTGTACAGCTTTCTATGCTGGAAAGAGCGATGACAGAAACCTTTCATGGAAATGTCCTGCTCGTCACAGTCCCTGATGAAGAAGTGAATTCTCAAGGAATGCTTGAAGCTGTTCCGAAACTAAAGGAGCTTAAGGAAAAGCATGACCTTGACTATACCGCGTGCTTAAACAGTGAGCCCATGTTTGAAAAATATCCAGGTGATGAACACAAATATATGTATACAGGCAGTATAGGGAAGGTGCTGGCCGGATTTTTCTGCAAAGGAATTGAAACACATGTAGGAGAGCCATTCTCAGGCTTAAATGCGAGTTTTATGGTATCTGAATTAAACCGGCTGTTAGAGCTGAATAGTGATTATTGTGAGGAAGTAGACGGTGAAATAACGCCGCCGCCCACCAACTTGATGCAAAAGGACTTAAAAGAAGCCTATTCCGTTCAAACACCTCACACAGCTGTTTCATTATTTAATGTGCTGATGATGAATCGTTCAAGTGAAGAACTGCACGGGCTTCTTTATGACACTGCGAAACAAGCAGCAGACCAAATCGAAGCCGATTTAAAACAAAAAACAGCTGAATTTCAGCGCTTTAAACCTTTTACACCGATTGATACGAGGATCACGGTTCTCACGTATCATGAGCTGTATCAAAAAGCTGCAGAACGCTCAGGTAAACAGGAGGTTGAACGCATTGTTAACTATGCGTTCGCCAATCGAGGTGAGCTTGGAGATCGTGATTTTTCAACCAAAATCATCTCTGAGCTGACGACGCTTTGTAAGGAAGAAGGGCCGCTGATTGTTCTATTTTATAGTCCGCCATTTTATCCTGCGGTTTCTTCAACGGAAGATCCGCATATCCAAGCAACCTTAAAGAGGATTCAAATAGAGGCAAAAAAGAGTTATGGACTTGAAATAGAAGAAGTGAAATATTTCCCTGGATTGTCTGATTTAAGTTACTTACAGCTCGAAAAACAGGAAGTAGGTCATTACACGACCAATATGCCGCTTTATCAAAAAGGCTATTCTTTACCGGAAGGAGAAAAGGGAGCACTTTACGTTCCAGTTATCAACGTGGGGCCATTAGGAAAGGACCCGCACAAATGGACAGAGCGGCTGCACATCCCGTTCTCATTCGGCATTTTGCCAGAATTACTAGAATCAGCGATTCATGCTTTGTTAGAGAAAAAGTAAGTATATGATGAAGAGCCCTATCGTGATGATAGGGCTTTTATTTTTAAATAGACGATCCATCGACTTAGATAGAGTATGATAAAGAATAAGACTTACATTTATTTGAAGGGAGATTGTGAGGATGAAATGGAAACTGGAAAATTAACAAAAGCAGAAATTACTACATCGCTTCAGGAAAGTATCCGTGAACTAGAAAAGCTAGTGGAGACATGTGATGAGCACATACTAGATCAATCTTTGGGAGAGGACAAGTGGTCTATCAAGCAAATTGCAGGGCATTTGTATGATACAGAAGAAGTCTGGTCAGAGCGGATAGAGCAGGCGATATCAAATGACCATACGCCTTTTCAATCGTATGATCCTGAAATGTATGTGAAGGAAAGAGCTTACGAAAGATTTAACGTACAGGAGATCAAAGCACTGATTAAATGATTGAAAGAGAGAAGAAGCAAGACACTTCATCTATTAGAAAAGGATACATGGGAGCAATCAGGGCTGCATCCTGAAGAAGGGGTGATGACAGTGCAAATATTAGCTGAAACGATCGCGTTACATGAACAACATCATCTGGATCAAATCAAAGCTATTATGTCAAAGAGTGAACGTTAGCAGTATGTAAAAAAGTACCTGTCATCAAAACAGGTGCTTTTCTCTATCATTTATATGTGCTTGCTGAAAACATTTCGTTTAATTCTGCTGCGCGTTTTGTTGCAGTTTTGACACAATCGACAACGGCTTCTTCAAATTGATAGGCAGCAAGTGTGTTCAGGCCGGCTTCTGTCGTTCCGCCTTCACTTGTGATTTCTTTGCGCAATTCGGCAGGTTCTTTACCGCTGCCTTGCAGCATGTTGGCGGCGCCTGCAATCATTTGGCAGATGAGCAGCTTCGCTGTTGCTTGGTCCATCCCAAGTTCCGAGGCGCCTCGCTCCATTCCTTCAATGAAATGATAAATAAAGGCAGGGCCGCTTCCTGCAATAGCTGTAACAGCATTCAGCTGTGATTCATCCAATACCGTCACATGACCAATCGTTTCAAACAGCTCGATTGCTTTTTTCTTTTGATCCTCTGTCACTTCATGACTTGCGGCAATGCCTGTTGCTGATTGCTGAATCGCCGCTGATGTATTTGGCATTGCACGAACCACCGCAGTTTTCTCGCCAGCATAGTGTTGAATCGTTTCAATGGAGATACCTGCTAAAATCGAAATGATCAGCTGCCCATGTAAATGAGGCCGCACCTCAGATATCCCGCTTTCCGCATCTTTCGGTTTTAAAGCAAATACGAGAATATCTGCTTCTTCATAAATAAAAGTACGTGAGAAATCCGTTTTGACCCCATAACGCACCTTTAATTCTTCTAATCGTTTTTCATTCGTTTTGTTTGTGACAATAATATCTTCATTTGACATGATGCCGCTTTTTAATAAACCTTTAATCATCGACTCTGCCATCGAGCCTGCACCAATAAATCCAATTTTACTCATAAGCTGCTCCTCCTTGTAGAAAATAAAAAAACCTCTCGCCTGAAAAGGACGAAAGGTTTTTCGCGGTACCACCCTCAATTAGCATGCAGATATGCATACTCAGCTCTAGTCCCTTAACGCGGGAAACGTTTAGGTTTGCCTAACAGCTCAAAGGGCAGGTTCAGCAAATAAGAGGATGGTGAGGTCTTACAGCCGGCGGACCTCACTCTCTTGCATCATTATTTTGCTTACTAATCCTTGTCATCGCGCATCTTATATTTGTTGTTCATTATGCAACGATGGACAAGTTTGTGTCAATAGGGACAGATAAAAAAATTGACCACCTAAACCGCATGACAGTCTGCCCTTTGCAAGATACAATGAATAAAGAAGACTGAGTTACAATGAACCATGAGTCAAAAAGCAGGAGATGACATATAAAAGTGAAAGAAGACATCATTCAATTATCCATCCCTACACCGTTTGCTGTCGGGGATGTACATGCATATATATTAAAAGGAGAAGCCGTGACCTTAGTGGACTGCGGGCCGATGACAGAAGAGGCGGAGCACGCCTTTGTCGCGCAATTACAGGAGCATCGTTTATCGATAGACGATATTGATCAAGTGGTGTTGACCCATCATCATGCAGATCATGTCGGTCTTTTAAATCTGATGAAACCTCATGTCCGTGTGATCGGACATGAGTTAAATGAGCCGTATATTAGCCAGGACCCTGTGTTTAAAGAGCGTCAAATTGCTTTTATGGAACGCTTTTTTCAGCAGTTAGGTGTGCCGCTTCGTCAAGGTGAGTGTGAAAGAATCGTGAAGCAATCTTATACATATTCTTGTACTGCACATGTAGATGACGTCATCAAAGAAGGCGATCGGTTGAACGGGCATGAACACTTCTTTGTGATGGAAACACCGGGACATGCACAATCTCATCTTTCCTTTCTAGATGAAACAACGGGCCGTTTCATTGGTGGAGACCTGCTTTTGACGACGATTTCCTCAAACCCGTTAATGGAAGCGCCATTTGAAGGGGAGGAACGCCAAAAATCGCTGCTTCAATATAAAGCATCACTCAATCGATTATTGCGTCTGCCAATTAAGACGATTTATCCAGGACACGGTGAGCTCATCATGTCTCATCATGAATTGATCGAAGAAAGATTTAAGAAACAAGAAAAACGGGCAAATACGATGTATCAGCTGCTCAAACGAAAAGAAATGACTGCCTTTCATCTGTGCCGCAAGCTATTTCCAGTGCTGTATGAAGAGGCCTTATTTTTAACGATGTCGGAGACAGTTGGGCAACTGGATGTCCTCTTAAAAGCTGGGCAAATTGAAGAAGTGCAAAAAGACGAAATTCTCTATTACAGGGCAAACTAAGGAGTGAAACGCATGGGGCGATTAACAGGAAAGAGAATATGGATTACAGGTGCATCTGGGGGTATTGGTGAAAAAATGGCGTACTGTGCAGCAAAAGAAGGCGCAGAGATCATTATTTCAGCAAGACGAATTGAAAAGCTGACGGGTGTAAAAGAAAAAATTATGAATGCTGGCGGGGTGTGCCACATCGTGGAGCTAGATGTCAGCCACCTTGAGGACATTGATCGCGCATATCAAGAAGTGGGGGCTGTTGATATTTTGGTTAACAATGCCGGTTTTGGTGCGTTTGATCTCGTTGAAGATGCGTCCATTGAGGAAATGGTGTCGATGTTTGAAGTGAACGTGTTTGGTTTAATCGCCTGCACGAAAAGGGTCATTCCAGAGATGAAACAAAGAGGACATGGACATATTATCAATATTGCCTCCCAGGCAGGAAAGATTGCCACCCCGAAATCAGCCATTTATTCGGCATCAAAGCATGCCGTCCTTGGATTTTCGAACAGCCTCAGAATGGAGCTGGCAGACCTCGGCATTCACGTCACCACGGTGAATCCAGGACCGATTGCCACTGACTTCTTTACCATCGCCGATCGCAGCGGTGAATATGTGAAGAATGTTGAATTCATGATGCTTAGTGCGGACAAGGTAGCTGGGAAGGTCGTATCCGCCATGATGACGAAAAAAAGAGAGATTAATCTGCCCGGATGGATGAATGCTGGCAGTAAATTGTATCAATTATTCCCGTTTTTATTTGAAAAAGCAGCACGCAAAGCGATGATGAAAAAATAACAAAAAAGAAACCGGTCGTGAACTGGTTTCTTTTTTTGAGGTGAGACGCCATTGTGACCGTCTTTTTATCTCCTTCTTGCCGCTTGCTGAAGCGGGTCCCACACACTGTTAAATGGTGGTGCATAGCTAATATCTAAATCTTCAAGATCTGTTATGGTCAGCTGTTGGTAAAGGGCAGTTGCCATCACATCGATCCGTTTATCTACACCGTTTCTTCCGATGATTTGGGCACCGAGCAAGGTGTAGTCATCACTTCTGTAAATCAGTTTGACTTTCATTTTCTGCGCATCTGGATAATATCCAGCGTGATCCGAACTGTCAATGGTGATGGTGGAAAAAGGAATGTCAGCTGCTTGTGCTTCCTTTTCTGATAAGCCCGTTCGTCCCGCTGTCATGCTCATAAATTTCATGACTGCTGTTCCAGTCACGCCTTGAAACGCCCGGTTTGTTCCCGTCATATGAAAACCAGCGATTCTTCCTTGTTTATTCGCCGTTGTGCCGAGCGGAATATAATCGAGTGATTGTTTGATGCGGTGATAAGTTGCTGCGCAATCCCCGGCAGCATAGATGTCTTTTACATTGGTTTGCATGTATCCGTTTACAACAATGGCGCCATTTGGAAGACGCTTGATTCCTGTTTTGTCTAAAAAGGATGTTTGCGGAGTGACGCCGATGGCCATGATGACCATATCCGTTTTTATGGTTTGTTTGTCTGTTTGAACAGCTGTGACATGTGACTCGCCCTCTAATGTCTGCACGGTTTCCCCGAGCGTCACGTGAATGCCTTGGGCATCCGCCTCCTCTTTCAGGTGCTTTGCCATATCGGGGTCAAAGCCCGGACCAAGTGTTGAACCCCGCTGAATGATATGTACTTTTTTCCCCAGCGCTTTTAAATTCTCAGCCATTTCTAAGCCAATATATCCACCGCCAATGATGGTGACATGTGTGATGTTTTGTTTTAAATGGTCTAAAATGGACAGCGCTTGTGGAATGGTTTTTAATACGTGTACGCCTTCTAGCGGCTGATTGTTTAAATTCAGTGTGACGGGGCTTGCTCCTGTCGCAATTAAGAGGCGGTCATAGCTTTCGGTAAATGGTTCTTTTGTTTTCGTATGATGACCTGACACCGTTTTTTGCTTTGGGTCAATGGAGGTCACTTCGTGTAAGCATCTAGCATCAATTCCATATTTGTCGCGAAACGTTTCAGCGCTGCGTGCAATCAGCTTGCTGTGATGATCAATGAGACCGCCGATCAAGTAGGGGAGGCCGCACTGTCCATATGAGAAAATCTCTCCTTTTTCAAAAGCGACAATGTGTGCCTCTGGATCCTCTCTATATATTTGCATAGCACAGCTCATTCCTGCTGCATCTCCACCAATCATCACATATTTCATTTGATGTGCTCCCTTCTATCTATCGAACTGAATACTCTTATTTACCCTCATTTTCCTTTTTTTAATGCTTTTTTTCGCAAAAGAAGCAAACTTTAGTTGAAAAATAAAGACAGCGCCTTCATTTTAAGCTACAATCGGATTATCGTCTTTTTGGTTACGAGTTTAGTGAAGATTGGTGGGAAAGACTTTGAGTGACACGCGACTAGATTTTAATACTTTATATACACGTCATACAAGAGAGGCTTGGTCTGCTCTTGGAGAATATATGCCGGTATCTGTTTCAGAAGAGGAAGCGAGAGCACTTCAAGGATTAAATGATTATTTATCGCTTGAAGAAGTTCAAGATATTTACATACCACTTATTCGTTTTCTGACATTGCATGTCTTTGCAGAAAAACAAAAAAATCAGCATGTGAATGCCTTTTTAAACTACCCGCATCATGCGAAAATCCCTTTTTTAATTGGGATTGCTGGGAGTGTGGCTGTCGGGAAAAGCACAACGGCTCGTATCATTGAAACGCTTTTATCGAGGCTTGGAGATGGGCTGAAAGTGAGTCTTGTGACAACGGATGGCTTTTTGTATCCTCAAAAAGAATTAAAGGATCGAGGACTCATGGAAAAGAAAGGATTCCCGGAAAGCTATGATGTCAAAGCCTTGTTGTCTTTTTTAAACGAATTAAAATCGGGCAAACAAACTGTGCATGCCCCGGTATATTCGCATCTGACCTATGACCGGCTTGAAGGGGTGTATGAAACAGTGGAGGATGCCGATATTGTCATCATTGAAGGAATCAATGTGCTGCAATCCCCAGCGCTGGATGATCTGAAGGATGAACCGCGTGTGTTTGTATCAGATTTCTTTGATTTTTCGATTTATGTAGATGCTGCTGAAACGCAAATTCAATCATGGTATAAAGAACGGTTCCGTTTGCTAAGGGAAACAGCTTTCCAAGACCCTGAATCCTTCTTTCATCAATACAAAGATTTGACGGATGAAGAGGCAGATCACATGGCAAGCACGATTTGGAATACCGTCAATCGCCCTAATTTATATCAAAATATTTTACCGACAAAATATCGAGCTGATCTCATTTTGAAAAAAGGTGATCAGCATAAGGTGGAAGAGATTGCTATCCGCCGAGTATAAAGAAAAACCGCTCAAAAAAAACGAGAGCGGTTTTTTAATGATCTCCACTGACTTTCACAGCGATGGCAGCTGCGGATCGCTTTTTCAGGCGGTAGTATCCAATGAGTAAGAACGGGACACCTGCGATGGTGATGATCGATAAGACTGAAAAAATGGAGAAGGGATGGGCTGCGCCAAAATAGTCAATGCACAGTCCGCCAACAAATGGTCCGATGACGCTGCCGAGTTGAGAAAATCCCATTGCACCAAAGTACGATCCCTTTACTTCTGGCTTTGCCACATTGTCTACAAAAAGATCCATCATCGCAAACAGCAGAACCTCTCCAATTGTAAACACGACAATGATGAAAGCAAGCATGCCGAGACTCTGTGAAAAAGCAATGGCAAACAAACTGCCGGCAAGAAGAATATTCCCAGTGGTGAGCGACAATATGGTGGAGTAGCGCTTGGCGATCATGATGAGCGGATATTGTACGACAATGACAACAACTGCATTTAAAGATAAAAGGTATCCAAACAGTTTCGGACCATCCTCAATCATAGGTGAAGCGGATAAATATTGAGGCAGCGTTGAGCTCAAATGCGAATACCCGAATGAACATAAGGTAACGCCGATGAGAATAATGCTAAAGACCGTATCTTTTTGGATAATGGAAAGGGCTTTTTTGACACCAATTTGTTTCGTGTTTTCTGGAGCAGCAACTGGATGTTTCTGAAATTGCCAGGCCAGCGTTAATCCGTATAACAAGTAAATGAAGGCAGCGACGAGAAATGGAAAGGTCGTTTTCGATGACCCGAGATATAAGCCAAGCAGCGGACCGAAGATTACCCCTATGTTAATGGCTGTATACCGTAAATTAAACACAAACAACCGAATACTTGACGGGGTGACATCAGATAAGAGAGCCTTAGATGTTGGTTCAAACAGTGCCCGGCACAGCCCGTTTAAAGCGTTCATGATAAAGAAGACCCAAATGGCATCTGCAAATGCAAAGCCGACAAAGACAAGTGACCAACCGAAGATCGATAGAAGCATTACCTTTTTTCTGCCGATTCGATCAGAAATATAGCCGCCGTAAAAACTCGCAACGATCCCAATCAGAGAGCTAACGGCAATGATTAATCCAGCAGAAGACGCTGAGGCGCCTTTGACTTGTGTCAAATAAACGGCCAAAAAAGGAATGCTCATGGACGTCGCCATTCGGCCAAATATGGTGCCGATGATGATCGTCCAACTAAGCGGATGTAACGTACGCAAGTTATTTTTCATGCTGTTTCTCCCCTGAGTTTGTAAGATGTTCCAATCATACATGAAAAATTGTGCAAATTAAATACACAATTTGCTGGAGGAGACATCCGCCATATGGCAGAGAAGCATGATTGGCTCACCATTTTGAGGTTTGCTTTTTGCTCCCAGTGCTTCTATGTCACTGATTCGCGTGGTCATGTGACGACAATTTAATCAAGGTCGATCGCGACGATTTGCTGCAAGGACAGGTTGAGAACATCTTCGTCATTGACGATTTTTATGCGCTGCGTTTCATAATGAATGGCTTTTACCCAGCCCCAAAACTGCTCTTTCCTACCTGCTGCGGCATATGTCACGCAAATCGCTTGATCCTCGGTAATCGACTGAGTGATCAAAAAATTCATTTCCTCTAGCTGATCGGTGCTCAGCGGGGGAGGGGTGTATTCTTTTTTCTTCCGTTTTTGAGCAAGCAGCTGCTCCCGGTGCTCTGGAAGCATCATTCGGCTTGATTCCCACATGAGGTTGTATCCAGGTGTTAATTTATTGGGATTCATGGCTGTTCGCCTCCGTTATTTGTAATGTCCGCCAATTTTTTCGGCGCGGTGATACGCCTGCCCTGCGCTTGTCAGTGACGAAGCGTGCAGCAGGGCAGCAGGTCCATACTTCATGTGGATCGCATCAAATACTTTGCTGAGTTTGTCTTTTTGAACATGGTGATCAAATAAAGTCAGCTGATATTGGCTGTCAGACTGCAGCTGTGAGAGAGTAATACCCACACTGCGAATGGGCTGGCCATCCCAGTGCTGCTTGCATAGCTGAATGGCTGCGTCTGCAATATCTGTCCCGTACTGTGTAGGTGAATGAAGCTTGATTTGTCTATGAAATCCAGTCGGATGAGAAAAATCAGCGCCTCTCACGCCAACAGACACTGTTTGCCCAAGATAATGCTTAAAGCGTGCACGTCTTGCCACTTCTTCACTCAATTCAAGAAGAGCGACTTTGATATCCTCAAAAGACGCATAATCATGGGGAAGAGTCATATGATGTCCAACCGCTTTTTGCTGATCATGTGTGTGAATGGTGACCGGAGAGGGATCGTGCCCTAAAGCTGTTCGCTGCAAAAGCTCCCCGTTGATTCCCCAGCGTTTTTTAAGCCGGTCTAACGGATAAGTAGCAAGCGTCCCAATGGTACTGATGCCCATTCGTTTTAAATGGTGCTCCATTCGTTTGCCGACGCCAAATAATTGTCCAATCGGAAGCGGCCATAAATCAGCGGCAACACTGTCTGTACGAAGTTCATAGATGCCAGATGTGTTTTTTTTAGCAAAATGGTCACAGGCCATTTTAGCAAGCACTTTATTAGGACCGATGCCAACACGTGCGTAAATGCCCGTCTGGTTCATAATGGTTGTTTGTATATTTTGAGCGATCTTGAGGGGAGAACCGAGTAGTGTCAGACTGCCTGTAATATCGAGAAATTGTTCATCAATTGAATACGGTTCGACAAGATCTGTGTATTGTTCAAGCAGCTCTGTTATCATGACAGAAACATCAAGATAACGCTGCATACGGGGGCGTACGACGACAGCTTCGGGGCATTTCTTCTGCGCTTCCCATAATCTTGATGCATTTTGTACGCCCCGTTTTTTAGCGAGCGGGCAGGCTGCAAGTACGACCCCGCTTCGCCGCTCTGGATCTCCTGAGACAATGAGCGGCACATTCTCCAAATGAGGAGCCTCCACTTTTTCGACTGACGCATAAAATGACTGCATATCCACAAGCAGAATCGCTCGTTCATTCATTATTTTCACCTCTTAGAACGTATGTTCTGTTTCTATTTTAACCGTCAGGAGGCGAAATTGATACTGGTAAATCATTCAAAGAAAAGAGTATAAATCCATACAAAAAAAGACGAAGTGTCTTCCACTTCGTCTCATTTGATGCAACATATTTTAAGCATGTGCCAAGTTGTGGGATGTTTGGAGCGGCTCAGAACGCAAACGATAGGCCGTCAGTTTTTTCTTCGGCTTATGTGTAAACTGCCTCACGACATCCACGTGGTCATCGTAATGATACAGATAAAGGGTCACATCATGCTTGCCAAGCTTTGTTTGCATAGTAAGCGGCGCCGACCCTTCCTGAGGATGAAGAAAACGCTCTTCATCACCAGGATAAATATAATAGCGTTCAATAAAGATCGCATCATTAAAATGTTGAATAATTTCAGATGTTTGCTGATCATCGAGCGGACGATCTTCAAACATTATGGTTGTTTGATCACTTGTTACTTTTGCATGCACCGCATAACGGCTAAAAAGGCGTTCCACAACACCAGAAGGCAGCGAAGTGACAAGAAGCTTTAAAAGACTAAACACAACAAGTGAAGTAACAATCCAAACCAATATCATCATCTCCAATAAACATTTGTTACATTTCCTATATGAACCATCTTAACATACCAAAAGAATGAAACTTTCGCACAAAAAGTGAACTTTTTGAAATAAGTGTGAAGATTTAAAAGGAGATGACGGTCAAAGAACGAAGAACCAACAAAGCTGAAACGAAAAAAGGCGGACACGCGATCTTTACAAACAATTGACCGGACAGTTAGACTATTGAAACAACAGTTTTTTGCAAAAAAAGAGAGCGGTAAGCCAAAAATGAAAAGGGGCGAGGTCATCATGATACGTCAAGTGAAGCCGTCAGATTTTTACGCCGTCACATCCGTCATCCAAAGCTGGTGGGGAGGCAGAGATTTAGGCGCAAAATTGCCAAAGCTATTTTTTGAACATTTTCAGCAAACAAGTTTTGTCGTCGTTGAAAAAGGTGAATTGATTGGCTTTTTAGTCGGTTTTTTATCGCAATCCCATTCAGATGAAGCGTATATTCACTTTGTTGGGGTACATCCAGATCACCGGAAATTAAAGATCGGCAAAATTCTCTATCAAGCGTTTTATGAAGCGGCTGAAAAGGAAGGAAGAACAACGATTAAAGCTGTCACAGCACCTGTAAATAAAGTATCAATTGCCTATCATGCAAAATTGGGCTTTCAAATTGAAAAAGGGGACAAAACTGTAGAAGGAATCTCCGTGTTTTCAGAATATGATGGAATAAATGAAGACCGTGTTTTATTTGTGAAAAAATTAGAGGCGATGTCATGATTGTCAATTTGAATCAAACAATAGGAGATGTAGCAAAGCAGATCTTACATATTCAACTAGCTGCATACCAACAAGAAGCTGAACAAATTGGCTATGCCGATCTCCCACCATTAAAAGAGACCATTCAAGATGTAATGAAAGCAAAAGAGCAATTTATTGGTTTTGAGCAAAAGGGAATCTTACTAGGTGTTGCCTCTTATGAAGAGCAGAAAGATTATTTGATCATTAGTCGATTGGCTGTACATCCAAAAGCGCTAAAGCAGGGTATTGGAACAAGACTTATGTCCACAATTATGGAGAAAAATGTCCCTATAGAACTGACCACAGGGCAAAAAAACACCCCTGCAAAAAGGCTATACGAAAAGTTAGGATTTCTTGAAACAGATGTGATTCATGTTGCGAAAGAGCTCACCTTATCAAAAATGAAATGGACACCGAGGCGAAAGGTTGAGGTTGTCGAATTCAAAAAAGAATGGCATGAAGAATTCCATCAAGAAAAGCAGCGACTCAAGCAAATCATTCAAAAGAGCTGGATAGAAGGACATCATATTGGTAGTACGTCAGTTGAAGGACTTGTTGCCAAACCAATTATTGATATCTTAATAGAAGTAAGTCATATAAAAGAGATCGATAGAAAAAGAGAGAGCTTTGAACATCTTGGATATCAAGCGCTCGGTGAAAATGGCATAAAAGGGAGACGTTTTTTTCAAAAGGGTGGCTTGAATCGTACGCATCATGTCCATGTTTATGAGAGAAATCATCCTGATGTGAAAAGGCATTTATTGTTTCGAGATTACTTAAGGGCCCATCCAGAACGAGCTGTAGCGTATGCGTCTGTCAAGGAACAATTAGCAAATCAGTATCGGGAAGATATACAAAGCTATATGGCAGGAAAGAATGAAATCATAAAAGAAATAGAAAATGAGGCATATCGTTGGGATAGAGAAGGAAGAGAGGAAGCTCTTAAATAAGCTACCTCTTTTCCTCGTTAATTAGGAAGCTGAACATTGCCTTTTACAGTATAGGCCTGTGAAGCAGCAGTAGATGGAAGAGCGGGTAATTTATCCTTTACGATGACCCCGCGGATATCTGTGATTCGAACAGGAAGAGATTTAGACCCCATATTAAATCCAAGGAAATGGTTGTAGTCTGTCTTTTCCATGTTCACCCATTGTCCATCTTTGTAATATTCCATTTTCATAATCGGATATTTATGATTGCGCACTTGAATCGCAGCCCACCACTCACTGCTGCCTTCTTTTATTCTGTAAGCTACATTTCCGCTAATCGGTGCTTTTACAATTTTCCAACTAATTGGGATTTTTCCATCTGCCATATTACCGATTTTGGCAAAGGCATTAGGAGAAAGATCAAGAGCTCCTTTTGCTCCTTCTGGATATTTATCGGTTACATACACAACGGTTTTTCCTTTTGGACCCTTTACTTCAAGGTAAGCACCTGCAAGTGCCGCATTTACCCCTTTATAGTTATAGTCATGAGGATTTAAAGCCGTAATTTTCATGTCAGATGGAATAGGATCTAATAATGCAGCGCCCCCTGAGTAACCAGATCCCGTATAAGTCGCATAGCTTTCTCGTACTTCATCAAGGACAGATGCCGCTTTCATGTTTGGAACAGCGAAACTCAACATAAATATCAGTGCCCCGATGAAGCAGAGAGATAATCTTTTTTTCACGATCTAAAACCTCCTGTTTATTCTTTTAAAATTGGTAGCGTCATAAGTATAATTCTAAAAAACAAGAAGCGAAAAGAGCCAATAGATAGATATAATCCTAGTGAGAAGAGCGTGTATTTCAAAGAATATGACTTTCGGATTTAGTCGTGTGTCATGTTTTATGGTGTTTTATGTGTTACAATGTAAGCATCAATTTAAAAAGGATGTTCGCCATGTATATTCACATCACAGAACTGGCTAAAACATATATAGAAAAACAGCAAACAGGAAACGAAACTAAGGAATTACTGCTTCGCTACGATTCAGAAGGTTGTGGCTGTGCAGTGAGTGGCGTACCAATGCTTTGGTTAACAAGTGAAAGAACAGGTGAATGGGAACAACTGAATAATAGCCAGCATTTAAAACTATATATACACATTGCACAGAAGGTATTCTTTGATGAGGAAATGACCATTGATTTTAATGAAAAAGCCAATACATTGATGCTGAAAAGTCCTCAGCAAATACTCAGTCCAAGAATGGGCATACTTGTAAAGTAAGGTGGAAACGTAGTGGATCAGAAGCTTAGAGTGATACAAAACACGGCACAAAATAAAACATGGGTGTCGTTTTTAAATAACAATCATCCCTATACCCTTTTGCACTGGTCAATAGGTGGAATGGATTCGGTGAAAAAGGACGTTTGGCTTCTTCAAGATGAAGTCACATTTGAAACGGAAGAATTTCCAACGCTCGAATTAGCTGTCAATTGGATCAAAGAGAATATGGAACAGGTAACAGATGTATTATAAAAGCCCTTTTTTGACAAAAGGGTTTTTTTCGTGCCTTCATCATCTCATCAAACAGCTGGGATGTCTAATCTGAAAAATGATCTTTTGAAACGCAAAAAAACCGTTTTATAACAACCAATTCGACAAAATGAGAAAAATAGAAATGAAAAAATCGTGGATATAAATGCCGAAAAATAGGCAATGGAAGCGTTTATTGCGGGATACCGAAAACTTTGCGAAAAATGACATTTCATATTTCTTCCATTCGAGGAAATATGATAGAATACAACATGTATCGTATATGAGAAGGGAGGTGCTAAAGTGAATTGAAGCTCAAGCTGTCATCGCCTCAGGTTGGAATCAAAATAAACGAATGGTATAGGCAGATTTGCGGTTTTCATGTCATGAAAGCAGAGAAGCTGAAGGCCGAGATCGAGCAGGAAATTCTGGAGATGGAGCAGGATCAAAACTTGCTGCTGTTTTACCAGCTGATGGATTTTCGCCATAAGGTGATGCTTGAATATTTTGAACCGGCAAAGAAAGCCTCGAATGATGAAGAAATTAAGAACCTGCTAGAAACGATCGAACATTCGCAAACGAAATTAACGGATATGCTTGAATACTATGTTCATTTTTTCACAGGAATGTTTGAATTTGAACAGCAAAACTATTTAAGTGCCATTGCTTATTACCGTTCAGCAGAAAAAAAGCTCAATCTCATATCAGATGATATAGAAAGAGCAGAATTTTATTTTAAATTAGCAGAAATATACTACCACATGAAACAAACCCACTTTTCGATGCACTATGCCTTGCAAGCGTTAGATACGTACTCTGCCTACAGAACGTACACGCTGAGAATCATCCACTGTGAATTTGTCATCGGTGCAAACTATGATGATTTGAAATGCTATGAACATGCATTGCCCTACTTTAAAAATGCTCTAAATCGAGCACGCTCAATTGGAAACCCTCGAGTCATAGGTTCGGCCCTTTTCAACTTAGGTAACTGTTATTACCAAATGAACGATCTTGCGGAAGCAAGCCGTTATCTGAAAGACTCTCTTGAAGTGTTTGAAAAGGAGAATTTAACCCATCTTAATCGCTCTCTAGACCCACTATTTATGCTGACCCAAATCCTGTTTAAACAAAAACAAATAGAAGAGTCGTTAACCCTCTATCAACAAGGTATTATGAAAGCCTGTGAATTAGAAGATGAAATTTACATCTGCAAATTTCAGTTCTTAAAAGCATTATACGTTGATGCAGAAATAACGATCATAGACGATACATTAGACCTGCTCGAGGACAAGCGCTTATACCCAGATATTGAGGAATTGGCACTTGATGCGGCTCATTATTACAATGAGCTTGGACTGTATGAGGCATCGACACGGTTTTACGAAAGGAAGATTCAAGCCATATCAAAAATTCAAAATGGGGGTCATTTATATGAAAACGAGTTTGATAGTTCTTTTATTGGCAGCAACTGCAGGATTATCGGTCATGAGTCAGCAGCAATCGGAAGAGAGCCATATGGAGCTGGCGGGCAGACACCATACAACAGTGGTGACTATCGCATAAGTTAGCTCAAAAAGAGGAGACGAACCGCTGTTCATTCTCCTCTTTTATCTTCATTCGATTTAAATTGTTGAAGAAATGCTTGAATTTCTTGTTCATAAGCTTCCTTATTTTTACTAAAAGACATCGCATGTGCCCCGTGTGGCGCTATAAATAGCTGTTTATCACCCTTTTTTTGAGCATATAGCAGCTGACTCTGCTCGCATGGGATATAGTCGTCATGAAGACTATGGATAAAAAGCACAGGTTCTTTCACCTGAGAGATCACATCCAGCGGTGAAACTTGCCGAATGCTGTATCCATCCCGCCATTTTAACACTCGATCACTTAGTGGAAGAATCCATTGCCCTGAAAGACGAAAATCTGTTTTTAATCGATAGAGAAGCTGATCCTCAAAAGAAGCAAAAGGACAGTCAGCTATGTAAAAATTGGCGCTTGCTTCCGGCTTTGCAGCATATAACAAAGTCGTGACTGCACCCATTGATTCTCCATGTATGCCGATAATGGCATTTTCCCCGAGTCTTTGTCTGAGCCACTTCACGACCTGCGCTAAATCTTCTTTTTCGTAGTATCCATAACTCGTGGTTTTTCCACCGCTCATTCCATGTCTTCTATGATCATAAAGCATCACATTCCATCCGAGCTTTTGGAATAATTTCATATACTTAACGGAATTAATCAAACTGACTGTGACGCCATGACAAAGTACAATGGTGCGTGTTGTATGTGGATGCGGCACAAAATAGCCATGAAGATCATAACCAAATGCTGAAGGAATACACACTTTCTCTTTTTTAAGCTGTTGAAATTCTTCGTGATGATAATGCCCTTCATCTGATTCTCGTTTGATGAGCTCTTCATCTGTTAATTTTCGGATATACATCATTTTATTGGTGAAAAAAATGCCGATTGCAGCGAGCGGACATAATATCAAGGCAAGTATAGCGATCCATTTCTTCATCTAGCTGATTCTTCCTTTCCGAGGTTTTCCCTATGAAGATCATACCACATGTTGGGAGATTAGCGTGACTCTTGCTCAGCAAATAAAACGGATGATACACTTAGGGGCAAAAGGAGAGAGGCACAATGAAAAAGACCAATCAAGATCAAGCGAAATTAAAGGACGGCATAAACGAGGATCTAAAACAGCAGCTTCTTCAAATGAAGCAGAACCTTGCCGCCGAGACAGAAAAAAGAGAAGAACAAAAACGACAAGACCTCCTTCGGCAGCAGAAAGAAAAAGAAAAAAATAAAAGCTTCTCCGAGTTGCTAGATGAAAGTCATTTGGACTGGAGAAAATATAAAAGCTAAAAAAAAGGGAGCTCTGATGCTTCCTTTTTTTCATATCATCATTGAGATTGAGCAACAGAAATGAACTTGTTCAAAACATAGTGCTTTGAGAGCAGACTCTTTTGACTCCTTCGAATTTCATTTCATTTCATTTCATTTCATTTCATTTCATTTCAGCTTCGATTTAAAAACTAAATCCCATCACCTATTTTATACATGATGAAAATAGAAGAAACGGGAGTATTGAATTATTTAAATTCCTTTTTATTACAAATATAGTATTTAAGACCCTTTTAAAAGAGGATCATTCTTCTTATAATAAAGATGCATTGAAAAATTTGGAAATGGAGATGATTCACATGAAATTGAGAAGAACAATGACTGGAGTTGCTTTATCTTTAGGATTGCTTTTACCTGTTTCTGGACAAGCTCTTGCTACAAATGATTTAACGAATGCGGATGTGCGTACAAAGACTACTTCAATTGTAGATTGTTCTGTAACTCCTTTTAAAGGCGCAAGTAATCGATTGTGTATGTATTCGGATAATGGTTCTTTTGCAAATAGTTTCAGTCGTTTTGGTACGACATTTTATCTTAAAGGCAAATCTGGAAATTATGCATATTACGAAAGTGCAAGATAAGACAACGGGGCTTTTAGCCCCTCCTTGCTTTTGCCTGTTGAATATGAAAAGAATTCATTCATCATACATACGATAAAATAAAAAAATTGTAGAAAAACATGAGTTTCTCTACAATCACGAGAGATCACATCATGTGATCTCTTCAGATTGTTGACAAAGGGCTAAAATGATCTTTATTTTAGTCCTTTGTCTTCTTTTCAGCGTGATAGAAAACCTTTGCAGTCTAGGAAGGACGAGTACTGGCGCGGAGCGAATTTGACATTCGTGAGCACCAGCACGCAGGACTGACACCGAATGCGAGGGTTTGTCTACACGCTGGAGAGATCACATCATGTGATCTCTTTTTATCTTATTTAAACCGGTGCATCTCATACACAGATGGTTTTGTATAGTAAGTCAATGCTTTTACTTCTTGGTCACTTAAAGAACGTGCATTTGCCGCTGTTACATTTTCTTTTAACTGTTCCACCGAGCTTGCGCCAAAAACAACGGAACTAACCGCAAAATGCTTAAGCAAATATTGAATGGACAGCTCTGTGAGTGATAGGTCATAAGCGACTTTCTTTAAAGAAGGAATGACCTCCTGGAGCTTGTCAAATGAATATTGAAGATAGCCGTTTTTTTGAATCGATGCACTTGCTTGCGAAAGTGGTTTTTCAGTTAAAAGTCCTTTTGCTAAAGGTCCTCTTGCGACGACACTAATGCCTTGTTCTTCAAGCAGAGAGAACCATTCCTCTGGACGTCGGTCGAGTAAACTATATTGCATCATCACACTGACGATGTTCGATTTTTTGGCGTATTCTTTAATGACGTTTGGACGGATAGAAGAGATGCCATAATAGCGAATAACGCCTTCTTCCACTAATTCTTCAAAAGCCTCAATCGTCTCATCGATAGGATCATCTATCGTGCCTCCGTGCAATTGGTATAAATCAATATAATCTGTTTGCAGCCGCTTGAGGCTTTGTTTCACGGCCTCTTTTATGTACGCCTTTGAAGGGTCCCAGTCCCAGCCAGATTTGCCTTTTTCAAAGCGGTTGCCGCCTTTTGTGGCCAAAATCAAATCTTGCCGCCTGTTTTTAATGGCTTCCCCGACAATTTCTTCATTTTTCCCAAAATCATATAAATCGGCTGTATCCAAATAATTAATTCCAAGGTCTATAGCCTCATCTAATAAAGAGAGCGCTTTTCCTTTTTCCGTTCCAAGGGACATACATCCTAGTGCCGCCTCGCTCACCAAAAGATCCGATGTACCAATTCGTCTTTTTTTCAATTCCATCACACTCCTCTCCCTTCACATTAAGTGAAAAAAATCTGGAATTCAAGCTAGGTGATTTCAAGTGGCGCATTGAAGCAAGTGTTCGTATTTCGCTTGTCCTAAATCATCTATGTTAAAATGAATGAAGTAAAAAGTGAAAGTAGAACGAGGAGCTGACAAAATTGAAGGACTTTGAAGAAAAAACATTATCGACTAAAGAATTATACAACGGAAAAATCATTGATTTGGTTCTTGAAGATGTAGAATTGCCAAACGGAAAACAAGGCAAACGCGAAATCATCAAACATCCAGGTGCAGTAGCTGTCATTGCTCGGACAGACGAAAATAAGATCATCTTGGTCAAGCAATACCGTAAAGCATTAGAGAGAGCCATCGTTGAAATTCCGGCTGGAAAATTAGAGCCAGGAGAAGAGCCGGCACATACAGCACTGCGAGAATTAGAAGAAGAAACAGGGTACACCACTCAGCAGCTTCAAAAGCTGACAGCCTTTTATACATCACCAGGTTTTGCAGATGAAATCGTTCACATTTATCTTGCAGATCAGCTGGTTCCGCTTGAAGAAAAAAGAGAGCTGGATGAAGATGAATTTGTTGAAGTGATGGAAGTTTCATTAGAAGAAGCCTTGCACCTCATTGAAAAGCAGCATATTTATGATGCAAAAACGGCCTATGCCATTCAGTACTTACAACTGCAAGAGGTACTTAAGTCAACAAAATGAGGGAGTTTTTTGCAGATATCCATATTCATATTGGCAGAACAAGAACAGGCAGAGCTGTTAAAATTACAGGTGCAAGGTCACTGACAATTGACCAAATTCTCATTGAAGCAACGCAAAGTAAAGGGATGGGGATGATTGGTGTGATTGATGCACAATCTCCAGAAGTCCTAGAAGAATTAATAGAGGGTGTAGAGGAAGGCAAGTACACTGAACTAAATGATGGCGGTCTATCATTTGGACAGACCGTACTCCTTTTAGGCAGTGAATTAGAAATCAATGATGACCATTCAAAGGGTCCGATTCACGTACTGGCATTTATGCCTACACTTCACAAAATGTCTGAGTTCTCCGCGTGGCTCGCGCTTCATATGAAAAATGTGCATTTGAGTTCCCAGCGCCTTTATGTTGATGGGAAAACACTTCAGCGTAAGGTAAAGGAGCTAGGAGGCTTGTTTATTCCTGCTCATATTTTCACGCCGCATAAAAGCTTATTTGGCAAAGGAGTCAACACTTCTTTAACGGAAGTATTCGATCCAGACCTCATTGATGCTGTTGAACTGGGACTTAGCTGCGATACGTCAATGGCGTCCCAGTTAAGTGAGCTGAACCGGTATCCCTTTTTAACGAATTCAGATGCTCATTCTTTAGGGAAAATCGCGCGAGAATATACAAAAATCCAAATGGATCACGCCTCTTTTGCCGAATTCAAGCTAGCCCTTGAAGAGAAAGAGGGCAGAGCCATCACAGGAAATTATGGACTCGCCCCGCGGCTTGGGAAATACTATCATACAACCTGCGAGAAATGCGGAGCAAGACCTCGCACGCTAGATCAAGAAAAGTGCCACGCATGCGGACATACCCGGATGACAAAAGGGGTGAGTGAGCGTTTAAAGGAGCTTGCTGACCAAGAAAGTGATAAAGGAACAAGACCTCCTTATGTTCATCAGCTCCCGCTTCAATTTATTCCGGGTGTCGGAGCCAAAACGCTGGAGAAGCTAAAAGCCGTGTTTCACACAGAGATGAATATCCTTCATCAAGCAACAGAACAAGAACTAAAAGCTGTCCTGCCAGAAAAAACTGCCAATTACATCATCAAAGCAAGAAAAGGTGAAGTCGAACTGATCGCTGGCGGTGGCGGTGTGTACGGTAAGGTGGATATCAATCATGAATCAAGTTAACTGGACATGTCAAACGTTTGAACAATTGACAAAAGAGGATCTTTACCTGATTTTAATGGAAAGAGTCAATGTGTTTGTTGTTGAACAAACATGCCCTTACCCTGAAATTGATCACCGGGACCAAGAAGCGCTTCATCTGACTGCAAAAGAGAACGGCACGATTGTGGCTTATTGCCGAATTTTTCAAAGCGGAATCATGTACGAAGAGGCGTCCATTGGCCGCGTTCTTGTGACGCAGGCAGGCCGAAAAAAAGGCTATGGAAAAATGCTGCTCAGCAAGGCTATGGAAAAGCTGAGTGATTTAGGTGAAACAAGTGTCAAAATTCAGGCCCAGGCCTACCTGAAGTCGTTTTACGAATCATTTGGTTTTAAGGCCGTTTCAGATTGTTATGATGAAGATGGAATTCCGCATCTTGATATGGTGAAAGCAGAAAGATAGGCGTGTATACGTCTATCTTTTTTATGTCACATCGTGTATCATAACGTCAACGAAAGGGGTTTTGCCAAATGGGAAAAAGCAATGCAAAGAAAAAACGAGAACATATTCAAAGGCAGCACAGCCGAAACTCGGAACTATCGAGAGGAAACTTGCCGCATTTTAGCACACATGAAAGAAAGACAAAAACAAAACAAGAAGCCTTGCAGCACATGATGAAAAAACATAAAAGAAGGAATGCTTATGACCACTATCAAGAGGATCATAAGCATTTTTATTTTGCTTTTTTGTGACAACTAGTTCAAATAAATGGAAAAATTTTAAAAAATAGGACAAACGGTCGTTTCTTTTTGTCTAAAAATGTAGTTAAATGACAAAAAAGATGAAAGGGAGAGTGAGTATCATGAACGTCAAGTCAATTGGAGCAGGGCTTTGTATGGCAAGTATGATGCTGGCATCGGTCACGTTCGGCGCGTCACATATTTTTGCAAAGGAGCAAGCAAAAAAAGAGTACATGATCGGCTTTTCTTCTTCCATTCAAGATCATACACAAAAACAGCTTGTCGAAGAAGCTGGTGGGCATGTGAAAGAATCCATAGAGCAAATAGATATGATGAAAGTTTCCATGAATGAGGCATCGAAAGAGAAACTGAATCAAGCAAAAGAAGTGACCTTCATTGAAAAGGATCAAAAAGCAAAAACAAGCGGACAAACGATCCCATATGGCATCAAAAGCATCAAAGCACAAAAGGTACATACACGGGGATACGCAGGACAAAATGTCAAAGTAGCCGTTCTTGACAGCGGCATTGATGGCAAACATGAAGATTTGCATGTCACCGGCGGAGTCAGCTTTGTTCCAACAGAGTCAGATCCGCTTGTTGACCCGCATGAACACGGAACGCATGTGGCAGGCACAATTGTAGCGTTAGATAATAAGGTAGGTGTCGTTGGTGTTGCGCCAGAAGCTTCTATCTATGCGGTCAAGGTGGCAGATGAAAATGGTGACGGCTACTATAGCTGGATCATTAAAGGAATTGAATGGGCCATTGAGAATGACATGGATGTCATCAATATTAGTATGGGCGGAGCAAGTGAATCTGAAGCGCTGAAAGAAGCGGTAGATCGAGCATACGACAAAGGAATTCTCATTGTGGCTTCTGCTGGGAATGCAGGAAGCTATGGCTCTCTCAATACGGTTGACTATCCAGCTAAGTACAGCTCAGTGATGGCGGTTGCCTCTGTTGACCAAAGAAAGCAAAGAGCCTTTGACTCATCTGTTGGCGAAGAGGTGGAAGTCTCAGCACCGGGCGTTTCAACGCTCAGCACCATACCTCATAATGAATATGGATACAAGAGCGGAACATCCATGGCATCACCGCATGTAGCAGGAGCTGCGGCTGTCATTCTATCAAAACATCCGAATCTGACAAACGATGAAGTGCGCGAGAGACTTTCAAAAACGGCTACACAGCTTGGAGATCCCTTTTATTATGGTGCCGGGCTTGTGAACGTACAAAAAGCCGCACGATAAATGAGAAGAGAGAGCAGTGTTTAGGCTGCTTTCTCTTTTTTCTTTCAATAAAACTGTCATGTTTCGTAATCTCTCTCATACAATCTAGTAACCTTTACTATTTGGGAGGAAGACGCATGCGGAAAAAGTCTTGGAAGGAACATCTTCTTCAGCACGTAAAAGACCATCTATCGATTTATTTGTTTGTCTCTGTACTCTTTTTAATGGGCGTGATCTTTGGGGCCATCATCGTCAATAGTATGACAATTAGTCAGAAAGAGGATTTATTCTATTATTTAAATCAATTTTTTGGTCAGCTGACGAATGAGAAAGCAGCAGAATCAAAAGAAATGTTTTTGCAAAGCTTTTTGCATCATATGAAATATTTAGGTCTTATGTGGATACTAGGAATATCTATCGTTGGCCTGCCGCTCATCTTTCTCATGATCTTTTTAAAAGGAATTGTCGTTGGGTTTACAGTTGGTTTTCTAGTAAATCAAATGGGACTGAGTGGTTTTTTCCTTTCGTTCGTATCGGTTCTTCCGCAAAACATATTGCTTATTCCAGCCTATTTAGTGATTGGTACATGTGCGATTGCGTTTTCCATCCGTCTCATTGGGCAGCTGTTCATGAAAAAAACCATCAGTCAAGCACCCGTTCAGTGGTTCGCCCGGTATGCATCTGTTCTGCTGATGATTTTAGCACTTGCTGCACTTTCGTCCTTTTTTGAATCGTACGTATCTTTCATGCTCATGAAAAAGCTGGCAGGTGTTCTTTTTTCATAATTTTATAATCGTTATTAAATAATAATCAATTTATTTATCAATTTAAAATGATTATAGTTGGCTCTCAGCACATCATTTGATATAATGATCAAGTAATGTGGCGTAGGAGGGAAAGTCAATGGAAAATCGGATTGATCGAATTAAGAAACAGCTTCATTCTTCCAGCTATAAGCTCACGCCACAGCGTGAAGCAACAGTAAGAGTACTGCTTGAGAATGAAGAAGACCATTTAAGTGCAGAAGATGTATACCTCCTCGTAAAAGAGAAGTCTCCTGAAATTGGTCTTGCTACTGTTTATCGAACGTTAGAATTGCTAACTGAACTGAAAGTTGTTGATAAAATTAACTTTGGAGACGGCGTTTCGCGATATGATCTTCGCAAAGAAGGAGCCGCTCACTTCCATCATCATCTTGTCTGCATGGAATGCGGGACAGTCGATGAGATAGAAGATGATTTATTAGAAGACGTTGAAGAGATTATTGAACGTGACTGGAAATTTAAAATTAAGGATCATAGATTGACATTCCATGGTATTTGCCACCGGTGTCATGATGATGAATCCGGCAAATAATCCGAATTGGAACCTTTTCATTTAAGATGAAGAGGTTTTTTGCATTTTCGCTGTATATTCCTTGTCCCACCTGGCATATGCTGAAGTAATGAAAAGCTTGAGAAAGGACATGAAAATCATGCGAAAATGGCTCAAAACAACAGGTGAAGTGATGAAAGTATTCATCTTGTTCACTGGTTTTACCGTCCTGTTCTATTATGCTATGATATGGATAAATTCAGAATATGAAAGCTATCATCGTTATGATAAACCAGAGGGTGCAGCAATTAAAGTGATGGAAATGGATCAGCCGAATCAAGACAACTGGCAAGACCGATTGATTTATTTTTATCAAAACGGGGAGTAGAAATCATTGAACGATCAATTATCCGACTTTATTCATTTTATGACAGTAGAGAGAGGACTCTCTGAAAATACCATTGTTTCATATAAACGAGATTTACAGAACTACTTGTCTTTTTTAATGACACATGAGCAGCTGACAGATATCAAAGATGTCACGCGCCTGCACATCATTCATTATTTAAAGCAGCTAAAAGAGGAAGGGAAATCGAGTAAAACGTCAGTGCGGCATCTATCCTCAATCCGTTCCTTCCATCAATTTCTGCTTCGGGAAAAAGTGACAACAGATGATCCGTCATGGAACATTGAAACGCAAAAAACAGAGCGGAAATTACCGAAAGTTCTATCACTAGGGGAAGTCGAAAAGCTGCTTGATACACCAAATCAGCACACTCCCTTTGACTACCGTGACAAAGCGATGCTCGAGCTCTTATATGCAACAGGCATTCGCGTCAGTGAAATGCTGGATCTGACCCTTGCTGATGTTCACCTCACAATGGGCTTTATCCGTTGTTTTGGAAAAGGAAGAAAAGAGCGGATTGTGCCAATTGGTGAAGCTGCTGCAAGTGCGATTGAAGAATATATCGAAAAGGGAAGAAGCAAGCTGTTAAAAAAACAGCCGGCAGATGCCTTATTTCTCAATCATCACGGGAAAAAGATGTCGCGGCAAGGCTTCTGGAAGAATTTAAAAAAACGAGCCATCGAAGCAGGGATTCAAAAAGAACTCACACCCCATACACTCAGGCATTCATTTGCAACACATCTGCTTGAAAACGGTGCAGACCTAAGAGCTGTGCAGGAGATGCTTGGACATGCCGATATCTCGACGACACAAATTTATACACATGTGACGAAAACAAGACTGAAAGATGTGTATCACAAATTCCATCCAAGGGCATAAGTAAAGCATGACACGGTGAACGCGTGTCATGCTTTTTCATGTTTGCACCGTTTATGGTTGTCAACCGGCTTGTAAACGGTTTATACTTGAGATGTCAGACCTCTCTTTTTGAAAGGTCAATAGACAAGAATATTGAAGGAGGCGCTTTTTAATGCCTGATTATCAGTATAAACGCATTTTCCTCGTCGTAATGGATTCAGTAGGAATTGGGGAAGCCCCTGATGCTGCTGAATTTAATGATGTAGGTGCAGATACACTAGGACATATTGCTGAAAAAATGAACGGGCTTCATATGCCGAATATGGCTAAGCTTGGTCTGAGTCATATTAAAGAAATCAAAGGAATTCCAGCGGATGAAAAACCGCTTGCGTATTATGGAAAAATGCAAGAAGCATCAAATGGTAAAGACACAATGACTGGACACTGGGAAATCATGGGTCTTTACATAGACACACCGTTCAAAGTCTTTCCAGACGGATTCCCAGATGAACTATTAAATGAACTAAAAGAAAAAACAGGCAGAGGCATTATTGGAAATAAACCTGCGTCTGGTACTGAAATTTTAGACGAGCTTGGCGAAGAGCACATGAAAACAGGCGATTTAATCGTTTATACATCTGCGGATTCTGTGCTGCAAATTGCTGCGCACGAAGAAGTGGTGCCATTAGATGAACTTTACCGTATTTGTGAAATTGCACGTGAACTCACATTAGATGAAAAGTATATGGTTGGACGTATTATCGCTCGTCCGTTTGTCGGGGAGCCTGGCGCATTTGTCAGAACGCCAAACCGTCACGACTATGCTTTAAAACCATTTGACCGTACAGTCATGAATGAGCTGAAAGATGATGGGCTCGATGTGATTGCAATAGGAAAAATCTCTGATATTTATGATGGCGAAGGAATCACATCTTCTCTCAGAACAAAATCGAACATGGATGGAATGGACAAGCTGGTCGATACACTTAAAACAGACTTTACAGGACTCAGCTTTTTAAACCTTGTTGATTTTGACGCTCTTTACGGACATAGAAGAGATCCAGAGGGCTACGGAAAAGCACTAGAGGAATTTGACGCACGACTTCCTGAAGTGTTTGACCTGTTGAAAGAGGATGATCTCCTTGTGATCACAGCAGATCATGGAAATGATCCGGTTCATCACGGAACAGATCATACAAGAGAATATGTTCCGCTCATTGCTTACAGCAAAAAGCATCAAGGAGCAAATGAACTGCCAACAGCAAAAACCTTTGCTGATCTTGGGGCAACGGTTGCAGACAATTTCAAGTCAACGATGCCAAAATACGGAACAAGCTTTTTATCTAAACTCAAATAGGGGGAAATCTCGTGGGAGCACAGTTTTCAGAAGCGGCAGCATACATTAAACAAGCATCGACAAACGTACCAACAGTTGGATTGATCTTAGGTTCAGGGCTTGGCATTTTAGCAGATGAGATTGAAAATCCAATCAAATTGAAATATGAAGATATTCCTGGATTCCCTGTTTCAACAGTAGAGGGTCATGCAGGACAGCTCGTCATCGGGACGCTGAAAGGCACTGTCGTATGTGCGATGCAAGGTCGTTTTCATTTCTATGAAGGATATGATATGAAGCAAGTGACGTTTCCTGTCCGTGTGATGAAAGAAATTGGCATTAAGACATGCATTGTGACAAATGCAGCCGGCGGCGTGAATACGTCTTTCCGTCCAGGCGATCTCATGCTGATCACAGATCATATCAATATGATGGGGACCAATCCATTAATCGGACCAAATGACAGTCAAGGTGTTCGTTTCCCTGATATGTCTGCCCCATACGATAAAGATTTGCTGGCACTTGCAGAAGAAACAGCTCAGCGATTAGGTATATCTGTACAGCAGGGTGTTTATGCAGGGATGACAGGTCCTTCCTATGAAACACCAGCTGAAGTTCGTTTCCTCAGAACACTTGGAGCAGATGCTGTAGGCATGTCAACTGTTCCAGAGGTGATTGTTGCCCGTCATGCAGGAATCAAAGTGCTTGGTATTTCATGCATTTCCAATGCGGCATCAGGTATTTTAGATCAGCCGCTGTCTCATGATGAAGTCATTGAAGTAACGGAAAAAGTGAAAGCAAGTTTCCTTGATTTAGTAAAAGATATTGTCAAACAACTCTCATAGCATGTTTCAAGAAGCCTTCTGTTTATCGACAGAAGGCTTTTTTTATGGCAATCATACGATCTCTGAATAAAACAGCCTGGATGAGGAAAAAATAGAAAGGATTACGATAATGGAGGTCTGCCACTTGAAACGTCATATATGTGCATTGTTTATTTTAATGATCCTTATCTCAATGGTTTCACCATCAGCGATAGCAAAAGAAAAGATTGAAAAACCAGGAGAGAAACAAACATCAGAATTGGTGCACGAAGCCAAATCAGCCATCTTAATAGAACGTGACACGGGAAAAGTGCTTTACAACAAAAACAGCGATGAAAAGCTTGCACCCGCAAGTATGACCAAAATCATGACGATGCTTCTCATCATGGAAGCCATTGATCAAGGAAAACTGAAAATGACTGACAAGGTTAGAACAAGTGACTATGCAGCATCAATGGGAGGGTCACAAATCTTCCTTGAGCCTGGAGAAGAAATGACCGTGAAAGAAATGCTGAAAGGCATTGCGATTGCGTCAGGAAATGATGCTTCAGTTGCCATGGCAGAGCATATTGCAGGGTCTGAAGAACAGTTTGTGGAGCAAATGAACAAAAAGGCAAAAGAACTCGGCCTCACCTCTACGGTCTTTCAAAACCCAACAGGACTTCCTGAAAAAGACCATTACAGTACAGCTCATGATATGGCAAAAATGGCAAAAGAGCTGTTGAAATATGAACAAATCACCAAATTCACAGGTGTCTACGAAGACTATCTCCGTCAAAACACGGATAAAAAATTCTGGCTTGTGAATACGAACCGATTGATTAAATTTTATCCAGGTGTCGATGGGTTGAAAACAGGTTTTACAGGGGAAGCCAAATACTGTTTGACTGCATCCGCTAAAAAAGGAAACATGCGCGTCATTGCAGTTGTCTTCGGTGCAAGTACACCGAAAGACAGAAATGCTCAAGTGGTCAAAATGTTAGACTATGCATTTAATCAATACACCACTCACCCGCTTTACAAACGAGGACAAGACGTAGCCGAGATCAAGGTAAGCAAAGGGAAAAAGAAAAACATTCAGCTTGTTACCTCTGAGCCAATCTCCCTTTTAACGAAAAAAGGCGAGAATGTGGATCAGATTAAAAAAGAAATCAAATTGTCTCAGGATGTCACGGCCCCATTCTCAAAAGGAACGGAGCTTGGTACAATTGTCTTGAAAAAAGACGGGAAAGTGCTGCATGAAAGCCCTGTAGAAGCCAAAGAAGGAATGGAAAAAGCGGGCGTTTGGACTTTCTTCAAACGAGCGATGGCTGAATTTGTGAAATGGAAATAAAAAATGAAAGACTGCTGTAATTGGCAGTCTTTTTGCTATGAGGAAGAAGAAAAGAACATCTAAATGTGACGAATGGTCACTAGTTTTGTCATGGTGAAGGATTTACTTGATAAAAAAGAGAAACAATCTTTATCCGAAATTAGAGCAAGGAGGAATAAAAAGATGAGCCTTGATATTGACTTTCAAGTAAAAGAGAGCGTACTTTGCATTCGGTTAACAGGAGAGCTTGATCATCACTCCGCAGAAACATTGAGACAAAAGGTGACGAATTATTTGGAAACAGAGGACATTCGCCACATCGTGCTGAATTTGGCTGATTTAACGTTTATGGACAGCTCAGGACTCGGAGTGATTTTAGGAAGATATAAAGAAATTAAGCAGCTTGGCGGAGAAATGGTCGTCTGTGCTATCTCGCCTGCGGTGAACCGGTTATTTGATATGTCTGGCTTGTTTAAAATTATTCGTATGGAGCCTTCAGAGCAAACAGCTTTGCAAACATTGGGGGTGGCATCATGAGAAATGAAATGAACCTGACGTTCTCTGCTTTAAGTCAAAATGAATCCTTTGCGAGGGTGACAGTCGCGGCGTTTATCGCCCAGCTTGATCCGACATTAGATGAATTAACAGAAATCAAAACCGTTGTGTCAGAGGCGGTGACAAACTCCATTATCCATGGCTATGATGGGAATCCAGATGGCAAGGTGCATATCCATGTCACACTTGATGACCATGTTGTGTACCTCACCATCCGTGACGAAGGCATGGGAATTACAGATCTTGAGGAAGCAAGACAGCCGCTTTTTACCACAAAACCAGACTTAGAACGCTCTGGAATGGGCTTTACCATCATGGAGAATTTTATGGATGATGTGATGGTGGACTCATCTCCAGAAATGGGCACGACCATCCGTTTAACAAAGCATCTATCAAAAAGCAAAGCGCTTTGTAATTAAAGGAGCTGCTCATATGGATGTGGAGGTAAAAAAGCAAGCAAAAAAAGCCCAGCTGTCAAATGATGAAGTCAAAGAGCTCATCAAAAAAAGCCAAGACGGTGATCAGCAAGCAAGAGACCTCCTCGTAGAAAAAAACATGCGTCTTGTTTGGTCCGTTGTTCAGCGTTTTTTAAATAGAGGATATGAACCAGATGATTTGTTTCAGATTGGCTGTATTGGACTGCTAAAATCTGTTGATAAATTTGATTTGTCATATGATGTGAAGTTTTCGACCTACGCCGTTCCAATGATCATTGGTGAAATCCAGCGATTCATCCGGGATGATGGGACGGTTAAAGTCAGCCGGTCACTTAAGGAACTCGGAAATAAAATTCGGCGGGCAAGAGATGAATTGTCTAAGTCTCACGGAAGAATGCCGACTGTCCAGGAAATAGCCGAATATCTTGATATCACACCAGAGGATGTCGTCCTTGCCCAAGAAGCGGTCCGCTCACCGTCATCGATTCATGAAACCGTGTATGAAAATGACGGGGACCCGATTACATTGCTTGATCAAATTGCCGATCATTCAGAAGAAAGATGGTTTGATAAAATCGCCCTGAAAGAAGCGATCAAGGAATTGGAAGAACGAGAAAAACTCATTGTGTACTTAAGATACTATAAAGACCAAACACAATCTGAGGTAGCGGAGAGGCTCGGTATTTCACAAGTACAAGTCTCGCGGCTTGAAAAGAAAATTTTAAAACAAATCCAAATGCAAATGGATCAAAAAGACAGCTAGCCAATTCGGCTGGCTTTTTTTGTGTGGTAATTACCGGTAAATCAAGTTCTATCGGTATGAGAACCATTTTTCACCACATACTATTTTTAACCCATCGTTTAGGAAGTGACTTGGATGGACGGACAACAAATCTTTCTTCGGCTGCGCCATCGAATCAAGACCGGTAATGATCAGCTCATTTATTTAGAAGATATCGCCCAAATCACTGGTGATGAGTTTGCTGTGCAAAAGCTTAGCAAAATGCCGATATATCATGTCAGTAAAAAGGATCGTCACATCGCCGTTCTTGATATCATGCATGTGGTCAAAACGATCAAAAAAACATGGCCAGACATCGACATTCAAACCGTTGGAGGCGCTGAGGCCATTGTCGAAATTGATACAGGCAAACGCCAGCTTTCTCCCGTTCTATTTGTGTTTGTATGGCTCCTGTTATTTGTCGGAGCGGCGCTTGCCATTATGAATTTCCACGAGGATGTCAGTATGCGGCTCGTTCATATCCGCTTATATGAAATGATCACAGGAAAAACGGTTGAGCATCCTTATTTATTGCAAATTCCATATAGCTTAGGACTAGGCTTCGGCATGATTTTATTTTTCAATCATGTATTTAAAAAGCGTTTAAATGAAGAACCAAGTCCGCTCGAAGTGGAAATGTTTAAATATCAGCTCGATCTCGATCATTATGTCGCCCTCAAAGAAAATAAAGAAACTATGAAAGACATCCATGATCGGTAAGTGGCTTTTTGTCGTGCTTGTTGGACTTGGCGGCGGTTTAACGGTAGGAGCAGGATTTGTGGCATTTCTCACAGTGCTGGGCATCATCCCTCGTTTAATGCAATTAACCAAAACGCAGCGCTTCATACAAGGGTACGAGGCGGCTGTCATCAGCGGGGCGGTCGTTGGCGGCTGGGCAACCTTAAGTCCAATACATTTGCATTTATCCAAATGGCTGGCGCTTCCGATTGGTCTTTTAGCAGGTATCTTTGTCGGCATGCTTGCAGCTGCGCTGACTGAAGTATTAAATGTACTTCCTATATTAACGAAAAGAATTGGAATGGACGGGAAAATTGTTTTGCTTCTCATGGCCATTGTCTTAGGAAAGGTATTTGGTTCACTATTTCATTGGCTGATTTATATTTAAGAATTTGGAGGGAACAACACGTGTCGAGTTTAAAAGAGAACTATCCATCTAAGGTGAAAACGTATCAGCCTAAACCTCCTTATGTCCTCAACTGCATCAAGGCTTTTCTTGTTGGTGGGTTGATCTGCGCTATAGGCGAGGGGCTGCAAAACTTCTATATCCACTTTTTTGATTTTAATGAAAAGACAGCAGGGAACCCAACCGTGGCGACCCTCATTTTAATTTCTTCTATATTAACTGGTATCGGTATTTACGATAGGATCGGCCAGTTTGCTGGAGCGGGGTCGGCTGTTCCGGTGACAGGATTTGCAAACAGTATGACAAGTGCTGCCCTTGAGCATAGAAGTGAAGGGCTTGTTTTAGGGGTTGCCACAAATATGTTTAAGCTCGCTGGGAACGTCATTGTGTTTGGTGTCGTCTCGGCATATGTCGTAGGAATCATTCGATACGTCTTGGAAAAGATGTTTTCGTAGGAGGAATGAAACGTGAAACTAACAGGTAAACAATCTTGGGTATTTGAGCATAAGCTTTACGTCAATGCAGAAGGAACTGCTGCAGGGCCGAAAGAAAAAGAAGGACCGATTGGTCATTTAATTGATAAAACATACGATGAAATGCATTGTGATCAAAAGAACTGGGAAATGGCTGAAAGAAAACTCATGGATGATGCGATATCCAACGCTTTATCAAAAGCAAATTTGCAAAAAAGCGATATTGATCTATTGCTGGCAGGAGATTTACTCAATCAAAACGTCACAGCAAACTATGTGGCAAGAGAACTGAAAATCCCGTTTCTGTGCTTGTTTGGGGCATGCTCAACCTCAATGGAATCGGTCGCCATTGCGTCAGCACTCGTTGATGGCGGCTTTGCCAATAGAGCTATTGCAGCAACAAGCAGTCATAATGCGACGGCAGAACGCCAATTTCGTAATCCGACAGAATACGGCGGACAAAAGCCAGATACAGCCACAAGTACAGTCACTGGGAGCGGGGCTGTTATTATCAGCCAAGAGCCCTCTCAAATTCAAATTACAAGCGCTACCGTAGGCAGGGTGATGGATCTTGGGATTACAGATGCATTTGACATGGGATCGGCAATGGCGCCGGCAGCGGCAGACACCATCAAGCAGCATTTAGAAGACTTAGGGAGAACAGTGGATGATTACGATTTGATCTTAACAGGGGATTTATCTGGCATTGGTTCACCGATCTTAAAGGATCTTCTGAAGGAAGAAGGCATTCAGCTTGGGAGAAAGCATGATGATTGCGGTTTAATCATCTATACACCCGATCAAAATGTATTCGCTGGTGGGAGCGGCTGTGCTTGTTCAGCTGTTGTGACGTTCAGTCATATTTTTCAAGAAATGAAAGCAGGAAATCTGCAAAGAGTACTCGTTGTGGCAACCGGGGCGCTTCTAAGCCCAACGATGGTCCAGCAAAAAGAGACCATTCCAACCATTGCACACGGGGTCGTATTTGAGCGTGCAGGAGGAGAGAGCTAATGGATTATCTTATCGCTTTTGTTGCAGGCGGACTTATTTGCATCATTGGCCAGCTTTTACTAGACGTACTCAAACTCACGCCTGCACATGTCATGACCACCTTTGTTGTGGCGGGTACCATCTTAGACGGATTCGGTATTTATGATAAATTTATTGAATTTGCAGGTGCGGGCGCAACCGTACCAATCGTCAGCTTTGGTCATAGCTTGCTTCATGGGGCGATGCATCAGGCAGATGTACACGGGTTCATCGGAATCGGGATCGGTATTTTTGAATTAACTTCTGCTGGAATATCAGCTGCGATTTTATTCTCATTTATTATCGCTCTTATCTTTAAACCGAAAGGATAACCTAATATGGGGCAAAGACGGAAAGTCATTTTAGTGACAGACGGAGATATATATGCTGCCAAAACCATTGAGCTTGCTGCTAAAAAAGTCGGTGGACGATGTATTTCCAGCTCAAAAGGAAATCCAAGCAAACGGACAGGGCCTGAACTTGTGCAGATGATTTTAAAAACGCCGTATGATCCAGTGTTTGTCATGTTTGATGACTCTGGCCTGACAGGTGAAGGAATAGGGGAGACGGCGATGAAACATGTTGCGCGTCACCCCGCAATTGAAGTCATTGGAGCAATCGCCGTTGCATCCAAAACGCATCAAGCTGAATGGACAAAGGTTCATGTTTCCATTGACCGGGAGGGTGAACTGACAGAATACGGTGTCGACAAGCACGGTCTTCCCGAAATGGAACCTCATAAAATGAGCGGAGATACAGTGTATTGTCTTGACTCGCTCGATCTTCCGTTTGTTGTTGGGATTGGAGATATTGGCAAAATGGGACGTAAAGATGATCTGAGCAAGGGGTCTCCGATCACAATGAAAGCAGTTGAATTAATTTTAGAAAGGAGTGGTTTCTATGAAGAAAGACAAGGTAAACGTGTACCGAGACCCGAAGAAAAATGAAGATTACTTCAAGGAAAATGTCGGAATGGGTCTTAGCTTTGACCTTGGCGTGCGGAAAATTTATATACACGATCAGGAAATCCAACTTTACTATGTAAACGGACTGTGTGATACACAGTATGTCATCTACTTATTAAAAGAGCTAATTGAAATCAATGACAACGAACCTGAATCAGATGACCTGGCACGTGTGGTCGAGAACCGTCTAGTCAATCAGCAGGTCTCGAAGGTTGAAACGCTCGATGAAGCGGTAGACCAAGTGCTGTCGGGGCTTGTGGCAGTTGTAGTAGAAGGTGAAAACTACGCATTTATCATTGATGTCAGAAGCTACCCTGGCAGAATGCCAGAGGAGCCGGATACAGAAAAGGTTGTCCGGGGCGCAAGAGACGGCTTTGTTGAAAATATTATTGTCAATACAGCACTCATTCGAAGAAGGGTGCGAGATGAAAAACTGAGATACAAAATGCTCAAAGTAGGCGAACGTTCGAAAGCGGATGTATGTGTTTGCTACATTGAAGATATTGCGGACCCAGATCTTGTGGATATTATCGAAAAAGAAGTGTCAGGAATCAAAGTCGATGGGCTGACGATGTCTGATAAAACGATTGAAGAATTCATTATTAAACAAGGATACAATCCCTTTCCACTTGTACGTTACACCGAGCGTCCAGATGTCGCCGCTAACCATATACTAGAAGGGCATGTCATCATCATTACGGACACATCTCCTAGTGTCATCATTACGCCAACCACCATTTTTCACCACGTTCAGCACGCAGAAGAATACCGCCAGGCACCTGCAGTTGGTACGTTCCTAAGATGGGTACGCTTTTTAGGCATTTTATGTTCAACATTTCTTTTACCGATTTGGTTTCTGTTTATCCTTGAACCAAGTCTTCTGCCGGACAATTTAAGCTATATTGGCTTTAACAAACCCTCTCATATTCCTGTGATTGTTCAAGTATTCCTTGCTGATTTTGGGGTGGAATTTTTAAGGATGGCAGCGATACATACGCCAACCGCTTTGTCGACCGCCATGGGGCTGATTGCGGCTGTTTTAATTGGACAAATCGCCATTGATGTCGGTTTATTTACGCCAGAGGTCATCTTATACGTCTCACTAGCGGCAATCGGTACATTTACAACCCCAAGCTATGAGCTGAGTGTCGCCAATAAGATTGTACGACTCATCATACTAGCCCTAGTAGCGATCTTTAAGCTGAATGGACTCATCATTGGTTTTACGTTGTTAATCATCTATTTAACATCCATTCGTTCATTGCAGACGCCTTATATGTGGCCGTTCCTTCCTTTTAATGGGAAAGCTTTATGGCAAGTGTTAATTCGGACGTCAGTTCCTGGCTCAAAAGTAAGGCCAAGCATCGTTCACCCTCAAAACAGATCAAAAATTCCGCCAAATTCTTAACGCTCATTGAAAGTGGCTGAAGATTGTGATATTGTATTTTTAACTTTGAGAAACGGCAAAAGGCAGCTCACGCAGCTGTCTTTTTTCAGCCGAGGCGGAGAAAGAGGGAATGACATTGTATTTACACGGCACTTGCAGACAAAATGAACTCGGTCATTTAGAAATTGGTGGTGTTGATGCCGTTTCTTTAGCTGAAACGTATGGGACACCACTTTATGTATATGATGTGGCTTTAATACGGGAGCGTGCAAAAAGCTTTCAAAAAGCATTTATAGAAGAAGAGTTAAAAGCGCAGGTAGCATATGCGAGTAAAGCATTTTCCTCCATCGCGATGTTTCAGCTTGCCAAGGAAGAAGGATTATCTCTTGATGTCGTATCAGGTGGGGAGCTTCACACAGCCATTTGCGCCGGCTTTCCGGTAGAAAAAATTCATTTCCATGGCAACAATAAAAGCAGAGAAGAATTGAAAATGGCGTTAGAGCACGAGATCGGCTGTATTGTCGTAGATAATTTCTACGAAATGAAGCTCATTGAAGAGCTTGGTCAAGAGCTGTCAAAACAGGTAAAAGTGCTGCTCCGTATCACACCAGGTGTCGAAGCGCATACGCATGATTACATTACAACAGGCCAAGAGGATTCCAAATTTGGTTTTGACCTTCACAATGGACAAGCAGATGAAGCGGTGAAACAAGTGCTTGGATCAGAAGTGATCGAGCTGTTAGGCGTTCATTGCCATATCGGTTCACAAATTTTTGATACGGCTGGTTTTGTCCTTGCAGCTGATAAAATCTTTTTGAAGCTGGATGAATGGAGAGAATCATTTGGTTTTATTTCGACCGTGTTAAACTTAGGCGGCGGCTTTGGCATCCGTTATACACAAGAAGATGAACCACTTCCTGCGACAGAATACGTCGAGAAAATTATCCAAGCTGTAAAAGAGAACGTGGCCCGCTATGAGTTTGATATGCCGGAGATTTGGATTGAGCCAGGTCGCTCTCTTGTTGGAGATGCAGGGACAACGCTTTATACGATCGGTTCATCAAAACATGTACCTGGCATTCGCGATTATGTTGCGGTAGATGGGGGAATGAGTGACAACATTCGCCCAGCTTTATACCAAGCGAAATATGAAGCGGCCAGTGCCAACAAAATGAGCCAAACGCATGATAAAACGGTGTCCATTGCAGGGAAATGCTGTGAAAGCGGAGATATGCTCATTTGGGATATCGATCTGCCAGAGTTATCACAAGGAGATTTATTAGCTGTCTTTTGTACCGGAGCTTACGGCTACAGTATGTCAAACAACTATAACCGCATCCCGCGCCCGGCTGTTGTATTTGTAGAAGACGGGGAAGCGCAGCTTGTGGTTGAACGCGAAACATATGCGGATATTGTCAAACTTGATTTACCGTATCAATCAAAAGTGAAATCATCTACGTAAAAAAGCTGCCTGATATCCAGACAGCTTTTTTATTATGACTTATTTTGCTCCAGTAAATACAGAGACGATCGCGTTCCAAATGGAGACAAAGAAATCCCAAATCTTTTGAAGAAGGTTTTTCCCTTCATCTGATTCTATGAATTTCGTAATCTTGTCTTTTGCTTTATCAATTTGAGACCCGACTTGGTTCCAATCGATATTGATGTTCTTCATTTTATCGAATAGTGAAATGAGCTGATCCTTTTGATCTTGTGTTAGATTTAAGTTTAAATCAGAAGCAGCCTGATCCACTTTTTCTTCTACTTCTTTTGTTGTTTTAGGGACACCATTTTTCGCAATGTCATCTTTGATTTTTGCAATAAGGGCAGAAGCATTGTCTTTCCCGATGGAGTCACCCAATTTAGAAGTTGTCACAAGCTCTTCGTTTGCTACCTGCTTCACATCTTCTGGAATGGCTTTGTCGCTTGACACTTCATAGGCTTTTAATAGACCTGTGAGTGCGGCTGTACCAGAAACTTCAAACGGCGCAGTCACGACAACCTTGGCATCCTTGACACCTGCTGTCATTAAAGCATTTAAATACATCTCATCTGTAATGGTCTTGATGTTATGTGTATCCACAGTCAGACCAGTACCTGATTTTTCAATGGTGATAGATGAAGATGATAATGCTCTCGTCCCGATAGAAGAACGAGGGATATACTTTCCTAAATATTCATGCTCTTCTTTATTGGTTACTTCAATTTTTGTTGCATTTTCAGGTGGATTCAACTCGTCAAGCACCTTCTGGCGATCAGCCGGAGTTAAGTCTTGCCCAAGTGTGACGATGACATCGCCGACAGCTGCATCCGCTAAGCTGACTTTTGGCGCACCAATTAGGAAAAGGAGCGCTGCCATCATACCAAGCATTGATTTTTTAAACATGTTGACCTCCTTCAAGTCGAAAGGGTTCCCCTTTCAAGAGAAACTCATCTTTTGAGTACACGTAAAGAAATGCACTCCATCATATAGACGTAACAAATCGATTCGACGTTTCAATTTTCTTTTTAAGATGTTTTCCTGTTCCAATAAATGAAGACATGTTGCTCAGTCTGTTATCAATTTAATAGTAAAAAAGGATCAAGCTCTTCCATTGTATCAATCCTAAGAAAAGAGGTAAATCACAATCAAAGAGCAGGGGATGTTTAACATCACCGAAAATGTGCTATAATGAGCGTTGTTTAACCTGAAAGGAGAATGTGAAAAATGGCGAAAAAAGGATACATACAACTAACGAATGGAAAGAAAATTGAGTTTGAACTATACCCTGAGGCTGCTCCAGGTACAGTAGCAAACTTTGAAAAATTAGCGAATGAAGGCTTCTACGATGGATTAAAATTCCACCGCGTCATCCCAGGCTTCGTCAGCCAAGGCGGCGATCCAAACGGGAATGGAACGGGTGGTCCTGGTTACACAATTAAATGTGAAACAGAAGGAAATCCACATCAACACGAAAGAGGTTCATTCTCAATGGCGCATGCTGGTAAAGACACAGGTGGGAGCCAATTCTTTATCGTACATGACCCTCAGCCACATTTAAACGGTGTTCACACTGTTTTTGGCAAAGTAACATCTGGTATCGAGGCTGTTCTAGATATGGAACAAGGCCAAGGTATGGAAAAAGTCGAAGTTGTCGATGCTTAATCCGAAACACCGCTTAATTGCGGTGTTTTTTTATTTTAAATCTGATTTTACTGTTAATTGTTCCGTAAGACGGTAGGTGATGATCCAATACAAAAGGGCAATGGCGCTGACAGAGGCACCAAATAAACATACCCCGATCCAGCCATCGTTTGCGTATATGCTGGTTGAAACAATAGAACCAGTCGCACTGCCGATGGAGTAAAAAATCATATAAGCAGCAGTAAGCCGGCTTCTCGCCTCAGGCCGCACAGTGAAAATCATACTCTGATTGGTCACATGTACGGCCTGCACAGATAGGTCAAGAATGATAATACCGATGATCAATAAAATAAGTGAATATTCAGTGAAAAAGATAAAAAACCATGAAACGAGTAATAGGACAAGGGCTACGCAAGTTGTGAACTGTCCTAAGCCTCGATCAGCAAGGCTTCCAGCCCGAGCAGCGCCTAATGCTCCGGCAACTCCAGCAAGACCAAATGCACCAATCGCCGTATGTGAAAGATTGTATGGCGTGGTACTGAGAGGCAGTACGAGTGAAGTCCACAACGTACCAAACACGATAAAGATCAGAAAACCCAGTATGCCTCGGATGCGCAGAATTTGTTCTTGTCTGAACAATGTAAACATTGAAGCGAGCAGCTTCATATAGGATATTGACGCTTTCTCGCTGTCAGCGTGCGGGAGATACCGGTATAATACGCCTGTTATGAGGAGCATTATAACGGCAGAAACGAGATAGACTGACCTCCAGCCGGCGAGATCGGTTAGTACACCAGCAAAGGTTCGTGCGAGAAGAATACCAATCACAATTCCACTTTGAACCAAGCCAACAATACGACCTCGCTCTTCTGGAGCAGCCCAAGTCGCTGCGAACGCTACGAGTATCTGAGTGACCACAGCAAGCAGTCCAACCGCAGCTAGCCCTGTGAACAGGACGGTGGCGGTAGGGGCGATACCGACTAGAATCAGAGATAACACGGATACTAGCATCTGAGCTATGATGAGCCGCCTTTGATTGTACAGATCACCAAGTGGTACTATCAGTAGCAGTCCCAGCGCATAACAAAGCTGAGTAATCGTAATGACCATGCCAATGGATGAATAGGTGATACCAAACTCGGATGCGAGGGAGTCTAATAACGGTTGTGCAAAGTATATGTTTGCAACTGCCATCCCGCAGGCTGTCGCAAACAGCAGTGCCATATAGTGAGTCATCGTTGATCTCGGTTTGATTTGTAAATGAGTCGTTTCCATATCAGGATGTTCAATGGAAGTGATTTTTTCTTTCACCATGCATTTCATCGTCTCCTTTTGTACTAAAAAGTATAATATACTGATTGATATATTATGATTCCTGTTAAGGATAACCAACAAAACGTTTTAAAGTCAAGACTTTAATCCAGTTGATCTATGCTGATCTTGAGAGAGGAAGGCAATTTGACATTAGTACGTCAATAAAATAGAATTATAATGTACCGATTGGTAACCGAATAGAGTATAATATCAAGAAATAGATGCCTGACTTTGTGAAGAAATTTTAATGTTGAAATGAGGAATTGCTGATGGTTCGACAACGGGAATTTGACAAGGAAAAAGCGTTGAATGAGGCAATGGTGCTTTTTTGGGAAAAGGGGTATAGGGCCACTACATTAAGCGATTTGACTGCAAAAATGGGAATACAACGGCCAAGTTTATACTCAGCGTTTGGAGATAAAGAGGAATTATTTGAGGCCGCATTACGCAAATATACAAAGCAGCATGCTGCCCATATTCGAACAAAACTTCAAAACAATCTTTCTGCAAAGGATGCATTTCATGCATTATTTGCAGATTTAGCAGAAGAGGAATATAGAGATGGTCCGAATAAAGGGTGTTTTTGCATCAATACAATAGTGGAACTTGCGCCACACGAAGAGAAATTTGAAATTCTTACAAGAGAGCATCAGATGTATCTTTCGGTCATTTTTGAAGAAAGGATTGTTCAAGGTATTCGCTCGGGTGAGCTCGAAAGCAGCCTGAATGCTAAAGCTTTAGCACAGACACTGGTCGTTTCTTTCATTGGACTTACCGTCCTCATGAAATCTCGTCCAGAGCGTTCATTTTTAGATCATTCTATAGTGACGATACTTTCCATATTCAAATAAAATGGACAACATGCTATGGCATCCTCCTTTACTTAGAGTGATAGCGTATTTTGATCTAAATATCAAAATACGCTTTTTCTTTTAGGACAGTGATGGACAGAACTCGATTTTGTGATATGATAAGAGAACAAACATTCGTATTTGTGGGTATCGCCACATTCAACTGAAAAACAGATGACAGTGTAAATCAAAAAAGCGTGTCGTCATGCTGAAAGAAAGCAGGAGATAATTTGAAACCATTAACAAAAGAAGAAAAAAATCAAATGATGATTGCCATTCAGCGTTACTTTGCCGAAGAACGAGAAGAAGAGATTGGTGAATTAGCAGCGATCAATATACTAGAATTTATCACAAAAAATCTTGGAAGCTACTATTATAATCAAGGGGTTCGTGACAGCCGAAACATCGCTGTTCAGAGATCGCAATTGTTAGAGGAAGACCTATTCGCACTCGAGAAAAGATGATCATCAATGGTGTGCGCCCTACTAACTGATAAAGAGGAAAGAGACCCCCTTAATAAAGAACGCATATTCGTATTATATGTAATGATGAAAAGGTGGAACCAAAGGTCCATCTCAATCGTTATATAAGTAACCATTAATGAAAATCAGCTCTTTTGGTTTTATTTCATCAAAAGAAGGAATAAAACATACAAATAGGCGAAGTGCAGATGATGGAGGTTCTAAATATGGGGAAAATTAAATTGAAAATTGCTATCTTATTTGTTTTACTGCTTTGTTTAGGCGCAGGTTATTTATACATGAATGGCATGAAAATTGAAGATGTGCCAACAGCCATTGGTGAAAGCTTAACAAATAATGATAAAGATTATACCATCTATGAATATACCATTACGAAAATTGATGGAGATGAATATTACGGTCAAGCAAAAAACGGCACAAAAATCATTTTTAATGGAAAGAAATTCGAAGATGATGTGTCCGACTTGAAGAAAGGCGATCGTATTAAAGCCTACTTTAGTAATGAAAAAAGAATAGATGGTCTTATAAAAGTAGTAAAAGTCGTTAATTAACAAGTCTCCTTTCCTATAAGGAGGCTTTTTTTTTGTGAAATGAATCAAGAAATCTTGATTGTTGCATTTGATAACAAGGATCGCTATAATAGCCCCTAAGGACAGCTAAATATCGATTGTATCCTTCGGGGCAGGGTGAAAATCCCGACCGACGGTAATAAAGCAAATGCTTTACAGCCCGTGACCCGTTAATTTATTAACGGTTGATTCAGTGAAAAGCTGAAGCCGACAGTGAAAGTCTGGATGGGAGAAGGATAAAGAAAGCTATGAACGAAAAATATTTGTTGATCATAGTTTTATTTCTGATGCAAAAAAGCCAAAGCCCCGGAATTTTTTCCGGGGCTTTCTGTATGTACATGTAATGTAATAGACGGCATGCAGTGTTTTATTAGGTGATCCCTCATCTACCTTGTATGGACCATAAAAAGCGACGAAGGTGCTCAATCGATCACATGTCCCTAACATCGCTTTTTTATAAAGTGAGAAATACAAATGAAAAGAAAGGGAGGATCACATGTTTACGGGGATAATTGAAGAAGTAGGCACCGTTCAGTCATTAAGTAAAAAATCAGCAGATGCCATGGAAATTGTCATTAAGTGCAGCCGTGTGCTAGAAGATGTTCACCTCGGAGACAGCATTGCGATAAACGGGGTATGTCTTACAGTCACAAGCTTTACAAATGCACAGTTCGCAGCAGATGTGATGCCAGAGACGGTCAAAGCGACATCGCTGGATCAGCTGACATCAGGCAGCCCAGTGAATTTAGAGCGGGCCATGTCCTCGAATGGACGATTCGGCGGTCATTTTGTCTCAGGCCATGTTGACGGGACGGCAGTCATTACCCGAATAGAAAAGAAAAGTAATGCCATTTACTATGATTTAGAGATGGACAAGGCCCTCACAGATATGCTCACGCAAAAGGGTTCGATCGCAATAGATGGTGTCAGCTTAACCATTTTCGATTTGCAAGATTCACACGTCACAGTCTCTATTATTCCTCATACGCTTGAAGGAACTATTTTCCAGACTAAATCCATGGGAGAGATTGTGAATATAGAGTGTGACATGATCGGTAAATATATTTATCGCTTTTTAACAAAAGAACAAGGCGAAAAGCAGCCATCCCGATTGACCCCATCATTTTTAAAAGAGCACGGATTCTAGGAGGCGATTGTATGTATCATTCAGTAGAAGAAGCAGTAAATGCTCTTAAGCAAGGAGAAATCATTATCGTAGTGGATGATGAAGACAGAGAAAATGAAGGTGATTTTGTGGCACTTGCTGAGCATGCCACGCCTGAAGTCATTAACTTTATGGCTTTACATGGAAGAGGCCTCATTTGTACACCGGTCCATGCGTCGATCGCCAAACACCTGAACCTGCATCCAATGGTAGAACAAAATACAGATGCACACCATACAGCATTCACAGTGAGCATCGATCATGTGACAACGACGACTGGTATTAGTGCTTTTGAGCGCTCTATGACCATGCTTGCCATGTTAAATAAAGACGCAGCACCAGAAGAATTTGCCCGCCCAGGTCATGTGTTTCCGCTCATTGCAAAAGAGGGCGGCGTACTAGAAAGACCAGGTCATACAGAGGCGGCGGTAGATCTTGCGAAACTGGCAGGTTCAGAGCCAGCGGGTGTCATATGTGAAATTATGAATGTAGATGGCTCAATGGCGCGCGTTCCTGAACTAAAAGAGATCCAAAAACAGCACGGTTTAAAGATGCTGACAATAGAAGCATTGCAGACTTATTTAAACATTAACCGAACAGCAACTATCGAAACAAAATAAAAATCACAAAAAAGGATGATCAACATATGAATACAATACAAGGGCATGTAGTAGCAGAAGGACTAAAATTTGCAATCGTCGTCGCGAGATTTAATGACTTTATTACAAGTAAACTGCTTGACGGAGCAGAAGATACATTGCTCAGACACGGAGCAAACGGTGACGATATTGATGTCGTGTGGGTACCGGGTGCTTTTGAAATTCCGTACATGGCAAAAAAACTAGCTGAAACAGAAAAATACGATGCTGTCATTACACTTGGAACCGTGATCCGGGGCGCAACAACTCACTATGATTATGTTTGTAATGAAGCCGCTAAAGGAATTGCTCAAAGTGCCATGTCAACAGGGGTACCGATTATCTTTGGTGTACTAACAACAGAATCCATTGAACAAGCCATCGAAAGAGCCGGTACGAAAGCTGGAAATAAAGGCAGCGAATCGGCTGTAGCTGCCATTGAAATGGCGAATCTCAATCGAACCTTTCGTTAATTTAGTGAAAAAGAGTTTAAAAACGGTATAAAAATGTTTATAATGTGTGATGAGCAAATGAATCGTGAGACATTTGCTGGACATTAGGATAATTTGAATATTGAGGGGTATATATGTTAATTCGTTATAAGAGGTCTTTTGAAAAAATTGCCATGGGGCTACTCTCCTTCATGCCGGGTGAGAAAGACGTCAAACAGCTTCAGCAGACGATGAAGTCGTATGAAATGGATGAAAATCGGCAGCTGTTCCTTTGGAAAGATGGCGAGGATATCGTAGGTGCCATTGGTGTGTTGAAAACAGACGACCAAGTACAAATCGAGCATATTAGTGTGAATCCATCCCATCGTGATCAAGGAATCGGCAAGGAAATGGTTTTAGCCGTGGAAGAGGTATTCAAAACCAAAACACTCATTCCAAATGAATTAACGCAAGGCTTCTTTCATAAGTGTCACAGCGAAACAAATTAATATCACACATGTAAAAGCAGAGGCTACAGTCCTCTGCTTTTTTTACGTTCGATCTGCTTTTTTCGTTCAAGCAATACATCTGTCCGGTCACGCAGTCTATGTTTTTCGATCAAAAATGTGTGGGATAAGTTGCTCTCCTGTCCAAAGGTCAGTCCTTCTTTTTGGGCCATTTCTTGGCATAAAGAAAGAAGCGCTTTATCTTTGATCGGGAGCATTACACTTTCGTAGGGCATGTCTTCATTCATTTTCTTCTTTAACGTTCTCAGAAGCATGAGAAACGCCTCATCATCCAGGCCGAGGTTCGATAATACGGACCGGTTTGCTTCCAGCAAGTGCAGGCTGTTTGAAATGAGCCGTTTTGCTCCTTTTCCATTTCCCCGTCTTTGATGATACAATGCAACGGCAAGCTGAATGAAACCAACCCAATATTCTTTGCGCTGCTCAGGCGGGTCTTCCTTCCAATATTCCTCAAGAATTTCATGACACTCAAAATAATCTCTTGTCGTATGAAATTCATGCAAAAAAGCCACGTACGCTTCAGGATACACAGTGGTCATCTCCTTTTCCACTCTCAGTCTAACATATTGAAAAGAAAAGAAGAAAGAGCGCCCTTCGTGAAAGAACGCTCTGTTTCTTTAATAAACCCAAGCCGCGCCAACGATGATCAGCAAGATGAAAAGCACGACAATAAGCGCGAATCCTCCGCCAAAGTTATAGCCATCTCCCATAATGATACGGCCTCCTTTTTCATCAGTTCTGTTTACAATGGTATTCTATGTATAAATGCCCTGAGTGGTATGGGCGAAACCACTGTTTTTCTTGTTTTGCCTAGGACATCATGGTCGAAATTATATTGGACGAGAGCTTTATCCTGTCTTATACTAAAAGTTAGCCGGTGAAACGGTACTTAGAAGACAGTAGAAATGGTGAGAAAAAAATGCTGGAATATCAGGTGAAAATAGATTCGTTTGAAGGTCCTTTGGACTTACTTTTACATTTAATCAACCGGTTGGAAATTGATATTTATGATATTCCCGTTGCTAAAATTACGGAGCAGTATTTATTATATGTCCACACAATGAGGGAGCTTGAACTTGATGTAGCAAGTGAATATTTGGTGATGGCTGCAACCCTTCTGAGTATTAAAAGCAGAATGCTCCTTCCGAAACAAGAGGAAGAGCTATTTGATGAAGACCTGCTCGAAGAGGAAGAGGACCCTCGAGAAGAGCTGATTGGCAAATTGATTGAATACCGAAAGTATAAAGATGCAGCACAAGAACTAAAGGAACGCGAGGAAGAAAGGCAAAATGCTTTTACAAAACCTCCGAGTGATTTAAGCGAATTTGCAAAAGAATCGGAAGCGAAGGACACAAACTTACATGTGACGGTGTATGATATGTTAGGTGCGTTCCAAAAGGTATTGAACCGAAAAAAAATAACGAAACCAGCACCATCTAAGATTACAAGACAAGAAATCCCGATTGAAGACAAAATGAATGAGATTATGAACCATTTAAGAAAAACGAAAAAGCGGACCAATTTCATGACTCTATTTCAACATGATCAAAAGGAGCATCTTGTCGTGACGTTTCTTGCTGTTCTTGAATTGATGAAAAGTCATCAAATCATGTTAGAGCAGGAAGGAAACTTTGAAGACATTTATATAATAGGGAGTGAAACGATTCATGACGCTTGATATCGTGAATTGGAAAGCCATCATAGAAGCGCTGCTGTATGCAGCAGGTGACGAAGGCTTAACAAAAAAACAGCTCATGTCTGTTCTTGAAGTAGAAGAGGCAGCATTACTCGACATTATGTCTGCCGTAAAGGAAGAATATCAAAAACAAGAACGAGGGATTGAGCTCATCGAATATGCAGATTCATATATGCTGCTGACGAAAAAAGAATACAGCATTTATTTGAAAAAATTAGTCGAGACCCCATCTAAAGGTTTGTCACAGGCAGCACTTGAGGTACTCGCAATCGTTTCTTATAAACAGCCGATTACACGCAGTGATGTAGAGGAGATCAGAGGAGTCAAATCAGAGCGGGTGCTTCATAGTTTAGTAGCCAAAGCGCTGCTCTGTGAAGTTGGACGTGCCGATGGCCCGGGGCGAGCGATTCTTTATGGGACAACGCCTACCTTTTTAGAGCAGTTTGGCTTAAAGGCCTTGGATGAATTACCGCCGCTTCCAGAGAATGTGGAAGCAGATGGTGTACAAGAAGAGGCTGATCTATTTTTTGAAAACTTCAATCAAACATTTGAAGAGATAAAATAGTTCTAAAGAATGAAAAATGTATGATAAAATATAAAAAAGATTTTAGGTCTAACATCTATTGATGTCAGATAAAATGGTCATAAAGCCATGAGGGGAAGGTAAACACGAAACAAATGGCACATATGAATGTAAAGGCTCAAGTTGATCAAGCAGGCGTCTTTTTATCAAAGGTTGCAACTGAAATGAATGGTTTTCTGAACGAAGCTACCTTATCAAGCATGAAACGATTAAACCCTGAAGCGGAAGCCTATTATTGTGACATATTGAGTACATTACGGAAGCTTGCAGTGTACAGCGAGGATGCAGCGGCAGTTTGCAGGAAAATCAGCCAGCAGCAGACATTCCCGCAGCAAGCTGCGCAGCAGACGCTTTACCGTATTTATCATCAATGTATTGAAGAGTTTTTCACGCCGAAAAAGGATACATGGTATGAAGACAGCCGTTCCGCGTATACAGGAAAGGGCAGCATTGTTTTCCACCATGAAGTATCCGCTGATATCAAACGATTATTTTCTTCATTAGAAAAAGATTTTTTAGCGATGAGAGAAGAGCTAGAATATACGACATCTCATCAGCAAATGAAAATGGTATAGCAAGAGGAAGGAGCGTCTCTATATTTAGAGACGCTTTTTTTTATAGACGAGGCATCATAACTTTTTCAGCCGCGCATACACTTGTACAAAACGGACAAGGACGTGAATGAACATGCCCTATTTAAAAATTGGAACAGCAGTCCTTCTTCTATTTACACTCTTACTGCCTTTTTCCCCACATGCCAAAGCAGACATATCATTATCGGTGAGTGCAAGAAGCGCCATTTTAATAGATGGACAGTCAGGCAGAGTCCTATTTGGAAAGGACGAGCATGAAAAAAGAAGAATCGCCAGTATCACGAAAATTATGACGGCTGTATTAGCCATTGAATCAGGAAAAATGAAAGACACCGTCAAGGTATCAAAACGCGCGATTCAAGCAGAGGGCTCATCAATTTATTTAAAGGAAGGACAGAAGGTGAGCCTAGAAGACTTGACGTACGGGCTTATGCTGCGTTCTGGAAATGATGCAGCTGTTGCCATTGCAGAGCATGTGGGCGGCAGCTTAGAAGGCTTTATTTTTATGATGAATCAAAAAGCGTCTGAACTAGGAATGGAGAATACGAATTTTCAAAATCCTCATGGACTCGATGATCATAAACATCATTATTCATCAGCCTATGACATGGCTATCTTAACAAAATACGCCATGGAGCATAAACAATATCAAAAAATTGCGGGCACGACTTTCTATAAAGCGAAAACGATGGAAGGCTATTGGAAAAATAAAAACAAGCTTCTCACTGGTTTATATCAATATTCAACTGGGGGGAAAACGGGATATACGAAGCTTGCAAAACGCACACTTGTCTCTACAGCTGCAAAAGGGGATGCCGCGCTGATCGCTGTGACCATTAATGCCCCAGATGACTGGAAGGATCATATCTCTATGTTTGAATATGCATTTGATCACTATAAAACGTACGTACTTGCTGAAAAAGGAAGACTCGCTTCGTTAAAAGGAACCTTTTACGATAAAAAAGCATTTATCAAGCGTGATGTGGACTATTTCTTAAATGAAGATGAAAAAAAGCTAGTGGAAATTGAAACGGAAATGCTTACCCCTCAAAAGAAGTGGGAAAAAAACGCTGAAGCCATCCCGGATGTTGTAGGGAAAATGACGTTTTTATTAGATGGACAGGTGATCGAGCAAGTTCCGATTTTTTATGAAAATAAACGAAATCGAATGCCTCAAAAAAGCTTTCAAGAAATGTTTAAGTCTGTCTTTCAGACATCTATAGGCGGATCTTCATGGTCAATCTAATTTGGGTATTCCTCACTGTCATCGGTCTTGTCTATGCGATGTTTAACGGAACGATGGAGGAAGTAAACGAAGCTGTATTTAAGGGATCAAAAGAAGCAGTTACCATTTCAATTGGTTTGATTAGTGTCCTCGTTTTTTGGCTCGGGCTGATGAAGATTGCAGAAGAGGCTGGTCTGTTAAATTTCTTTAGTAAATTGTGCCGTCCCTTTATTTCAAAGCTATTTCCGGATATTCCGCCTAACCATCCCGCAATGGGATATATTTTGTCCAACCTTATGGCGAATTTCTTTGGTCTCGGGAATGCCGCTACACCGCTTGGGATTAAGGCAATGGAGCAGATGAAAGCATTAAACGGCGGAAAAAATGAAGCAAGCCGGTCCATGATTACATTTTTAGCGGTCAACACATCCTCTATCACACTTGTGCCAACAACCGTCATTGCGATTAGAATGACCTATGGTGCAGATCAGCCAACAGACATTGTAGGACCAACCATTTTGGCGACACTCATTTCAGGAATCGGTGCAATTCTCATTGATCGCTATTTCCACTATCGCAGAAGCAGGCGGGGGTGATCTCGTGTCATTTATTAACTGGCTGTCACTTGCTTTGATCCCACTGATCATCGCAGGAATTTTGATTGCGGGAACCATTAAAAAGGTACCGACCTATGAAACATTTGTCGAGGGCGGAAAAGAGGGCATTCAAATTGCCTTTTCAATCATTCCTTATTTAGTCGGTATGCTTGTGGCCATTACGATATTCCGTGCGTCTGGTGCGCTTGACTTTGTCATGGGACTGTTAAAACCCGTGTTTACAGCGATCGGCTTCCCGGCAGAAGTGGTGCCGCTTGCGTTTATTCGTCCGATATCTGGCACGGCCGCACTCGGGATGACATCAGACCTCATTGCGACATATGGACCAGATTCTTTTATCGGACAGCTCGCAGCTGTCATGCAAGGGTCAACTGATACCACCTTATACATTTTAACGGTCTATTTTGGAGCAGTCGGTATTAAAAAGATGGGAGATGCGCTGAAAGTAGGTCTGTTAGCAGACCTCATTGGAATCATTGCATCTGTCATCATCGTCAGTTTGTTATTCAGCGGCGCCTAATGAGGCGCTTTTTTGTATTTCATGGATGGAAAATCGCTTTTTAGCTGAAATTAGACAGACGAATCGCTTATTTTTCCACGAATGCTTGTTTGTTTTAAGTCAAGCAAGTAAGATAGTACATGAGGTGAAAGACAAATGGAACGTTTACAGAAAGTAATTGCACATGCCGGCGTCGCTTCTAGACGAAAGGCAGAAGAATTAATTAAAGAAGGACGAGTTACCGTTAATGGCCAGACAGTGACAGAGCTCGGAGTAAAAGTGGGCTCTTCAGATAAAATTGAAGTCAACGGATTAAAGCTTGAAAGAGAAGAACCGGTTTACTTTATGCTTTATAAACCGCGCGGCGTCATTTCAGCTGCTGAGGATGATAAAGGACGTAAGGTCGTTACAGATTTCTTTGATGATGTCCCGCAGCGCCTGTATCCAATCGGCCGCTTAGATTATGATACGAGCGGTTTGATTTTAATTACAAATGACGGGGAATTTGCCCATAAGCTCATGCATCCGAAATACGAAATTGATAAAACATATGCAGCGAAGCTAAAAGGCATCCCATCAAAGGAATTGCTTAGAAAGCTAGAAAAAGGGATTATGTTAGATCATAAAAAGACTGCACGTGCTCGTGCCAAGATGCTTTCTATCGATAAACGTAAGCAGACATCTATTGTTCAATTAACCATTCATGAAGGCAGAAACAGACAGGTGCGCCGCATGTTTGAAGCGATCGGTCATGATGTGTTAAAGCTAAAAAGAGAGCAATATGCGTTCCTTCATATTGAAGGCATGAGACCAGGAGACCGCAGAGAATTAACACCGCATGAAGTAAAGCGCCTGAGAGCAATTGCAGATCACGGGAAAAGCGCTTTTTAATTTTCACATAAACTTCAAAAAATGAAGAAGCATCAAAAGAAGGAGAATGCTATAATTTACCTGAATGTCTATGGGGAAGGGGTACTTCAGATGAAAAAAAGACGGTTTTTCATACGGACGGGCATTCTCCTCGTGATGCTTGCTGCACTATGTTATACCATGTATAACTCAGTATTTGCCAAACAGGATCGGGTCAAAGAAGGATCTATTGCGCCAAACTTTGTCCTTCAATCTGTGGATGGGGAACGGATTGAATTAAAGGACTTAAAAGGCAAAGGCATCTTTCTAAATTTTTGGGGGACTTGGTGTGGTCCGTGTAAACAAGAATTCCCTTACATGGCAAATCAATATGAAGTGTTCAAGGATCGCGGTGTGGAAATTGTTGCAGTCAATGTTGGGGAATCCAATATTGCCGTGAAGAATTTTATGGAATCCTATGGCGTGAATTTTCCTGTTGCCATGGACAAAGATCGTCAAGTGACAGAGGCATATGATATTACGCCGCTGCCAACCACATTTTTAATTAATCCTGAAGGCAAGGTAATCAAAGTCATAAAGGGAACCATGACAGAACGTAATGTCTATGAATATATGAATTTGATTAAACCAAAGGGGTCATAGAATGAAAGAGGTAAAGTGCGAGTGTGGACATATTAATCCAATCGGTACTGTTTTATGTGAATCATGCGGGAATCCTATTGCGGCTAAAGAGAAAAACTCTTCAAAGCTGCTTGATATGAGATATGACGGCAGTGCGAGACGCTCGCAAACATACAACAAAACGATTGTTGATAAAGTATGGAACTTTTTTTCTTCCGTTAAAGTGGGTGTGTGGCTGATTGTCATTACACTGTTCGCTTCTTCGCTTGGAACGATTTTTCCACAGGAGCGATTTATTCCGCCAGGTGCATCTGCTTCCACCTATTATGAAGAGCAATATGGGTCGTTTGGTAAGCTGTATTACATACTTGGATTCCATGATCTTTATAGTTCTTGGTGGTTTTTAGCTTTAGTCGCATCAATCGGAATCTCCCTTGTCATTTGTAGTCTCGACCGGGTCATTCCTCTTTATCGAGCACTCAAAAACCAAGGCGTTATCAAAAAAGAAGGCTTTATGAGAAGACAGCGTCTGTTCAGTGAGACAGACAAAACGTTAGATCAGCATACATATGAAGGCATCATGAGAGCAATGAAACAAAAGCGTTACCGCATGCGAGAAGAAAACGGACATATTTTAGCTGAAAAAGGCCGCTTTTCACGCTGGGGCCCTTACGTCAATCACATTGGATTAATCATCTTTCTCATTGGATCGATGCTCCGGTTTGTCCCAGGCATGTATGTAGATGAAACGCTGTGGGTCCGAGAAGGTGAAACGGCCCCAATTCCAGGCACAGATGGTCAATATTTCTTGAAAAATAATGCGTTTTCAATTGACCGTTATGAAACTGGAAATGAAAAAGAAGTGTTTGAGAATGCGATTGAAAGAGCTGGCGACGGTCAAGTGGTGAAAAGTTATAAAACCGATGCCACTTTATACAAACGTGAAGGGGAAGTTGTGTTTGGTGAAAAGCCCAAGCTGAAGCAGGTAACAGAACACGATATCAAAGTGAACGAACCGCTCAAGTTTGATCACTTCTCATTATATCAAGTGGATTTTAAACAAAATGAACTCGATCAAATGGTCTTTCAGCTGATTCGTAAAGATACAGAAAAATCTTTCGGAACAGTGAAGATTAATCTGCTGGAGCCTAAGTCAGAATATGATCTTGGTAGCGGTTACAAGGTCAAAGTGATGAGCTATCTCCCTGATTTTTATTTTGACGATGATGGAACGCCGAGTACGAAAACAAGGAATCCGAATAATCCTGCTTTCGTGTTTGAAATGGTTTCTCCTGAAAAGCCTAAAGGTGAAAAAAGCTTTGTGGCGATTCAAGAGACAGTAGAGGGCTCTGATAACAACCTATATAAAATGAAGTTTGATCGAGTGGAAACGAAAAACGTCACGGGATTGACGGTTAGAAAAGATTTAACTCTTTTGGTGCTCATCGTAGGCGGGATTATCTTCATGATTGGTGTCGTGCAGGGGATGTATTGGCAGCATAGAAGAATTTGGCTGTCTGCAAAGGATGGAAAAGTATTTGTGGCAGGACACACAAACAAAAACTGGTTTGGCTTAAAGGCTGATCTTGGCGTGATCCTAAGTGACAGTGGCATCAAACAGCCAGTTGATCAAAAAGAACTGCCTGATACAACAAGTATCAGCAAAAGCAAGGGGGAAGGATTAGATGGCGGCAGTCAGTGAAAACCTGTTATTTGCAGCTTTTCTATTGTATTTAGCGGCAGTTCCTTTTTTTGGTGGTGCCATTAAAGGAAAAAAGAAAGTTGATGGACCGCGCAGGAATAAGGCGGCACTTATCGGTATTACGCTCACTATCATCGGTTTTTTAAGTCAATTTGGCTATTTTATTTCAAGGTGGATGGCGTCTGGTCATGCACCAGTCAGTAATTTGTTTGAATTCACAACAGCTTTTGGCATGATGCTTGTGCTCGCATTCATCATTTTATATTTTGTGTATCAAGTGTCTGTACTTGGTTTATTTACACTTCCAATCGCTTTATTGATTATTGCCTATGCAAGTATGTTCCCGTCTGATATTTCACCGCTGATTCCATCACTACAAAGTAATTGGCTTTATATTCACGTGACAACAGCAGCACTTGGGCAAGCCATTTTAGCGATCAGTTTTGTGGCAGGTGTCATCTTCTTATTAAAGCATGTCGATCAAACAAAGCCAGGGAAGAAGACATTTGGTTTAGAGCTCGTCATGTTTATGATTGTTGTCACACTTGCATTTATCGCTGTCACGTCCATCTTTAGAATGACAGGATACGAAGCAAAATTTAATTGGATCGATAAAAATAAAGAGGAAAGTGTGATGGTCTATGAGCTGCCAGCTCTAGTTGGACCTCATAAAGGAGAGCTTGTGACGCAAGATCGTTTGGAACCGTTTGTTGATTTGCCGCCTGTTTTTTCAGGTAGAAAGGTCAATACGGTGTTATGGTCATTTGGCACGGGACTGATCATGTATGGGCTGATTCGGTTGATCATTCGCAAGCGACTGAGCGCTCTGCTTCAACCGCTTGTAAAGCAGGTGAACCTAGATTTAGTCGATGAAATTGGATATAGAGCTGTTTCCATTGGTTTCCCTGTATTTGCGTTAGGCGGGCTGATTTTTGCAATGATCTGGGCACAAATCGCCTGGACTCGGTTCTGGGGCTGGGACCCGAAGGAAGTATGGGCATTGATTACGTTTCTCTTTTATGCAGCATACCTTCATCTTCGCTTATCCAGGGGGTGGCATGGCGAAAAGTCCGCTTGGTTAGCTGTTATCGGATTCGCCATCATTATGTTTAATCTCATCTTTGTCAATCTTGTGATTGCAGGGCTTCATTCTTACGCGTAATCAAATGAAAAAGGCCAACTTTTTATGAATCGATTTGGCTTTTTGTTAAAATGAATGTAACAACGGAAAAAGCAGGAGGATTGTCTAATGGAACACACAACTCAAACGAAAATATTAGTCGTAGATGATGAGGCAAGAATTCGCCGCCTTTTAAAAATGTATTTAGAACGTGAAAATTATGAAATCGATGAAGCTGAAAATGGAGATGAGGCGATTCAAAAAGGACTCCAAACAGATTATGACCTCATTTTGCTCGATTTAATGATGCCTGGTACAGATGGGATCGAAGTGTGTAATCAAATTCGAGACAAAAAAGCGACTCCAATCATTATGCTGACGGCAAAAGGAGAAGAAGCCAACCGCGTGCAAGGGTTTGAGGCAGGAACGGATGACTATATCGTCAAACCTTTTAGCCCGCGTGAAGTTGTTTTACGTGTGAAGGCATTGCTTAGAAGATCTTCTCAAACGTCTTATCTCAATACTGGGACAACAACAAAGGATGTACTTGTGTTTTCTCATCTTTCAATTGACCACGATGCGCATAGAGTGACAGCTGATGGCAAAGAAGTCAGTCTCACGCCGAAGGAATATGAGCTTTTATATTTCCTTGCGAAAACACCGGATAAGGTTTATGACAGAGAAAAGCTGTTAAAAGAAGTATGGCAGTATGAATTCTTTGGAGACTTGAGAACAGTCGATACCCACGTCAAACGACTTCGCGAAAAGCTGAATAAAGTGTCACCAGAAGCTGCGAAAAAAATCGTGACGGTATGGGGTGTCGGGTACAAATTTGAGGTCGGCGCTGAATGAAACTGTGGAAAAGTGTCGTTGGAAAGCTATGGTTAACCATTCTCTTCCTCGTCCTGATCGTTTTATCTATTTTAACCGTGCTTCTTTTAGAGTTCATTGAGAATTACCATGTAGAAGAAGCAAAGTCAGATTTAACGCAAATGGCAAATAAAGTGGCGGTCATTTTAGAAAGCCACGAGGATCAATCACTCGCAAGGTCAATTACATCAGAGCTTGCTGACAAATTAACGAGTATTGCGATTATCCAAGAGGACGGGCTAGAATGGTACTCGTCTGAAAAAGACGGGAAGCTTCCTGCGATTACAAAGAAACAAATTGAAGCGGACAGTGATTTGAATCAAGCACTAAAATATCGTAAAAAAATCAGTAAACGTGCAGAACCAAATGCAGGTAATCATAAAGATGAACGAATTGTCGTCGGTGTTCCATTTGAGGCAAACGGAAAAAAAGGCATGGTCTTTCTTTCTCAATCATTACTCGCTGTAGAACAAACAACGAAGCATACGACGCGTTATATCTTCTTAGCAGCGGGAATTGCCATTGTTCTGACCACTATATTCGCTTTCTTCTTATCAACACGTGTCACCTATCCTCTCAGAAAGATGAGAGAGGGAGCGCAGGATCTGGCGAAAGGAAAATTTGATACAAAGATTCCTATATTAACGCAAGACGAAATTGGAGAACTGGCCATCGCCTTTAATCAAATGGGCAAGCAGCTTAAATTCCATATCACAGCCTTAAATCAAGAAAAAGAACATTTGTCCAACATTTTAAGCAGTATGGCCGATGGTGTCATCACCATCAATATTGATGGAACGATTCTCATGACGAATCCTCCTGCAGAACGATTCTTGCAGGCATGGTACTACGAGCAAAATATGAAGATCAAAGATGGAGATGAACTGCCGCCAGAAGCGCGAGAACTGTTTCATACAGCCGTCAGCACAGAAAAAGAGCAAATGATCGAAGTCACGCTGCAAGGGCGTACCTGGGTTCTTCTCATGTCTCCGCTTTATAATCAGCAGGATGTCAGGGGAGCAGTTGCGGTCCTTCGTGATATGACAGAGGAACGAAGACTTGATAAGCTGAGAAAAGACTTCATTGCCAATGTCAGTCATGAACTTCGTACTCCAATTGCCATGCTGCAAGGGTATAGTGAGGCGATTGTAGATGATATTGCAGGCTCAGAAGAGGAAAAGAAAGAGATTGCGCAAATTATCTACGACGAATCACTTCGAATGGGACGTCTTGTGAATGACCTTCTAGACCTAGCGAGAATGGAAGCTGGCCATATTACACTTAATCTTGAATCGACAGATACAGAAGAGCTGACCGAGAAGATTTACCGCAAGTTTCTCGGTATTGCGAAAGAAAAGCAAGTTGATCTCACATATGACATTCAAGTGGATGAACCGCACTTTGTACTCGATCCGGATAAGATTGAGCAGGTGTTTACGAATCTCATTGATAACGCCATTCGTCATACACCAGAGGGCGGGGAGGTTCACTTTTCCGTCCAATCAGTGGAGAACGGGCTGAAAATGGATGTAAAAGACTCAGGAAGCGGAATCCCGGAAGAGGATCTGCCATTTATTTTCGAGCGCTTCTATAAAGCGGATAAGGCAAGAACAAGAGGGCGTTCTGGTACTGGACTTGGTCTTGCGATTGTGAAGAACATCGTAGAGGCGCATCAAGGCTCCATTCATGCACATAGCAAAGCGGGTACAGGTACACACTTTACCTTTTATATTCCGAGAAAAAAGCAGGAACTCGTCTAATCCTGACGAAGAATCTTGTTACATGAGAAACACTTCTTTTCGAAAAAAAGAAGTGTCAGCGTGTAGACAAACCCTCGCATTCTTTGTCAGGTCTGCACTCCGGTGCTCACGAATGTCAAATTCGCTCCGCTCCGGTACTCGTCCTTCCTAGACTGCAAAGGTTTTCTATCACGCTGAAAAGAAGACAAAGGGCTAAAGTAAGGATCATTTTAGTCCTTTGTCAACAATAATCTGACACTTCTTTTCTAAAAAAAGAAGTGTTTTTTTATTTTCATATTTTTAAGGAGAAGTTAAACAAAAAGCCCTTCCCAAATTGTCGAATTTGTAATATATTTGTCATAAAGTTGTAATGTAACGTTTTGTAAGAGTCACTCGACAAAAATAAGTGAACGGAGGGGTTTCCTATGCATGAAACCTTTCAAAAAATATATGATTCGTACCACCAAGATTTGTACCAGTTTTTATTTTATATGGTTAAAGATAAAAATCAGGCAGAGGATCTCGTTCAGGAGGTTTACATTCGGGTACTTCACTCATATAAAACTTTTGAAGGAAGAAGCAGCGAGAAAACATGGCTGTTTTCAATTGCAAGGCATGTGGCGATTGATTGGTTTCGCAAACAGCAAACCATTAGACAACGGGTACTCGGCACGTTTGATTGGGATAAGCAGGATGTAAAGGACCCAGACTTGCTCCCAGACGAACTGGCCGTACAGGACGAAAATGTAAAAGAAATTTATGCCGCACTTGATCATTGTACGATTGATCAACGAGCTGTCATCATTTTAAGATTTATCCATGGCTACTCAATCATGGAGACGGCAAAGGCGCTAAAGTTCTCGGAAAGCAAAGTCAAAACAACGCAGCACCGAGGCCTGAAAGTGCTCCGAAAACATATGGAGCTTTTGAAGGAGGAGCTAGTGAATGAAAACGAACAGGTCCGATTGGAGCGAAGAACGAATCAAGGTGTTACTAAGTCAGCTTCCAAAGGTGGAGGACAACCGTTCCTCTAAGCAGATATATCAGCAGATGCTGATGGCAAGCGGGCAGAAAAAGAAAAGTGCCAAATGGATCGGTCCAGCAGTCGCAACCGTTGTAGTTTTATTTATGGCGTTTTTAATTTCTCCTCATTTATTTCAGCCGGCTGCTCAAGATCATCATCAGCAAATGAAAATGGAATCAAGAGCTGACAAAAGTCAGGTGAATGCCACATTAGAGGCGGTCAAACAGACTGATGGGCCCTCACACGTTGTTTCTCGTGAAGAACAGAAAAAGTATATGACCATTGCATACATAGATGAATCGACCTCTCAAGTGGTTCCAATTAGTATTGAAAAAGAGGGTGAGCATGATCATTTGCAGGATATGGTAAACACATATGAACAGGTGCAACTGCCTGAAATGACAAAACCTCTTCAATCTTATATTGATATGGTGGACCTTCGCGAAAAAGGGGATACACTGATTTTTCAATTAAAAAATGATTTGTCCCTTGATACGTTAAAAGAAGCCAACCGGTTTAAAGATATGGTAAAAGAAACGCTAAAATGGAGCAGGTATGAGCAGGTGCAAGTCAAGACAGCCAAAGGTTCTCACCTTCAATTAGGGGAAAATGGAAGCGTTGGAACGATATCGGTTGAAAAACAAACAAAGCACGCTTATTATGTTTTAGAGAATAAGAGCGGGACTTTTTTAGTTCCTTCAAAAGCGCATTATTCATCATTTGAAGATGCGGTAGAAGCCATGAAGCGTACAAGCGATGCCGGACTTGATCCATTAATTAAAGAAGAACCGATTAAAGAAGTAACCTCAAAAGGAAAACATGTGACCATCACGTTTGGAGCATCAGCACAATTATCGGACTCAATTGATCATATTCTACTCATTGAAGGTCTGCTGCTCTCAGCGAAAGATTTTGGTTTTACTGATGTCACCATTCAACAGGCAGGAATAGATCAAGTAGGGTCATATGAATTAAAAGAACCCATAGAGGTGCCGGCTCTGCCGAATCCAGTTGTCATAAAAGACCGTTAAAGGACGCAAGAAATTGCGTTCTTTTTTGATGTATAGAAAATAGCTTCCTTGCTGTATACTAAGCTGTCATAAAAAGAACCTCAAAGAAGGGGAGTCACTGATGAAAAGGTATTGCTTCATATGTGCCAGCTGTATTTTGCTGTTGATCTTTTCGCCTTTTGCTCATGCACAGGAAACAAGCGAATGGGTGGAGCCAGTAAAAGGAGAAGTCACGGATTTGTTTGGGACAAGAGGTGGCTCGCACAAGGGATTAGATATAGCTGCGCCAGAAGGAGAATCCATATTTGCTGCAAGTGAAGGTGTGGTCTCGCGTTCGTATGTATCTGTTACATATGGAGAAGTTGTGTTTATCCAGCATCCAAATGGATATGAAACCGTCTATGCTCATTTACACGAGCGTTTTGTTAAAAAGGATGACCATGTAGAAGCAGGACAGCCGATCGGCATTATCGGTAACACAGGGGCTTCTAGAGGCACTCATTTGCATTTTGAGGTGCACAGGGGTAATTGGTCGGTCAGCAAAGAAGATGCGGTAGATCCGCTCACGATCATCGCGATGGATCGTTTCCAAGAACCGGCTCTTCATGTAAACGGACATGAAAAAAATACATATCTCATTAAGCAAGGAGATACCCTTTGGTCGATTGCAAAGGCGCATGAGATGACTGTGGAACAATTGAAAAAAATCAATGAGCTTACTACTCATCTCATCCGAACGGGGGACCGTTTAATGATTTCAACAAAATAAACCTCATGCATTTGCATGAGGTTTACCCTTATTTTTATAGGTCGATCAAGCGGACAGAAAGAATATCTTGCACTTCGGTTAATTCTTTGACAATTTCGTCCTCAAGATGCTTGTCGAAAGAAAGCATCATGATGGCTTCGCCGCCTTTTTCTTTACGTCCTACCTGCATTGTCGCAATGTTGACATCATGGTCGCCTAATATCTGTCCAACCTTTCCAATCACACCAGGTGCATCAGTATGCTGGATGTAGACAAGGTGTCCATCTGGATAAAAATCAATATTAAATCCATTAATGGAAACAACGCGTTCACCTAAATGCGGGATATAGGTTGCTTTTAGAGTAAAGGTTGAAAGATCGCCTTTGACTTCAATAGAAATGCTGTTTTCGTAACCAGATTCGCTGGAAGAAATTTTTTCACTAAAGCTAATGCCGCGTTCTTTTGCCACCATTCCAGCATTTACTTCATTTACAGTCGAATCGACGCGTTCTTTTAAAAAGCCTGACAGGAGACTTTTTGTAATAAAGGATGTTTCGAGTTTTGAAATAGAGCCTTCGTAAGAGATGCTTACTTCTTTTACAGGTTCTCTCATTGATTGAGAGACAAGACGTCCGAGCTTTCCTGCAAACTGATGATAAGGCTGAATTTTTTTGAACTCGTCTTTTGTCATCGCTGGTAGATTAATAGATGACATGACAGGGAGTCCTTTTGCAAATTGAAGTACTTCTTCAGATACTTGCGCCGCTACATTTAATTGTGCTTCCTTTGTCGATGCACCAAGATGCGGAGTCGCAATGACGAGCGGATGGTCTACAAGCGGATTATCAGTAGGAGGCTCTACCTCAAATACATCGAGTGCAGCTCCTGCAACATGGCCGCTTTCAAGCGCTTCAAGAAGGTCAGCCTCGTCAAGAATTCCGCCGCGCGCACAGTTCACTAGGCGAACGCCTTTTTTTGTTTTTGCAATTGTTTCTTTATTGAGAAGCCCTCTAGTTTCTTTTGTTAATGGGGTATGTACAGTGATAATATCTGATACTTCGAGTACTTCATCAAGTGACTTGGCATTGACACCAATTTTTTCTGCACGTTCCTTTGTGAGAAATGGGTCAAATACGTTGACTGTCATGCCAAATGCTCTTGCACGCTGGGCGATTTCGCTTCCGATTCTGCCAAGTCCAACAATCCCAAGAGATTTTCCATAAAGCTCAGCACCAACATATGCGCCTCTGTTCCATTCTTTTGATTTCACAGAAATATTGGCTTGTGGAATATGACGCATAAGCGAAGAGATCATGGCAAATGTATGCTCAGCTGTGGAGATCGTATTACCGTTTGGTGCATTGATGACAATGACGCCATGCTTGGTCGCTTCATCAATATCAATATTGTCTACTCCCACACCGGCACGGCCGACAATTTTTAATGAAGTCATTTTTTCATAAAGCTCTTTGGTTACTTTTGTAGCACTTCTAACAAGTAAGGCATCAAATGTGTGTAATTCATCTTCTGCTTCTGTTACATTTTTTTGGACAATTTCAACAAAATCTGATTCTAAAAGTGGTAAAAGACCATCATTGCTCATCTTATCTGAGACTAATACTCGAAACATCGTAAGATTTCCTCCTAAAATAAACGTCATAAATATCTGATAATTTACCATATTCCTTTTCACCGTGTCAATCAAATTAAAGCAGTAAAGCGAAAAAGAAAACACGAACATTTCTTTGTGTATTTATAGAGAATGGACACCTTTAAACAAAAGATAACCAATTTTTGCGCATTTGTCATTATAATTTTTAAGTTTTTTCCGATTTCTTAAAACTGATGAAATTGCTCAGGATTTTTATCTGTACAAATGCTCATATATCATATATAATGATGTCGAATTGAATAATGATCAATCTTCGGGGCAGGGTGCAATTCCCTACCGGCGGTGATGAGCATAGTCTCTAAGCCCGCGAGCCTTTTTGGCAGGATTCGGTGTGATTCCGAAGCCGACAGTATAGTCTGGATGGGAGAAGATGGAGGTTCGTAAACGTTGAAAACATGGTTTTTCACACGTTTATTTGTCTAGCCCAAATTCCCCGCTCCTGTTTTCATGAGCGGTTTTTTTGTGGCTGAAATTGAACAATCCTCTTTTCGAAAGATTTGATCGAAAAGGAGAGAGAATATTGAATCAAAGTAAAGTAAAACGTTTAGTCGTCACCAGTATGCTCAGCAGTATTTCGTTCGTGTTAATTTTATTGGATTTCCCTTTCCCAGGGCTTCCAGCGTATTTGAAAATTGATTTCAGTGATATACCAGCCATTATTGCGATTTTAATTTATGGGCCGGGTGCAGGAATTGCCGTTGAGGCATTAAAAAATGTTCTGCATTATCTCATTCAAGGCAGTATGTCTGGTGTTCCAGTTGGGCAAGTCGCGAACTTCATTGCAGGCACATTATTCATCTTACCAGTCGCCTTTATGTTCAAAAAAATTAAATCAGCAAAAGGGATGGCATGGTCAATGATCATCGGTACATTACTGATGACTGTGATGATGAGCATTTTAAATTACTTCTTATTCCTGCCAGCTTACACATGGTTTTTAAACGCACCTGAACTATCTGATCATGCGCTCAAGACGACCATTACAGCAGGGATCTTACCTTTTAACTTTATTAAAGGAATGATCATTACCATCGTGTTTAGCTTCATTTTTGTGAAAATGCGTCCATGGTTTGAAAATAAACGCCGACTTCAAAATAGTTAATATAAAAAAAGCCCCTGCATAAGGGGCTTTTATACTATTCATGCTTAAGTGGGTCACCCTCGAAAGATTCGTCCGCAACTTTGATTGAGTCAGTTGGACATCCTTCAAATGCATCAAGCATATCTTCTTCAAGTACTTCTGGAACTTCTACAGTCCCTTGGTTGTCGTCAAGCGTAACAAATGCAATGCCTTCATCATCATAATCATAAATGTCTGGAGCAGCTGCACCGCATGCGCCGCAAGCAATACATGTGTCTTTGTCTACAATTGTATATTTTGCCATGTTAAAAAAATACCTCCCAGATAGTTCGATGGAACACATGGTTTACCCTTTTTAGTTTCACCGATAAAAAACAATTTCCTCAAACCTTATTGTAATGATTTTAAATTCACATTTCAACTGTTAAGTGATTGAGAATGCTTATCACATAAGGGTTTGTTCATAACTTTCCCTCATAAATTGAGTTTAAACATTTCTTCTTGTATGAAATCTGTTAAAATAAAGGGAGAAAATATTCGAATTTTGTCAGGAAGACAGGTGCTTGGATGAATGACTCTTCATTATTTGGATGTCATGTTAATGGACAGCGTATATAAATTGAACGGCGAACGCTCCATTAGTGCTGTCTACCATCTTTTTAAAGGAAAAAAATCATCACAAACCATACAGGATGCCAGCTTGTTTGAGCTTTCCAGGTACTTCGGTTGTTACCCAGGGTTTACGAGGAATCAGCTGAATCGTTCTGCTTTAAAGCTTGAAGAGAAGCACTACATTAGAAAAAATGATGAGACATTCAGCATCACTGAAGCAGGGCAGCGAATGCTAAACCAGCATTTTTCTGAAAAACCGATGCCCACTTATTTTCATGGTGCCAAATATCATGATAAAGCAAAGATGCTATGGATGAGGCTCTCTTTACTTGTACAAGTGCTTTCTCACCATATGGCTGGATCGCATCAATATGTTCCAATACAAAGAGATGTCTCGGTTCAAAGCTGGACGAAATCTTTCTTGAAACAGCATCAGCAGAAAAGCAAGCTTTCAGAAGGTCTGCATCATGAACTAGAAAAGCTCCTTGTTTGCCTAAGTGATCAAGAGGCACTGATTTTTGTTTACTCATTGACCTCAAATGAACGAATCGGACGTACATATCAGCAAATGGCTGAGTGGATGAAAGAAGATGTGTGGTATGTGTACCTGCTTTTTTGGAATGTACTCCATTATTTTATTCAATCTGCCCAAAAAGGTGAGGCACCGATTTTGCAGCAGCTCGTAGGTGACCTTGAATTCAAACGCGTGTTAACAACTTCTACCCATAAAACACTTGAGCTTGTCCAAAAAGGATTTGATATTGAACAAATGGCTCACATTCGTTCATTAAAAAAGGCAACGATCGAAGATCATATCGTGGAGCTGTCGATACATGAGCCAAGCTTTTCAATAGATCCATATGTGAGTATAGAAGAGCAGCGGGTGATTCTTGCTGTAGCCAGAGAGCTTCAAACAAATAAAATGAAGCTGATTAAAGAAAAACTCGAGCATCCATTTACTTATTTTCAAATACGATTGGCACTGACAAGGATGGTGAAAGCAAATGGATAAGCTTCATCAGACGCTCATGCGCTACTTTGGACACGACACATTTAGAGCAGGTCAAGAGGACATTATTCAAAGTGTACTGCATCAAAAAGATACGGTTGCCATGCTGCCTACTGGTGGAGGGAAGTCACTTTGCTATCAAATTCCTGGCTATATGACAGAAGGGTTAGTTCTGGTTATTTCGCCGCTTTTATCGCTTATGGAGGACCAAGTCGAACGAATGAAAATGCGCGGAGAAAAACGAGTGGCGGCGCTTAACAGCACATTGTCTTTTCAGGAGAGGCGACATATCATTCGGCGTTTGCCATCATATAAATTTCTATTTGTCGCACCTGAGGCATTAATGTCAGAAGTGCTGCTAGAACAGCTCAAGTCGATACGTATTGGTCTGTTTGTCGTCGATGAAGCGCATTGTATATCAGAATGGGGGCATGATTTCCGTCCTGAATATTCAAAGCTCGGAGAATGGAGAGAAGCATTAGGTCATCCTGTGGCTTTAGCTCTTACAGCAACAGCAACGAAACAAACGCTAAAAGATACAGTGCAAACGTTAAGATTACAGCATCCAGACTTTCATATTCATTCCGTCAACCGTCCGAACATTGCCTTAGTCAAAGAAGCGCACGAAACGAAAGAAGCAAAAGAGAAACGAGCCATTGAGCTTGCGGATTTCCTGCAAGGACCAGGCCTTATTTATTGCCCGACCCGGCAAATGACAGAAGAACTAGCACTCTGTATGAAACAAAAAACCAATCAGCGTGTTGAGTTTTATCATGGCGGAATGGATGCAGGAGACCGTATGCTCATTCAGCAGCAATTTATCAGCGGTCAGCTTGATCTCATTTGCTGCACGAGTGCTTTTGGAATGGGAATTGATAAAGCGGATATCCGATTTGTGATTCATATGAGCCCGCCGCAATCGATTGAAGCGTTTATGCAAGAGATTGGAAGAGCGGGAAGGGACGGGGAAAACAGTGTGAGCATTCTTTTATATACAGAAGAGGATGCAGATATTCAGCAACACTTGATCCAAGCAGAAGGCTTTGACGATCCAGAAATTGATTTCTACTTAGCCCAACTGACACAAGTGCAGACAAATGATGAAAAAAAATTACGTGAACAATTGATGGAAACAGGGCTTCAGGAGACGCGTGCAAGAATGCTGACGCATTATTACATGATGCATGAGTCCGAACAGCGCCCGGCAATCCTCATGAATCTAAAAGAAAAATTGCAGGACAGACAAACAGAAAAGCTGAGAAAAGTGTGGCAATTTAAAGAGCGGATCATGGATCATGACTGCTTTAGACAATCGCTGTTATCATACTTTCACGAACAGCTTGATCAAACAGAGCGCGCGTCCTCTGATAATTGCTGCTCTTCTTGCGGACTGAACCTGTCTGATTATGAAAAAAAAGAACAATCATTGGAGCTGAATGAAATGAAACACTGGAAGACCGTACTGGATCGTATGTTTCATCTGAAAAAAGAGGCGCAGCATTGATTGAACAACATCGCCGAATCATTGAAAAATTAACCGATCGACAAGTCGTAGAACAGCTGTATTTCACGCAGCTGCTCATGCTTATCGTTTCTTTTTTACTAGGCATATTTATGTTCGATCAATGGACGGATTTTACAGCTCTTTGGCAGATTCATGATATGCGCATTGTGACTTATGGAATTGGCGGTGCTTTGCTCGTCATTATTGTGGATGCGATTGTCATGAAGGTGTTTCCCGCTCATATGTATGATGATGGCGGTTTAAATGAAAAGATGTTCAAAAACCGAAGCATCCCGCATATTGTTTGGTTAGCACTTCTCATCGCCTTTTCAGAGGAAATACTATTTCGCGGAATCGTTCAACAGCAATTTGGGCTGGAGATTGCCAGCATCGTGTTTGCGCTTCTTCACTTTCGCTATTTATCAAAAATACTCTTGTTTATCCTCGTCGTTTCCATTAGTATTTTTTTAGGACTTTTATACGAGTGGACGGGGAATTTATTTGTTCCTGTCATGACTCATTTTGTCATTGACTTAGTCTTTGCTTGTCAAATTCGTTTGAAATATAAGGGGAGGGATGAACATGGAAGAAATGTCGAGAATGCAGAGAAAGAAGGAGCAGCTGACAAACAACCATGACGATGATGTAGAGGAAATTCTTGAAGAAAAAGTACATCCTTCTGATGACTCTCACTTTCCTACACGAGAAGACTTTCATGAATATAAGAAGAAGCGTACGAAAAAAGTGCGCAATCCTTTGTTTACGACATTGGCTATTATCTTTCCTATCATCGTCATCACTGTTTTCTTTCTATTGATCTACTACACATCAAAGGAAATCAACGATAATAACAATCAAGGTGTATACATTGATAAAACCTCAAGTGCTGACACAGACCCAGTTCCGTCAGCACTTGTCGAAACAAAAAATGACGGAGGCGCTGATAAAGCGGATGCGTCTGATGAAGAGAAGAAAAAGAAAGATGAAGAAAAAGAAAAGCAGCGATCAAAAGAAAAAGCAGAGCAAAAGAAAAAAGAAAAGACTGCTAAAGAGAAAGAAGAGCGTGAAAAAGCCGCAGCAGCGAAAAAACGTGAGCAGCAGCAGCTCGCCCTGCAAAAACAGCAAGAAGAGAAAAAACGAAAAGAAGCCGAAGAGAAAAAGAAGCAGGAAGAAAAGCCAGTTCGTGTCGTACAGCACACTGTTGGCCCAGAGGAAAACCTGTATCGAATCTCGATGAAATATTACAAAAACCGATCGGGTGAAGAGAAAATTAAAGCCTATAATCATTTAAATGGGAACAGTGTATACAGCGGTCAAGTACTCAACATTCCATTGGAAAACTAATTACCTGACATGAACGAATGAAAAAGCACATACATATGTAGAAAAAAGGGACAGGGTGTATGTGATGACATTGCACGCAATCAGCCGCTATATGGATCAGCCGACACAGAAAATGATGGAAACGTTGATCAAAAGAAAGCACAAATATGAGGGCTTTGCTAAGCAGTGCAAAAGATGGCAATGGACAGCCCTTTTGTCGCTGGCGATTCTTTTGTTTTATTTTGTGGTAACGGCAAATAAGGGAGGCTCGCTTCAGCCGGAAGCGATGATTGCAACACTGCTTGGTCATGAGGTCTTTCTATTTTGGGTGATGGCCGAGGTGTTTGCTTTTTACGCATCTTATTACTATAAGAAAAAAGAAGAAAAGGCTGAGGATGAATATCATCGGCTTAGATGTGAGATTATACAAAAAAGCACAGACTTATGGCCGCAATCAGACCAGTGGAAAGAGCGTGAAGCGGTATTTCACTATATGCAGCAGCAATATGACATTAATCTCTATTATGAAAGTAAATAATGTGAAAAAAGACGTTTTAATAGTTGAAACGTCTTTTTTCATTCAAACGTCTTATGAACGACACATATGCAAGGGAGCCATTTATGATGAAATATGCCATCGGATTTACTGCCGCCATTGCGGCTGTTACAACAGGTGTGTGTGTGACGGCAAAAATGGTGAAAACGGCAAAACAAAACAACATCAAAAAGCATTACTTTACAATAGAAGCACTTCAATCAGATCGACCAGCAGTGATTTTCTTTATTTCTGATACACACCGGCGACTTATTAGTGACTCATTATTAGCGGAAGTCATACAAGAAAAACCGGATGTCATTATGATAGGCGGCGACTTAGCAGAAAAAGGTGTACCCTACGCTAGGATTGAAGAAAATGTGAAACGTTTATCAAAAATTGCGCCCGTTTATTTTGTTTGGGGAAATAATGATCATGAGCTGCACCAGCAGAAGTTTAAAGAGATTCTTCATGCTTGCGATGTCACGACTCTGCAAAATGAAACGGCTGTGTGGGATTTCGAAGGCCAGCCAATCAAAATTGGAGGCATCGATGACATTCGGCTTGAAAAGGCGGATTATGAAGCGATACGATCTAAGTTTGTGAAAGATGACGTGAATATTCTCTTATCACACAACCCAGATGTACATCATTTGATGAGTGAAGAAGAGGGTATCGACCTTGTTCTGAGCGGTCATACGCATGGAGGTCAGATCCGAATTGGGAAATTTGGTCCGTATGAAAAAGGAAGAACAGGTCAGGTCAAAGGCGCATTTTTTCTCATTAGTAATGGCTATGGAACAACAAAGATTCCAATGCGTCTCGGGGCAGAACCAGAAACGCATCTAATCTATTTAATGCCTGTAAAAACGCGATGACTTGCTGCACCCTCAATATTTTCCATAAAAGTCACCGTAAGCATAGCTTCATGCTTGTCTTCCGTCTTGACACAGTGTAAACTGAATACAAAATTAAGAACCTATGACTCATCATCTCATATACTACAGTATGATGTGTGTTTAGAAGAGGCAGGAGGGAACGTTATGCGACTGGAGCGTCTGAATTATAATAAAATCAAAATTTTTCTCACACTAGATGACCTGACAGACCGGGGTCTTACGAAAGAAGACCTTTGGAAAGATACCTTCAAAGTCCATCAGCTGTTTAAAGACATGATGAACGAAGCGAATCAGGAGCTCGGTTTTGAAGCGAATGGACCGATTGCTGTTGAAGTATTTTCTCTTCAGGCGCAGGGGATGGTCGTCATTGTCACAAAGAGTCAGCAGGAAGATGCTGATGATGATGAGTTTGATGAAGATTACATTGAGATGCAAGTCAAGCTCGACGAGAGTAATCATGTGCTCTATCAATTTGCCTCGTTTGAAGATGTGATTCAACTGTCCCATAGTTTAAGTCGCATTGGACTTTTAGGGGGTACAGTTTACCATTATGAAGGTCAATATTTTCTCAGCCTAGATGATTTTGAAGAACTGTCTGCTGATACCGTCATTTCCATTTTAGCGGAGTTTGGTTCTCCTACGACATTAACGATTCATCGGCTAAAAGAATACGGAAAAGTGATCATGCAAGATGATGCAGTGAAAACGATTCAAATGTATTTTTAATCACTTTTTTCTATTATATTTAATACTGTTGTGATGAAACAACAGTATTTTTTTATATCCTTTTTTATATTTATAAACACTGATATTTTATTTTGATAAAAAACGTTTTTTACCTTTGCTTTACCAGTACGAAGGTGTATACTATTGCTTGAAAGGGAGCAGTAGATCATGAAAGATTTCTAGGGGGTTTATTTTAATGGCAGCCGATCAAAACGCCGCTCATAACGCAGAAGATAAGCTAGATGTTTTAAAGTCAACTCAAACCGTCATACATAAAGCGCTAGACAAATTAGGGTATCCGCAAGAAGTGTATGAATTGCTGAAGGAGCCAATTCGTCTATTAACGGTCAAAATTCCAGTACGGATGGATGACGGATCAGTGAAAATTTTCACTGGTTACCGCGCACAGCACAATGATGCTGTCGGACCGACAAAAGGCGGTATTCGTTTCCACCCGAACGTTACTGAAAAAGAAGTAAAAGCGCTTTCAATTTGGATGAGTTTAAAATGTGGTATTGTGGATCTTCCTTATGGCGGAGGAAAAGGCGGTATTATCTGTGATCCAAGAGAAATGTCATTTAGAGAGCTTGAAAAACTAAGCCGCGGCTATGTTCGCGCAATCAGTCAAATCGTTGGTCCAACAAAAGATGTACCAGCACCAGATGTGTTTACAAACTCTCAAATTATGGCATGGATGATGGACGAATATTCTAGAATTGATGAATTTAACTCGCCAGGATTTATTACAGGAAAACCAATTGTTCTTGGAGGGTCACACGGACGTGATACTGCAACAGCAAAAGGTGTGACGATCTGCATCAAAGAAGCGGCGAAGAAAAAAGGAATTGACATTAGCGGAGCACGTGTTGTCGTACAGGGATTCGGAAATGCAGGAAGCTACTTGGCTAAATTCATGTATGATGCCGGAGCGAAAATCGTAGGGATTTCAGATGCTTACGGCGGGTTATACGATGAAGATGGTCTTGATATTGACTACTTGCTTGACCGACGTGACAGCTTTGGAACCGTTACTAAATTATTTAACGATACCATTACAAACCAAGAGCTGCTTGAGCTCGATTGTGATATCTTAGTACCTGCAGCCATTGAGAACCAAATCACTGAAGATAACGCGGCAAACATTAAAGCCAAAATTGTCGTAGAAGCAGCAAATGGTCCAACGACACTTGAAGGAACAAAAATTCTTTCAGATCGAGGAGTACTGCTTGTCCCAGACGTACTTGCGAGTGCGGGTGGTGTAACGGTTTCTTACTTTGAATGGGTGCAGAATAACCAAGGGTTCTACTGGACTGAAGAGGAAGTCGAAACTCGTTTAGAAGATATGATGGTGAAATCATTTAATAATATTTATGAAATGGCGCAAAACCGCCGCATCGATATGCGTCTTGCTGCGTATATGGTCGGCGTACGTAAAATGGCTGAAGCTTCTCGATTCAGAGGCTGGATTTAAGCGGCTTATTTGCATCGCGCCCCAAAATCTCCTATCCTTAAATAGGAGATTTTTTTATGGAATGGAACAAATCATCAAACAGCTAGCAATTGTTATTGTATTGAAACGACAGGAGTGGAACAAATGAAACAAGAAAAAGCGATCATAATAGGAGGCGGCCCTTGCGGATTATCAGCTGCCATCGCATTCCAGCAAATCGGAATTGATGCACTTGTCATTGAAAAGGGGAATGTCGTTAACAGTATTTATCATTACCCAACACATCAAACCTTTTTCAGTACAAGTGAAAAGCTTGAGATTGGTGATGTCGCTTTTATTACTGAAAATCGCAAGCCCGTTCGTATACAGGCGCTTTCTTATTACCGAGAAGTAGTGAGACGAAAAAGCCTGCGTGTACATGCCTTTGAAAAAGTAAACGCTGTGACGAAAAAAGAGGGTCATTTTACCGTGAGCACATCAAAAGACGACTATTCATGTGATTATGTCGTGATTGCTACTGGCTACTATGATCATCCAAACTATATGAATGTCAAAGGAGAAGACCTTCCTCATGTGTATCATTATTTTAAAGAAGGACACCCATACTTTGATAAAGATGCGACCGTGATCGGCGGGAAAAACTCAAGTGTCGATGCAGCGCTAGAACTTGTGAAATGCGGAAGCAGAGTCACTGTGCTGTATCGAGGAACTGAATATTCGTCTAGCATCAAACCTTGGATTTTACCAGAGTTTGAAGCGCTTGTGAGAAATGGAACCATTCGAATGGAGTTTGGAGCGCAGGTGAAGGAAATCACAAAAGAAGAGGTGATTTTTACAAACCAGCAAGAGCAAACGGAGCGAGTGAAAAGTGATTATGTTTTTGCCATGACAGGCTATCATCCAGATCATTCTTTCTTAGAAAAAATGGGTGTGACAATTGATCAAGAATCAGGCCGTCCAGCATTTGATGAACAGACGATGGAGACAAACGTAGAAGGTATTTTCATTGCAGGAGTCATTGCAGCTGGAAATAATGCCAATGAAATTTTCATTGAAAATGGGAGATTTCATGGGGGGCTTATTGCAGAAGAAATCAACAAAAGAATGAACGGATAAAAAAGAACTGGATCCTTACAAGGGATTCGGTTCTTTTTTTATATAAAATGGGATTATATAGAAGAATATTTTCATAAAAATGGGCTCGAGTCATATAAAAAAAGGGTAAATCATGGTACGATAATGAAGGATAATGTAGGGAAAGAGGTCTGGTTATGATCGCAATCATCTCAGCAGGTTTAGCTCCCGGCATCGCACTTTTAAGTTATTTTTATTTGAAGGATCAGTACGACAATGAGCCAGTTCACATGGTCATCAGATCTTTTATGCTAGGTGTCATACTTGTGTTTCCAACCATGTTTATTCAATATGTCCTTCAAGAGGAACATATCGCAACGAACCCTATCTTGATTTCATTTGTGACGTCGGGCTTTTTAGAGGAATCTTTAAAATGGTTTATTTTAATGGTCAGCGTCTATGCGCATGCCCAGTTTGACGAACACTATGATGGGATTGTATATGGAACAAGTGTCTCACTTGGTTTCGCAACACTTGAAAATATTCTTTATTTGGTCGGTCATGGGGTTGAATATGCGTTCACCCGTGCTTTATTACCCGTCTCAAGTCATGCTTTATTCGGTGTTGTGATGGGGTTTTATATCGGGAAAGCCCGCTTCTCTGATAAAAAGGAGCAGCGCAAATGGCTGATCCTTTCTTTAACGCTTCCTGTGCTTTTTCATGGCCTGTATGACTTCATTTTGTTAGGGATGAAAAATTGGGGATATATCATGTTGCCATTCATGATTTTTTTATGGTGGTTTGGCCTGCGAAAAGCAAAAAAGGCTCGTTCAGTGAAAATGGTGCAAATTTAATGTGGAAAACGTCCTATCAGTTGATAGGGCGTTTTTTTTGTTTTCATCCAATTCTCTCCTGTGATGAATGTATAAAAATAGGGATCGGAAGAAATATATATTCAAACATCAAAAGTACAGGAGGATCAAATATGGACAAAGCTCGTTTCATGAAACAAATCGTCCTTATCTTCTCAATCGTTCTACTCGCAACTTCACTGATGTCAGCTGAAAAAAGTGAAGCCTTCACCAGTCAAGTCATCCAGCGAGGTGCAACAGGAGAAGATGTAGTCGAGCTGCAAGCACGGCTCCAATACAATGGCTTTTACAATGGCAAGATTGATGGTGTATATGGCTGGGGGACGTACTGGGCCGTTCGCAACTTTCAAAGCCAATTTGGTGTAAAGAAGGTCGACGGACTTGTAGGTAAACAAACAAAAAGCCTATTAGTTCAAAAGACAAAATACTATAAAGACTTTGTTCAGCAGCAGCTGCAAAAAGGGAATCAGTTTACCCATTATGGCGGGAAGCCTCTTGATCAGCAAACAAAAGCTCCTGCGCAAAGAAGCTCACAGAAAAAGACAGCTCAAGGTGCAAAAGAGAATCAAAAAAGTCAAAGCGGAGGAAGCGGGGCATCTGGAAAGTCTGGGAATCAGTCAGGCAATCAGCAAGCAAGTCAAACACCGAAACAAACTGCAGCGAACATGCCAGGGGGATTTTCTAGTAATGACATTCAGCTCTTATCGCAAGCAGTTTATAGTGAAGCTAGAGGCGAGCCGTATGAAGGACAGGTGGCGATCGCTGCCGTTATCTTAAACCGGTTGAACAACCCGACTTTTCCAAATACGATCGCAGGTGTTATTTTTGAACCGCTTGCGTTTACAGCTGTGGCGGATGGTCAATTTTATATGTCGCCAAATGACACTGCAAAAAAGGCTGTGTTTGATGCCATTAACGGCTGGGACCCATCTGAGAGCGCCGTCTATTACTTTAATCCTGATACAGCAACCAGTCCATGGATTTGGGGAAGACCACAAATTAAACGAATCGGGAAACATATTTTCTGCGAATAAAAAGAGGTGTAAATAAATGATCAGAGGAATATTGATTGCCATTTTAGGAATTGCTGTCATCTCAACAGGTTATTGGGGCTATAAAGAGCATCAAGAAAAAGACGCAGTGCTGCTGCACGCAGAGAACAACTATCAAAGGGCTTTCCACGATTTAACGTACCAAGTGGATCAGCTGCACGACAAACTTGGGGCAACGCTTGCGATGAACAGCCAAACGTCGATTTCACCAGCACTTGCAGATGTATGGAGAATGTCATCAGAAGCTCATAACAATGTGAGTCAGCTTCCGCTCACATTAATGCCTTTTAACAAAACGGAAGAATTTTTGGCGAATGTCGGAGACTTTAGCTACAAATCATCAGTCAAATCCTTATCAGATGAACCATTAAACAAAAATACGCACAAAACCATTACGTCTTTATATCATCAAGCGGCTGATATCCAAAACGAACTGAGACAAGTACAGCATCTCGTCCTCAATAAAAATTTAAAATGGATGGATGTTGAAATGGCGCTTGCTGATGGTGACCGAAAGAATGATAACACCATCATTGACGGGTTGAAAACAGTCGAGAGAAATGCAGATGCATTTGCAGATGTTGATCTCGGTCCGACAAATGTGTCGACAGAATCAGAAACACGCGGCTACAATCATTTAAAAGGTAAAAAGATCTCAAAGAAAGAAGCGATACGCATTGCCCAGCAATTTGCACCTGATCATAATCAACATTTTAAGGTGAGAAAAAGCGGAAGCAAAACCAATCGAGATGTGTACAGCTTATCGATGTCAGATCCTGATAGTAAAGCGAATTTCTATTTAGACTTGACCGAAAAAGGAGGACACCCAGTTTACCTTCTTCAAAATCGTGACGTAAAAAAACAGAAAATCAGTTTAAATGATGCATCAGAAAAAGCTCTCAGCTTCTTAAAGAAGCAAGGATTTGATGAAGAGTCGTTTCATTTAGATGAAAGCGCGCAATTTGATAATATCGGTGTATTTACCTATGTACCTCTTCAAAAAAATGTACTGCTTTATCCAGATAGTATACGCATGAAGGTTGCATTAGACGATGGTGAAGTGGTTGGATTTTCAGCAAAAGACTATTTAACGAATCATAAAACAAGAGACATAAAAGCACCTAAAATCTCACAAAAAGAAGCGGAGAAAACATTGAATCAGCATGTAAAAATTGAAGATGCTCATGTAGCGATTGTTCAAAACGACATGTCAGAGGAAGTTTTATGCTATGAGTTCCTTGGAACCATAAAAAATGATACGTACCGAATGTTCATTAATGCGGATACTGGAAATGAAGAGCGAGTAGATAAACTAAAAAACGCAGAACCTATATATAAAGACCTATAGAAAAGGAAGTGAGGAAAAGGCGAATAAGCCTTTTCCTTTTGTTTTATACATGGTTTAATATAGGAGAGGATATGATTTCACAGATGAAAAGAGTGATGAGGAATGTTACAAATAGGGGATGCAATCACAATTGAATATGTCAATGAGAACAAAGAAGTGAAAACTGCAAAATCGAAAGTTTTGGAAAATAATAACGATGATATTTGCATTAATTATCCAGCTGATAAAGAAACGGGGCGCACCATCTATTTAAATCAGCAAACAGAAATCACCGTTTTCTTTTTCGATGAAAATCAAATTCCATACAAATGTACAAGCGAAGTCATCGGGAAGAGGAAAGTAGATATTCCGATGATTGTTATTTCCATTCCGCCAAAAGAAGAAATGATCCGGCTTCAGCGCAGAGAGTACCTTCGAGTCGATACAATGGTCAAAGCGACGATCATGCAAACGGATGAAGAAGCCTTTGACACGTTTATTGTCAATATGAGTGCTGGCGGCTTAGCTATTGCTGTTCCTGAAGGTGTCTCATTGAAAGAATACGGAGAAGTGGTCACAGAGTTTGAACTTCCGCTGAAAGAGCCTGTGAAAATTAAAGCGGTTGCAGAAACGAATCGAGTATATCAAGATGAGCAGACTGGCAAAACAAGAGCGATCATGGAATTTTCTGAGATCACAAATGACCACCAGCAGCACATTATGAAGTACTGCTTCCAGCAGCAGCTTTTAACACGTGTAAAAAAAGCATAAGAATAAAGGATGTTAAAAGCTTCCATACTAGAGGTGAAAGAATCTAGCGTGGAGGCTTTTTGTATGAAGACAATGGAAAGATGGTTATTGAAAGCGGTGCTCATTCAGCTTGTCTTATTATTAGCCATTCAGATCACACTTCATTTGACGAAAGGAGAACTTTTTTTGTCAAAAGTCGTGCAATACGAGGGTGTAAATAACATGAGCATTGAAGATTGGATTGAGACGTTTAAGCAGAAGGATTGATAGAAAATTCCCCCGTTTGACCGGTGATCGTGTTACAATTCATAAGGGAGATTCAATCAAGGAGAGGTATTATGAAAAAGAAATTATCTATCGCAATTGACGGTCCTGCAGCAGCAGGAAAAAGCACTGTGGCAAAAATTGTCGCAGCAAAAAAATCATATATTTATATCGATACAGGTGCCATGTACCGTGCGATTACACTTGCGGCACTTAATCATGGTGTAGACCTTGAAGACGAGCAGGCACTTGATGCATTACTGAAAAAAACTGTGATTGAACTTGTCTCAACAGACGACGGTCAAAAAGTTCATCTAGACAATACCGATGTCACAGAGGATATTCGCACAGACCGTGTGAGCAACCAAGTATCAGTTGTCGCAAAGCACAGAGCTGTTCGGGAAGAAATGGTCCGCAGGCAGCAAGAGCTTGGTAAAAAAGGCGGTGTCGTGATGGACGGAAGAGATATAGGTACGCACGTTCTTCCAGATGCCGAAGTGAAAATTTTCTTGCTTGCATCAGTAGAAGAAAGAGCAAAACGCCGTTTTGAAGAGAATCAGAAAAAAGGCTACGATGTCAATTACGATCAGCTGATCGAAGAGATTGCAAGACGTGACAAACTTGATTCTGAGCGCGAAGTTTCCCCACTTAAGAAAGCGGATGACGCCATTGAAATTGACACAACTTCTCTTTCCATTCAAGAGGTAGCAGGTAAAATTTTAGATGCAGCAGACCGCGTGGAGAAACAGTAAGAAATTTTAGAAAACTTTAATAAGTTAGAGGTTTATCTCTTGACAAACAAGGTCTTTTATTAGAAGTTTATACTAATACTATTTTTATTGATCATTCAAGCAATTCTGTTGATTTGAATGTTTCTATAATACATATTCGGCTGGTAATCATCATGCTTAAGACACATATTCGCCCAGTCGTTTTAACTAAGCTGTGTAGGTTTGGACCAAGGAGGTTATCGAAATGACAGAGGAAATGAATCAAATCGATGTTCAGGTACCAGAGGTTGGAGATGTAGTGAAAGGGATTGTTTCTAAAGTTGAGGACAAGCATGTCAATGTAGATATCGTCAATGTGAAACAGCCTGGGATCATCCCAATCAGTGAATTATCAAGTCTTCACGTTGAAAAAGCATCAGATGTCGTGAAAGATGGCGACGAGTTAGAGCTTAAAGTAACAAAAGTCGAAGACGATGCTTTGATTTTATCGAAACGTGCTGTTGATGCAGACCGCGCTTGGGAAGACCTAGAGAAAAAGTTTGAGACAAAAGAAGTATTTGAAGCTGAAGTAAAAGACGTTGTCAAAGGTGGTCTTGTCGTAGATATTGGTGTGCGTGGATTTATTCCTGCATCTCTTGTAGAAGCGCACTATGTAGAGGACTTCTCAGACTACAAAGGTAAAACACTCTCACTAGTCGTGGTCGAACTTGACCGAGAAAAAAATCGCGTGATTCTTTCGCACCGTGCAGTAGTGGAGCAAGAGCAATTAGACAAAAAGCAAGACTTCCTGCAAAAGCTTGAAGTAGGCAGTGTGATTGATGGTAAAGTGCAGCGCCTGACTGATTTTGGTGCATTTGTAGACATTGGCGGCATTGATGGATTGGTTCACATTTCTCAACTATCCCATGCGCATGTTGAAAAGCCATCTGACGTAGTGGAAGAAGGACAGGAAGTCCAAGTCAAAGTACTTGCTGTTGATCGTGATAACGAACGTATCTCACTATCTATTAAAGAAACATTACCAGGACCTTGGAGCCAGATTGGCGAAAAGGTAAAACAAGGGGATGTGCTTGAAGGAACTGTTCAACGTCTTGTGAGCTTCGGTGCATTTGTTGAAATTCTGCCAGGCGTCGAAGGACTTGTGCATATTTCCCAAATCTCTCATAAACATATCGGTACGCCGCATGAAGTCCTTGAAGAAGGGCAGACTGTGAAAGTGAAAGTGCTTGATGTGAATGAAGATGAAGAACGCATTTCACTAAGCATCCGTGATCTAGAAGAAAATCCTGAAAAACAAATCGAAGAGAATTATCGTCAATATCAGGCGAAAGAAGAAAACACAAGCGGATTCCAGCTTGGTGATCTGATCGGCGATAAGCTCAATAAATTAAAATAATTTGGTGATCAAAATTGACGCGAGCAGAAAGAAAGAAGCAGCATATTGAACATGCCTTGTCCACTGGACAGCAGGCAGCAACAGGTTTAGAAGATGTTTCCTTCGTTCACGCCAGTTTACCAGATCTTGCGACATCACAAATTGATACACATACAACTATTGGCGGACTGACTTTCGGTTCGCCAATTTTTATCAATGCAATGACTGGCGGGGGCGGAAAGTCGACCTATGAGATCAACCGCTCTTTATCGATCGCAGCGAAGGAAACCAATATTCCGGTGGCAGTTGGATCACAAATGGCTGCACTGAAAGATAAAGAAGAAAGACGTACGTATGAAGTTGTTCGAAAAGTCAATCCTGATGGACTTGTGTTTGCGAACTTAGGCAGTGAAGCATCGATTAAGCAAGCGAAGGAAGCAGTCGAGATGCTGGAGGCCAATATGCTCCAGATTCATTTAAATGTGATTCAAGAAATTGTCATGCCTGAAGGAGACCGTGATTTCAGGGGGGCACTTGAGCGCATCGCAGCCATCGCTGAATCAGTTGGTGTGCCTGTTGTCGTAAAAGAAGTCGGATTTGGCATGAGCAAGGAAACGGCAAAAAAGTTATTTCATGCTGGAGTTGCGGCCGTTGATGTAGGAGGATTTGGTGGTACGAACTTTTCTAAGATCGAAAATCTTCGCCGCCAAAAAGCACTTCATTATTTTGATCAATGGGGGATTCCAACTGCAGCGAGTCTTGCTGAAGTACATACAAGTTTTCCAGATCAAACGGTTTTAGCCTCCGGAGGTATACAAGACGCCCTTGATGTAACAAAATCAATTGCTCTTGGAGCATCTGCTGCTGGGCTAGCAGGCTTTTTCTTAAAATCACTGACTGGCGGAGGGGAGAGCGGCCTCATCGCTGATATCATAGATCTTCAAGAAGATGTGAAGATGATGATGACAGTGCTTGGCGTGAAGACGATTGAAGAACTAAGACAAACCCAAGTTGTTATTTCAGGTGAAACAAGTCATTGGCTTAAAGAAAGAGGCATCGACACAACGTACTATAGTTTAAGATCAAAGAAGAAAAAGGACTAAAATCAAGTTTAGCCCTTAAACATCTAAGGCATGTGGTCATCACATGCCTTTTTTTATTGATTTCTTTTTCGTGCGCTTTCTGGACCTTCTAATGCTGTTGCCCCTTTATGATGAATGGATTGATCACGGTCAGATTCCACTCTTTTTGATGCCTTTAAGCGTTTTTCCTGTCTATCTTTTCCCATCATGCATCCCTCCTCAACCATTAGGGTGTCACCTCTTGTTTATTTCATACAATGCCCAAAGCGATCCCTTACGTTTAAAAATTGGGGATTTTCCCATAATGTAATTGAGGTGATGAGACGTTGGAGGCTTTGTACTATTATTGGTCCATATGGTTCGTTTGGATTATGGTGACATTTATTATGGAAAAAAGCTCATGGCGCAATGTGCTAGGCGTCTGTGTCCTCGTCCATATTATATGTAGTCATTTCATGATATACGTGGTTGATATGAGCCTTAATGCGGGGTACTTGATGACCTTTTTATATGCATGTGCGGGTTTCGTTATATTCCGGTCTGGCCATCAAATGATGAGAGTCATGCAATTAGGCTCTATGGTGAGCGCATATGCCTTTTTTATGATTTTTGCATTATATGACCCGGTTTGGTTCACGCTAATAAAAGTGGATTGGGTCGTATTTGCCTTGCTGATCTTGATGTCTTTGACATATGGACATCATTTCACAGAACGAGTCACCCTATGGATGATGTCAGTATGTCTTGGCGAAGCCCTTTATGCGCTGACGATTCACCGCTTTACATCATCGATTGTCATAGGAGATCTCTCTTTTCTGTCCCTTGTTGTTCAAGGGTCCATCTTCCTATTAGGTGTCGATCAGCTTGAAAAGCTCTTGAACGCCCGTTCATCAAGAAAAACAGTAAAAGGGGCTGCAAAATCAACATGACGGATTATACGTTTCCTGTAATTATTGGTGTCATCTTTGGGATGGCGGCCAGACTTTATATGTTAAGAACAGATTACCGGCAATACCCTACGTATATTCATGGACAAGTGATTCACATTGCGCTTGGTTTTATTGCTTCAGGGCTTGGTGCGATCATTATGCCTGCACTCATTCAGGAGGAATTTACGGCGATTACCTTTCTCACGCTGGCGGCCACACAATTCCGAGATGTCCGCAATATGGAAAGAAATACGTTAACTCAAATGGATTCATATGAGCTAGTCTCAAGAGGCAGTACATATATAGAAGGCATTGCCATTGCCTTTGAAAGCCGAAATTATATTGCGATTCTCACGGCACTGATTACGACCACAGCCTGTATTTTCTTCTCGCTCGTTATTGGGACAGTGGTCGGTATTCTTTGTTTTTTCTTGGCAAAGCTATTAATGTCTGGCAGCCAATTAAAGGATATCGTCAACATACAAAAAGGAGAGCTTCGCTTTGATGGGGCAGGGCTTTATGTGAATGATATTTACATCATGAATATCGGACTGCCCGAAAAGCAAAAGCTCATTTTAGAGCATGGGATGGGCTTTATTTTGACGCCGAAAAATTTCAACTCAGCTACAACGATTGCTAATCTTGGGCAGCGGCAAGCCATTTTATTTGATTTATCCAACGTACTTGGTGTGTATCGCGACTCTGGTGAACCATCGCTCTGTCCGCTCGCAAAGCGTGATCTAAATAACGGCGCACTTGGTGTGTTCATTTTACCGCAATGGTATCGTGAAGATTTGGCTGTCCGTGTATTAGAAGAGGTACCCATTTTAGAAAATGCCATCAGAATGCCGACAGAGTTCATAAAAAAGAAAGTGAGGTAATAGGGCATGGCGAACACCATTGAACAATTCATACTGGCTGTGGCTACAACAAATAAAGAGCGGGTCATTGGCGGAACAGCCGTTTTTTTCTGTGAAAATAAAGAAGAACTCGACATGTACGCCATGAATTTAGAGGCCATTTTAGATGGAATTGCACACGGAATTGGAGAAGATCTTTACTTGATTGTCAAACATTTTTAAGTTATTCATTGTGGTCTGATTAAAAATTGATATAATATATAAGTTGAACCCTTCATGTTTGAAGGGTTTATTTCATAAAACTGAATGAAAATTTTAAATCCCGGTTGAAACATGATGATGAACATATTGAATCGCGGCTGGATTGAAAGGAAGGGTACTATGGGTAAACCTGTCGTAGCCATTGTTGGAAGGCCCAACGTTGGAAAATCTACAATTTTTAATCGAATCGCAGGCGAAAGAATATCGATTGTAGAAGACACACCTGGTGTAACAAGAGATCGAATCTATAGCTCTGCTGAATGGTTAAATTATGACTTTAATTTAATAGATACTGGTGGAATTGATATTGGAGATGAGCCATTTTTAGCACAAATTCGCCATCAGGCAGAAATCGCAATGGATGAAGCGGATGTCATTATCTTTATGGTGAATGGCAGAGATGGCGTGACATCTGCGGATGAAGAAGTCGCAAAAATTTTATATCGCACGAAAAAGCCAGTTGTACTTGCTGTCAATAAACTGGACAACCCTGAAATGAGAAGTGACGTGTATGACTTTTATGCACTGGGGTTTGGCGAACCGTATCCGATTTCTGGAACGCACGGATTAGGTCTAGGTGATCTGCTTGATGCCGTCGCAGAACACTTCAAAAACTTACCGGATACACAGTATGCGGAAGAAGTTGTTCAGTTCTGCTTAATTGGCCGCCCGAATGTAGGGAAATCTTCGTTAGTGAATGCAATGCTTGGAGAAGACCGGGTCATTGTGAGCAACATCGCTGGTACGACAAGAGATGCTGTAGATACGATGTTTACGTACAATCAGCGTGACTTTGTCATTGTCGATACAGCAGGTATGAGAAAAAAAGGAAAAGTATACGAAACAACAGAGAAATACAGTGTGCTTCGTGCATTAAAAGCCATTGATCGTTCTGATGTTGTCGCTGTTGTTTTAGACGGTGAAGAAGGCATTATTGAGCAGGATAAACGTATTGCAGGCTATGCACACGAAGCTGGTAAAGCTGTTGTGATCGTTGTGAACAAATGGGACGCTGTTGAAAAAGATGAGCGTACGATGAAGGAATTTGAGCAAAACATTCGTGAGCATTTTCAATTCCTAGATTATGCACCTGTCTTGTTTATGTCTGCTCTCACGAAAAAGAGAATTCATACGTTAATGCCATCCATTATTACAGCTAGTGAAAATCATGCGATGCGCGTTCAAACGAATATTTTAAACGATATCATCATGGATGCAGTGGCAATGAATCCAACACCAACTCATAATGGACAGCGCCTGAAAATTTACTATGCGACACAGGTGGCTATTAAGCCTCCGTCCTTTGTGGTGTTTGTAAACGATCCAGAGCTTATGCACTTTTCTTATGAACGTTTCCTAGAAAACCGCATTCGAGATGCATTTGGTTTTGAAGGAACGCCGATTAAAATATTTGCGAGAGCGAGAAAATAAAAAGGGTGAGCAGAATGAAGAAAATTACAGTACTTGGAGCAGGAAGCTGGGGAACAGCACTTGCACTTGTATTAGCTGATAATCATCATGATGTACACATGTGGGGACATAGACAAGAGCTCATTGACCAAATCAATGAGAAACATGAAAATCATGATTACTTGCCAAATGTCGCACTGCCAGCGTCTATTCAGGCGACGACAGACATGAAGCAGGCGTTAGAGGGGACAGATGCTATTATTGTCGCTGTGCCAACAAAGGCCATTCGTGAAGTATTAAAGCAGGCAAATGAGCTGATCACTTCGAAAGTGCCGTTTGTCCATGTAAGTAAAGGGATTGAACCAGATACACTTCTTAGAATATCTCAAATGATTGAACAAGAAGTCCCGGATGAGAAAAGAGAAGCTGTTGTTGTCTTATCAGGGCCGAGCCATGCCGAGGAAGTAGGCTTGCGTCATCCGACAACTGTCACTGTCTCATCAGAAAATATTGAAGCGGCTCAATATGTTCAAGATTTGTTCATGAACAACAACTTTAGAGTGTACACAAACCCTGATGTGATTGGCGTAGAAATTGGGGGAGCACTAAAAAATATCATTGCTCTTGCGGCAGGGATCACAGACGGACTTGGATATGGTGACAATGCGAAAGCGGCGCTCATCACTAGAGGACTCGCTGAAATCGCACGTCTCGGTACAAAAATGGGAGGAAATCCTCTGACATTTGCCGGATTAACAGGCGTTGGAGATTTGATCGTGACATGTACAAGTGTTCATTCGCGTAACTGGCGCTGCGGAAATCTGCTTGGTAAAGGGTATAAGCTTGAAGAAGTGCTTGAAAAAATGGGGATGGTTGTCGAAGGCGTCCGTACAACAAAAGGCGCTTATCAGCTCTCCAAAGAATATAAGGTCAGCATGCCGATTACAGAGGCGCTTTACCACGTCCTGTTTGAAGGAAAAAAGGTCGACGATGCTGTCGAGTCATTGATGGCACGTGTGAAAACACATGAAATGGAAGACCTTGTAAACATGTTTGAAAACCAAACAAAATAAATGGAAGACTGAACTTAGGCATGTAGAGGATGCAAGAAGGGGAAGACTTGCATAACATAGCAATGAAGTTTGAATAGAGCTTTGCCTCTACAGAATGAGGAAAAATAGTCGACCTAATGACTGAAGCAGAGTCCCCCTCTTTGCTTCAGCTTTTTTATGTGCTTTTTTCTGAATGATTGGAAAAATGATTGATATTTACCTTATTTTTGGTTTAGAATGAAATATAAACGCTTACAATTTGTTCGTTTTGAAGGGGGACAGGCACGATGAGTTTTGCTTTAATCAAGATGTGGTTTGCGCTTGGTTCGATGGGGCTCATGTTTTTAGCCGTAGTAACCATTTATTTCAGTCGATTTAAGCTGAAAAGCCGGTTTCTTAAAATAACAGCCTCGACCGTCGCATACAGCTTGATGCTTATATCAGGCATCATTGTGTTTTTAGTTGTATTTAGCGGGCCGGTCAATGAATAAAGAAAAAGGAAGAATATGATGATCAAAGCAAAAGTCAGTGTCACGTTGTTAGCACTTATTTTACTAACAGGATGTCTGTATCCAGAAAATCGCAAAACTGAAAACCGTGTGCCATACGAAGAGCAGCTGCAAAGCGTTCAGACAGCGATTGAGGAATTTCAAAAAGCAACAAATGGTCTTTTGCCGATTGAAACGAAAGAAGCAGACACGCCGGTTTATCAGAAGTACGTCATCGACTTTAAGCGCTTGTCACCAAGATATTTACACGATGTACCGTCTACATCCTTTGAAGGCGGGGGTGAATATATTTATGTCCTCACAGACGTCGAAAAAAAACCAACGGTGAAACTGCTCGATGTGAAAATGACGCAAACCATCAGTGAATTACGGCTTAGAATTAAAATATATCAAGATGAACATACATATCCGCCATACGGCAAAGTAGTATCAAGCAATTTATATACGTTAAATGAAAAAAAGCTAGGCTTAAAATCGCCGCCTACGGTCATGAGTCCGGTGACAGGGAATTCCCTCCCGTTACTGATTTCATCAAATGGCGAAATCTATGTGGACTACCGCAGTGATTTTGCTCATATTTTGAAGAATACGAAACAAAAGCTGAAACCAGGTGAAAACATTCAAGATGTCTATTGGGAGGAAACCCCGTTTGTACCTGCGTTTTCTGTCCCATATACCATCAACAAAAAAGGTGAGCCTGACTTTTTAGAAAAAAAGACGTCATAAACAAGAATGAACCTTTTTCCTCTGCATATAAATGAGGAGAAAGGTTTTTTTATGGCTAAACATACTCTCAAAACAAAAAAGGTGTCATATTCAAATAGGACAACGTCATACACATATATTGTCCAGACACCTTTCAAGCAAGTTTGATTGAAGAATAGAGTATTTTATTTGAAAACGAGGATAGCAAGTCCGGGAGGGGATCACTTGGAAAAAGTCGATATTTTCAAGGATATCGCTGAACGAACAGGAGGCGATATATATTTAGGAGTCGTTGGCGCTGTTCGTACAGGGAAATCTACGTTTATTAAAAAGTTTATGGAGCTCGTGGTGCTCCCGAATATCAATAATGAGGCAGATCGTGCAAGAGCACAGGATGAATTGCCGCAAAGCGCAGCAGGAAAAACCATTATGACCACAGAGCCAAAATTTGTACCAAATCAAGCGGCATCGATACATGTGAGTGACGGTCTTGATGTCAACATCAGACTTGTCGATTGTGTAGGATACACAGTCCCTGGTGCGCGCGGGTATGAAGATGAAAATGGTCCAAGAATGATCAACACGCCGTGGTATGAAGAGCCAATCCCGTTCCATGAAGCAGCGGAAATTGGTACACGCAAGGTCATTCAAGAGCATTCAACCATCGGTGTTGTGATTACAACAGATGGTTCCATTGGAGAAATCCCAAGACATGATTATATTGAATCTGAAGAACGTGTGATTGAAGAGCTCAAAGAGGTTGGAAAGCCGTTTATTATGGTGATCAACTCTGTGAGACCATATCACCCTGAAACAGAAGCGCTGCGGCAGGAACTCAGCCAAAAATATGATATTCCAGTACTCGCCATGAGTGTAGAAAGTATGAGAGAGCAAGACGTCCTCAGTGTGCTTCGTGAAGCATTATATGAATTCCCAGTCCTAGAGGTGAATGTGAACTTGCCAAGCTGGGTCATGGTGCTGAAAGAAGATCATTGGCTGAGAGAAAGTTATCAGGATTCAGTGAAGGAAACCGTAAAGGATATTAAAAGATTAAGAGATGTTGACCGTGTCGTTGGTCAATTTAGCGAATTTGACTTTATTGAAAGAGCGGGTTTAGCAGGAATTGAAATGGGTCAGGGGATTGCGGAGATTGACCTGTACGCCCCAGATGATCTATATGATCATATTCTAAAAGAAGTGGTTGGTGTGGAAATTAGGGGGAAAGACCATCTTCTCGAGCTCATGCAAGATTTTGCGCATGCGAAGACAGAATATGATCAAGTATCAGACGCATTAAAAATGGTGAAGCAGACGGGATACGGGATTGCGGCGCCAGCTTTGTCAGATATGAGTTTAGATGAGCCAGAAATCATTAGGCAAGGCTCGAGATTCGGCGTGAGATTAAAGGCGGTTGCTCCATCTATTCATATGATTAAGGTAGATGTAGAGAGTGAATTTGCACCGATTATCGGAACAGAGAAACAAAGTGAAGAGCTCGTCCGCTACTTAATGCAAGACTTTGAAGATGATCCGCTTTCGATTTGGAATTCAGATATATTTGGGCGCTCACTCAGCTCCCTTGTCAGAGAAGGTATTCAAGCAAAGCTGTCTCTGATGCCAGAAAATGCAAGATATAAGCTGAAGGAAACGCTTGAAAGAATCATCAACGAAGGATCAGGCGGTTTGATCGCGATTATTCTATAGCATGTGAGACCTCTCATTGACAGGGGTCTTTTTTTGCGTGTTGAATGAGTCATAAAAAGACAATTGTATAAAGATTAGTCAGATTCAGGCTGAAATTAGGAATATTCGTTCGTAAAAGTGCCCTTAATCCTTGACGAATAAGGATTCTTCCCTTTAAAATGCTTGATATGGTATTTCATATGTGTTAATCTACTTACAGAAAATCTTCACTTTGTTGGACAAACATTCCTTCAAAGAGTTGTTTTCTAATGAATAGCCATGTATAACGCTTTCTAGACGCTCTTTTTTTCGAAAAAAGTGTATAGAAAGAAGATGAATTGTGAAGAAATGATAACAATCTACTGAATGCATATTTTTGGGAGGAGGTGAAAGGCATGAACAAGACAGAACTTATTAACGCGGTTGCTGAAGCAAGCGAGTTATCTAAAAAAGACGCGACAAAAGCAGTTGATTCTGTTTTTGATACAATTTTAGATGCACTTAAAAATGGTGACAAAATCCAACTTATCGGTTTTGGTAACTTTGAAGTACGTGAGCGTTCAGCTCGTAAAGGACGTAACCCACAAACTGGTGCAGAGATCGAAATCCCTGCAAGCAAAGTACCTGCTTTCAAACCAGGTAAAGCACTTAAAGACGCGGTGGCAGGTAAATAATCGTTATGTGTAATGATCCTATTGCAGGAGTTATACATATACAGTTTCACACTGGTCTAGAAAAGCCCCTTTCATAAGGGGCTTTTCCTTTTGAATCAAAAGGTTCGTTTAGAACGCTCTCCTTTGCTTTTAGGATCTGAAGTGTGCTAGAATCTGATTGAAATGTAATCGCCTTTGGAGGATATAATACATGAGTGAAATAAATAAAGAACTAATTGAACACGCAGTACGCGATATATTAAAAGCCATCGGAGAAGATCCAGATCGTGAAGGACTTCTTGATACCCCTAAACGAGTAGCAAAAATGTATGAAGAAGTGTTCTCGGGATTAAATGAAGATCCAAAAGAACATTTTAAAACCATTTTTGGTGAAGACCACGAAGAACTCGTTCTTGTAAAAGATATTGCTTTCCATTCAATGTGTGAACACCACCTTGTACCTTTTTACGGAAAAGCGCATGTCGCTTATATTCCGCGCGGCGGAAAAGTGACAGGACTTAGCAAACTTGCAAGAGCTGTAGAGGCTGTTGCCAAACGCCCGCAGCTTCAGGAACGCATTACTTCAACCATAGCAGATAGTATGGTGGAAACACTCAATCCGCATGGCGTGATGATTGTCGTTGAAGCAGAGCATATGTGTATGACGATGCGCGGAGTGAAAAAGCCAGGTGCGAAAACCGTGACATCAGCAGTACGCGGTACATTTGCAAATGATGCAGCGGCAAGAGCAGAAGTGCTTTCCTTTATTAAAAACGACTAATTCAATAGATGGAAGGTGAACAGATTGAGTGAAAATAAAGCATCTGATTTTGTAGTGATTAAAGCCAATGATAATGGTGTAAATGTCATCGGCTTAACTAGAGGCTCTGATACAAGATTTCACCATTCCGAAAAGCTCGATAAAGGTGAAGTCATCATTGCACAATTTACTGAGCATACGTCAGCGATCAAAGTAAGAGGCGATGCTGTCATTCAAACGAGCTTCGGGGAAATTCAAAGCGAAGCAAAGAAATAACCACTTGAATGCACTTGATAGCATAAAAGTGAGAGCTGATATGGTATAATAAATCTCTATACAATGTGCAGGGCTACATATGAAACTGTAATTTTTGGGACAAGGGTGATATCTTTGCAAGACATCTACGGAATTTTATCTAATCTAAATATAAAATTAAATAAAAAGCTTTCTCATCCTTATTTGGCGAAGCATTTACGTGCGCCACTCATCGATGAAGATAAGCTCCTTCTTTTTCATGCAATGTTTGATGAAGCTCAAATTGATGCAGAGAAAAAAGAAAATTATATTTTAACGGCGATGCTTGTGCAAATTGCCCTTGATACCCATGACGAAGTCACAACTGCTGCAGCCATCAAACAAGACGAATTCAAAAATCGTCAGCTGACCATCCTAGCAGGAGACTATTTCAGCGGTCTCTATTATTCTCTTCTCTCTGACATGAAAGACATCTACATGATCCGCACGCTCGCAACGGCAATCAAAGAAATCAATGAACATAAAATTAGACTGTATGATCGATCCATTCAAGATGCAGCGCACTTTTACAAAAGTGTAGCAACGGTTGAGTCTGCGTTATTCCAAAGGATTTCTGAGCATTTTCAATTAACGCATTGGAATGAGATTGCAAGTCGTTTCCTTGTTTATAAGCGTTTCATGAAACAAGCAGAAGATGACAAACATTTAAAACTTTTTTTGAACGATAGCTATACGGACGCCTATGCATGTTTTGACAACTTTGAGAAGGAAGGCTATGAAAAGGCCAAACGACCGATCAAGGAGCATCTTGTTTCATCTCCGGTCGTTCAAAAAGAGCTATTAAATCGCTTGGATCATATGAAAAATGAGCCTGCGTACCATCAGAAAGTGGAAGAAGGGTAAGTCATGCAGCAATCAAAAGAACAGCGAGTACACGGTGTATTTGAAAAAATTTATAAAAACTATGATCAAATGAATTCTGTCATCAGCTTTAAACAGCATAAAAAGTGGCGCGATAAAACAATGAAGCTCATGAATGTTCAAAAAGGAGCCAAAGCATTAGATGTATGCTGCGGAACAGCCGATTGGACCATTGCGCTTGCTGATGCTGTAGGCGAAAAAGGCGAAGTCAAAGGCCTTGATTTTAGTAAAAATATGCTGAGTGTTGGAGAAACGAAGGTGAAGACTGGGGGCTATAATCAAATTGAACTGCTTCACGGCAATGCGATGGAGCTTCCTTTTGAGGACAACACATTTGATTATGTCACGATCGGTTTTGGCCTACGGAACGTCCCTGATTACTTAACGGTGCTAAAGGAAATGACAAGAGTTGTGAACCCTGGTGGAATGGTTGTCTGCCTTGAGACTTCACAGCCTGAAATGATTGGGTTTAAACAAGGCTACTATGTCTATTTCAAATACATCATGCCGCTCTTTGGTAAACTGTTTGCCAAAAGCTATCAGGAGTATTCATGGCTTCAAGAATCAGCCAAAGCGTTCCCTGGCATGAAAGAACTGGCGGCTCTTTTCGAAGAGGCGGGTCTGTCTGATGTCTCGTATCATCCATTTACAGGCGGTGTAGCAGCAACACATATCGGAAAGAAGCTTTGAATAAACGATATTTGGGTGAAAATTATGAAACTAAAAGCAATGATCTCTTTTTTAAATCATGATATCGATATTATTGAAAAAGAGCTTGAACAAACAGTTCGCTCTGATTATGCATTATTAAGTGAAGCAGGTCTTCATTTGCTGCAAGCGGGCGGAAAACGAATCCGCCCCGTTTTTGTTCTCCTTTCAGGCATGTTTGGCGACTATGATATTAATAAAATTAAATATGTTGCCGTTGCTCTTGAGCTGATTCATATGGCATCACTCGTTCACGATGATGTGATTGATGATGCAGAGCTGAGAAGAGGCAAGCCAACGATTAAGGCAAAATGGGACAATCGAATTGCCATGTACACAGGGGATTACTTGTTTGCAAGATCGCTTGAGTATATGACAAAGATCAATCACCCAATGGCGCATGAAATTTTGTCAAAGATGGTCGTCGAGCTCTGTCTTGGTGAAATCGAGCAAGTGAAAGACAAATACAATATGGATCAAAACCTGCGTACATATTTAAGAAGAATCAAACGAAAAACAGCCTTGCTCATTGCAGGTAGCTGCCAGTTAGGTGCGATAGCAGCAGGTACAGATGAGAAAACACATAAAGCCCTATATTGGTTTGGCTACTATGTCGGTATGTCCTATCAGATCATTGATGATGTGCTTGATTTCACATCAACTGAAGAAGAGCTTGGTAAGCCTGTTGGAGGAGACCTTTTACAAGGAAATGTCACACTCCCGGTTTTATATGCACTGAAGAACCAGGCACTCGAAGGCCAATTAAAGCTGATTAATAGTGAAACAACGGAAATGCAGCTGAAGCCTGTGATTGAACATCTCAAACAAACAGATGCGATCGACCGCTCGATTCGAGTGAGTGAAATGTATTTGAAAAAAGCATTTGAACAGCTGGACAAACTTCCTCGAGGACGAGCGAAAACGTCACTCGCCTCCATTGCCAAATATATTGGAAAACGAAAATTCTAATCAACATGTTGTTGATTGGTTTTTTTGTGAAATTTTTTGTCAAAAATTGATTATTATAAAAAAAAATGATACGATCACTTTGTAACAATGTAAGCCTATACATACATAAACGACGGGGTGGAGAACGTATATGGACAAAACATTTCTTATGGTCAAACCTGATGGTGTGGAAAGACAATTAATCGGTGAAATTGTGTCAAGATTCGAAAAAAAGGGGCTTCAGCTTGTTGGTGCAAAACTAATGAGTATTCCAAAAGAAGTAGCAGAAACACATTATGGTGAGCATAAAGAAAAACCATTTTTCGGGGAATTGGTTGACTTTATTACGTCAGGACCAGTATTTGCAATGGTATGGCAAGGTGAGCAGGTAGTAGATGTAACAAGACAGATTATCGGCAAAACAAACCCGAAGGAAGCGCTTCCGGGCACAATAAGAGGGGACTATGGATTGACGGTTGGCAAAAACATTATCCATGGCTCAGACTCACCAGAAAGTGCTGAAAGAGAAATCAACTTATTCTTCAAACAAGAAGAACTCACAAACTGGGATCAAACCATCTCAAGCTGGATTTATTAAGGTTCAAGCCAAGGTGTTCATCAAATGAGCACTTTGGCTTTTTTTATATGAATATTTCTACACGAAAATTCGCATGAGAAGATACAAATTTTCGATAAAAACAGCTATACTAGGACAAAGATAGATGAGACAGGAGAGGACTTTGATGGATCAATATCAAGTATTTGTCGGAAAATGGAAAAAACTAACCGGGGTGGATCTGAATTTATATAAAGAAGCACAAATGAAACGAAGATTAACGTCACTTTATGATAAAAAAGGATATAGAGATTTTGAAGCATTCGCGGCTGCCCTTGAAAAGGATAGAGCACTATTAGATGAGACGATGGATCGAATGACGATCAATGTGTCAGAATTTTACCGAAACTATCAGCGCTGGGAAGTGCTTGATCAAAAAATTCTTCCACTGCTTTCGAAAAACAGCGGGACCCTAAAAATATGGAGTGCAGCATGTTCGACAGGAGAGGAGCCGTATACACTCTCAATGCTTCTATCAAGCCATCCGCTTGTGAAGGACTTCCAAATTATTGCAACTGATATTGATGATAAAGTTCTGCAATCAGCTCAAAAAGGAAAATATCATGAACGATCACTGCAAGAGGTACCAGATCAAATCAAGCAAAAATATTTCACAAAAGCAGATTCTTCATTTTACACTGTGAAGGATGAGGTGCGAAAGCACATTCAATTTAAAAAGCACAACCTTTTAGCAGATCCTTATGAAAAACAGCTTGATCTTATCGTGTGCCGAAATGTCCTCATTTACTTTACAGAAGAGGCAAAAGAAGAAATTTACATGAAAATGAGCAGCAGTTTAAAACCAAATGGCGTATTATTTGTTGGTTCAACTGAACAAATTTTTCACCCGGAAAAGTTTGGACTGACATCTGCTGATACTTTCTTTTATCAAAAGAAGGGGTTGTAGCTGACTTTTTAGTAGTAAGTGTGTTATCATAGTTTTACTTAAAAGCGTTAATGCGATGAAGGGAGATCGAGTCATGAGATACTTAACAGCAGGTGAATCACATGGTCCACAATTGACCACCATTATTGAAGGCGTTCCAGCGGGTCTTTACATAGAGCAGGATGACATCAATTATGAATTGGCTAGAAGACAAAAAGGTCACGGCCGCGGTAGAAGAATGCAGATTGAAAAAGACCAAGCGAAAGTGTTAAGTGGTGTTCGCCACGGGAAAACATTAGGTTCTCCTATTGCACTTGTCGTTGAAAACAATGACTGGAAGCATTGGACAAAGGTGATGGGGGCAGAGCCGATCACAGAAGAAGAAGAGAGTGAAATGAAGCGTCAAATTTCACGCCCTAGACCAGGGCATGCAGATTTAAATGGTGCGATTAAATATGGACATCGTGATATGCGAAACGTATTAGAGCGTTCATCAGCCCGTGAGACAACCGTTCGCGTAGCAGCAGGCGCAGTCGCCAAACAAATCTTGGCTCATTTAGGAATCAAGGTAGCTGGCCACGTTCTTGAAATTGGCGGAGTGAAAGCAGCTCATACGACATATAAATCGATTGAAGATTTGCAAAAGGTAACGGAAGAGTCACCTGTTCGCTGCTACGACAGTGAAGCAGGTCAAAAAATGATGGATGCTATTGATGAAGCGAAGAAAAACGGTGATTCAATTGGCGGAATTGTGGAAGTCATCGTTGAAGGAATGCCAGTTGGAGTCGGAAGCTATGTTCACTATGACCGCAAATTAGACAGCAAGCTTGCAGGTGCTGTTCTGAGTATCAACGCTTTTAAAGGGGTTGAATTCGGTATCGGCTTCGAGGCGGCTTCTAAAAATGGCAGTGAGGTCCATGATGAAATCATCTGGGATGAAGAAAAGGGCTATACGAGAAAAACAAATCGCTTAGGCGGTCTCGAAGGCGGAATGTCAACTGGTATGCCAATTGTCGTAAGAGGGGTCATGAAACCAATCCCAACGCTTTACAAGCCGCTTCAAAGCGTTGACATTGAAACAAAAGAACCTTTCTCCGCAAGTATTGAACGTTCTGACAGCTGTGCTGTTCCTGCCGCAAGTGTTGTCGCAGAAGCAGTCGTGGCTTGGGAAATCGCCAATGCTGTTGTTGAGCAGTTTGGTCTTGATCAAATCGACCGCATTAAAGAAAATGTTGAAAAAATGCGCCAGCTTCAGAGGGAATTTTAATGAAAACACTGGAAGTTAAGACGTCTTCAGCCACTTATCCTGTATACATCGGTGATGGGATTAAACGCAATATCGTCGACTTGATGACTTCCACGGGGCATTCCTATACGAAGCTCTTCATCGTGACAGATACAGCTGTTGATGCCATTTACGGTGATGAAATGGTTCAATTACTTGAACAGAAGTGGTCTGTGCATAAAGTGGTTGTGCCAAGCGGAGAGCAGTCGAAATCTTTTGCTGAGTTTGAGCATATTCATACAAAGGCCATTCAGTTCCAACTGGATCGCTCCTCGTGCATCATTGCACTGGGAGGAGGCGTCATTGGGGATTTGGCTGGCTTTGTTGCTGCTAGTTATATGAGAGGCATTGACTTTATTCAAGTTCCGACGACGCTGCTGGCACATGACAGTGCAGTTGGCGGGAAAACAGGGATTAACCACCCGCTCGGTAAAAATTTAATCGGTGCGTTTCATCAGCCGAAAGCTGTGATCTATGATACGAGTATGCTTGAGACACTATCTCAAATTGAATTGAGGTCAGGCTTTGCTGAGGTCATCAAACATGCGCTCATTTCAAGTGAAGACTTTTTATCACAACTGATGTCCATTCGTTCTTTGGCGGAATGTTCAAAGAGCGAGCTGGCACATATGCTGTATCAAGGGATTGAGGTCAAAGCGTCAATTGTTCAAGAAGACGAAAAAGAACAAGGCGTACGTGCATTTTTGAATTTAGGTCATACACTTGGTCATGCCATTGAAGCTGAGTATGGATACGGCGTTATCACGCACGGAGATGCTATTGCAATCGGCATGCAGTTTGCGCTATATGTGAGCGAAAAGAAGCTGGGACTCAGCCTCAATCGCACGGAACTAAAAGAGTGGATGAAAGAACTCGGATTTCCGGTACAAGTCACTCAAGATATTTCCACGAAAACATTTGTTGATCGGATGATTGGTGATAAAAAGGCAAGAGGCGGAGCCGTTCAATTTGTTTTATTAAAACAGGTTGGAGACGTCACCTTGCAGTCTTTCACAAAAGATGAGCTGCATCACTGGCTCGAACAATGGAAACGGGAGGAGGGATGTCTATGATGTTTCGCGGGATACGTGGGGCTACAACTGTGACAGAAGATACAGAAACAGAAGTATTAAACAAAACGAAACAGCTGCTAGAAGCGATTATTTCAAGAAACCAAGTAGATCCAGAACGTGTCGTGCAGATCTTAATTTCAGCTACACAAGATATTCACTCCGTTTTTCCGGCAAAAGCCCTTCGTCAGTTTGAAGGCTGGACGTATGTGCCTGTTACTTGTATGCAGGAGCTGGACATTCAAGGCGGTCTAAAGCATTGTATTCGCGTTTTAATGACGGTCCAAACAGACACAAAGCAGGAAGATGTGCAGCATGTGTACTTGGAAGAAGCTGTGACGCTTCGCCCTGATTTACAGTTGACAAAAAACAAGGAATTATAATACGATATGAACAGCCGAAGTTTACACACAGGTGTAAACGGCATTGCAAGTTTAGAGAAGATGAGAATGAGACTAGGGTAGTTGAGATGAGTAGAGTTGAGCAGAGATACGATACGTCTATTTCATCATACTGCCTAAAAGAGCACCCCTCTTTTAGGCTTATTTCGTATACTCATACAAACCCTCTATATGTCCCCTCATTCTCCTTAATCAAATTTAAGGAGTGTGCTTATGAATTTCCAATCAAATTTGACCCAATTTTTAAGGGACAGCGAGTCCCACAAAACGATCCCGATTGTTGAAACCATTACAGTTGATACGCTCTCACCGATTCAAATTGTTGAAAAACTCAAGCAAGATATTGTGTATCTGCTAGAAAGCAAAGACGAGTCTTCTAGCTGGTCGAGATATTCCTTTATCGGATTACATCCTTTTTTAACCTTACACGATGACCAAAACCAATATATTGCACGTGACGCTGCAGGGCAGGAGGTCATGAAAAAGCAAGAGCTGAAAGACTTATTAGACTGGATGAAAGAGCAATATCAAATCAAGACACCAGATGTTGACATCCCGTTTACAGGCGGGGCAGTTGGGTACTTAAGTTACGATCTTATTCCAAGCATTGAACCTTCTGTCAGGCCTCATCTAAGCGCATCAACGACAGACAATTGTACTCTATTTGTCTGCCAAACAATGATTGCCTTTGACCATGAAACAAACCATGTTCATTTTATCCAGTACACCCAGCTGACCGGAAATGAAACAGAAGACGAAAAAATACGAGCTTACAAAGAAAATCAAAAGCGGCTTGAACAGATGATTCACAAGCTCCATACAAAGGTCGATATGAAAGAACTGATTTTATCAGGGAATATGAACGAATCACCGTCCTTTGAACAGGTGACGTCAACCTATGAAAAAACAAAATTTTTAAAGGACGTCGAAAAAATCAAAGAATACATTCGAGCAGGTGATATTTTTCAAGGCGTACTCTCACAGCGCTTTGACATTCCAGTGTCAGTAAGTTCATTTGAATTATACCGCGTGCTTCGCATTGTGAATCCATCTCCATACATGTATTTTATGAAATTAAAAGACCGCGATTTAGTCGGAAGCTCGCCAGAACGATTAATCCATGCCAAAAATGGGCACTTAGAAATTCACCCCATTGCAGGCACAAGAAAACGAGGAAAAACAAAAGAAGAGGACGCTGCGCTGGCAAGAGAGCTACTGGAGGATGAGAAAGAAAAAGCAGAACATTACATGTTAGTAGATCTAGCCAGAAATGATGTCGGCCGCGTAGCAGAATTCGGCAGTGTGTCCGTACCGACCTTTACAAAAGTTGTGAACTTTTCACATGTCATGCACATCATCTCCATTGTGACAGGGAAGCTAAAGCAGGATACACATCCAGTCGATGCGCTCATGTCTGCTTTTCCAGCAGGCACATTAACAGGAGCACCGAAAATAAGAGCGATGCAATTATTAAATGAAATGGAGCCTGAGCCAAGGGAAACGTATGGCGGCTGTATTGCCTATATTGGATTCGACGGTAATATCGACTCTTGTATTACCATTCGCACCATGAGCGTCAAAGATCGGACCGCTTCCATACAAGCAGGCGCTGGCATTGTCGCAGATTCTGTTCCAGAAAATGAATGGGAAGAGACTTGTAACAAGGCAGGAGCGCTTCTTAGGGCCATTCAGCTTGCTGAACATATTTTCTCAGAAAAGGAGAGTGTGCAGGATGAATCAGCGACTATCAGCTCTTGTTAACGGAGGCTTCCTATCAGAAAATGAAGCACATAGGCTAATGCATGATATGATGAGCGGCTCTTTAACAGATGCTGAAGTCGCTGCAAGTCTATCGATTTTAGCTCACAGAGGAGAAACCGCTGAAGAAATGACAGGCTTCGTGAAGGCCATGCGGCAAAAAGCAGCACCAGCGGAAAGATCGCTTGATGTCGTTGACACATGCGGCACAGGAGGCGATGGACTCTCTACATTTAATATATCAACTGCAGCTGCCATTGTGGCTTCCGCCGCTGGTGCTAAAATCGCAAAACACGGAAATCGTTCTGTCTCTTCTAAAAGCGGAAGTGCCGACGTGCTAGAGTGTCTTGGCATTCACATTCAATCCACTCCAGAAGAAACAAGAAGACAAATACAAGACAAAAACATGGGCTTTTTGTTTGCACCACTGTACCATTCGTCTATGAAACAAGTAGCAGCAGTCCGCAAGCAGCTCGGCTTCCGGACGGTATTTAATCTATTAGGACCGCTTTGCCACCCGATGCAAGCGAAAAAGCAAATCATCGGTGTGTACTCGAAGGAAAAGGCGAAATTAATGGCAAAAGCCCTTGCTCCATTAGAGCCAGAGCATGTCCTGTTTGTGTGCGGGGAAGACGGGCTGGATGAATTAACGATTACAGCAAATTCATATGTGATTGAACTCAAAAAAGGTGCCATGACAGAATATACGCTAAACCCGGAAGACTTTGGACTGGAAAAAGGATACTTATCAGATATTCAGGTCCAATCACCGGAAGAGAGCGCGAAATTAATTCAGAATATATTGAATCATCAAACAGAAGGGGCGCCTCTTCATGTTACAGCTCTGAATGCCGGGGCAGCTTTATATGTCGCAGGCAAGTCAGAAAGCCTCATGGCAGGAACATTAAAAGCGTTAGAAACGATTAAAAACGGTGCAGCCAAAGAACAATTGACTCGTTTAAAACAAAAAAAGAAAGAGGATGAGATCTATGCTTAATCAAATCATTGCACGCAAAAAAGAACATATTCAAACGTTGCAGTTACCTGTGGATGGACACTTTGAAAGACGATCATTTAAAGAAGCACTCATGAACCCTCACCGCTCGATTGGTCTAATTGCTGAGGTGAAAAAGGCATCTCCTTCCAAAGGAATCATTCAGCCGAATTTTGATCCTCTGCAAACCGCAAAAGCATACGAAAAATCAAATGCTGATTGCTTATCTGTCTTAACAGATGAACCATTTTTTCAAGGAAAGAACGAGTATCTTTCCTTAATTAAAGAGCACGTCGCACGTCCAATTTTAAGAAAAGACTTTATCATCGACTCCATACAGATAGAAGAGTCAAGACGTATCGGAGCAGATGCAATTTTATTAATTGGAGAAGTACTTGAACCGCAAAAATTGCATGAGCTCTATGATGAAGCGAAGGAAAAAGGACTAGATATTCTTGTCGAAGTTCATGCAGCAGATACACTGGAACATATCTTAAACATATTCACCCCTGAAATCATTGGAGTGAATAACCGAAATTTAAAGACATTTACAACAACAATTGAACAAACAAAAGAGATTGCACCACTTGTTCCAAAGGATGTATTACTAGTGAGTGAAAGCGGTATTCAGAGATTTGATGATCTGACCTTTGTCAAAAAACATGGAGCGAGTGCTGTCCTTGTAGGTGAATCATTAATGAGAGAACAATCACAAGAAAAAGCCGTTCAGACGTTATTTGGAGAATGAGCACAATGAAGCCTTTTTTAAAATATTGCGGTGCGGTATCACAAGAAGATGTAGAATGCATTGCGCAATCTCAAGCAGATGCGATCGGATTTATTTTTGCTCCAAGTAAAAGACAAGTCGATCCAGATCAAGTAAAACAATGGCTCACTGAGTCGCAGTGCGAGAAAGAGATTACGGGTGTATTTGTAAATGAAAATATCCGAAAAGTGTGTGACATCACAAAGCATATTCCTTTAGATATCGTGCAGCTGCATGGAGATGAAACACGAGAGGATGCAAAAGAAATAAAACAACAAACAGGAGCGGTTGTGTGGAAAGTCTTTCACCACGAGCCCGATGTAAAAGAAACACTCGATAAAATGATGGCATTTGCGCCGTTTGTCGATGGCTTCCTCATTGATGCGAAAGTAAAAGGGATGAGAGGCGGTTCTGGCACAGCTTTTACATGGGAAGCGGTACCTGTATACATTCAGCAGGCAAATCGACTGGAGAAAACATGCATCATTGCAGGTGGAATTACACCAGAAACGCTGCCGGAGCTACTTGCCTATGGCCCAAAAGCGATCGATCTTTCAAGCGGCATAGAAGAAAACGGGAAGAAAAGCAGAACTAAGATCAAAGCGCTCGAAGAAAGGATGTTAAACGATGTACGCATATCCAAATGAGCTTGGCAGATATGGAGAATTCGGAGGGAAATTTGTTCCTGAGACGCTCATGCAGCCACTCAAAGAAATCGAACAAGCATTTAACGAATTAAAAGAAGACCCTGCTTTTGAGCAAGAGTATCTTTCCCTTTTGCAAAACTATTCAGGCAGACCGACTGCGCTGACATATGCTGATCAATTGTCAGCATACCTCGGCGGCGCAAAAATCTATTTAAAAAGAGAAGATTTAAACCATACAGGTGCTCATAAAATTAACAATGCACTTGGGCAGGCCCTGCTTGCAAAAAAAATGGGGAAATCAAACATTATTGCGGAAACAGGCGCAGGACAGCACGGAGTAGCAGCTGCAACGGTGGCCGCAAAGTTTGGATTATCCTGCACGGTATTTATGGGAAAAGAAGATGTGGAAAGACAATCACTCAATGTATTCCGAATGAAGCTCCTTGGCGCTGAGGTCATACCTGTCACAAGCGGGAACGGCACATTAAAAGATGCAACCAACGAAGCGATTCGTTATTGGGTCCAGCACTGCAGTGATCATTTCTATATGATCGGCTCAGTTGTAGGTCCTCATCCGTATCCCCAAATCGTCAGTGAGTTTCAGCGGATGATTGGTGATGAAGCAAAAGAGCAGATGCTTAAAAAAGAAGGCAGACTCCCACATAAAGTCATTGCTTGTGTCGGCGGCGGAAGTAATGCCATTGGAATGTACCGAGCGTTTTTAGATGAAGAGGTTGATATTATTGGTGTAGAAGCGGCTGGAAAAGGAATCGATACGCCGCTACATGCAGCGACCATTACGAAAGGGACAAAAGGAGTCATTCATGGATCTTTGACATATTTAATCCAAGACGAATTTGGCCAGATTATTGAGCCCTATTCCATATCAGCTGGTTTAGATTATCCGGGGATCGGCCCAGAGCACGCATATTTACATGCGAGCGGCCGCGTTCAATATGTGAGTGCAACAGATCAAGAAGCACTGGATGCACTAAAGCTGCTGACAGAAAAGGAAGGAATCCTGCCAGCGATTGAATCAGCACACGCTTTAGCCAAGGCGTTTGAAGTGAGCAGGACGATGAGTGAAGATGAAATCGTCCTTGTCTGCCTGTCAGGAAGAGGAGATAAGGATGTGCATACATTAATGAATGTGCTTGAAAGTGAGGGCAAAACCAAATGATCACATTTCAATTAAAGCAAGGCGAGAAGTTATTCATCCCATTTATCACGGCAGGAGATCCGTCAGAAGACATCACGATCGATTTAGCTATCGCCCTTCAAGCAGCCGGTGCACATGCGATTGAACTAGGTGTTCCTTATTCCGACCCGCTAGCGGACGGTCCTGTCATTCAAAGAGCCTCCAAAAGAGCTCTAAATCATGGCATGAATATCGTAAAAGCGATAGAATTAGTAGGGAAGATGAAAAAAAACGGTGTAAAAATTCCTGTAATTCTATTTACGTATTATAATCCTGTGTTACAATTAGACACAGAATACTTTTTCGCTTTACTGCGCAAAAATCATATTTCGGGACTCTTAACACCCGACTTGCCGTTTGAAGAGAGCAGTGAGCTGCAAAAGAACTGTCAAACTTATGACATTTCATATATTTCGCTCGTTGCACCAACAAGCAAGGAACGATTAGTAAACATTGTAGAGCAGGCAGAAGGTTTTGTGTATTGTGTTTCATCTCTTGGTGTAACAGGAGTCAGACAAACCTTTGACGAATCGATTACTGATTTTATTCAACAAGTGAAACAGCTGAGTCACATACCGGTTGCGGTCGGTTTTGGCATCTCGACAAGAGAGCAGGTAGACTCAATGAATAAACTGAGTGACGGTGTCGTTGTAGGCAGTGCACTTGTGAAAAAAATTGAAGAACTTCAAGATCAATTGTTAGCAAGTGATACACGTCAAGACGCTTTAAGAGAATTTGAAACCTATGCAAAAACATTTAGTCCCCTCTATTCATTCAAATGAGGTGAAACTTTTGCAAATCAAAGATCAATTAAAACAACTAAAACCGTATCAACCTGGGAAACCAATTGAAGAGGTCAAAAAAGAATATCAATTAGACAAAATTGTGAAATTGGCTTCAAATGAAAACCCTTTTGGATGTTCCGCGCATGCAAGAGAGGCGATACAAGCTGAGCTCGAACATTTAGCGATCTATCCAGATGGATACAGCGCAAGTTTAAGAACGGAGCTTGCTGAGTTTCTTCAAGTAAATGAAAAACAATTAATATTCGGGAATGGCTCAGATGAACTTGTGCAAATTATTGCTAGGGCATTCCTTGACCAACATACAAATACCGTCATCCCGGCTCCATCTTTTCCGCAATACCGTCACAATGCCGTCATTGAGCAGGCAGAGATTCGAGAGGTGCCGCTTTTAGACGGAGGAGCTCACGATCTGAAGGGTATGCTGGATGCGATTGATGAGAACACGAAGGTCGTCTGGGTATGCAACCCGAATAACCCGACGGGAAATCATTTGTCAGAATCTGAGCTTGTGGCGTTTTTAGACCAAGTACCAGCTCATGTGCTTGTTGTACTAGATGAAGCATATGTCGAATACGTTCGTGCGGAAGACTTTCCGAACAGCTTAACTTTATTACACTCCTATCAAAATGTCATCGTACTCCGAACGTTTTCAAAAGCGTATGGACTGGCTGCGCTTCGAGTAGGCTATGGCATTGCGTCGGAAGAGTTGATTACTGCGATTGAACCAGCAAGAGAGCCGTTCAATACAAGTCGTATCGCTCAGGCAGCTGCGCGTGCAGCGATAAAAGATCAGGACTTCATTCAATCATGCAGACAGAAAAATGAAGCAGGTCTCAAGCAATATCAAGAATTTGCTGACCGTTTTGGACTATTTATTTATCCGTCTCAAACAAACTTCGTGCTGATTGATTTTAAAAGAGAAGCAGATGAATTATTCAATGCATTATTGAAAAAAGGCTACATTGTTCGTTCTGGTAAAGCACTTGGTTTTCCGACTTCTTTACGTATTACGGTCGGAACAATGGAGCAAAATGCAGAAATTCTAAGTACACTTGCCGATTTAATGCAAGGCATTCGTGCGTAGCATAACCTGAAAGTCATATCCTAAGGCAGGATATGGCTTTCATTGTACCAACCTCATATACATATAAGCTGTTGAAATGGCTTTTTTAATTTTTGCGAAAAAACAGGTGATGAACATGAATGATGCAAACGAAACAATATTAATCGCTGGACTTGGTTTAATTGGAGGTTCCATCGCACTGTCGATTAAAAAAGAGTATCCCCATAAAAAAATTATAGGATTCGATGTGTCCAAAGAACAAATGGTTGCGGCAACAAAGCTGGGTATCATTGATTTAGCAGCTGATTCATTTGCGGCAGGTTTGGATGAATCTGCGACTATTATTTTGGCAACACCAGTTCAGCAAACAGTTAAGATGCTTCGTGATATTGCAAACTCTGGAATTGAGAGAGAGCTCACAATTACCGATGTTGGCAGCACAAAGCAAAAGGTCGTCCATTTTGCTGAAAAAACGCTTCCTAAGCACTACCAATTTATTGGTGGACATCCGATGGCAGGCTCTCATAAGTCAGGTGTCATTGCAGCGAAAGACTTTTTATTTGAAAATGCATTCTACATTTTAACGCCGGCAAAGGAAACAAATCGCCAGGCTGTTGATCGTTTGAAGGACTTGTTAAAGGGGACAAATGCTCATTTCATTGAGATGACCCCAGAAGAACATGATGGTGTAACAAGTGTGATTAGTCATTTCCCTCATATTGTTGCAGCCAGCCTTGTGCATCAAGCACATCATTTTGAAGAACAATTCCCACTTGTCAAACGGTTTGCTGCTGGAGGCTTTCGTGACATTACACGTATTGCTTCAAGCAATCCTGCAATGTGGCGAGATATCCTTCTGCACAACAAAAACAAGATTTTAGACCGGTTTCATGAATGGAAAAAAGAGATCGACCGCATTGAGGCCTTTGTACAGCAAGAAGACGCTGAAGGCTTGTTCTCTTATTTTCAAGAGGCAAAGGAATATCGCGATGGACTTCCTCTGAGGAAAAAAGGTGCCATTCCTGCTTTTTATGACCTTTATGTGGATGTTCCAGATCACCCTGGGGTCATTTCGGAGATTACAGGGCATTTAGCAAATGAGAACATCAGTATTACGAATATCCGTATTATTGAAACGCGGGAAGACATTAATGGGATTTTGCGCATTAGTTTTCAAACAGACGACGACCGGAAGCGTGCAGAGATCTGTATAAAAAATAGAGCGAATTACGATACATTTTATGCTGACTGAGGTGACAAACATGAAAATTCATAAAAATGCTCCTATGAATGGAGTTATTCATATTCCAGGTGATAAATCCATTTCTCATAGATCAGTGATGTTTGGTGCAATTGCTGATGGGACTACAGTGGTGAAAAACTTTCTTCCTGGAGCCGATTGTTTAAGTACGATTGATTGCTTTAGAAAGATGGGCGTTGAAATTGAACAAAAAGGGACAGATGTTGTGATCCATGGGAAGGGACTGAAAGAGCTCAAGGAGCCGTCTGACGTCCTTGATGTTGGGAATTCTGGTACAACCATTCGATTAATGATGGGAATATTAGCTGGCTGTGAGTTTCACAGTACACTGATCGGTGATGAGAGTATTGCTAAAAGACCAATGCAACGAGTAACAGGTCCACTTAAACAACTGGGAGCTAAAATAGATGGCAGAGCAAATGGTGAGTATACGCCACTGTCTATTCGTGGCGGTCATTTAAAAGGTATCTCATATGAGTCTCCGGTGGCAAGCGCCCAAATTAAGTCCGCTGTCCTTTTAGCAGGGCTTCAAGCAGAGGGAACAACAACATTAACTGAACCGCATAAATCAAGAGATCATACAGAAAGAATGCTCTCTATGTTTGGTGTAAAACTAGACGAAGATGAACAAAGTGTTTCCATTGAAGGCGGTCAAACATTAAAAGCAACAGATATATTTGTTCCTGGAGACATTTCTTCAGCTGCATTTTTCCTTGTGGCTGGATCTATTGTTCCTAACAGCCGGATTGTGTTAAAAAATGTCGGGCTAAACAAAACAAGAACGGGTATTATTGATGTACTGAAACAAATGGGTGCGAATCTTGAGATCAAAGAAGTAGATGCAAAAGATGGAGAACCGTATGGTGATTTAACGATTTCTACCTCTTCATTAAAAGGGATTGAAATTTCTGGTGATATGATTTCAAGACTCATCGACGAAATTCCGGTTATAGCGCTTCTAGCGACACAAGCAGAAGGAACTACGATTATTAAAGATGCTGCTGAGTTAAAAGTAAAAGAGACCAATCGAATTGATACAGTCGTGTCAGAACTTAAAAAACTCGGTGCTGATATTGAAGCAACAGATGATGGTATGAAGATTCATGGTAAAACCACACTTCAAGGCGGCGCTGTCGTGTCAAGCTACGGAGATCACCGAATCGGTATGATGCTGGGGATTGCTGCTTGCATCACAAAGCAAGCTATTGAGATTGAAGATACAGATGCTGTTCGTGTATCATACCCGAATTTCTTTGAACACATTGAATACTTAACCAAAACAGTCTGAGGATGTCCTCAGGCTTTTTCTATCCTTATGCATATTTGTAAGGAATATAGCATAGCTTGTCTCAAGATGAAACCTGGGAAAAAATCATTTTATCCGATAAAAAAATGAATTTCAGGTACTTTCAGTTTACAAAACTTCCGTTTCGTAAAGGATGAAATGAAAAACAGTCTTTAAAACACAAAAATGGGTTCATTTTAAAAGTGCAACATATTTGCTGGATGAGTACCTGTCGATTATGATATGAAGTAACAATAGTTTAGGTTTTTGGAAACAGAAAGGAACGGTTTGATTTGAATAGTTCATTACAAGAAGCCATAAAATTAGTTGAGGCGGGTGAGACTGAAAAAGGACTCCAAACACTTGCTCAGGCAGAAAAGCATTTGCATGATGAAGAAAAGGCGCAGGCAGCTCAGTTATATTATGATTGGGGAGATATCGATAAAGCACGGAATCTCATCAGTGATTTACATGATTTATATCCAGAGGAAACAGGGTTAACATGCTTTTATGCAGAGCTACTGATTGACTCTGATGAAGAAGAAAAGGCGATTTCGGTATTAGAGACGATTCCTGAAGATGATGATGCGTATCCAGAGAGTTTATTGTTAATGGCAGATTTGTATCAAATGCAAGGACTATTTGAAGTCAGTGAACAAAAGCTCTTAAAAGCGAAAGAACTGCTTCCAAATGAAGCCATCATTGATTTTGCGTTAGGTGAATTGTATTTTTCACAAGGTCTTTCAAAGAAAGCCGCTGACTATTTCTACAAAGTCGCAGATCAACAACATGAGGTTGGCGGCGTCAATGTTTACCAGAGACTCGCTGAATCACTCAGCACAGCTGGAGAATTTGAAGATGCGCTTGAATGGTACGAAAAGGCAGTAAAAGATCAAACAGACCCGAATACACTTTTTGGCTACGGATTTACAGCGATGAGGGCTGGCCGAACGAAAACAGCCATTCAGCAGCTTTCAGAACTAAAAGATATTGATCCGTCTTATTCGTCTCTTTATATGCCTTTAGCGAAAAGTTATGAGGAAGAAGGACTATATCACGAGGCTTTAGAGGTAGTAAAAGAGGGTATTAAAGTTGATGAGTATAACAAAGAATTATATTTATATGGTGCAAAGATTGACTTGAAAAATGGGGATTCAGAAGATGCGAAAAAGCTGCTTCAAGAAGCACTTGCTCTTGATCCGGGATATATTGAAGCGGTTCAAACATTGCTCGCGATCTATTTAAATGAAGAGCTTTTTGATGAAATACTGGATGTCATTAAAGAGGTTAAAAGCTTTGGGGAAGATGATCCAAAATGGAATTGGTATGCTGCATCTGCTTCTGTTGGACGAGAGGAATACAAGGAAGCAGCCGAGTACTTCAAGCTGGCTCTGCCTGATTTTGATGAGGAACGTGACTTTTTATATGAATACGCTTCGTTCCTTTTAGAAGAAGGCAGACAAAAAGAAGCATTGCCGCTATTACGCAAAGTTCTTCAGAAAGATGGCACGAATGAAGAAATCGAAGAAACGATTTTAAGAATTGAAGACGAAATTTCCTTATAGTTTGCAGGAATGAAGAACTGGTTTGTTGAATAATTCATGTATAGCAATTTAATTTACGATAGAGGAGGGAATAACATGCAGACCCCTGTTTCTGTCAATGAAAAGAAGGAATTCATCCGGTGGTTTTTAAACCATTATCAGTTAAAACGAAGAGAGTGTGTTTGGATATTAAATTATTTAATGAGTCACGACTCTTTGATGGAAAAGGTTCATTTTGTAGAGCAAGCAGAATTTTGCCCAAGGGGAATCATTATGTCAACACACTGTGTGGATGAAGTTCCCTTTAGATTTTATAAAGAAAACATCATGACGACAGATGCTGAAAAGTCATTTCATGATATTCGTTTGAATAAACAGCAAGATTTGTTTATTCAATTGAATTTCCGTTCTGCTTATCGTTCGCCGGAATATGCAGCTGTGCTTGAAACAAATCCTCATATTCCAAAGGATCTTTATGAGAACGAAAAAGATAAGGATCTTGCGAAGAAAGTGCTTGAACACTCGATCGCAACTTTCCAAAAAGAACGGCTTATGAAAGAGATAGATGAGGCACTTGACCGTCATGATCAAGAAACATTTAATAAGTTAGCAAAAGAATTAAGCCTATTGTCATAAACTGAACGAATAAGCCTTGCCCTATCCAGGCAGGGCTTATGTCATGAAAGAGGGGAAATTGATGAAGTTTCAAGCAGAGGATGCGGATCGCTTTTTGCAATCTAAAGATTACATTGATACCGCTATCATTCCAGTAGTTGGAATAGATGCGAATCAAATCAAACAAACCGTATCTTTAGGGGAGTTTACCATTCTTGTAGCAGAGGAACTTGAAAGGCAGCTGAAAGGGCGGGTCTTTCTTTTTCCACCACATACATATGTAGAAATCAATGATCGAAACCTAGATGACATCTTCACGATGAAGCAGTCGCTAGAAGATCATTTTCACCATGTCGTGTTGATCTCATCTGATCACCATTGGAAAGAGCATGCGGCGGTTAGTGAATCGCTATTTTTGTTAAAGCCGGTTCCGCTGGAGCATTTAAAGGTAGAATTAAAGCAAAAAATCATTCAAGACAGTGTAGAACAAATTTTGAACTTTTTGTTACAAAAGTGGAACCCTTCATAAAAACCCTTACATTTGCATTGTACAGAGCTTTTTAGGCTGTTGACCTTGTGAATAGATTGATATATTATGAGGGTGTCCTAGTTTTATGAAATTTTTTCTAATTCAGTTATAAAGTAGCTGACGACCTGAGGGGGGGAGAAAAAAATGAGCGAGAAGAGACATGGAGTGTCCAGGCGTCAATTTTTGAATTACACGTTGACCGGCGTGGGGGGATTTATGGCCGCTGGAATGCTCATGCCTATGGTTCGCTTTGCGCTTGACCCTGTGCTAAAAGGAACAGAGGATCAGGATATGGTTCAAGTTGTCAGTGTAGATGAACTGACGAAGGAACCGAAGCGCTTTGACTTTAAAATTGATCAAGTAGATGCATGGTATGAGTCAAAGGAATCTAGGTCAGCATGGGTGTACAAAGAAGGGGATGAAATTGTCGCTTTATCGCCAATCTGTAAACATTTAGGATGTACAGTGAACTGGAACAGTGATCCGAAAAATCCAAACAAATTTTTCTGCCCATGCCACTATGGGCTGTACGACAAGGATGGTACAAACGTACCCGGAACTCCACCGCTTGCACCGCTTGACCATTATAAGCAGCAAGTGAAGGACGGATACCTCTATCTTGGAAAAGCTGTGCCGAAAGGGGAAGGGTAACGATGCTTAACAAGATTTATGATTGGGTAGATGAGCGGCTAGACATTACACCAATATGGAGAGATATTGCGGATCATGAGGTGCCAGAGCATGTCAACCCAGCACATCATTTCTCCGCTTTTGTGTACTGTTTTGGCGGTTTAACGTTTTTTGTGACAGTCATTCAAGTCCTTTCGGGCATGTTTTTAACGATGTATTATGTGCCGGATATTAAAAATGCCTGGGAATCTGTCTATTATTTGCAAAATGAAGTGGCATTTGGTCAGATTGTCAGAGGGATGCACCACTGGGGTGCGAGTCTAGTCATTGTCATGATGTTTTTACATACGCTAAGGGTCTTTTTCCAAGGGGCGTATAAAAAGCCTAGAGAGCTGAACTGGATTGTTGGTGTGCTCATTTTCTTTGTGATGCTTGGACTTGGTTTTACAGGATATCTCTTGCCATGGGATATGAAGGCGCTATTTGCGACGAAGGTTGGTCTTCAAATTGCAGAAGCCACACCATTCATTGGAAAAGAGATCAAAACGCTACTTGCAGGTCATCCTGACATTGTAGGGGCACAAACGCTGACGAGATTTTTCGCTATCCATGTCTTTTTCTTGCCAGCGGCATTATTTGGGCTGATGGCTGCCCACTTTATTATGATTCGTAAGCAAGGAATTTCTGGACCGCTATAAAAAAGTTGCGTTTGATGAATGTTCAATGAGGAGGGGATGACTTTGCATAGGGGAAAAGGGATGAAGTTTGTCGGAGACTCCAGAGTTCCGGCAGAAAGAAAACCTAACATACCTAAAGACTATTCCGAATATCCGGGAAAGACAGAAGCCTTTTGGCCGAACTTTCTTTTAAAGGAATGGCTTGTAGGTGCCGTTTTTTTAATTGGATTTCTTGTCCTAACTGTGGTTCATGCACCTCCGCTTGAGCGGATGGCTGATCCAACAGATACAGGCTATATTCCGCTGCCAGACTGGTATTTCCTATTCTTGTACCAGTTATTAAAATATGAATTTGCTGCAGGAGGCTATACGGTAGTTGGCGCGATGATTATGCCTGGAATTGCGTTTGGTGCACTTTTGCTCGCACCATTTCTTGATTCTGGTCCTGAACGCAGACCGTATAGAAGACCGGTTGCAGTGGGGATGATGATCCTTGCAGTCGGCGCAGCAACATATTTAACGTGGGAGTCTGTTGCTACTCATGATTGGGAAGCAGCGGCGAAGCAAGGTGAAATTAAGAAAGAAGCAGAGATTGATACCTCAGCGGAAGAGTATAAAATTTATCAGGAGCAGACATGTATCTCCTGTCACGGGGATAACATGCAGGGCGGAGCAGCCGGGCCATCACTTGTTGACAACGGTCTTGCACCTGAAGAGATAGCTAAAATCGCTGTTGAAGGAAAAGGCAACATGCCTAAGGGTATCTTTAAAGGCAGCGATGAAGAACTTGAAAAGCTTTCTAAATATTTATCTGAGGTCAAATCTAAATAATTCAGTTGTTTAAATGCAAGTACAAGGATATACTCAAAAGAGAAAAAGCTGGCGCTGTCAGCTTTTTTCTGATTTTAACAGATCGTGAGTGAAGAGACGTATGAGATGGATTCAATATCTTCTAGCCACGCGCTACATGCTTGTGCTAGTCCTGATGATCAATTTCCTTGGCACTGTGTACGGCTACTATTGGTATATTCCGCAGCTTGTAGAGACGCCGGCAATCTTTTTAGCTTTTGTTCCAGACAGCCCAACGGCAAGCTTTTTCTTTTTATTTGTACTACTTGCGTTTTTGATGAAACGAAACGCTCCTTATTTTGAAGCACTTGCCCTTGTGACCTTGATTAAGTACGGGTTATGGGCTGTAGGAATGAATATCTTTGTGCTTTTATCTGTTGATGACTTTCCATGGGAAGGATACATGCTGATTGGGTCTCACTTTGCGATGGCGGTTCAAGCCGTATTGTTTGCACCATATTATCGTTTTAAAATGCGTCATTTGGTGGTAGCTGGCATATGGATTTTACATAACGATGTGATTGATTATGTATTTGGTATGATGCCGCGTTATTCTATGCTGTCTGCCTATTCAAACGAGATCGGCTATGTCACGTTTTGGTTAAGTATTGCCGTTCTTTTTGTTTCGTATTATCTCGTCCTATCGAAAAAATCGGTCAAGCTTGAACTCCCTTAACAATATTGGTCTAACCTTGTCCTTTTCTTCATACGCTGTATGGAGAAGGGCTAGGAGGGACTTGCATGAAACGAAAGCCAATCGCGATGATTCTATTATTTTTTCTCGTATTACAGCCATCTGTTGCCAAAGGCGAGGAAACAGCCGCTAGCGTGCTGCAAGAATTAACGGAACTATCAGATTCAATCTTTCAATTAACGAGACAAGCTAAATATGATGAGGCGTTACAGGTCGCATTGTATGTTGAAAAGACATTTAAAGCTGAGAATTGGCGTGGAACTCTGACAAATACGCAGATTCGGCAAATTACACTTGGCTATCAAGATATCATAAAAGGGCTGCCGCAGGAAGAATTGAATGAGCGCGAAAAGCTTCGTTATGCCTCTCAGTTTAGAATGCTGCTCGATGCGATCCAGTCAGACACTGAGCCTCTTTGGGGTTCGCTGGAGAAGCCCATTATGGGGTCTTTTCCTACTCTGAAAAAAGAAGTGAAGGATCCAGAGTCGACGACGTTTTATGAAACTTGGAATGAGCTGGTTTCTTTATACGATATGATCTATCCGAGTTTAACCATTGATGTTTCCCCTGAAAAGCTGCAAACGATTAAGCAGCATATGGAAGTGATTGAGCAAGGTGAATTTTTAAAAGCTTCAAGTGGGACAAAGCTTGAGCGTCTCACAAAGCTCGAAGAGGATTTATCGAGTGTGTTTGCCCACGTCGATCAAGATGAGGCTGACCCATCGCTTTTATGGGTCATTTTAACAACAGGGAGTATCATTTTATTAACGTTAACGTATGTTGGGTTTCGGAAATACCGTGCTGAAAAAGAGAAGAAGCAAAAGCGACAAGCTGATTATCCGAAATCATAAAAAAAGAAGCACCATTTTTGGGCTTCTTTTTTTAATGCCGATTAAGCGGCTTTTTGTGTTCATCTAATGTGAAGCCTTCTCCAAGCACATCATGCACGTCACTGACGGAGACAAACGCATGGGGATCGACTGAGGTCACGACGCTTTTGAGATGGACAAGCTCGTTTTTCGGGACGACGCAATAAAGGACGTTGCGCTCCTGTTTTGTATAGGAACCGACCCCTTTTAAAATGGTCACACCGCGTTCCATTTCCTCTGTGATTTTCTTTTGAATGATGTCATCTTTTTCAGAGATAATCATGGCGCCTTTGGCTGCGTAAGCGCCTTCTTGCATGAAGTCAATGACCTTCGCAGCAACAAACACTGCGACGAGTGTATACATGGCTTCTTTGTAATTTAAATAGGTAAGAGAAATCGTAATGACGCATGCGTCGAAGATGAACATTGTTCGTCCCATGGCCACCTGATAATGCTTGTTGATGAGTCTTGCGATGATGTCCACGCCGCCGGTTGTACCGCCGAACTTAAAGATGATTCCGAGGCCTGTTCCGATAAACACACCAGCAAAGAGCGCGGCTAAGGCCAAATCGTGCTGGAGAGGCATATGTATTTGAAAGCGCTGGAAGATGGCAAGAAAGACAGAAAGACTGACTGTTCCTACAATTGTATAAGTAAACATGGTTCTGCCGAGCATTTTCCAGCCGATAAAAAAGATCGGAATGTTTAAGACAAGGTTTGAAATGGATGGATCAATGTGGAATAGAAAATATAAAAGCAGTGTAATACCTGTAAATCCGCCTTCCGCCAAATTGTTCTGCATATTAAAATGAACAAGACCGAAAGAAAAAATCGCAGATCCTATTAAAATAAATACGATATTTTTAAGACGAATTTCTTTTAGCAAGAGACCACTCCTTTTTTTGCTTAGACAGCGATAATATTATATGGTATGGGAGAGAAACAAGCAAACTGAGTTTTAAACATTTGTCAAATATTTATGATTTCGCTAACATGTAAGAGATAGATAGGAGGATGAGCTTCATGACGAATGAAAAAACGCTGCGTCACGTGCAGCAAGAAGTAGATGATTACATAGGACAATTTAAAGAAGGCTATTTCAGCCCGCTTGCCATGATGGCCCGTCTGACAGAAGAATTAGGCGAGCTAGCAAGAGAGGTTAACCATTACTATGGAGAAAAGCCGAAAAAAACAACGGAAACAGAAAAAAGCATGGAAGAAGAAATTGGCGATGTTTTGTTTGTCTTAACATGCCTCGCTAATTCACTAGATATTTCACTAGAGGAAGCACATGATCGTGTGATGCATAAATTCAATACAAGAGACAAAGACCGCTGGACGAAAAAAGAAGGGAAGTAGAGACGATGACGAACCAAAACATCAAAGTAGTAATCGCTGGAGCAAGAGGAAGAATGGGGATAGAGGCTGTGAAGCTGGCAGAAGAAACGAGCCATTTTGAGCTGGTGGCTGCCCTTGATCACGCGCACGAAGGAAAAAAATTATCTGATGTGATTCATACGACATCTGAGGCGCCAATTTATACAGATATTGATGTGTGCCTTTCAGAGACAGCACCTGATGTATTAATTGATTTGACGACACCAGAAATCGGGAAAGTACATACAAAAAAGGCACTTGAACATGGCGTCCGTCCAGTCGTAGGAACCACCGGATTTTCTGAAGCTGACCTCAAAGAGCTTCAGCAATTAACAGAAGAAAAGGGCATAGGCTGTATTATTGCGCCAAACTTTGCTATCGGTGCGGTCTTAATGATGAAGTTTGCCAAAATGGCAGCGAATTATTTTCCTGACGTTGAAATCATTGAGCTTCACCACGATAAAAAACTAGATGCTCCGAGCGGTACAGGGTTAAAAACAGCTGAAATGATTGCAGAAGTCAGAGAAAGCAAAAAGCAAGGACATCCAGAAGAGAAAGAATTAATTGAAGGTGCACGAGGCGCAGATTATGACGGTATCCGTCTGCACAGCGTAAGACTTCCGGGTATGATTGCACATCAAGAAGTACTGTTTGGAATGGACGGACAGACGCTCACCATTCGTCATGATTCTTATAACCGTGCATCATTTATGTCAGGTGTGAAGCTTTCAGTTGAACAGGTCATGCACATTGATCAGCTCGTCTATGGTTTAGAAAATATCATTGACTAATAAGGAGTGGATTCCTGATGAACATTGCTTTAATCGCTCACGATAAGAAAAAAAGTGACATGATCCAATTTGCCATTGCGTACCGTGATATTTTGGCAGATCATACACTTTACGCAACAGGGACAACAGGTTTGAGAGTGAAAGAAGCGACGGGGCTTCCCATTCATCGTTTTCAGTCAGGACCACTTGGAGGAGATCAGCAGATTGGTGCTTTAATTGCTGATAATGCAATGGATCTTGTGCTCTTTTTTAGAGACCCGCTTACCGCGCAGCCGCATGAACCGGATGTATCTGCACTCATTCGGCTTTGTGATGTATATACGATCCCGCTAGCCACCAATATGGGGACCGCTGAAATTTTAGTCAGGAATTTAAATAAAGGCACGTTTGAATTTCGAGATGTAGCAAAAAACGGAGGAACAAATGAAACGACTTGATATCCTTGCATTCGGTGCCCACAGCGATGATGTTGAGATCGGTATGGGCGGAACGATTGCAAAATACGTAAAAAAAGGGGCGTGTGTCGGGATTTGCGACTTGACCCAAGCTGAATTATCTTCGAATGGAACGGTAGAGAGCCGTAAAGAGGAAGCAAAAGCTGCTGCCGCCATTTTAGGTGTGTCAACGCGAATCCAGCTCACACTGCCAGACAGAGGACTTTATCTAAATGACGAAGCGATGAAGAACATTGCAGGCGTGATTCGTACATATAAACCGAAACTGATTTTTGCTCCGCATCACCAAGATCGGCATCCAGATCATGGTCATGCGGGCTCACTTGTAGAAGAGGCTGCTTTTTCGGCAGGTATACATAAATTTGAAGATTCATACAAGCAGCCAGCGCATAAAATAAGTCAGATGTATTATTACATGATTAACGGCCATCATCGTCCAGATTTTGTGATTGATATTTCTGAGGAAATGCACCAAAAGATTGATAGCTTGCATGCGTATAAAAGCCAATTTGTGAAATCGGCGAATTCAGTTGAGACACCTCTTGTGAATGGTTATATTGATTTTGTCAAAATGAGAGAGTCTATGTATGGAAGGGAAGTCAATAAAGCTTATGCAGAAGGGTTTATCACAAAGAAACCACTTTTGATAGATGACGACTTACTTGGGAGGTAATTATGAAAAAACTGAAGGTCGGAATCACTTGTTATCCAAGTGTCGGCGGCTCGGGCATTATTGCTACGGAACTTGGAAAACGTTTAGCTGAAAAAGGGCACGATGTTCATTTCATTACCTCAAGTATTCCGTTTAGGCTCAATAAAGTGTATCCGAATATTTATTTTCACGAGGTGGATGTCAATCAATACGCTGTTTTTCAATATCCGCCTTATGACCTTGCATTAGCAAGTAAATTGGCAGAAGTCGCAAAACGAGAGAAGCTCGATATTATTCACGCGCATTATGCGGTTCCGCACGCCGTTTGTGCATTCTTAGCGAAGCAGATGACGGGACACTCTGTGAAAGTCGTCACGACGTTACACGGGACGGATATTACGGTATTAGGGTATGATCCATCACTAAAGGAAGTCATTCGATTTGCGATTGAATCTTCAGACCGGGTAACGGCGGTGTCGCATTCATTAGCTGCGCAGACGTACGATCTCATCAAACCAAATAAAAAGATCGAAACGATCCATAATTTTGTCGATGAACGGGTGTATTTGCGTGAAGATCACGAAATGCTAAAGACACATTATGGTCTTTTACCGGACGATAAGGTCGTCATCCATGTATCGAATTTTCGAAAGGTTAAACGGGTGCATGATGTCGTTCATGTGTTTAAAAAGATCTCAGAACAGGTGCAGGCAAAGCTACTGCTCATTGGTGACGGTCCTGAAAAATCGGTCGTATGCGAACTCGTGAAAAAACTGGGTCTGACAGACCGCGTGTTGTTTTTAGGAAAGCAAGAGAAAGTAGAAGAGCTGTATTCCATCAGTGATTTGAAGCTGCTTCTTTCTGAGAAAGAGAGCTTCGGACTTGTGCTTCTTGAGGCAATGGCATGCGGTGTCCCATGTATTGGAACTGATGTTGGCGGGATTCCAGAGGTCATTACACATGGAGAAACAGGTTTTCTTGTCCCGCTCGGCGATATAGACGCGTCAGCTAAATACGCAGTCTCTATACTCAAAGACAAAGCGCTCCATGAACAAGTGTCTGCGGCGGCCCAGTCTAGTGTTCAGGCCCATTTCTCTTCTGAAAAAATTGTGAATGAATATGAAGAGCTTTACCTAGAATTGATCGAAGGTGATGATGAAGATGAATGAACCATTCACACATGCGGTCCCTATTTTACATACACTGCACGAACATGGGCATCAGGCTTACTTTGTCGGCGGAGCAGTGAGAGATGTCCTTTTAGGCAGGGAAATCGGCGATATTGATATAGCAACTGATGCAACGCCTGATACGATCGAGTCTTTATTTGAAAAAACAGTTGATGTTGGCAAAGAGCATGGCACTGTCATTGTGTTACATGATGGGGTCAGCTATGAGGTGACGACGTTTCGAACTGAATCAGAATATGAAGATTTTCGCAGACCGAAAGAAGTGGCGTTTATCACATCCTTGAAGGAAGATCTTTTAAGAAGAGATTTAACAATCAATGCGATGGCCATGGATATAAATGGGGAGATCATTGACCATGTGGGGGGAAAAAAGGATATTGAGCGGAAACGAATTCAAACCGTAGGAGATCCTGCGTGCCGCTTTCAGGAAGATGCGCTTCGTATGATGAGAGCGGTCCGTTTTTTAAGCGAGCTTGGCTTTGAGCTCGCTCCTGAGACGGCTGAAGCGATGAAAAAAGATAAGCACCTGCTTGCCAACATATCGGTTGAACGCAAAAAGATTGAAATGGAGAAGCTTTTAAAGGGCCGCTATTGTAAGCAGGCGATTAATGTGCTCATTTCAACCAAATTGCATGAAGAATTGCCAGGTCTCAAAAAGGATCGTCTGCAAGCATCCTTTCAAGCATTTCCGTATTATTTACTGGATGGACTGGAAGAAGTATGGGGGGCTGTTATCCATTTGCTTGGCTTAGATAAAGCGGAGGCTGTGCTCTTCTTAAAAGAATGGAAGCTGTCAACAAAGCTTTTGAAAGACGCGGTGGCCATTAGCCAATTCGTCGATTGTAACTGGGATGCGGAGAAGATGTTTGAGGCTGGTGAACACGTGCTCTTATCTAGCTTGAAGATCTCACAGCTAAAACATGAGCGCCGCATTTTCTTTGACGAGCTGGAGGCAGCGAAGCGTTCTTATGATGCACTGCCGATTAAAACGCTTCAAGACCTCGCTGTTTCAGGAAAAGATTTAATGGCCTTTCGGCAAAAGACATCAGGAAAATGGATCGCAGAAGAGCTTGATTTGGTGAAAAAAGCCGTTCTGCAAAATCATTTAGAAAACCGAAAAGAAGCCATAGAGGAGTGGCTTACAGCATGCGATCAGCAATTAGAAAACGATTAATTGAACTATTTACAGCATCTAGCCAGGATTTTGTTTCGAGTCAGCAAATATGTGATGAGCTTGGCTGTTCTCGAACGGCTGTCTGGAAGCATATAGAGGACCTCAGAAAAGAGGGCTATGAGGTAGAAGCCGTCAGAAGAAAGGGATATCGCCTGCTACGTAAACCGGACAAAATTAGTGAGGACGAAATTCTGTTTGGTCTAGAAACAGAGAGCTTTGGCAGGCACATTTATTTTCAGAAAGAAGTCGCCTCCACCCAGCTGATTGCCCATGATCTTGTAAATGAAGGTGCGCCCCACGGCACGCTCGTTGTCAGTGATCATCAGACAAACGGGAAAGGCCGCCTTCAAAGAATGTGGCATTCACCAAATGGGACAGGCATCTGGATGAGTCTCATTCTACGGCCTGAAATTCCGCTGCACAAAGCGCCGCAGATGACGCTTTTAGCATCTGTAGCCATCGCAGAAGCCATTGCAGAGCAAACAGGACTTAGTCCATCCATTAAATGGCCAAATGATATTTTGTTAAACGGGAAAAAGGTCGTTGGCATTTTAACTGAATTAAAAGCAGAGGCGGACCAGGTTCATGCGGTGATTATTGGTCCGGGCATTAATGTGAACCAAACGGCTGATGACTTTCCGGAGGAACTAAAGGATGTCGCCACGAGCCTGCGAGTGGAACTGAATGAAAAAGTGGACCGTGCTGCGCTCATACAACAGATCATGTCCACCTTTGAAAAAAGGTATGACGATTATATGAAGCATGGATTTACACCGATTAAACAATTATGGGAATCGTTTGCGATGACGATCGGTCAGCATATTGTTGCCCGCACCGTCAATGGGCAATACACTGGAAAAGCGCTCGGAATCAATGAAGAAGGTGTTTTATTGCTTGAAACGGAGGAGGGTATCCAAAAAATCTACTCCGCAGACATCGAGATAAAGTCAACTTAGGTGGAACACCCGGCGCATTTTTGATATACTTCGTGTGGGCAGTATCTGAAAAAGAGCTGTACCTGTTAGAAACAAAAATTTGATAAATTTCTGCCTTGATCCTAAGGGACTTGGACAGAGGGATGATTCGCCGCGCATGAGAGATCAAAACATGTGATGTGAGGCAAGCCATCTCCTCTCCAGAATGAGGAGGAACAAATGAAGACAAAGCTAGATTTTTTCAAAATGAAAGAACAAAACGAACCGATTGTGATGCTGACAGCATACGACTATCCATCTGCAAAGCAAGCGGAAAAAGCGGAAGTCGACATGATCTTAGTTGGTGATTCACTTGGGATGGTTGTACTTGGACTCGATTCGACAGTACAAGTCACGATGGATGATATGATTCATCACACAAAAGCAGTGAAAAGAGGCGCAAAAGACACATTTATTGTGACGGATATGCCATTTATGTCTTACCATTATTCATTAGCAGAAACAATGAAAAACGCAGCACGCATCATGCAAGAAAGCGGTGCGGATGCCTTAAAGCTAGAAGGCGGAGATGGCGTATTTGAATCCATTCAAGCGCTCACAAGAGGCGGGATTCCTGTCGTCAGTCATTTAGGCCTCACACCTCAGTCAGTTGGTGTACTTGGCGGGTATAAAGTGCAAGGAAAAGACCACGAAAGTGCGCAGAAATTGATTGAAGACAGCTTGAAATGTGAGGAAGCTGGTGCGATTGCACTTGTGCTTGAATGCGTACCTGGTGAACTGACAAAACGAATTACCGACATGCTGAAGATTCCTGTCATCGGGATTGGTGCAGGAGCTGAGGCAGACGGACAAGTTCTCGTTTACCATGATGTGGCAGGATACGGGGTGTCTAGAACACCTAAGTTTGTAAAACAATACGCGCAAATTGATACTGTACTAGAAGAAGCGCTTATTCAATATACGAAAGAAGTAAAAGCACGCACATTTCCAGAAGACAAGCATACATTTCATATCAAAGAAGAAGTCCTTGATGGTTTATATGGGGGTATGAAAAAATGAACGTTGTCACCCATATTCACGAGTTGAAGGAATGGATCAAGCAGCATCAAGAAAAACAGCATTCCATCGGCTTCGTCCCAACGATGGGCTTTCTTCATGAAGGACATCTGACGCTCGCGAAAGAAGCAAGGGATCAAAATGACATTGTGGTAATGAGCATTTTTGTCAATCCTTTGCAATTTGGACCGAACGAAGACTTTGACTCCTATCCAAGGGATATGGATAGAGATCAGCGCCTTGCAGAAGAAGCAGGAGTGGATATTTTATTTACACCTGATGTGAAAGAAATGTATCCAAATGAACCATCTATTACGATGACGGTTCAAAAGCGGACTGATGTCTTATGCGGGAAAAAACGTCCGGGACATTTCGACGGCGTTGTGACTGTGCTTACAAAGCTATTTCATCTTGTAGCCCCAACAAATGTATACTTTGGTCTAAAGGATGCACAGCAAGTCGCTGTGATCGATGCGATGATCAAGGATTTCTTCTTTGATCTTCACCTTGTCTCTGTGCCAACAGTTCGAGAAGAAGACGGTTTAGCGAAAAGTTCAAGAAATGTGTACTTGTCTGAAAAAGAAAGACAAGAAGCACCTGCTTTGTACCACGCATTGAAAAAAGGACAGTCAGCGGTTGAAAAAGGTGAACGTGACGTCAGTCGTATTGATCAGTTGGTAGAAGAGGAAATTCTTCAAACGAGCGGAGAAATCGATTATATTGAGATCTACTCCTATCCAGAGCTTGAGCCGCTCCAGCAGTTAGCAGGTCAAGTGATCATTGCGATTGCGGTGAAATTCTCACGGGCAAGACTGATTGATAATGTGATATTCCATGTTCCTGAAAGCGGTGAAAAGCATGTATAGAACCTTTATGACCTCTAAACTTCATAAAGCGACGGTAACAGAAGCAAACTTACATTATGTAGGAAGTATCACCATTGACGAAGATTTACTTGATGCGGCAGGCATGATGGCAAATGAGAAAGTACAAATTGTCAATAATCATAATGGCGCTAGACTTGAAACATATATTATTCCTGGTGAAAGAAAGAGCGGTGTCATTTGTCTAAATGGCGCGGCAGCAAGATTGGTTCAGCCGGGGGATGAAGTGATTATTATCGCTTATGGGATGCTCTCAGAAGAAGAAGCAAAGACACATACACCAAAAGTGGTCGTGTTAAATAAAGAAAATCAAATTGAACAAATGATTGGGCAAGAGCCTGCGAGAACGATTTTATAACGCACGCTGCAAGGAAACAGAACAGTTTCAAGAAAAGAAGCTGTTCTATTTCAGCTATTTTGCCCAGAGCGTGTTTCACTTCGAGTGAAACGAGGAATTGAGGTGTCCATTTTATGGCCGATCAAAGGTTTGTTGTCGTTGATATTGAAACCACCGGAAATTCACCCAAAAAGGGTGATAAAATCATTCAAATTGCTGCGGTGGTCATTGAAAATGGACAAATTGTCGAACGGTATTCAAAATATGTGAACCCGGGAAAAGCGATCCCTGGATTTATTGAACAGCTGACAGGCATTCAGCAGCACATGGTAGACAATGCAGTATTTTTTGAGGACATTGCCCAAGAGGTGTATGATCTTATTCAAGGCGCTTATTTTGTTGCGCATAATGTTCATTTTGACTTGAATTTTTTAAATGATGAACTAAAAGCATGCGGGAAAAATGAGCTGGATGTGCTAGCGATTGATACAGTTGAAATTTCTAGAATTCTTTATCCTGAGCTTGAAGGCTATAAGCTCACTGAATTAAGTGAAGAGCTCATGCTTCCACATGACCACCCGCACCGGGCGGATAGTGATGCGGAAGTTACTGCCATGTTATTTTTAACCTTATTACATCAATTAACACATACACCGCCAAATGTGCTAAAGCAGCTGCGCAGATTATCCTCTTATCTCTTAAGCGATATAGGACTTTTGATACAGCAGCTTGAAACGAGTCGTGCTAGCCGTGAAGATTCTTTGGTAGAAGTCGGCTCTTTTGCTGTAAAAGATGTCACCAATCCTGAAACGGATACGACAGATTCAGTAGGGGAAGACGATGAACAGCTGTTTGAGGAGATCAAAAAGAAGCTTCCACAAACAGTGGAAGGCTATGAAGTAAGAGAAGGCCAGCTCACGATGATGAATAAAGTGAGAGACGTGTTTCATGAAAGGGCCTATGCATTAATTGAAGCGGCACCAGGTATTGGGAAAACGCTGGCTTACCTCATACCAGCTGCTCTAGAGGCAAAGAAATCAGGAAAACCTGTCATTATTAGTACATATTCCATTCTTTTGCAGCAGCAAATGCTTCAGCGCGATGTGCCGATTTTAAAGCAATTGCTTCCGTTTGAGCCAGCTGCCTGTGTATTCAAAGGACGGGCGCATTATATTTGCTTAGATAAGTTTGAGCATGTGCTGCATGAGGAAGATGATAACTATGATGTGGTCTTAACGAAGGCGCAAATATTAATGTGGCTCCTTGTCACAGAAACGGGTGATTTATCTGAACTAAATTTACCGTCGGGAGCTGCCAATATAAAAGACCGTATTTCGTGTGTGCACATGCCGTTTACATCGAAAAAGCGCCGCTTTAAAGAATATTGCTTTTATGAGCGTGCCAAAAGAAGGGCCAAAACAGCCAATTTAATTTTAACGAATCATCGCCTGCTCTTATCACAAACGGAAGCAACGTCTATCTTTCAGCATGCAGACGTATATGTGATTGACGAGGCTCACCAATTTGAGAAAACAGCCAATGAAACACTAGGAGATAGTGCCTCGTATATCCAGCTTCATGCAAAATTAACGCAGCTTGGCTCCTTACAGGGCGGTCTTTTAAACAAGCTAAAAAAGAGATTTCACGGTGCCGGCTTAAAGACGGACACCTTTATCGAAATGGATGAGCATCTCAATCAGCTTCAAATGGAAAGTGACGCCTTCTTTAGTACCGTTCATTCTTTTGTCAAAAGGACAAAACCAAAAGCAGACATCAATCGTCTCATTCATAGAGTACGTCATCATTCGAAGCATGCGCAGTGGAAACGGATTAAAGAGACGGCAAGTAAGCTTTGTTCCTTGTTAATTGCTTGTGAAAAGCTGTATGAGCAGCAAAAAAGCGAGCTTCTTCAAAAAAGTGATCAGCTGACAGAACACTTTGCGTTTGAAGCAGAGGAATACGATCAAGTGATGTCGTTTATGCATACATTTTGCAGTACGCTGTACCGGTTTATTTTTGAACCGAAAAACGATGAAACGGTTTGGATTGAGATTGATGCAAAGGGTGCCAAAAATGCTGTCTTTATGCATGCACAGCCGCTAGATACTGGAGAGCTTTTAGCGGACCGATTTTTTATGAACAAAAAAAGTGTTGTTCTCACATCAGGGACACTCACAATCAATGGGCGCTTTGATTATTGCTTAGAACGATTTGGTCTGCAGGATTTTTATCCGCATCTTGTACAGATTGAGTCACCGTTTGAACTTGAAAAACAGCTCAAGGTGATTGTACCGGCTGATATGCCGCCGATTACGAACCGTGATGAGCGCGACTATGTAAAGCAAGCAGCACGGTACATTAAGATGATGGAAAAGCAGCATGAGGCGAAGATATTGGTGTTGTTTAATTCACATGAGATGTTAAAAGCAGTGTATGAAGAGCTGAAAACAGAAGGGATGCAAGCCGCCCTTTTTGCTCAAGGTCTGACGGGCGGGAGCCCTGTTAAATTAACGAAAATGTTCAAATTAGCAAAACATGCAATTTTACTTGGTACGGGTAGTTTTTGGGAAGGTGTCGATTTTCCTGGATCAGAGCTGACAACAGTCATTATGGCACGTCTCCCGTTCCGGCCGCCTGATTCACCGCTCATTGAAGCAAAATGTGATGCTGCTAAAAAACAGGGGAAGAATCCATTTAAAGCCGTTGCTCTCCCAGAAGCTGTGTTAACCTTTAAACAAGGTGCAGGACGCTTGCTGCGCTCTGAAAAAGACATAGGTACATTGCTGATTCTAGACCGCCGAGTGAAAACCGCTTCATATGGAAAGCTATTTTTAGAATCACTCCCTCATGCGCCAGTCCACGAGATGTCAAAAGAATCACTTGAGGCGTATATAGAGAAGCTCAACAACGAAAAGCCGCTGTCATAAGCGGCCTTTAGCTGGTGTGGGTTTGGAGTTAATTTATCGTAACGGCTTTTTGTGTTCCGTTGTAAAAATAGTATCGGTTTTCGCGCCGAAAAGTATGACTAACAATATTTACGTACCGAGGAGGAATTAGAAGTGGAAAGTAAAATAGAGGTACTTTCAACGGTTCAAATAAAGCATTCAGAGGACCTGTATAAAATTGTTGACTTATTGAACAGAACGCTTAAAAGAGAAGATCTCATGTTTGGATTGGCATTAGATCAAGAAGATCAAAATCAAGCGATATTTACAATATATCGCACATAGGGGAAGCTTGACATGAAAAAAATAGTCTGGATCATTTCATCCGTTGTGGCTCTTGCTTTGCTCATTGGCATCATCAGCTTTACGTGGATTTATCAGATTGCCATGGGACAAAAAGAACAAGGTCATGAGGCGGCGATTGAACGAGCAAAAAAACAAGCAAACATCGTACAAGTGGAGCAAGTGGAAACCTTTGTCGGGAAAGAAAAACAATTTATTGTTGAAGGGAAAAACAAACAAAATGAAACAACCTATGTTTGGGTACCTGCCAGCAAAAAAGCAAAAGTAATCGCAAAAAAAGCAAAAGAAGGCATTACCTCAAATCAAGCAGTACAAGCCGTTCAAAAGGAGAACACTGTATCTAAGCTAAAGGACGTTCAATTAGCAAGAGAAGGTGACGTACTCCTTTGGGAAGTGACGTACTTAAATGAAAACAATCAATACAGCTTCAGCTATGTCGACTTCTCGACAGGACACGTGGAAAAAAATGTAACGCCATAGTTTCTCCTGTCTTGCGTTGACCATGCTGATTTAGAACGGTTATAATAAAATGTATGAAAAAAGATTCACACCTGTCGAAAAGGTGAGCTTCTTTCTGGCTTTGGAGGGAATTATGTTGAAAACAACGATTAATCAAGTGTTCAAACATGTCGATGAAGATGTAACCATCGGCGCATGGATTGCCAATAAACGTTCAAGCGGTAAAATTGCATTCTTGCAGCTGCGTGACGGGACAGGCTTTATTCAAGGAGTCGTAGTAAAAGCAGAAGTGGAAGAGGAAGTCTTTAAGCTTGCGAAATCAGTCACTCAAGAAACATCTGTCTATGTGACAGGACAAGTGACAAAAGACGAGCGTTCTCCTCTTGGTTTTGAATTGCAAGTGAAATCCATTGAAGTGATTCACGAAGCAACTGACTACCCAATTACACCAAAAGAGCATGGAACAGAATTCTTAATGGATCACCGTCATTTATGGCTTCGTTCTAAAAAGCAGCATGCCATTATGAAAATTCGTAATGAAATTATTCGTGCTACATATGAATTCTTCCATCAAGAAGGCTTCGTGAAAGTAGATCCGCCAATTTTAACTGGAAGTGCACCTGAGGGCACAACGGAGCTGTTTGCGACGAAATATTTTGATGAAGATGCGTACCTTTCTCAAAGTGGACAGCTTTATATGGAAGCTGCGGCAATGGCACTCGGAAAAGTATTCTCATTTGGCCCAACATTTAGAGCTGAAAAATCTAAAACAAAACGTCATTTAATTGAGTTTTGGATGATCGAGCCTGAGATGGCTTTTGTCGAATTTAATGAAAACCTTGAGTATCAAGAAAATTATGTGACTCATGTTGTTCAAAGTGTACTTGAAAACTGTAAAGTTGAACTTCATACACTTGGCCGTGATACAGAAAAATTAGAAAACATCAAAGCACCATTCCCGCGCATCACTTACGATGAAGCGATTAAATTCTTGCAGGAAAAAGGCTTTGACGATATTGAATGGGGAGATGACTTCGGTGCGCCTCACGAAACAGCGATCGCCGAAAGCTACGATAAACCAGTATTTATCACTCATTACCCAACATCATTAAAACCATTTTATATGCAACCTGCACCGGATCGTGATGATGTTGTCCTTTGTGCAGACTTGATTGCACCAGAAGGCTACGGAGAGATCATTGGCGGTTCTGAGCGTGTGCATGATCTAGAGCTGCTTGAAGCAAGATTGAAAGAACATGGGCTAGATCAAGAAACTTACAAATGGTACACAGAATTAAGACAATACGGCTCTGTACCGCATTCAGGTTTTGGTCTTGGACTTGAACGTACAGTTGCTTGGATTAGTGGAGCGCCGCATGTGCGTGAAACCATTCCTTTCCCAAGATTATTAAACCGTTTATATCCTTAAGACGTGAAAGCCTCCAACATATGGAGGCTTTTTCAAACGTTTTTTGGAGGGGCACGTGAAATAAAACGTGATATACTTAAAGTGAAGAGGTGTATCCGATGAATAGGCAGCAATTTATTAATATGCAGCAAATGGGTTCGACCAGTTTGCCTAATTTGCTGATTGCTCATTATGAGCAGTTAGGACTGAATGAATCACAATTAATGGTGATGCTTAAGATTAAAATGAATGAAGAACAAGGTGTGTTCTTTCAAACATTTGAAGAGCTGTCCCATGGCATGACCATTTCAGCTGAAGAGTGTGCGTATATGGTTCAGCATTTAATTCAAAAAGGATTTATTTCGATTCAGCCGTTTGAGGACGGGTCTGGTATTCAGCATGACCGTTACTCAGTTGAGCCCTTATGGGGCGTACTGTATGACTTTTTAGAAGCAAAACAAGCGAAGGAAGGTCAAAAGCTTCATGTGCAGGCTGAAAAGTCTTTATATGCTTTATTTGAAGATGAATTCGGCAGACCGCTGTCTCCTCTTGAAGGAGAAACACTCTCAATCTGGATGGATCAAGACCATCATGATGCTGAAATGATTCGCCTAGCGTTAAGAGAAGCGGTTTTATCAGGAAAATTAAATTTCCGTTATATCGACCGAATTCTGTTTGAGTGGAAAAAGAAAGGGCTGAAAACAGCGGAAGAAGCAAAAGAGCATAGCCAGCATTTCCGTTCTCAGCAAAAAGCGCCACCTTCAAAAGAAGAGACGTCAACATATAAGCGACAAGTTCCTTTTTATAATTGGCTGGAACAATAACCAATAAAGGAGAAGTCATGTTATCAAAAAAACAAATTAATGAATGTTTAGATATTATAGGAGATATGTTTCCAGAGGCTGAGTGTGAGCTTGTTCATTCCAATCCATTTGAACTTGTAATCGCTGTAGCACTCTCTGCGCAGTGTACAGACGTGCTTGTCAACAAAGTCACTAAAACGTTATTTCAAAAATATCAAACACCAGAAGACTATTTAAGTGTACCGCTTGAAGAATTGCAGCAAGATATACGTTCGATTGGCCTTTATCGAAATAAAGCCAAAAACATTCAAAAGTTGAGCAAAATGCTGATTGAAGAATATGGCGGCGAAGTACCAAAGGATCGGGACGAGCTTGTGAAGCTTCCTGGCGTGGGCCGGAAAACAGCAAATGTCGTCGTTTCGGTCGCTTTTGGGGTGCCGGCAATTGCAGTAGATACACATGTAGAACGTGTCAGCAAGCGACTGGGAATCTGCCGCTGGAAGGATTCTGTTCTCGAAGTAGAGCAAACTTTAATGAAAAAGGTGCCAGAAGAAGATTGGTCTGTGACGCATCACCGCCTAATCTTTTTTGGCAGATATCACTGTAAGGCGCAGCGGCCGCAGTGCGAGTCTTGTCCGCTTCTTGATATGTGTAGAGAAGGGCAGAAGAGGCTGAAAAAAGGATTGGTGAAGCTGGCATGAGCGGGGCAGCTGTTTTTACCTCATATGTCGAAAAGCTAAAAGGGAAAAAGGTAGAAATGAAAGGCGATCGAGTGGACATACTTAGAGATCATCCACTTGCATATGATCTATCATCAAATCTATTAACAGATGAGCTTCCATGGCAGAAAACAGAAGAGTTTGTTCCTGTGATGTTCGAACTGTGGAATGAATTAAAAGAAAAAATGCTTCCTCGTTTTCAAACAAGAAAGTCCCGGTGTGAAGAAGACGATATGCTGCAAGGTATTGTCAGTATGATTGCGATGTTTTACTGGATCAAAGGGGAGAGACTTCAAACGCTTGAATGGGAACATATTAAGCAAGAGACATTTCCTGTTGCTCCAATTAATTGGAAAGAACGGATAGAGTTCATTTTGCTAAAACCAACTCAATATCATTGCTTTATTCAACTGGACGAGCTATACACGGAACTAAAAAAGCAGTATGGAAAACATGAAGCACTTAAAAAGATCAGACAAAACCGTTAAAAAAAGCACTTGCCATATGGGCAAGTGCGTTTTCATTATTCATTTTCTTTTCGACTAGGAGAATTTGATTGCGAATTTGAGTTTGTTTTCGCATCATCTTTCTTTTTATCTTTATTGTCCGTTTGTGAGTTGCTGTTCCCATTTGTACTGTCTGAGCCATCATCGGAAGAACCATTATTTCCATTTTCCGTATTTCCGCCTTGATCCTGATCCTGATCTTGATCTTTTTTATCATCTGGCTTTTGCTCGTCAGTGCCTGGGGGTTGATTTTTGTTATCGTCAGTCTGGTCTGTCTGCTCGTCGTCAGGCTGCTGCGGTTCTTCTTCTTCTTTATTCTCATCATCTGCTTTTTCTTCCTCGTCTTCATCATCCTTGATGGTGAGGAAGGTAGAAGCTGCTTTACTTGTGACATCCTCTACAGTGGCTGTCACTTGGAATTTATAAGTAGATCCAGGCTTCACATCAGAGATGACCGCTTCTTTAGCAGAACTGTTTTGAATCTCTTTATAGCCGCCACTATCAACTGCTTGCTTCACATTAAATGTAGCATCTGCGTCGTCATCATAGCCCCAAGTCAGTGTGATGGATTTTTTCTCTTCATCATACACCGCTTTTAAGTCAGAAGGCTTATCGGCTTCTTTTTTCTCATATGTTTCAGACACTTTTGTCGGAACCGTTCCTTTGACAAAGTATTCTGTTGTCTTCTTCTCGCTTGGTGTATTTGGTCCGGCTAATTTCGCTGGATCCGATCCTTTTTCAACCGTAGCTTCTACGACACTGTCTGGTTTTTCAAATGAGCCGCTTCCATCATCAATTTGAGAAATTAATCGCTGGAAGACGATTTTGGCAACACGCTGCTCGTAATTTGTGAGCCACATTTTGCCGTCCGCATCTTTTGAATTACCGATTCCGGTCCAAACGGCTGCTGTATATTGCGGCGTATAACCAACAAACCACGAATCTTTCGCACCGCCAGAAGGAATATTAAATTTATTGATATCATCTTGTGTAAAGTTCGTTGTACCTGTTTTACCAGCTACTTGAACGTTCGGTACTTGTGCAAGTGTACCAGTTCCAGATTGGACAGCAGTTTTCAGCATATCTGTGATCATAAATGCTGTGTAGTCACTCATAGCCGCTTTGGAATCTGGCGTAAGGTCAAGCTTTGTACCGTCATTAAATTCAACAGACGTGACAGCATGTGGTTCGTTATAGTATCCGTTATTACCGAATGCACTAAATGCTCCAGCCATCTTCAGGGAGGAGACACCATCGTCAAATCCACCGATTGAGTAAGACTCTGGAATGTCAGACGGTAAGTCCATACCTAAGTTATTAGCGAATTTAACGGCATTGTCTGTGCCAGCTTCTTGGAAAGCTTTTAGGGCAGGGATGTTTCGTGATTGTGCCAAAGCACTTCTCATCGACATTTTCCCTAAATGTCTTCTGTCAAAGTTATTAATCGGTGTACCGTTTGAGTACGTATACGGCGCATCATCAATTTGCTGATACGTTGACCATTTTTTGTTTTCAATGACTGGACCGTAATCTAAAATCGGTTTGATTGTTGAACCTGGCTGGCGTTTTGCATCAGTCGCATAGTTAAAGCCGCCGGCTGGTACATCACGTCCACCGCCAATAGCGCGAATTTCACCATTTTTCGTATCAAGCAGGGTGACACCAGCCTGCATGCCTTTTGTAAATCCAGCAGCATCTCCATTGATGATATCATCAAGGTGATCCTGTGCTTTTCGATCAAGTGATGTATAGATTTTTAATCCATCTGTTGATACATCCACTTTGGCTTTTTTCTGTACTTCTTCCATGACTTCTTCAATATAAGCAGAGTACTTACTTGAGTTTTGACTCTTATATTTATCAGCTGAAACAACGGTCTTGCTGACAGGGGTTGCTTTTGCAACGTCATAGTCTTTTTCTGAAATGTAGCCTTGTTTTTTCATGAGGCTTAAAACGATATTACGGCGTTTTTCCGCTGCTTCAGGATGTTTCACTGGGTTATAGGCAGAAGGACTCTGCGGCATACCTGCAAGTGTGGCAGCCTGTGCAACGGTTAGTTTATTTAAATCTGTAACGCCGAAAAATTGTTCTGCCGCTTTCCCAACACCGTAAGCATAAGGTGAGAAGAAAATGCGGTTTAAATACATTTCTAAAATTTCATCTTTAGAGTATTTTTGCTCAAGCTGAATCGAGAGCCATACTTCCTGTACTTTACGTTTTAACGTTTTTTGATTGTTAAGTAGAGAATTTTTCACAACCTGCTGTGTAATCGTACTTCCACCTTCAGCTCCAAAGCCGTCCTCGACGTTTGCGACAAGGGCACCGCCAATACGGATTGGATCAATCCCGTGGTGTTTATAAAAACGTGCATCTTCAGTCGCAATAAATGCTTCTTTTACCACATCGGGTATATCTTTAATCGAGACATACGTTCTTTTTTCCGCACCTACTTCTGCAAACAATTTCTTGTCTTTGTCATAAAGCTTTGAAGAATACGGTGTTTTGAGCTTACTATCATCAATTGAAGGAGCGCTTGATGCAAAAACGGCAAAAGTTGTGATTCCGGCAACTACACAAAGAAGACCGATCACGAGTAAAGATAAAAATATTTTTTTAAATAGACCTGCTTTCTTTTTGCCTTTTTTGTTCTTTTGCTTCTTATTGTTTTCTTGACTTGCTTTACGTCGCTGTTCACGACTTGTAAATTGATCAGACATCACATCTCAACCTTTCGTGTTAAACCTTTTTCGAACGTCATTACTGCTCACTTTCATCCGAAAAATGAAGTGTCTCCACTACTTTAATATAATCAATTCTTGGCGAATATCCAAGTGTCATTAAGTGGCCGGCCTCCATTAATTCGTCTTTACTAATGGATTTCCGGCCGTTTAGCTGCTGCCGCTCCCAGAAGAAAAAGAGATCTGAAGCGGGCAAATAATAAACGGAGCCAAATGCGGATATAATAACGAAACAAATACCGCCTTGCTTTTCAACCTGTTTCATATGCTCAATTTGATGATCGTGAAAATTTTTGAGCGGAAACGAGGTGGTACTTTTGGTTTCCTTTGCTTCAAAATCGATATAGCGCCCTTTGTACACTCCATTATAGTCTGTTGTGGATGATTGTTTAAAATAGGCTTCTTTGATAACAGCAGCGCTTCTTTTTGGATAATCCACATTCACAATCTGAACGGGGGTAGGCTTTTTATGAATGACTGCGATCCCGTTGACCAAATAGTACTGGTTGGTTTCATTTAAGTCAGCCTCAAGCGTCATCCCGCGGTTACTATAAGAGGATTCGCCGCTGATTCTTTTTTTTGTCCCAATTTGTTGAATGGGCTGATACGATTTTCCGTTAGGATACCGAATCATCATGTTTCAGCCTCCTTTTAATGCATTTTGTATTGGAGAGATTACTATGTTGTCACAAGAAGAGCACATCATCACTCAGCATATATTGCGTGAAACGAAAGTGAAAAATAAAGACAACCTGACGAGGACAAATGCTTACAAGCGCTTTTATGACCGTCATCCAGAGATGAAATGGTCGCTGCTTGCTTCCTTTGTCTCGAGAAATGCTGGATGGTCTATGACGGATCTAAAGGGCGAGCTCTTCCATCCAGGTTTAACAGATCAGCAGGGGCACCTTTTTTTCACAGCATATGAAAGAGCGAATTGGCTGATCTTTTCGGATGCTTACCCTCAGCTTCTTTTGTATGAATGGTCTAAGCGGTGCAGAAAACCGTTGTTCCATCTGCTTCCATATTTTTCTGTATCTCGTTTTATGAGCACTGAGTGGGAACGTTTTTGGCTAAAGCGTGACACAGAGCGACTGCTTTATGCACTCATCATAAATGAACAATATACTATACAATCTCCTATTATACAAAATCCTCTTCTGAAAAAGAATGTTTTTCACTCGATTCAATATCTGTTCAGCGAGTGGGGACATTTCCAAACCGTTGTTTTTCCAACGGTGGACGGGCATTTGTACGGGTTAACCATACGGAAGTTTTCCCACGTAAAGGAGCGTATTACATTAGGAAAAAAACTAGCGAAACTATTATTTCGAGCCGATTTATTTTCGGATTTTTATCATTTTTTACATACTGTCCCGCATACCGGATCACGGTTTGATTTTGAGCCGTTTTTAGGGATCGCTAGGAGGTCAACACCTTTTCTTCGAACAGTTTATCCGGTGATGACACATTCATTAGACGATCAAAGGGAGGATTGGTTTCAAAAGAAATTGAGCCCATCCTTATTTGATGCAGAGACGTTACCAAAACAAATTGAGCTGACCGAATGGTATTTTCATAAAAAAAGACAGCTTCGTTTTCTTTTCTCATTAGAGCACTATTTTTTGCATAAATAAAAAGCAGGGGGTACCTGCTTTTTTACGTGGATGGTCGATTAGGACCGCCGAGCTTTTTATCAAGCTGATCTGTGCTGTTTTCTTTCCCTTTTGGCTTTTGCTCTTTTGGTGCTGGCTGTTTTTTCATGAAATCTACCTCCTTTGTCCTTAGAATTTACACAATCGGACGCAATCATACAAAGAAGGACAAGCATATGTCGAAAAGGAAGAAATAGCGCTCATCTACACTTAGATTGGCGATTTCCTTCTAGTTTTGTCATGTGTGAAGGAGGGTGTGAAAGAAAAGAGAATGTAACGAGAGACGATAAAGGAGGAATCTGATGATGAGCGAATTTGTATCAAAAGAATCCATTATGCAGTTATTAGAGGAAATCGAGCGGAAAATTGATGCGGTGGAAGAAGAGCTGTCTCTTGCTGTGAACGAAACAACACGTGCAGCCATAGAGAAGCAAGAACAAATGATAGACCGGCTTGAATCAGAAGTAAAGGACTGTGAAGTGAAGATTCACGCAGCTGAGTATAAACTGGCGGCAAGACCAGCATACCACGCAGGGTAGCTTTCTATTTGAGCAATAAGTAAACGTTTGGTAGGATGGTTCATAGAGGTGAACACTTTGGATAATCAAACATTACTTGAACATACACAAGAGCTGAGAATATGGATCGAAGAGGCATATGAGCAGTACCAAAAGGGAAAGGCTGAAGAGGAATACCCCGTATATGATTTCCACACGGAAATTCAGCCGGCCGTTGAGACATTTGATCAGAAAATAGAAGAGTGGCTCACTGCTGCGATCTCGTTTATTCATCTGGCGAAACCTAGATATTTACACGAAGAACAGCTTGAAGCCGTCAAAGAAAATGGGAAAGAGGTTGTCCTGCAATCGTATTTTGGCAAGCAGCATGCACCCCGTGTGAAAAATTTAGTTGAGTCAGTGATTTACACACTGAACCTTTTAATAGAAGAAATCAACAAGCGCAGCTGAAGACATATGCTGCGTTTTTCTAATGGCTGCTTTAGGCACATCTTCTGTTCTTGATCATAATATATGAGTGACAAGACTATGTGTTGAGAGCGAGAGGAGCGAGATATATGATCCCTTATTCAAACCAGCAGCCTTATGAAATCAATCCATTCAATCAAGGACCTTTTCCGTATCCAGATATGCAGCAGCAGCCTCCACAGCCTCCAGAATATTTCATGCCGCCACATCAAGGTGGAATGAGCCAGGCACCATCTGCTGTCTATCAGCCGCCTTATGGATACCAAGAAAATGTGCCGCCTTTTCAGCCGCCCGAAGCGATCAATCAACCTCAGTTACAGCCACCAGGCATGATGCCCATGCAGCAGCCAATGAACCCTTATCCTTTGCCAAGACCGCAAAAACAGCAATCATCACAATTTAAAAGTGTACTGTCGCAATTCAAAAAAACGAATGGACAATACGACTTTAACAAAATGTTTGATACAGCTGGGCAAATGATGAGTACGATGAATCAAGTAGGCTCATTAGCAAAAGGATTTACGAGCATTTTTAAAGCATAGTTAAAACCCAATAGATGGATCTATTGGGCTCTTTGCTTTGGTGCCGTCACACGAAGCGTTTGATCTTTCCACACGCTCTTCATGCTCGTTTCATCTATTTTTGCCGGCATTAAAATGGTTTTGGTAAAGCTCGAATACGAGGAAGTGGTATCCGTTTTGATTGTTTCCTGCACGGATAAGTGTAAATATTGGGCTTTTACTTCTAATGCGATATCGCCTTCGACAAAATGGTCGGGAAATTGGATCTCGATATACACAAACTGTTCATCCTCTGTCACATCGGTCGTAATCGATGCAAGTGAATGCGATGTGGTCATGAGCGCCTCCGCACTATTTAATATCTCGTGAAACGGGGAGGATGCGAAAAATTGTTCAATCGCTTCATTGAGAATATCCTCATTTGCCAGCAATTCATGGTTCTTTTCGCCTTCATGTTTCATTTGAATCACCTCTCATCTATAGTCTATGCAGAAAGGACTCAGGCGGTTATCAATTGATGAGAGGAAAAAATTATGATTAAATAGTGTTGAATGAAGCAAGGTGTATGAGCGCAGCGTTTCATACGCGGAATAGATCTAGAAGCAAAGCTTGAAGGGAGCAATTGACATTGCTGAAAAAATTATTCGGTTTCGGGAAAAACCAAGATGATGTAAAGGAAGAAATCATTTATTCTCCAGCTGATGGAGAGTTAATGGATATGACGGATGTACCAGACCCTGTTTTTTCTCAAAAGATGATGGGAGACGGCGTAGCAGTAAAACCAAAAAGTGGCACGATTGTGTCACCAGTAGATGGTGAAATCATCCAGCTCTTCCATACAAAACATGCAATTGGCATACGAACACTCTCAGGGCTTGAGCTTCTGATTCATATCGGACTTGAAACAGTGGGATTAAATGGTGAAGGATTTGAAGCGCACATAAAAGAAGGGGATAAAGTGAAGATCGGTGACCCTCTCATTACGTGTGATTTAGAACTGATTGAAGAGAAAGCGGCAAGTACAGTGACACCGATTGTTATTATGAATGGTGACTTGATCGAGCATCTTGATAAAGAACCAAAGGGATCTGTGGAAAAACAGACTTCTAAGCTTTTTACCGTTAAACTAAAATAATCAGGACACACAAAAAAACTACCCAATCGCATAAGGGTAGTTTTTTTGATAACATTAATCTTCCATCGGAACCCAGCCTTGACTCGCTTCCATGACAGACCACAATCCTTCTGGAATCAAATACTTACCTTTTTGGCTGCGTTTAATGACAGTTTCAATCTCGCTTTCTCTGCCTTCTTTAATCTTCTTTGCCCAATCTGGGTCGACGATCAGCTCTCGTGCGACAGCGATAAGTGGAATTCCTTGATTATAAGCACTTAGTGCATCTTCGGCTGTAATGACGCTGCCCACACCGATGAGCGGAAGGGTATCGCCGCAGCGATCTTTTAGCAGCTCCATACGTGTCTTATCAGTATCTGCACCTCGTCTTGCTTTAGAGTCAATCTCCATTAAAGAGACATGCAAATAATCAAGGTTTTTAGTTTTAAGAACATCCACTAAGGTAAACGTCTCTGTCATGGTTAAACCAGGTGTTTCTGGCTCTTCAGGGGATAATCGATATCCAAAGATAAACGGTGTTGTCGCATGCTTTTCAATTGCCTCTTTCACTGCATCCACAACAGCGATAGGGAAAGCTAGACGTTTTTCTTCATTTCCTCCCCACTGATCTGTCCGCTGATTGCTATGCGGAGAGTAAAATTGCTGTAATAGATAACCGTTTGCACCGTGGATTTCCACGCCGTCAAACCCTGCTTCGACCGCTCGTCTTGCCGCTTCTTTAAAAGAGTCAATGATATGGACAATTTCCTCTTCTTTTAAAGCACGTGCAACCTGCTTTCCATCTTTAAACACATCACTTGGCGCAACCACATCACCGTTTGGAACTAAGTGAGGGAGAGCCTGAGAGCCGCCGTGATGAATTTGAATGATGGCTTTTGTTCCCTTTGCCTGAATCGCAGAAGCTAGTTTTTTCAGGCCAGGTATATCTTCATCTCTTGCAATAGAAGGCTGTCCTTCAAATGCCTTACCATCTGGAGTCACGTTCGCACATGCTGTGATAACCATGCCCATGTCACTAGATCTAGCTGTAATGAAATCAATTTCCTCTTTAGAAATGGTGCCATCCTCGTGAGAACCGAAGTGTGTCATAGGCGCAACGACTAACCGGCCATTAATAGACACACCTCCTGGAAACGTAAATGGTTCAAATAAAGGCTTAAATTCGCTTTTCACTCTCATCATCTTCTTCCTTGATAAAATCATTTCACTATAGAAGTGTAATAGATACTGTTACAACACTTCAAAGTATATGCTCATAAGCTGCGCATCAAAAAATTGCCGCCTAGTCATGCAAACAAATATTCGGTACACTATGTAAGAGAGGTGATGCAATATGAAAAAGAAAACAATGAACGAACTCATAGAAGAATTAAAAAAAGACGAACAGGTAGAACATTGGCATGAAATTGAAGCGAAGCCTGCACAGACCTCTCCGGTTCCTGAAAGAGTGAACGACAGGCTGAAAAAGGCGCTTGAGAAACGAGGCGTGAGCGAACTCTACATTCATCAAAAGGAAGCCTTTGAACGTGTGATGGATGGTGAGCATGTGGTAACTGTCACACCAACAGCTTCAGGTAAAACGCTTTGCTACAATTTGCCTGTCCTTCAGTCGATCGCAGAAGATCAGACAAGCCGCTCCCTTTATTTATTCCCAACAAAAGCGCTCGCACAAGACCAAAAGAGTGAACTTAACGAGATCATCCGCGAGATGGATGTTCCGATTCATAGTGAAACATATGACGGGGATACCTCTCCCGCCATTCGGCAGCGAGTCAGACAAGCAGGACATATTGTCATCACAAACCCGGATATGCTGCATTCAGCCATTTTGCCTCATCATACAAAATGGGTTAGCTTGTTTGAGAATTTGAAGTATATTGTCATTGATGAGCTTCATACATATCGAGGCGTGTTTGGCAGTCATGTGGCCAATGTGATTCGCAGGTTAAAGCGAATTTGTGCATTTTACGGAAGTGACCCGGTTTTCATTTGTACTTCCGCAACGATTGCGAATCCAAAAGAGCTAGCGCAGCAGCTAACGGGGAGCAAGATGCATCTGATTGAACGAAACGGGGCACCTAGCGGTAAAAAGAATTTTGTGTTTTACAACCCGCCAGTTGTGAACAAGCCATTAAATATTAGACAAAGTGCCGCCACTGTTGTCAATCAATTGGCTAAAACTTTTTTGAAAGAAAAAATCCAAACAATTGTTTTTGCTAGAAGCAGAGTAAGAGTTGAAGTGATTTTAAGTCATATTCAAGAGCTAGTGAAAAAAGAAATCGGCCCAAAATCGATTCGTGGATATCGCGGAGGCTATTTACCAAAAGAGCGGCGCGTGATTGAAAAAGGATTGAGAGAAGGAGACATTCTAGGTGTTGTCAGTACGAACGCACTAGAATTAGGGGTGGATATAGGTCAGCTAAAGGTCTGTATCATGACCGGGTATCCTGGCAGTGTAGCGAGTACATGGCAACAGGCAGGCCGTGCTGGAAGGCGTCATGAGGAAGCGCTCATTATGATGGTGGCAAGTTCCTCACCCCTTGACCAATATATTGTTAGACACCCTGAATATTTCTTTAACAGACCGCCTGAAGCTGCCAGAATCAACCCTGAAAACCTCATTATCTTAGTGGATCATTTAAAATGTGCATCCTACGAGCTTCCGTTTCGGGAGGATGAACAGTTTGGCGGCATGGAGGTAGAAGAGATTTTGCAATACTTACATGAGGAAGGCGTTCTTCATTTTAGCGGGAACCGGTATTATTGGTCAGATCAATCGTTCCCAGCGCATGGCATCAGCCTCCGGTCTGCAAGCCAGGAAAATGTGGTGATTGTGGATCAATCAGATGTGGCGAATGTTCGGATTATTGGAGAGATGGATCGATTCAGTGCGATGACGCTGCTTCATGATGAAGCCATTTATTTACACGAAGGGGTTCAGTATCAAGTGGAAAAGCTAGATTACGAGCATCTGAAGGCTTATGTGAAGCAAGTAGATGTTGAATACTATACAGATGCGAATTTAGCTGTTCAACTCAAGGTGCTTGAAATTGATCAGACGACAGAGAAGGAAGCCGTATCTGTTCACTACGGTGATGTGACCGTCAACGCAATGCCGACGATTTTTAAAAAAATAAATATGTATTCAAACAAAAGAAAACTATGGAACACCTAAATCCCATAGTCTTTTTTAATCCTGCGTATTGTAGTGGTTGAAATACCCGTGTCTCGCGCTGTTTTTCTTAGTGAAGCTTTGGGGTTTTTTAAGTAATATTCTTTTAAAATTTCTGCTTTGCCTTTAGGGTCATGGTTAATCACTTTTGTATAGTTTTTATACTCTCCAAATTTATTTCTAAGTCTGACGATTGTACTTGGGGCCATATCTAATGCTTCTGCTATTTGTTTTTGTGTCAAGTGAGGGTGTTCGTTCATATATTCTTGAATTTTATTATACCTGCCTAGAGGGTCGCGATCCCATTTGTTTTTAACATTGAACGGATCAGGGTCAATAGGTATGGCGATCTCAATTGGAACCCTTTCTGATAGATAGCCCTCTAAAAGTATTTCATTATCATAAACTACACCTTTCGGAAAAAGGGTAGAAATCATTTCTGTTTGTTCTTCTACAGTTAATAAACTTTCAAATCTTTCAGCAACTGAAAGATATGAAGTGATTAGATTATAGTTAAACATTTTAGATTTTATAAGATGTAACTTCTCTTCGAGTGATCGGACTTGTTTTTTATGGTGCTCCTCTTGCGATTCAAGCATCGAGTATTGTTTGTCTAACTGCTCCTTTGGAAACTTTCCGTCCAGGTAGAGAGGCAGCAGCAGGTCCTTTTTCTCTGAAACCTTCGTTAGATTTTTCCTCTCTGCTTTTACTTGCTTTTCCATATCTGCAAGATCTTTCTGAGTATGGTCGATTTTGACGTATTTTTTCGCCATGCTTTCGCTCTTTAGAATTTCTTTTATCGCTTTAGTTATATTTTTATCAAACCTTATACTGTTGATTGATACCTTACAATCATAGTGTCTGTTATGTGCAAGGTAAAAATATCCTTCTGTTTCATAGCTGTTTTTAGAATGTACTATGCTTAGTTTTTTTTGACATTCGGCGCACTTAAAACTTACCTTTCTCAAGAAATGATGGTATTCTACTTTTTTTCGCTTGAATTTTTCTTTTCTTATCTTGCAAATCTTCTCATAGGTTTCTAAAGTTCGAAGGGGAGGATAGACAAGCTTATCAGCTCTTATTGGTCCTTCGTTTTTGAAATTTTTTTCAAGTACGCCGTGAAAGGCTTTGCTTTTAAGTCTTTCGCCAACGAGACTAATGTTCCATTCCTTTCCCGTCGGAGTAAGGCTTATTTTATTTAACTCTTTTGCAATATCTTTATAGCTGTAATTCTTCTCGATGTACAACTTATCTATAAAGGAAATAACCCAAGCCCAATCCTCGTTTATTGTATATGTGCCTGTGGTTATATCGTAATTGTATTCCCAAAAAGTTTTGCCCCAACCCTTGCCTTCTCTCGTTCTTTGCCTTTTGCCTCGCATCATTTTTAAGACAATTTTCTTTTTTTCCCTTCGAGCAATTAAGTTTTTTAAGTCGCTAATAAATTCATCATCTTCATTGTCTAAATCTGTAATGAATCCAGGCTCTGCTATTTTAACGCGATTCTCGCGAAGAGTTGATTTCAAAAATTCCCAACCAAGTGAATCTAATCTACTGAGCCGATCTTGATCTATACATAAGACGACTTCGCAGTTACCTTCCTCAACAAAGTCTAGCAATTGGTTAAGTCCTTTTTTCTCTAACTTGCCGCCGCTGCCGACGTCCTGGAACTCACCGACCACAGTCCATCCTTGTGACGCTGCATATTTGGTCAGTTCTTCTTTTTGGGATCTTAAGCTGTACTTATCTTCTGTGGCTTGTCCTGGGGTAGATACCCTGTAATAAAGAGCAGCTTTCAATGTAAATCCTCCTTAAAAAAATAGCCCTTTGAAAAGCAAGGAGCTATTTTTGTTCTCTCTGTGATAGCAGATATTTTATATATTTAATTGCTTCCTCAGCTTCTTCTTTAGTTAGAACGGCCTCATCCGTATCTGCTTTGTAATTTTCAACGACTTCACTTACTTTCATAGAAAGTTCAGACGGAAACAGCTTTGTGTATTCAGACACAAATTGTTTTTCTGATTCACTGTACTTAGGTTTATCGTTGGTATCCGTTCCAGTCAGATAGTCAATAGTGACATCAAAAATTTTAGACAGTTTAATAAGTGTATCTCTTCCGGGTTTTTGTTTTCCTCTCTCTATAGCAGAAACATAAGTTTGGTGAACGCCGAGCGCTTCTGCAAGGTCAGCCTGATTCATCTTATGTTCTTTTCTTAGGTGTTTTAATTTGTCCTTAAGCTCCAATTTATAGACCTCCTTAACCCTTGTCAGACAAGGGTTTAAGTACATAAAAGAAAAATATTTATGGGTTTATGTAAAAAACCAGTTGATTTTAAGACTATTTGTCTTATATAATAGGAATCACCAAATAAATAAGACAAATTGTCTTAAAGGGGGTGGTTCATGTGAAGAATGAAAATCTCGTACTTTTAAGATCTAAAGCAGGTTTCAGTCAATCTAAAATTGCTGAGCTGCTAGGGGTGCATCAAACAACCGTAAGCACTTGGGAGAATGGTTATCGCCAACCATCTAAGGAAAACAGGTTAAAACTGGCTAAACTTTACGGTGTGTCAGTCGAGTATTTGTTTTATGCATCTTATTATGACACAGTTTCTTAATTTTTTTTAGTGTTTTTTAAGACTTTTTGTCTTAAAGGAGGTGATTATTTTGTGTGGTCTGCCTATTGATTTCGACATAGTTAATAAAAATGCCTACCTACCGGTCAAATTAAGTGAGCTTTCAAAAGTAGATCCTACTTCCGCGATTGAGATCCTTAACCATTGGGGAGAAGGAACAAAGCCAATCACAGTGTTATGGGAAATTACGATTGAGAAAATCTTACAAAATCAAGACCAACTAACAAAGAAATAATACCACATTATTGTATTTAAGTAAATACAAAATTAATCCTTAATATGTTAATTTTTAAAATCTATTGAGAGCGAAGTGTTTTCATGAAAGTAAATAGGGTTATCTTCGCAAGCAAAATGTGTAAAGGTTCCGAGGTTTCAAGAATCTGCAATTTATCAAAACCTTATTTTATCAGTGGTGACGCGGATGATTTTGTCTTAGCGCATGCACTTTTCCTGAAATTAAGCGGTAAGCCTGAAAGGGGGGTGAATGGCTCTTGAACGTGAAATTGGATTTTTACAAAAGCGATCAACAAAAAGCGATCCGTCTTATCGAATCTGTTAAACGCTCAATTAACGATCTCGCTGCAGCAATTGAAGAAAATGATTTTGCATCATGTATAGAAGTAGCTTCTTTGATCGTGTTAAATTGCGAGGACTTGAAGCGTATGGAGATCCCTTCTGATAAACTGATTGATTTTGAATCTGTCTTATCTCGCTTAATCGAGAAAGGTCTCAACGTCGAAAGCGTAAAAAAGCCCATCAGCGGCAACTGATGGACAATTAACAAAAAACTCATTGAAATTATATCACATTAAACAATTCGGAGGTTTTACAAATGAATATCAACGTAAAAATTGAAGCTCCTGGTCTCGTAGAAGCGCTAGAAAAATTGGCTGCAGCTTTGGGAGGTATGAAAGTTACGCCTCTTCAAGGACAACCGCAACAACAACAACAACAACAACAACAACCGCAGCAACAAAACAGTGTGCCAACAGGTGTACCTTTACAAAACCAACAGGCACCGCAGCCAGGGCCACAGGCGCCAAATACTTCAACTGTACCAACGGCTACAGTTTCTTATACCCAGGATCAGCTTGCCGTTGCAGCATCTTCTTTACTTGATTCAGGAAGATCGAATGAACTTGTTAGTCTTTTAGCTTCGTTCGGTGTACAAGCTTTGACTCAATTGCCGCAAGAACATTACGGATCCTTTGCAACTAAATTACGTGAGTTGGGTGCACAAATATGAGCAAAATCGCTCATGCTGAAAGAAGCCATGCGTTATTGTCGGCCAGTGGTTCGACTAGATGGCTAGCGTGCACACCTAGCGCAAGACTTGAAGAACAGTTTCCCGACTCTACTTCAACATATGCCGAAGAGGGAACGCTTGCACATGAAATAGCTGAACTAAAGCTTAGAAAACATTTTTTAGAGCCGATGCCAAAAAGCACGTTTACTCGAAGACTTAACAAGATGAAGAAGCATGAACTCTTTCAAGATGAAATGCTTAAACACACTGATTCATATCTTGATTATTTGAAAGGGCTAACTATAAGCATGACAGCGCCGCCATATGTAGCAGTAGAAAAACGATTAGATTATAGCGCCTATGCTCCCGAAGGGTTCGGTACAGTGGATTGCCTAATCATAGGCGGGAACACGCTGTACATCACAGACTTTAAATACGGTAAAGGTGTTCCTGTAAGTGCTGAAAACAATTCACAAATGAAATTGTACGCGCTGGGTGCCTATGTCGAATACGGTTTTTTGTTTCCCATCGAGTCTATTAAATTAGCAATTATTCAACCACGGTTAAACAATGTTTCTGAATTTGATCTTTCGGTAGCAGATCTTCTTGCCTGGGGTGAAGAGATCAAACCCATTGCTCAAAAAGCTTTCGACGGAGAAGGAGAATTTATCCCAGGTGAACATTGTAAATTCTGCAGAGCGAAGGCGCAGTGTCGAGCACGCGCCGAAGAATTTAGCGCTTTGGCTGATTTTACATCCTTGAAACCGCCGCTGCTTACAGACGAAGAAGTCGGTCAGATGCTTGAAAAGGGCCAGCACGTAGAGTCTTGGGTAAAAGCTCTCAAAGAGTATGCATTGGCCGAGTCGCTAAAAGGTAAAAGTATAGCTGGCTGGAAAGCTGTAGAGGGGAGAGGGTCAAGAAGTTTTTCTGATATAGATAAAGCTTTTGATCACTTGAAAAATAACGGGATTGATGAATCTATGCTCTTTGATCGTGTTCCATTGTCTGTTTCTAAACTAGAGAAAGCTTTAGGAAAAGAAGAGTTTAGAAACTTACTAGAGGCCGAGGGGTTGGTAGTGAAGTCAACGGGCAAGCCTACTCTCGTTCCTGAAAGTGATAAGCGTCAACCCGTTTCAAATGCGCCTGCTGCTACGGAAGATTTTAGTTAAGAAAGGAAGGGCCCAATGTTTAATACAGTATCTAATCTTTTAAAGGAACAAAAAGTAGATCTCAGTAAAGAAAACGCTATTGTTTTTTGTAACGACGGATACGTTAAGGTTTCACTGGAAAACGGACATCTAGACATAGAAGCTATTTATATTGATCGAACTATAAAGTTTGATTCGTCTTTAGATGATCTGCTGTCTTTCGATGACTAATCGAAAAATATATAAAATCATACGGAAAAAAAGGAGAAATGAAATTATGACAAACAATAACCCTACTCGTGTTGTAACAGGTGAAGCAAGACTAAGCTATGTTAATTTATTAAGCCCTAGAGCTAGACATGACGGAGGAGAAGAAAAATACAGCGTCACCTTGCTTATTCCGAAGACAGACGTAAACACAAAACAAAGACTTGATGCAGCGATCGAGGCAGCAAAGCTGCAAGGTAAAGAAAAGAAATGGAACGGTGTTGTGCCTCCTATGGTCGCCATTCCTATATATGATGGTGACGGCGTTAAGCCTTCCGATGGTTTACCGTTCGGAGCAGAATGCAAAGGGCATTGGGTTCTCAGTGCTTCATCAAAAGTTGATCAGCCTCCTAAGATTGTAGACATCAATCTCAATCCGATTGTCGATCCAACAGAAGTCTATAGCGGAATGTATGGACGTGTAGCTGTAAACTTTGCCCCTTATGCTGCACAGGGTAAAAAGGGGATCGGTTGCTATTTAAGTACAAACGTTCAAAAGACGCGAGACGGGGAGCCTCTTGGCGCCGCTGCACCTGCTGCTACAGATGATTTTGGGGGCGCGCCGCAGCCTTCTCCTTCGTATGGCCAACAGCAAAACTATGGACAGCCGCAACAGGGCGCGCAATTTCAACAGCCGCAGCCAGGGCAATATCAAACGCCTCAACCTGGGTATGCTGCACCGCAACAACAACAACAACCAGGGCAAATGCAGCAACCAGGACAAGTGCAGCAGCAATTTGATCCTATTACAGGTCAGCCAATTGGCGGCGTGTATGGTCAATGATCCATTCTTTAAACATTGATATAGAAACTTTTAGCAGTGTAGACATCAAAAAGGCAGGACTGTACAAATATGTGCAGTCTCCTGACTTTCAAATTCTCTTATTTGCATATTCGATAAACGGCGGGGAAACAAAAATTGTAGATTTAGCCCAGGGTGAAACAATTCCTGATTATGTTCAATCTGCTATTTCTGATCTTGCAGTTATAAAGCATGCCTATAACGCTGCCTTTGAGTGGTACTGTTTAAGCAAATATTTCGGCATAGATCCTAAACAGTGGGTCAATCAGTGGCGCTGCACCATGTTCCACGGTTTGTATTGTGGATACACTGCAGGTCTAGCGGCAACAGCGAAAGCACTTGGTTTGCCGAATGATAAACGTAAAATGTCTATTGGAAATGCGCTTATTAAATTGTTTTGTACACCTACAAAACCTTCAAAGAAAAACGGCGGGAGAACTAGAACATATCCGCACCACGAACCTGAAAAATGGGAGTCTTTTAAAAGTTATTGTATCCAGGATGTTGTAGTTGAGATGGCTGTACAAAGTAAATTACAACATTTTCAGCCGCCAGCATATGAGCAAAATTTATGGGAGCTGGATCAACTTATAAATGTGAAAGGTATTGCCGTTGACTTCGATCTTGTAGACGGAGCCCTTTCTATAAGTGATAGATCGACTGATGAGTTGATGAACGAAGCAAGTCAATTGACAGGTCTCAATAACCCTAACAGCTCTCAACAGCTCATGAAATGGTTGAGTGATCAAGGCATCGAGGTTGAAAACTTGCAAAAAGCTACAGTTTCAGAGCTCATCGAGTCTCTAGAAGGTAAGCCTAAGAGGGTGCTTGAGATTAGACAGGAGCTTTCTAAAACGTCGGTTAAGAAGTATCAAGCGATGGCAGCCGCGCGTTGTGAAGATGGACGAGTAAGAGGCCTTTTGCAATTTTACGGAGCGAATCGGACAGGCAGATGGGCTGGAAGGCTTGTACAAGTTCAGAATCTTCCGAGAAATTATATTGAAACATTGGGCCTGGCTAGAAAATATGTTAAAGCTCAAAACATAGACGCTTTAAAACTTCTTTACGGAAATGTACCTGATACGCTTTCTCAGCTTATTAGAACGGCTTTTATACCAAGCCCAGGGCATTTACTAGCCGTTTCAGATTTTAGCGCGATTGAGGCCCGTGTAATTGCCTGGCTTGCAGGAGAAGCTTGGAGGTTAGATGTTTTTAATACTCACGGCAGAATCTATGAAGCTTCGGCATCTCAAATGTTTGGTGTTGATATTTCCCTGATCTCAAAAGGTAATCCTGAATATGAGCTGAGACAAAAAGGCAAGGTTGCAGAGCTGGCTTTAGGGTATCAAGGCGGGTCCGGTGCTCTTATTAGTATGGGTGCGTTAAAAATGGGCCTGACAGAAGATGAGCTGCCGGACATTGTTAGACGCTGGCGATCATCAAATAAGCGCATAGTCGATTTATGGTACTCGTTAGAAAATGCTGCGCTATCAGTTATGCGAAACGGTCAAGCTGTAGGTGTTAGGGGATTAGTCTTTGCTAGAGAAAGCGATATAAAAAACGGCTTAGATTTCCTGTCAATAACCTTGCCGAGTGGTAGAAAACTTTATTATGCAAAACCCTTTTTAGGGGTAAATGATTTCGGCAAAGAATCTATCTTTTATTACGGCATGGATCAAACCTCGAAAAAATGGGGGAAGGTCAACACCTACGGCGGAAAAATAACGGAGAACGTTGTACAAGCTATTGCCAGGGATTGTTTAGCTGAAACACTCTTTAGGCTTGAAAATGCTGGATTAGAAACGGTGATTCATGTACATGACGAGGTTGTTTTAGATGTACCCGCTGAAAAAGCGGATCTTGAATCTGTAGTAAAGCTTATGAGCGAACCTATTTCATGGGCTCCTGGTTTACCACTTGCTGCAGATGGATTTGTAACAGAATACTACAAAAAGGATTGATTCTTTTGAACTTTATTAAAAGGTTGATTTGCAAGTACAAGGGCCATAACTGGTCCGTCTATGAAATCACATTAATTCACTGGGGTGCCAAGGAACAGGCTGGTTTTTGTAAAAGATGCGGCTTTGATACTCACGGGGCTCACAGGAGAAAAAGAAAATGATCGTTAACGGAAAATGTACTTGTTCATCCTGTGAAGAAGAACGGATAGCGCTTCAAAATCAACTGAACAACCCTTTCTATGGTGAGGTGGATGCTTACAGGGGGCTTGTAAAAGCTGAACAGCTGGAGAAGGCGGCACAAAAATATTCAAGCCCTCTTACGGCTGAAACGTGTTCTTCAACAGAATTTTGCGATCACGCTATGCAAGAGAATTATGATCAGAGCGTCTACTTAACCGCGATTAGAGAGCGTATAAGCCGTCTGAAAACGGGCGTGGAAATATTGGAAGCTTTAGAAAACGTTATTTCTTCTTATTTGGAAAGTTCGTATAAAAACGAGGCGGACTATTTCAAGCAAGCTATGGATCTATTAAAAGATAATTGTTAAAGGAGTGTTTATTTTGAAAAAACTACTAATCGTTTTATTTATTTTAATTGCTGCGGTGCTTTGTGCGCCGTCTGCTGCAGCCGTAACAAGTGGATACAAAACAGTAGCCGGACACACAATTAACCTATCCACGGATGCAAATTCGTACACCTCACGTGCTAAAAGCATTGATGTCACGGCACGCAAAACAGGAAGTGAAACGGTATATTATCGGTTCACTTTGCAAAAACGAGTGGGAGGCAAATGGAAAGATCAACGGTTTAGTCTTGTTGGATCGTTCAAGACCGCCACACCAGCAAAAGAATTTTATATTGTCAATCACACTGCGGGCACGCACCGTATCAAAATGACGATCTACAGAAACAAAAACTGGACAGGCGTAAAAGGCCATATCTATACACCAGCTTTTGAGGTGCGGAAATGAAAGTCTCAAATTTAATGGCTAGAGAATTCGTTTTGTCCATTATAGAAGAAGAGTCTATTACCACTGCTGAGGATTTGGCCGATCACTTATTGCGTAGAAAAGACGACACCATCATATTTCGTGAGGGATGGGAAAAGAATGTTGATTTAACTCCTTTTAACGATGGTGAGGTTGAGTGAAAATGAGTCGAAAAGAAGCTTTAGGTTTATCTAGTGCAGATGTTGGTGTGACTATTTATGACGAGTTATTTTGCGATGAGGGAGAAATTCCAAGTCAATTTACGGGAGGTTTAACTGATATGAGTATGAGTCCAAAAGAAGCGTTTAGAATTTTTATCAGGTTTCAATTAGAAAACGGTGAAAAATTAGCTCACTTAAATTTATCCAGCGAAGATATTGATAATTTCATTTCAGGCGTTGAGGTTGACGCAACTTTTTATGACGAGCTAGAAAATTTCCTGAAAGAATATATCGGGTTTTATGGCGAAAATTACGGAATCGAATTGTGATCCCTGTAAGCTTATGAGATTAAATTTTGAGTAGGTGGCAATATGCAACATGATCGTCAAATAACCATATCTGTAGCAGGAAGCCGGAAAGCCACAGAATGGCAACCGCAAGTCTTGTATTGGTCGGAAATGGTCGATAAGCTGCGTACAGCTGTCAGAGGCACGGAAACTTTAGAAGAATACCTAAAGCTTCCTAAAACGCGTCAAGATGAATTGAAAGACGTTGGGGGCTTCGTAGCTGGGACTCTTCGCAATAATAGACGGAAAGCCTCAAATGTCACAGGAAGGGACATCTTGACGCTTGATCTCGACAACATACCTGCAGGTGGATCAGCTGATATTTTACGCCGTTTAGATGGTTTGGGGTGTGCATACGCCGTTTATTCGACCAGGAAGCACGAAGAAGGGCGCCCGCGTTTACGGGTGCTTGTTCCTATCAATCGAACTGCGTCAGCTGACGAATATGAACCAGCAGCTAGAAAGCTTGCTTCGATCATCGGAATGTCTTTTGCGGATCCCACTACGTTTGAAGCTTCTAGGCTTATGTATTGGCCTTCTATCTGTGCTAACGGTGTTTATGTCTATCAATTCGGGGATAAGCCTTTTCTTGATCTTGACGGGCTGCTGTCAACCTATCAGAATTGGCGAGACATAACAGAATGGCCGGAAGTACCTGGCGCAACTCAAAGTCATGCACGTCTTGCAGCCAAGCAGGGGAATCCCACTGAAAAGCCTGGTGTGGTAGGTGCTTTTTGTAGGCAATACGATATCCATTCTGCCATAGAAACTTTTTTACCTGGTGTATACACATCCGTTGATGATGGCAGCGGCCGTTACACATTTATAGACGGCTCCACAGTAGGGGGAGCAGTTATATATGATGATGGGCTATTTTTATACTCTCATCATGCTACGGATCCCTGCAGCGGCCGTTTAGTAAATGCTTTTGATTTAGTGCGGCTTCACAAGTTTGGGGAGCAGGATGACGAGGCAAAACCTGATACACCGATCAATCGACTGCCTTCATTCACGGCGATGAGTTCTTTTGCTCTTAATGATGTGGGAGTAGCAGCCATTTTAAACAAAGAACGGTATGAACAAGCAGTGAGTGATTTTGGATCTCCTGGTCACGATCTTCCTGCAGCAGAAGAAGATTTAAACTGGATTCAACAGTTGAAAATAAGCGCTTCGACAGGGCAGCCGCTAAAAACTATCGAGAATATTTTGACTGCTTTAGAAGGCGAAGCGAACTTAAAAGGAAGGATTAAACTAGATCAGTTCTCAGATTCGTTGATAGGTGTTGCGCCGTTACCGTGGGCGCCAAGGCACGCGGAAATTGGCGATTTCATTTGGTCTGAGAAAGATGATTCGGGGTTGATTATCTATCTTGAAAAAATACTTGGATTTCAATCGAAAGATAAATTGAATCATGCTATAAATCAATGTGCCGCTATGCATGCATTTAATCCTGTTACAGACTATCTGAATAGTTTGTCCTGGGACGGCATTAAAAGAGTTGATACGCTGTTTATCGACTATTTGGGTGCCGCTGATACACCTTATCACCGTGCTGTCAGTCGTAAATCATTTACTGCAGCAGTGGCAAGGGCGATGGAGCCAGGATGTAAGTATGACACGATGCCCGTTCTCACTGGGGCACAGGGTTTAGGTAAAACAACATTTGTACAGAAGTTAGGTAAGTCTTGGTTTTCAAATAGCTTAGAAACATTCGAAGGTAAAGAAGCTGCAGAATTACTCCAGGGTCAATGGATTATGGAGATCGGAGAAATGAGCGCTTATAACAAGTCTGATTTGAATACAATTAAAGGTTTCCTTAGCAGAACAGAAGATCAATACCGCGCTGCTTATGCACGAAAAACAGAAAAGCATCCTAGAAGATGCGTCTTCTTCGGCACAAGTAATAGAAGTGACTATTTAAAGGATGCAACAGGAGGCCGTAGATTTTGGCCCGTTGATTGCGGATCCGTTACGCCTTCTAAAAGCGTATTCGATGATCTGTCTGTAGAAGTTGATCAGATTTGGGCTGAGGCAGTGACGTATTGGCGACTAGGCGAGTCTCTCATACTCACGGGGGAACTTGCAGAAGAGGCTAAGAGGCAGCAAGAAGGGCACGCAGAACAGGATCCGTGGGAAAGTATCATTCGTGAATTTGTACAAAGAAAAGTCCCTACTGACTGGAACAAGAAGGATATAACAACAAGAAAGATTTACTGGTCCGGTGAGTTTGGGAGCGAACATACAGAGGTAGTCGAGCGCGACAGAATATGTGCAGCTGAAATATGGGTTGAATGTTTTCATGAGAAAATCAATCGTCTTAAAAGATCTGAGACTATGAGAATCAATGACATTCTAGGCAGTATTGAAGGGTGGGAAAAGAAACCTTCCCCGCGAAGATTCGGACCTTACGGAAACGTAAAAGGTGGATTTTTTAGAGTTTAGCCATGACTACCTTCTCCATGAAGGATCTCTATTTTGACTACCTTGTAGAAAATGGAAGGTGCTACCTTGACTACTTTCAAACCTGAGAAGGTAGTCAACGAAGGTAGTCGGTTAAAACCCTTTACAGATCTATATTTATTATTATGTTACTACCTTGACTACCTTAGATATATAAAAAGATATAAATAGATAAATTAGAGGTTTAAGAGTGATTATATAAATGCCTAATTCCCCTAATTTATAAACATACACACGTAAGCATTTTAAAGTAGGATACGTAGAGGTGAATCAACTTGGCAAAAGTTACACGTGAGAAAGACATAGAAAAATATCTTCGAGAGCAAGTGAAAAAGATTAAGGGTGTGGCATATAAATTTGAATCGCCAGGGAACATAGGTGTACCGGATAGATTGGTTCTTCTTCCTGGGGGCAAGGTCTATTTTGTAGAATTAAAGGCGCCTGGGAGAAAACCAAGACCGACACAGATCAGGCAGCAGAAGAGAATTAAGGATCTAGGAAACGAAGTTTATGTGATTGACAGTTTCGTAGGAGTAGATGTGTTTATAGCGAAGTGCGAGGGACGAATATGAAATTCATTCCGCATAATTATCAGAGGTATTGTATTGATCGGGTATTGAATACGCCAGCACTAGGGTTATTCCTAGATATGGGTTTAGGAAAGACAGTCATCACATTAACCGCTATAAATGACTTAAAGTATAACCGTTTTGCTGTGCACAAGGTTCTAGTGATCGCGCCTAAAAAAGTCGCGGAAAGTACTTGGGCGAAAGAGGCTGAGAAGTGGGATCACTTAAAGCTGCTGAGAATAAAGACGGCTTTAGGAACAGAGAAAAAAAGAATCAGAGCATTAAACACACCTGCAGACATATACGTGATCAATCGAGAAAATATCCCGTGGTTAGTTGAGTATTATAAAAATTCATGGCCTTTTGACATGGTTGTCATTGATGAATTTTCGTCTTTTAAAAATCATCAGGCCAAACGTTTTAAATCGCTTAGCTGGGTAAGGCCGCACATTAAACGGATTGTAGGGCTAACTGGAACACCTGCACCGAATGGAATGTTAGATCTTTGGGCGCAGGTGTATTTACTAGACGGCGGTCAACGATTGGGGAAACACATCACGGGATTCCGTGAAAGATATTTTGAACCTGATCAACGAAACCGCGATAGGGTTTTCACCTATGCGCCAAAGGCGGGGGGAGAAGAGGCTATACAGCAGCTGATAGGTGATATTTGCGTCAGCATGAAAGCGTCAGACTATCTTGAACTACCGGACATCATGTACAACACTGTATCAGTAAATCTGACGGATAAAGCGCAAGCGGCATATGAAAGACTTGAAACAGAAATGCTTTTAGAAGTAGATGAGTCAACCATTGACGCAGGATCCGCAGCCGTCCTTACAAACAAACTATTACAGTTGTGTAATGGCGCTGCATACGACGAAGATAGAAACGTGGTAAATATCCACGATTGTAAGATTGAAGCCTTTAAGGAATTGATAGAGGGTCTGAACGGAAAATCAGCATTAGTGTTTTATGCCTTTCAGCATGACAAGACGAGGATCAAGGATGTTCTGTCTAAAACAAAGTTGAAAGTCAGGGAGTTGAAAACACCACAGGATGAGGACGACTGGAACAACGGCAAGATTGACATATTACTGGCGCATCCGGCTTCTGCTGCATACGGTCTGAACTTGCAGCACGGAGGGAATCACGTCGTATGGTTTGGCCTGAACTGGTCATTAGAGTTGTATCAACAGGCAAATAAAAGACTGCACAGACAAGGACAAACAGAAAAAGTCATCATACATCATCTCACAATTAGTGGCGGGATGGATGAAGATGTTGCCGCAGCATTGGAAAACAAGACAAGCACGCAGGATCAACTTATGACAGCCTTAAAAGCAAGAATCGAACGTGCACAAGGAGGCGCAGCCCAATGAAATTGACAGAAGAAATGATAACCCTTATCTCCCAAACTGCGGCAACTGCTGCAGTCGAGCAGATGGAAAGACAAAGAAAAAAAGATAAAAAGAAAGACAAAAGATTTCAAAACACGCAACTTCTTCTAAAAAATTACCGCGGACTAGTGGCCCATTGTGAAAAGATCAAAGACGAATTAATAGAGATAGATAACAAGTCTATCCAGGATTTAGACATTGAAGAGATCAGCTTAGAAAGTATCGAGTCGATCAAAAGAAGTCGCAGTAAAACTGTGGCAATGGTTCTCTTTATCCAGTCTAAGGTCAAAGCATACAAAGAATTGTGCGGCGAAAATGATCAAGTGAAATATAGGATTCTTGAAAAGAAATACCTATCTCCAACTAAAATGACTAGCGCACAAATCTACGAGAGCGAGAACATCGAAAGGGCCACATATTATAAATATTTAAACGCAGCCTTAGATGAAATGCGTGTTTTATTCTTCGGGATTGAAGCGCTTGAAATCCAATAGCGTAGAAAAATCATAGACCAAACGTAGACGGTTTATGTGTTAAGATGATATTGTGAAAAAATTATATAAGCGAGGAAGAAGCACCGTCTTTATAGACAGGTGCTTTTTTTATATTCAGGAGGGGATCAAATTTGGAAAAGCCAAACAAAGAACATCCTTTACTACAAATCACACTTAAGGATTTAGATTCGGTTCCAGAGGTAATTCATAACGGAGAGCCCTTGCAAGGACGAATTGAAATAGATTTCAATTGGAAAACGAGAGGACTCGACAAAGAAGGTTCTACTTATATCAATTTACGGACAGCCGGAGAAAAAGGAAAAAGAAAGGGACTAAGTGAAAAAAGGATCGAGTACAAACAGGGAGAAGCGACGAATGAAAAAGCCATTGAAACCATGCAATGAACCTGGATGTCCTCAACTAACGCGCGAAGGGTATTGCCAGCAGCATAAGACATCGAAGCCATCATATGATCTGCACCGTGAATCATCGGCACGCCGCGGATATAATAGCCGATGGCGTAAAGCGCGTGAAGGTTATTTAGCAAAGCATCCTTTGTGTCAATCTTGCATGTTACAAGGCAAACGTATTGCGGCCACAGTAGTAGACCACATCAAACCGCATAAGGGAGATAAGAAACTATTTTGGGATTCTTCTAACTGGCAGCCGCTGTGCGCGTCCTGTCACAGCAGGAAGACCGCTAAAGAAGACGGAGGGTTTGGAAATGGATAATCAAAAGTGCGTATGCGATCAATGCGGCACGACATTTAACATTGCTAGCTGTTCTAGGATTAGAAAGATTGGCGAAGGGATCAAACAACATCTTCTAGTTTGTCCGAGGTGCAAGACTGAGTACACATCCTATTATACGAATGCGTATATCAGACAACAGCAAAGCAAAATTAGAAAGCTATTCGTTGTCCTTCGGAACACGAAGGCTGAAAAGGCTATCGAAATGCACAAGATGAAAATAGCAACACTTCAAGAAAACTTACAAATTGATATGAATCAGCTTCGCATTGAAGTTGAAGGCCCCCCTAGGTTAAATCCCTAGAAACGATTTGCCGTAGACCGCGTCTCCCTCAACATCGCGAGAAATTCCCTAAATGAAATTTTGAAAGGAGGTGAGAGGATGGCGAGGCCTAGACAACCTGTAGATTTATTGTTGGTAAAGGGTAAGAAAAACCTTACCAAGAAAGAGATTGAGCAAAGAAGGAAACAAGAAGTAAAGGCGCCAAATGATAAAGTAAAAGCACCAGCTTATTTACCAAAAGATTTAAAAAGAGAATTCAAAAAGATAGCGGACGAGCTCAAAAACATCGGAATTATGACAAATTTAGATGTGGATGCGCTTGCCCGTTTTTTGTTTGCAAGAAAACAATATTTAGAAATAACAGAAATCATATTAGAGACACCGATCACATCCCTGGCTGAAAATTCAGAGGGTGAAAAATTTGAAATAGCGAATCCTGCATACAGTGATCTATTAATTAATCAGGACAAACTGTTTAAACAATGCAGACAAGCATCAAGTGATTTAGGCTTAACCATTTCCTCACGCTGTAAACTGGTTGTCCCAAAGAAAGAAGACAAACCTAAGACAAAAGAAGAAGAACGCTTTGGAGGACGCATGTAATGCAAACGCAGGAAATGACCGCAGAGCTTTTGATTGAGCGTGTATGGTCATATTGCGAAAAGATCGAAGCGGGGGAAATAAAAGCAGGAAAGAAGCACAAATGGGCTGTTCAGAGGTTCATTAAAGACGTAGAGAGGCTAGCAGATGAAGATTGCCTGTATTATTTTGACGCAGAAGCAGTCCTTGATTTCTATGAATGGGCCAAGCAATTTAATCATGTCGAAGGGATATTAGCAGGAAAGCCAATTGAACTTACAGACTTTCAATTATTCATCGCTGCTAATATCTACGGCTTTTACAAAAAAGAGAATGGCGCTAGACGATTCAGAAAAGTATATATTCAGTTAGCTAGGAAAAATGCAAAATCGCAACTACTGGCTATAATGGCTTCGTATGAGATCTTCCCAACTCAAGAAAAACATCGTGTGTTTATTGCAGGTTGGTCGAGAGATCAATCAGATGAAGTATATCAAGCAATCCTTGAGCAACTACATCACGCGCCGATTTTAGAGGGGAAATATACGGATGCCAACGGAAAGATTAAGAAACACAATACAAATTCCATAATTCAACCTCTTTCAAGGGAAGCCCGAAAGGTTGGAGACGGGAAAAACCCATCTTTAGGAATTGTAGACGAATATCACGCACATGAAACAAGTGAGATTTATGACGTGCTCAATAGCGGAATGGTAGCGAGACGTAGCCCTCTTATGGTAATTATTACAACTGCTGGTTATAACTTAAACGGTCCCTGTTTTAAAGAATATCAATATACAAGTAAAATACTTGACCCGGATGTAGATACAAAAAAAGAAGATTATTTTGTATTGATTTGTGAGCTTGATCCTAGCGATGATGTTAAAGATGAATCTAACTGGATTAAAGCAAACCCAATCGTTGCAACTTATGAAGAAGGCATGACGTCTCTAAGATCAGATTTAGAAACGGCTCTCGAAGTCCCTGAAAAAATGCGTAGTTTTCTTACAAAAAATATGGATCGCTGGACCGATCAAAAAGACAACGGCTACATGAAAATGTCTAAATGGCGGGCCTGTCATGGTGAAATACCTGACCTAAAAGAAATGGCGATCTATCTTGGTATAGATTTATCTATGACAACGGATTTGACTTCTGTCGGGTGGGTTGGCGTTCTTGATGGCTTTTATTATGTTGGTCAGCATTCCTTCATTCCAGAGGAAAAGGCAAAAGAGAAAATGGCTACTGATAAAGTGCCTTATGATTTATGGCGTGATCAAGGTTGGATGACATTTACACCAGGGGAGGCAGTTGACTATCAATTTGTCGAAAGGTGGATCATTGAATTTGCACACGTCAACAAATTAAGGGTCATTGAAGCTGCTTACGACAAATGGAATGCGCTACATCTTGCACAACGGCTTGAGAGTAAGGGATTTAACATGGTGGAGTTACCGCAGAGGATTCAGTATCTTTCCTTGCCTACGAAGGATTACAGACAAAAGGTATACGAGAGAAAGGTCATACATACTGACGATCCATTGCTCACTTTTGCGTATAATAATGCAATCCTTAAACAAGATCCGCAAGAAAACATCATGCTAGACAAAGCGAAGTCACCACAAAGAATAGATCCAGCTGCAGCCGTTATGAATGCTTTTGCTAGGGCCATGTATCACGATATGGGTGCAAACGTTGACTTAAACGAACACTTTTCAGGAAATTTCAGTTTTTAGGATGTGAGAGAGTGAAAAAATTCATTGTATTTCTGAAATTAATATTAAACGACTTGCTGTTTATTGGAGGGTGCACCTTTATTCTGCTGGCAGCGTATCGGGTAAATACAAACATCGGTCTATTTCTGACGGGTGTATTTTTTATGTTTTATGCCTACCTGCTGTCTAGTCACGTGCGGCAGAAAGAGAGGTGAAAATAAATGTTTATAGACAAGTTTTTTGAAAAACGATCCGGCTCAAAAACGTTAGACGGTTTCAGCCAGTTGATCAATCTGTTTGGAGGTAGAGAAACGGCAAGTGGTGAAAGAGTCAGTGAAAGTAATTCATTTGAGCAGCCTGACATTTTCGCATGTGTCAACGTACTGTCTGATGACATCGCAAAGCTACCGATACACACTTTTAAAAAAGAGAGTCAAGGAGTCAACAGAAACCCTAATCATCCATCTGCCTATGCAATCTACGCAAGGCCGAATCCATACATGACTGCTTATGTGTGGAAAAAGCTGATGATGACGCATGTACTCACATGGGGAAATGCCTATTCAATGATTGAGTTTGGGGCTCACGGTTTCCCTGAAAATCTTTACCCGTTGCGGCCGGATGCAACAAACGCATACATCCATCCCGACTCAGGGAGGCTATGGTACCAAACCACCGTTAACGGAAGAACGATGGAACTATATGAACACCAAGTGTTGCATTTTAAAGGTTTATCAACGGATGGCATTCACGGTAAGTCGCCTATTGGGGTAGTGAGAGAGCATATAGGCGCTCAAGCAGCTGCAACAAAATATAACGCAAAACTATATAAAAACGAAGCCACGCCGCGAGGCATTCTAAAAGTACCTTCTTTCTTGGATGAAAAACCAAAAGAGAACGTAAGAAAAGAATGGCTGCGGGTCAACCAGGGTGAAAACATAGCGATTATTGATAATGGTCTTGAATATCAATCAATTGCTATGCCTTTGCAAGAAGCGCAGTTTGTAGAATCTATGAAATTCAATAAAGCACAAATTGCAATGATTTATAAAGTTCCGTTGCATAAACTCAATGAGCTTGATAAAGCCACATTTTCAAACATTGAGCATCAATCCCTGGAATACGTAAAAAACACATTGCAACCGTGGATCGTGAATTTTGAACAGGAGTTAAATATTAAATTGTTTACTGACAATGATCAAAAAGCGGGCCATTATGTAAAATTCAATGTTGATAGTGAGCTGCGCGGCGACAGTAAAACTCAAGCAGAGTATTTTAAGACGATGAGTGAAGCGGGTCTTTTAAATAAAAATGAGATTCGCGACTTGATTGAAAGAAACCCTATTGAACATGGTGAAAAATATCTATCTAGCTTGAACTATGTGTTCCTTGACTTTATGGAAGAATACCAGCGGCTTAAAGCTGGTTCAGCCATGAAGGGAGGTGACAGCAAGAATGAGTAAAGAAAAAGAAGTGCGGCTGCTCACGACGCCAATTGAGATACGTTCTGATGGAGAAGGACAATCCGAATATGTGGAAGGCTATGCTTTGAAATTTGAAAAATGGTCCGAACGTTTAGGGTGGTTCAAAGAAATTATCAGTAGAAGCGCCTTAGAATCTACCGACCTATCAAACGTCATTGCACTTTTTAACCACCGAGAGGACTTTCCCCTAGCGAGAAATACCGTTTCAGGGGAGACAGGACGGCTTGAACTAGAAATAGATGGCATAGGTCTTAAATTCAGATTTAAACCGTCAGACACGTCATATGCGCGCGATCTCATGGAGAATATACGCAGCGGCGTTATTAATCAATGTTCATTTGCCTTTTCGTTGGATTATAACGGAGAAGAGCCTGACGAGTGGCGCATAAATGAAGATGAAGACATATACGAACGAAGAATAAACAACATTCACCGCATTTATGACATATCTCTTGTAACGACACCAGCGTATAGCGATACCGAAGCTGTAGTAGGTGCCCGCAGCTTAGAGAAAGTAGAAGAAATGAAAGAACAACGAAGCCCAACAGATGAAACTTTAAAAATTGAATTGGAACTATTAAGCCTTGATCTTCCCGAATAAGGCTTTTTTGCGTTCTATGAGGAGGAAAAATAAAGATGACAAAAAAAGAAATTGAACTGCGTCAGCAGTTTACGCAAAAGAAAGAAGACGCTAATAAAGCACTAGCGGAAGGAAAATCAGAAGAAGCACGTCAGCTTCTAGATGAAGTGAAAGAGCTTAAGAATCAAATTGAATTGATGGTAGAAGGAAGATCACTGAACGTGCCGGATTTACCTGGCGGTGAAAATTTTGTGCCGGAGCTAGAACGTAATCCGGAGGGACGAAAAGGAGCAGAAGGGGATAAGGAAGAACGTCAAAAGAAATTCACCAAGTTGTTCATGAAGTCTCTTCGAGGTAAATCCTTAACACATGAAGAACGTGAATTCCTAGAAAATCCTGAATTCAGAGCGATGTCAGGAAAAAATGAAGAAGATGGCGGAATCCTGATCCCCGAAGATATTTCACGAACTATTAAAGAGTTAAAGCGTGAGCAATTACATCAACTTGAGCAATATGTCACGGTCGAGCCGGTTGCAACAAGATCAGGTAGCCGTATGCTTGAAAAAAACGGAGACATGACACCATTCCAAGACATAGAGGAAATGGGGAACATTCCAGAAACAGACCAGCCTAAGTTTACAAAACTATCATATACCATCACTGACTATGCGGGGCTTTTACCACTTTCAAATACATTGCTGCAGGATACAGATCAAGCGATCATGACATATGTCGCGAAATGGTTCGTTAAAAAATCAGTCGCAACAAGAAATGCACTTATTCTGAAAATCCTTGATGATTTGAAAAAGGTTGAATTTAAAGGCCTGGATGACATTAAAAAGACTTTAAACGTTACGCTAGATACCGCGATTTCAGCTGGTGCAATCATCATGACAAACCAAGACGGGTTTAACTATCTTGATCAATTGAAAGATGCGGACGGTAAATACCTACTCAAGGATATTCCTTCCGAACCGACAAACAAAATGCTGTTTGGTCGCCGCGTGGTGGTGATCTCAAACAAGGTCTTGAAAACAAAAGCAGGGAAAGCACCTGTAATCGTTGGGGATTTAAAAGAGGCAGTTGTTTTATTTGATCGACAGCAACAGTCTATCGACTATACGAATCTTGCAGCAGGATCATTTGAAACGAACACAACAAAAGTGCGTGCAATTGAACGAGAAGACGTCCGGAAATGGGACGAAGAAGCCGTAGTATACGGCCAATTATCAATAAAAGAAGTAAAAGAAGTAAAAGAAGTAAAAGAAGAAGAGGTGAAAAAGTCATGAGAGTGACGAAAAATTACACCACTGATGGCGGGGATCGAACTGTCATCGGTGGTGTATTAGAGTTTGCAGGCGGAAAAATCGTCAAAGACGGCGAGGAAGTGAGTCTAGGTGGCGGCGGATCAGCTGCACCAGGAAGCGTGACACATGAAATGCTGGCCGAAAAAGCGGTTCGTTCGGTAAACATCGGGACGGGAAGCATCATGCCGGAGCATCTTAATTCGTCGATTGAAACGAGACTCAAAGGAATGGAAGACGAAATAAAAGAGCTGCAAAGCAAAACGAGCAAAGAATAAATAATTGAAGGGAATTGATCTAACATGGCAAAAGATTTTTTGAATGAAAGTAATGGAGTATTAACATCTGCAGAGGCGGACGCTGATGGAAAACCCATCACTGCTGTATACGTAAAAGGAAATAGCAAAGAAAATCCTCTTTTCATACAAGGGATGCAAGGTGAACAAGGTCCGAAAGGAGAAAAAGGCGATCCAGGAGAGCAAGGCCCAAAAGGTGACAAAGGAGATCCTGCAGTAATTGAAACGGGGTCTATTAAAAACGACCATTTAGCAGATAAATCTGTTAACTCTCGTACTATAGGCGCTGGCAGTGTTATGTGGGAGAACCTCAATTCTGCAGTAAAAGAAATGATCACCGATTTAGAGACGCGAGTCAATGAGCTTGAGGGTAAAGAAAATACTGAATAAGTAGGTGGTCTTCTATGGATTTAAAAATGCTGAAAGATGAATATTTAAAAATTGATACTGACCAAGATGACACCTTGCTTAAAACCTTAATTACTGCAGCAAAGGAATATATCAAAAATGGAATAGGGCGGTATGTAGAAGATAACGCTCAATTTGAACTTGTAATAGGGATGTTAGTCGAGCATTGGTACGAAAACAGAGGGATGTATGAGTCAGGTGTTTCTGGCTCAAACATCCCTTTTACTGTTCATGCTTTGCTGACTCAACTTCGCTATGTGGGGGTAGAAGAGGATGAAGAAGATAAGCGGGTTGAATCGTCGATTAACCTTTCAAGTAAAGAAAAGGGTGCAGGATGACGAGCTGAATTGGAATGAGTCCTACGAAAATGCCTTTGAGACATGGGGTTCAATTGAAGGATTTTCCGGCTCAAAATCAGACACGCTTGTGGCCGGAGCTTTAGGGGTCAAGTCACCGAAGAAAATTACAATAAGATATCGGGAAGACGTTAAGCAAGACATGCGAATCCTTCATCAAACGGGAACCGATGACGCAGGAGAGCCAATATACCGCACTTTCGACGTAATGGATTTTAACGACGTTGAAAATAAAAAGAAGCGGCTTGAAGTCACATGCAATGAGGTTGGCATAAATGGCTGATATGGATATTGATGGATTTGATGATCTAACGAGATTTTTCAACAAGATAGGTGACGACGTCGAAAAAGCTGAAAAGATTGCCCTTAAAGCTGGGGGCGAGGTAATAGCCGAGCATCAAAAACGTAACGTGAATAAGAGTTCAAAAAAACAGCCTCACATGGTCGATAACATCACTGTTTCAGCTGCAAGAGAATCCAAAGACGGTGAGCTGTTTGTAACGGTCGGGCCAAATAGAAAAGTCGCTTACAGAGGGCGATTTTTAGAGTGGGGCACATCTAAAATGCCGCCGCATCCATTTATTGAAAAAAGTGCAATCGAAGGGGAGGGACAAGCTGTGAAGATCATGGAAAGAATTATCACGGCTCCTATTAAATGAGTCTTGATGCAAAGAAAGAATTGAGTGCAGCGTTAATAAAAAACAATGAATTAAAGCAGCTTGTCACAGGTGGTTTTCATAATCTTGTGGCCGATGATGTGGCCGCATTCCCCAGGGTTGTATTTTCAGAGATTACAAATAGGGATCAGGAGTACAGAGACAACCATTCCGCAGCAAGTGAGGTTCGATTCCAGTTAAGCATATTTTCAAAAGCAGACACACGGAAAAACGAAACAGAAATAGCGAAATTAATAGATCGTCTTATGAAAGATTTAGGTTACGGAAGATATGATTCAGTGGATCTTTACGAAACAGATACAAAAATCTTTCACAGAGGCATGAGGTACATCAAAACATTTTTCTAGGAGGAAAACAGATGGGGAAAACAATCTACGGATTAGACATGTTTCATTATGCTGAGCTGATTCAAGACGACGATAAAGGACTTGAATATGCAAAGCCTGAAAGACTGCCAGGAGCTGTAAACGTCAAAGTCGATCCTAAATCAGAGCAGTCTAAATTTTGGGCTGATAACGGCGTGTTTGATTCATTTAACAACATGGGTGACATTGACCTTGAGGCTGAACTAGCGGATTTGCCTATTGAGGTGCAAAACAAAATTTTCGGTCACAAGGTAGAAAACGGAATTTCTTTTGCCAGCTCTGATGATAAGGCAGTTTTCTTGGCTTTCGGCTTTAGAGCGAAAACATCCACAGGTGGGCACAGATATTACTGGTTCTTGAAGGGGCTTCCTGAATTGCTGGGAAATGAACACAAAACTACCGAAGGGAAAGCTGATCCTGAAACACCAAAGTTTAAAGCGGGCTTCATGACTCTTCAAAATAGGAAGGGGAAAAACCGTTGGAAGGCTCAAGCTGAATTCGACGAAGGCTTTGACCCGGATGAATGGTTTAAACAAGTTGTATATGACGGCGCATCATTCGCCATAAAAGATACAGAGGATTCTACAAGTTCAGTAGACATTGGAAAGTGAAGGGGGTAGCCGTATGAGCGCCAAGAAAACAGAATCTATTTCTCCACGTGTTGGGATAGCCGGCTATGAAATTAAACAGAAAAGAATCAGTGAAAACCCAACCGAATATCTAAAAAGCACTTTAAATGTCGAATTCTTATTTATTAATGGAGATTCAAGCGCTGAGAAGTTTGATAAATTTTTAAAAGATTTAGCAGTATTTATAGATGAACGGAGTCAAAAGGGCGTTTAATAACGCTCTTTTTTATTTTGTAAACGGGAGGCAATATCATGGAGGCATTGACAATCACCTTGCATTTAAACGGAAAGAAAAAGAAATTTTCCACACCTAACTTTATCACGGGTGCGTTATTTAGGACCGCGGCTGAAATAACAGAAGACCTTGAATCGAATGATCCTGAAAGAATTTATACAAGTAGACAATCAGAGTTTATTTGTGAAGTGTTCGGAAACAAATTCACTGCAGAAGAATTTGAACAAGGCATTGATTCTCGATTTTTATATAGAACAATCTACGCAACCGCAAACTATGTCATCGGAAATATCGTTGAAGCGAGCAAGATCCTGAATCCTGAAACCGCAGAGGAAGCAGAGCCGGGGGAGTAAGTTTGTCCGATGCTGTCCTAGATATGTATAACGCATTAGAGGACATTGGCTTTTCACAGAACCAAATAGATGAAATGGATATTGTGTATCACTTGAAACGTCTCGCGCGACGCAAAGAAGCGAGCAAGGAAAAGCCAAGTAAGAAAGCTACAGCATCGGATAAGCCCTTATACATTGATCAGATACCTGGACTGTAAAAAGGTGGTGAGGGATTGAGCAAAGACATTAAAGTAAAGCTGTATTCTAATTCGTCCCAATTTAACGGGGAAATGAAAGCAATTGCCGTTCAAATGAAAAACATAAAGTCCGAGTTTGAGAAAAATAGGACTGCCGTTGGTGTGTGGGGCAATGAACTGAAAACGTCGCAGACGAAAGTCAGAACCCTTTCACAGCAATTAGACCAGCATAAAATGAAGGTCAAAGCACTTGAAAGAGCTTATGCAGATTCAGCCATCAAGAAGGGAAAGGATGCGGAATCAACGCAAACCCTAGCCCGTCGGTTGAACTATGCAACAGCTGAAATGAATAAAACGCAAAACGCGTTAACACAAACGACCAACAAAATTCAGAGGATGGAAGCTGAGATAAAAAGAACATCCTCATCGCTTTATAAGATGGGCCAAAGAATGAATACAGTTGGCAACAAAATGAGAAGTACAGGTGCTTCGGTAGCGATGACTTCAGGTGTTGCTTTTGCTGGCTTGGCCCTCCCACTAAAAGATGCAGTACAAGTGGGTATGGACTTTGAAAAGCAAATGAGTAAAGTCCAAGCTATTTCAGGTGGCACAGCTCAAGAAATAAAAAAGCTAGAAAAACAAGCAATGGAGCTTGGGGCGACAACTGTCTTTACTGCGAGTCAAGCAGCTGACGCACAAAGCTTTCTTGCGATGGCTGGTTTTAAAGCAAACGACATTTACGCAGCGATGCCAGGTATGTTGAACTTAGCCGCCGCAGGTCAACTAGATTTAGCAGCAGCGGCCGACATATCTTCCAACATGATGCAAGCCTTTGCGATGAAGGCTGAGGAAGCAGGGCACGCCTCAGACGTTATTGCATACGGCGCAGCAAATGCAAACACCAACGTCGAACAGATGGGCGAGGCCATGAAATTCCTTGGCCCTAACGCTAATTCACTAGGTTGGGGATTAGAAGAGTCAGCGGCTGCGGTCATGGCGTTTGGTGATGCAGGTTTACAAGGTTCTATCGCAGGACAAGCCTTTGGTACGTCTTTGATCAGGTTAGCAACTCCAGCTAAAAAGGCGCAAAAGGAAATTGATAGATTAGGATTTGCATTCTTTGATGCAGCCGGAGATATGAAAAGCATGCCGGAAGTCGTTGCAGAAATGGAAAAGGGCATGAAAGGCATGACGAAAGAGCAGCAAGCCGCAACCCTTAAAACCATTGTAGGCGCTGAGTCTTATAAACATTGGGCTATACTCTTACAAAAAGGCAGCAAGGCTTTAAAAGAGAACACAAAAGCTTTGAAGGAATCAGACGGTGCTGCTCAAGATATGTCAGATACGATGCTAGATAATGCACGAGGCAGCATAGTTGCCTTTAATTCTGCTGTAGAAGGAGCAAAAATCAAACTAACTAAAAGTTTACTTCCTGCGCTTGGTAACCTAGCTGAAAAAGGTGCAGACATCGTTTCCATGTTTAACAAAATGGATTCTGCCACAGCCCAAACGGTTGCTAAAACAGCATTGTTTGCTACAGGAGTCTTGGGAGCCACAACAGCAGTCGCAACGCTTACGATGGGAATCGGAGCGCTTTTAGCATTTACGGGTCCAGTGGGGCTTGCCATAGTTGGCGGAACGGCTTTACTAGGCGGCATTGCCGTTGCAACATACGCTTACAATGAGCAGTTGAAAAACCAAAAGAAACGCCAGGAAGAAGCAAAAGAATCAGCGCTTCTATATGGCGAGGGTGTTTCAAAGGCAACTCAAAAAGCGGCCGGATCATACGTGAATCTACGTGAAAAAGCTACATCACAACTTTTCCAACTGACGCAGGTTTCAGGAAAAGAAGCAGATAAAATGGCAAATAGGTTACTTAAAACTTATCAAAATATGTCATCTTCTTTAGTTAAAGAATTAGAAGGATTTAAGACAGACGCATTGGCTGTCCTTAATGGTCTTTTTGAAGATCAAGAAGGGAAAATGAAAGAAAAAGGCGAGGAATGGTCTGATCAGCTTGTCGGGAAAATTGATGAGGATGTACAAACAGTTCGTAAGAAAATGAAACAGTTTGAGAAGTTAAAGGAAGAGACAGGCTTAATCACTTCTAATATGAACGAAGTACAACGCAGAACATTTAACGAGATCATCACATTCTTCCAACAGGCTACTAGTAAATTTGCGGCCAATCAAAAGGATGCTTTAGCTATCCAACAGAGAGTTTCCGAGAGTCAAAATAAGTTATCTTTTAAAAATGCTAAAGGCTATAACGATCAGATCACTGAGCTGTATAAGGAAGGTCAGAAGGCAGCAAAAAAAGATAGAGATTATATGTCTCAAGTGATGGATGAGGCTCTTGCTAAAGAAGCGATAAACGCTGAACAACATAAGGCTCTAAAAGCCAAAATTAATGCAGACTATCAAGAATCTCTTGCTCAAAACCTAAACACATATAAGAAAAGCTCAGAAGCCCTTTTTGATCAAATGTCTAAAGATGGGAAACTGCTTGACCTGGAAACGGGAAAAGCCCTTGAAAAACAAAAAGAATACTCCAGTAATTCAATGGGGATTTTTATTGAAGTGGAAGAGAGCGAGGCAAAATACCAAGCACGATGGGCCGAAAAACAAGTTGCTTTCTTACAAAAACTTGGGGACAGCAAAGAAGAAGCGCTAAAGCAAACAAGAAAATCCCTCATTGAGTTTAATGAAGGATTAGGGCTTGCAAGTGACGAAGCTGCCACCCAAGCAGACAAAGCAATTGCCAAAGTAGAGAAGAAGATGAACCGCGAAACATCTGCCCGTAATTCAGGAAAGAAAATGGGCGATGAATTTGCTGATGGTCTAATAGATGCCACTCCAAATACTTTAGCGAGTGGTTCCATTTTAAAACAGTCATTGGATCTGAAATTACGTGAAGAGACTGGAATACCTAGAATTGCAGGGAAAGAAAAAGGTCAATCGTTTAGTGACGGTATCAATGCGTCAAAAGTCAGCGTATCAAACAGTGGGACAGTGCTGCAGCAAGCACTAAAACAAAAGCTGAGCGAAGGCAATGCAGGTGCTAAAACATTCGGCTCACAAAAAGGCCAATCGTTTAGCGCAGGTATAAGCTCAACAAAAGGCAGCACAAGCACTGCAGCAAGCAGTGTAAACCAAACAGCGTTATCAAACCTAAACAAAAATACCACGCAAGCCACGCAAGCGGGTGTAACAAAAGGACAAAGTCACAGTTCAGGAATAACAAGCACAAAGGGCGCCAATACGTCTGCAGCATCATCCGTTAGTGCGACAGTAACAGCCCAGCTTGCCAAAACAACCGATGGTGGAGGCGGACAAAAAGCAGGGACTCAATTTGCATCGGGGATTCGTAGCCAAGCCGGAAACGCTAGTAATTCGGGTAGCACCGTAGCACAATCAGGAAAACAAGGCTTATCAAGCGTGAAAACAACTGGCACAGGTGCTGATTTTTCTAAAGGTTTTGCTAACGGTATTCGTAGTATGGGTGGAACCGGCGGTACGATATGGAAAGCTGCCTGGGCCATCGGGAAAGTTGCAATACGTTCGCTGAAAGATTCCATACAATCAAAATCACCTGCAAAGAAGACCATTGCAGAAGGAGTGAACTTTGGCGATGGGTTTATCATTGGGCTTGGAGAAAAAGCGCAGGACGTGAAAAAGAGCACAGCAGCTATGGCGCAAGGTGCTATGACGTCCTTTAAATCTGAAATTAATAGAATGGCGTTTAACATCCAGGGAGCCGCAGATGAAATAAACACAATGCGCGCCGAACTGACTGTGAAAAATGAAATTGACACGCCTATTCTAAATCAGAAGCTAGATGCCCTTATTAGTCTTCTGTCAAATAATCTACAGACCAACAATGAAAACGTAAGTGCTGCAGGGCAAACAATCAAAGTCTATCCTGCGCCTGTCATTATTGGCGGTGAGCATTTAGCAGACATCGTTTTTGAACAAGGTGACACATCCATACTGGATAAAAAGAGCGCTCAAAAATATGAGCAGAGTGCGTATAAAGGAGGGCTGAAAAGATAATGGATCTGTATTTTGATTTCAGAGACGGAATGGGGGAGCAGCCTTTGTCGGGGTTACTGCCCTATTTTAAGTTGCTTAGCTTTGCACCTGACGCGCCAAGCACTGAAAGGGAGCTTGTACAGTTAACCAGGTTTAACGGACTTGTACCGACGCAGCACCCGCGCGACATAGTGTACAAAGAAAGGCCTATCAAAGTTGAGATATTGCTTGATGCTAAAATCGCGGCAAACTTTTATCAGTACAGGCATGAGTTTTATGATCTCGTTGTTCAGCCCTTCTGGTATTACATCTCATGTGATCTGCTTCCTGGGAGGCGTTTTGCGGTTACGTGTGACGGAGGGTTTACGATCCCTAAAGACAAGCAAAAAAACCAGGTATCCTTCCAAGTGGATTTTAACAATATCACAGGGCTGGCAGAGTCAAAGGGCACGTCTTTAAGCGCGCAGAACTTTTCTAATGAAAGATGGTTTTCAGGAATGAACATTCAAAGACGTGACGATCTGCAGTACCGATTTAAAAACAAAAAAAGATTCAGTGTATTCAATCCAGGTGTGCCTATTAACCCGTTGCAGCATGATTATAATGTGCTGCTAAACGCAAAGGGAAAAAACGTGACTATCATCAATCACACGAATAACGAAAGGTTGAAAATAGAGGCCGATCTGAAAAAGTCCCAGCAAGTCAGGAACTTGAAACAGTATACCGTTGTCGGCAATAAAAGATTGAAAACATCGGGAAGGATACCGTCCTTAGATAAAGGCATGAATGAGTTTGAGATACAGAATACAAGTGATTTTGAAATTGTATTCGATACAAGATTTTATTTTCCGTAAAAGGAGGTTGTCATGGCTGCTGCGGATTTTATAAAAAAACTAGCACCAGGGGCGCAGAAAGTCTATAAAAAATATAATGTCCTTGCAAGCCTAGTCATTGCCCAAGGGTGCTTAGAAAGTGGTTTCGGATCCAGCGGACTTTCTAAACAAGCAAATAATTTGTTTGGAATTAAAGGGACATATAACGGTAAATATGTTCTCATGTGGACAAGCGAACAAGACAAAAAGGGAAACGTCACCAGGATACAAGCTAAGTTTAGAAAGTATCCATCATACGCAGAGAGCTTAGCAGATCTTGGAAGCCTGTACACCCGTTTGAGTCGATATAAAGATGTGGTAGGTGAAAAAGATTATAAAAAGGCCACTGCAGCAGTTTCAAAAGCTGGGTACGCCACGGATATCAACTATGCAACAAAATTAAACAGCATCATTTTTACTTACAAACTTACTCAATACGACACCTTTGATGATGCGCCGGATGAACCGAGTGAACCTGAAACACCAACTAAACCGACATATCCAAGCAAAGAATACCAGGGCAAGGATGTAGAATTAAATGACGGGCTGCCAACTGACATTGATTTTAGGCAGCTGCACGTCTCAACCAAAGACGGTAAAGATCTAGTCGAAATCGTCGGCGCTGTGTTGGAGCTTCAAGACGATACAACAGGTAAGAAGAGTTTCACCTTTACCCTATTGCGGACTGAGGATAACGGAACTGAATTTGATTTACTTGTTCCAGGGAACATACTGTATTTAGACGAGAAAGTATACAATCATCAAAAGTATTACATTACAGACATTGAGCTTGATCAAAGCAGGAAAAACGTGCTGCAGAAGAAGGTAACGGCCAATCATGTCTATACTGTCCTTCTTGTAAATAGCAGAGTCGAGGAAAAAACGTCAAAGATACTGAACATCAAAGAAGCCCTAGACATTGCACTTGCTGACACACCTTTTCAATATGTCCTGAAAGAAAAAGAATCTGCATTTGATACCGTTGATCAAGATGGCTTCGGCGAAAAGAATAGGATTGAATTAATGGATCAGATTGTACATGACTATGAAATAGAGCTTGATGTAAACAACTACGTCATCTACGTATATAAAAAGATGGGAAAAGTAGTAGATTACACTTTCGACAGTCGATATAACATGCCAGGCTTTAAGTTGAAAATCAATGACCAAAACACATCCACAAGAGCTTGGGGTTACGGAGCAGAAAAGAAAGATAAGAAAAGTGACACTAAATCAACTGATGCAAAGTCGAACGAAGATGAAAAGGAGAAAGAGCCTGAATACGAATTCGAGCCTATCCTTTACATCCATCCTGATGAAGATAAATTTTTGATCGAGGGTAAGCCGCGCTGGGGTGAGCCGATAAGAGACGACACAGTAAAAAAAGCAAGCAACATGGTATCTGCTTTGAAAAAGCATGTAAACCCATTTCCTGACGTGGTCGTTGAGGCAGATTACCAGTATATCTATGAGCCAGCACTACAAGGTATAGAAGAAGATTTTTGGAAAGGTGACACGATCCATGTCATTGCTGATACAGCAAACGGGATCACGTTTGAGGACGATGTAAGGTTAGTGTCTGTCACTTATAATCCCCTCAACCCGTATGACAGCCCTAAAATGACTTTCGCAAACTTCCGAAAAGACATTCAGGATTATCAAGTAAGCCAGGCGCGGCAGATTAAGCAGCAAAAAAGATACATTGATCAATTGATGAGAACGCTCAATTAGAAGCGTTTTTTCTTTTGGAAAAGAAAGGAGTGAATATATTGGTCCGGCTTAAAAAGGATTATGATACGACAAGAAATTCAGTATATGAATCACAGTTACGCGGTGACATGCAAACGGTTGAGAATGAGCTTAATAAGAATGCCAGTGAATTACAATCGCATAAAGACAGTAAAAAAGCGCACTCGTCTAATCAGATTATGCACGGGTTATTTTCCGTCGCCAATAGAATTGATAACTTGTGGTCAAGGCTGATTAATTTAGTGTTGAATCATGACGGGAATGATGTCAAGGAAGTTGTAGACATTCGAGTTGCTAGGGATGCATCCATTCATCCCACCGCAAAAGATCGTCTTGATTATGATTTCCAAATACTTGAGCAAGAAATTGAAGATTCTGCAGTTTCTCTCAATCTCAAAAAATTCATCAAGAAATACGGGAGCTTCACAGCGGGCTTTAAGGCTGCGCTAAGTCTTGCGAAATTATATCCTGTTCACATTGTTGTTCCTCAAGGACATTACAAACTAATGGAGACTGCACGCATCTATAAAAACACTCACTTAACCTTGCAAGCTGGTGCCGTTATTAAACGTGGATTTGTAGGATCAATGCTTGTAAATGGTGACAAAGACGATCAAACAAGGGGCTATAACGGCCACGGGAACATACTGATTGATGGACAGGGCATGTTTGATAGCGCAGGTGGTGAAATCAAAGAACAATGTTCAGTCATAGGATTTGCACATGCTGAGCGTATCATCATCCGTGACATCACGATCAAAGATGTGTGCGGCGGTCATGCCTTTGACTGTGCAGGTAATAAACACGTATTAATAGAGAATGTATGGTTTAAAGGTTTCGCTGATTATAAAGGCGACAGATGGTTTTCTGCTGCGATTCAGCTGGACTTAATGAGATCGGCGGGCAACTTCGGCGCATTTGGAGCTTATGATCAAACTGTGAGCAAGCATGTTACCGTTAGAGATTGTTATTTTAGCAGATCCGAAAGCTTAAGAGGATATGCGCGAGGGATAGATTCTCACACCAGCACTGATGGTTTTTGGTATAGTGACATCCGCATCATTAACAATGATTTTGAAGATACGTCCGAGTACGCGGTGTCCGGCAACAAGTGGGAAGATGTTCTGATAGAAGGAAACAGATTTAAGGATTGTGCATCCGGTGTAAGGCTAATGATTCCTAGAGTAGAATCTGTCTACACGCAAGACGCAAACGGCAATCCTACGAACAGGGTTAACAAGGTAAAGCGTCTTTCAGTCAAAGATAACACTTTTACAAACATTAAAGTACGCCATGCCATTCAGGTATATGGCCGTAAAGGGATTCAAAAAATTGACGACGTGGATGTTTCCGACAATAAAATCAATGGCGTAAAGGTCAAGCACGCTATCCATTTATCAGATGTGGATGGCTTTTTGGTGTCTCGCAATCAATTTAGAGACATCAAGCATCATGGGGTGCTCTTAACTCGCTGCAGTAATGGCAAAGTCGAATCAAGCATTGGACGAGATATTGAGGGGAACGGTGTACGCGTAGAATTAGGGTGTAAGAACATTGATGTCACAAACACCACTTTACGTGAAGTTGGCTATTCGGGGATTTCTGTTTCAGGTGATTCAGAGGACATAAACGTTGATTTCAGCGATATTCAGAATGCTGGTAAAAGGACTTCTTCATCAAACCCGTATTACGGAATTATCTTCATGGATGGAGTTACAGATTCAGCAGCAAGATTCAACAAAGTGCGTGGGAAAAAATGCAGATATGCTATGTATTTTACTAGCAAGTGTTCAAGGATTCAGCATCTCGGCAATCGGCTTAAAGGAGCTGGCGCAGAAGGTTCTTTGAAAGACAACAGCATTGATCCTATTAAAACAATTGAGAATGTAACATGAGAGGGGGTGATAACATGATTCGGAAGAACGGTCCACTTGATTTTGATGTAAACGCATATACCAGTTCAAGTGTATCAACCAGCATAAATTTTTGGACGCAGGATCGTCAGACGGCAAGGCTCATTTTCAAACTAACGAAAGATGGCGTCCCATTACCTCTTGCAGCTGTCACGGGAAAACTTGTATTAGTTATGTCAGATGGCAGCCGATTCATTAGAGACGTAACAATTATTGATCGTGTCGAAGGTCAAGCGGAATATATCTTATCAGACAAAGAGGTCAAGCACTACGGCATAGTACAAGCTGAGCTGAATTTGTACTATACAAATGATCAATCTATGTCCGTGCATCAGTTCTCTTTTAACATTTCAAAGTCCCTCATTGATCAAGATATTGTGCCAATCACTGAGTATTATGTGGACGAGTTCGAGGCTTTAAGAGCAAAGATAAATGAGCTTTACGAAGAGTCTATACAAACGATTGATGATATGAGAGACAAGTTTGAGGACTTGGAAAAGATCGAAACAAAACAGGGCGCGCAGTCTAAAGCAGATGCAGCACTTGCGGCAGCTAAAAAATACACGGATGATCACGCGGAAACACCTGCAGGTGCAAAAGATAAAGTAGCGGCGGCACTGGAAGCGGCAAAAGAGTACGTCGATCCGCACCTTGAAAACAAAAAGATTCACGTAACAGAATCAGAAAAAAGTAACTGGAATAACGGCCAGCTGCACAGGCTTACACCTAACGACGGTAAAGTTGCAAGGTTGCCAAACGGTACTGATATTTTTTTACTGCCAACGGGTTTTTATATGGGAGCAAATCTGTTAAATCTGCCTGTAGATAATGATTCCAGTTTCTATTACATTGAAGTTTTAGAAACAGCATATTCTCAAAGTGGTATAAATTACAAAAGAATCATTGTCACAAGGTCATTTGATAATATGACTTGGATTGGCACGTTCCATGCACAAGGCTTTAGAGGTTGGAAACGTCTCATAACAGACGGAGATGCTGCAGTCACTTGGAAAACACCTTCATTGTCCAAAGGATGGAAGCAATATGTATCATCAGATGGATTTCCGCACACGTTACGCTATTCAAAAGATGCTTCGGGAGTGGTGGAGATCATCGGGTCTATTACTGGCGGTGTGATTGGTAATGATGTCGAGGCGTTTACATTACTTGAAGGATTTTTTCCTTTGCAGTCATTTCACTTTATTGGTGTAGCATCCAGTTTGGGGACACCGGGTGTCCCGCAATATCACCGAACCTATATAGGTACTGACGGTCGAGTTTGTGTTCAATCTTGTTCTAATACGGTAAACCCAAATGAATTTATTACGTTTGGGGTCCGTTTTAAAGCAAAGTAAAAGTAAACGTGGGAGGTGCGAATATGATCTGGGTGTATAAATATGATGAAAATTACTTTTGGCAAGCAGACAAAGACATCTTAGTAGATGTAGAAAACGGAGAGGAAATCCCCAAAGGCTATACAGATAAACAGCCACCAGATGGGCTGTTTATTGCAAAGTACGATCCCAAAAAAGAAGAGTGGTTTGAATCAGCAACACAAGAATATATTGATAGTTTGCAGCCTGATCCACCGCCACCAGATGATGTAGCGCTGCTAAAAAAACAAGTCGCTCTCCTAACATTGCAGCTTTCGCAACTGCAGAGAGGCGGGGCATCATGATTTATCCAACGGCGGACGACATAAAAGTATTTTGGGATTGGGGCGTCTACTCTCTTGAGATCATGCGGGAGTATGTCGCATTAGAAGTAATAACAAAAGAAGAGTTTAAGCAGATCACAGGCGTCGCATTCGACAAGCCAGCTACTTCTGCGGATTTAGGAACAACAGCATCTTAACAGGTGCTTTTTATTTTGCCTTCTTGAAGGAGGTGATTAACGAAATGGAGGAAACGATAGTGTTTATAAACTTTGAAACTTTAGACCTTGCACGAACATACCTATTTGGCGGAGTGAAATTTTTGGACTTGCTCTTGCTGCTAAGCGTCATCGACGTTTTAACAGGAATCATTAAAGCTTGGAAGATCGGTAAGCTACGAAGCCGCACGGCATGGTTTGGCTACGTAAGGAAAATGCTTAGTTTTGTTGTCGTGATTGTTGCTAACATCATTGATCAGATCATGGGATTAAATGGAGTGCTGACCTTCGGGACAGTATTGTTTTACATCGCAAACGAAGGGCTTTCTATCACAGAAAACCTTGCACAGATCGGTGTTAAAATTCCAGCTTCCATCACAGACCGTCTTCACGTCATTGAAAACGACAGCCAAAAAGAAGAATCAGAAAAGAAAGCTGCTGAGTAATCGGCAGCTTTTTTCTATATAAAAAAATGAATGGAGAGATTGAATATGACAAAGAAAATTATGCTTGATCCGGGACACGGCGGACACGATCCCGGCGCAGTAGCAAACAATTTAAAAGAGAAGGATCTTGTATTAAAGATTGCAAAGAAAACAAAAGCGATTCTTGAAAAGGTTTATGGGGCAACAGTCAAGCTCACACGATCAACTGATGTTTATATTGATTTATCACAAAGAGCAAGACTAGCAAATAATTGGGGCGCTGATTATTTTGCATCAATCCATATCAATGCAGCTGGTGGTACAGGCTTTGAGTCGTTTCGTTACGTCGAATTATCTGCATCATCCGGCACTGGCAAGCAGCAAAAAATCGTACATGATGCGATCTATAGAAAAATTAAAGGTAAAGCAGTAGACCGCGGGAAAAAGTCTAAAGATCTTGCAGTATTGCGAGAAACAAATATGCCAGCGATTCTAACCGAGAACCTTTTTATTGATCGTAAAGAAGATGCTGCGTTGCTCAAACAAGATTCATTCCTCAATTTGTTGGCCGAGGGGCATGCGGAAGGAATCGCGGCAGCCGTCGGTTTAAAAAAGGTATCTTCATCATCTAAACCAAAAAAAGAAACGACACCAAAGGGCGTTAAAATGGCCGTAGTGAAGCCGAATGCTGACGGGTGGCTATGGGTCTATGATAAGCCGAATTGGTCAGCAAAGCACAAAAAGGTGAAACCTGGTGAAGCATTTACGATTGATAAGACCGTCAACGTAAACGGATCGAAAATGTACAAGCTGAAATCAGGTCTTTATATCACTGCTGCATCTAAATATGTTCTGGTAAAACAAAAGTAAAATCAAAAGCCCTTCCTCATTGGAGGGGCTTTTTTTATTTGTCGTAATTTCCATACTTTATTACTAATCAGCCCTTTGGTATTCGGTTATTTGTAACTATGGAAATTACTGTATATTTTAAGTTATCCTTAACCTGTGATTACAAAAGGGGGAGGGTTTGACTTGAACAAAAAGTGGATTAAAAGAATAACGTTGTCCATTGTAGCTGCGTTGGGTATCTCTTGTACGCTTGGAGAGTTTGCAGATGCAAAAGCTATTCAGCCACAATACGCACAGAATGAAACAGATTCTTTCACCAAGAACGATCCTGAATTATATCAAGACGCTTTAGACCTTGGACTTTCTGACAATGATATTTTTACATTAGACAGCCTTTTGGACAGGGAAGATAAAGCTACAGTACATAATCCTTTTCTTGTAGCGCTAGGGGCAATCACCAGCCTTGCTGCAGTTGTTGGTACTGGATATGGTGCGGGACGCTATATAGCAAAGCAACTGTACAAACGTAAACAGCTTAGTAAGAAATATTACAAAAAACATAGATGGAAATTCAGAGCCGCATTAGTACCAGTTATCGGTATTCCAGGAACGTTTGGCTTTGATGACTACTACATGGACATTTGATTATGTTTGAATATATTTTGATTTTACTCATAATCGCAACTTTGTTACTTACAGTCGTAGAGGTTTCTAAGGTCAAACGAGAAAACAAATCCCTTAGAAACGAGATAGAAGAAATAAAGAAAAACATTAACAAATGATACTTGTCGGCCGTCCATCCGGGCGGCTTTTGTTGTTTAGTTAAACCTCCATTCCTTCTTCTCTTTATCCCATCTAAGCTCTTTTCGGGATATAAGATTTTTGACAGCCTTAAGGATCGTAGGCTCATCCTTACCCGTTTTCCTTTTAAGGTCATCCTTCGAGGGATTTTTTCTGAATCTGCTCATGTTGTAGATGATTCGGTAAAGTTTCCTTTCAAGATCCGTCATGGTGTACCCTCCTACAATAAGAATATATGTTCGATTATAAACACATCCTGAATAAAGATTTCAAGTGCATTCCCTTAATTATGTATTTACTTATATACAAAAATGTTTTACAATAAACAGGAAGTACTTAACCGCATGTAGTGGAATTTGACGAATTTTGCGAAAAAAGGACTTTATGCCTATGTCTTAAGATTGTTTAAAATAATACAATTTGTCTTATACAGTTGTATTCCAAAGAAGGGGAGATTTTACTTGTCAAAAATTGAAACTGGAGAATTAGTGTTCCATTTGAATAACTGGTATCAATCCATAATGAGGGGGGAGATAAAAAAAGCAATAGGCTTAAAAAGCGAAGTCGACCAACTGATGCCCTGTGCAGATCCTGATGAGCAGGTTATTTTGTACTGTCAGTTAATAGAATCAAGGTATAGAATTCTTCTTGAGTCTACAGAAAATAACAGTGACAGTTTTATGCGTGCTGCAGGTGATTCGGAAGTAAATGGAATGCTGTCTTTCTACTATTATTTATTTAACGGTGTTCATGAAGCCTTTAAATCAAATAATTTTAGAGCAATTGAACTTTTTAAGATTGCTGAAAAGAAACTAGGCTTCATTCAAGATGAGATAGAGATTGCGGAATTTCACTATAGAATGGGTACAACTTATTATCATATGCAATCAACATTTTTATCAGAGAATCACCTAGAGAAAGCCGTTGAGATATATAACAAATACGATGACTATAGCCGACGACAAATTACTTGTAATATTGCTTTAGGGCTCAATTACATAGATCAATTTAGGTATGACCTGGCTCAAGAAACGCTTCTAAATTGTTCGGAGATGTCTCGATCTCTTGGTGATGATATTCTATTTAGTATTTCTGTTTTTAATCTAGGGTACCTGCACATCAAAAAAGATGAATTAAAAGAAGCTGTTAAGTTTATTGAGAAGTCCCTACAAAGCAAAGAGCTGAGAGAAAATGCACCGTTTGCATATCTTCACGGTGTCTATGAAGCTGTTAGGAGTTACTTTAAATTGGGTGATTCAAAAGCAGCTTTAAAATGGCTGCAACTGGGGTTCACTTTGGCTTCGGAAAGGGAAAACGGAATCTTTCTATTAAAATTTAACACGTTGCATTCTTTGTATGTTTTAGGTGATAATGGAAAAGTAAGAGAATGTGTGAAAAGGCTTGAACAGAATCAGGCGTATGTAGATGTTGAGGCAATTGCCTTAGACATAGCTGAATTTTATAAGCAGCAGAAGGATTTTAAAACAAGTATTTATTTCTATGATGTTCTGATTAATGCCAAAAAACACATTCTAAAATAAAAGAAGAGGACGTGTTTTGTTTGAAAAAATTGGCGTGTTTTGTTTTAGCAGGAGCAGTCTTATTTTCCGTTGGTTTCTCTACTCAAAGTAGAGGTATGACGGGAAGCAACGTAAAATCAGAAGAAGTAAAACAAGATTTAGCTTCAAGAGGTATGACGGGAAGCAGCGTAAAGCTAGAAGATTTAAAAATCGACGTTGCTTCAAGAGGCATGACAGGTTCATGAAATCAGCCCTTCTTAAAAGGGCGATTTTTTTTAACTTATTATTGTATTTACTTAAACACAAAAGAGTAATATAATCTAATACTAGAGGTGATTTATTTTGGGGAAAGGTAGACCGAAAGAGTTTGATAAGATGATACCCTATCATACCAGGCTACAAGTGAAAACAAAAAATATTGCTGATGCAATCGTGGTAACGTCTCACTTCAAAGGACATAGGGAATTAATAGAACACCTTCTAGGGCTTTACAAAAAAGAGCATCCGGAAGAGTACAAAAAAGCTGAATTGTACTTAGAGCTAACCAAAAAAGAACCTGCCGAATGAGGAGGTTCTTTTCTTTTGTTGTGCTTAGATTCTCTTTCTTTTGTATGTATGTTTATTAAAATCCGGCTAAGTACCGGTGAAAATATTGGCTCTGGACCGATTCACTTACCGGAAGAAGAAATTCATACGAGTGCTGCTTGGTTTGAATTACACGAAGCAGAGCGGAGATTTGAAGAGAAAATACTTGAACAGCTGCTGCTTGGCATCGCAAATGTTCTTCAGCACATTGTACCTGCTTTTGTGATGTGTGACCGCTCAGATATTCATGTTGTTTCACAAATTAAAGCGGCACATACCGGAAAACCGACGGTCTTTTTATATGACCATTACCCTGGCGGAATCGGCTTAAGTAAGGAAGTACAAGCTCGTTTCGATGAAATAGCAGGCGCAGCCATTCAGCTAATTGAGCGGTGCCGCTGTGAAAATGGCTGTCCATCATGCATTGGTATGGAAATGAAGGAGGTCAACGGAAAAAGCAGCATCGTTGAATTGATGTCCGTATTTTAAGGGAAAGGAGGGGGACACCTGCTCATGTCTTTAAAAGGGAAATTAAACAGAATGAAAAAGCACCTATCGCACAATCAGACACATGAAAACCGGCAGAGAACATCAGAAGGACAACCTCAGCCTGTGACTTCAGAAAATATCCCATTTTTAAAAGAATGGGAAACATTAGGTGTATCTCCTTATCACTTTGAGGATTCCTTTTGTCTGATTCGGGAGGTCACCTATTCATTAGAAGATCAGCATGGGCGCTATTCGTTTGCGGAACTGCCGAAGATCATCGAGGCATGGAACGAAAGCGGCATCCAGCATTCGCTATCGGCTAAAGGTTACGAGCCGCACGAGCTGTTTTTCTTTGATACAGAAACAACAGGATTATCTGGCGGTACGGGAAATATGATTTTCTTGCTTGGACACGCACGTGTCTTTTCCGACAAAGTGGTGGTGAAACAGCACCTGCTCACCAATCCAGGAAATGAAGCGGCCCTATACAAAAGCTTTCTCGATGAAGTAAACGTAGAATCGCTAGTTACATATAATGGAAAATCTTTCGACTGGCCGCAAGTGAAAACGAGACATACGCTCTTACGAGATCAAATCCCTGCACTTCCTGAATTCGGTCATTTTGATCTTCTGCACGGATCTAGACGATTGTGGAAGCATAAATATGAACGAATGGCGCTATCCGTTGTGGAAAAAGAAGAGCTGCACGTGCATCGTGAAAACGACACGCCGGGGTTTTTGGCACCGATGATTTATTTTCATTTTTTAAAAGAACAAAATCCGAAGCTGATTGAAGGGATCTTGACTCATAATGAACTAGACGTCTTATCGTTAATCAGCCTCTACATTCATCTATCCAAAAAAATTCTATCTGAGGATGCGGTAAAGGAACACAATGAGAAGTATGCGCTCGCCAGGTGGCATCTTGCCCATCGTGATGTACTGGAAGCAACGAAGCATTTGCAAGAATTAACGGATGCTGATTTTGAGCATGCGAATCAGGCGTCTTATGATCTTTCCTTACAATATAAACGACAAAAAGAGTGGGATGAAGCGGTTCAAATATGGGAGAAATTATTTGAATCAAATGATGTCCATTTAGCATTAAAAGCGGGTATAGAGCTTGCGAAGTATAAAGAGCATCGTCAAAAAGATGCAAGGTCAGCTCTATCCATCACTGAATCTTTATTATCATTCTCATCGTTAAGTCAGCGAGACACGGAAGGACTTGAGAAGCGAAAAAAACGGCTCTTGAGAAAAGCTGGGCAATGAACATTATTGCCCGGGAAAGCGCAAAACATGACAACGTTCGGCTCTCGGCCGAAAATAAAAATTGTTTAGCACTTTTATTGTAGAAAAGTCACGAATCCTGTAAAATAACGTTAGATATTGAATGAGGAGCGTAGAGCATGTATAAGGGTCTTTTCTACTTGTTTTTTCTTGTTGTCATTTTGGTCGCTTTTGTGTTTTCAAACTATAAGGATGTTTTTCTTGCAAACTTTTAAAATAGGTTAATGCATTAGTACATGTACACCTCTTAATTCATACATTGTTAATGTAAGAAAATTAAGGAGAGGGGAATGCTACATGTACCACCATCATCATCATCATTGCCAGCCGAATGTTACACAGCCAATTGTTCATCCGACGAATCATTGCTGTACACACAGCGATTCAACAACAATTGTGCCGCATATCCATCCGCAACATGTGACAAATGTTCACCATCAAAATTTCAAACATGTTCACTACTTCCCGCATACGTTTTCTCAGGTGGACCCGGCAACACATCAACACTTTAACTGCGGTGGACCTTGCTGTAACAGATAAAGTGAAATGGGACTTTTATAAGTCCCATTTTTTAAAAGCAGGTGAAAAAATGAAAATTATTGCTGTCACAGGGTACAAGCCATTTGAGCTTGGGATATTCAAACAAGACGAGCCTGCACTTCAATACATAAAAGCGGAGCTTCAAAAAAGGCTGACAGCCCTGATTGAAGAAGGCCTGGAATGGGTTCTCATATCGGGCCAGCTTGGGGCAGAAATCTGGACAGCCGAAGTAGTATTTGAGCTTCAAGAGGAGTATCCAGCGTTAAAACTTGCTGTCATTACGCCATTTTATGAACAGGAAGAGCGCTGGAATGAACAAAACAAAGAGTTGTATGAGGGGATTCTTGCACAGGCCGATTTTGTAGAAAGTGTCACGCATAGACCATATGAAAGTCCGGCACAATTTAAACAAAAGAACCGTTTTTTTATTGAAAAAACAGATGGCCTTCTCGCCCTTTATGATCCTGAGCATGATGGCTCGCCAAAGTACATGATCAAAGAAGCGGAAACCTATACCGATTACCCCATTATGTACATCACAATGGATGATTTGAGAGCGCAAGTTGAGGCAGAAGATCCGTTTTTTGACTAAAAGCAAGAGAAAATTTGACAACGTCACGTATTTCTGAAAAAATATACTATGAATTCACGATATGAGGTGAAAAAGATGCTTGCTGATAAAGTAAAGCTTTCTGCGAAAGAAATTTTAGAAAAAGAATTTAAAACAGGTGTCCGAGGATACAAGCAAGAAGAAGTCGATAAATTTTTAGATATGGTCATTAAAGACTATGAGACATTCAACCAAGAAATCGAAAAGCTTCAACAAGAAAACCTCCATTTGTCTAAACAGCTTGAAGAAGCTGTTGAACAAGGGAAAAGACAGCCTGCACAGTCTAATACAACAAACTTTGATATTTTAAAAAGACTATCTAACCTTGAGAAACACGTTTTCGGCAGCAAGCTTTATGATTGAGTCTTGCTGAAAAAAGCTTGTGCCTGATGTCATTTTCGTTTATAATAACGCTTATTGATTAACGTTCGGGTAATCGCTGTAATGCTTTTAGACATTGCAGAGGAAAGTCCATGCTCGCACGGTGCTGAGATGCCCGTAGTGTTCGTGCCTGGCGAAAAAATAAGCCAGGGCAGCCTGGGAAAGGCTGACGGCAGGAAAAATGCCTACGTCCTTTTAGGATATGGCAAAGTATCCTTGAAAGTGCCACAGTGACGAAGTCTCACTAGAAATGGTGAGAGTGGAACGCGGTAAACCCCTCGAGCGAGAAACCCAAATTTGGTAGGGGAACTTTCTCAAAGGAACCAAACGGAGAGAAGGACAGAGAATTCTGTAGATAGATGATTACCACCTGAGTACGAGGCATTTGCCGTTTGCAGTACGATGGAACAAAACATGGCTTACAGAACGTTATATCCGTTATGATAAACATGATGAAAACAAAGCTCTCCTATTTCAACATATGGAGAGCTTTTATCTTGAATACATAAAGGACGAGAAAACAGGTGATAAATCAATGAAAACCTATACACTTATCGCAACAGCTCCAATGGGGATTGAAGCGATTGTTGCAAAAGAAGTAAGAGATCTTGGCTATGACTGCACAGTAGACAACGGAAAAGTGATTTTCGAAGGGGATGCTCTTGCGATTTGCCGTGCGAACCTTTGGCTGCGTACAGCAGACCGGATCAAGGTACAAGTCGCTGAATTTTCGGCAAAAACATTCGATGAGCTGTTTGAACGGACAAAGGCGATTGACTGGGCCGCTTTTTTACCGAAAAACAGCACTTTCCCTGTCATCGGTAAATCTGTGAAATCACAGCTTGCCAGTGTGCCGGATTGTCAGCGTATCGTCAAAAAGGCGATCGCGCAAAAGCTCATATCCTCTTACAACATACAGTCTGAATGGCTTGAAGAAACAGGACCTGAGTATAAAATTGAGGTTGCCCTTTTAAAAGATAAAGCTGTGCTCACTCTTGATACATCTGGTGTGGGTCTTCATAAACGGGGGTACCGCATGGATCAAGGCGGAGCACCTATTAAAGAAACCCTTGCGGCTGCACTCGTGCTATTAACGAACTGGACACCTGACCGTCCGTTTGTTGATCCTTTCTGCGGATCAGGAACAATCGCTATTGAAGCGGCCATGATAGGACAAAACATTGCCCCAGGATTTAACCGGGAATTTGCGTCCGAGTCATGGGAATGGATTGGTGAAGACGTTTGGAACAAAGCGCGTCACGAAGTGGAAGAAAAAGCAAACTATGATCAGCCGCTTCACATTATTGCAAGTGATATCGACCACCGGATGGTAGACATTGCACAAATGAATGCGGAAGAAGCTGGTCTAAGTGAATTGATTCAATTTAAACAAATGCAAGTGAAAGACTTTCAAACGAAAGAAGACTATGGTGTGATTGTCGGAAATCCGCCTTACGGAGAACGACTCAGTGATAAACCAGCTGTTGAAAAAATGTATCAAGGAATGGGCGAAGCATTTAAAAGCCTAGACACTTGGTCCATTTACATCTTAACGTCACACGAAAAGTTCGAAGAGTGCTTCGGTAGAAAAGCCACGAAAAAGAGAAAACTGTTTAATGGTTTTATTAAAACAGACTATTACCAATATTGGGGAAAACGCCCGCCTAGAAAACAGACAACTGAATCATAAAAAAATGGTCACACCTACAGAAGGTGTGGCTTTTTTTATCGCAGAAAGGTATAAACCTTCACGGGACGGAATAAACTGAACTTGATTTTAAAAAAAGAGGTGTCTCCATGATACAATATGATCAATTTCAGTTAATCCAAAAAGCACTCGCTTCGACTGCGCAAAAAATTGAAGGGCGAGAAGGTGGACAATCTGCTCAGCTGACAGCAGCCATCGAAGATTTAGCGCTTGCTCAGGCTTACATAGAGCGTTCAGAACATGCATTTTTAATGAAAGAAACCTATCAACATCGTTTGCGGTCGTAAAAAAGATTGTCATTCCCCAGCATAAATGTTACTATTGAATGTCTGAATGATTCAAAAGTTGGGGGTTGAAGCAGGTGACAGCATCTCGTTTGCCTTTTTCATTATCAAAAGAACATAATTTTTACGAAGAACTGGGCAACTGGATTGGTGATGTGTTCTATGACATTTTGCCAGAAAAGGGCTTTGATCTTCGAGATGAACAAATATTTATGGCTTTTCAACTAGAAAGAGCCTTTAAAGAAAAAAGTGTGATGTTTGCCGAAGCTGGGGTAGGCACAGGCAAAACCATCGTCTATCTATTATTTGCCGTCACATATGCAAGGTATACAGGGAAACCTGCGATTATTGCATGTGCAGACGAAACGTTAATTGAACAGCTGGTGAAACAAGAGGGTGATATCTATAAAATTGCCAATCACCTTGATATTCAAATAGATGCGAGATTAAGTAAATCGCATGACCAATATTTATGCTTAAAGAAATTAGAGAAAACCATGCAGCGTGAAGATGATGAGAAGTGGCTCGATATTTATGAATCGCTTCCTTCATTTGTTCATGAATCACATGGCATGCAAAACTTTTATCCGTATGGTGATCGAAAAGAGTATCCAGAACTATCAAATGATGAATGGTCACGCATTGGCTATGACTCGTTTCAAGACTGCTTGACGTGTGATATGCGTCACCGCTGCGGTCTGAATTTATCAAGAGATCATTACCGAAAAGCAACTGATCTTATCATCTGTTCTCATGATTTTTACATGGAGCATGTGTGGACGAAGGAATCCCGCAAACGCGAGGGCCAGCTGCCACTGCTTCCAGAACATAGCTCCGTCGTATTTGATGAAGGGCATCTTCTTGAATTTGCTGCACAAAAAGCACTGACGTACCGAGTGAAGCAATCAATGCTCGAAACATTTTTAGAGCGCCTGTTGCAAAACGATATACGTGAAGAGTTTGCCGAGCTCGTTGAAGATGCACTTGCCTCAAACGATGAGTTCTTTTATCTCTTAAAAACACATGCCAAAGAAATCAAGGGCTCGCACCGACTTGAAATTGGACGTGTGGATGAAGTGAAGCGGTCTGCAAGTGAATTGTGTGATTTGCTTGAAAAAATCGGAGAAGCACTCGTGTTTGAATCAGAGATGTATACAATCGATCAATACGAATTGTCTGTTGTGGAAGAGTACATTGAACAAATGGCGTATTCTCTGTCGCTTTATCAAAAAAATGCGATTAGCTGGCTGGAAAAGCAGGAATTAGATACGACATTTGTTGTGATGCCAAAGACAGTCGCAGAGGTGCTTGGTGAAAAAGTATTCTCGCAAAAAAGACCATACATTTTCTCTTCTGCTACATTGTCTGAAAATCAATCCTTTGATTATTTAGCTGAAAGTCTTGGGATCAAAGATTACTTATCAATGAGTGTCGCTTCTCCGTATGATTACGATGAGCAAATGAAGATTTATTTCCACGGGATTCATCAGCTTCAAGAGCAAGAGGCAAAAGGACAGCAAGTGATCACTCAGCTGAAAGAAAACGGAGGACGATCTCTCATTTTGTTCCCTTCATTTGATGAACTTCATCTCTTTAGAAAGGAGCTTGAGTCATCGGATGAATCACTGCCTTTCCACGTTTATTTTGAGGGTGACGAGGAAATCAGCACGATTGTTCAAAAGTTCCAAGCAGATGAGACATCCGTGTTATGCTCTGTTCATCTTTGGGAAGGGTTAGATATTCCAGGTCAATCATTAACAAATGTGATCATCTGGGGACTTCCTTACCCGCCTCATGATCCGGTATTTGAGGCAAAACGGAATGAAGCAAAGGATGCTCGTGCTGAAGTTGACCTTCCATATATGTTGCTTCGCTTACGACAAGGTATTGGAAGGCTGATTCGGACAAGCCAAGATGCCGGAACCATTCATATTTACTTTGATCGTAGGGAAGATACAGAGCTTCAAAGTAAAATTGAATCCGTTCTGCCAGTAATGCCAATCATCACATCTTAAATAACGCACGAACGAGGAAAAGAGGAGGATACCATCTGCGTATCCTCCTTTTTCATTGACAAAAGAACATTCCTTGAAGTAGCCTTGAAACGTACATACATATTTTATTGATTGGGGGAACAAACGTATGAGTCTTGAAGTAAAAGAGAAAGCGTTTTATCAATTACTAGGAAAAATCGCCCACTATACGGAGGCGCTCCATTTACTTTATTGGGACTCTAGAACACAGGCGCCTAAAAAAAGCGCCGATTTTAGAGCTGAAACCATCGGTCAATTATCAAGTGATATTTTTAATATGAAGACTTCTGATGACATGAGAGATCTTCTTCTCGCATTAAACAAACACCGAGATGAGCTGTCAAAAGATACACAAAAGGCGCTCGAATTATCACAAAAAGAGTATGATGAAAACAGCAAAATTCCGAAAGAAGAATTTAAAGAATACTCGATTTTGCAATCAAAAGCAGAGCATGTCTGGGTAGAAGCAAGGGAGAAATCAGACTTTTCACTCTTTGCACCATACTTAAAACAGCTCATTGATTTTAACAAGCGTTTTATTCAATATTGGGGCGTGAAGCAAACGCCATACGATGTGCTACTCAATAACTATGAGCCAGATATGACGGTTGAACAGCTCGATCAAAAGTTTGGTGCACTTCGTGATGCCATTGTTCCTCTCGTGAAAAAAATCGAAGCCTCTCCTCATAAGCCGGATACTTCATTTTTATCGAAAAGCTTTCCGATCGACAAACAAAAGGAACTGAGTCTCTTCTTCTTAAAAGAATTGGGGTATGACTTTGATGCAGGACGTCTAGATACAACGGTTCATCCGTTTGCTGTGACATTGAGCAGAGGGGACGTTCGTGTGACGACCCGTTATGATGAGCATGATTTTCGGATGGCGATTTTTGGCACGATTCATGAGTGTGGCCATGCCATCTACGAGCAAAACATTGATGAGGCACTGAGCGGAACGCTATTATGTGATGGCACATCAATGGGGATCCATGAATCACAGTCTCTTTTCTTTGAGAATTTTATCGGCAGACATGAAGATTTCTGGAAAACGTACTATCAAAAGCTGCAAGAAGCGTCTCCTGAGCAATTTAAAGATGTATCTTTACAAGACTTTGTGCATGCAGTGAATGAATCGAAGCCGACTTACATTCGAATTGAAGCAGATGAGCTCACATATCCGCTTCACATTATTATCCGCTATGAAATTGAAAAAGCGATTTTTAATGAAGAAGTGGCGGTCGAAGATCTGCCTGCACTGTGGAATGAAAAATATAAAGCATATCTTGGCATTACGCCTCCTAATGATGCCCTCGGCATCTTGCAGGATGTTCACTGGTCTGATGGAAGCTTTGGATATTTCCCTTCATATGCCCTTGGTTATATGTATGCGGCGCAACTAAAGCAACAAATGATCAAAGATTTACCGAATTTTGATGAGCTGATTCAAAATGGGTCTTTTGCACCTATAAAAGAATGGCTCACAGAACATGTTCACCAGCATGGAAAGCGCAAAAAACCATCTGAAATCATTCAAGATGCGACTGGTGAGGAATTAAATGTGCAATATTTAATCGATTATTTAACAAATAAATATACGAAATTGTATTTATCTTAAATAAAAGGCACCCTTTGCTCAGAAGGGTGCTTTTTTGATGCTTGAATATTCTAAAAACGAACATTTTGATCTGATCTATTATTTAAGTTCGGTATTTTTCTAGAAAAGTGCTTTCCAAGCGTCTGAAATCTTGTTATAATTTGAACACTATAACACTCATATAATCGCGTGATGATGGCACGTAAGTTTCTACCGGACACCGATACGGTCCGACTATGAGTGAGCAAAATGAAACAGCTCTTGTTTGAGCTGAAGATCCGTGGATCGTTTTCGCATTGCTTGCTCCTCATGGACAGCAATGCTTTTTTTATGCAAAAAATTAAAATGTTTGCCAATATGCTGGGAGGAAGAATGATGGAATTGTTACATCAAAAAATTGAGAACGAAGGAATCGTTCTGTCAAATCAAGTGTTAAAGGTAGATGCCTTTTTAAATCATCAAATTGATCCTGTGTTAATGCATGAGATCGGGCAAGAGTTTGCTAGATTATTCAAGCATGATGGCATTACAAAAATTGTCACAATCGAATCTTCTGGCATTGCACCTGCTGTGATGGCTGGACTAGCTCTTCAAGTACCAGTTGTCTTTGCTCGAAAACGTCAATCACTGACACTAACAGATAACCTATTAACAGCGAGTGTGTACTCTTTTACGAAAAAAGTAGAAAGCACGATCGCTGTTTCAAATACGCATCTCAGTGAAAAAGATTGTGTATTAATCATTGATGACTTTTTAGCGAACGGGGAAGCCGCTAAAGGGCTTGCCGCAATTGCAAAGCAGGCGAAGGCGAAAGTAGCCGGATTTGGCATTGTCATTGAAAAGTCATTCCAGCCCGGAAGGAATGCGCTTATTCAAATGGGCTACCGCGTCGAGTCCCTTGCACGTATTGAATCACTTGAGGAAGGGAAAGTCACGTTTGTAAGAGAGGTACAATCATGAGTGCCGCTAAAGGAGCCAAAACGCTCTCGCTGGGGATTCAGCATGTGCTGGCGATGTATGCAGGTGCCGTTCTTGTGCCACTCATTGTGGGAGATGCGCTCGGCCTCACCCCTGCACAGCTGACTTACTTAATCTCGGCAGATATTTTCATGTGCGGGGCTGCCACACTCCTTCAAGTATGGAAAAACCGTTTCTTTGGAATCGGTCTGCCTGTTGTATTAGGCTGTACATTTACTGCGGTTTCTCCTATGATTGCGATTGGCTCTAAATACGGAATTTCGTCTATTTATGGAAGTATTATCGCTTCAGGGTGTATCATCATTCTTCTTTCCTTTTTCTTTGGGAAGCTTGTGAAATTTTTCCCGCCTGTTGTGACAGGGTCTGTCGTAAGTAATGTTGTTTGAGTACAACTAGATCAATTCAACAAAAAAAGCCTTGTTAAAGGCTCTGTTATCAAATGAAGATATTGTTCATAATCTTATTAACTTCTAAATTCGTTTTATGTATTGCATCATCCGATGGTCGTTGGTTTGAGTAGACTGTTATGTTGTACTTTTCGATTTTCATTTTTGATATGTTTTCTGCAGATTCCTTATCTGAGGAATCGAGTGCATCATCTATAAAATTGCGAATTCTAATATAACTTTTTTTAATATACTCACTTGCAAATGATTTAATATGTAATGATTCTGTCATCTATTGACCTCCTTTCAAAAAATTCAATTTAAGTCCAAAGATCATCTGATGTATTTAAAGAACGAATTTTTTCTCTTAATCGTGGTTTGCCAAAAGCAATCATTTCTTCATTAATTCGATTTTCCTCTTCAATTAAAGTGTTGAGGACTCTCAATAATGCTTTCTCATCTAAATTGTATGGACTGATGTCTTCAAAGAAATGAGCAAAGAATAAAAAGAACTCTTTTTTGCTTTTCATAGCCTCGGTACAATTGTATAAACCCTCAGCGATATTAAATCCGTAGTAGCCCAAATCCAAAGCCGATTTTAAGTTGTCGGATATACGATCTATTTTATCAACGACAATTTCTTCATGGCTTTTTTGTTCTTCTATATAGTCTAAAACTTTCTGAGGCACATAGTCAGGATTGTTTTGAGCCTCTTGACTTTCCTCTTCGATTTTTCTTTCTTGTTCTTCTTCCCAATGCATTTCAATTTCTTCTTCTAAAGAAGGGCTGATATTGAAATGTTTTAGCGCTGGTTTAATTTCTTCTTCGGGTAGACCTAGAATGCGAAACATTTTTCGCATAGTTATATAATCTGGCTTTTTGTTGTATCCGTTTTCTATCTGACTTACATAAGATCTGTTTTTTCCTAAAGTTCTAGATAATTCAGAAGAGCTTATATTGAGATATGCTCTTTTAACTTTTAAGAACTGACCTAAATTACCTCGGAATTCGGAAAAATGATTACTACTTTTCAAATTTCTCACCTCGATATCGAATTATACATCATGAATCAAATATAATCAAATGCATCATATTAAATAAAAAATGTAAATTATATTGATTCATATGAATCGTTGGGTTATAATTGATTTATGATAATCGTTAAGAATAACCTACGATCCTTGACAACTTAATAACCCACAACGAAAAATTTACATCTAATTGGAAGTGAGGTGGATTATAATGAGAGACATGCAAAACTTCTCATCTTGGCAACTAGCACAAAACATAATGATGCATGAGTTCATAGCGAAAAATGATGATCTATTAGATCGATTTCCATTATGGCTTCAGCACAACAGGCATATCGGAGAATTTGACTTGCTCCCAAAGAGTGAAATCAACAAGATGATCAAGCTATTTGATCCTGCAGCTGATGTTGAGATAGATAGAGCATTGCAATTCATATAGAAGAAACTAGGGGGATATTGGATTGAGCAAATTAAAAGCATTCATCAAAAGCAAGTGTGAAGACGATTCTTCGCTTGCAGCAAAATTGGCATCTATTGCAGGTTACTCTCAAACATCAGGATTGTACAAATTCCTTAATATCAGTGGAAAAGAAACGAGTGACTTGCAGATGATCATTGATATGATAAAAGAAATTGATCCAGACAGAGAGATTGATTTGATGTGTGACTACATATTCACGCTTGATCCAGGTAAACAATGTGCAAGACAGGCTTTGGAATACCTGTCTGTTAACGCTCAAAGTGAAAAGCTTGATGCTTATATCGAATTTGTTTTAAGTAACACTGGGAATGCTAAAACCATAGAGTGGGCTAAAACGTATAAGTTACAAAGAGATGCAGAAAAAGGTCTAGTGAATTTTGAAAATTTAATCAGATTGCTTGGGAACTTAAACTTAAAGACAGAGGAAATGAAGGTCTACAGTATGATCATCCCGATGTATCCAGCGTTATGGAACAACTATTTCAATAGACTTGAATCATTATCAGAGAATGTTTTCATTGATAACCTGGAAGACTCATATGTAAAACAATCATTTCACAGTCGATTGATGTTACTTCTAGCCAACTGTGCTTTTAACCAAAATCAGCTTGATAGGGTTCATTACTACACAAGCTATGGCATCCTCAATTCGAACGTAAGAAGAATCACAGCTTATTCATATTTAGCTCAGGGTAACTCTCTAATGCTTTCTGATTACTCAACAAGCAAGCGTTGCTTTCTCTCAGCTTTAGAACACTCAACTGAAAATAGAGAGAGATCAATTCAAGCATTAAGAAGCTTGTGCTTCCTTGAAAACTTATGGGGTAAAGAAAATAAATGGTTGAATCACGATTCGAATGAAATTACTGATAGACAAGAAGTTGCTCACGCTTATATCCGCAAAGGAGAAATGGAGCTCGCTAAATCGATTTTAGATAGACTAGAAGATGAGGAACATGATGATAACCAGTTAGGTATGCATATGTATCTAAAAGGGCTTTTACATGGCTCAGAGAGCTATTTCTACAAGTCTATTAGACACTTCAAATTAAGTGGTGATAAATTCTCTGTTAACTTGCCATTGCTTGAACTTGAAAAGTTAGGTGCAGATAAACTTATTCTAGAAGCGTTGGCAATTTAACTACCAAAATTTATCACTTGAAGGGAGGTGAAAAAATGAAAAAAGTATTCGCACTTACTATTGTAGTAGCTGCAATTTTCTTCGGAGGTGTTGCTACAGGTACACAAATTGATACTGCTTCTGACTACAGCACAGCAGGATTTGGTCGTGGCGCTTAATCAAAAGCTTTACATATTAGAAAGGTGGGGAGATTGGATCCCTGCCTTTTTGATATATCGTTCCACGTAAAACGATTTGAATATAAAACAAAAGGAGAATTAAATGAAACTAAACGACAATGAGAAATTAGTTGAGTCACACAAAGAGGAACGTATCAAGAAAGCTTCAAAATACATAAACAGACAATATGATAAAAGCCTTCGTATGTTATCTGAGCAAGGTGAAGGTGCATCATCAAAAGATTTTAAATAAAACAGAAGGAGGAATTGAAATGATTTTAAGTCTAACTTGTAAATGTGGAAACGAAGCGGAGTTTAATAAGGAACAATTTTAAATAGTGAAATTTCTGATAATGATTTTGGCCACCATGAGATACATCTGTCATTCGATTCTGAGATTTACGGTACTGATGAAATAGGTGGAGAGTATTTCGTAGTTAGTGACCTTTGTGTGAATGATGAAAGTTTGGTCTTAACTTGTAACCGATGCAATTCATCTTTAACTATCAAGAAATCTTAATAAAGGAAGGAGGAAGCGATTGGGTAAATTCAGAAGCATGGCTATCTCAAGCATGGCAGAGGATCTTGGGTTTACAACTGAATTAAAAAACAACGGCACATATTATAACCCTGAATTGAATGCGCTGCTGATCACTAATGGATTTGTAGCTGATTTAGTGAAATTAAACTATTTCGAGTCAGCGATAATCAAAATGCCTTACAGGATGAATAAAGGCGTGTGTAAAAAAATTCTCTATAGAGAATCAACGACTAATCTAAGAAAAGACATAGGTGTAATGATCAGAAGCATGAACTCATTCACTTCTGATGGATATCACAGAATGAACATAATTAAATGGAATGATGAATGCGACTCTTTAATCGTTTCAAGTGAATACTGTCCTGAAGCGGCAATACATATTGATTTAATTGAAAGAAGTAAGTTGAAATACATAAGGGAATTAGAAGTAGGTAAAACAACTCTTTTATGCAAATTAGATTGTGACGAAGAAAGGAGAGTTGTTGTCCTACATGCAAAATAATAACCACTATTACACTGATCAAGTATTTGAGGATGAGAAGGACGCAGAGATACAGTTCTTTCAGAATAATCAATATGCGCTGGAAATTGGTTTGGACAACACTAACAAAGCGTTAAAACACTTTGAGAATCAAATAGCAATGCTTACGGATTTTATAGCGGAGCTAGGGTTAGATGAGGAATACATAAAGTACATGTACGAGATCGCAACAGATGAACATAGCGATAGCAGCTGCAGAGAGACAGCGAGATATTACATAGATATTATTACTGAAAAGCATGGGAGCGATAATTATAAAAATTGAAATATTAAAACCTGGAGTGATTTTTAAAAACCACAAAGATTTTTGCGAGAGAATGGGTTTAGCATTTAAAAATTCAACGAACAGTAGAAAAGCTCAATTAAAAGAGTTAGCCAGATATTGCATATTTGAAAAACAAGGCCATTCCATAATAATTAAAAAATGTTTTGTAACCCCTGTACCGAAAGCGAAGCTTGCTAACAACTCTGTATACAATGAATTAATCGAATGGCTAGTGTTGGATATATTATCTCAAGAACATAATAACGGTCGTATCTACATAACAAAAAGTAAATTGATTAGCTCTCTTGGGTTTGTTAATCAAAATTACTTCAAACATATGCACGACAAAAAGAAAATTGCTTTATTAGTTGGTGTTGACAGCGACTCCGTTCAGGATTTTTACAATACAAGTCAAAGTAGTTTTAAAAAGGCCATCGAAACAGCATTGAAAGGTCTAACAGATCGTAGCATGATAAGTTGCACTTCCGTTTTTAAAGTGAAAGAAAACGGACAAGAATCAAGATTGGCAACGACTGAAGAAAGAGAAGCGATTCTAGCCTGTCAAAAGAAAATAATGAAAAAACTAGGTTTCACTAAGCTCTCTCAAATTGTAACAAGAGGGAAAAAGGTGTGGAGAGACTTTGAGACACAAGTTAACAAAGAGCTATATTTATATAATAACATCAATTCTTATTTCCAAGTGTACGAGATTATTCTTAATAGAAAGTATATGGAGGAAGAATGTATTAGCATGTTGGGGTTGCAATTGAAAAAAGCGGAGCAAGGTAAATACACTCAAGAAATAAATGTCAAAGCATGTGCAAAATTATTACATAATGCTAAGAAACGCCATATAAACTCTTCTGAGAATTTATATAGGAAGCAATCGAACTATACAGAAGACATTAGTGCGCTGATAGATATTTTAATAAGACATAATGCCGATTCTATATCAGATGATTTAAAATCGCTTAGTACATTAGACGAGAAAACTAACAAAGAGATTGCCAATATTTTCAGCTGAAGAAAAACGACCAAAGAAACGGCTTTATCCAAAAAACAAAAGATATTTACCTTTCGTGGTCGTTTTTTAAGAGTTGGTCTGTACATAATAAATCAACTTTTCACCCATTTCTTTAAAAGGAAAAACAAAATCCCAATCACAGTCTGAAGGGGGTATGGGGGATGGTTGGCTGCACGATAGATAATTTGGAACGTAGTGGAAAATTGTCTATCTAAAGCATCCCCCATGTAGTACATAAACACTCACATGCAAAAGAGCAGTTGCACAAAGCAAGCTTTGTACACCTTCTCATCATGATTAACAAGTTAATCATTCTTCGTGATAGAAATAACAATTTGGAGGAGATTCATTGAAATCAAACTTATCAAAGCAAGTATACATTTACTCATTAGACACATCAGCATTTTTTACACCAGAAGAACAGGCCATCAATAATGAAAATCTTAGCTTGACGTACTTCGTAGAAATTTTGAAAGAAATCAAAAGTAGCAATGCAAGTCTAAATGCAACGGATAAAATTGAACTAACGGAAAAGCAAGAAGGAGAAATGAAAAAACATCATCCTGCCAAAAAAATAATTACTGATTATGTAGATTCCTTGAAGATAGTTGCCAAAAAGGAGCTGGAAGGTTCAGAAGAAAAGCAGCTGAAGAATATCGAGGTTTTGGAGGATGAAGGGCTTACCAGAAGAAAAATTGTAAAGCTGTGTGGGATTGCTAATCTTATTAAAAACCAAAATAAGAAGAAAATGAAAGAATTGATGTCGGACTTTAAAAAGACAAGGGAACTCAATCTCGACTCAATCAGATACAAGAACACTGGAGATATCAATATTAACAAGGTTATTGGTGTTTTTGAATCAACCTTAACTAGAACATTAGGGATTGAAACAGAAAACGAACAACCTTCAGATGAAATTATTATTGTTGAAAGTTTTTATGAAGAAGTTTTCGGCAGTCTGATCAAAAAAGGATTTAAGTTCAATAAAAAGCAGTACGACTATTATGCTTCATCTGCTGGACAGATTCGTGATAAGAAAGGTGTTTTCATCAAGAAGTCATCGCTCAATAAGCACAAAACAAACTTAATGTGTGGACTTAATGAAAAATTGATCAACTCTAAAGGCGGTATGAATATCAATAAGTGGAATGCTTATCTTGCTTTATCGAATAGTGCAAGTTCTGTATGGGAAGGCTTCGATATTGATAAAGCTATAGTTGTTCCAGATTTCGAGAATGAAATTGAAGGAAGCTTTGACTATATTGATCGTAATACATATGAAATAATTCGGAAGAAGATGACTATTCCAGTCGATCAGACTGATGGCTGCGGAATGATATTGCCAACTGTTGCAGATAAACCATTTCAATTCAGAGCACCATTTATGAAGGGGATGCTAGTACCTTTCGATTTCAAACAGTTTGCAAAAGAGCATGGTAAATCAATTATAAAAGACATTGATGGTCGTGAATGGGATGTGCTGGTAGACGATATTCACATGATCCTTACTAAGTCTCAATTTAAAATGTGGAGCTATTATGGCAACGAAAGTGAAAGTAAGTGGGATCACTACAAACGCTGTTTCAAGGAATATAATTGTGAAGCATCCAAACTAAATGAGGAAGAGGAGAACTTAAAGACAAGTAAGCTTAACTATCAAATGCTTCAAACATTAACGGACATCACAGACAGCGAAATGACAAGATTAACAAAACTTACGATTAATGAGATCAAAACACTTTATCAGAGCACTGATGCCATGTTAGATGTTATGGGAGCCGTTGAAGAAAATGAGAAAAGAAGCAATCTCCAGGAAGCTCTGTTTGTATATCCTAGCTTATTAAAAGATAATCATGTGAAAGAAACGATCAAGGAAATTAAAGCGAGGATGATCAAGGAAGCTAAAGCAGGAAAAATAAAGTTAAAAGGATCACATCATACTTTCTTAATACCCGACCTGTACGCAGCTTGTGAATTTTGGTTCAATGGCGAGAAAAATCCAAACGGATTAATTGAAGATGGAGAGGTTAGCTGTAATTTATATGAAGACAGCTTAGAAATTGATGTGCTTCGTTCTCCTCACCTTTATAGAGAGCATGGCATCAGATCCAATGTGATAAACGAAAAAACGAAGAAATGGTTCATCACAAAAGGAATCTATACATCAAACAAAGACTCTCTATTTAGGTTACTGCAGTTTGATTTTGATGGTGATAAAGCTCTTGTTGTAAGCGATAAGGAATTTGTCAGTATTGCTAAAAGAAATATGAAGGTTGGCCAAGATGATGAAATTCTTCCTCTTTATTATGAAATGGAATCTGCTCAGAAAGATATCATAGAAAACGGAAAAATATATGACAATCTGAGAAGTTCTTTCAAGGTCAACATCGGAGAGTTTTCTAATAACATATCAAAAGTTTGGAATAGCAAAGATGTAAACCTTGATGTAATCAAATGGTTAACGATGGAGAACAACTTTGGAATAGACTACGCAAAAACGCTATACCAGCCAACGAGGGCTACACATGCTAGTAATGAGATTGAAAAGTTCTTGAAAGTTGAAGAAGGTGATAAAACAAGAAGGCGAAAGCTGCCATACTTCTTCAAATATGCGAAAGACAAGGACGCGAAAAACGTTGAAATTCCTAATGGTGCTATGACTGTTGATAAGATAGATATAATTATGCCGACTGCAAGAGAAACGAAAAGAAGTTTTGATAAGGCGTTGGATCCATTAGAGTTTAATTACAGACTGTTCTTGAGTCCGAAATTACATAAGAAAAAACCATTAACAAAAGAAAATATTGATAAATTAGACCAACTCCTTAAAGAGTATAAAGAATTATACAAAGCGAAATATTATGAAAGTTTAAGCGCACCTGATCGTAGCCCTAGATTGCTAGAAAGGATTAGAAGATTAAACGAATGTGTAATGCGTGAATTGAAGATAAATCATGGGGATTCAGATTTATTAAAGATGGTTGAAGTGATCAAAGTGTACAAAATGATGGATACGAATAAATACAGATTAGGCAATCAAGAGAAAAAGGAAGAAAAGAGATCTGATAAAAAATGGTTTGTGTATAAGGTATTCACTAACGAACTATTGAATCTAGATGTGACAAAAACTGAAGTGGTCGATATCTTAGTTGAATATCTATTCTTCATTAAGAAGACGAAATTCAAGGATACATTATGGGGATGCTTTGGAAATGATCTCCTGTGGAATCTGAAGACAAATTTAAATGTGATTGCTGAATGTAAAAACCATCATTGTGAAAACAAGTTGAGTGATCTGAATGCCAGAAGACATTACTTATGTGAGGATTGTTATAAAGATCATCGGAAACAGTTGGATGCGGATAGAAAAGCGATTGCGAGAAAAAACAGAAAAATGTCCGCTTGAATTTGATAACAGATTAATGGATGCACGAAGAACCCTTGATACAACAAGGGTTTTTTATGTTCATATGAATTTCTATAACCGTATACTAGGGAATAAATAATTCCCCATTTAAAACATAACATAAAAATGAATGATAACGCAATGATTAAATAAATCTTGCGAAAGGAGTCGGGACTAGAATAAATGAATATCGAACGATTTGAACTAAGACAAGCTATGCAAAAAAGAAGAATAACCCAAGTGGAAGCAGCCAAGCATTGTGGTTGTACCCAGTCTCATTTAAGTAAATACTTCACTTTCGAGTGCGAGATTTCAAAAGAAAAATTAAATCGACTTGTCGAATTTGTTTATTCTCGCCCTGAGCTCGTATGGAAGAAAAAGTAGCAAATTTTTTGGTCGTCACTACAATACCGTTTGTTGCGGAAACAGCGAATAAGGGTTGTACCTAGCAATTTCAGCGACCTTACCAAAAACAAATGAATTTGCGTTCACGTTTTGTAGTTTTGTAATCATTTCATTTCGCCTCCAGAAAAACGAATGATTAGGTGCGGTTTGTAAGATACAGCCCACTGCCCCCGAAAGTTACAAACATTTTTATTTCTCCTTTTTGTATGAGTGTTGGGGCGCTATATGCGCTCCTGTATTCGTACAACTAAAAAAATTCAAACGATAATATCTCATATAAATGGATGGTGTAAGCCATGTTTAAACCAAAATGGGGAAGCTCAAACCCCAATACAAATTTTCGAAAAATCTATAGCGAAATTGATCCTGCCTTACTGGAACGAGTTGAACAAAATATAAAGAAAGAGATTTCTATGACAAGTTTAGTCCCTCGTTGGATAAAGGAGGTGACACGTTTAAATGAGTAATATCGAGCAAAATTTTTTGGATATTTACAGACTGATTTCATCTAATGAAAAGAATAATAGGTTCTTATTTTATAAAGAATTCCCATTATCTTCAGATCATCCCGATGTAACAAATGATGATCAAATCCCCTTATTAATCTACAGATCCCCTAAAACAGATGATCTGGAAGATGAAAAACCAATTGCTAGAATGTGTATGTATTTAGCGAACGGTACTCCCACAAATAACCTACAAATTCAATCCCAAGATATCATGATTGACATCTATACCAGTATTGATGAAGTGGAACAAATTGAATTAAGAAACTTAAAGATTCAAGACAATCTTGCGCAGCTACTTTTTGATAGCAGAGCAACTGGCTTCGGAAAAATTGTGAATTATAAGCGAATGCTAATTCCTAATTCCCCAAATGGATATATCGGTTATAAGCTTATTTTTACTTTTGGTACAAGTAAATGAAATCAAATGATTTTATGCAGCTTTTCGGCACTGGTCAGCCTGTAAAAACACCTATAGGGAATTGTCACTTCATCAAGATTAAAGAGTATGTTGATTTCTCAAGTGATCTTCAATTGATGGCAGACAACAAAGATAAAATATCTGAATCTATGAGACAGACCTTGAAAGGTGAACTCGATCCCCAGGATACTGAAGAGCTGGTTAGTGGTCGTAATTTATTTCAACTAATTTTGATGCATCCTCTGTATTTAGAAGCTTATCAATCTATATTTATCAAGGTTTTCAATGATAAAGAGATCATGTCAAAGATATCGAATGAAAACTTCATGGAGTTGAGAAGTCTTGTTTTAAAAATGCATTTAATCAATGAGGACAAGAAATCACCAAATTCAGAGATAGAAGAGCTTAATCAGATTTCTAAGGAATTAAAATCAAGTGATAATGGTGCTGATCTATCAGACATGATTAGTGTGGTTGTAGTAATGACAGGCATAGACTATTCCGCTATTAATGAGTGGTCACTTTACCAGCTTTATCTTACATATCACCGCATACTTAAAAAAGAAAATCATGATGCGTCTGTTATTTTTGCTACTGTCAGTTCAGAAGTGAAGGTTAATGGATGGGACGATCATATTAATCTATACGCTGAGGAGAAACATCACTTGTCACAAAAAGATTCAGAATCAATTGAAAAATTACTAGGCTGATAAAATCAGTCTTTTTATTATTTAAGGAGTTGTTTATTAGAAATGGCAAAGCAGTCAGTTATACACGAAGTTGCTAAAATTACAATGAAACAAATTAGTACAGGAAAAGTAATTGGTTCGGCAGTAACACAATTAACATCCCTCGCACAACAAGTTCAGCAGGACTTTTTAAAAGGTGGTTGGGGCAATAGAGACTTATACGTAATTAACTCAAGCAAAGAGGTTTCGGGTAACATTAGAAACGCTTTCTTTGATCTTGATTTCATGGCCATGCAGCAGGGTGTTTCCATTGAGAACGAAACTATTTCCGTTTACGAAGATGAAGTTCTAACAGTTAATGATTCAAACGGTGTTACCTTGACGAAAACACCTGTGGAAGATTCAGAAGTTACATTCACAAATAAAGCCAATGGTGAAGTCTATCAGACTGCCGTTTCTGGAACGAGTTATACATTATCCAATACTTTTGCTAAAAAGGGCGAACAAGTTACAGTTCATTACTTGATTGAAGTAGATGCTGAGACTGTTGAAATCAATGGTGATAAGTTCTCAGAGAACTATTACTTAGAACTCCATACACTTGAATATGATCCAATTACATCTAAAGTTTTCAGTGACTTATACATTCAGTTGCCTAAAGTTAACTTCTCAGGCGAGTTTGATATGTCTCTTGAGGCTGGACAGGCATTTACACCAGAGTTAGGTTATAGAGCGCTTGCGGATGACAACGGAAAAATCGGACGTTTTGCAAGAGTTAAGCGTAATGAAGATGGCTCAAAAGGAGCAGCGCCTTCAACGCCTAACGATAGTGGAGACTTAGGAGATTAATTAATTTGGGTGTGTGATTAATCATTGCACACCCTTAATATATTCACACAAAAAGGAGAATAAAAAATGACAACAAAAGCAGTGAATTTAACGACATTAGGTGAACTCACCAAGAAATATGATGAGAAAAAGAAGGTTCAACTGAATGATGAGTTCCACCTTTATATTTATCCAGAGTTTGCGCCCAGTAAAATTGCGGAAGTGTTAAAAGAGTTAAATACTGATTACTTCAACGGAGGTAAAAATGATTTAAAGATTGATGAAATTGCTATGACAGATTGGTTGTATTTCTTGATTATCAAAAAATTTACAAACCTTAAAATCCCAAACAACCTGAAATCTAAAATGAGTGCGTATATCAACTTAGTCGATAGTGGGTTGATGGGACAGATTATGATGTCATTTCCCGAAGAAAGTATTCAGAAGGTGTTAGATCATATCAAGAGTGTTGAGGATGCTGTAGAGCAGCTTGTTGACAGCGATTTAGATAATAAGACGGAGCAAGTTATTAAAGCGTTAGACGAGCTGTAAGGCACGTAAAACAGAATGGAATTAAAATCAGAGAGGATTGATTTAAGAATGGAAAAGAAGTATAACTTTGGTGTTCAGCAGATTGCAGACGGTATCATTGGAAAGATTAGAAGTACAGCAGGTGATATTCGGCTTTTAGACAAAGAAAGAAAAAAATTGCTTGATGAAGTGGAAAAAGAAATGTCTACTTTAAAATCGTTGGGTGAATTTCATCATATTTTAGTAGCTGCCAATACTTGGGAGAAGGGAAATGCAGATAGTATTTCAATGGATGAATTTATTGAGGGTGTAAATAAGGAACTTATTATTGACGTACCACCGGGAAATTTTATTGAAGTAAACAACACACAAATGTTTGATATTGACGGATTCAAAAGAGTTACCAAAGAAATGTTAAATCATATTGCGAAGCTAGAGTTTGAGAATGATCAACTGGCCAATCATAGATTAGACCCTTTTTATGAACCAAGTGAAGAAGTAAAAGAAACAGTTGATCACATTGTTGAGGAATATAAAGATGAGATTAAAGAAGTTTTGTCGGTGAGTAAAGATACCGTTGAATGTCTAGGTAGATTATCGTTTAAAGATGCAAATGAAATTAGAAAGCTATTATCACCATGAGGATTAATAGCTTTTGTGTTGTTTAGATATCTCTAAATTGTAAAAGGAACTCTTCTACAATGTTTATACAACTTGGAATAAATTCTTTTTCTAACTGGAATATCATTTCACCTTTATCATTATTACTAATTATTAAATCATGTAGGGTGACTTTTAACTTCTCGTTTAGAATTGATGAATTGTGAGCAATGACATTTCTCAATTCATTATACGCCTTAATGGATTCCCAATTGCTAGAATTAAATGGCTCTGTAATGTTGCAGACCTTAGTAAAATACTTCTCTGCTTTTCTAATACCCTGACCATGTAAATCCTTATATGATACAGTGAGGTTTCTTCTTTCTTGAGCTACATCACAAAGAGTTTTAATATAGTTTTCTAGAGTAAAATAGATTTGTAAAAAGACTGTCTTCCTTATTAATTGGGGATATATTTGCTCATAATAATAAAATTCTAAACCCTTGTAATCAAAATATTCTTGTTTATATTCTTCGCTTTTTCCTTCTGTTGCTTTTTGAAATTTTCTTTCTAGTTCTAATAAAGCATCTTCGTTTCTTCTTTCTGATTCTATGTAAAAATCTTTTATATGAGATAATTCTTCGATTGCATTGAATAGCTTCGCCTGAGATGATCTGGACAAATTAACACCTACTTTAACTTAATAGGTGAATTATAATAAATAAACAAAATTATGTAAATATAAAGGAGTGTAAAGCAAAATATGTTAGATGAAAGAAAGATTAGATCGATCTCATTAATAGCTGAAGGGAGGATGACAATGCAAGGTATTGCTGATGAAATTGGAGTCAGTCGCAATGCATTATACTTGTGGAGAAAAGATAAAGAATACTCACTGGAGCTGGACAATGAGATACAAAACTTCAAACTTTTAGCACAGCAAGAAAGAAGCGCAAGAGCTAAAAATTGGTTTAAAAAATTGGAGAATATAGGCATGGATGATAGTCAAAAGACTAAGGATCAGCTAGACGCTCTCAAAACGTTGCTGGCATATTCAGAAGGTACTCCAACATCTAAGGTTGAAATCACTGAAACAAAGTCTAATGAAGTAGATAAAGAAACAATCGAAGATGAAATTAAGAAGTGGAAGAAATCTAAGGAAGAACAATAAAAACCCTCATCTATATTATATCATAGAGAGGGTTTGTTGTTTCTTTTTAGCTCTAATTAGTGTGCTCTTGCTTATGCCTGTCAGCTGTTCAACTTGTTTATACGAATGATCATTTAATAACTCAAGAGCGTGCTGTATTTGCTTCTTTGAGAACTTATTTGGTCTTCCTTCTCTAAAGTCCTCGCTTTGCTTCGCACGTGCTTTTCCTTCTTGTGTACGTTCTACAATCATATCCCTTTCAAACTGAGCAAAAGAGCTCAAGATGTTAAATATCAAGCGGCCTGTAGGCGTATCCTCAACGAGTCCCATATTCAAAACGTGAACTTTAATTCCTTTATCAAACAAATCTTCAATTACATCAATTGCATCTTTAGCTGATCTTGCAAACCGATCAAGTTTAGTTACTACTAAGGTGTCTCCTTTGTGTAATTGTGATAGTAAGGCATTAAATTGGGGACGTTCAACTTCCTTTTGGCGTGTCCCTGTGAATTTCTCCTGATAAATCTTTTCGCAACTTTCCTCTTTCAATTGTTCGATTTGACCTGTTAAGTCTTGACCCTGTGTACTTACACGAGCATAACCATATTTCATATTGAGCACCCCTTTTAAGTATGTATTTATAACACTAAGTTATGACACCTTTTGATACCTTAATTATACTGGGTGTCTTAAGTGGTGTCAATACTTAAAAGTTATGACACCGATATTACTTGAATTCATTTTGAAATCACATAATTGTAGGCAAATTATAAGAGTGTTTAAAGCTCGATACAGAAGCGATAGAACAGTTGATACAAATATATCTTGAAGTGGATAACGTGGCTTAGAAAGGAAGCTGAAAGGCTTTAACCCCCACCTTTCTGTTTTAGAAAATGCACTCTTAAACGATAGCAGGGTACAAATTTTTTGCAGTATTTTTCAAAGTTTCGAGGTGATAAAAATAAGCAAATCAATAAACATAAACACATCTGAAAATAGGATGTTTTTATATGAATATTTAGTCAAACAGGCAATTAGAGAGAATATGACTGAATCAGAAGCAGAAGACTTCGCATCTCATTTGATGGTGAAACGCTCAGAAGATTTATTCACATATCATGGATTGGCTTGGGAATTAGGTCAGAAAAATCTTGAGTTCTTCTGTTTATTTTTCCTGCAAGATACATTTAGAGCGCCTGATACGTCTGAAATAGCTCCTATTCATAAGGAGATATGGAATGACATTGAAGGAATGCTTTTGCGTAATACACATGATAAGCAATCGTATATTCTTCCGAGGGGTACAGGTAAAAGCGCCTTCGCAAACTTACCAGCTGTTTCTTTTTCTGTTGCAAATAAGCTTAGAATTTTCACATTAGTATGCTCATCGACTGGTGACCTTGCTGAAAAGTTTATTAAGCAAATCAAAGAAGTTTTTGTAGGCAACGTTTATATTGAGTCGTGCTATGGCAAGCTTTTAGATCCCACGAACAAAAAATATATCTGTAATTCTTCTCAACTTGAGTTTACAAATGGGACGATGGTTGAAAGTATCAGTAGTAAAACAGATATGAGGGGTAGGAAGTACGGAAACACTCGAATAGAGTTAGCCATTTTAGACGATTACCAAAACAATGACGATTGTGCTACGGATGCAAACAGAGAGAAAAAATGGAGTCGCTTTTCTTCAGATGTTAACTTTGCGTTCCAGAAACCACAATTTGATGAAAATGGGAAAATGGTTAGACAAGGCGGCATTATGATTGGATGTGGAACAATTCAGCATCCAGAGTGTTTCTACAGTAGGCTTCAAAAGTTAGCAACGTGGAAGGTTCGCAAAGAAAAAGGGATTCTTGTAGATGACATTGATGAATTGTTTAATTCTGGTCTATGGGCTGTATTTAGAGACATTCTGTCAGATTCTAAAAATGAGAACAGGTTGCAACATGCTAAAGAGTTTTATTATCAAAATGAAAAGGAAATGAAATTTCCGATTCTGTGGGAAAGTTACTGGAAACCATTAGAGATGGCCCTTGCCTATTATGAGAATCCAGTTGCATATAACCAGGAAGTTCAAGGTGTTATCACCTCTACTGGGCAAAAGAAATTCAAAACTATTATTACTGAGTCTGCTGAGAATATTGAAAGTCATGACTTTATTAAAACCATGCTTTCTATTGATCCAGCAGGGACACGAAACAAACAAAAGAAGAAAAAAGACTATTACGCTTTTGTTGTAGGTAGTATCTCGGATATGAATATCAAATACGTTCGTAAAGGTACTGTCTTTAAAGGTGAGTATGAGGATTATATGGCTTGCACGCTGAAGCTGCTTAAACAATATCCTGACATTACTTTTGTCAACATTGAGAAAAACGTATACAACGGAGCGGATGTAATTCAGCTTCAAGAATTAGTTAAAAATGATCCTGAATTATCTGGAAGAAATATCGAATGGTTGAATAATGCTGTCACTAAAAACAAGGATGATAGAATCAACACAATTGTTGGTGATGTGAATATGGGAAGAATCATTTTTAATGAAGAGGATGAAGAGGCTATCCAACAACTCAAAGATTTCGCTGGAGCGGATTTCTCTGCTTATGATGACTTCCCTGATGCAGTTGCAGAATGGTCTAAAAGAATAAATGAAGTAGAAGACATAGGGTATGTTAAATCAATACCTAAAAACTGGTTCTTCTAAAGAGGTGTATAAGTATTTTTGAAAAAGAAGAAATTATAAAAAAGCTGCTCGATGAATTGAAAATGACTAAACCCAATTATGATAAAAAGTGGCGATACTATAGTGGGGATCATGACATTCTTCATAAGCGTATTGTAAATGACCCAATGAAAAATGATATGAGGGTTTACTTTAACTATTGCAGGAAAATGGTTCAAAACAGTGTGGGATATTTGCTGGGTAAACCAGTAAGTTACAATTCTAAAACAGACAACAAAGAATTTTTAAGTTTGATTGATTATAATTTTAATACATGGGAACACAACCATAACATTAAATTGAAAATTATATCTTCAATCAATGGCCATGCATATGAGGTTAGCTTTATTAATAGCGAAGGGGATTTTCAGTGTGCTGTATATCATCCGTCTGAAATGATTGTGCTTCACGATAATTCTGTTGAAAATAGAATTACCTTAGCTGTTCGTAAATATAAAGTTAAATTTGATGACAGTGAGTACATTGATGTCTGGGATGACACCCATTTTCGAAATTATAAAATTAATGGTGGAACTTATGAACTTTTAGATGAGAAAAAGCATAGGTTTTCTCGATGTCCAGTTAGAGAACTTAGGAACAATGATTCTAAGAAATCAACATTTGAGGACATTATGAGGATTGTAGACATTTACAATTCTATTCATTCCGCAAATGCTCAAGAGATTATGGATCACCGCAATGCTTATCTTGTACTTCAAAACTGTAAAATTGAATTGGAAGAAGCTAAAAAGATGAGAGATAACGGTATCCTCATGTTACCTAATCCTCAGGCTAAGGCATACTGGCTGACAAAGGACATTAATGCTAATTTTGTTAAAGACGAGCTTCAAATGCTTCAGGATGAAATTTATGCTCAAAGTCATCAAGTTAATTTAAACGAGAATTTCCAAAGTAATACTTCAGGAGTAACAATTCGTTTAAAGCTCCAAGAACTTGAAAATCAATCAGCTATCAGTGAATCAGATTTTGATCAGTTGTTGAAATCGAGGCTTAAGCTTTTCTGTGAATATTTAAAGGTGTCCGAAAACAAAGAGTTTGATTATAAAGATATTGCTATCTCCTTCACACGAAATGTACCAGTTGATGATGTTGCCAACGCTCAAATGGTAGCTGCATTGAATGGTATAGTTCCACATGAAGATCTCCTCGGAAAACTATCTTTTATCTCAAATCCTTCCGCAGCGTATGAAAGGCTACTTAAACAACTAGAAAATAGCAAAGACGTAACATCTGGTAACTCAGACTTAATAGTAATTCCAGCACATGAAGACCCTGTTGATCCGACAGGGTTTTAATTATGCTTTAAATTTGGGAAGCCTGTGAGTGGTTAGGGCAGGGAAGTATGAATGTGGGTTAGACATACAACAAAACGGACTTTATGGCGAGTACATAAAGGCAAATTAGATGGAGTGATATATATGAATTTAGAAGAAGTAAAGCAGTTTCTAGAACAACAAAAAGAAACGCCAGAAGTGAAATCTTATTTAAATGAGCTTTCTGCTTTATCAGAGGATAAAGTCAGACAGTTTTTAGACACTGATGGTGGAAAAAAGGTTCTTCAACCACGTTTAGATCAACATTTCACAAAAGGTTTAGAAACGTGGAAAGCTAATAATTTGGATAAGCTAGTTGATCAAAAGGTTAAAGAGCTCAATCCAACTAAAAATCCACTTGAAATCAAAGTTGAAAAATTAGAAAAAACTCTCAAGATGAAGGAGATCAAAGAAAAAGCTTTAGTGAAGGCTCACCAAGATGGTCTACCGACTCAATTAATTGACTTTTTCCTATCTGATGATTCTGAGAAAACAGAAGCTAATCTCAACACTTTCAAAGATGTTTTCGATCAACATTTACAGAGTAAGACAAAAGAAAGGCTTAAAGAAGGTGGGATTGACCCTAAAGGCAGTCCGCAACCACCAAAAACATTTACTATGGAGCAAATTAGAAACATGTCTCCAGAAGAGTATAAAGCAAATCAAGAAGCTGTTGATCAGTTTCTTTCATTGTAAGAAAAAACTATAAAAGGTTAAGGTGAATTAAATAATGGCATATGAAAAGTTTATTCCTGTTGTATGGTCTACTAAATTAAACGAAGCTTATAGAAAATCTCTTGTTTTCGGAAACCTGGTCAATACAAATTATCAAGGTGATGTTAAATACGGAAACACAGTTAAAATTAATAGTTTTGGCGAAGTAACTATTGGTGACTACGGTAAAAATGGGGTAGGCGATCCAGAACAAATTGATGGAAGCCAAACAGAACTCAAAATTGACCAAGCAAAATACTTTAATTTTAAAGTTGAAGATATTGATGCAGCTCAAGCTAATGTCAACCTTCTAAGTGGACAATTAAAAGAGGCTGCTTACCAACTCGCTGATGTAACTGACCAATTTATCGCAAATTTATACACTGATGTGGATCCTAAAAACACTATGGGGACAGATGAAGATCCTATGAGAATTGATTCTCAAAATCTATACAATAGACTGGTTAGTCTTAATGTGAAACTTTCTGAAGCTGACGTTCCTAAGCAAGGGAGATGGGTTGTTCTTCCTGAAGCAGGTCATGGTCTATTACAAAAAGATCCTCGCTTTAGTAAATTCCCTGAAGTTTTATACGACGGTTATATTGGTAACGTAGGTTCATTGAAAGTTTTCACTTCAAACAACTGCCCTATGGTAGATGGGAAATATAAAATTATCGCTGGCCATAGTTCAGCAATTTCATTTGCTTCTCAAATTGACTCTCTTGAAGCTTATCGCCCTGAAAGATTTTTTGCAGATGCAATTAAAGGTCTGCAAGTTTATGGAGCTAAACTTGTTAAACCTAAGGGTATTGCTGTTCTAACAGCTTTATTCATGAGCGAAGTATAAAAAACACAAGAGGGGAATCCCCCTCTTTTTTAATAATAAATAAAAGGAGCGTGAATTATTTGTGGATTAAAAATAAAGTTACAGGTTTAGTTTGGAATGTAACTGAAGATCATTACAAATATTTGATTAAACAATCTGATTATGAAAAATACACTGAAAAGAAGACCAAGAAAGCCAAAACTAAAGTCGAAGACAATGAAACGGTAGGTAAAGACAATGAATCAGCTTAAAGACTTTAAGACTTTAATTGATGAAGAAGTTGATGATGCCGTTTTACAGCTCTATATTAATGATGCAGAAAACTTCATCCTAAATCATTGTAATTTAGATGAGATTCCTAATCGATTATATTCAGCACTTCTAAATATCGCAGTTTTCAAATTTAGACTGAGAGGATACGAAGGAGTCAAAAGAGAATCTATGGGAGCTGTCAACGAAACGTTTCATGAAACGATTCCTGCCTATATTATTAAAGAGTTGGATGACTACAATAATAACAATCAAACAGTTAAGTTGCTGTAAAAGGCCATATCATGAATTTTAAAAAAATCTTCTACAAAATAGATATTGAAACTGTCCCAAGTGGAAAGATTAACGAGATCACTGGGAAACCAATCACGGAAAAGGTAGAGAAATATACTCCATACAAATGCGAATTCCAGCCTTTAGACGAGAAGATGTATCAGTCTGCATTGGGAAGATTTCCAGATATCACAGACTTGCTAATTTGTCGGCCTTTGAAGTTTCTGCAAACAGGCGCAGAGATAGTGTACAAAGACGTTAAATATGAAGTTCTTTACCGTCCCAGGGATTGGGGAAAGCATATTGAGGTATTTGTGAAACCGAAAAAATAATGAAAAGAAACGCTTCGACTACATTTTCGAGGTGTTTCTTTTTTTTATTTTTGTTTTATTACAAAAGGAGATGTAAAAGTGAGTGAGCAATTAAAAATTATTGTCACACCAATGGCTGACACCTCGAAAAAATCAGTCGATCAAATAAACAGTCAAATTAAACAGTTACAAGGTAAAGTAAATGGTCTTAAATTAGACATCAATCTTGGTAAAGATGTCTTAAAGAGTCTTGAAAATATTTCAAAGCGTTTATCAGAGAATCGACGTAGCTTAAAAGATTACAACACAACAATTAAAGAGTATGAGACTGTTTTCAAAAATGCAGATGGATCAATTAAAACAGTCAATCAGAAAATAAAGCAAAATGGAGAAATTCACGAAAAAACCCGAAAAGTCATTGATAATACAACAAAGAGTCTAAGAGAAGAAGCTAAAGAAGTAGCGAAGCTTACTCAACTTACGGAGCGACTTGGACAAAAACAAAAAGAAGTAAACAAAACTGATGGCTCTGGCAGAAGAACAGGAAAAGTCGAAAAGTACAAAAACGGCTTTGATGATGTAACATACGCTTCGGATAAAAATGGCTTAAAGTCTGTAAAAACTGTAACTAATTACGACCAGCAGCGAAAAGCTGTAGATGCGTTACATGATTCTTTGGAGAAATTGCGCCAAAAAGGAATAGTATCAGATGTTACTTTGACATCTTTAGGTAAGAAGTTGAATCTTGCTCAAAGCGCACACGAAATTGAAGCACTTCGTGGGAAAATAAAGCTTTTAGATGATAAGTCAGCAGCAGTAGCCAAGACTCAAGAAATACAGCGTCAAATTCAGTTATATCAACGGCTTGCTGCAGTTAGAGCCAGTAAATTAACATCCCAATATGGTTCGTCTATAAGTGATACAAACTCACAAGCAATTCAGCAATATCTTTCTTCAGTAAATGCGTTAACAAGTCGAACACCAAAGCTTCAAAACCAGATGCAGAGCTTAAATGTCCAGTTCAGAGAGCTTTCAGCAAATGTAACTAATTCGGCTCAGAACATTAATACATTTGGCGGTAGGTTAGGCGAAGCATTTGCAAGGATGCCAGCCTACTTAATTACTGGATCGATATTCTTTGGTGCAGTTAGCGGTCTAAAAGCTATGGTCGATAATGCTATCATGCTTGACTCGAAAATGACTGAAATCCGAAGAGTAATGGACGCTCCTGATTATAAGTTTAATGAGTTATTACAACGTTCAATTGATCTAAGTAATGAACTGTCTAACAAAGTTGCTGATGTCCTTACAATGACATCTGAATTTGCCAGACAAGGTTATAAAGGTGACGAACTCCTCTACCTAACTAAAACCTCTCAAGTCCTTCAAAACATTTCACAACTTCAACCTGAAGATACCGTTAAGGCTCTCACATCAGCAATGGTCAACTTCGGTATAGCTTCAAAAGATTCCCTCAAAATTTCTGATGCTTTAAACGAAGTCGATAACAACTTCCAAACATCTTCATTAGATTTAGCTCAGTCAATGCGTAAATCCGCAGCGGCAGCAAAAGTTTATGGTGTAAGCATGGAGCAGTTACTTGGATATACAGCAAGTATTCAATCAAGTACAAAAGAGTCGGGTAACGTTACAGGGAACGCCCTAAAAACAATTTTTGCTAGGATTCAAACGAACAAACAAGCAGTATCAGCTTTAGAAGGAATAGGAATAGCCCTTAAAGATGCAGGTGGAGAAGCTATACCTGTTGCGGATATCTTAGAGAAATTAGCAGGAAGATGGAAAACGCTGTCTCAAGCTCAAAAGCAACAGCTAGGTATTACAATCGCTTCTCAATTCCAAAATACAAGATTCTTAGCATTAATGGAGAACTGGGAAACAGCTACTAAAGCAACTTCAATGGCCATAAACAGTCAAGGTAGCTCGATGAGAGAGCAAGAAAAATATTCTCAATCATTAGAAGCTAGATTAAACAATCTTTCTAATAAGTTTGTTGAGCTTTCTGAAGCTGCAAGCAGGGCTTTTATTAGCGATGGTTTAATTGCTGCTACAGATGTATTAGGTGACTTGTTAGCTGTAATATCAGGGGTAGTCAATTCCATTGGATTTCTCCCTACGGCTTTCCTAACAGCTAATGCAGCGGTATTTGCGTTTAGTAAGACAGCTAGAGCTATGCAGACGGCCTTAGTGTTTGGTGTAGGTGCATTGAGCGCAAGTCAAAAAGCTTTATTAGGCGTTGAAGCAGGGATGTCTAGAGCGGCACTAGCTACAAAGGCTATGACTGTAGCATGGAGAGGATTAATGTCTGCAACAGTAGTTGGAGCAGGTTTGGTTTTGATTGGAGCAGTTTTAGAAAAGATTGTGGGAGCTTACTCAGACGCTAAAAAAGCTAGAGAAGAATTTGAACAAACTCAAAATACAAATATTGAAGCTCTTACAGTCAATAAAGATCAAACAGAAGAACTAATCAAGAGATATAAGGAATTAGATAAATCTAGACGTGATGGTGGCCTTACAACAACAAATGAGCAAGAGTATCTAAAAATAACACAAGAGTTAGCTGACATGTTTCCTGCTCTTGTGGACGGTGTAGATTCAACAGGAAGAGCACACTTAGTTTCTGCTGAACGAATTGATAAAGAGACTGAAGCCGTTAGAAATTTAATCAAAGCAAAAAAAGAAGAAACTAAAGTTAAAGCTTCCGACACTGCTCAAGATTCGATTAACAAAATCAAAGATTTAAATAAAGAATTAGAGAAGAAACAAAAAGACTTAGACAATCCATTTGTATCTGATAATGCCTTCATTAATGCAAAAGCACCTATATCTAAAACAGATGTTGATAAAGCTAAAATCAAAACCGAAATGGAGTCCATTCGTCAGCAAGTAGTAAGCGCTTCTTATGAAATGAAAGATAAGATCATTGAAACTGCTGAAGCGTTTAGCAAATTAACAATTAGTACGAGTTTAAAAGACCAAATTAAGCAGGTTGTTGATGCGCTTAATATTGATGAATTGACTGATCCTAAAGATGTTGAGCAATTTGAAAAGAATTTAGGTAGGATTCAAGATGCATTACAAAGAGCGTTAGATGATAGTGATTCAGGTGGGTTTGAAAAAGCTAAAGAAGAATTAGATGCATACCTGTCTAAATACCAGGTATCAGATTCAAGCATTGATATCATGAGTATCAGCATGGACAAGTTAAAGGGTGTAGTTAATGACACCTCTGTTACCTATGACGAATTTGGCGATGCAATGGACGAAACAGGTAACAAAGTAGCTGATTTAAGTAGTCGTCTTAAAGAAGTTAAAGGCGATATTGAAGCTACGGCTGATGTGCTGAATCAATTAGTTAAATCTGGTCAAGCCACTGCCGCTATAGAAGCTTTACAGGGTGATGTATATGATGACTTAGCTGACCAGATGTCACCTCTCAACGATCTGTTAGAGAAAATGGCTGAAGGTAAATCTATTTCAGCATCAGAAGCAATGAAGCTTATCCAGAAAGAAAAAGGTTTATCAGAAGCTATCTCCGTTGAAAATGGTTTAGTAAAAATAAATCGTGATGCAGTTGTAAAATTAAGAAACGTTAAGCTTAAAGCATACAACGACATGCAACAATCGGTTAAACAAGACCTGCTTAATCAAGTTAATGCAACTGCTAAAAAGATTAAAAACTATGGTTTAGAAGTAAAAACAATTCAAACTGTGGCGGATGCACAAGCTAACTTAGCCTCATTAAAGAAAAAGATTGATGATGGCGGTGCTAGAAACCCTACAGAGTTGTTAGAGATGGATAAGGAATATGGTGAAATGTCAGATATCACAAGTCAGCTCGAAGACTTGGATAAGATGTCTGAGCTGGTAAACTCCTCATTAACTGAAGTTGGCACATCTTATGAAACAATGTCGGATTCAGCTGACAAGGCTTCAAAATCAACGAAAGATTCAATCTATGTTGCAGACAAATATAAAGAAGCATTAGAGCGAGTCAATAAGCAAATTGAGGAACAAAACAAAAAAACAAACGATTATCCTAAGTGGTCACAGAAATATCGTGACTCTATTAAGAAGGAAATCAAGGCGTTAGAACGAAAAGAAAAACTTCTCAAGAGTCAGATTAAGCTACTTAAAGAGCAAATTAAATCTGGCTACATTGCTCAAACGGGTATTGTTGATTCTTCTTCATCCTACTCCCCTTCTAGCTCTTCGTATTCTGCTTCTGGTGGTTCCTACTCAGGTAAATACTCAAATGTTATCAATCAAGCTGCTTCTAAATACAATGTTCCAGCTGCTCTTATTGCTGCAGTAATTAAGCAAGAATCTAACTTTAACCCTAATGCTCGTTCACATGCAGGAGCAACTGGTTTAATGCAACTTATGCCAGCTACAGCAAGAGGTCTAGGAGTTAAGAATTCTAGGGATCCTTATCAAAACGTAATGGGCGGTACTAAGTATCTTAAGCAAATGCTTGATAAATTCGGCTCAATTGAAAAAGCGTTAGCTGCATACAATGCGGGGCCTGGTAATGTATCCAAGTATGGCGGTATCCCTCCATTTAAGGAAACGCAAAATTACGTTAAGAAAGTAAATAACTACTTTAAACAAATGGGTGGCTCTCTATCCTCAAGCGGTGGATCGGCTGCTGGTTACTATGACTCGATGAGAAGAACATCTCACTTTGGTCAGCAAGAAAAAGGATTACGCTCTGCTCCTCATAAAGGTTTAGACTTAGCTGCTAAATCTGGAACTCCTATCAAGTCTCTTAAATCAGGTAAAGTCCTCACTGCTGCATACTCTAAATCTGCTGGTTATTGGGTAGTTGTTCAACAAGATGACGGCACCGTAGCGAAGTATATGCATATGCAAAAAGGACTCAATGTCAAAGCTGGGCAAAAGGTTCAGGCTGGCCAAACTCTCGGTAAAATGGGAAGCACTGGTCACTCTACTGGTACTCACCTTCATATGCAGATTGAGAAAAATGGTAAAGCAATTGATCCAGAAGCATATATGCAACAAATTGGCTCTGATTTGTCTAGCTCTGAAGCTGAACGTCAACAAGCTATTTCACAAGCTAAATCAGATTTATTGGGACTTGAAGGTGACCTATCTTCTGTCAAAGACCAAATTCAAGACCTACAATATGAAATCGTTCAGTCAAAACTTGATGAATTTGAAAAACGCAAGTCTGATTTAGAGTTGAAAGTTGCTCAAAATCAATCTAAAGCTAGTCGTTACCTAAATGATAGTGCTCAGTTTAGAAAATATACAAATGAGCAACGTAAAGCAGTGTCAGCACAACAGAAGATACAAGCTCAAAAGGTTAATTGGATCAACACAGAGCTAAAGCAAAATAAGCAATTGAATGCTGCTCAACGTGATCAATTACGTGAAGAATTAAAGCAGGCTAAACTTGACCTCATCAGCATCAAAGATCAGGTTTATGAGTTACAGGCTACTATTGTTCAATCTAAAACCGATCAAATTCTTAATAACATTGATAAGTCAGTCAAAAAGACTGAATCAAAGCTTAAGAATGTCGACATTAAGATCCAAACAACTGAAGAAGACAAAGATAAAGTTAAGTACTATAGTCAGCAAATCAAGCTGATACAGCAACAACAAAAAGAAGCTGCAAAGTACATAAAAGATTTAGAGAAACAAAAGAAAGCAGCTAAGGGTTTCCCTGAAATCCAAAAGCAAATATCGGATGAAATCTCATCTTGGAAAGACAAACAAAAGGATTTCAACTTAGAGTTACACCAAACCAAGAAAAGCATTAAAGATATTTACAAATCGCTTGCTGATGAAGTCGTCTCCATTTATAAAGAGATGTACGAAAAGATGCGTGATATTGAATTAGAAGCCCATCGTAAAGCTACTCAAGACATCATTGATGGCATCGATAAGGAAGACGATGAAGCTAAGTTCCAAAAGGATTTAAAAGATCGCCAGGAAAGCATTCAAAAGCTTTTAGATCAGATAAATCAATATGCGCTCGATGACTCTGAGTTCGGTAAATCCAAAGTCAAAGAACTCACTGAACAGATGCAAAAAGAACAACTTGATTTAGATCAATTCCTCAAAGATCGTGAAAACTCCAAACGTAAAGAAGCTCTGCAAGATCAGCTTGAAAAAGATGAGAAATCAATCAACACAAAATATGATGATCTTGTAAATGATGAGCGTGGGTTCAAGGATCTAGAAGGAAAATTGATGAATGGTAAGATTAGTGATATCAATAAACAGCTTTCTGAGTTTACTAAATTCATCAATTCAAATATGGAGTCAATCGGTAAGTCTATCTCTAACAATTTGATCGATAAGCTAAAAGAGGCTTCAAATGCTCTTGGTGTTGTCGTTAAGGGAAATACAACTGGACAAAAGATCGCTCGTTTTAAGACTGGTGGATCAGTTGGTAAAGTACCAGCCCAAGGAGCTTTAGCTGTAGTAGATGATGGAGAAATTGTCCTCAATAAACAAGACTCAGTTAACATGCTTAAAGCTGTCGAACTGCTTAGAGAAACAAAGGTAGAAGATCGAAGTATGGGTGCAATAGCGAAGAGCTACGAGTCAATACGAAGTATGTTTAACAACGTTGCTTCTTCAGTAGCTATCCCTAAACTTTCAGTTCCAGGATTTGAAGTGTTAGAGTCCAAAAATGTTACGAACAATTATTCAGTGAATATGCATATCGATAAAATGGTCGGTGATGAAAAAGGGGCTAATGATGCACTGCAAACAATTCGCAAGGGATTAAAGCAAATGAAAGGTAAGGTATAAGAGTCTGTTAATCAGGCTCTTTTTTTACCTTCTAAAGGAGTTGTAATAGATAAAAGATGAATCTAGGAGAATTCACTTTCAAGCCAGGTAAGCTTAAATTAGAGCTATGTAGAACAAATAAAAAGAAGATCGCAAATATTGTTGATTTCTCGAATGCTTCAGCCAACCTAAATCATGCTACCATTAATGATCTAACATTTAATATCCCTCTAAAAGCTAGATATGGTGATGAAATTAAACCAAACCATGTTGCTCAACTTATCAGGGAATGGTACTTGATTAAGGCCACTTTCTTAAATCGAACTGAATATTATGTAATAGATAGTATTACTGATTCGACAACTCAAGAAAAATCTGAGATTCAGATTAATTGCCAGCTCACTCCTTATATGCTAAACAAACCTAAAATTAGACAATATGAAGGTATATCAAAGAACTTGAAAGAAATCGGTGAAGTTTGCCTTAAAGGAACTGGTTGGACTATTGGAGAAATTGAAAGTACTCTTAATGAAAAAAGAAGGTCTTTCTCCATTGGATCAATTACATCAAGATTTGATTTTCTAAGGAATATTTGCGAAACATTTGACGCTGTACCTGTATATGACACTATCAATAATAAAGTATCCTTCTTCGAAAAGGACAGTGTATCTAAATACAAAGGTGTTAAGATTTCATCTCATAACTTTATGATCGATATGACAGACACACGCAGCATGGATGAAGTTGTGACAAGGCTTCATGTAATTGGGAAAGACGGCATTGTTATCAATTCTATAAATCCAACAGGGCAAGGGTATCTTGATGATTTCAGTTTCTTTTTATCTCCTTTTCAACGTGACGATAAAAGAAATGTATTGAAGAAAAGTGCTTATATGAGCAATGAGCTTTGTCATGCTTTATTAGACTACAATGAAATGGTAGATAAAGAATCAAAAAAGTTCAAAACAATGTTGGATGACAAAAAGAAAATCGAAGCCAAAAAGACTGCTCAAGAGAATGAGCTATTCGTTCTTAAAAACATTGAGCTTCAACAGATTTTGGATCGAATTGAAGTGGTTAAAGAGACTGACGGAGACACTAAAGATTTAATAAAGCAACGAGATGCAAAGCGAAAAGAAGTTGATTCAAAAAAGAATGAAATCGATAAAACCATTTCTGAAATTTCCAAGTTAAACAGTCAAATTGAGCAGCTTAGAAAACGCCTAGATATAAGCAACTTTCTTGGCGAAGATATGTCCAATGAGCTGTCCAAATTTATACTTGAAGATGAGTGGACTAACGACAACATTTTTGATGAAACGGAGCTATATGAAAAAAGTTATGAAGAGTTAGAGAAACGGAAATCACCTCCCATCGACATTAAGACGAACATAGTCAATCTCTATAATGCAGTAAGTGAAAAAGATTATTGGGATAGAATTTCATTAGGTGACATAATTAGAATTCAAAATAAAGAATTCGGCACTGAATACAGAGCTACCTTAGCTGGGATGAGCTTAAATTTTGATGATTCATCTATATCAGTTACTATCACAAATGGAAAAAAGGCTAAAGAAGAGGATGACTTCATTCAATTGTTTTATAAGGCTGATAAAGCATCTACTGAATTCAACACTCGTAAAATTGACTACGATCGGCTTGCTACAAACTACAACGCACGCAATGATCGTATTTCCACCCCTCCCTCTCCTCCTACTATCGGAATGAACTCTGTCACTCACAAAGTGAACGAAAATGGTTCTGTTGATATTTCGGTGTCGTGGAATTATCCAACCTCTGATGAAGATAAATGCAACATTGACGGCTTTATCGTACATTGTTATCCTGACACATCTTCAGACACCTATTTATTCGGTGCTTCACTAGCTAAAGAACAGCGTATCTCTGTTAGATATGATAAACGCATAGCTACCTTCACATCACAAGTTCCGACAAAATATTTCACCTTTGGAGTACAAGCATATAGAAATGTTGAAACTTCTATTAGTTCAAATGGTGTTTTGTTATCAGATATTGTTCAACCGAAGGCTCCAAGTGAGAACCCTTACAGGCCGTCTAGTACGGTTGAGGTTAAAGGAAAAGTAAATGGATTGTATCAGATTTCTACGAATGAAAAACCTGCCAACCCTGACGTTGGTACCATTTGGATTGATCCAGCGAACAATAAGTCTGAACTATACGATGGAGAACAATGGATTGTCCAATCTGCAGGAAGTGCAGACTCCTTAAATGGAATAACCACTGCTGCACATGAAGCACCTAATACCATCCCTGTTAGAGATGAAAATGGCGTGATTTCGGCATCTATATCAGGAAGTGCAATGAAGCTCGGTGGCTTAGAAGCGACTGAATATGTGTTGAAAAGCGATGTCCTAAACAAAGCTGATTATATGAGTGGAGAATACATAGGAGATGGAACAATAGGGAGGCAGATCAATTTAAGCTTCACTCCTAACACCGTTAAAATCTATTCCACTTCAATAGAGGATAGCAGCTTACATATAACTTTGAATTCATTCGGGTATATAAACCAATTAATAAATGGAAACTTGATTCTGATAGGCGGGACTGATGCATATGGAAGCATAGGTATAAACCTGTTTAAAACGGGAGCTGATAATCTTTTACGAGGCAATAAATTAAACGTGAAGTATTTATGGGAAGCATGGGGATAGGGTGACTCAAGTAAAAAGATAGTCCTCTTGAAAAATCGAGAGGACTGATTTGTTTATTAGACTAGATTATATTTGTGCATAAACCTCTCAAATACTTTATAGAACTCTTCAGATTCCATTATTTCTTCTACGTGTTTTTCAATTTCCTCTTCAGTTAAATCTGTAACAACCTTATAGTTTTCGATTGATTCCCTTTTCTTTTTTGACTTGTTTTTGTGTTCGTTCATATTCATCACCCTCTGTAAACTCATTTTCCATACGGGCTTCTTTTATGATTATGTTTGCTAATTCTTGATAGAATTGATCTTCTGTAACAAGGTCACCGTATACTTGAGGAAAGATTGCTATTGAGTAGGGCTTACCTGGAAAAGTTAATGTCTCTGTCGTATTCTTCTTTGCATGTTCAAAGATTTCCTTCCAATTTCCTCTATTAGTTTTGACCACGATAAAACTCCTCTAATTAATTTTATAAAATTAATAATAAGAAGAATAGAGGAGAGGGTCTATATGTAAATGATGGTATTAAAAAAGACCTTCAAATGAAGGCCATTAATTGAATTTCTTTTTTAATCCATCCATCATATCTGCAGCATAAAAAGATTGTAAAAGTTCATCTACATTGATTTTTTTATCCTTCTTGCTTAGAAATTGATTGATGATCTTTTCATATTCTTCTCTAGTGTTTCCTTCAATTTCTGAAAGGTTTAAATCCTCACCAAAGTGTCTAATGAACGCTAACCTTGTTATATCATATGCCTTTTTGTCTTCCTCTTCACAACTGCAAAATGCTCCTGAGAGAGTGATGAGGAATTGAACGTCTTCATCGTCTAAACCATTGGCTTTTTGGAACTGAATGAATTGATTTTGTGACATATACAGTCACCATCCTTTTATCTAAAGTATGAGTAGATCAGCAGTGAGAACAATGTATTCAACAACAAGTCCGATTGTATCAGCTACACCTGAGTCTATATGTTTTTTAAGCTCTGCAGAAACAACCTTTCGAGCCCTGCCAGCTGCATTTTTTGGAGTATCAATAATTTTTTCTAATTCTTTAATGATCTTGTTTGCATTTTTGACAGTACCATTTACAGCTTCCTTCCCAAAACGTTGCTGTAATACCCATTTTGCCCAGTCGTTATTTACTAATCCTTTAATTACTTTGATTGCTGCCTTAATAGCCGCACCCTTAGGGCCATTTGTAGTAGCAAGTGGATCATTGTTAGCGTTAGCATTCTCAATAGCTTTAAATGCTTGAAGCAAGGCTTCTTGTTTTTCTAATGGTACATCTCTTAAAGCAAGTTGTTTTTGTAGCTCAGTAGGATTGATAGTTACTACCAAATCTTCTTTCTGTTCGATCTTTTCTGTTGCATGTGTAGCTGTAGTTGGAATAAATACTGCTGCTGATATGAGAACTAGCAACATCTTAACAAAAAACTTTTTCATTGGAATACTTCCTTTCTAATCATTTTTCAATAGTGAGGATATCACAAAATGAAATTAATTTTACATAAATTAGAAGAAATAGTATTTAAATCACACATAATTTGTCTTTGTTTTATTTGATTTGTTACTAATTTCTTACAGCATAAAAGGGGTATATTTGCACACAAAAAAACCACCTACACATGAATGTAAGTGGTCATTTGTCTATCTAATTTTTCATTTATCTGATTGAATTCATCTTTTACTTCATCACTGAATTCAACAATATTGCATTCAATTTCTTTTATTTGTGTTGAAAGTTCTTGTATAGCTTTTAGAATTCGTTCGGCTTCAGCCATATAGCTTCACCTCTAAACCTTAAAATGGTTTTTATCTTCAATTCGTGTCAAAGAATTTTCAATCTTGTCTAAGTGTGTATAGACATTTTCAAAGCCTTCATGCAACTGATTACGCATCTCATTAAGTACATTAAGAATTTGTTCGGTCATTTCAATTCACCTCTGACCAATTATAATACTGCTCATTTTCTTCCAGCTTGGTGACTGTGGATTTAATTTCTTTCACATCTTGTTTAATGATTGATACGTCCGCAGCTAATTGTTCAATCAACTTGAATAATTTTTCGTCCATTTTGCTTACCTCTAATTTATTTGTGACACCATTGCAATTGTTTTGTTTAACGAATTTCAAAAAATAAAAAGCAATATTTTTGCTTAAGAGTCATTAGAATCATCTTCTGTAATGTAAAGTAAATCCTCAATTTTTATATCCAAGGCTTCGCAAATCTTGCCCAATGTCTCACGTTGGTATTGTTTAGCAGTGTTATTGTAAAGCCTTCTGACAGTTTCGAAGCTAAGGTCATTTCCGAAGGCGAAACCTCTAATTGATAACCCACGTTCATCTAATATTTCTTTCAATCTTGTTTTAACAATTTTAGTCAACAGTTTCACCTCCTCTTTGATTATAACAAAAAATAAAATCAAAAACTGGCTTTTTCTTAAAAATGACTTCAAAATAAAGTTGACTTCTTTTTGAAGTTGATTTATGATTAAGTCAACATCAAAACGAAGTTGGAGAGGTGATTAAATGAACTATATCACAATCGTTCAAACGGAGTTCAACACACAAGAAATCAACAATCTTTACTCAGCAATCATCGTTAAAGAAGGTTATGCAGTAGGGGAGTGTGATGGCCAGATTGTTTTAGCTGAAATCACTCAACGAACTGACGGTAACTACGATGAGGGAACGATCTGGTATATAGGAAGAAACGTTCCATATGCAGACTTAGAAACGCTTGCTGAGGTCGTTACACATTTATTGAAACAGATAACACTGTGGGAAGTCTTAACCGATTTGAAGATATTAGAACCGAAGAATCAAGAAACTGAATTTGATTGCATTATCCTTGATCCAACTAAACCAATTACAAAGGGGAAATGAACATGTTAAACAATGTGAATCCAAACATGAAGTTATCTGTAGGTCAAAGAGTACAAACGTTATACGGACTAGGAACAATTGAAGAAGTACATAGCAATAATCAATATGGAGTCGCTGATGATGAGTACAACATGCTTGATATTTATGATCGTGATGAGTTAGCTGTAGTGGGGTTAAATTAATGGGGAAGCTGTTTAGAAGGTTCATAGATGAGTTACTATTTGTAACAATCATGAGCACATTAGGGCTATTCCTACTGCTCATGATCGTCATTTCTAGCTGATTAGAAAAGTGTTGGCGCACTATCTAATCTGATGGGTTGGTACAAATCCCATGATACCAGCCCATTCTAACTTATTTTTAATCTATATTCAAATATCGCATTACGACCTCATTTAAACATAGGTCGTGCATTTCTTGAGGTAAGTAGAGTTTACCTCATCTAACTAAATAGAATCAGTCTATACTCCTGGATCAAGGTGTTGTCTTTAGTGATGCCAAATTTAAGTGTAAGACTGTCGTGGAATGCGCTAACACACGTTAAACTTGAAAGGGTAGTGACTCAGCCGATGCGATAAATGAGGATAGGATACCACTGTGCTTCCCTATTTGCACATGTATCTGAAAGGCGAAAGCTGCCATTAAGTGCTGAACGAAGGATGGGTGTATCGTTTCTGACGATGCAGGACAAGCCACAAGTAGGAGAGTCCATATATGGGCTATCTGAAACTGTTAGGGACACTTGACACAGTAGGCTTGTTTGGGGAATAACCAACGGCAAATAGGGTGACACATACGGATACCATAAGCTTGATACACTATCAAGATGATCAGTCGCCTGTCTGAGTTTGTTTATTTTTTACAAGCAAATTCAGGCAGACAACTTGTCCAGCCGTTGTCCATTGCTTTCAACCTATCAAGCCAAAAAGCAAACGACAAGTCAAGACCAATAGTGAAAGAAAAAGCCTAGTATCTCTACTTATTCGAAAGGTAAATATTGTGATATTATGGAATTACTATGAGAAAAGGGGATTTGTAAATGAATACGGTGTTAGAGCAAAAAATAAACAATTTCACATGTGCTGTTAAGAAAGCTATTCAAGATGAAAATTGGTACGCTGCACTTGCGATAGCTTTAACCTTACCTGATATATGCGGTAAGCTTCAAAATCCTAGCTTAGGATCAACAAAAAGGTATATTGGTTTTTTTAATGATTTTCTTAAGCCTAAATATGTTCATAAAATAGGTGCTTTACAGAGGGAACATGAGTTTTTAAATGGAAATGATATGTATGCTCTAAGGTGTTCATTTTTGCATTCAGGAACTATAGAGATTTCAAGTCAACGGATACAAGAAGTTTTAAACAAATTTGTTTTTTTGGCGCCTGATAAGGTTAATGGTCATATTGTTCATATGCATCAACTGGATAAAACACTACAATTGCAAATTGATATGTTCTGCTTAGAGATAATTGATGGAGTTGAAATATGGATAAAGTCTTTTAAAAATGATGAAGAGATACAATCACGAGCAGATTCAATGATCGATATCATAGACTCTTCCAATGGGGTTAGTATTTAGTGATAATTGTTACTAATTATTACCCAGCTACAAAGAGCAAAATGATAAAATAGTAATGATTAGTATTAAGTGATTATATTAACTTTTGTAAGCAAAGGATGATTATATGAGCACCGAAAAAGAATCGAAAAGTGCGTCATGGGTTAACGACATAATTAAGATGAGTCCAAAATATCTTATTGCATTTATGCTATTTTCTGGAGTGAGTTTGCTTTTAGGTAATAGTCAACTAGGTATAAGTCTCGGTTTGAAAGAATCAATCGATGAATATAAAGTTTATTTAGGTATTGTTTTTTTAGCGTCGAGTTGCTTCTTAATATCTCATTTTATTTATTGGTTATACTCCATTTTGAAATTTAAAATAGAAAACAAAGTACGCAACAAAGAAATGATTAATAGACTTAATAATTTAAATGACTATGAAAAACGAATATTGAGAACCTTTGTATTATATAATGAAAGATCGATTCAACTAGAAATTAATGATGGTACTGTTGCTGAGCTTGAACTTTTGAGAATTCTTTTTAGAAGTGCAAATATTAGCAGTGGTGGAATGATTTTTCCTTATAACTTAAATCCTGTAGCAAGGGATTATTTAACAAAGAATCAAAACCTTCTATCTGATCCAATAGAACGTGCTTTCTAGAAAGGGGATTGTCAGTAAATGCACAAATCAAAGTTAGTTGTTTGGACGTTTATCGTTGTGACTGGATTCTATATGCTGGTGAGTATATGGAACATTGCTGTATTTCCAGATAAGACATGGACAGATTACGCAGGACAGATTTTGATTGTCGTTTTTGGGAGTATGGTGAATGGATTAATCGCTGCTTTCTTTATGTACGCAGCAGCCATGTTAGTGAAATATATTAATGGTGATAAAGCTTAAATTTGAAGGTGGAGCTATATGCTCTGCCTTTTTGTTATAATAAAAGAACAAGAGTATTTGAAGGTGATAAATATGAACATTAGCGGAAATTTAAAAGTGGCAGTTTATTCTCGGAAATCAAGAGAAGATCCTGACACTGAAGATACCCTACTAAAACATAGAGAACAATTGAAAAGCTTATTAGCGAGGTACAATTTTAAAAACGCTGAATGGTACGAAGAAGTTGTTTCATCTGAATCTATTGATAACAGACCGATATTTTCAAAGTTGCTTCCTAGAATAAAGTCAGGTGAGTTTGATGCTTTATGTGTCATAGCTTATGACAGGCTATCTAGAGGATCCCAAATTGACTCGGGACGTATTATGGAAGCTTGTAAGGAAAGTAACACTTTAATAATAACGCCCCAAAAAATATACAACATGTCTAATGAAAGTGATGAAATGCTTTCAGAGTTTGAGTCGGTTATTGCTAGAAATGAATACAGAGCTATCAAAAGAAGGCTATTAAATGGTCGTAAAGGTGCAGTTAAAGCTGGACGGCCACATTCTGGATCTGTTCCATATGGCTATAAGTGGGACAAAAATGATAAATCGGCAAAAATAGTTGAAGAAAAAATTAAGATTTATCGAATGATGATTGACTGGTTTCTTAATGAAGAAATGTCTTCAGCTGCTATAGCTGATAGATTAAATGAACTTCAAGTTCCTCCACCTTCAAGCAGAGGGAAAATGTGGTATGGAGAAGTTGTTACTTATCTGCTCACAAATAACTTTTATAGAGGATATGTTTGGTATGGAAAAGATGAGGAAAGTAAAGGGCTTCACCAGCCAACCAAAACCGAAGAGGAACATTTACAAATTGTTGAACGCATCTCTAAATTAAGGACATATCCCGATTCAGGTAGACGTTTAAATATGAATACTAACAGGCTGTCTGGGTTGATCAGATGTCCTTATTGTTTAAAGGTACAAGGAATAGATCAACCAAAAGGTAGACAGAAGCATGTTAGAAAATGCGTTAGGAAATCCACCACAAGAGAAAATATGTGCGATACCACCAAAGGAATTAATGAAGATATTTTATATAGAGCAATCCTGCAGGAAATAAAAAACTACAGCTTCCAAGTTTTTAAAAGAAATGAAAATCAAAATAATGATGATACAACCTCATATACAATTCAATTAATAGATTTAAAAGAGAAAGCATGTAATAAATTCAGGGGCAGGATAGAACGGTTGAAAGAGCTTTACTTAGATGGTGATTTAGATAAAAACGAATATAAAGAGAAGTTAGATAAAGCGCAAGAAAATCTAATGAAATCTGAAGAGGAACTTGCTGAACTCTATTCATCTGTCGAATATCAGAAAACAAAAGCAAACAAAAAAAGAACTAAACAATGGCAAGAAGACAATGTTCAGTCTTTGTTGGAATCAGATGAAGGTATGTCTGAAGCTGAAATAAATTTGATATTAAAAAAACTCATTAGTCATGTGTCTTATAAAATAAAAGACAATAACGGACAACCAGAATTAGATATAAAAGTGTATTATAATTAAAAGTGTTTTTTGTGTTGTACTTAAACGATAACTGTCGTCACCATTATTGGCATTACCCTTATTCCAGTAGCGATGAACAATATGGCAGGAGGAGAAGGAAGTGCAGATTATGGTTCTTTTGAAAATCTAGGACTTGCTTTCCTTGTGCTATTTATCATTGTGCTGCTCTATCGATTCACAAAAGGCTTTATGAAGGCGATTGCCATTTTAATCGGTATTCTCCTTGGTACAGCAGTCGCTGCATTTATGGGGAAAGTGGAAACAGCAGAGGTGGCGAACGCTCAAGTTTTCCGTATGATTGAACCATTTTATTTCGGCATGCCCACCTTTGAATTTGCACCCATCATGACCATGACGTTAGTTGCCATTGTGTCATTAGTCGAATCAACAGGCGTTTATTTCGCACTAGGTGATTTAACAAACCGGTCATTAAAAGAGAAGGATTTAGCGAAAGGCTATCGCGCAGAGGGGATTGCTGTGTTATTAGGTGGTATCTTCAATGCTTTTCCTTACACAGCCTACTCGCAAAACGTTGGATTGATCCAGTTGACAGGAGTCAAGAAAAATCAAGTCATCGTTGTGACAGGAGCATTGCTCATGTTATTTGGACTTTTTCCTAAAATTGCTGCATTTACGACGATTATTCCAAAGTCAGTTCTTGGCGGCGCAATGGTTGCCATGTTTGGGATGGTCATTGCCTACGGTATTAAAATGCTCTCGCGTGTGGATTTTGCCAAACAGGAAAACCTACTGATTGTTGCTTGCTCAGTTGGGATTGGCTTAGGTGTTACCGTCGTGCCGCAAATGTTTGAGCATCTGCCAGAATCGATGAAATTATTAACAAGTAACGGAATCGTGGCCGGCAGCTTTACCGCTATTTTGCTTCATATAATTTATCACATGATTCCATTTAAAAAAGAAACAGGGCAGGACCTGATGGAAGAACCTAAGCAATCTGTAATGTAAACACCTCTCATTGAGAGGTGTTTTTTGCATAAAAAAAGCAGGTTCGCTTGGCTTGGAACGAACCTGTGAAGGAGGAAAACTACATCATGTTTTCTACTATATTATCCAATATTTATCAATTGTCGTCAAGACAAAAAGTTAGACGAAGGAAAATGTTTTGAATGAATTGTGAAGATTTGGCATGTATATCCTTTTTTCGATAGGGGATATTAACCGAAAAAAGAGGTGAAGCCGATGGCGTACATTCTTTCAGTTGGAACGAGTCTCCCAAAGCATCACGTGGATCAGAAAACAGCTGCTGAATTTGCTAGGTCTCAATTTAAACGATCGTTTAAAGATATTGATCGGCTGCTGAGAGCTTTTCAAAATGGAGAAATTGAGAGCAGGCAGTTTGTGCAGCCCATTGAATGGTATCAGACGCACCACTCTTTAGAAGAGAAAAACAATATCTATTTGGAAAAGGCACTGGCTCATGCAAAAGAAGCGATCATACATTGTCTTCAAGAGCAGGCGTTTCTGAAAAAGCCAGTCCCGGTTGAAGAGATCGATGCCCTATTTTTTATTTCAAGTACCGGATTATCGACCCCAAGTCTTGATGCAAAGCTGATGAACGTACTTCCTTTTTCTCCTTATACGAAACGAGTACCGATCTGGGGGCTAGGGTGCGGGGGCGGTGCGGCAGGGCTGTCTCGGGCTTATGAATACATAAGGGCATTTCCAGAAGCAAAGGTGCTCGTTGTCGCCTGTGAGCTGTGCAGTTTAACCTTTCAGCCGCAAGATCAATCAAAAAGCAATTTAATAGGCACCTCCTTATTTGGAGACGGGACGGCTGCGGTTCTGTTAACTGGAGAAAAAGCTGCGCTTGAATATGCCCGTTTAAAAACAGTTCCTAAAGTACTAAGCACACAATCCGTCACGATGAAGGATTCTGAGGATGTGATGGGCTGGGAATTTTCAAGTGACGGCTTTCGGGTTATTTTCTCCCGTGACATTCCGTCTATGATTTCCGGCTGGTTAAAAGAGCAGGTGGATCAATTTTTAGAGGAGCTCGGATGTTCAACTAAAGATTTATCCGTTTTTCTTGCCCATCCTGGAGGAAAAAAAGTGATTGATGCCTATGTTGAAAGTCTATCTTTACGAGAGGATCAGCTATTTTCTTCAAAAGAAGTACTCAAACAGCACGGAAATATGTCCTCTGCGACAGTTTTGTATGTCATCAAGCATTTCCTTGAACAACAATCAGCTGAAGCGGGGAATATGGGCCTGTGCGGGGCGCTTGGTCCGGGCTTTTCCTCAGAGCTGCTGCTTATGAAATGGGAGGAGGTCTTGTCATGATCATTTGGCTGATCATCGGTTTCTTCGTTTGTCAGCGGCTTATTGAAATGCTTGTGGCGAAAAGAAATGAAAGAAAAGTAAAAGCGATAGGTGCCATTGAATTTGGTGCTAGTCATTATCCCTATATGGTCGCTATGCATACGGCCTTTTTTCTCTCACTCATAGTTGAGATAAGGCTTTTACAGAAGGGGCCGTCCCGGTATTTTCTTGTGCTGCTCCTTTTCTTGATGGCTACACAGGTCATTCGATACTGGGCATTATGCTCCCTTGGGACGTACTGGAATACAAAAATTTTAGTCGTGCCAAACGCAATGATTGTAAAAAAAGGACCGTATCGCTGGTTGAAACATCCTAACTACGTAGTCGTGGCGATTGAGCTTTTGCTGATCCCGCTATTGTTTGAGGCGTATGTCACTGCCATTTTGTTTACGTGTTTAAATGCATGGATGATGGCTGTAAGAGTTCAAACAGAGGAGAAAGCGTTAAATCAGTATTTGCTAAATTAATATTGAAAATCATTATCAATTGTGCTACACTTGCATTAATGATAAGCATTCTCAATCATGAAGGATGGACGGTGATCACATGACAATGATTTTCTTACTCGGTACGGTGTGTGTATACAGCCTATTAATTGGCTTCGTATTAAAAGGTGTCTCCAAAAAATCTGCTTCCTGATTTCAGTCAATTGCGACTGATCGGGCAGCAGATTTTTTTTATTTCCTCAGATGAGAAGAAAAATCTCTTTATTTTGTGTAAAATGGTATCACATACATAACTGACTTTTCTAAAAACAAAGGGGTTTATCGTCATGAAAGACTTGTCTATTCGAGATTCGCTTGTACAAACTACAGGAGCTTTATATCAAAGCTTACTCAAAAGGAATGATCATGAGCGCGCAGCCAAACTTGCATCGATTATCAAAAAGGAAGCAGAAGAAGAAGTGTATATCGCATTTACCGGCCACTATTCTGCTGGAAAGTCATCACTTGTGAATCATCTGCTTCATGATCACATTTTGCCAACGAGCCCAATCCCAACAAGTGCAAACTTGGTCGTCGTGAGGAAAGGGGAAAGTGAAGTGCAGCTTCACACCTCTGATGGCCGTTTTGCAAAAATGAGCGGCTCTTATGATAAAGAAGCAGTACAGCGTTTCTGTAAGGATGGAGAACAGATTGAGATGGTGGAAATGAGCGGTGACTATAGAGGCCTTGAAGAAAAGGTGGCACTGATTGATACGCCAGGTATTGATTCAACGGATCATACCCACTTTTTGTCTGCTGCCTCTATTCTTCATCAAGCAGATGCTCTTTTTTATGTCGTTCACTACAACCATGTTCATTCTGAAGAAAACATTCGTTTCATTCGCTCCATTAAAGAAAAAGTGCCGAATCTTTATTTCATCGTGAATCAAGTGGACCGGCATGATGAGCATGAGACAGCGTTTGAAGACTACAAAAATCAAGTGGTTGACATGCTCCTTAAAGAGGGCATTGAAGAAGATCATCTATACTTTACATCTGTAACCGATGAGACGCACCCAAGAAATGAAATGATTCGTTTAATTAAAAAACTGCAAGAATTACAGACGTTGCCAAAAGCATCACTTCGGGCTTATACGGAGCAGAAAATTGAGCATGTCTTAAAAGAACACATTGATTCGTTAAAAGAAGAGCTGCAGGGTGAAGAGCTTGAGGCACAGCTCCAGGAAAAAAGAAAAGAAGTAAAGGAATTTGAAGCGAAAAACCACTTCATTGAAAATGGAGCCAAACAGTTAGAAGATGAAGTATCTTCTGAAGTCGAGAGCATTTTAAAAAATGCCAACCTAACTCCATTTAAAATGAGAGAACTCGCAAGCGCCTATATTGAATCAAAAGCACCTGGCTTCAAAGTGGGGTTGCTTTTTGCTAAAAATAAAACTGAGCAGGAAAAAGAAAAACGGGCAACCGACTTCTTAATAGATGTCAAAGCGAGGATGAAGGCAGAAGTGGACTGGCATATTGCTGAGCTGCTTAAAAAAGAAGTCAAGAAGCATCAGCTTGGTGAAGAGTTATTAAATCAAGTGATGGCGTTTGAAACACCTGTGCAAGAATCACTCCTTGAAAGTGTGATTCATCATGGTGCGACGTTCTCCAATGAATACGTACTGCAATATGCAAAAGATGCTGGCGAAGCCTTGAGAAGACAGGCTAAACAGCAAGCGATGACACTGATTGAACAAATGGCGGAGTCGCTGAAAGCCCAGCTTATGAAAGATAAAGCGAAGCAGCAAGAAAAATGGGCTCAGTCTGCAAAAGAGCTCCAAACGCTCGAGCAGTGCATCGAAAAAAATGAACAAATTAAGCGGGATATTCAGCACGTATGGGATATATGGCAAAATGGAACAGAAGAACAGATCGAAGAAGATTGGTTTTATGCGAAAAAGAGGCGAATGCATCATGACCAGCTAAAGCAGGATCACGCGTCCATTTATCCTGAAGAGAGCGAGCTAAAACCGAACAAGCAGATAGAGCAACATCAAATGCGTCAGTCGCAGCATGTCTCAACGGCACAGTCGATTGACCAGTTTGAACAACTTTCTCAGATTTTATTGCCACTAGACGCTCTCAAATCTCAAAGGAAGTCCTTTGAAAAACGAACAAAACGGCTGCAAGCGAAAGAATTCACACTCGCTTTATTTGGGGCTTTTAGTTCGGGAAAATCTTCCTTTGCAAATGCCCTTGTTGGGAGAAAGGTACTGCCATCCTCTCCTACGCCAACAACGGCAACAATTAATAAGCTGACACGGCCGACGAAAGATCACCCGCATGAAAGTGTAAAAGTGGTGTTCAAAACAGAACAGGATATATTAGAGGAGCTCAATCAGATTCTTGGATTTTCGATCTCAGAAGAAAAGGGAGAGACGTTTAAAACCAAGCTCGAACGAACGCTGAAAAAAAGACAGCTTGAACAAGATCACCGCATCATTGTTGAACATTTCTTGAAAGCTCATGCCCGTTTCCTTGATCACATTACTAAGCAAACGCCGCTTCATGTCACCCTTCAAGAACTGAGGCCATATGTGGCGGAAGAAGCTGTTTCTTGTGTGGTGAAGGAAGTGACGGTGTACTTGAGTACACCTCTAACAGATAAAGGGCTGACGATTGTTGATACGCCAGGCGCCAGCAGTATGAATAAGCGTCATACAGAGATTGCCTTTCAATATATGAAGGACGCAGATGCTCTTCTTTATTTAACTTACTACCAGCACTCTTTTTCGAAGGCAGATCGGTCATTTTTACGTAAGCTCGGGCTTGTAAAAGATTCATTTAGCATGGATAAAATGTTTTTTATTATCAATGCAGCTGACCTCGCAAAGGATCAAGCAGAGCTTGACACCGTCTTTGGCTATGTGAAAAATGAGCTCACAAAAGAAGGCATCCGAAACCCAAACCTTCATCATGTGTCCAGTAAGGAAGAAATCGAAGGAAAGGGGCAGACAGCTTATAATCAATATGCAAAGCTTAGAAAACAGCTCGACTATTTTATTGAGGAAGAATTAACGAAAGATGCGATCGAGCTTTTGTATTTTGAAGCCGGCAGGTTATGTAGCACAGTCGACAAGCTGCATGCGACACTGCATCAGTCAGAAGATGAGAAGCAAGCGGAAAAGGAAAAGATAGACACATCCTATGAAGCGATTCTTGATCAAATGAGTCAAATAAAGCAATCTAATCTAGTGACAGAAAGTGTGAAAAAGGACTTACATGAACAGCTCTATCATATTGTGCAACGCCTATCACTATTTGCGAATGATCTCTTTAAGACAGCCTTTTATCCTGGAATATCTCAAGGAGACTTCAGGCAGCAGTTGAAAAAAGCGCTTGAACAGGCACTGAAGGATTATGAATTTGAATTTGTACAGGAGTTAAAGGCGCTTGATATCCGAATGGAATCGTTTATTCATCAATACTTCCAGGAGGAGTGGGAGAAAGGATTGCAGGCGGCAAGTGCAGAAGACCCTTACTTTTCTCTTACACTGTCGCCGCCAGAAGAGAAAAATGCTGAGCTGAAACAAATTGAAGTCGAAGCTGAACTGACGCCATTCGAACCGCTCTTAAAGAAACAAAAATCAGCGAAAGCTTTCTTTGAACAAAGCGGAAAGGCTGCGTTCATTGAAGCGAGTCGAGATATTCTTCATCAGTTAACCACGAAATGGGCAGATAAAGAAAAAGAAGAATTACTGAGCAGGTACGACACGATGGTCAAGACCTTTACTGAAAGATATGAAACAGAAGCGCTCGAGCAGCTAAGTGAACAAAAACAAACATTTATTACGAGCCTAACGACAGATGCCAAAGAGCAGGCGGTTATTGAACAAGTATATGAACAAACAAACGAATGGAAGAACCAGTTGAAAACCATTTGATTCATGGTAGACTAAATAAAAAAGAAAGCAGTTGATAGAAAATGACAAGCGTACACGAAGAGATTTCCGCACACTCACAAAAGCAGCATGCTCATATTCAGTCCTTTCTTGAGCTTGAACAGAAAAGAGAACAAGCAATAGAGACTGCTGTATTCAAATGTGAGCAAAACGAGCCATTTACAACAGACGACATCAATGCCATTACGTCGAAGATGAATGAGCTTGCACGAGGCGGTATTGTTCCGCTGCGTAAGCATGTGACGAATGATATGGTCAGGGAGTATGTCAAGCGGAAACAGAAGTGAAGAGTAACTTTCTCTTTTTTGGTCATCTTAAAGAATGTACCGAGAAAGGGGAATCATCATGAAAAAAAAGCAACAGTCAAAGCAGCAGGATGAGCGTGACCCTAAACAAAAAGACATGCCGTCCTATGCAGAAGCAGAGTCGAAAAAAATGCAATACGGTCAAAAGTAAACAGGTTGCCTCTTCTTTTCTAAAAGAAGAAGGCGCCTTTTTTATGTCGAGTTTTATGTTCTGTGATAGAATAGGAGTATTGTTTTGAAAAAGGGAGTTTATAAGAATGAATAAACACGTACTGCTTGTAGATGGAATGGCGCTTTTGTTCAGATCGTTTTATGCGACGGCTGTCCATCGCAATTTTATGATAAATGATCACGGTGTGCCGACAAATGGAGTCAATGGCTATTTGAAGCACTTATTAACGGCTGTACAGACATTTGAGCCAACTCATATTGTTTGCTGCTGGGATATGGGAAGCCAAACATACCGAAACGAATTGTTTCAAGATTATAAAGCAAATCGAGGAGCGGCGCCTGTCGAGCTCATTCCGCAATTCGATTTAGCAAAAGAAGCTACAGAAGAACTAGGAATTGTGAACATTGGTTTAAAGGGCTTTGAAGCAGATGATTGTATCGGTACACTTGCTGCGCTCTACCAAAAAGAAGCACGCGTGACCGTCCTAACTGGGGACAAAGATTTGCTGCAAATTTTGAATGAACAAGTCACTGTTGCCTTGATGCAAAAAGGAATTGGCAATTATAAGCATTATACAAAAGCCTTATTCGAAGAGGAAATGGGAATCTCTCCAAAGGCGCTGGTCGATATGAAAGCACTCATGGGTGATGCAAGTGATAATTATCCAGGTGTCAAAGGAATTGGAGAAAAAACCGCATTAAAATTTATCCAAACATATGAAACGATTGACGGTTTGTTAGAAAATGTCCATGAACTAACGGCTGCACAGCAAAAGAAAATGCAAGCAGGATTAGAAGATTTGAAGCTTTCTCGTCTATTGGCAGAGATCAAATGTGATGTCCCGCTCTGCTGTCCAATTGATGAGACGAAAATGAACATCAATCAAGAACGTGCTACTGCTATGCTGAGGTTCCATCAAATCAAAGGAATCGAACCGATGATGAATCGTTTAAGTACAATAGAGATCAGCTAAAGCCGATCTCTAAGGTTCATCTTTTTGTATTGCTTTTCTTCGCTCTATTTTCAAGCTGAGATAGTGGCTGTTTATCTTTTGTTTGCGCATCACCTTGTGGGGTTGTCCCATTTGTGACACGACCTTTATTTTCTTTATCCAATCAGTATCACCTCACACACATTAGCATAACCGAAAAAAAGCGATTCATCCTTTAGAAAGGTGAATCGCTTTTCTAGCGAGCTGATCCGCTATTTGGTTTTCCTTGCTCGGAATCCATTTAATGAAAAATAAATCAAACTGGTTTTGAAGCTCAATCATCTCTTTGATAAAATGCTGAAAGGCTGGATTTTTAGCAAATCCTGCGTTGGCTGCGCGGTCAACTACTTGTGAATCTGTTCGAAATGAAACGGTACGCAATCCTTTTTTTGCGCATATTTTCATCCCCTCGATCAGAGCGGAAAATTCTGCTTCGTGATTGCTCATGGATCCAAGAGGAATGGAGAAGGATTCAGCCTTTCCATCATATTTAATGAAAATGCCGATGCCAGAGGGACCTGGATTCCCTGCACTGGCACCATCAATGTATATTTCTGCTGGCAATTATTTCACCCTTTCATCAAGCGGAACCATTTTTTTCGCTACATACGCGTAAGGTGTTGCAATCGCAGCTACGATAAATTTAATGACATATGTCGTGATGAAGATTTCCATCCATACATGAAATGGATACGTGCCAAGAAAGGCAATGGTCGTGAAAATCAGTGTATCAAGAAGCTGGCTAATCATCGTACTTCCGGCGTTGCGCACCCAGAGCGCACCATCGGAAGGAAATATCCGGCGAATAAACGAATATACATAAACATCTAGCATTTGACTGATGATATAAGCAGCAAGACTGCCAAGTGCGACCCTTGGCATAAAGCCAAATATGGTTTCCAGCGATGTTTGTGAGATATCAGATGGAGCGGGATGGAAAAGCAAAGCCTCTTGCATGACAACAGTTAGTGTTAAAAGGGTGGCAAAGCCAATCCAGACAGCTTTTCTCGCTTCATTTTGTTCATATTTTTCATTTAATACGTCCGTTGCAAAAAACACACTCCCGTACAAAATATTTCCAAGTGTTGCCGTTAAGCCAAATAATTCAACGGTTTTGACAACTTGTAAATTTGCGGCAACCGTCGCAAAGCCAATCCAGACAAAAAGGCCCATCTTGCCAAATCCTTTATAAAATAGAAGAACAATGATAAAATTAATGATCGCAAATAAGATCCAAATACCTTCATTAAACAAGTGACATGAACTTCCTTTCTCATTGTAAAATGTAACTTTTTGATTATAGCATAACGTATGTTTACCTTAAAAGCACGGGAAGGCGATGTGATCAATGAAATTAAGAGCACACTACACAATGAAAGTAAAATCAATTGGGTCCATTGTTTTTTTCCAAGAAGATTGGATGGAGCTAAAAGAGGCCTTGATTTTAGTAAAACATATCGGCAAAAAAGAACCGCAGTCACTCCTGTCATTTGAAGATGAAAAAGGGGCCATGTGGTCCATAAAAGAGCTTGAAAAGCTAAATGAAGAACTAAAGCTTGAACCTGATCAGCTTCAAGTCTATTTTGATGCAAGTTTTCACAAAGAAACAGGCGACTCTGGTCTTGGAGTTGTCGTCTACTATAAGCTAGGAAAAGACGCTTATCGATTGAGAAAAAATCAGCCTTTCCAAGGGAGCACCAATAATGAAGCAGAGTATGCGGCTTTATTTGAAGCAATAAAAGCGTTGAAGAATCTAGGGGCAAGCAGAAATTCTGTCACAATTAGAGGAGATTCACTTGTTGTCATGAATCAGTTAAAAGGAGAATGGCCTTGTTATGATGATGTACATAACAAATGGCTTGACCGAATTGAAGCGGCTTTAAAAGAGCTGAAGCTGACGCCAACCTATGAAGTCATCGATCGTAAACAAAATGCAGAAGCGGATCAGCTTGCAAGACAGATTCTTGCAGACGTCCCAATCGAAAGTACATTGAAATTAGAAGCAGACGGAGCTGAATAATGTGGATAAAAAAACAGCAGTACAAGAATTGACCGATCTTCAAGACACGTATTGTTCAGATTGTTTGATTAAGAAGCATTTTCGAAAAGAATTTGGCAAAAAATATGCCCATTCTTTTTGTATACAGCAATGCACTGTTGGAGAGAAAATAAAAGAATATGGTCAGACGCTGCTCAAAAAGTAAGCGGACGCACCGGTTTACCCTGTTCAAACATCCGCTCATGAAAAAAAACAGATAGAATGTGTAAAAAAAGAACATATTCTGAAAAATGAGCCGATATAACTATAGAAAGTTTTGGTTGAGTTACTTTTTGACTAAGTGACGGATATTAGAGGAAAAGGGGAAGGCCGGTATGAATAATAAGGAGTTCGAAACGGTATTACATCGAACATTTCAAGAGGTGTACAGCGATCTAGAGCAACTTGTAGATGTAGCAAAGAAGGGAAGACCTTTTCTCGAAAAAGATATCTCTGAAATTGAACAACGACTGAAGCAAAATATTTTAGCAATTGAAATTCAGCTGAAAATCAAATAAGAGAGGCATAAGCCTCTCTTTATTTTGTCTTTACATCATTGATTTAGTTGATTAGATTTTTGTTACGTTTGCAGCTTGAGGTCCACGATTACCTTCAACGATTTCAAAAGAAACTTCTTGTCCTTCTTCTAAAGACTTGTAGCCGTCACCTTCGATAGCTGTGAAGTGAACGAATACATCGTCTCCGCCTTCAACTTCAATGAAGCCGAAACCTTTTTCATTATTGAACCATTTTACTTTACCGTTTTGCATATTGCTTTTTCCTCCTAGTACTGTAGCATACCTTTTGGCATACTAAAAAAAATTTTCATCACCTAACGACTTTGCAGTTGTTAAATGATGGTTCCACTATACACCATCAAAAGTAAAGCGTCAAGCGAGTGAGCCAAATTTTGAGCAGAATGTTTGATTTTTTTTGACGAATAACAATCAAAGATAAAACGTCCCCATTTTCTGAATCTTTATGCACATCTTGTCCGTATAAAAAAAAAATACAGAAAGAGGTGCTATCATGAATCGTTATACACTTGAAGAATTTGTTCAGAATACGCAGCAGGAAGATAAAGGAGAAGGGGTCTTCGAACTTGAAACATCAAGACTTTTAGAAATTAATTTGACTGATACCATTTGGGCAAAAACAGGTTCCATGGTTTCGTACCGAGGCAAAATCAAGTTTGAACGTGAGGGCGTGTTTGAACATGGCGTCTCAAAGATGTTCAAAAAAATGCTGTCAGGAGAAGGCACTTCACTCATGAAGGCAACAGGTGATGGAAAATTATATGTGGCAGATCAAGGCAAAAAAATCTCAATTCTTCGTTTGGCTCAAGGGGAATCCATTTTTGTGAATGGGAATGATCTGCTCGCATTTGAACCGTCAGTCCGCTGGGATATCAAATTGATGAAAAAAGTGTCGGGTATGCTTGCAGGCGGATTATTTAATGTCAAATTAGAAGGACCAGGCCTTGTTGCAATTACGAGTCATTATGAGCCGCTCACATTGATTGTTCAGCCGGGTGACTCTGTCTATACAGATCCGAATGCGACAGTTGCATGGTCAGGGGATTTAAAAACTGAATTTGTGACAGATGTTTCATTCAAAACCTTTATTGGCAGAGGAAGCGGAGAGTCTATTCAAATGAAGTTTAGCGGAAGCGGCTTTGTTGTCGTGCAGCCGTTTGAAGAAGTGTACACAACAAATGGAAATCAAGGATAAAGAAAAAGGTGTCCGTCAATGACGGACACCTTTTTATGATAATGCACGAGCATACGTTTTGTTATTCGTGATGAGATCTGATTGCTCAACGATATCTTCCAAAATGGTTTGAGAAGAATGCTTTAAGTGCAATTTTTTAATGTTTTGTTTCATGGTTTCTAACTTTTCATCATCTTGCAGCAAGTTGGTCACAGATTCTAAAATGTCTTCATGTCTGTTGATGACGATGGCCGCACCATAATCTTCAAAGAAATGAGCATTTTCCTTTTCTTGTCCAGGGACAGGCTTGTAAAGAATGACCGGGACACCGATTGCTGTTGCTTCTGTTAAAGTAATGCCGCCTGGTTTTGTGATCATACAATCTGTTACTCTGAACAATTCATCAATTTGTTCCACATATCCAAGCGCCTTCAATTGATCTGGATGTGCTTGTTCAAGATCGCTAAGTGATTGTTTCAGCGCTTCGTTCTTTCCGCATACAACAACAATTTGTACTTCACTGTCTAGAAGCAATGCTTCACATAATTCCTTAACATTTTTCAGTACACCATGAGCACCGGCCATAATCAGAAGGACTTTTTTGTTTGATGATAATCCATATTTTTTATAAATCTTCGATTTTGGCACGTCTGCTTCAAATTGTGGTCTAATAGGAATGCCTGTCACTTTGACATCGCTTGGATGTGTGCCGATTTCCACTAATTTTTGTTTCACATAATCGGTTGCAACATAGTACCGGTCGATGTTTTCATGTACCCAAATCTTATGCAGACAGAAATCTGTCATGACATTAAATGTCGGGATGACTTTGCCTGTTTTGTTCCGGTATTCTGGAACAACAATCATCGGGAATGTAATAATAATCATATCTGGATTGTGTAATTGAATGAGTTCATCAAGACGCTTATTTCCCATTTTTAAATAAATGTTAAATTTGCGTTTATTGTAAATTTTATCTACACCGTAATAAAACAAGCGATAAAATTGTTTCCCAATGGAAAAGCTCTTCAAGTATAAATATTGAGTCACTTCCGACACAATGGGATTTGATTCTTGATACAAATTAGAAACTACAACATGCTCAAACCCTTGGGATTTGCATTCATCATACAGTGTTTTAGCCACCTGCATATGCCCATTTCCATAATTTGCGGTCAAGATTAATATTTTTTTATTGGTATTCAAGAATATTCACCTCAAATGTAATCAACAACAACAAAACTTCGTACGAAAACTATTAATCTCATAGGTCTACATATACATAAAGATAACATATAAACAGCCAGAGCATATCATTCGTTACGAAAGAATTAAACTAATTTTAAAAAACAACGAGACTAAATTGATAATGGAAGACAGAGCCATTTGTATTTTAACACATTTTGACCATTTATCATCAGACCACAGTCTATTTTATTCCCAAACGTATGGTGTTTCTTGATAAACATAATAATTGAGCCAATTCATAAACAGTAAAGTGGCATGAGCTTTCCAGCGATTCACTGGGACTAATGTGTCACCATCTTCTATAAAATAGTGGACAGGTTTTTGGACTGTATCATGCTTCAACAAATCTCTTTCATATTCCTGCTTCAATGTGTCTGTATCATATTCAGGATGTCCAGTTAAAAATACTTGTTTATCATCATCTGAAACAATTAAACAAACACCCGCTTCTTCAGAGATACTCAATACTTTCAAATTCGGTGTGTTTTTTAATTGTTCTGTATTAATATCTGTATGCCTCGAATGTGGGACATAGTATACTTCATCGAAACCTCTGACTAATCTTTCTTTTTTCTCTTTCACAAGATGCTCAAATACGCCAAATTTTTTCTCGGGAAGCTTGATTTTTTCAATGCCATAATGGTGATATAGGCCTGCCTGTGCACCCCAGCAAATATGAAGGGTAGACGTCACATTGGTTTTACTCCAGTCCAAGATGTCCTGCAGCTCTTTCCAATAGGACACTTCTTCAAAAGCTAAATGCTCAATTGGTGCGCCGGTGATGATCATTCCATCAAATTTCTTATGGCGAATCGATTCAAAGGTCGTATAAAATTCATCTAGATGCTCTCTCGACGTATTCTTCGGTGTATGCGTACTTGGAATCAAAAACGTAAAGTACACTTGCAAAGGAGAATTTCCGAGCATTCTAAGCAGCTGCGTTTCAGTTTGTATTTTTTTTGGCATTAAATTTAAGATCACGATATTCAAAGGACGGATATCTTGCTTGAATGCCCTTGTCTCATCCATGACGAAAATGTTTTCGCTCTCTAGTATTTTTTTTGCCGGCAGATGAACTGGTATGTTAATAGGCAACTCGCCACCCCCTGAACCAAAGCTAATTTCACTTCATTATAGGAACTTTCTGGCGATATTTCAATGTTTCAATTATGTTACAATGAAAAACAGAGCAAAAAACAAAGCTGTTTCTGGAAAAAAAGGAGGCTGTTTATTTATGATTACAAAGCATTTATCAGATATTGACATCGCCCAAAAGGCAAAGCTGAGACCTATTCAAGACATCGCAGCAAAGCTGCAAATACATGACGAAGAATTAGAATGCTATGGTTTCACAAAAGCGAAAATATCTTTGACTATTTTTGACCGTTTAAAAGAACAAAAAGAAGGACATGTGATCCTTGTCACTTCAATCAATCCAACGCCAGCAGGTGAAGGGAAGTCCACCGTAACAGTCGGTCTCGGTCAAGCCTTCGAAAAAATAGGAAAAAAAGCAATCATTGCGATGCGAGAGCCTTCATTAGGTCCTACAATGGGTATAAAAGGCGGTGCAGCAGGTGGAGGATATTCACAGGTGCTGCCAATGGAAGAAATCAATCTTCATTTTACAGGAGATTTTCATGCCATTACTTCTGCACATAATGCCTTATCTGCGTTCATTGATAACCATATCCATCACGGAAATGATCTTGGCATCGACTCGCGCCGCATTGTGTGGAAGCGAGTGCTTGATTTAAACGATCGTGCATTAAGGCAGGTCGTTGTCGGACTTGGCGGACAGGTAAATGGGTATCCTAGAGAAGACGGATTTGACATCACAGTTGCCTCCGAAATGATGGCCATCCTTTGTTTAGCAGAAGACTTAACCGACTTAAAAAAACGTCTTTCTTCTATTGTTGTTGCCTATAATCAAGATGGTGAGCCTGTCACAGTTGGAGCACTTGGATATGAGGGTGTTCTTACGTTACTTTTAAAAGACGCGCTCAAACCGAATCTTGTACAAACGATTGAAGGAACTCCGGCCCTCGTTCATGGCGGTCCTTTTGCCAATATTGCGCATGGATGTAATAGTTTAATTGCAACCAAAATGGCGGCGAAATTAGCCGATTATGTGGTAACAGAAGCTGGATTTGGAGCAGATCTTGGTGCAGAAAAGTTCCTGCACATTAAAACAAGAGCTGGTGATTTCAAGCCTGGTGCAGTTGTCATTGTGGCGACTGTCAGAGCATTAAAGATGCATGGCGGAATGAAGAAAACTGAACTCAAAGAAGAGAGTGCACAAGCCGTATTAAAAGGTATACATAATTTAGAAAAGCATATTGAAACCGTGCAAGCCTTCGGTCTTCCATACATCGTTGCAGTAAACAGGTTTATCACTGATACAAAAGAAGAGATTCAAGCGATAGAAGATTGGTGCCACGCACATGGCCATCCAGTCAAAGCTGTGAATGTATGGGAAGAAGGAGGCGAAGGCGGGACAGCACTTGCCGAGGAACTCGCGATAATTATTGAAGAGAAGAAGAACAGCTTTTCCTATTTGTATGAAGAACATGATTCCATCGAAGAAAAATTATCTAAAGTTGCCCAAGTGGTTTACGGAGCAGACGGGGTCACACTCACTTCAAAAGCAAGAAAGCAGCTGGCAGCCATCGAGGAAAACGGCTGGGGTCATTTACCGGTTTGTATGGCAAAAACGCAATATTCACTTTCGGATGATCCAGCTTTAATTGGGAGACCTAGAGGCTTTACCATTACGATTCGCGAGTTAAAACCATCTGTAGGAGCGGGCTTTATTGTGGCTTTAACTGGCAGCATTCTGACAATGCCTGGATTACCTAAAAAGCCTGCGGCGCTCGAGATGGATTTATTAGAAGACGGCAGTGTGACAGGACTCTTTTAACAGGAAGCATAAAAAGCGATTTTCTAAAAGAAGCATGTTACGATAGGAAAAAGTGAATCCTAGGAGGCTATGAGATGTCAATTTATGATATTCAGGTCAAGACCATTAACGGTCAGGAAAAATCAATGGCAGATTACAAAGGAAAAGTACTCATTATTGTCAACACAGCAAGCAAATGTGGACTGACTCCTCAATTCAAACAACTGCAAGAGCTATATGATCAATATCATGAAAAGGGCCTTGAAATTTTAGGATTTCCGTGCAACCAATTTATGAACCAAGAGCCAGAAGGGGAAGAAGCGATTCAGGAATTCTGTTCTTTGAATTATGGAGTGACTTTCCCGATGTTTGCGAAAGTAGATGTTAATGGTGACAATGCGCATCCGCTTTTCAAACATTTAACAAGTCATGCAAAAGGTGTACTTGGGACGAAAACAGTGAAATGGAATTTCACAAAGTTTATTGTGGATCAAAACGGAGAAGTCACTGAACGATTCTCTCCGAAAACACCACCAAAAGAATTAGAAAGCTCCATCATCGCTCTTTTGGACAAATAAGATGCTCACAGTCATGCAGAAAAAACAATTGGAGGCAGCCGCCTCCTTTGTTTCAGATCAGCTGAAAGATGAACCGACTGGACACGATGCGGCTCATATTGCTCGTGTGCGGCAGCTTGCCCGCCATATTGCTAATCAGGAAGGCGGCTCTCTTTTTATGATCGAAATGGCAGCGATTGTTCATGATGTCATTGATGAAAAGCTGTCGAGTGAATGGAAGCTTTCACCAAAGCAGCTTGAGATTGAGCTCCTTTCTTGGGAAGTTAATACGCGGGATATTCGTTATATCATGGACATCATTACAACGATGTCTTTTCGTCATCGACATAAGCAGAATAGGCCAATAACGTTAGAAGGGGCCGTTGTTCAAGACGCAGATAGGCTAGATGCGATAGGAGCAAGCGGTATTGCAAGGGTGTTTACTTATGCAGGCGCAAAAGGGGAGCCCCACTATACAAAGGACACGCAGCAGGGCTCTGTGCTAAAGCATATGGAAGAAAAATTGCTCAAATTAAAAGACTTGATGAACACCTCTGCAGGAAAGCAGCTTGCTGAGGAGCGGCATGAATTGATGAGTTTATTTATCAAGACGTGGAAAGAAGAATGCGGCCTTACAGATGAGTAGGGTCTTTATGTGTGTAAGGAGGATGTATAGATGAAAATAACAGCGATAGAGCCGACGCCAAGTCCGAATACCATGAAGGTCATTTTGACCGAAGCACTTGCCGGCGGTAAAAGCAACAACTACAAAAAGGATCAAAAAGACGAAGCGCCAGAAATGATCAAGCGCATTTTAAACATTGAAGGTGTAAAAGGTGTTTATCATGTCGCAGATTTCTTAGCGGTCGAGCGTAATGCAAAGTTTGACTGGCAGGGCATTTTACAGAAGGTGAGAGAAGCCTTTGGTCAAGAAACAGAAGGCCTTCAGGAAGGATCACAGTCAGGCGGTGATACATTTGGCGAAGTCAAAGTGTTTGTCCAAATGTTTAATGGGATTCCGATGCAAGTCAAATTAACAGACGGTGAAAGAGAAGAGCGGTTCGGAATGCCTGAACGCTTTCAAGCAGCCATTTTAAAGCTCAGAAGCAGTTCAGACAATGTTGTATTTGAACGTGTGTGGAAGGAACATGGCGTTCGTTTTGGTGACTTTGCTGATATCGGTCAGGAAGTCACAGAAGAGCTGCAAGCGGCCTATGATGATGAGCGTTTAGCCAGCTTAACAGAGGCAGTCAAAGAAGGGCAAGAAGCTGTAGATAGACAGGTGAACCGAAAGGCATATGATGTTACAGAAGATATGCTACGCGAGGAAGATTGGAAAAAGCGTTTTGCCCATTTAGAGCAAATGCAGCCAAAGCAAAAGGATATACCTGTTTTAATGAAAGCGATAGAGGACCCAAAAACATCCATTCGCAGACAAGCCGTTGTGAATGCTGGAATGATTGAAGATCCTGCCATCCTGCCTATTTTATATAAGGGGCTTAAAGACAAAACAGTGACGGTCCGCAGAACCGCTGGAGACTGTATTTCAGACCTTGGTGACCCGAGCGCTATAGAAGCAATGATCGAAGCATTAAAGGATCCGAGTAAACTTGTCCGCTGGCGTGCAGCTATGTTCCTTTATGAAGAAGGTGACGAAACGGCACTTGACGCATTAAAAGAAGCTGAGCAAGACCCTGAATTTGAAGTCAGCCTTCAAGTGAAAATGGCGATTGAACGCATTGAGCTCGGAGAAGAAGCGAAAGGCTCTGTGTGGAAGCAAATGACAGAAAGCAGAAAAAATGCATCAGAGTGAAGAGGCATATGAGCAAGCTGCCAATGAAAGGCAGCTTGTTTTTCTTAAAGTGATAGTCAGAAAAATTTTTTTAGAAAAATTATTTTGAATATTGTTGAAATATATGAAAAAACTCTATATAGTAGTACCAATATAGAATATTGGAGGTCAGATTTTATGACACGAACCTTGCTGAGCACTAGCTTCAGCAGACATGTTGGTCATCAGTCATTCATTGGTGGCTAAATAAACAGAAAATTTGTAAAATAAAATCAACTCAAAATCATACAGTCAACAAGACTTGTAGTATAGGAGGCTTTTTAAACAGATGGCAGAACTACGCAGTAATATGATTAAACAAGGAATTGACAGAGCACCTCACCGAAGCTTACTAAGAGCGGCGGGGGTAAAGGATGAGGACTTCGGCAAGCCATTTATTGCTGTATGTAATTCCTATATTGATATTGTCCCAGGACATGTCCATCTTCAGGAATTTGGGAAGATTGTGAAAGAAGCCATTCGTGAAGCTGGCGGGGTCCCATTTGAATTCAATACGATTGGGGTCGATGATGGAATTGCGATGGGTCATATCGGGATGAGATATTCATTACCAAGCCGTGAAATCATTGCTGACTCTATAGAAACCGTTGTATCTGCTCACTGGTTTGATGGAATGGTTTGTATTCCTAACTGCGATAAAATCACACCAGGGATGATGATGGCAGCGATGCGTGTCAATATTCCGACTGTCTTTGTCAGCGGTGGACCGATGGAAGCGGGTAGAACAAGTGATGGCAGAAAGATTTCTCTTTCTTCTGTATTTGAAGGCGTCGGTGCATATCAGTCAGGTAAAATTAACGAAGAGGAATTAAATGAATTAGAACAGTTTGGATGTCCAACCTGCGGATCTTGTTCAGGTATGTTTACAGCAAACTCAATGAACTGTTTAGCAGAGGCGCTTGGAATTGCTCTTCCTGGAAATGGAACGATTTTAGCGACTTCACCAGAGCGAAGAGAATTTGCGAAAAAGTCAGCAAAACAACTGATGGAGCTCATTAAAAAGGATATTAAACCACGTGATATTGTGACTAAAAAAGCAATTGATAACGCATTTGCATTAGATATGGCACTTGGTGGTTCAACCAATACCGTTCTTCACACACTGGCGATCGCAAACGAAGCAGGTGTTGAATATTCACTTGAACGTATCAATGAAGTAGCAGAGCGTGTGCCTCATTTATCAAAACTTGCTCCAGCTTCGGATGTTTATATTGAGGATTTACATGAAGCAGGCGGCGTCACAGCTGCGCTAAATGAATTGTCCAAGAAAGAAGGCGCACTTCATTTAGATACAATGACCGTCACAGCGAAAACGCTTGGTGAGAACATTGCAGGACATGAGGTGAAAGACTATAACGTCATTTATCCAATCGATAAGCCATTTACTGAAAAGGGCGGCTTAGCCGTTTTATTTGGAAACCTTGCGCCAGATGGAGCCATCATTAAAACGGGCGGGGTACAAGATGGGATCACACGTCACGAGGGACCTGCGATCGTATTTGAATCCCAAGAAGAAGCTCTTGAAGGCATCATTAATAGAAAAGTAGAAGCAGGACATGTTGTCATTATTCGCTATGAAGGACCTAAAGGCGGACCTGGTATGCCAGAAATGCTTGCACCTACTTCACAAATTGTCGGCATGGGACTTGGGCCAAAGGTTGCTTTAATTACTGACGGACGTTTTTCCGGCGCTTCTCGTGGTTTGTCCATTGGACACGTCTCTCCAGAGGCAGCTGAGGGCGGCCCAATTGCCTTTGTTGAAAATGGTGATCATGTCGTGGTCGATATTGAGCAGCGCATTTTAAGCGTCGATGTTCCAGAGGAAGAATGGGAAAAAAGAAAAGCAAACTGGAAAGGCTTTGAGCCAAAAGTGAAAACTGGCTATCTTGCTAGATATTCAAAACTTGTGACATCAGCCAATACAGGTGGAATCATGAAAATTTAATCTGATATGGATCATTTGAAAATTGGCTCTCTCTATAGTATCCTTTATTCACAACATAAGGATTTTTAGAGGGGGCTTTTTTATGTCAATGGCATATGAAGAATATATGCGCCAGCTCGTTGTGCCAATGCGCCAAGAGCTGACAAGTGCAGGATTTCAAGAACTAACAACGGAAGAAGAAGTAGAACAAACGATGCAAGAAGCCGAAGGAACAACTTTTGTTGTCATTAATTCAGTATGCGGATGTGCTGCCGGATTAGCACGCCCAGCAGCCACTCAAGCTGTGATGAAGGCAGAAAAAGCTCCAGACAGAATCGTCACAGTATTTGCTGGGCAGGATCGGGAAGCAACAGCAAAAATGAGAGAATATTTCACAGGTGAAGAGCCATCATCTCCTTCTATGGCCCTTTTAAAAGGAAATGAACTCGTTCATTTTATCCCGCGTGACGAAATTGAAGGTCATGAAATGGAAGATATCATGAAAAATGTCTTAACTGCATTCGAAAAACATTGCTAATACAAGTGTTGAAATGCCCTGTGATCAGATCAGGGCATTTTTTCTTGATCATGATGGAGGAACGATATGCTCATTACAACAAGCTTTAGAGCAAATGAACAAACGATTGAAACAGCGAAGGCTCTTGCAAAGGATTTACATGGTGAGTATGTAGAAAGACGAAAACAATCCGTCAAGCAGCTTGCGATGAAACGAGGAGATGTCCTTGTTGTCGGGAAAGAAAGATTCGAATGGTATCAGCCAAATGGTGAAAAGTTCTTCTTTCATCCAAGCTCAGCGATGTTCAGGGTGAAACGGCTCTTGCGCGGAGAAAAGGATCCTTTAATCGAAGCAGCACAGCTAAAGCCGGGAGATTCCTTTTTAGATTGCACACTTGGCTTAGGGTCAGATGCTATTACTGCAAGCTGTGCGATAGGCAGGAATGGAAGGGTCATCGGTATTGAAAAGAATCCCATTACGGCGTTACTAGTGCGAGAAGGACTGAACACATGGGAGACAGGGATAGAAGAAGCAGATGAAGCGATGAAACGGATCTCTGTCATCAGTGGAGACAGTATCGAGCAGCTAAAGAAGTGTCCTGACCATTCATTTGATATCGTCTATTTTGATCCGATGTTTGAGGAAGCGATTCAAGAATCTACAAGTATAGCGCCGCTGCGTCATGCGGCAGAGCACCACTTTGATCACGAAATAGCCGTGCAAGAGGCGTTAAGGGTGGCGAGAAAAAGAGTGGTTTTAAAAGATCATTGGAAAAGTACACGATTTACAGCGGAATCCTATCAATTTCACGTCATCAAACGAAAAACAGCCCAATTTCATTATGGGTATATAGAGAAAGAAAAAAGCCCTCACTAAGGGCTTTTACAGCGTGTAGACAAACCCTTGCATTCGGTGTCAGTCCTGCGCGCTGGTGCTCACGAATGTCTAATTCGCTCCGCGCCAGTACTCGTCCTTCCTAGACTTCAAAGATACTTTATCACGCTGAATAGAAGACAAAGGGCTAAAACCTAGATCATTTTAGCCCTTTGTCAACAATCTGAAAGCCCTCACTAAGGGCTTTTAATCTGTAATCTCCATATAGACAAAATAAAACAATGTCAGCAAGGAAGCTGTGATGAAAAACCCTTCAAGCATACCCATTCCTCCCAAATTTTAGTCGTCATTACTGTCATTGTAAACGTTTTATTATGAAAAAGAAAGTCTCAAATCAGTGACCAAATTGAATGACTGAAAATTCATTATATGCTAGAATAGCAGTATGATAACTTATGGAAGGAATTAGATATCATGAAGATGTGGATGAGAAAAACGCTTGTTGCGCTCTTTACCATTGCAACTTTTGGTTTGATCTCTCCTCCATCGGCTTTGATGACAGACAAGCCATCTGAACTTTCTTCATCTGATAAAACGCCTTATACAGCGGTTTATGATACATCAGATGAATTGCGCAGCTGGGAACTATCGCAAGAGGACAACAAAGAGCAGGTAGACCCCTTTGAGCAATATAAGGAAGAGGTTCTATCAAGTGCAGAAAATCAATCCTTTCTCAAATTCGGCCGTAAAATCACACCTGTCATTGAAGACGAGTACAGAGAAGAGATTCAACCGAAAATAGAACAAGTGTTAACCGATGTTTTAACAAATTTCAAAGATGACGAAAAATTTCAAGATGTTGTGTTAACTGATCAGCCTTCAAGCGGAAATGGCGAAAAAATCTTCCACATCTACAACCGGAAGACTGGAGAAGATTTGCTCCGTTTTCATGTGAGAAGAGATCAGCCTCCACACAGCGGATATTGGTTTAACTTTCACTACCATACAGCAGAAGATGGATTCCAGACGCATCATGAACTCGGTAATATTTACTGGGACAAAAACACCCCGCCGAGCTGGATGAGCCACTAGAAGGAGATGTCATGCCAATTGAAAAAGTATACAATGAACGAAATGGTGCAGATTACAAAACGAATGTTAAACGAACGCGGAGTGAAAATTGAAGATATTGCACACATTGTGCTAAAGCTTCAAGAAAAATATCATCCAAACCTTCCACTTAGTGTCTGTATTGAAAATGTTGAAAAAGTGTTGAATAAAAGGGAAATTGTCCATGCTGTTTTAACAGGACTTGCCCTCGATCAGTTGGCAGAAAAAAAGCTATTGCCAGAACCTTTGCAGCACTTAGTTGAAACAGATGAGCCGCTATATGGAATTGATGAGATTATTCCGCTTTCCATTGTCAATGTATATGGATCAATCGGTTTGACCAACTTCGGTTATTTAGATAAAGAGAAATTTGGTATTATCAGGGAATTAGATGAAGGTCGTCCAGGTGAAGTGCATACCTTCCTTGATGACCTTGTCGCCGCGCTTGCCGCAGCAGCAGCTAGCCGTATTGCTCATTCACACCAAGATATTAAGGACGAAGAGCAGGATCGAGTGAATCAAGTATAAAAAGAAAAACATGTCTGCTCATCATGCAGGCATGTTTTTTTGGTTTAAACAAAAGCAGAAATAAGGTAAACTACAACAAGAACATAAATAAAGGATGAAAAAAATGAAACAATACAAAGAGTTATGCCGTCATGTATTACAGCACGGGGATGAAAAAGGTGACAGAACGGGAACAGGCACAATCAGCACGTTCGGTTACCAGATGAGATTTGATTTGCAGGAAGGATTTCCTCTTTTAACAACAAAGAAATTGCACCTGAAATCAATTATTCATGAGTTACTGTGGTTTTTAAAAGGTGATACAAATGTCAAATATCTTCAGGAAAATGGTGTCCGTATTTGGAACGAATGGGCAGATGAAAATGGCGAACTGGGCCGTGTGTACGGGGCGCAGTGGCGATCTTGGGCTAGCGGAGACGGTGAGACTGTGGATCAGATCACAAAGCTGATCCACGATATTGAGCATAATCCGAATTCAAGAAGACTGATCGTCAGCGCTTGGAACCCGGGTGAAATTGATCAAATGGCGCTGCCTCCATGTCACTGTTTGTTTCAATTTTACGTATCAAACGGAAAGCTTTCCTGCCAGCTTTATCAAAGATCGGCAGATATCTTTTTAGGCGTGCCATTTAATATTGCTTCATATGCCCTTCTCACGATGATGGTTGCCAAAGTTACAAATCTTGAGCCAGGGGAGTTTATTCATACGCTAGGAGATGCTCATATTTATCAGAATCATCTTCCGCAGGTGAAATTGCAGCTAGAGCGCGAGGAACGCATGCTTCCGCAGCTTCGCATCACAAGAGATGTGAAGAGCATTTTTGATTTCACGTTCGATGATTTTGTACTTGAGAACTATGACCCGCACCCGCATATCAAAGGAGAAGTCAGTGTATGATTTCGATGATTGTGGCGACAGGAAAAGACAGAGTCATTGGTCAAGATAATCAAATGCCTTGGCATTTACCAGCTGATTTAGCGTATTTTAAGAAGATCACTGGCGGCCATACGATTGTCATGGGCAGAAAAACGTTTGAATCAATTGGACGAGCGCTGCCTAACCGCCGAAATATCGTTTTGACAACAAGTTCTTCTTTTGAAGCAGAAGGATGCGAGGTTGTCCATTCCATTGACGATATTTTGGCAATTGGGGAAAGCGAGACAGAGTTATTTATCATCGGCGGGTCTAAGCTGTATGAAGAAATGATGCCATATGCGGATCGTCTATATATCACGCATATTCACCATGCGTTTGAAGGAGACCGCTACTTTCCTGATTACAATGAAAACGAATGGACGGTTGTATCACACGAAAAAGGCCATCGTGACGAAAAGAACCCCTACAATTATGAATTTGTCGTATATGACAAAAAAGGATAAATGAGTAGGAGGAGTACGGTTGTTTCGTTATTGGTTTTTAACGATTTATGTTGTTGTATCCTTTTTTAAAAGTATGAGGTATTTGCATGCTCACGAATTAACTGATCCACGCATTTCCTATACGAAACGAATGCATCTCATTCATGAGCATGCAAAAAGGTTTGCCCGGGGATGTATTGATCAGTCAGGATCAGTCATGACCATTCACCAGCAAAAGAAGCTGCCAGATGGACCCGTTATTTATATCACACAAGCACTGAATCCAGTCACGACGACATTATTGATTGGTCACCTTGAGAAGCCATTTGCTTTCATGGCAAAGCCGAATCTTTTACGATATCCCATTTTAAAACAATGGCTGAAGAAGATGGCGGTTATTCATCAGAATCAATCTGAAGCTGCCTTATTAGAAGAAGCAAAGGAAAGAATCTTATCGGGGCAGAGCGTATTGCTTTTAGAAGCACAGCGTCACATGGCAGAGGCACTTGCTGAAGGTTGTGATTGTCCGCTTGTACCGATTGAAACAAGTGGAACGGATCGTCTATTAACTGGGAAAATCGTCAAAAGGCTGCGCCCTGTTAATGTTGATATTCATATTAAAGCACCTGTCATGATGAGTGATTACGCCGAAAAGCGCGCATAGAAAAACCAGCATCCGAAATTGGATGCTGGTTTTTTTCATGCAGCAGGAATGTTCACACAATAGAAGAGAATGCAGAAGAACATCGATGCACTGCCGCCGAGTACAAAGCTGTGCCAAATGGCATGATGATAGGGGATTTTCCGCCAAATATAAAAGATGGTTCCGACTGAATACAATAGACCGCCTAACAGTAAGAGGCCAAATCCTGCGCCCGTTAACCCAATGTAAAGTGGTTTGATGGCAATGATAATCATCCAGCCCATTAATAAATAAACGAGCGTGGACACAATGATAAACCGTTTGACGAAAAAGATTTTAAAGACAATCCCGCCAGCAGCAAGAGCCCATACAATCGCAAGAAGCGTATAGCCTAGTGCGCCTTTTAATGGTCCTAGTAAAAAGGGCGTATAAGTACCAGCAATCAATACATAAATAGCCGAGTGGTCGAGGATTTCAAATACATCTTTTGTTTTTTTGTGCCGAATGCTATGAAGCAAGGTCGAGCTTAAATAGAGCAGCAGCATGGATGCGCCAAATATCGAAAAGCTGATGATCTCTGTGACAGTGCCGTATTGAACAGCGAATAACACGAGAAAAACAATGGCTGGTATGGATAAAATAACGCCAATGCCATGTGTAATGGCGTTTGCAATTTCTTCTTTTACAGTAAACAATGGATGTCCTCCTTTTATTGAACCGGTATATAACCATCAAGTGACTTCAGGAATGAAAGACCTTCAAGTGTAATCTTCGTGCCGGCCCTGCCTTTTCCTTTCGTCACGTATGCTTTTTTCTCAAGATCATCTAATCGGCTTCTCACCTGCTGAGGAGTCAGCGGAATGTCGCCTTGTTTGCTTAATTCAGACAAGATGCGTCTGCTGGCTGCTTCACCTTTCTCATTGAGAGATTTAATGGCTTCCAGCAGGAAAACAAACTCTTGTTTTTCCATTAGTGTGAGCTGGTGTTCTTCCTTTTTTCCTTTTACGTCCGGCGTAAGAGGTGTTAACACAAAAGGCGGCAGGTGGTGTAAAAATACCGTTTGCCCCTCGAGAATGATTGCAGCATAATGAACGATATTTTTGAGTTCCTGTACGTTTCCTTCAAACGGATACTCCTGCAAGGTTTCCCAAACACTTTGATCAATATCAGGCGCCATGTTCAGCTCCTGAAAGAAAGAAGTTGTTAACACAGGAATGTCTGTTTTTCGATCTGCTAATGACGGCAGGGGCAAATGAAAAACATTTAAACGATAAAACAGCTCAGGTAAAAAGGTAGATGAAACCCTCAATGCCTCTATTGATAAAGACGAAGTGGCAATAACTTTTGTTGCAGGAGATGTTTCTAGAAAACGAATGACCTGATGCTGCATAGGAATATTTAATGCGGCGATTTCGTCTAAATAAAGAATTTGACGGGTCTTTTCTGTGAAGGCTTTCTGCAAGATCTCTTCATCTAAGATGGGGCAATATAGATGTGTCAGTGAAGCGTTTGGAGCAGCTGTATTTGCAATTTCCTGGGCAAATAGTGTTTTGCCTGTGCCAATTTCTCCTGTTATCAAGACCGGCTGCTCGTGTTTTGTGAATTGCTTTGCCAGATGAATGGCACGCTTAATTTCTTGATGCTCTCCATATATAGACGTAAACGAATGTGTGGTCATTGGGTGATTCCTTTCTTTGTGGTTCTAATTGGTTCAATTGTAACACCCAATAAAACCAAATGTACAGAAAAACGAAAAAGTTTATGAAATTTATGCTTGATCCATGATCTATTGGTTTATTTTTTGAATATTCATGTTATAATGACAAATTAAATAAGGTTAAAGAGAAAGGATCTTGTACATGAAACCGTTGCTCAAAGAAAACACGCTAATTCAAGTGAAAGACATTTTAAAGGCCCATCAAAATTTGAAGGATGTAGTGATTCATACACCTCTTCAAAAAAATGAGCGACTTTCTGAACGATATGAATGTAATGTCTACTTAAAAAGAGAGGATCTTCAAGTAGTTCGTTCCTTTAAATTAAGAGGCGCTTTTAATAAAATGAGCCAGCTTCCAAAAGATAAATTAGAAAACGGCATAGTCTGTGCAAGTGCAGGAAACCACGCGCAGGGTGTTGCCTATTCTTGTAAATATTTAGGGATCCACGGGAAAATCTTTATGCCTGCCACGACACCAAGGCAAAAAGTATCTCAAGTCGAGCTTTTCGGAAAAGAATATGTTGAAATTATCTTAACCGGAGATACGTTTGATGATTCATATCATGAAGCAGTAAAATGCGGAGATGAAGAGAAGCGCGAGTTTATCCATCCGTTTGATGATTTGGATGTGATGGCAGGACAAGGAACGACTGCTGTAGAAATATTAAATGATATCGAAGTGGAGCCTCACTTTTTATTTGCAAGTGTTGGAGGTGGAGGTCTGTTATCTGGAGTTGGTACATATATCAAAAATATCGCCCCAGAAACCGAAATCATTGCAGTCGAACCGCTTGGCGCAGCTTCACTCCATGCTTCCCATGAAAAGGGCAAGGTTGTGACACTTGATTCAATTGATAAGTTTGTAGACGGAGCAGCGGTTCAGCGGATTGGCGAAAAGACGTTTACGTCGCTTCAGTCCGTTGTCGATAAAATCAGTCTTGTACCTGAAGGAAAAGTATGTACAACCATTTTAGAGCTGTATAATCAATGCGCGATTGTAGCAGAGCCGGCAGGCGCACTGCCGATCGCAGCGCTGGATGCCCATCGCGAGGAGATTAAAGGGAAAAATGTTGTCTGTATTGTCAGTGGAGGAAATAATGATATTGGCAGAATGCAGGAAATCAAAGAACGGTCGATGATCTATGAAGGGCTTCAGCATTATTTCATTGTCAATTTTCCGCAAAGAGCAGGAGCGCTTCGGGAATTTTTAGATGAAGTATTAGGGCCAAATGATGATATCTCACGCTTTGAATATACGAAAAAGAATAACCGAAGCAAAGGCCCCGCGCTTGTTGGCATCGAATTGCAAGAAAGAGATGACTATGCGGCGCTGATTGAACGGATGAATAAAAAAGGATTCCATTATGTTGAAGTGAATAAAGATCAAGATTTATTCCACCTATTTATTTAGGCGTAACAGAACATTGGAAAAGAGGATTGATCGTTTGTGCTGCTCAAAACAATATGTTTTAGACGGATGGATGGAGCTCAGATCAAGGTAACAGAAGTCCCTGTACTAAAGGGAGATGAGACGTATGGTTTCATGCTCACTTTTAGACTTGAAGCTTTCTTGAAAAAAGTCTATGTATCTAAAGGAAAGAGAGCTGTATACTCTTTCAGAGAGGATGTGAAACGTAACGTCAAGTGGAGCACATATGAGCAGATCTATCAGGAGCCTACACTGAAACACAATGCGTAAATAGAAATCTTTGTCAAGTGGAGTGAGCGGTCGTTTTGAAATGACAGCTGCTCAGCTTGGCAAAGATTTTTTTCATAAAAAGAAGAAAATGTGACAATTTTAAAAACGTCATGACAGTTGTTTTCAAGTATGCACGAAATAAGGTAATATCATAAGTAAAGACTAAGACAGCAAGGATGAGACGATAGTGAAACAAATTAAAATTGTCACAGATTCAACTGTGGACATTCCAGAAGAAAAAATCAATGATCTTTCCATTCACGTGATTCCGCTCAATATCTCCATTTCTGGGGTTGATTATATTGACCGAGTGAATATACAGCCAGATGAATTTATTGAAAAAATGGAGGCCGCTGAGGATTTGCCGAAAACGTCTCAACCTGCGATCGGTCAATTCGTCGAATTATATGAAAAGCTGACGGCAGATGGAAGCGAAGTCATTAGTATCCATTTAACGGGTGGGATGAGTGGTACTGTTCAAACTGCTGAAAGCGCTTCGAGAATGGTAGACGGAAACATCACGGTGATTGATTCAAATTTTATTTCCTATGGATTAGGGTTTCAAGTCACCAAAGCAGCAGAACTTGCAAAAAATGGTGCGAGCCGTGAAGACATCATTAAAGAAATGGAAAAAATCCGCCTTAAAACAAAGCTATTTGTCACAATCGATACATTAGAAAATCTCGTGAAAGGCGGAAGAATTGGAAGAGGAAAGGCGCTGATAGGCTCACTTCTTCACATCAAACCAATTGCCAGCTTAACGGACGGGGTATATACGCCGGAAGCGAATGTGAGAAGTTATACTGCTCTTGTCCGCTATTTGACCAAACAGTATGTACAGGCGGTGAAAGGAAAAACAGTTCAAGCCGTTGGGATAGCGCATGCAGATGCATTAGAACTCGCTGAAAAGCTCAAAGCAGCGCTGCTTGATCACACACCTGAAGCACTTGTTGATATTGCCTACACAACACCGATTATTTCGTGTCACACTGGAAAAGGCGCAATAGGCTTTACTTTTTATACCGATTGATTGAAAAAGGGGATGGACGTACCATGCTTAAAAAAAGGGGAGCCTCACTTGGTGCGCTTATTATCATAAGCGTGCTTCTTTTAGTCTCATGTTCAAATGGACAAATCAAAGATGCGTTAAATTATCAAATACAGCCGTTTGAGTATGAAAATCAGGATGGTCAAAAGGTGTCATTGGATGATTTGAAGGGGAAAGTATGGGTTGCAGATTTTATTTTCACAAGCTGTGAAACGATCTGTCCGCCGATGACTGCTCATATGACAGAGCTGCAAAAACGGTTAAAAGAAGAAAAATTGGATGCGCATATCATTTCCTTTAGCGTGGACCCGGAGGTAGACTCACCGAAAAAGCTAAAAGAATTTGCAAAAGCATATCCATTGTCCTTTAAAAATTGGGATTTCCTCACTGGCTATTCACAGCCTGCGATCGAAAAATTCGCAATGAAAAGCTTTAAAACCATTGTGAAGAAACCTGAAGATGAAGACCAAGTGATTCATCAGTCACTGTTTTTCCTAGTTGATCAAGAAGGGAAAGTAATGAAAAATTATGATGGCGTACAAAATACACCTTATGATGACATCATCAAGGACATCAAAACGCTGATCCGAAGCTAGCATAAAGATGTTCAAATGAGCAAAAACATGATACACTTTTTTAATCAGAAAAAGGAGGGACATCATCGTTTGAAGGCTCGTTTGATTTTGATTGTGATGTCTCTAGCTTTTGTTCTTTCTGCATGTACCGCGCAAGAGGCTGGCATAAAGGATAAACTAGAAGACACACAAGACGTAAAAGAACATATTACCATCGCAGCGGTTGGAGATTCCTTAACAGAAGGAGTCGGAGATCAACATAAAAAAGGATACGCAGGCATGACCCGTGACAAGTTAGAAGCGGTGGACGGCGTGCAATCTGTCACATTAAAAAACTATGCCATTAAAGGCAGCAGAACGGTAGATTTATTAAAAAGATTAAAAGAGAAAAAGGTGCAAGACGGACTAAAAGACGCTGACTATATTTTCTTTACGATTGGCGGAAATGACTTAATGCATGTCGTCCGTCAAAATGTGCTCAATTTGACTTTTGCTCCTTTTCAAAAAGAGCAGGGTCCATTTGAGGAGCGCTTTAAAACCATTCTTGCTCAACTGAGAGAACATAATGACCACGCGAAGATCATGTATGTAAGCATGTATAATCCCTTTAAGTTCAGTCTCACTGAGCTGAAAGACATTGATGAAGTCGTCAAAGACTGGAATGCCGCCGCCAAAAAAGAACTGAAAAAAGACGGCAACGCTGATATGATTAATGTAGCAGATTTATTTGAGGAAGATTCTGATGAAAAATTACTGGCAGAAGATGATTTCCACCCAAACCAAAAGGGGTACTCTCTTATGGCAAATCGTTTATTCTCCAAAGTGAAAAAAGAAGGACTGCCGAAGGAATAGGGTGAACGTATGAAAAAGTGGAAAAGCTTATTTTTTATTTTACTTGCAATCAATCTATTGATTGTTCTTGCCTGCGGTATTTTGATGATGCTGCCAGGCGGTCAATCCGCTTCAACTAAAGAATTGAAAAGCGAGTATTCTTTTAATATATCTAGCTCAAAGGAATCACTCACCAGCTTTATCAATGATTACTTGAAAAATCAAGGGTCAAGTGATATGCCAGACTTTCATGTGGCGATCGATCAAGATGTGAAAGTAACAGGCGCCATTAAAGCTTTCTCTTCGACTATTGATGCAAACGTCTCATTTACGCCAACTGTCGAAGATAACGGTGATGTGCTTTTGAAAGTGGATGGCCTTTCAATTGGACAATTAAGCATTCCGATTAGTTTTGTTTTAAGCTACATGGGCCAGTTCTATGAACTGCCAGAATTCGTTCATGTGAAACCGGATCAAAAAACGGTTGAAGTGCGCCTTTCAGAAATGCCACTGACGAATGATATGTATGTGAAAGCGAACAAAATTGATCTAGAGAACGATGAAATTGAGTTCTCATATTATCATCCAAAGCAATAGAAAGTGAGTCAGGAGTGAAACCATGAAGCGAGTCTATCAATATTTTAGTTTACTGTCGTTTTTATTTGCTGCGTACTTTGGCATGACAGCTGCCACTGATTTAAGAGCAGAAAATATCGATCAGTTTTACTTAAATATTGCCTATTGTGCATTATTTCTAGGTATCATGATTCTTGCTTTTGATTTTCAAAAGCAAGAAAAAGCTGAAGATGTCTCGTAAAGAGCCTTTCCTCTATGGAAAAGGCTCTTTTTTATATTTGCTGAGACAAGACCACCTTCGCCATAAGCTCTGGCTCTCCGTTAGCAAATCCATGAAGCAGAATGAGATATGCGCGATTTGCTTGCAGATGAACTTTTGGTATATCAAGCAGTACACTTTGAATGCCGGCTGCTTTCAATTCAAAATGATATTTATTCGGGGAGAAATGATGAATGTGAGTGCTGTTTACATAATGAAGCTCCTTGGATAACACCCCTTGATCACGTTCATATATATCAATTGAAGGAAGGTCTGGAGACAGATGGACAAATGTAAGGGCAGACAGGTCCTCGTGTTGAATCAGAGGGTCTTGCCGCTCTGTCAGCAGCGCAAATCCTGCATGAGCACCTGTGATACATAGGGTGTAAATCTCGTTACGTTTAATCATCATGCGAGAATGAAGAACTCTTTCTTTTGTAGCCAGCTTGAACACTTCTATCTCATAAATTCCCTCATCCCACTCCATATAAGCTGTCAAATGACTGTAAGGCATTTTTTTCAAGACCTGATTCCGATTCACATATACAGCGAGCTCACTGAGATCTGGTGCAGCGTGAAAGAGCCGAATAAAGGCTTTGGATGAAGGGCTACTTTGAGGGTGCTCTAAGCCCGCAGCGAATGGACGGTATGGAAAGTCATGATAAAAGAGCTGCTGCATGTCATCAATCCCTACTTTCTTTTTTTGTAGCGTATGCATGAAAAAGGCGATCTGTATAGGCAAAAGAAGCATAGAAAAAAGCCTGACGTTTTCCGTCAGGCCCGCATGTTAAGAAGGAGAAGAATATTGATGATATTCAGCTAGCTTAATGAACGTTTTTTCATCCTCAATTAAACCACAAACGCCGCACTGTACTTTTATTTGAGGACCCTGATAGCTCATGTGAAAAGGTGAAAGCTGCTCTCCTTCGTATCTTTCGACAACTGCTCCGGTCGCAGGGTCAAGCTTCACAGGTTCTGAAAGCTGCTCAATCAGATTAAAGCGCGTTCTGTTTGTTTTACAGTTTGGACAAAGATAAGGGCTTGTCATGGTTCATTCCACCTCTTTTTATCCGTAGCATGTCCAGAGCGCTAAAATCTATGCTTAATCCTTTTGACTTTTATCTAGCTTTTTAAATAATTTGATCATTGTTTTCAGTTCTTCGTCGTCGAATGACTCAAATCGCTCCATAAAGTATTCTGTTTTCTTTTTCTCAAAATGCTCAGTAATTTCCTTACCCTTATCGGTTAAGTGGATTTTGATGATGCGGCGATCCTCTTTAGAACGGATACGGGTGATCCATCCCTTTTCTACGAGTGTGTCGGTCACAGCTGTAATATGGCTAGCCGACACCCCTAGAATGGACGCAAATTCCGTTACTTTTTTTGCACCTTGCTCTCGGAGCAGATTTAAAATGAGAAATTCATTCCGAGATAATTCGTTTTCGAGCAGGCTGTTAATCTCATAACGGATCTGCTTAAATACGGTTCTCAGTAAAGAATCCATTTCATACATCATTTGTTTTCTTTGTTCCAATCATTAAACCCCCATTATATTTTAAGATACGACAGAATGTTTTCTTTTATTTTAGGTATACAAGTCGTATCATTTTCATTATTTTTCATCATGTTATAATATGATGATACCATTTTTTAAATGAAGGGGGCACTAATATGTCTGAAAAACAAGAATTAGCCACATTTGCAGGAGGCTGCTTCTGGTGTATGGTTAAACCTTTTGATGAACAGCCGGGCATTATCAAAGTTGAATCAGGGTATACTGGCGGACATACAGTGAATCCGACCTATGAGGAAGTATGTACAAATACAACGGGACATAGAGAAGCAGTACAAATCACGTTTGATCCAGACGTTTTCCCGTATGAAAAGCTATTAGAACTGTATTGGCAGCAAATAGACCCAACAGATGATGGCGGGCAATTTGGTGATCGAGGAGAGTCCTACCGCACTGGTATTTATGTTCATCATGACGAGCAGAGAAAGCTTGCAGAGGCATCGAAAGAGAAGCTGAACCAAAGCGGCATCTTCCAAAAGCCAATTGTGACAGAAATTTTAGATGCTGGTCCTTTTTATCCCGCAGAGGAATATCATCAGCATTATTATAAAAAGAACAAAATGCACTACGAACGATATCATGTCGGTTCTGGCAGAGCGGGTTTTATTGAGTCCCATTGGAGTGATAAATCATGACAAACGAAAAAGAAAAGCGTCTGAAAGAATTAAACCGAATACAGTACGAAGTCACGCAAAATAATGGCACTGAGCCGCCATTTCAAAATGAATTCTGGGATCACAAAGAAGAAGGCATTTATGTAGATATCATTTCAGGTAAGCCGCTTTTTTCTTCTTTAGATAAGTTTGATGCCCATTGCGGTTGGCCGAGTTTCACAAAGCCGCTTGAAGATGAGGAAGTGGCAGAAAAGGTGGATAAGAGCCATGGGATGGTGCGGACAGAGGTGCGCAGCAAGACAGCTGATTCTCATCTAGGGCATGTCTTTCCTGATGGACCAGGACCAAATGGTCTTCGGTATTGTATTAACTCAGCTGCTTTGAAGTTTATCCCAAAAGATGATCTTGAAAAAGAAGGCTATGGGGATTTGAAACATCTATTTGATTGATCTATTGAAAAATCGTCACATGGAAGGCATCTGCTTCCGTGTGACGATTTTTTATTTTTTATGATGCGTGTGATGTAATTGTTCAATGATGTGGAATAGCTTTTCTTTTGTAATGAGAGGCGCTTCATTTGATGTGTAATTGGTTAAGTCGACTTTTTGAAAGTCAGCGTGCAGTTGTGGTCTTGGTAAAATGGCATAAAATTGTTCATGCTCAAACAGTAAATCTGCCTCGTGCGGGAATGTGAGCTCCTCGTGAAGCTTTTCTCCGGGTCTTTTACCGATAACGAGAATATCTGGAGATGCGACGTTGATTTGACTGGCATATTCATGAAACGCCTTTAATAGATCAGCAAGCTGTAATGATTCCATCTTGAGAATGAACGTTTCGCCGCCTTTCATCATGATCGCTGCTTCAAGTGTGAGGGATACAGCCTCTTCAATGGACATAAAAAAACGTGTCATATTAGGGTCTGTCACGGTTAAAGGCTTCTCATTTAACAGCTGCTGGAGCATGATCGGAATGACGGAACCCCTTGATCCAAGCACATTGCCAAAGCGTACAGAGCAAAACATCGTTTTTTGATTCGGAATACTTTCGTTTGCTTGGAAAAATAGTTTTTCTGAAATCAATTTTGTTGCACCCATGGCATTTGTCGGAGCGACGGCTTTGTCTGTTGAAATGTTGACCACATGGCTGACTTCATGTTCGATCGCTGCTTCAATGACATGCTGCCCGCCGATGATATTGGTTTGAACGGCTTCAAATGGATTGTCTTCACAAGTGGGTACTTGTTTTAAGGCTGCTGCATGAAAGATGATATCAACCCCTTTGACGAGCTGTCTCACGCGGTTTGCATCCCGCACATCTCCAAGTGCAAATACGACCTCTGGATATTCTGCATACTCATTTTTCATCATGTATTGTTTGCTGTCATCTTTGCTAAATACAATGACCTTCTTTGGAGAGCATGCTGTTAACTTTTTCACGATTTGCCGGCCGATCGAACCCGTACCGCCTGTGACTAAAATCGTTTTGTCACGAAAAAAGGTCTTCATACTTGTTTCTATCTGTTTGGACATATCCAATCCCCCAACTCTTATTTCTCTACTTTGCATCATATGTGAAAGAGCGGCAGACGTTTGAGGAAAAGAACCACTTCATGCATAAATTAGGTGAACAAATTATAACTTTTCATTCAGCTTTTTAATAGAATATGGAGAATCAAAGAAAAAGTAGAAAGAACGAGAGAAAAACACTTCAATACTGCCAACAGCTTCATGGTGAGTGAAAAAGTATAGGAAGTTTTTTCGCTTGATATTGAGGTGTGTGTGAGGGGAGAAGAACATACATGTATAGGGGAAAACGTATTTTAGCTTTGATACCAGCTTTTCATAGGCAGCAAGATCATCATGATGAATATATTCGTCTGTTGGCGGAGCGACCACTTATTTATTGGACCATTCAGCCGCTCCTTCAAATGGTTGAGTTAGATGAAATTGTCGTTTCTTCACATGATGTGAATACTCAAATTATTTCGTCCCACTACGGAGCAAATGTTATTGAACTTCCAAGCACACATGTGTCTGAACAAACACCTTCATTACTAGCTGTGAAGCATGCGCTTGCTTATTTAGAGCGGGAAGGGAAGACGTTTGATATTGTCCTGTATCTGCATCCAGCATCTCCACTGAGAGAACCGCTTGATATTGAGAAATGCCTGGAGCTTCTTGTAGAAGGGAGTTATGATTGTACTGCGTCTTTTACAGAGGCGCTAGAAAACCCAAACGAAACATGGACACTGCATGACAACAATGAAGCGACGTTGTATAAGGACAATCATTATTTTTTTATTCCAAGGCATGAACATTCTTATAAGTATGGTCGTCTAAATGGCGCTGTATATGCTTTTCATGCTCATTATGCCAAAGAATGCATACACTCTTTTTTAGAAGGGGCTGTTGGGGCATATATGATGGATCGCACACATTCGCTTGTTTTCAAAACTGATGCAGATAGGCTAGAGATAGAGAAAGTATTATTGGCACGACGAGATACGGAAGGGACAGTATAAAACTGATATAAAAAAGAAAAAGCGAGCGCCCAGTTATAGGGCGCTCTAGCTTGCCGGTGCTCACAAACCTTAAACTCGCTCCTGTAAAGGTTTTCAGGTCACACTGAAAAAAAGAAGACAAAGGGCTAAAATAAAGATCATTTTAGCCCTTTGTCAACAAGTTATAGGGAGCTCTTTACCATTTCACACAGCCTATATGGCAGCGTGTCAAATGTATTCCAAGAAACGACTTGTTCGTAATTTTTAAGAGATATCGCTTTTCTTTTCTCATCATTTGATACATAATATTCGACTTTCTCAATCAAGTCGTCTTCATGAGTGTAAAAGGCAAAGCTTGAAAAAGCACCTGGGGGGGTTATATTCGTCAATTGAAAGCTTCCACTTGCTGCGATGTCAAATGCTCTGTTGTTCAAACTTATATTTTCAATCATTGCTTTGTTTCGGTTATAAGCAAATTGAGCGGGCCTGTGTGGATTAAGGATAATGGCTGACTGCTCATACATTTTGGCCATTTGCCGATGGGTCAGCCAATTGGTCACGAGTGTCAGATCAGGATATAGTCTGCGAGATTTACTTAAGTGACGGTGCCATTCTTTTCCTGCAACGAGAATGCGCCATTTGTGCTGTTGCAATAGTGCACGAATCGATTTGATGCGATTTGGATAAGGGTAACCGATCAAAGCAATATCATAGATGAAAGAATCTGCTGGCGTCATTTTTTTCTGAAATACATCTGTATTTGTCGGAATGGGAAAGTAGTGTACGTGATGAACACCTAATTGTTTATAAAAAGGCAGTGTGCCTTCATCAATTGTCAAAATCATGTGTGCATCATGTGAACAGCTGGCTGATACATCAGTATAAAAAGGGTCTTCTGTCATCCATAGAACTACTGGTATTTGTTCTTGTTTGAATTGCTGAAGCACTTCTTTTGGAACACGGTCACCGATCATCATGAAAACAAAATCCGGAGAAAATGTCCGGATTTTGTGCATGTGCGTCAGTAGAGATTCTCTTTCCATCTTTAAACATGAAAAGGGTGAATCGATGAAGCTTTCTACTATCCATTGATCGAAAGTTTGATAGATTCCTCCGTAGCCAGAGCTGATATAAAGTAGCTTCATGATAACCTCTCACATTATGATGGGATGGTAACACTCTCAATTTTATCTACATCTATTAGAGTGATTCCAGATCCGTTAGGTGTAACAGAGGTTTCCTGTGTCACAAAAACGATTCCAGTTACAGGATTAAATGTTACAAATTGAACGGGCCCAATTAAGTCTCCAGAGTCAGTTACAATAGTAATGACCGTTCCTGGAGTAAGTGTTGAGAAAATCCATCTTGCACCTTGAAGTGAATTGGGTGTTGTTCCAGTAGAGGTTGAAACTGAAGCTGAAGCTGATAATGATCCAAGAGCTACTTCACTTAATAGATTGTTTAATTGATTTGCCATTTCGGTTCCTCCTTCGTCAATATTGACTGTTAACGCGTCACTAAGCGGCCTGAAGAATAGGTTCAATAGTTCTCTTCTTAACTCGGTACGACTGTCACTCATTTGCTCCCCATCCTTTCTGTAATTAATTTAAACTCACCACTATGTATATGCCATTCTCTCTTTTTGGTATAAGCAGAATGCTCATTTATTCGTCTTTTTTCATTTAATCATTTTGCGTTTTTTTAAAGCTTTCAAACGCTTATGCTCAATCAAATCAATTTCACATTCTAGTAAAGAGAGTAATTTAGAATGGGATTGTACCATTATGAAATGGACGGAATTTGGGATGCACTGTCACGTATCCACTTAATTAGTGGAATGTATTCCAAAGAGAGATGGTCGTGCAAGTGTTTGACGCAGTACTGTTTTTTTAGAATAGATGAAAAAAAGCAGGAGATCGAAAGGAAAAAGCGAAACGTGAAAAGGATAGGGGAACAATTTGAATTTGATCAAGCCGCTGAAAACTCGGCAATAGATGCCAGTTTTTTGGCACTGAAAGTGAGGGGGAAAGAATGGGGAAGGTTGTCGAAAGAGCGGATTGGTTTGAATTAATTTTAGAAGCCATTGATGAAGCCATCCATGTTGTAGATGATCAAGGCATGACGATCTTTTACAATCACAATGCCGCTAAGTTTGACTGTTTACAAAAAGAAGAGGTGATTGGCAAGTACATCCTTGATGTGTATCCCTCTTTAACAGAAAAAACAAGTACGCTCATGCATGTTTTGAGAACAGGGAGGCCCATTTATCATTCGCTGCAAACCTATTTGAATAAAAACGGAGAAAGAATTGAAACCGTCAACACGACATTGCCCATTATTGAAGACAGCAAGTTAATAGGTGCGGTCGAAGTCGCAAAAGATGTATCGAAGCTGTCAGCCCTTTCAAATCGTTTAGATCAAAAAAAACGGATATACGATGTGGCTGAGGCAGAACAAATGCATGATTTTGCTTCGTTTTTAACAAATGATCCGCTCTTAAAAGAAATGCTTGAAAAGGCCAAAAAAGCAGCTGCTTATCCATCATCAGTTGTTGTCTACGGGGAAACAGGGACAGGGAAAGAAGTGCTCGTTCAAGCCATCGTTCATGAATCTGATCGGAAAAACCAAGTGTTCATTCCGCAAAACTGTGCAGCTCTCCCAGAATCGTTACTTGAGAGCCTATTATTCGGATCTGTCAAAGGGAGCTATACGGGCGCAATTGATCGCAAGGGACTCTTTGAATTGGCTGATGGAGGCACACTTTTTCTTGATGAACTGCAAGCGATGCCGCTCACACTGCAGACGAAATTATTACGTGTGTTAGAGGATGGTGTTGTGCGCCGTATTGGGGATGCAAAAGCGATTCAAGTGGATGTAAGACTCATTACTGCACTCAATATGAACCCATTTGAAGCAGTGAAAAAGCAAATTTTAAGAGAAGATTTATTTTATAGACTGCATGTGTCATCCTTTCATATCCCGCCGCTTCGTGAGAGAAAGCAAGACATCCCGCTGCTTTCCCGCCATTTCATTCATACCTATCATCAGCAGTTTTCAAAAAACGTCACACGCCTTTCTACAGAAACGGAACAATTGTTTATGGCGCACCACTGGCCGGGAAACGTTAGAGAATTAAAACATACCATTGAGCATGCCGTATTGATGATGCCAAAGGAAGCGGAAGACATCACACCTTCATACCTTCCTGCTCATTTACGTACGCAGAAGATCGAGGAAGAAACACCCGAAGCCTCCTTAAAAAGTCAGGTTTCTTCATTCGAAAAAACATTGATTCAAGAAGCTTTAAACCAGCATCATGGTAATATTAAAAAAACCGCCGCAGCTTTAAAAATCCCTCGACAAACGCTGCAATATAAACTGAAGAAATATGCAGGTGCCGAAATATAGGCATCACAATCCATTGAATATCACGGGTAAAGCTCCTTTTATAAAGAATAGGGGCATTTTCCCATGTTGGCACATAACTTGCATAGTATAAAGTGAATGCTGATAGGGGGAATGGATATGAATCAGAAACTATATCAACCGGCACGTCATTGGAAGGACATTGAGCTTTGGAAGGATGTACCTGAGGAAAAGTGGAACGACTGGATTTGGCAGCTGACGCATACCGTGAAAACGCTTGAAGATTTAGAGAAAATCGTGAATTTAACTGAAGAGGAAAGAGAAGGGGTGAAGATTTCCACCAAAACCATTCCACTCAACATTACACCCTACTATGCCTCACTGATGAATCCAGACGATCCAAGATGTCCAGTACGTATGCAATCTGTGCCAATCGCTGAGGAGCTTCATAAAACAAAATATGACCTGGAAGACCCGCTGCATGAAGATGAGGACTCACCTGTCCCAGGGTTAACGCATCGGTACCCAGATCGTGTGCTTTTTCTTGTGACAAATCAGTGTTCCATGTATTGCCGCTATTGTACGAGAAGACGTTTTTCCGGCCAGATTGGTATGGGTGTGCCAAAAAAGCAGTTAGATGCTGCCATTGGATATATTAGAGAAACACCTGAGGTGCGGGATGTGTTAATTTCCGGCGGAGATGGGCTCTTAATCAATGATCAAGTGCTTGAATACATTTTGAAAAACTTACGAGACATTCCGCACGTTGAGATCATTCGGATAGGAACCCGCGCGCCGGTCGTCTTTCCGCAGCGCATTACAGATGAGCTGTGCGAGATTTTGAAAAAATATCATCCGGTTTGGCTAAATACCCATTTCAATACAAGCATTGAAATTACGAAAGAAGCCAAAGAAGCGTGCGAACGTCTTGTGAATGCCGGCGTCCCTGTAGGTAATCAGGCCGTCATCCTTGCAGGTATTAACGACAGTGTGCCGATTATGAAGAAGCTGATGCACGATCTCGTGAAGATACGGGTCAGACCTTATTATATTTATCAATGTGATTTATCTGAGGGGATTGGCCACTTTAGAACACCAGTATCAAAGGGTCTTGAAATCATTGAAGGCTTAAGAGGACATACGAGCGGCTATGCCGTGCCAAGCTTTGTTGTAGATGCACCAGGAGGCGGAGGAAAGATTGCCTTACAGCCAAATTATTTATTATCGCAAAGCCCTGACAAAGTCGTCCTTCGTAACTTTGAAGGTGTGATCACCTCTTACCCTGAACCAGAGCATTACGTCGCAGGCCAGGCAGATGCGTATTTTAATGAAATTTATGAAGAGAAACAAGAACCGGCAATTGGTATTACCGCATTATTTCAGGACGAAGCGAAATCATTTACGCCTGAGAATTTAAGCCGAATGAAACGAAGAGAAGCATATGAGACAAATCCTGAGCATGACACACTTAAAAACAAACGTGAAAAACGAGATGAATTAAAAGAGAAAAAATATCAAGCACAGCTCAAAAAAGATCAAACTGTAAAGGAGGAGAAATAACCTTGCTGACATGTGATTGGTGTGAGGAAAACAAAGCAAACGCAGAGCAGACAACAGTCTATTGGGAGCTGATCACTGGCACACAATCCATTGAAATCATCGAAACACCGTCTATTTCCTGCACGCACTGCGGTATGACATATCAAAAGGATGAGACGGTCAAAGAGATAGAAGATCAATTAATTTTAGTGGATCAGACAAAACTTCCAGAAAAAATTTCATACGAAGAATTAATGAGCATGGAGCGGTTATTAAAGCGAAATTACTTTGACTTTTCATCATAAGTTGTACCTCCGCCTATACAAGTCATCAAATTGCTGTATAATATAACAACAAAATAGAGTGTCGCGGAGGGAAAAACAGGTGAAGTCGTTTTACCATTATTTAATGAAGTACAGACATCCAAAACCGAATGATGAAATCAGCCATTTTGCAAATGCTGCTTATGAGGATCACAGCTTTCCAAAAGCGTCCACTGATTATCATGAGCTGTGTGCCTATTTAGAATTAAATGGCGATTATTTAAGCTCAATGACAACATTTGACGAAGCGTTCGAGCAATATGAAGTAGAAGTCAAAAAAAAATAACACACAACCGCTTGTTCCAGAAGGGAGAGCGGTTTTTTTATGAGAAATAAAATGGCGTTTTGCATGGTGTGGTTGCCCATGCAGAATTCCTTGCGCCGGCATACGATACGTTAAGACCAAAAGTCGGGCAAGGGGGAGACAGAATGAAGGCGAAAGCACCAAAATATCAAATAGGGGATATTGTCGTCGTTGTCATGTACGGCACAGTCGGAACGATTACAAAAGTCCATCAAATTGACCAGCACTATCTGTACGAGGTCAATCATAATGAGGTGCTTTATTTTGAAACATCACTTCAGCTTTACGATGAGTACGACGGGGTGATTGTGGATACAGAAAAGCTGGACATTGAATATGAGTTCCTCATTGGCGATGTTGTATATGTAAAAGATTACGGAAAAGAGCTATTTAAAATTATTGGCCATCGGACTGAAATATGGCGATACCTTGATGACGGCTGGGAAGATGTCATTTACGAACTCACGAGGCTAAAGGACGGAGAGTGGCTGGAAACAGAAGAGGAAGACTTAACGCTTGTCCTGAGGAAATATGAGATGGACCAGTTCGTTCATCAGCTTCTTTTTGTGCATTACGTCGGTGAAACCTCAAAAGAAATAGAAGAAGATATGGTTCAAACGGCTCTATTACAATTAGAAGAGAAACAAGAAAGCGAAGCATCACTAGAATTCCTCGCTGTATCTATAGTGGATGAGCTTCTTGATATTTATAATGACTATAAAATTCTCTACGAATTTTTCGAAGATCCAGAATACAAGGATATGATGGATTTTATATTGGAAAGTTTACACGAGCATTTTGGTTAAAGAAAGACTTGTCCTAACACGAATAAAAAATATGGCACACAGAAAAAAACAATCACATAAAACCATCCCCTCAAGATACAGCCCATCACCTGATCAAACGTTTCTCCATCTAATATGCTTAACCATTTCATTGCCTCAAACCCCTTTTCTTTTTGTTTACAGCATTTATATGTATGGAATGAGCCATTATGACAAACTGTAATAAAAAACAGGCATCGTTCATACATCATAAAAAAGGAGGCGGAATGTAATGAAAGAAGCAGATTTGGTGATTGATACAGAGGAAATTGCGGAATTCTTCTACATGGAGCTGGTCAAAAGAGGGTACATACCTGCTGAGCTGGAAACGTTTGAGCTGGCTGACATTACGTTTGAATATATGCTGAAAAAAACAATGATAGTTGAAGAAGAGGCGTGGTAGGCACTATACTTTGAAGAGATTCTGAAGAGAGAGGGAGGAGAATCTTTCGCGTGTATATCCTATTTCTTTTGATTTTATTTGGCGCCATTGCTGCGCTCATGGTATCTGGTGCGGGTCAAGAATTGGACAACCAGATCATCTTATGGTTTGAGAGCATCAGACTCCCTTTTTTAAATGATGTTATGCTGACTTTGACGGACTTTGGCATTAGTGCGCTGCTCGTCCCAATCATGCTCATTTTTAGTGTTGTACTATTCATGTATAAGCGCTATTACTCTATCATGATGCTTTTTCTATTATATCTCACAGAAAAGACCATCAATCATGAACTAAAGGGGCTGTTTGCTAGAGAGCGTCCGGCCTTTGATCACCTTGTCAATGAAACGTATTACAGCTTTCCGAGCGGACATTCGATGAATGCAGCCACAATCTATCCTTTTATAGCTTATCTATTAGTTGAAATGATTCCATGGCTGAAAGAAAGACAAAAAATCGTCTACTTGATCACGGGGTTCTGTGTCCTTTTGATTGGGATCAGCCGAATGTATATCGGCGTTCATTTTTTGACAGATGTTGCAGGCGGTTTTGCGATAGGACTTGCTTTATTTCTCATTTGTAAAAAGATTGACGAAAAATTGTCTGTCATTCGACAAAAATAGAAGAAGGAAATTGACAGATCCCAGCCAACTTTATATAAAAGGGGAGGGATTTGAATGCAATTGACGTTGAGATTTTTTCAAAAGAAACCTTCAGCATTTCACTTAACCATTTATCAGACACCTGAATATGGCGCTGCAAGCGGGCATCAGCCTGTGTACCGGACAAAAATTGGCGGCAGAACACACCTGGATGTTCTGGAAAAAGCATTCTCGACATTTAATGTACATGATACAGTCCCTAGTGATTACAATGCACGGTTTATCACAACAGGTGATATTGTTGTGATTGATGATAAGAAAAAGGGAAAATGCTATTATCAGCTTTTTCCGGCAGGATGGAAACGCAGTAAGCGACTGATGACGATGAGTTAAATAGATGATTGCCGATGCCAGCTTGAGCTTCAGCTGGTATTTTCTTTTTTGGGCTCAATCGTTTATACTAAATAGGATAAATCACATAGTAAACGTAAGTGGAGGCTAAAAAATGAGTGTACATATTGGAGCAGAAAAAGGACAAATTGCAGAAACGGTATTGCTGCCAGGCGATCCGCTTCGTGCGAAATATATTGCAGATACATATTTAGAAGATGTCGAATGCTATAACGAAGTGCGCGGAATGTATGGTTATACTGGAACCTACAAAGGAAAGCGCGTTTCTGTACAAGGCACCGGGATGGGCGTACCCTCTATTTTGATTTATGTGAATGAACTCATTCAAAGCTATGATGTTCAAAACTTAATCCGCGTCGGCTCTTGCGGGGCTATCAAAAGGGATGTCAACGTACGTGATGTCATTTTAGCTCAAACATCTTCAACAGATTCACAAATGAATCGTGTGGCGTTTGGACCGATTGATTACGCACCTTGCGCTGATTTTGGACTGCTTAAGAAAGCCTACGATACAGCAGAAGCAAAAAATGTCGCTGTACGTGTCGGTAATGTATTTACAGCAGACCAATTTTACAATGAAAAACCACTTGAGCTCATGGCTCAATACGGAATTCTAGCAATTGAAATGGAGACAACAGCTCTTTATTCGCTTGCAGCAAAATTTGATCGAAAAGCGTTATCGATTCTGACAGTGAGTGATCATGTTCTCACAGGAGAAGAAACAACGGCTGAAGAGCGTCAAACGACATTTGACGAAATGATCTTAATTGCACTAGACTCCGTTTTATAATAGTATAAAGGGTGTGCTACGATGTAGCGCATCTTTATTTTTTTAGAAGAGCAAAAGGAAGGTATGTCATGAAGAAAAGCTATAAAATACTCTCAATCGCATCGATTCTTGGTTTGACAGCCGCACTATCGGGCTGCCAGTTGCTGGATCAAAAAAGCGGTACATCTGAATCGAACAAAACAAATGAACAAAAGAGCGCAGCAAGTTCATCTACCCAGCAAAACTCAAACAATACAGCAGATTCATCGGATCAAGAGCTGACGTTAAAGAGTGAATATTTCAATGACATCAAGGTGGTAAGCGGGCTGAAAACCATTCAAAATCCTGCAAACGTGCTAGCACTTGTCAACAAAGAATACGCATTACCAGGAACCTATAAACCTTCTGATCTCGTTGTACCAAAAGTAGAATTCTCTTTTTCAGAGGATATTGAAAAACGATATATTCGAAAAGAAGCAGCGGAAGCACTTGAGACATTATTCAAAGATGCGAAAAAGAAAAACTTCGAGCTGGCTGCAGTATCTGGCTATCGCTCCTATGACCGTCAAAAAGTCATTTTTGATAGTGAAGTCAAATTAAAAGGCAAAGACAAAGCACAAGAAGCAGTAGCTTTACCAGGCGAAAGTGAACACCAAACAGGTCTTGCCATGGACATTTCCTCAAAAAGTGCCGGCTTTGACATCTCTGAAAAGTTTGGTGAAACACCTGATGGCAAATGGGTGGCTAAAAACGCCTATAAATATGGTTTTATCATTCGTTATCCAAAAGGAAAAGAAGACATTACGAAATATGAATATGAGCCGTGGCATCTGCGCTATGTTGGAAAAGAAGCAGCAAAAGCGATGCATGATCACGATTTAACATTTGAAGAGTACATGAACAAAGTGAAGAAAATTTAATCAAATAAAAAGGCCTCCCAGCTATTCGGGGGGCCTTCTTTATTCTTCTTTTAAAAAAAGAACAATCCTGCTAATGCGAAACCTGTAATGAAACCAAGACCGATGCCATAAGCGGCACCCCAGCCGTAATACCCTCCGTAATAACCAAAGCCAAAGCCGCCGCGAGAACCGCCGACTGGACGAATATACACTTTACGGTTTGTCACCCGCTCAATGCGTCCGACATGTACTCTGCCATTACGATCTGTGATTCTAGCGACTTTTCCCATGTGCTGCTGACAAAGCTTTTGATAGCGCTCCATATTTTTCCTCCTTATGACAAACTCTGTTCACTCTTATCCTATGCGAGAGACCTCATAGAGTTTGGACAAAACATATAGGAGATTCGCTCATTTTATACGGTGCATTCAAATAGAATGTGGCTTAGCTGCTTCCGGTGCGCTTGAATAAGATCGTAGTGTGTTTGCAGCGTTTCGTAAAGAGAAGGCGGGATGTGTTCAGATAATTCCATTTCTGTCGGCTCCTCCTGTACCATGTGTTCATCAAATGAGAGGATGCGAAAGTCATGGAATCCTGCTGCTTTTAGCTGCTCCTTCCATTCTTCAAGTGAAAAGAGTGAGTGAAACCCGTAAAAATCTCGAACAGTGGCGAGCTCCTCCGGTGTAAGAGGTGCTTTTAACACAGCTTCATTTGCGATCATTTGACTTCCAGGGGCAAGCACTCGTTTGATCTCAGCAAGAGCAGCAGGAAGGTTGGTGAAGCTTAAAACAGATTCACTGATGAGGAGAGTGAACGTTTCATCTGGAAATGGCAGCTGTTCAATCGATGCTTGCAATGCGCGGATCGGCAGTTCTTCTCGCTCGAATCGCAGGTTGGCCTTTTCAATCATCAAAGGGTGTGTATCAATTGCCTCCACCTGATAACCGATATTTCCTAAATATGCCGCCGTTTGTCCTGTCCCGCATCCCGCATCCAGTATACGTGCATCCGGCGTCAATTTTATATGCTCAAGCATCGTTTTTGTTAACTCAATTCCGCCAGGATGGGCACTGGATACGCCAAAATAGGCAAGCATTTCTACATAATCACTCATAAAATCCCTTCTTTCCTTATCAAGTTCCTCTCTAAAGATTATGCAATGCAGGGTCAAATGGCTTATCTTTTCAAAGAGAACTTCGATCCTTTGGTTGACGGATGAAGCATCGTCCTTGATAATAATGAAAGGAGATAAAGGTGGTGTTTTTTTGAAAAAACAATTTAAGTTCGTGATCGCCATTCTGGTGACAGCGGCACTGTCCTCAGCGGTTACATTTGTGATCACAAAACAAGGGGCTGTCAGTGTCTCAGGAGATGAGAAGTTTAGTAAACTCATGGCTGCGTATACGAAGGTAAAAGATGAGTATTACGAAAAAACGGATGATCAAAAACTAGTAGATGGTGCGATTCAAGGAATGATTGCATCACTTGATGATCCATACTCTACATATATGGATCAGGAGGAAGCCGAAGGATTTAACAACACCATTTCTTCATCATTTGAAGGAATTGGTGCACAAGTAGAAGAGAAGGATGGACAAATTTTAATTGTCGCACCGATTAAAGGCTCTCCTGCTGAAAAAGCCGGGTTGAAACCTCATGATCGTATTTTAAAGGTGGATGGAAAAAGCACAAAAGGCATGTCGGTGAGTCAAGCAGTTTCTCTTATCAGAGGGAAAAAAGGAACGGATGTCAAGCTGCACCTTAACCGCCAAGGAGTGGGCAATGTTGATGTAACCATCACAAGAGACACCATTCCGCTTGAAACGGTGTATGCAAAACTCACAAAAGATAAAATAGGAGAAATCCAAATTACGTCCTTTGCTGAAACAACATCGAAAGAGTTAGATAAAGCCATTGATGACCTCGAGAAAAAAGGGGCAAAAGGGTTTGTTATTGACCTGAGAGATAATCCAGGCGGCATTATGACAGAAGCGATTGAAATGAGTAATGACTTTATCGATAAAGGGAAAGTCATCATGCAGGTTGAAGAAAAAGGGAAGAAAGAAGAGTACAAGGCTGAAAAAGAACGGAAAGTCCATCAGCCGGCAGTAGTCCTTGTAAATGGCGGCTCAGCCAGCGCTGCTGAAATCATGGCGGCGGCTCTTCACCAATCTTCAGGTATCAAAATTATTGGTGAAAAGACATTTGGCAAAGGAACTGTTCAAAATGCGCAAAGCTATAATGATGGTTCTAGTGTCAAATTAACCATTGCCAAGTGGCTGACACCGAATGGTTCATGGATTCACAAAAAAGGAATTGAACCACAGGTCAAAGCATCACTCCCAAGTTATGCAAAGCTGCCATACTTAAGTCCGAAAAAAACGTATCAGCTGAATGACAATGGAGATGAAGTCAAAGCGGCTCAAAAAATGTTCCAAGCGCTTGGCTACAAAGCAAAAGCAAATGGTGAGTACGATCAAGCCTTCCAGACTATCGTCAAAAGCTTCCAAACAGACAACGATCTGAAAACAGACGGTATTCTCACAGGAGATACAACGACAGTACTGATGACAAAGCTCCAAGATAAGCTAAAGAACAATGATACTCAAATGAAAAAAGCCATTGAAGTCTTGAAAAAAGAAATGAAATAAAGAAAGAGCAGTCCTCGCAGGGGGACTGCTCTTTTTATGTTTACGCGTTGTTTGCGATTGCTTCTGTTTTTTCTTTATCTTTTTCAAAAAGATCATTTGTTACAGAATTGGCTGTGACATTCTTTTGGAAGAATGGATTCAATATCAAGATGACCACAACGTTTGCTAGTAAACCGAGAAAACCTTCATAAAGACCGAACGTTACTTGTGTGATATTGGCTGTAAAGGTAACAATGATGCCAACCACTAACCCGGCAATCGTTGCTTCTCTCGATTGTTTTTTCCAAAACAAGCTGATCGCAATGGCTGGGAAGATTTGAACCATTCCTGAAACGCCAATGAGCTGAAGCGTCACAAGTGCTGTTGGGAAGAGCATCCCGAATAAAAGGGCCAGTCCAATGACGATAAACACCATTGAACGAGTGATGATGGTCAACCTTTTAGGTGATACATTCGGATGAATTAAGTCACGGTATAAATTATTGGCAAATAAATTCGATGCGCCAATGGCCATGATCGAGCATGGAATGAGGGAAGCCAGTGCAATTGTTGAATAAGCGAGTCCCTGCATCACGCCGCCATATGACGTTTGAATTAAATGAAGAAGAGCAAATCTTGGATTTGTATCTTCAGGTAAAACTAAAAAGGCAATAAATCCAAGGAAGATGACCAAAATCAATACAATATTATAAAGAGGCAAAAACATGCTGTTTTTACGGATGGCATCTGCACTTTTGGCTGTAAAAACCCCAGTTGCCGCATGTGCCCACATAAACAAAGCAAGGGCAGAAACGCCTGAAGCGGTAATGAACCATAAAATGCCTTTAGGACCGCCGTCAGGAATTGTTAGAAGCTGCGGTGCTTCCTTAGCTAACGTATTCATCATCGGGGTCCAGCCGTTAAAATGAATGATTGGCAGTGAAACAACCATAAACAGCATGATGACCCAAACGAGAATATCCTTAATAATGGCTGTATATGTAGGACCTTTAATACCACTGAAAAATGTATAAAGTGCGACTAAAATAAATGAAATGATAACAACTGCATTCACATTAATATAACTAGTACCAGCGACAGTTAACGTATCTTGAATCCCGCTTAGCTGAAGACAAATGTAAGGAATGAGCATAAGTACTCCAATAATCGCAATCAGACTGGATAACAGCTTGCTGTCAAACCGCTCACGTGCATAATCAGCGAGCGTTGTGAGGTTGTGATTTTTCGCAACCGTCCATAGCTTTGGTAAGAAGAAATAAGCAATAAAATACGCTAGAACTGAATAGGGGATAGCGAAAAAAGCGACACTTCCAGCTGTATAGGCTGTACTAGTGAGCCCTAAAAAAGTATAAGCTGTGTATAAATCTGCGCCAACGAGGAACCAGACGAGCAGCCCGCCAAATTTTCTCCCGCCGACAGACCATTCCTCTACTGACTGTCTGGATGATTTATCCCGGCCAGCGGCAAATCCGATGACCACGACGATGAAAATGATACTTGCTGTAATCAATAAAGCTGTTAAATTTCCTTGCATTAGTCAGTTCCTCCATTTGAATGTTGCATCCGGTAAATGATAAATGTGCAAATTGGTGTGAGAACAATCCATAGTAAGAGCCAGAAGTGGAAAAAGGGCAGCCCTATCACAAATGGATGAATACGATTCGCAAAGGGCAGCAGTGCGAGCTGTCCGATGAATGGAATCGCTATAAGTAGTGCCAGTATCAATTTTTTATTCATGATTTCCTCCTGAATTTTTTGTAATTTCATAATAATAGCAGTTGTCAGATTAGATCACAAGACCATTTTCAGAAAAAACAATCATTTCGCTGAATACCATACTACTATAACGCTTTCATTCTTAAAAAGGAGAAAGGGTGAAGATGAAAAGGGGTAAAGTGTAAAGAAAGTTTGTAGGAATAATATTTAAACCAAATAAAAAAAGCCTCAGCATGAAAGCTGAGGCCTTGCCAATTTTAAAGGAAATCAGATACTTCTTCGATGTCGAAACGATTGCTTTTATGAGCTTCTTTCGCTGCTTTACCAACTGAAATCAACATGACTGGCTCATATCGGCCGCTTACATTGAATTCTTTGATGTAGGCGTCTTTACTGAAACCACCCATTGCGCATGTATCATAGCCCATTGCTTTTGCAGCAATCATTAATTGCATAGCAGCTAATGAAGCATTTGAATATGCAGCTTCACGTGCATACTGCTCGCTTTGGTATGCGCCATTGATTTGAGTCATCAATGTTTCTTTGATGTCTTCAGTAATGAAGCCTTGTTCTGCCAGCTCACTGTAGATTTTTTCACCATTTTGATTGGCTTCAAGATCACCTAGTACAGCAATAACAGCTGATGCTTGTGAGATTTGCTTTTGGTTGTAAGCGATAGGAAGTAACTTCGCTTTAGATTCAGCACTATGGAAAACAGTGAAATGCCAATGCTGAAGGTTCCACGCAGATGGTGCTTTTGTTGTGATATCAAGAAGCTCTGTTAACTCTTCTTTTGTCATTTCATGAGTTGTATCATACTCTTTTACTGAAGCTCTTTGTTTTAAAATGTCAATCGTTTTTTGATCAGTCGCCATATGGATATTTCCTCCCGTTTTTGCAAATAGTATGGTACAATAACTAAAAAGTGAGAAACTTACTTATTGTAACTAGAAATATATTTTAAATTGTATACCATTAGTTTGTCAAACAATCATGAAAAGAAAGGCTGAAATTTATGGAATTTCAATTATGTCCACACATTCAGCAAGCTTTTTTACTGCTAGGCAAAAGGTGGAATGGTCTCATTATTCATGTATTGCTTGATGGTCCAAAGCGTTTTAAAGACATGACGGACATTATCCCATCTATCAGTCAAAAAATGCTCGCAGAGCGTTTAAAGGAACTTGAGCAAGAAGGGATTATAGAGCGAACTGTACTGCCTGAGACGCCTGTTAAAGTCATTTATTGTTTAACTGAAAAAGGAAATGCGTTAAATGAAGTGTTTCATGAGGTATCTAGGTGGGCAGGGGAGTATACGGAATCTCATGAAAAAAAGGAGCAAGCCTAGTTTCAGGTTTGCCCAAACGTTTTGACTCCTAATGAATATGCTGATCTTAGGCACATGACAAAGGAGGAGAAATGCATGTACCCTCATACTCCGTATTTCCGAGGCGGCGCCCCTGGCATTCCGCCATATGAATCCAGAGTCCCTTTGTTTTTTGGTTTTGGCGCTCCTTTAGTCGGCGGACTACTTGGCGGATTTTTAGGAAGTGCGATTTTTAATTATCCCCGTCCCTATTACCCGCCACCACCACCGCCTGCTCCACCACCTTATGGCGGCGGATATCCACCATACTATTAAGAAAAAAGAGTAAGCCTGCTTCTATATGAAAGCAGGCTTTTTATAATGGAATATCGATTTCTGAGATCCCCGGATCATCATGTTTTAAAAACATAATCTCCAAAATACCGTCCTGATACGATGCCTTCGTTCCTTTTCTTTTTACAGCAGCAGGGAGGACGACTTTCTTCTGCGTGCCTTCCTCAGGAAAATGATCAATAAACAGCAGGTTGGCTGTATGTTTAATTTTTACTTTTTCTGTGTTCGGCCGAGCAAGCTCAATTTTAACGAACACGTGATCAGTGGTTTCAAACACTTCAACTTCGGGTTCTTTTTCTTTTTTGACGTCTGTTTCTCTCGTTTTTTGGTTTTGAGAGAGTGGGTCCTGAAAAGGGAACTGAGCAGGATAATTGGAGCCGAATACACTTTCCATCACTTGATTGACGTACTGCTCAACATCTTTAGGGTCTGAATTCTTTAAGGCTTCTTTTGAAAATTGCTTTTGAAAAGGGAATAATCGGTTCCAGTCAAACATGCAAATCATCCTTTCTAAATGCCCTGAATTAGTATATGCCCATTCACTTGAGTGCGTGCTATAATATACGATAGGTTTAGAAAGGAATGGTTAGATTGAACGAACAGCAGCAATCAAAAGGTGTTCTCTATACGGCAGCATCTTTTACATTATGGGGATTATTCCCGTTATATTGGAAACTGATGGAGCATATTTCGTCAGGCGAAATTTTAGCGCACAGAATTTTATGGTCATTTGTTTTTATGTGCGGTATTCTTCTATATTTAAAACAAGTCCGGCCGGCGATGCAGACAGTGAAGGGTCTCATGCTGGATGGTAAAGCACTTTTTTCACTACTTTTATCTGCTATTTTAATTTCGGTTAACTGGTATGTGTACATTTGGGCAGTCAACCATCATCTCATGCTAGAAGCTAGTTTAGGGTATTATATTAATCCGCTCGTTTCTGTTTTACTAGGTATCATTTTCTTGAAAGAGCGACTCAATAAATTACAAACCATTGCGATTCTGATTGCCGCCGCTGGGGTGATTCTTTCCACGGTTCAGTACGGTTCATTTCCTGTTGTTGCGATATTACTTGCCTTTAGCTTCGGTTTTTATGGATTGATTAAAAAAAGAATGAGCTTCACGAGTGCAATTGGTTTGACAATTGAAACGCTGCTTCTAGCCCCGGCGGCACTTGTGTACTTATTGTTCTTCTTAAAAGAACCTGTAGTGACAATGAATCCAAACAGCTTTGGATCGCTTGGTCTCTTATTCTTTGCAGGGGTCTTTACAGCGGTGCCGCTTCTTTTATTCTCTGAAGGCGCAAAAAGAATTCCTCTTTATCAAGTGGGCATTTTACAATACATTGCACCGACGATTACACTGTTTTTGGGGTTATTTGTGTATCACGAGCATTTATCTTCAGCAAAAATCGTAACGTTTCTTTGTATCTGGGTGGCGATTTTATTGTTTACGACCTCTCAATTACGCATGAAAAAAACAGCGAATTCTCATTAAGCCCAACGAGCAGTTTGCTTTTTTTTGAAGGCGGATCATGTCATAATAAGTTGTTACCAAAACTGTAGAGGTGATTACATGTCATCAGCCAATGAGCTTACAGCCGCTTATCAATCTTTATGGAAAAATCGTCAGCTTGATGTCGATGATATGTCTTCTTTACTCGAGGCGATATGTGATGATTTAAGCGATGCGCGCACCCATCCGCGGGCGAGAAAATCATTACATCAAAAATATGTGCTCGCTGTAGAGAGAATATTAGAAAGTGAGCTTAAGCATGATCATCAGCTGCAGCTGATCAGCTTACATACAAAAAAGCTGCGAGAATTAATTCAAAATGAAGGAAGGAACCACTCATGAAACCAATTCAAACGGAAGATGTCACAGCACATCTTGAATCGTTTTTAAATCGTCCAGTCTTCGTTCATCTTGAAACGACAACTGGTTCTTATTCAGCTCATGTAAATGAACAAAATATGACGGTCGTGGCCTATATCCGCAATGCGAAAGTCGTCTATTCACAGGCGAAAATAAAAGGACAAGGTCCGTACCGTGTTGGAATGAAAACAGAAGATGGCTGGATTTACGCAGAAGGATTAACGGATTATGTGTTTGATGACAAAGGTCGACTGCTGTTAGCAGGGCACTTGCCAGACGGGAAACTAGCGATCTCATTACAAATTAGTGAAACACCATTTCAGGTGTAGAAGAAAGGGTGACGAGTCATGAATGAACATGTACTAGTGATGCTGCCTCACCCAGATGATGAATCCTTTGGGGTTGCAGGTCTCATTGCACAAAGCAGAAAACGCGGAATCCCAGTTACGTATGCATGCGGGACACTTGGGGAAATGGGCAGAAATATGGGCAGCCCAACATATGCTAACCGTGAAACACTTCCAGAATTAAGAAAACAGGAATTAATCAATGCCTGCAAAGAAATGGATATCACAGACTTACGTATGCTTGGACTTCGTGATAAAACATTGGAATTTGAAGACGACGAGTATTTAGCTGATGTGATGGAAACCATCATTGATGAAGTCAAACCTACACTGATTGTCACGTTTTATCCAGGACACGGTGTACACCCTGATCATGATGCGACAGGTGAAGCTGTTATTCGCGCTCTTTACCGTAAGAAAAAAGAAGACCGTCCTGTCACATACTGCATGGCCATTACGAAAAATAGAGAAGAAGTGCTGGGAAATGCAGATATTATGATCGACATTACAGATGTAGCAGATATCAAATTAAATGCACTGAGAGCGCATAGAACGCAAACAGAAGGCATGCTGAGAGAGCTTGAACAGAAGCTGAAAAACAAAGAACCTGTCGTCCAAAAATGGTTCGATGAAGAAATTTTCTGGACGTACCAATGGAATGACTAAGAAAAAAGCAGCTGACATCGATCAGCTGTTTTTTTATGTCGTATTTAGTGATTGAGTGCATGCTGAAGCAATCGTTTTTCAATCAACCTGAGGCGGATAAAGAGGACGATGGCACCAGCGGCAAGTCCTGCAATGAGACCAATCCAATAGCCAAATGCCCCAAATGAGGTATAGGTGCCAATCAGATAGCCGGAAGGAAGACCGATCACCCAGTAAGAAACAAATGCGGCAATGAGAGTATAGTTCACATCTTTATAGCCGCGCAGAGCCCCTTGAATGGGTGCAGCAATTGCATCTGACAGCTGGAAAAAGATCGCATAAATCAAAAAGTGCTGTGTCATCTGTAAAACAGCTGATTCAGCTGTGTATAAACCAGCAATCTCTTGTCTAAATAACAAAATGAGTGCTGCCGTACACAAGGAGAATAATACCGCCGTTCCAATTCCGATATAGCTGTAGCTTTGCGCGTCCTTATACCGCTTGGCACCGGCTTCAAACCCAACGACAATTGTTAAAGCCATTGAGATACTGAGCGGTAAAATATATAAGATAGAAGCAAAGTTCATCGCAGCCTGGTGGCTTGCAATCGTCACTGTATCAAAGTGACCCATTAATAGCGTGACTGCTGCAAAGATACTCGTTTCAAAAAAGATCGCAAACCCGATAGGAAGACCGATTTTCAGTATTTGTCTCATACGGGAGATATTGATTCGAGGTAGTTTTTGAAACAAATGAAATGAGGCAAAGGGTTCTGCTTTCATGACAATACAAATACTCATGATGAAAATCGCCCAATACGTCATCGCAGATGCAAGGCCAGCTCCTGCACCGCCAAGCTTTGGAAAGCCAAAATTCCCAAAAATAAATACATAGTTTAAAGCAAAGTTAATAGGAAGTGCTGTTAACGTGATAAACATCGTCACACGTGTTTTCCCTAATGCATCAATAAATGACCTAAGTACCGAATAACCAAACAGCGGGATGATACCAAAAGCAAGAAAGCTGAGAAAATGCCGCGCAATATCCTCTACGGATTGCTCAAGTCCAAGTCCACCTAAAACGTAAGGGATGCTGATCGTACCAATCGCAATCACACAGATACTTAAAAGAAAGGATAAATAAATCGCCTGAAAGACAGCCTTGGGAACATCTTTTTTATGCCCAGCGCCCATCAGCTGAGCGACAATCGGCGTAACGGCCATCAATATACCAGCAAGCCCTGTATAAACGGGTGTCCAAATACTAGAACCGATCGCAACCCCCGCAAGGTCTTCTGCACTCACTTTTCCAGACATCACGGTGTCTAAAAACGTAATAAGCGAAAGACCCGCTTGAGTGATTAAAATCGGAATCAAAATGGTTAAAAATAGTGTCACCTTAGCTCGAATGCTATTTGTTTCTCTCATCATCAGTTCCTCTCTGAACAGAAATAACGAGAGGAATTATATCATGCTATGTAAAAAAATCAATTCTCCGTCGGATTATTTTTCTTAGATGGCTTCGTTTTTTTAAACATTTGGGCATAAATAAAGGAAAGACTGACAACACCTAAAATGCTGCAAGCATATTGAATCACTTTTTGAATGGTCATATTAAGTCACCTCCGTATCAATAGAATGCACACAATTTGTTATTTTATGACAACAAAAGGAGGAGGGAAAAGGTCAAATGATCAATCGTACGAATGAAGAAGCGCTATTTAAAGTGGGCATGAGAACACACTTGATGAAAATCATGAAGGATGCAAGTGCCATTATCGATTCCCTTGATGAGATCGAACAATGTCTACTTTGTGATCTCGAGTCATTACATGATGAGTTTAATGAAATGCATGCAGAGGCTTCCTCGTTTTATTTACAATCGTATATGGAAGAATTCACACCTGGATTTGCTCAATTTTCGTTAGCCATTGAGAGCTTATCAAAACAAAAGCACGGAGCACTTATTGTGATTCAAAGGCGGGATGAGGTCGAGGATTTTATTCAAAAAGGGACAAATCTTCATGCGAAAATTAGTGCTTCATTAATAGAAAGCATTTTCTACCCAGGAAATCCACTTCATGATGGTGCTCTTTTAGTCAAAGAAAATACACTTGTATCTGCGGCAAATGTGCTGCCGCTTACTTCAAAAAAAGTCAGTCCTTCTCTCGGGACAAGACACAGGGCTGCGATCGGACTCTCTGGTATGACCGACGCACTTGTTCTCGTCGTATCAGAAGAAACGGGAAAAATGTCATTTGCGAAAGAAGGAGTCCTTTATCCGCTCACTGTAAAAGAACCTGAAATAAGGAAATAAAAATGAATCGCTGCATTCTTCATTCGGAAGGATGCTTTTTTTCATTTAAGGAGAAAAAACAGGCAATTGAGTAAAAAGTCATTTGATACAGAAAAATTTGTCATGTAGAATAGAACTATGAAACTAGCAACGTGCTTGTTTTGACAAATTTCTAAACGTCAACTTAAAAATTCCTTAAAAAATGTTTATAAATAAAGCAAACAGCCGATAGAAACGATATGGCTTTGTTTTAGCATTTTGAGTTGACTGCTTTAGCCTATTTGTTATTGCCCAACGTCTACATGTCGAGTAATATAATAGAAATAAAGATAAAATAGTGCAAGAGAATCAGAATCATTAAATGCTAAACTAAAAACTAGTACATAAGTCTTGTTGAATGAAATCATGAAAGGCGGAGATTCATCTATGAAGAAAAAAGTAGTAACCGGCCTCACAGTTTCAGCGATTGCTGGCTCAGCTGTGTTTGCTGCACCGGCAGAAGCACAGACGATTAAGGTGAAAAGCGGTGACTCACTTTGGAAGATTGCCGAACAGTACAATACAAGTATTTCGGAGCTTCAATCTCTTAATCAATTAAAAACGACGATGATTTTTGCAGGACAAAGCTTGAAAATTCCTGGTGCAAAAAGCAAAAAATCCAGCTCGTCAACTGGATCAAAAGCAACGAAATCAAATGCTTCAACGACATCAAGCTACACTGTAAAGCTTGGAGACTCTTTATGGCTCATTGCAAAAAATCATAAAATGTCAGTCGCAAGCTTGAAAAGTCTAAACAGCTTAAACAGTGACTTAATTCGTCCTGGACAAAAGCTAAAGGTATCTGGAAGCACGAAGACAAGCGGGGGACAGTCATCAAACTCCTCTTCAAATTCCGGCTCAAACAATAAGACAACGAACTCAAATAGTTCATCATCATCAAGTACATACAAGGTCAAATTAGGGGATTCTCTCTGGAAAATTGCGAATTCGCTCAATATGTCGATTGGTGAAATCAAAACATTGAATGGGATAAAATCTGATATGATTTATCCGAATCAAGTATTGAAAGTAAAAGGGACGGCTGCATCAAAACCAAGTCAGCCGAAAGCACCTGCTAAACCAAGCAACCCGCCTTCAAGCGGGAAAACGACATCTTATACTGTAAAATCAGGCGATTCTTTATGGAAAATTGCGAATCAATTTAAAGTGCAGGTTCAATCCATCCGCACAGCAAACAGCTTAAAAAGCGATGTGCTTAGAATTGGACAAGTTCTAAAAATTAATGGTGCAGCTTCAGGCTCAACTGGGTCGAATGGTTCTACGTCTAACGGTTCGACAACTCCGGTCAATAATAACAAAAATGATGTGCCGATGAATGCAAAAATCACGACGATGATCCAAGAAGGGAAAAAGCTGACAGGCATTCCTTACAGATGGGGCGGCAATACACCATCTGGTTTTGACTGCAGCGGCTTTGTTTATTACCTCATTAATAAAGTTTCGTCTGTATCCAGATTAAGCACAGCAGGCTACTGGAGTATGATGAAACCTGTGAGCGCACCTCAGGTTGGCGATTTTGTTTATTTCACAACATACAAAGCGGGTCCATCTCATATGGGACTATACCTTGGCGGAGGAGATTTCCTTCATGCAAGTGACAGCGGAGTTGGGATCTCGAACTTAAGCAACCCATATTGGAAAAAAGCCTATTTAGGTGCAAAACGTTTCTTCTAAAAAAAGCCGATTTTCGGCTTTTTTTGTTTGCCTATTGATCAGATTGTCCATACTGATATCAAAAGGGGGCAGTCATATGAAAAAGTCAGTGTGGATGATCATGATGTGTCTGGTCTTTGTCGCAACAGCATGTCATGCACCGCCGAAAAAAGAAACGACAGAAGAAACCAGCGAGGTTGCAGCACCTAAACAAGTACCAGTTACCACGACACTCATCAATGAAAACGGACAAAAAATAGGCAGCATCGAAGTAAGAGATTCCTCAGAAAATGGGCTGGATTTACATGTGAAAGCGAAAGATCTGCCGCCAGGTCCTCATGGCTTCCATATTCACGAAACAGGAGTATGTGAAGCGCCAGATTTTGAAACGGCAGGGGCTCACTTTAATCCAACACACCGGGAGCATGGATTTGATAACCCAAAAGGCCACCACGCTGGAGATATGCCTAATTTAGAAGTTGGGGCAGATGGACAAATTGATGTTGTCGTGAATGTACCAGATGTGACGTTAAAGGGAGGTCCAAACCAATTAATCGATCATAATGGGCGGAGCTTTATCATTCATGCAGAAGCAGATGATTACTTAAGCAACCCTTCTGGAAACTCAGGGAAACGCATCGCTTGCGGAGCGATTACAAAAGAAATGGTAAAATAACAGATGCCTAGCCTTTATGTATTGAGTGCATAAAGGTTTTTTTAGTATACTTGGTGAGGAAAATGATCGAAGAGAGGAATTAATCATATATGTTTAACGAACAATCACTCCCAGAAGAAATTCAAGCAATGATTGAAGCAAAAGCAAAAGGACTAGAAGAAGAATTCCGTCCGCTTATTGGAACAGGCGGCTATGCATCACAGGATACGTCTATCATACAAGATGCGATGATTGCACTAGCACTCGGCAAAAATGTTCTTTTAAAAGGGCCGACCGGCTCAGGTAAAACAAAACTAGCAGAAACTTTATCTGCTTTCTTTCAGCAGCCGATGCACAGTGTGAACTGCTCGGTTGATCTTGATGCAGAAAGCTTGATTGGCTATAAAACCATTCACAATGATGGTCAAGTTGCTTCTATTGAATTTATTGAAGGACCCGTAACGAAAGCAATGAAAAAAGGCCATCTTTTATATATTGACGAAATCAACATGGCGAAGCCGGAAACACTGCCTATTTTAAACGGTGTACTCGACTACAGAAAAATGATGACAAATCCATTTACAGGCGAGGTCGTTCGAGCAGATGAAGGCTTTGGTGTAATTGCGGCAATCAATGAAGGATATGTCGGCACAGTGCCTCTAAATGAAGCGTTAAAAAACCGATTTGTTGTGATTGACGTTCCATATATTGGCGGCGGCATCCTAAAGGATGTACTTCAATCTCAATCTGTATTAAAGGATGAACGGTTAATCGATCAATTCGTGCAGCTCTCATCAGACCTCATTACACAGGCACACAACGGGCAGGTAAGTGAAGAAGCAGCATCCATTCGCGCACTCCTAGACACATGTGATCTTGCGCAATACATCCCGCCGCTTCGTGCAGTTGAACGAGGGATTGTTGAAAAGCTAGAAGATGACCGGGAAAAAGCAGCGGTAAGAAATATTGCCCAAACATTATTCGAGTGAGGTTCTGAGTTTTGAAATTCATCAAATTTAATGACAGCAGAATCGATTCATTTTTATTTATGGAATTAACGGATTTAGCCAAAACGTTAGCGAAAAGTGATGATGTCGAGCTTGAATACGGAGTGCAGTCCTACTATGAGCCTTTTGAAAAGAAAATTTTCATCAGCCATTTTTGGGATGACCGTAAACAAGAAGACATGACAGCCGGGCTAAAAAGTGATGTGTTCCTCCGTGCAGTAGGAACCGTTTATAGTGATCTGACTGTCTTTCAGGAAATCATTCGCTATGCTCATACAATGTCCATTCCTGACCTATGTAAACAATTGTTTATGCTTTTTGAAGATATCCGGATTGAAGAGCGGATTAAACGCGAACGGCCAGGAACAAAAAAGGTATTTAAACGAAGAAGAGAGCTGTACCGGCGTCACTTTAAAACGCAATTAACGATGAACCAAGAGCGAAGCATTTTAACGGATGCCCTCTATTGTGCAGTGTATGTGAAACTGACAGCTGATTCGCCGCTGGAAGAAATTCCGCCTCTTCACGAGCGGATCAACCCGATGATTCCGTTTATTGAATCAAGTCTTGAGCGTGTATATGAAGCGGGTTCAACCGGAGATATCGCAGTCATTGTCAAAGAATTAATGGAAGGCTTTGATGAGCTTCTTGATAAGGATATGCTGAATACGTACTTTTTCTTCCCTGAATTGGACTATGAAAAAGCGGCAAAAGAACCACTGTTTCATGACTTAAAAAGGAAACCTAAATTAAGTGAAGATATCAAAGTCGACCGGGAAAAAGAGGGCGATGAAGACATCCAACAAGAGTATATGGAAGTGTGGCATCGAGAAACAGAAGCGCCGTCAAAAAGCTTCCTTCAATTTGATTTGGAGCACGGCGGTAAAAGTGATCTCGGGAAGGATGCAGCAAGAGATGGCGATGACGGAGATCAAGCACTCGGCACTGTCCAAGGCTCTGCCAAGCAAACACAGCGAAAAGATTATTCAAAGCTTGAGGCGCTAGAAGAGGCTGAAGGCGAAGAAAGCGGGGCGGATGCTCATGAGAATGGAAAAGAGAACAAATATGCGTTTCCAGTCATGATTTCACCTGATCCTCTCGCGCTAGAACAAATCGATGTATACAAGCAGCACGCGAAGGAGATTGAGCCTTATCAGAAACGCTTAAAACAGATGATTCAAAAAACGCTTGAGCACAAAAAATCATGGCCGAAAACGGATCTGCATGCTGGACGCCTGAGTAAAAAGCTGATTCGCTATTTTACAGAGTCTAACCCGCGTCTTTTCTATAAAAAACAGGCACCTTCATCTCAAATTGATGCTGTGTTCACCTTATTAGTAGACTGTTCTGCCAGCATGTTTGACAAGATGGACGAGACGAAAAAAGGAATTGTTTTATTTCACGAAGCATTAAAGTCCGTTCAAGTCCCACATCAAATTGTGGGGTTTTGGGAAGATACAAACGACGCAACCGAAACGAGTCAGCCGAACTATTTCAACACAGTCGTGTCGTTCAAAGATTCTTTATTTGATGCAGGTCCTTCCATTATGTCTCTTGAGCCAGAAGAGGATAACCGGGATGGCTATGCGATTCGCCAAATGACAAAAATGATATTAAAACGACGAGAAGAGCAAAAGTTTCTCATTGTTTTTTCCGACGGAGAGCCAGCTGCATTCAGCTACGAACAAAATGGCATCGTCGATACACATGAAGCGGTACTTGAGGCGAGGAAAAAGGGTATTGAGGTGATCAATGTGTTTTTATCCAATTCGCCGATAGAAGAAGCACAGATGAAAACCATTCAAGATATGTATGGCAAGTTCAGCATTTTTGTACCAGATGTCGATACATTGCCAGATGTTTTATATCCGTTACTGAAGAAATTACTGCATAAAAGCATTGGGGCATAAGGTTTTGCCCCTTTCTTCAAAATATTTTTCGGAATGATTTAAATTTTTTGTTTTTCTGTGAATTTTTTATCTTTAATTGAACAAAGAATGTAGAAAGTAATCCGAAACAGTGGTAGAATATTATTGGAAGCGTTTTATTACATAAATTTGGTCATTGTGTTCTGGAAGTTATATCGAGATAGTGTTCAATCACTTGATGATCAAAGTTGGGGGTAGTGTTCAAAATGTTTCAAAATGATGTGAAACAACCGTTGAGTTGGGAAGAATTTCATGGTCCGAACCTCGGCTATGTGCTCGAGCTCTACGATCAGTATGTCCAGGATCCTACTAGTGTTGATGAAGATCTAAGAGACATATTTGATGAACTTGGTGCACCACCGAGTGAAATGAAGGAGGAAATTGGGAAAAAAGAAAATAGCGTAGTTACTTCTGAACAAATCCAAAAGATAGCATCAGTCGTTAAACTGGCAGAAGACATCAGAACGTATGGCCATTTAAATGCTTCCGTCAATCCTCTTCGCAAAGAAAAGGAATTACAAGAGCTGTTTCCTTTAAAGGAGTACGGTTTAACAGAAGAAGACGTCAAGAATATTCCAATATCTATTATTAGTCCTGACGCACCAAAACACATTTCAAACGGCATAGAAGCCATTAACCATTTGAGAAATACGTATAAGCGTACCATTTCATTTGAGTTTGATCACGTGCATGACTTCGAAGAACGCAACTGGCTCTCAAAATCAATCGAGTCTGGTGAACTATTTAAGAAAAAACCAGCCGATAAACTAGTTTCTGTATTCAAGAGATTAACAGAAGTTGAGCAGTTCGAACAGTTTCTTCATAAAACATTTGTTGGGCAAAAGCGTTTCTCAATAGAAGGATTAGACGCACTTGTCCCAGTACTTGATGAAATTATTTCAGAGTCTGTTACACAAGGGACTTCAAATATTAACATTGGAATGGCACACAGAGGCCGTTTAAATGTATTAGCACATGTGTTAGGAAAACCATATGAGATTATTTTCTCAGAATTCCAGCATGCGCCAAATAAAGAGCTTGTTCCATCAGAAGGCTCTATTGGTATCAGCTACGGGTGGACAGGTGATGTAAAGTACCATCTTGGAGCAGATCGCCAAATTAAAGACGAAGATACAAAGAGTGCGAGAGTCACGCTTGCTAATAACCCAAGTCACTTGGAATTCATTGATCCAATCATTGAAGGAAGCACACGTGCCGCTCAGGAAACACGTACTCAAAAAGGTTATCCAGCCCTAGACGTTGAAAAGGCATTAGCCATCTTAATTCATGGTGATGCGGCATTTCCTGGAGAAGGAATTGTGGCAGAAACATTAAATTTAAGTCAACTTGTAGGGTATCAAGTGGGCGGAACAATCCATATCATTGCAAACAATATGATCGGATTTACTACGGAAAGCAATGAATCTCGCTCAACGAAATATGCAAGTGACCTTGCAAAAGGGTTTGAGATTCCAATTGTTCACGTCAATGCAGATGATCCAGAAGCATGTTTAGCGGCTGTTCAATTAGCTGTAGAATACCGCAAACGCTTTAAGAAGGATTTCTTAATTGACTTGATCGGTTACCGCAGATTCGGTCATAACGAAATGGATGAGCCTTCTACGACTCAGCCAATGCTATATGATGCAGTCAGAAAGCACAAAACGGTCAAGAATATCTTTGCAGATAAACTTGTCACAGAAGGTCTTCTAACGAAAGAGCAGCGTGAAGAAATCGAGCAGGCTGTGGCGGCGAAAATAGAAGAAGCCTATCAAAAGGTGCCTTCAAAGAAAGAGCATACGATTCAAGAAATTGAACTGCCAGAACCAGTATCAAATGGCTTCCCAGCAGTGGATACTTCTGTTGAATTTGATGTATTACGAAAGCTGAATGAAGAATTGATCAGCTGGCCGGAAGATTTCCAAGTATTTGGTAAGCTCAAGCGGATCCTTGAAAAACGTGCAAAAGTGTTTACAGATGACCGTAAAGTAGAATGGTCACTTGGGGAAGCACTTGCATTTGCATCTATATTAAAAGACGGTACGCCAATTCGAATGACCGGACAGGATTCAGAGCGCGGTACTTTTGCTCAAAGAAACCTTGTTCTTCACGACAGTCAAACTGGAGATGAATTTATTGCTCTTCATGAGCTGAGTGATGCAAACGCATCATTTACTGTTCATAATAGTCCACTGTCAGAGGGATCAGTTATCGGATTTGAATATGGTTATAATGTCTATTCTCCTGAAACGTTAGTCATTTGGGAGGCTCAATTTGGAGACTTCGCAAATGCGGCTCAAGTGTATTTCGATCAATTTATTTCAGCTGGTCGAGCAAAATGGGGGCAAAAATCAGGTCTAGTGATGCTCTTACCGCATGGATACGAGGGACAAGGGCCTGAACATTCAAGTGGAAGAACAGAGCGTTTCCTGCAATCAGCTGCTGAGAATAACTGGACAGTAGCGAACCTTACTAGTGCAGCACAATACTTCCACATCCTTAGAAGACAGGCGAAAATGCTGCTTCGTGAAGAGATTCGTCCACTTGTCATCATGACACCTAAGAGTCTGCTTCGTAACCCGAACACGTTGTCTGAAGTCCAGGAACTAACGGATGGACAGTTCCGTCCAGTTCTTGAACAGCAAGGTCTTGTGCATGATCACGAAAAAGTATCGCGCCTCGTTCTATCTAGCGGGAAGGTGTCAATTGATATTAGTGATCGTTTTACTCAAATGGAAGAGCCGAAAGATTGGCTTCACATTGCGAGAGTGGAACAACTATATCCATTCCCAGCCAAAGATATTAAAGCGATTTTATCGAAACTAACAAACTTAGAAGAAATCGTATGGGTGCAAGAAGAGCCACAAAATATGGGGGCTTGGGGATACATTGAGCCATATTTACGTGAAATTGCGCCTGAAAAAGTAAAAGTACGTTACATCGGCCGAAGAAGACGTTCAAGTACGGCTGAGGGTGATCCAACTGTGCATAAAAAAGAACAAGAACGAATTGTATCTGATAGCTTGACTCGCAAAAACTAAGGGGGAAATGAAAAATGGCGGAAATTAAAGTACCTGAATTAGCGGAATCGATCTCGGAAGGAACGATTGCTCAATGGCTAAAGCAGCCGGGCGATTATGTGGAGCAGGGAGAATACCTGTTAGAACTTGAAACAGATAAAGTCAATGTCGAACTGACAGCCGAAGAATCTGGTGTACTGAAAGAAGTGCTGAAGGATTCTGGTGACACTGTACAAGTTGGAGAAGTCATCGGAACAATTGCAGCAGGTGAAGCTGGCGGAAGCGAGTCCGCAGCTCCAGCACCTGAGCAAGAGTCTGCACCAGCTTCTAAAGAAGAACCGGCAGCTGCTCAAAAACAAGAAGCAGTGAAAGAAGAGCCGAAATCTGGTAATGGCAGAACCATCGCTTCTCCTGCAGCTAGAAAACTAGCGAGAGAGAAGGGACTAGACTTATCTGAGATTCCAACCGTAGATCCGCTGGGCAGGGTACGAAAGCAGGATGTCGCTTCTTATCAAAAGAATGAAGCACCTGCAAGTGCACCGAAAGCCGCGCCAAAAGCAAATGCTGCGGTGCAAAATGAGCAACCAGGAAAGCCAGTTGAACGTGAGAGAATGTCACGCCGCAGACAAACGATTGCAAAACGTTTAGTTGAGGTTCAGCAAACGGCTGCGATGCTGACGACATTTAATGAAGTAGATATGACGGCTGTGATGGACTTAAGAAAGCGCCGTAAAGATGCGTTCCTTGAACAAAATGATGTAAAGCTTGGCTTCATGTCCTTCTTCACAAAAGCAGTTGTAGCAGCACTGAAGAAATATCCGCTGCTTAACGCAGAAATTCAAGGTGATGAGCTTGTCTTGAAGAAATTCTATGACATCGGCATTGCTGTTGCTGCAAACGAAGGACTTGTCGTACCGGTTGTCCGTGATGCAGACAGATTGTCGTTTGCAGGGATTGAAAAGGAAATTGGTCATCTTGCGAAAAAAGCACGAGATAACAAATTATCTCTGAATGAGTTACAAGGTGGATCATTCACGATCACAAACGGTGGAACATTCGGTTCACTGCTTTCAACACCAATTTTAAACAGTCCTCAAGTTGGAATTTTAGGGATGCATAAAATTCAGCTTCGTCCTGTGGCAATTGATGAAGAACGTTTTGAGAACCGTCCGATGATGTATTTAGCTCTTTCTTACGACCACCGGATTGTTGATGGTAAAGAAGCAGTTGGATTCCTTGTCACGATTAAAAACTTGCTTGAAGATCCGGAGCAGCTATTGCTTGAAGGATAATCTTCAATTTGAAAAGCTAGCACCCATTAAGGTGCTAGCTTTTTTTTTCATTTTCAGCATTTCCTCTTTTTGACCAATATGTTGCAAGCCAGGAACCAGATAAATTATGCCACACACTAAAGATGGCACTTGGTACGGCTGCAAGTGGCGAGAAGTGCGCTGTCGCTAGAGCTGCACCGAGTCCAGAGTTTTGCATGCCTACTTCAATCGAGATGGCTCTTCGAGAAGGGATATCCATTTTGCACCATTTTGCAATAAGGTAACCAAATAAAAGACCAAGTCCATTATGTAATATAACAACGGCCAATATCAGCAGCCCAGATTGAAGAATCTGCTCTTTATTTGCACTGACAACTGCTGCAATGATCACTACAATTCCGGCAACAGATACAAGCGGCAGTGCTTGAACCGCATAGGTCACTTGTTTTTTGAAAAATAATTTAACGATGACGCCTAAGATAATAGGGATTAACACAACTTGTACAATCGACAAAAATAGCGCTTCTGGCGATACAGGTAACCATGATCTTGCAAAAATTAAAATGAAAACAGGGGTTAAAAACGGCGCAAGCAATGTTGATATGGTGGTTACGGCTACAGATAATGCCGTATTTCCTTTCGCCAAAAAGGTCATGACATTGGATGCTGTACCGCCTGGGCAGCAGCCCACAAGAATAACGCCTACTGCAATTTCAGAAGGAAGCCGTAGTCCGTAAGCTAACAAAAAGGCAAGAAGTGGCATCAGTGTGTACTGCGTCAGCACTCCGATCAGAACATAAAGTGGTTTTCGAAACAGTTCTTTAAAATCTTCAGCAGATAATGTCAGCCCCATTCCAAACATAATGATACCGAGTAAAAAAGGAATATAAGGTCCAATTTTAGAGAATTCGGCAGGAAAGGCAAATCCAAGAAGTGCAAAGACAATGACCCAAATCGCAAAGGTCCTTCCTGCAAAGTGACTAATAGTTAAAAGAATCTTCATATATTGCTTCAACTCTCTTTCTGTACATATCTTTTTTATTTTAAACGAATTTTCTGAAAAAACAACCCACTCTTTATCTTGGCGTTGATAATAATATTATGTAAACTAAAAATACTCCATATAAGCATTTGCCTACATGGAGTAGCATCTTAAAAAGGTGTCCATTTCACTTGTTGCGCTTGCTTAAGGCGTGCTTCTGGCTCACGCCAGTCAACGACATTCCACCAGCGATCTACATATTGTGCTTTTTCATTCAGATATTGAAGATAGTAGGCGTGCTCCCATACGTCAAGAGCTAGAAGAGGGATGACATCCCATTGTGATAGAAATTGATGCCGTTCTGCTTGTAAAATCTCTAATCGTTGAGATCTGGGTGCCCATACAAGAATGGCCCAGCCAACACCTTCTACTTGTTTGGCTGCAGCTGAAAATTGGGATTTGAATGCATCATAGCTTTCAAACGATTGTTCAATAAGACGAAGCATTTGACCAGTGGGCTTTCGTTTTCCTGAAGGACTCATAGAAAACCAAAAAATGCAATGTAAATAGTGTCCCGCACCATTGAAGGCAAGCTCCCGTTCCCAATGCTTGATCATTTTAAAATCATTGGTTCTTCTCGCTCTTTTTAAGGCAAGCTCAGCTTGATTCAGACCATCGACATATGATTGATGGTGCTTCTGGTGATGCAAATACATAATCTCTTTTGAAATAAACGGTTCTAGTGCATCATACCGGTAAGGGAGCGGAGGTAATTTATGGTCGCCAGCTGCCACATCTCGCATTGCTTCTAGTGGTTTCATATCCTCTGCAATACTTTCAGCCAATTCGTACCACTCTTGTTCACTGGAATATTCATCATTCATGATGAACGATAAATGTTCTGCTTTCTCACGAATGTTATCATCTTGAACTGCACCTTGAATGGAGCTAAGCCAATCTTTAAGCTGCATGCGATATTCTTCCTTATTCATTTTTACGCCTCATTTCTTCTAAAAATGTGGAACAAGCCATCATTGGAAAGACAAATGGATAGCTATGATAGGTGATGTAAAATTGCTTTGGAAGACCAATGCCTACCGGATAGTGCAAGGCTTCACTCGAGTGCTGATGATGAATCAAAAATGAGATGGCTTTTAAAATTGCTTTGTCTTCTGGCTTCTCATATTGTAAAAGTGCCTCAGCAGCCCAAGCTGTTTGAACCACTGTTCCAAATGGGAGCGGGACGTACCTTTTTACCTCTGCACTTTTACACGACTCTCCGAAGCTGCCATCTTCTAATTGAATTGTTTTTAAAAATCGACACGCTTTTTGAACAGCAGGATGCGATGAGGGGATGCCAGCAGCTTTTAGTCCTGTTAATGCAGCCCAGGTTCCATAAATATAGCAAACGCCCCATCTGCCAAACCATGATCCGTTTTTCTCTTGATGATCAAGAAGCCATTTTACGCAATGATCTTTTCGCCTTTGCATGAGTGGTGACATGTTTTTCTCTTCAAGACCGATGAGATGAAGCACACGACCTGTAATATCAGGAGTAGAAGGGTCAATGGCCGCATCCTCAGCAGATTCGAGCGGAAGATGACGAAGCAAGAAGTGATCTTGATTTTTTTCAAAAGCAGAAAAGCCGCCATCACGGTTTTGCATGGAAAGAAGCCAATCAAACCCTCGTTTCCACTGAACGGGTGCGTATGTTTGAGGAATGGCTTTCAACACAATTTGCGTATCATCACAATCAGGGTTATTTGTGTTCAAATCTGAAAAACCAAAGCCTCCCGGAGCCGCATGCCGGTTATGAATCGCCCAATCTGCTTTCTTCATTTGCTGCCGGTTCAGTAAGTACGTAAAAGACTTTTCGATAACTGGGTCTTCTTGTGTTCTGCCTGCTCGCTGAGAAGCAAAACTGACAAGCGCTGTATCCCAAACAGTGGATGTAGAATTCTCAGCATATTTCCTGCCCCGACAGTCAGTGACTAGCTTTTTCATCCCTTTAACTGCTTTTAAAATGAGATGATGTCCCGGAGAGTATCCAAGACTCATGAGTGCATAGACCATAAAAATACTGGCACTTAAATAGCTGTACAGCGTGCCATCTTTTTCAAGACGGTCAAACATATACCGCTTCGCTGCCTCATACCCGAAAAAGTCGAGCCGACTGTCGAGTGCTGTATACGCCCGCATGTACGCTAGAAAGTGATGAGTGGAACGTTCTTCTCTTGCCATAAACCAGTCAAAAGGATTTTTAGACATGTTCGCATCAAGATGTGCTAAGCTTGGAAACTGTTCATGAGAGGTATATCGTTTGTTGAGTGCAATCATCATTGGGACAAAATGAATTCTTGCATATGCACTAAGATGATAGAAGTGCAGCGGAAAGTATGTAGGGATGAGTAAAAATGAAAGTGGTGCATAGAAGTATGGCCAAGGGTGCATGCCATTGACGGCAAGCATCCACTTTGTCATAAAATGAACGTCCTTTAATCCACCTTTTGATCGAATAAAGTGTGCTGCTTTTTCCATATGCGGCTCATCTTGTTGAAACCTGCCTGAAACGAGCATTCCACAATAGCCTTGCACAGTCGCTGTTACATGTCCCGATTGATCATGATACAAAGAGAAAGAACCATCCTCATTTTGCTTTTCGCGAATTGCTTCTGCCAATTGATGAACGAGTGCCTGGTCCGAATCGCCAACAGCCTTTAACAGCATAATCAAAAAAGCATTTGTCATCATGGGGCCTTCAAAGCAGAAGACAAAAGCGCCATCTTCTCGTTGTCTGCGCTTCATTTGCATGTGCAATTCATCAATAAATTCGTTTACTTTCGTTTTGAAATCTTGCATATTCGGCCATGCTCCTTTCCTTTATTACTATATTCAGGAGCCTGCCTGTCACATGCAATCACAAAAAAGCCGATGACATGGTCACCGGCTTTATAGGCGTCATTAGTCTTGGAGATTAATCCACACACTTTTGACCTCTGTATAGTTGTTAAGGGCGTATGATCCCATTTCTCTGCCAAGACCTGATTGCTTGTATCCTCCAAACGGGGATGCAGCATCAAAGACATTATAGCAGTTGACCCAAATCGTGCCTGCTTCAAGACGTGCAGCAATGTCATGGGCATGTTTTAAGTTTTCTGTCCAAAGTCCTGCGGCTAATCCATAGTCAGACTGGTTGGCTCTTTCGACCACTTCATCAATGGAATCGTATGGAATGGCAGATAAGACAGGGCCGAAGATTTCTTCTTTTGCGATGGTCATGTCATCTTCTACATCTTTAAAAACAGTAGGGGAGACAAAATAGCCAGCCTCATAAGGGCAATCGCCACCGACAACGGCTGTTGCACCTTCAGATTTACCTTTTTCAATATAGCCTAACACGCGCTCATGCTGTTCTTTACTTACAAGAGGTCCGATTTGCGTATCTTGATGAAGACCGGCGCCTTGCTTGAGTGATGTCGCATATTTAGCCATTTGATCGACAACCTCATCGTATTGGCTCCGATGAACAAAGACTCTAGAACCTGCACAGCACACCTGGCCTTGGTTAAACATGACACCATTTAAAGCACCTGGAATGGCTTTCTTTAAATCGGCATCTGGCAATATAATATTTGGTGATTTTCCGCCAAGTTCTAATGTGACCCTCTTAATGGATTTGGCTGCTTTCTCCATGATGAGTTTCCCAACACTTGTTGACCCCGTGAAGGCAAGCTTATTTACATCAGGGTGATCGGTTAATGCGTTCCCAGCTGTTTCACCAAATCCAGGAACGATGTTAATCACACCTTCTGGGAAGCCGGCTTTATCCACTAATTCAGCTAAATAAAGAGCAGAGAGGGGTGTTTGTTCAGCTGGCTTTAAAACGATGGTGCAGCCAGTTGCAAGTGCAGCACCCATTTTCCACATGGCCATGAGCAGCGGGAAGTTCCAAGGAATGATTTGTCCTACAACGCCAACAGGCTCATGACGGGTATAATTAAAGTACCCTTGACTGACAGGAATGGTTTGTCCGCTTATTTTGGTCGTCCAGCCCGCATAATAGCGCATATGCTCAATGGCGAGAGGGATATCTGCATTTGTTGTTTCATTAATTGGCTTTCCGTTATCTAAAGTTTCAAGCTGCGCCAGCTCTTCTTGGTTTTCTTCCATTAAATCAGCAAGCTTGAACATGAGGCGGGCGCGTTCAGCGGCAGACATTGAGCGCCATGGGCCTTGAAAGGCTTTTTTGGCAGCCTTTACTGCTTCATCAATGTCTTTTGCACCTGCTTCATATACATCAATAAGGGTTTCACCTGTGGCTGGGTTAGGAGTCGAAAAGGTTTTGTTATCGTGACTTGTGACAAACTGACCGTTAATGTAGAGTTTTTTCGTCCCTTGGAGAAAAGATTCGAGTTTTGAACTAATTTGAAGTGTTGTAGAGCTCATAAATAAACAAACCTCCTTAAAGATATGGGTTGTTCTGCGAGTTCTAGGTGGAAAAGCGGACCTGAAGCAAATGAACCAGTATACGCACATGTATGTAAACGTATACACTCATCATATTACACGACATGTTTGAAAGCAATCCATAACTCTCATTGCATTTCATGAAAAATTGGCTACAATAAATGTATAGATGAAAAAAGGAGTTTTTAAATCATGATCCATCAAAACTGGCAAACGGCTCAAACGTTAAAGCAAGTAAAATGTATACATACGAATGCGAAAAAATATATGGTCGACCGGGCACTAACGGTTGGAAGCACATATGAAGTGATAAATGAAACAGAAGAATTCCTGTTTGTCGTTGATAATACAGGTAAAGTAGGCGGGTATTATAAAGAGTATTTCGAAGACATTTCTGCTGAATGATTTTGGTGATCATCACTCATACTAAGAAAAATAGTAAAGGGTGATGATGATGAAAAAGAAGCAAACAGACGAGCAGAATAATCAAAATGCTTGGCATGATAATGAAGATGCTGATATGGCGATCACGCTTGAGCAGATTTCTGATGTATATGCCGAGGGAACCATTGATACACCAAAAGACGAATAGTCCAGATTGTTGACAAAGTGCTAAAATGATCTTTATTTTAGCACTTTGTCTTCTTTTTCAGCGTGACATGAAAACCTTTGCGGCCCTAGGAAGGACGAGTACCTGAGCGGAGCGAATTTGACATTCGTGAGCACCGGCGCGCAGGACTGACAAAGAATGCGAGGGTTTGTCTACACACTGACAGTGATTTGAAAAAATCACTGTTTTTTATTGGTAACATTCAGCAATTTTTCTCAAAAAGAACTGAAACTTTTTTCCTGCTTTAACTGTCTAAATAAGTAGAGGAAAGAGCATCGAATCAAAAAGAAAAAGTTAAATGAAATTTAATCTATTCGTAATGGAATAACGACCATTTATAGCGTATTCTATAAGTGAGAATAAAACGTACCCACAGAGCGTGTGGCCGTTTTTTCATAAAGGAATTTGATGGAGGAAGAGGGGGTTTACGTGGGTATTTTTTCTGTCAGTAAACAAAATGATAAGAAATTCGAATCCTTACTGATTGAAGGGGAAAGAATTGAGGCTGTTTACAGACTGCGTCACGACCAAATTTGTTTCACCAATAAACGACTGATCTTTGGCGATAACCGCGTATTTTCTAAGAAGAAAGTCAGGGTCTCCTTGCCGTATCGATCGATTGAAAGTTTTGCCATTCAAGAAGCTGGCGTGTTTGATCAGGACACAGGTATGCTACTTGTCACAAGCTCAAAAGTATTTGAACTCGATTTTTCTAAAGAGACGGATTTGAGTGATGTGCAAGCCATTTTGACAAAACATCTTTGCTGATCAGCCTTGCGATTACATAGATCACATGCACTTTTCTCATTCTACTTATTTTAATAGATCGCACATTGCTGAGCCTTTACCCATATTTGCTGGGAAGGGCTTTTTTTGTTTAGGTGTTTGAATGATAGCAAAAAAGGATAAAGATGAAACAGATACAGAAAGGAGAATGAACAATGAAAGTATTAGTTGCTGGAGCAAATGGACATACAGGCAGGCTCGTCATTCGTTATTTAAAAGAAAAAGGACATAAGCCACTTGCTCTCATTCGAGATGAAAAACAAGCGGATGCGCTAAAAGAACTTGGTGCAGCGCCTGTCATCGGTGATCTTGAAAAGGATGTGACAGATGCTGTGAAACAAGCGGATGCTGTCATTTTTGCAGCTGGTTCAGGCTCAAAAACAGGTGCAGATAAGACGATTGCAGTGGATCAAGAAGGTGCAAAACGCCTTGTCGATACAGCGAAAAAAGAAAATATTCAGCATTTTGTTATGCTGAGTTCCTATAATGCCGATGATCCGAACCAGGGAAAAGGGCAAGGAAGTATGGAAATCTATTATGAAGCGAAAAGAAAAGCAGATGAACACTTAAAACAGTCTGGGCTTTCCTATACCATTGTCCGTCCAGGTGCCTTGCTGCATGAGGAAAAGACAGGAAAGATTGAAGCTGCGGAGCATATTCCAGATGATCAGAACATTAAGATTTCAAGAGAGGACGTAGCCACTGTACTTGTGGAAAGCTTAACAGAATCCAATGTAAAAAATAAATCCTTTGACTTAATTAAAGGGGATAAACCAGTAGAAGAAGCACTTCGCACCCTGTAAGAGAAGAAAGCTGCTGCCAAAAAGGTGGCGGCTTTTTTGATGTTTTCAATTCCCTTGCAGCGGGAAGGTAATGAGAAAGGAGTGATTGACCGTGGGCTTAACGAAAGAACAAAAAGCTGATTTATACGAAAGATTGAATCAATTAAAGGAAGATGTGAAAGGATCAAAAAAGAAAGAAGAATCTATGCTAAGTGAATCCAGCGAGATTTCAAATGGTGTTGGGAACCATATCGCTGATCATGGGAGCATCTATTTAGACCGCATGACTGAACAAACGCTGGATCATGTTGATGGCCAGCTTGAAGACGAAATTGATGCAGCACTGAAACGAATGGAAGACGGATCATATGGGATATGTGAGAAAACAGGGAAAGACATTCCATATGAACGTTTAAAAGCAGTCCCATATACACGTTATTCAATCGATGCGAAGAAAAATGAAGAAACGACTCAAGACCCAAACGAGTTTGACCGTAATTTCTCTGATCAAATGCGTGATTTAACAAATAGAGAAACAATGGATCAGATGCATTCAGATACGTATGAACGATTAGAGGAAGAGCAGGATGTTGACATAGACGAAGAAAAATAGGATAATAAGTTGAAGTTACATTTTTTCAGAATAATTTTTTCTTATGTATGAAATGACAAATATCTTGTATACATGAGTATTTCTTAGAAAAAAGATCTCTTGAAATTTAATAAACTTTCGTGTAATATAGTTTAAAGGCTGCGATGCGCGTAATGTTAATTAAGTTTTAACCTTTAAGCTGTAATAGGGAGTTTTATATTGAAGCCGGAATGTCATGCCTCCTTAGAGAGGAAGACAGGAACGTTTCTGCAAACACCCACTTTGAGGAGTGGTGGTTTAAAACTTTCTTACTTAGATTACGGCATCCGCAGCTTTTCCTAGGATGATTCAAGCCATTTTCCATTTCGGAAAATGGCTTTTTATTTTGTGGAAATGCGAAATTGGACAGATCGCCTGTAGAGGCAAGAATATATGTTAAAATGGACAAAACAAATGACGGAGAGGGAATTGGATGTTAGAACAAGCAGAAGCACTCCTGAAACAATACTATGGCTTTGATGCCTTTAGAAAAGGACAGAAACAAGCCATTGAAGCGATTGTAAATAAACAAAAGGATACCGTCTGCATTATGCCGACAGGCGGAGGGAAGTCAGTTTGCTATCAGATCCCTGCCCTCATGATGGAAGGTACAACGATCGTTGTATCTCCGCTTATTTCTTTAATGAAGGATCAGGTCGATGCGTTAAATGAGATGGGAATACGTTCTTCCTTTTTAAACAGCACACTATCCGCAGCTGAAATGAATGAAAGGCTGAAAAAATGCGAAAATGGGGAATATGAGCTGCTTTATATCACACCTGAACGCTTACAAAATGAACGTTTTTTTCAGCTGCTTGATCGGTTAACGATTCCTTTAATTGCGATTGATGAAGCGCACTGTATATCTGAGTGGGGGCATGATTTTAGGCCAAGTTATCGCTTTATTCAAGAATGCTTGAACAAGCTGTCAAAAAGGCCGGTGATTGTCGCATTAACAGCTACAGCGACGAAAAAGGTCCACCAAGATATATGTGAACAGCTTGGCATGAACGGAGAAGAAACCATCTTTACTGGGTTTGCTAGAGAAAATTTGTCTTTTCAAGTGATCAAAGGGGAAAATAGTGAACGTTTTATTACACAATATATGAAGAAAAACAGTCTTGAGTCTGGCATTATTTATACAGCAACTCGTAAAGAAGCGGATAACATTTATAATCGCCTGAAAAAACAAAAGATCAAAGCTGGCGTTTATCATGGCGGATTGAATGACCATACGAGAGAAGAGCAGCAAAACCTCTTTTTAAATGATGACATCCAGGTTATGGTCGCTACATCTGCATTTGGCATGGGAATCAATAAGTCGAATGTGCGTTTTGTGATCCATCATCAAATTCCAAGGGATATTGAAAGCTACTATCAAGAAGCTGGGCGTGCCGGCAGAGACGGGCTTGAAAGTGAATGCATTTTACTGTTTTCACCACAAGGCGTAAGAGTGCAGCGCTTTCTCATTGAGCAGTCAACAGAAGATGAGGTGCGTTATCAGCATGAACTGCTTAAATTAAGGCAAATGGTGGATTACTGTCATACCGAGCAATGTTTGCAGCAATTTGTGATGGACTATTTTGATCAAACAGCTAGTTCGCCTTGTGGTAAATGCAGCAACTGCCTTGATGAGAGAGAGCGTGAAGAGGTCACAAGAGAAGCACAGATGGTATTATCTTGTACAGTGAGGATGAATGAGCGATTCGGTAAAATGATGATCGCCCAAGTACTGGCAGGTTCTAAAAACAAAAAAGTGCTGGAGCTAGGTTTCGACCGTCTCCCTACATATGCTTTAATGAAACAACATTCGGCTCAGCAAATCAGTGACTTCATTGAATTTTTAATCACAGAAGAGTATTTGCACATGTCTGAAGGAGCTTACCCAACACTTAAGGTGACACATAAAGGGAAGAAAGTGTTAGTTGGACAAGAGGCTGTGTATAAAAAGCAGGCGATCAAAGCAGAGGCCATTCAAGAAAACGATGCATTATTTGAGCGATTGAGATCGCTGAGAATGAAGCTAGCCAGAGAGCAAGGTGTTCCGCCGTTTGTTGTATTTTCTGATCAAACATTGAAGGAAATGTCAGCTGTAGAGCCTCAAACAGATGAAGAATTACTCCAAATTAAGGGGATTGGCGCTCAAAAAAGAGAGAAATACGGGGATGTTTTTTTAGAAGAAATTCGTTTATTTATAGAAAAAGAGAAAAAATAAAGTGTTTGAAGAAGAAAAATAAATTTTTTCCACTGCACTTGGACACGTTTTCATCAGGCCGTTTTCGATCCTTTTAAAACCTTGATATGGCGGGGAATCAAGCCGTTTTGTGGTCTGATTTACCAATGGAGAGAGATGTTTCATGTAAAGGAACTGTAATCTAAAACATATCGTTTTGTTATTGAAATGACATTTACATATGTTACGATAGCACTCGTTAGCCGCCATAAAAAGCTAACAAGGGAGGATTTACTTTATGAAGAAGACTATTATGTCCTTGGTTGCTGTTGCAGCAATCTCAACAACAGCATTTGGAGCGCAGCAAGCTTCTGCAAAGGAAATCACTGTGAAGAAAGGTGATACACTTTGGGGAATCTCTCAAAAAAATGATGTGTCTCTAAAGGACCTAAAGGGTTGGAACAATTTATCTACTGATATGATCTATGTAGGTGATAAATTGACAATCTCTTCAAAAGAGAAAACTCAGGAGCAGTATAAAGTCCAGAAGGGGGACAGCCTCTGGAAAATCGCTCAAAAATTCAATGTGTCAATTAGCGATATTAAGTCTTGGAATAACTTAAACTCAGATATAATTATGGTTGGTTCAACACTAAGTGTTGCTGGTCAAAGCTCGGCTCCGGTAAGCTCAGAACCTGTTCAAAAACAGGAACCTGTCCAAAAAGAGCAACCAACGAAAAAAGCTGCTCCTAAAAAGGAAACAGCTAAAGCAGAATCATCTTCTGCTAGTCAGAGTGTACAAAAAGAAATGACTGTTACGGCTACGGCTTATACAGCAAATGATGGTGGCATCTCAGGTATCACTGCAACAGGGGTAAACTTAAACAAAAACCCAAATGCAAAAGTTATTGCAGTAGATCCTAATGTCATTCCATTAGGAAGTAAGGTTTATGTTGAAGGCTACGGTGAAGCCATCGCAGCAGATACTGGCGGCGCAATTAAAGGTAACAAAATTGATGTACATGTACCAAGCAAATCCCAAGCAAAAAATTGGGGCGTAAAATCAGTTCAAGTAAAAGTACTTAACTAGTAAACAATTGTTTTTTGGAAGAAAGCATCAGGTGACGGCCTGATGCTTTTATTGTACCCTTTTTTTGGTCAAAAATACACATATTTTTCTGAAAAGTTTGCATTTTCGACAAAAAGCAGCGCATATCTTTTGATACACGCTGGTTTTTGTCGTTAGCTGTCCACCCAATAAATTTCTCCGCTTTGTTCTTTCCAATTGATTTGGACATCAAATTGATGCTTTTCATAAAAATGAATCAAGCGGTCCACGTGATTCCAGTCCCTTTTGACAAGGTCACCAGTAATCACTGGTATGTTCTGTTCTCTTGCGATTTCTTTTAAATGCTTCATGCAAATGGAGCCGTACCCATTATCTGGCGGACCTTTAATATCGGCAATATGAATCTTTCCTTCTTCAGGATATTCCGCAATTAAGGAAAAATCAGATTGTCCGCGAAAAGCTTTTTCACAATCGCTCAACATAATTTTACATGTATCTGCACTTTCAATGGCAGAGACGATCATCCACTCATCTTCTTTCGCTTGATCGATGCCAATGATTTTTGCTTTTTTCGAAATATCTTTCATATTTTCTTGCATTCGATACATTTGGAACTGCAAATGCTGTAATTCTTGCTCTAACGTCTTCACATCTTTGGCTGTTTCCTGTAAGATTGACAAGTCCATTACTCCTTTCCTATCAGAAATGATAAAAATCACATAAATTCCAATTTTAAAGGAAGTGGATGGAACTTTCAAGCCGTTAGAACGCCTGCAACCCTTAAGTTTGTCTAAAATTCGACGAAGACAGCGAATTCATTGACTTTATAGAGAAAGTTAAATAACATACTCTTAGTCGGAACTAATAAAGAGAGGTTTTCAAACATGAACGAACAGAATCAAAAACCGAAAAATTTCACTGGTATTGTGATCATTTTAACAATTGCCATAAACGGACTAATCGCTTTATTATTTTTAATGCCAAAATCAGATAAATTTAGCCATCTGGATATTACATTTCTGCCGTTACTCAATGCCGTGATGAACAGCTTTACGTTTATCTTTTTACTTTCAGCACTCATCATGATTAAACAAAAGAACATTAAAGCGCACAGACGATTTATCTTTGCTGCATTTTCAACGACACTTGTCTTTTTAATTTCGTATGTGACATATCATTCAATGGCAGCTGATACCCATTTCGGAGGAGAAGGGATCATCCGTCCAATTTACTTCTTTATTTTAATCACACATATCGTCTTATCAGCTGTAATTGTACCACTTGCCTTGATTACTCTGTTTAGAGGCGCACAGATGCAAGTCGAGCGTCACCGTAAAATTGCCCGCTGGACAATGCCGCTATGGCTTTATGTCAGTCTTACTGGCGTCATTGTGTATATGATGATTTCTCCATACTACAGCTAACGTATGTCCACTGGACATACGTTCTTTTATTTACAAGATGCAGTGCTTTGGATAAAATGGGAATTGGGTATCCGACTTGCACGGTATCTTCCCATCTATAGACTCACATCATTTCTGGCCGTTTGCTCGTTTGGAGAACAACAATTGAACGAAACGGGGGTTATATGATGACTGAACAACTGCAGTATAAACCGGGGCTTGAAGACATTGTGGCAAGCGAAACGTCTATCTCATACTTAGACGTGCAGCAAGAAGAAATTGTAATTCGCGGGTATGACCTCATCGAGTTGGCACAAAAAAAGACCTATTTAGAAACAGCCTATCTGCTTATTTATGGAAGATTACCAGATACCATGGAATATCACCAATTTCAGCAAGACATTTCCTCACAAACCAACTTACATCCAACCATTCAAACCATTTTATCAAAGCTACCAAAAACCACTCATCCTATGGATGCCATGAGAACGTGCCTATCTGCTCTTAGTGGGTACGATGATGCATTACATGATCGATCAGAAGCGTGCCAGCAAAGGCGTGCTGTTCGATTACTCGGCCAGCTGCCGGCCATTGTTGCTGGAAGCTATCATATTCTCACAAAAGACGCCGCTATTTCTCCAGATCAGACCAAATCCTACACTGAAACCTTTTTAACCATGCTAACAGGACGCACTCCAAATCAAGACGAAATCACCGCTTTTGACCAAACACTCACATTATATAGCGAGCATGAACTGCCTAATTCAACGTTTGCCGCTAGAGTCATCGCATCCACACATTCTGACATGTATGGTGCTTTTACTGGAGCGATTTCTTCATTAAAAGGTGACTTGCACGGGGGAGCGAATGAAGCTGTCATGCACATGCTTCTCGAAGGAAAAACAACGGAAGGCTTCCTTGCGCTGATTGAGCGAAAATTAGCCGCAAAAGAAAAAATGATGGGCTTTGGCCATAGGGTATACATGAGAAAAATGGACCCAAGAGCCGCTCTTTTAAAACGATCATTGAAAACGCTTACGAAATCAAAGGGAGATACAACGCTTTATGACATGTGTGCAGCAGGCGAGGCATACATGAAAGAGAAGAAAAACCTCTATCCGAACCTTGATTATTACGCCGCACCTATTTACTACGTGCTCGGGATTCCGATTTCACTTTATACACCGATTTTCTTTGCTGCAAGAGCCAGCGGATTAGCTGCCCATGTCATTGAACAGCATTTGCATAATCGTATTTTTAGACCGAGAGTTCGGTATTTAGGGCCAAGAGGATTAAAAGTCTCACATGATGATGGAAAAACGGGGGAATGAACATGAATAAAACAGCAGTCGCCAATCAAACGGATCAGCTATTAGAAGAAATCGCAGCCTATGCAGTTGACGGAGAAATTACGAGCAAAGAAGCCATTGAAACGGCACGCTATGTGCTGATAGACACACTCGGCTGCGGAATGCTGGCGCTCAATTTTCCGGAATGTACGAAGCATCTGGGCCCCATCGTACCTGGAACCGTTGTGCCTAACGGAGCAAGAGTTCCAGGCACTTCGTTTGTGCTAGATCCTGTTCAAGCGGCTTTTGATATAGGCTGTATGATTCGCTGGTTAGATTATAATGATACGTGGCTTGCAGAGGAGTGGGGACATCCGTCAGATAACTTAGGCGGAATATTAGCTGTGAGTGATTATATCAGCAGAATGCAGCTTGCAAACGGTGAAGAGCCGCTTTCGATGAATGACGTACTGCATGCAATAGTCAAGGCACATGAAATTCAAGGTGTGCTGGCTTTAGAAAATTGTCTGAATCGAAATGGCTTGGATCATGTGTTATTTGTCAAAGTAGCAACAAGTGCTGTTGTGTGTGCATTGCTTGGCGGAACAAAGGAAGACGTGCAGCATGTTTTATCGCAAGCGTTTGTTGATAATTCACCGCTTAGAACATACCGTCATGCCCCAAACACAGGATCAAGGAAATCGTGGGCAGCGGGTGATGCAACAAGCCGCGGGGTGAGACTGGCAATGATGACACTAAAAGGGGAAATGGGCTATCAAACGCCGCTTAGTGCAGAGAAGTGGGGCTTTGAAGATGTTCTGATGAAAGGAAAATCTCTCACACTCGCTCAGCCGCTAGGATCATACGTCATAGAAAATGTGCTTTTCAAAATTGCTTATCCAGCTGAGTTTCATGCCCAGACGGCTGCAGAGGCCGCTATGCTGCTGCATGACGCTGTAAAAGATCGATTAGATGAGATTGACCGGGTAGAGATTACAACACATGAATCAGCGATTCGGATTATCGATAAGAAGGGGCCGCTGTATAACCCAGCAGACCGCGATCATTGCTTGCAGTATATTACAGCGATTGGATTGATCTATGGTGAGCTGACAGCTGACCATTATGAAGAAGAAACGGCTCAAAATCCGGCAATTGATCGTCTCCGGGATCAAATGGTCGTCAAAGAAGATAAACGTTATACAGAGGATTATTTAGATCCGAAAAAGAGATCCATTGCAAACTGTGTGCAAATCTTCTTTAAAGACGGGACGATGACAGACCGAATCGAAATTGAATATCCACTTGGTCATCGCAGAAGAAGGCAGGAAGGCATTCCGCTGCTTGAAAAGAAATGGCTCTATCATTTGAAGACGAGATTTCCACAAAAACAAGTGGATCAAATTGTGACACTCTGTCAAAATCCAAATCAATTAAAAACAACAACCGTACCAGCATTTATGGACCTATTCGTCATATAAGGGGGAACTAGTGTGTGGATCGTGAATGATGAATCAAGTCAAGCTGATTTAGCCGCAGCCTTTAAAGAACAAATGCACAAATCAGCTTTATTTCAAATCCCAGGCGTTCACGATGGAATGTCTGCGCTCTATGCGAAAAAAATGGGCTTTCAAGGGCTCTATTTATCCGGCGCCGCTTTTTGTGCCAGCAAAGGACTGCCTGATCTCGGCATGATCCATTCAACGGAAATGGCTGAAAAAGCGAAGGAAATCATTCGAGCTTCTCAGCTGCCGCTTTTGGTCGATATGGATACTGGCTATGGCGGCGTATTGAATGCTGCAAGGGCGGCAAAAGAAATGGTAGAGAGCAAGGTGGCAGCTGTTCAAATTGAAGATCAGCAAATGCCGAAAAAATGCGGACATTTAAACGGAAAATCGCTCGTTCCAGTAGAAGAGATGATCGCGAAGATCAAAGCCATCAAACAAGCGGCACCAACGCTTTTGGTGATTGCAAGAACCGATGCAAAGTCTGTAAACGGGATGGAGGATGTCATCCGCAGAGCCAATCTTTATGTCGAAGCAGGAGCTGATGCTATTTTTCCTGAGGCGCTCATTACAGCTGAAGACTTCACGTATGCGTCAAGTAGCATTAAAGGTCCGCTCCTTGCAAATATGACGGAGTTTGGTAAGACACCTTATTATCATGCAGACGAATTTTCGATGTTTGGATTTCAGATGGTCATATACCCTGTGTCATCACTCAGAGTCGCTGCGAAAGCGTATGAGCGTTTATTTACAGAAATCATGGAGAAGGGGACGCAGCAAGGAATTCTGAATGACATGCAAACGAGAAAAGAGCTGTATGAAACGATTCATTATGATGACTATGAGGAAATGGATCAGCATTTAGCAAAAACGATCCTGCCGGAAATCGGGAAAGAACAATAAAGCACTACCGTATAGAAAGTGCTTCAGCTTGTAGACAAAGCCTACAAGCTTTTTTTGAAAAATTGATCAAGCAATCGATTTTGACTTCGTTTATGATCTTGTCAAAGATCATTATAGTTCTGACAATGGTAGACTAAGTGTTGACCCTGTTGTTCTCATTAAAATGGTCTTAATTCAAAATCTATTTGGCTTTCGTTCCATGCGTCAAACCATTTCATATCAAAGCGAACGCCAACAAGAAAAATTTGAAAAGAAAATCGTTCGCGTAGAGACGAGAAGTGATCAAAATCAGCTTCATGAAGAGATCCTTTCACTGCGATGAATCTTAAAAAGCTAGCAAACTGGACATGGAAAGGGCCATGTCCAGCGTAAGACAACAGATAGATTTTATCGAAATAAGTGAAAACCCCACTTTTACTTTGAGTAAAAGTGGGGTTTGTCTACGGTCTAAAGCACTTCCGTATAGGAAGTGCTTTTTTACGATGATGGTGTGGATGATGAAGCCAATTTCATCTTTTCTTCAACTGTTTTCGTTTTTTCTTTTACTTTTTCAGCATAAGTGAAATCACCGTAGCAATATGGGTAGCGGAAGTTATCTTTGTTGCCTCCGCACGTATAGACTTCGGGGTTTCGTTTCACTTGCTTTTTGGAGTATTGCTTTGCCAATTTCTCGGAATGTTTTCCCCCGTTTTTTGCAACAAAATCAATATAGCCGATTCCCATATTATAGCTTTGAATAATGGTTTCCAAATCAACGCCTTTTTTCTTCCCATGCTTGTACATAGTAGAAAAATGATGGACTCCTTGTCTAATGCTTTTCTGAGGGTCATTGATTTCATTTCGTTTCAAACCAAGAGATTCAGAGGACTGCATTGGATCTCCGCCTCTGCCTTTTGATTCCTGATACATCATACCGAGGATTAATGCGGTATATTGATCTAAATCTTGATCTCTTAATTCTGTTTCTACAAGCGGTTTGTAATCATCCAATCTCGACAAAACAATTGATTCCGTATCAATCGGCAGCTTTTTTAACTCCTTTTGATTAAAGGACATGACAATGGCTGCTAATACGAAAACAAACAGAAAAATCGTGAAGCAGCCTGAAATGGCAAAACATCCTGTTTTTTTCTTTTTCAAGGTCAGTTCACCCCTGTTTTGCCCCGCTTTTAAAAGGGAAGTACAGCCTTTTTATTATGCCATATCCTGCACAAGATACCAAGTGAAAACCTTATAATCAATCATACCCAAATGTAAATTCGGGTCTTGTTTTCAGTCTGTAGCAGAAATAAACAAAACCGATAATCAGCCAAAGCATACCAATGATTAATGCATTTGTACTGATGCTCGTTAACAGCCAAATACAAAAGGCCGTCCCGCACAGTGGGATCACTGCGTATCTCAATGTGTTGAGTACACCTCTTTGTTTTTGTCTGACAAAATAGTACGCAAAAACAGATAAGTTCACAAAAGTGAATCCAATCAACGCGCCGAAGCTGATAAAGGAATAAATGACTTCAAGTTCGCCAGCGACTGCGGTTAAGGAGAAAGCACCAATTAATAAAATATTAAAAACAGGGGTTTTTAATCTCGGATGAATATATCCGAAGAAACGCTTCGGTAACGACTCATCTCTACCCATTGCATATAACAGCCTTGCTGCACTCGCATGTGACGATAAGGAGGAAGAGATGACAGCGACCATTGTGCCAGCTAAAAAGAACGAGTGGAGAAATGCGCCGCCCACAAATTCCGCAATTTCAAGTGAGGCAGCATCGGGATGCTTGAACTGTTGGAAATTTGGAAATGCCTGCTGCAAAAAATAAGACGTCAAAGTAAACAGTACGCCTCCAATGGCGACGGTTAAGAAGATGGCAAGTGGGATCGTCTTTTTTGGCTTAATGGTTTCCTCAGACAGGGTCGAAATCGCATCAAATCCTAGAAACGAAAAACATAAAATGGTTGCTCCTGAAAAAATAAGCGCTGGATCTAAGCTCGCTGAATAAAAAGGCCGGGCGGACAATAATTCTCCGCTGCCTGCGTTTTGCGTGAGCCCATAAATAATAAACCCAACAAAAGTGACGGCGACAATGACCTGGAAGGTCACAAATAGTGCCGTAATGTTGGCTGTAAGCTGAATACCGATTACATTGACAGTCGTTATGGCGATAGCAAGTATGATGATCCACATGTAATGAGGTACATCAGGAAAGGCTGCGGTTAAATAAGCACTTCCAATCGCAAAATTCACCATAGGCAAAAATAAATAATCCAGTAAAAGTGTCCAGCCTACAAGAAAGCCAACATGAGGATGAATACTTTTTTGCGCATATGTATAAGCAGATCCTGCTTTTGGAAAAGCCTTCACCATATTCCCATAGCTAAGCGCTGTCAATAGTAATGCAAGTAACGTAAATATATAAGCTGCAGCGACGTGTCCTTTCGTCAGCTGAGCAACAATGCCGTATGAATCAAATACGACAAGTGGATCCATATAAGCAAGCCCGATCACAACAAGTGGAAAGACAGTCAGGCTGCGTTTTAGTCTTGGCTCTTCAGTCAATTTGCCTATCATCTCCTCTAAAAAAATGAATAAATAATGCTCATTTTAAAAAGAATGCTACCAAGTGTCAATGCTATTTGAATAAATCTTTTTTCTAAAGGTGTGTAAGCTTTGCACGCCAGACGTTTTGGTATATGATGATACATAGAATAAGTCGTGATTTGACGGACAAGAAAGGTGAAGCAAAATGAAGGAAGAACTGAATACAAATCAAGAACAGGAGCGGATGGAGCTGGATGAAGAAAGTCTATTTCTTGTCTCCCAAACCTTTAAAGCTTTATCTGATCCGACACGTATTCGAATTCTGCACCTGCTGTCTCAAGGTGAACACTCGGTAAATGATATAGCAGAAACACTGAATCTCATGCAATCAACCGTTTCTCATCAGCTGCGCTTTTTAAAAAACCTTCGTCTCGTGAAATCTAGACGAGCAGGGACCTCGATTTTTTACAGCCCTGAAGATCAGCATGTGATGGAAGTGCTTGAACAGATGATTCACCATGCACAGCACGATTGATAAAAAACCTTCCTACGCCTATAGGAAGGTTTTTATGCATGATGCACATGTGTCGATCGTTTACTTGCTTTCATCATGTGAAAAGAAAAAACAACATAGTAAGCAGCTAAAAGAAAAAAGCTGAGCATGGTCATCGCATCATCGCTCACGATATGCTGATACAGTTCAACGACACTGATCTTGGTCATCGAATGATTTGTCAGCTCAACCAGCTTAAAACTAAGCCTGGATAAAAACAAACATAAAATGAAGCTTTCAATCCATTTACTCGTTTTCATATACAGCCGGCCATTTTCTTCTTTCATTCGAATCGTCTGATAGGCATGAACAGCCAGGCTGCTTCCAAAAAGCATGCCTATAGCGGCATAGATGAAGATACTGTGATTTTGCCATCCTTCTGATAGGAGAATAAGGGCAGAGAGGCCAAAGATATACATTCTCATCAAAAGACTGATGGGGCGTACAAGCTGATAGCGTCTCATTCGATTCATTCGAATCATGATGCAGATCAACATAATGCTCCCTATTATGAACAACTGCCACACGTTATGTGTCATGATGCAACCTCCTCCTGCACGTGCAGGGATGTAAACGAATGCTGGCTGTTACTTATCTTTACCATTCTTTCTTTTTTTATCAAAACAAAACCTACATTTATGAAAAAGAGGAAAAGTCATGAAAATCGACCGCATTTTATCTATTGTGATGCTGCTCATTAGCAAGAAGCAAGTACAGGCGAAAGAGCTTGCTGAACTCCACGAAGTGAGCGTGAGGACCATTTATCGTGATATTGATACCATCAATCAAGCAGGAATCCCTGTTGTGACAACCCAAGGAGCAGGAGGGGGCATTTCACTTGTTGAGGACTATCGTTTAGAGAAAAAATTATTTACTGATGATGACATCGAGGTCATTTTAACAGCCCTCGAAAGCATGACGAGTGCGTACTCCTTTAAAGAAAGTGAGCATGTACTGAAAAAAATCAAATCGCTCATTCCCGCGCACACGGGTGAAAGTGAAAAGCAGCATCATGTCTTCATTGATTTAAGCTCATGGGGAAAAGACAGCCAGGCAGAGCAGAAGCTCCAGCTCATCCATACAGCTGCGTCAGCGCACCAATACATTCAATTCACCTATCGCAATGCGAAAGGCGAAACACTTCCACGCAAAGTGGAGCCTTATACGCTTGTTTTAAAAGGAAGGCATTGGTATGTGTATGCGTTTTGTTGTGTGAAAAAAGCTTTTCGTTTGTTCAAGCTGACCAGAATGACGGGTCTTGTCCCCATTTCAGGATATTTCCAACCGAAAAGAATCAAAAACGAAGAGAAGCCTTGGAATGACTCTTGGCAAGAACAACCATCGGTCAGCTCTGTCACGCTCAGGTTAACGGAAGCATCAGTGGGCAAAGTGAAGGAATGGGTGGATGAGAACGAATTGAACGTATGTTCAGACGGAAGCTATCTTGCCACCATCACCGTACCTCAAGATGATTGGTTAAATAGTTTCCTATTCCATTTAGGTCCAGATGTCGACATTCTTTCCCCGAAGCATGTCAAAGAAGCGTTTGATCTCCAGTTGAAACAATTTCTCAAACGAATAGAAACTTGACACAGTGTTGTCAGGTTTCTTTTTATATGATAGAAAAAAAGGAGATGAGAATGTATGTACGAAATCGTGACATTAGAGAAACAATGGATGAAAGGGTTGTCTGTTCGAACAACAAACGAAATGGAGCAAACAAAAGAGCGGAAGATTGCTCCGATCTGGCAACAATTTTTTGCGCAACAGCTTCACGGAGGGCAAGCGCCCGTCATAGGGCTGTATTCAGATTATGAAAAAGATGAGCATGGTTCTTATTTATTTACTGCTGGGCAATTCGTGGATCAGCAGTTAGAACATGTCATAGAGATTCCTGCGTCCACCTACGCAAAATTCCAAACGAGAAAAGGCCCGATTGAAGAGGTCGTGTTTGAAACATGGCAGCAGATTTGGACGTGGGATGAGCGCCATTACCGCACATATACAGGCGACTTTGAATGGTATGATGAAAGATCTATAGATCCAAAAGAAGCGCAAATTGATATTTATATTGCGGTTGATCAAAAAATAATTGCTAAAACTAATAGCGTTAGTTAAGTTATTGACTCCTGGCGACCTTATCATAAAGCCTCAAGAAAAGCTTCAAGCTGCCGTTTGTGAAGAAGGCATACACGGAGGGATAAAGAAGAAGCTGTTTTACCCTTTGCCATGCAGTATGTTCAATTAAAGGAGATCTGTCTCATTGACAGGTCTTTTTTTTGCAGTGAATCTATATCTTAATGAGGCGGCCGTCTTGAACCATTTTTTGACAGAAAACGATTAAAGATTTGACAGTTTTGTGAAACATGGTATGCTTGTTATGTGAAATAATTCACATAGAGGAGTAGAGGCAGATGAAAAGAAAGCCTGTTTATGTGGAAACAACCATTCATGCACCTATAGAGAAAGTCTGGGAATATACGCAAAATCCAAAGCTTCATGAACAGTGGGATTTGCGTTTTTCAACCATTTCATTAAATGAACCCCAAAATGAACAGCCCCAATCCTTTTTGTATGAAAAGCATCTTGGGTTTGGTTTAAGTGTCACAGGGACAGGAGCGTATCGAACAAGAATAATGGATGAACGGAATGAGCGGGCATCCTCACTCAATTTCAAATCGTCGCACCCCTTGTCTTTTATCAAAGAAGGCAGCGGCTATTGGAAGTATATGAAAACAAGCGATCACATTGTATTTCAAACTCAATTTGATTACGAAACGAAAGAAGGAAAAGGATGGGCATGGGCAGACCGGATTCTTTTTCGCCCGATGATAGGGGTTATGACAGCCTTTAGTTTTGGCGCATTAAAGACGTGGCTTGAAAAGGGTACGCATCCTCGGTTATTACTAGAGAGAACACTTGCTCATTACGGAATTTGTTTGCTATTTGCCATCGTCTGGCTATGCCAAGCGGTCATCCCTTTTTCACATTCGGCTTTTGATCATAGTACGAGTTTTCGATTGTTTTATGCGCTTTTAGGCTTATCATGGCTGATTCCTAAGCTATCAAAAAAATATCTTTTCATTCTACAAAGCATTTTTCCTCTGATCATGCTTTGTATAGGGATCCTATCCCCGCAAACGACGCTTCATGAGCCGCTTGTGATGAGTGCATTTTTCATCTTGTCGATTGCAGGTATGATCAATTTAAAAGATTGTATAGATGTATTTTCCATCAAACGAAAAAGGGGAGGTAGAAATGGTCGTTCATCGTCATCAAGTAAAGGATTACGATAAGCTGCATCCAAAACTAAAAGAGAGATACAATCGCGCGTTTTTTGCTGAAGGCACCATGGAGGAAATAGGCGGCGGGTCAAGACTCATTCGATTTATTTTCAGAATTGGTCCTTTGTTTCGGTGCTTTTTCCCTGAGAGAGGAAAAGACATTCCTTTCCAAATTGTCAATGAGCCCTTTGTGACACATAAGGGAGAGGAAGGGATGCACTGGTATCGAACGTTTTATTTCCCAAAGAAGGAGAGGCACTTTGATGCAGATATGATCATTGATCAGAAGAGTCATACAGTACTAGACTACTTTGGAAAGCCTAGACTACTTGTGTCAGAGCTTCATTTTACAGTAACAAAGCATGGTTTCCTGCACATTCAATCTGGCCAGCAGAAGTTTTTGATGTTAGGCAGGGAATGGCCGCTGCCTTCATGGCTTTATGGTGTGTCAGATGTAACGGAAGGCTACGATGAGCATGCAGGTGAATATACCATTGATGTCCACGTGAAAAATCGCCTGTTTGGTACTCTTTTTACATATAAAGGCCGTTTTACAGAAAGGGTGTCTCATGATGAATAAGTGGCATTTGACAACCAGTCTGTTCTTCATGTCTTTTTTTATCGCCACCCGTTTGATGACAGGTCCGATAGCAGAATTTTTTGTTCTCATGGCGATTCTATTTTTTCTTCCTGCTGCCTTACACTTTTTTGAGAAAGAAGGGAAGAATCAAAAGCCGGGGGTGCTGATCGACTTTTTAATGAAAGCCTTTCCACTAGCGGCTCTTTGTGCAACCGCTGCTTTTATCTATCATTCCACCTGGTTTGCATCGGGATGGCTTTTATATACATTCCTATTGGCGTTATTTGGCTTTGCTCGATTGCTGAAAAGAGGCATCTTTCCGCATCATGAGCTGATGATTGATGGCGCATGGATGTATATCGCTTTAGGCGGGCTTTGGTTTTGGCTGTACACAGCAGATATACAGGTGATGACATTTTCGCCGCTCATTGTTCTTTTGACCGCTATTCATTTTCATTACTCTGCTTTTTTTATCCCGCTTTTTTATGGATTTTTAGGAAGGCAGCGAACAAAAGAGACAGCTTTATATAAAGCGGCGGGCTGGGTCATTTTGCTGTCACCTGTGATGATTGCTGTTGGGATTAGCTTTTCCCGTCTATTTGATACGTTCAGCGTCATTCTTTATGTGATGGCTCTCTACATATATGGCATCCTTTGTGTAAAAACAAGATTTCGGTCAACTTTGGCAAAAGGTCTGGTAGTGTTTTCTAGCTTTGTTTTAATGGGGACGATCGTGTTATCTCTTCTTTATTCCGCTGGTATGCTTATGCGTGTGACCTACATCAGCATTGATCAGATGATTTGGTTTCATGGCAGTATCAATGCCTTTTTTGTGATTTTGCCAGGTTTGATTGGATGGCTGATTGAAGGGCCGAAGGATCATTTGAAGCAGAATGACTTTCCGATTTCCAAAGTGCATGGCCGCTTTCATTTGATTTCTTTTCAAGAGGAAAACGTGCATGACCCTGAGAAGCTTGGTTTAGTCGATTCACTTGATGAATTAAATGGAACGACGTTTTCAGCTAATCGGGTGTCACCTGTGATTCGAAGGTTTTATGAAAACCCCATGGCTTTTACGTTAAAAGCAGCCGTCAGCTTTCATTGGTGGGTGAGGCCTTTTGTTTTTTTACTTCAGCCAGTTTTTAAGAAAATAGGTCAGCTTTATTTGGGGTCATCTCGTATTCCTTATGAAATGCCAGGAAGTCTTTGTAGATTTCAACACCCTAAGGAAAAAAGAGAGAATGTGCGTGCGTGGATTCGTCACAACGAGAAGGGTGAGCAAGTCTTTTTTGCGCTGTATGCTCATCATCACAATGCAGATGCGGGTTATATGAATATTGCTCTGCCGCTTCCGTATTCTCAGCTGACCGCCATTTTAAAACCTTTTAATGAAAAGGAAGACTTTCTATTAAAAAGCACACGTCCAAAAGGCAGTACCGGTGACGAAGGATTGTATTTGCATACGCCTTTTATCACCATGAAACTGCCAATGGAAGAAAGCTTTCATATGAAGCCGGAGACAGATGAAAGTCTCACAGCGGTACACCAAATGAAGCTGTTCGGTATTCCTTTTTTAACGATTCATTATCATATTGACAGCGAAAGTCATCATGTTAGTCAATGATGTCACATGGTTCACCGTGCCGAATGATGTTCACAATTGCTTGCCCATCACTCGGATGATGATCTGCATACTGGACTGGCAGCAGTGCAAAAAATACATAGTAGACTGAGAAGTAAGCAAATTGATAGAAAAATTGATGCTCTGGCAGGAAATCATTGGCGATCATTGTATTCAGTATGAGAACACTGAGCAGGTTGCATAATGAACCGCCTAAGTAGACAAGAATGTGCGAAAATCGGTTATTTTTCCTCATTTCTTCATAGTGGCAAAATGCATCTAGAAAATAGATTCGTCTAATTTCAACGACGCCTACTTTCAACACTTTTTTACCTCTGCCAAGAGCAAAGGAAACCTTTGCCCCAAACATCCACGCCACCACAATATGGCCAAGCTGATGCAGGATCGCAACGATAGGAAGAATGACGAAAAACGACCAGCAAAACGTCCACATATCCGATAATGTAAACAAGTGTGAACCCTCCCCAATATATTCGGGAGGAAGCAGTAGGATTATTTGCCATTTTACTGAATTCATTTTCAGGATGCAAACATTCAATACACGACAATAAAATTATTATGTAAACTAAAAGGGTATTTTAGTGCTAATAGGCTTTTTGAACCTCCTTTTCGACGAAATGAATGTGCTACAATGGATAATCAATAGATTACGTTACCTTTCGTGAAGGGGAGAGAGTCATATGGCAGATATTGAACAGTTTTTGGCGTTAGATATTCGTGTTGGGACAATCATAGAAGCAGAATTTTTTGCAGAGGCAAGAGTGCCTGCGTTGAAACTCAAGATTGATTTTGGTGAAGAAATTGGTGTAAAGCAATCTAGTGCTCAGCTGACAAAGCGTTATACAGCGGAGAATCTTACCGGCAAACAAATCGTAGCAGTCGTTAATTTCCCGCCAAGAAGAATTGCAGGGTTCAAATCAGAAGTGCTTGTCCTAGGAGGCATGCCGTCAAAAGAAGACGTGGTGTTGCTGGCCACAGATGAACCGGTTGAGAATGGAACAAAAATAGGGTAAGAAAAAAGACATCTTCCTCAGAAGATGTCTTTTGCGTATTGAGGCGGAATAACCACACGCCACATTCGTGTGTGTCTCAAAGAGACATGTTAACCGACTTACACAATTCAGCTCATCGCTTGATAAATATAGCATGGGGTGAGCTTGAATGCAACCATTAAATGAATTCTTTCAGATTTTCATGTCATTTTACAAGATAAATGACATGAAATCGATTATTTGGATTATTTTTTCAAAAAATATTGAAAAGTCAGATCAGATTTTATAAAATGGATTCATCTTAGTTTGTTTGGTCAATAAACTAAGATGGATTTCAAGCTTTGATTCCTATATTGAAGGAGATGATTCCGTCATTCAACTGATTTGCTGCGTATGTGGGCTAAGCTGAAAGGATGAGATGTTCAGCTACATTTTACAACAAATTGAAAGCGCTTTATATTCCTGCATTGATTGCCGCTGCCCTCCATCATCTGTTCGTTAGAAGAGGCTAAGTGAAGAAGGGAGAAAGCTCATGGTTAGTGAGAATTTAAAGAAAATTCGTATGTCTGAAAAAGTGGGATATGCTTCAGGGGATTTCGCATGTAATTTGATTTATGCAACTGTCTCTACGTATCTATTATTTTTCTATACAGATGTGTACGGTTTATCAGCGGCAGCAGCAGGGACGATGTTTTTGGTTGTTCGCGCCATCGATGCGCTGGCAGATCCATTTATTGGTGCATTGGTGGACCGGACGAACAGCCGTTTTGGCAGGTTCAGACCTTACTTGTTATTCGGTGCGTTTCCTTTTGTCGTACTTGCCATCCTTTGCTTTACAACACCTGATTTTTCCGAAATGGGTAAACTCATTTATGCCTACATCACGTATGTTGGTTTATCGCTTACATACACATTCATCAACGTTCCTTATGGCGCTTTAACATCCGCAATGACAAGAAATAACCAAGAGGTTGTCAGTATTACGTCTGTTCGTATGGTTTTTGCCAATCTAGGTGGTCTAGTTGTTGCTTTTTTTGTTCCTTTTCTTGCGACCTTTTTAAGTGATACGACAGGAAATACAGCACTCGGCTGGCAGATGACAATGGCTTTTCTCGGCGTTCTTGGCGGCGCATTACTGATTTTCTGTTTTAAAAGCACAAACGAACGTGTCACGCTTCAAAAGCCAGAGGAAAAGATTAAATTCAGTGATATCTTTGTCCAGTTACGAGTGAATCGCCCGCTTGTTGTATTAAGCATTTTCTTTATTATTATTTTTGGTGTGAACTCAATCAGCAACTCTGTTGGGATCTATTATGTGACGTATAACCTTGGTAGAGAAGATTTAGTGAAATGGTACGGACTCATTGGCAGTCTGCCAGCTTTAATGGTGCTGCCGTTTATTCCAAAGCTGCACAAGCTGTTAGGAAAGAAAAAGCTGCTGAATTATTCTTTATTGCTGAATATCGTAGGTCTTCTTGCTCTACTTGTGATACCGCCGAGTCAAATCACTTTAATACTTATTTTCAGGCTCGTCGCTGCTGCGGGGAGTATTACAGCCGGTGCTTACATGTGGGCACTCATTCCTGAGACCGTTGAATATGGCGAATATAAAACTGGTAAAAGGATGGGCGGACTCATCTACGCAGTCATTGGATTTTTCTTTAAATTTGGGATGGCATTAGGCGGGATTGTTCCAGGGCTTGTACTCGATCGATTTGGCTATGTCGCGAACCAAGTGCAGACACCAGAAGCATTACTTGGCATTTTAATCACGGTAACGGTGATTCCTGTATGCTTATTGATTTTAGCGATGATTGATATTAATTTTTATAACCTAGATGAAGAAGAACACCAAAAAGTCGTGAGGGAGCTTGAGAATAGGGATCAGGTGTATATCGATCATATGGATGATTTTAAAATGTAGGTCGTGAAAGAGGAGGAAGTTGCATGAAAATTACCAATCCAGTGCTCAAAGGGTTTAACCCGGACCCAAGTATTTGCCGTGTAGGAGAAGATTATTACATGGCGGTCTCTACATTTGAATGGTTTCCAGGAGTGCAAATTTATCATTCGAGGGATTTAGTCCATTGGCGGCTTGCTGCGCGTCCTTTGCAAAAAACGTCGCAGCTGGACATGAAGGGCAATCCTGATTCTGGCGGAGTATGGGCACCGTGCCTAAGCTATGCAGATGGTCAGTTTTGGCTCATTTATTCAGATATCAAAGTAGTGGATGGTCCATTTAAAGATGGTCATAATTATTTGGTCACGGCAAGTGAAGTTGACGGTGATTGGAGTGAGCCGGTCCGTCTCAATAGCTCTGGCTTTGACCCCTCTTTATTTCATGATCAAAGCGGCAAGAAATACGTCTTGAATATGCTGTGGGATCATAGGGAAAAGCACCATTCCTTTGCGGGTATTGCCCTGCAGGAATATAGTGTGACGGAAAAGAAACTCATTGGTCAGCGGAAGGTCATTTTTAAAGGCACGCCGATTAAATTGACAGAAGCGCCGCATCTTTATCACATTGGTGATTACTACTATTTATTAACGGCAGAAGGAGGTACCCGGTACGAGCATGCGGCAACAATTGCCCGTTCCTCGCAGATTGAAGGGCCTTATGAGGTCCATCCTGATAACCCAATTTTAAGTGCTTTTCACGCACCTGAACATCCGCTTCAAAAATGCGGGCATGCTTCAATTGTTCAAACGCATACAAATGAATGGTACCTCGCTCATCTCACTGGACGCCCCATTCAATCAAGCAAGGAATCTATTTTTCAACAGAGAGGGTGGTGCCCTTTAGGAAGAGAAACAGCGATTCAAAAGCTTGAATGGAAAGATGGCTGGCCGTATGTTGTGGGCGGAAAAGAGGGGGCGCTGGAGGTTGAAGCGCCAGCGATAAACGAAAAGATTTTTGCTCCAACACACCATACAGTCGATGAATTTAAAGAATCAACGTTAAATAGACACTTCCAAACATTAAGAATCCCTTTTACTGATCAGATCGGTTCATTAACGGAAAAACCTCAGCATTTAAGGTTATACGGTCAGGAATCTCTAACATCTAAGTTTACCCAAGCCTTCGTTGCAAGGCGCTGGCAAAGCTTTTATTTTGAAGCAGAGACAGCTGTTTCGTTCTTTCCCGAGAATTTTCAGCAAGCTGCTGGACTTGTGAATTATTATAATACGGAAAATTGGACAGCGCTTCAGGTGACATATGACGAGGAACTTGGTCGCATTCTTGAACTATCTGTCTGTCAAAACCTTTCCTTTTCTCAGCCGTTGACACAAAAAATCGTCATTCCAGAGGAGGTCACGTATGTGTATTTAAAAGTGACCGTTCAGAAAGAGATATATACCTATTCTTATTCTTTTGATCAAAGAGAATGGAAGAAAATTGATGTGTCATTTGAATCAAGCCATTTATCCGATGACTTCATTCGAGGAGGCGGATTTTTTACAGGGGCATTTGTCGGCATGCAGTGCCAGGATACAAGCGGCGAGCGTCTTCCTGCTGATTTCAACTATTTCCGTTATGAGGAAACAGATAAATAAAAAAGACAACACGCTAAGAGCTGTCTTTTTTATCTATGAACCTGTCATGGTGAGAGTGTGGCATCTTGCAGGAAAGCTTCAATGACTAGAGATGTCATCCCTAATACCGGTGCGTTGTGTCCTAATGACGAAGAAAGCAGCTCTACATGTGAACTGAATTGAGTATCCATCCTTGAGGATACTTCCTCTTGAATCACACGTAGAACCGTTGGCTGTGCTTCAATCACCTTGTTTCGTAAAATAATCGCTTGCGGGTTAAAGGTATGCAGGACGTTTGTGAGACCGACCCCAAGGTAAAAACCAAAGTTGCGCAGGGCATTGAGGGTTTTCATGTCATTTAACGTCGCCAGCTGTTCCAAGTCTTGATGAGAGATGGGCTGATCATTTGTTTGAAGGGACTGAAACAAGGCTTTCTCTGATGCATACAGCTCCCAGCATCCACGGTTTCCGCAGCTGCATGTTGGTCCATTAAAGTCGATGGTCATATGTCCCATTTCACCAGAAAAGCCGTATGCGCCTCTGTATAAATGATGATTGATAATGATTCCGATCCCAATGCCAGTGCCGATGCTGGCATAGATCAAATGATCATAGTGTTTAGCAGCGCCAAAGATTTTTTCACCATATGCACCGGCATTAGCTTCATTTTCAATGAAGACGGGTACTTGGAATGCGTCTTGGAGCGTTGTTTTCAGATCAACATTTTTCCATTTGGAATGAGGTGTAAACACGATTTGTTCATCGGCATCCACTAACCCATGTATACATAGGCCGATACCTATGAGCCCGTATGGGGAAGAGGGGATTTGTGCCATTAATTGCTGTATTAATTCAGTTAATATGCGGATGGTCACATCAGGAGCGCTTGATGGGAGCTTGATCTGCTCTTCATGAAGAATGGACCCTTCAAGGTCGGTTAAAATGCCGTTGACATAATCAACGCCGACATCAATCCCGATGGAGCAACCAGCACGTTTATTAAACATCAGTAAAACCGGTCTTCGCCCGCCGCTAGATTCACCTTGACCGATCTCATAGACGAGATGCTCTTTCATTAATGTACTAACTTGAGAGGAAACAGTCGATTTATTTAACCCAGTGCGTTCTGATAATTTTGCTCTGGAAATTGGCGCATGCTGGAGAATTTCTTTTAATAATAGCTTTTGATTTATTTTTTTCACAAAGTTCTGATCAGCGATATCCATGTTATCCACTCCATTTGTTTCGTCTTTAGATTAAGTTGAAAAAAAGTTACTTTTGTTCGCGTGTATTCTGTAAGAAGGATGATTTTAACTTTATTATAACGAAAATATTTCTAAAAAACTAAAAAATGTGGAAAATTCAAAGTGAATTGATCATAGTTTGAACATTAGTTTGTTGAATCAACTTACAAAGTATATTCATAGGAGGAATAAAAGATGGCCAACTCAAATATGAAAACGTTACACAGTTTAGAAGGAATCGGAAAAATACAATATGAAGGAAAACAATCAAAAAATCCACTCGCTTTTAAACACTATGATCCAAGCGAAATGATTGGCGGAAAAACAATGAAAGATCACCTGCGCTTCTCAGTCGCTTATTGGCATACATTGACTGCAGATGGAACAGACATGTTTGGAACTGGCACGATGCAGAGAGCCTGGGACTCCTATAGCGGGATGGATTTAGCGAAAGCTAGATTGGAAGTGGCCTTTCAACTGTTTGATCTATTGGATGTTCCGTATTTTTCCTTCCATGACCGTGACATTGCACCGGAGGGAGATACGCTTCAAGAGACCAATCAACAATTAGACATCATTTTAGAAAGAATGAAAGAATACATGCGGGATAGCGGAGTAAAGCTGCTGTGGAATACGGCCAATATGTTCAAGCATCCTAGATTTGTACACGGCGCAGCGACATCTTGTCATGCAGATGTCTTTGCCTATGCGGCAGCACAGGTGAAAAAAGGCATCGAAACAGCAAAAGAACTCGGCGCAGAAAATTACGTTTTCTGGGGAGGACGAGAAGGGTACGACACTTTGCTGAATACTGATATGAAAAGAGAGCTTGATCACATGGCGTCATTCTTGCATATGGCTGTAGATTATGCAAAGGAAATTGGGTACACTGGCCAATTTTTAATTGAGCCTAAGCCAAAGGAGCCAACCACTCATCAATACGATGCAGATGCAGCGACATCTATCGCCTTTTTAAAACAATATGGATTAGAATCACATTTTAAATTGAATATCGAGGCCAATCACGCGACGCTTGCCGGTCATACGTTTGAGCATGAATTACGTGTCGCAAGAATACATGGATTGCTCGGTTCTGTGGATGCGAACCAGGGGAATACGCTGCTTGGCTGGGACACGGATGAATTTCCAACCGATTTATATGCCGCAACTCTTGCCATGTATGAAATTCTGCAAAATGGCGGACTTGGAACTGGCGGTCTCAATTTTGATGCAAAAGTGAGAAGAGCTTCTTTTGAGCTTGAAGATATTTTGTATGCCCATATTGCGGGTATGGATGCATTCGCAAAAGGACTGCGGGTCGCTCATAGACTCATAGAAGATCGTGTGTTTGAAGATGTCATAAAGCACCGGTATCGCAGCTTTTCTGAGGGAATTGGCCGTGACATTTCAGAAGGAAAGGCAAACTTTCATACATTAGAAGAATATGCGCTCAAGCACCCTTTGATCAGAAACGAATCGGGAAGAGAGGAACAGTTGAAAGCCCGGTTAAATCAATATTTGTTAGAAGATTGATTGAAGGAGCGGACCTGTTTTGAAGGAGTGAAGACATGAAGTATGTGATGGGAATTGATCTTGGAACGAGCGGAGTCAAAGCAATATTAGTAAATGAGAATGGAAAGGTGTGCTGCGAGGCCTCTAAGCCTTACCGCCTCATTCAAGATAAACCTGGATATTGTGAGCAGAACCCAGAGGATTGGGTTGAGCAAACAGTGGCTGCGATGAAAGAACTGATGGCAAGACAGCCTGTTCATTCAAAGAAAGTAGAAGGCATCAGCTTTTCTGGACAGATGCATGGTCTGGTTCTTGTAAATGAATCCCGCAAGGTACTCCGCCCTGCGATTTTATGGAATGATACACGAACGACAGCGCAATGTACACGCATCACAAAAAAGCTGGGGGAACGGCTGCAAAAGATCACGAAAAATCAGGCGCTAGAAGGATTTACACTGCCAAAATTATTATGGGTAAAGGAACATGAACCAGAAATTGATCAACAAATCGACATGTTTTTACTCCCGAAAGATTATGTCAGATTTCGTTTAACAGGGTCTGTTCATATCGATTATTCTGATGCGGCTGGCACATTGCTGTTAGATATTGGAGAGCAAAAGTGGAGTGAAGAGATTTGTCAGGCATTTGATATTCCTCCTCATATTTGTCCGCCGCTTGTCTCATCAGAGGAAGAGGTCGGTACACTATTGCCGCACATTGCACGTGAGGCGGGGATCGAAGAGGGTGCAAAAGTCTTTGCTGGCGGGGCAGACAATGCTTGCGGAGCAATTGGAGCTGGCATTTTATCCTCTGGCCGCACGTTATGCAGCATTGGCACATCTGGCGTCATTCTCTCTTACGAAGAGGATCATGAAAGAGCGCTTCAAGGAAACTTGCATTTGTTTCATCATGCAAAAAAAGACGCTTTTTACACAATGGGTGTCACCCTTTCAGCAGGATATAGCCTTAACTGGGTAAAACACTTACTGGCTCCAGAGGAATCGTTCCAATCGCTTTTAGAGGGTGCGGTTGATGTCGCGCCAGGAGCGAATGGATTGCTCTTTACGCCATATTTAGTCGGGGAAAGAACACCTCATGCGGATTCTACCATTCGTGGAAGCTTGATTGGATTAGACAGCCGGCATGAAAGGGCACATGTCGTCAGGGCTGTGCTAGAAGGGATTACTTTTTCGTTAAATGAATCCATCGCTTTATTCAGGCAAGCCGGGAAACACATAGATTCAATTGTCTCCATTGGAGGCGGTGCGAGGAGCCGGACATGGCTTCAAATGCAAGCAGACATTTTTCAGGCAGAGGTCATCCAGTTAGACAATGAACAAGGGCCTGCTTTAGGTGCAGCTATGCTAGCCGCCGTTGGCTGCGGATGGTATCCGTCGCTTGAGGCATGTGCAGATCAGTTTATTCATCAAGCTGCTGTCTATGAGCCAGAGCAGCAACATGCAAGTATATATGCTGATCTATTTCATCTGTATCAAAAGATCTATACACAAACAAGAGACATCCATGCCGGGTTAGAACAATACCGTTCCGTCTAGCAAAAGAGGGTGACATGAAGGGAGGTGATGAGCTCGCTTCATCTTAGAGAAGGCAGAACAATTTTAATGAAAAAAGGAGAGGGATGGAAAATGAATTTGAAAAGATTGAGGCTGTTGTTTGTGATGTGTATTGGATTTGTGCTGACACTGACGGCTGTACCAGCTCATGCGGAAACGATTTATGATAATAGAATAGGCAATCACAGCGGGTACGATTTTGAATTATGGAAGGATTACGGAAATACCTCAATGACACTCAATAATGGCGGCGCATTTAGCGCACAATGGAACAATATCGGAAATGCTTTGTTTCGAAAAGGGAAGAAGTTTGATTCCACTAAAACCCACCATCAGCTTGGCAACATCTCCATCAATTACAACGCAGCCTTTAACCCAGGCGGGAATTCCTACTTATGTGTCTATGGCTGGACACAATCTCCATTAGCTGAATACTACATTGTTGAGTCATGGGGCACATATCGCCCAACAGGAACGTATAAAGGATCATTTTATGCCGATGGAGGCACATATGACATTTATGAAACGCTACGTGTCAACCAGCCTTCTATTATTGGGGACGCTACCTTTAAGCAATATTGGAGTGTACGTCAAACAAAACGTACGAGCGGAACTGTATCCGTCAGTGAGCATTTCAGAAAATGGGAAAGCCTAGGTATGCCAATGGGGAAAATGTATGAAACAGCATTAACTGTAGAAGGCTACCGAAGCAACGGAAGTGCAAATGTGATGACCAACCAGCTGATTATTCGATAAAACCAAATGAAAAAAAGCCAGCAGTTTTTGCTGGCTTCAGCGTGTAGACAAACCCTCGCATTCGTTGTCAGGTCTGCGCGCTGGTGCTCACGAATGTTAAATTCGCTCCGCGCCATTGCTCGCCCTTCCTAGACTTCAAAGGTTTTCTATCACGCTGAAAAGAAGACAAAGTGCTAAAATAAAAATCATTTTAGCACTTTGTCAACAATCTAAAGCCAGCAGTTTTTGCTGGCTTTTCTTCTGTCTATGATCATTTTTCAACTTCCACTCTGCCAGAAAAGAACGTCGCGCCGCCGCCCATATCTGCCAAGCGATCAGGTGTTAATCCATTGACTAGATGCTTTTTGCCTTTTTGATCTGCCCATAATCCTTGGCTGACCACAACACCAGATAATACATTTTGACCGACTGACACGACAAGCTCGCATTCTCCTCGGTCATTCAACACACGTACCATGTCACCATCTTCAATCTCTCTTGCCTTTGCATCTTGTTCATTCATATGAAGCTTCGGGAACTTCTCAAGCTTTTGATGCTTTTCATGAAGTGAGAAGGTCGAGTTAAGAAAATTATGATTCGGTCCCGGTATAAAGGTAAGCGGATAATCGCTTTCCTGATAAAGGGGCACATAGGTTGGCAGTGCTGGATATCCGTCTTTTTTCATTTGTTCAGAATAAAGCTCAATTTTTCCGCTCGGCGTAGAGAGCTTTAAGTCTTGAAAAGATCCTCGTTTTGCTTTGATCCATTTCTTTTCTTTTAAAGCCTCGTATGAAATGTCCTCATAATGCGGATTTTCCGGATGATCAAGAGCTTGTTCCATGAGTTCTGCATCTGTCTCGCGGAAGGCTGCATCTTCAAAGCCCATCGCATGGGCTAACAGGCGGAACACTTCCGTATTAGATTTGCTTTCTCCATAGCGTTCAATCACCGGCTCTTGAATTTGAATATAATGATGCCAGTATGATGTATAGAAATCCTCATTTTCAAAGGCGGATGTCGCCGGCAGGACAATGTCCGCATACGCAGCTGTCTCCGTTAGAAAAAGGTCGTGAACCACTGTAAATAAGTCCTCCCTCAGCAAACCTTCTCTTACTTTATTTGCTTCAGGCGTCACAACAGCTGGGTTGCACGAGTAGACAAAGAGTGAATCAATAGAAGGAGAGGCATTCGTCAGCACACTGCCTAGCTGATTCATATTAAATGATCTTGGCGTGCGTTCCTTTAATAGATCCGGCCGCTGAAGAGCTGTTTCATTATAGCTGAGAAAAGAAGAGTTTGATTTCATCGCACCACCGCCCTTGTAGAGCCATTGACCAGTCAGGGCAGGGAGGCAGGAAATGGTTCGAATACTCATCCCGCCATTATCATGGTGCTGCAAACCATTGCCAATGCGAATGAGAGATGGCGATGTCTCTGCGTACATTCTCGCAAGTGTAAGGATGTCCTCTTTAGAAACCCCCGTGATGCCCTCAACAGTTTCTGGATCATACTGCTTCACATGCTCACGCAGCTCCTTATGGCCGACTGTATAAGTTTCTAAAAAGGCTTCATCTGTCAGTCCTTCTTTAAAAAGGACATGCATGATGCCAAGGGCAAGGGCACTGTCAGTACCAGGTCGAAGCGGAATAAACCAATCTGCCATCCGGCCGGTTTGGTTCTTGTGAACATCAATCACGACAATCTTTGCTCCTTGCTTTCGCGCTTTTTGTGCGAGGGTGATTTGGTGCATATTGGTCGACACGGCATTGATGCCCCAAAAGATGAATAGTTTCGTATGAATGGTCTCTTCTGGATCTGTCCCGATGCTTGCACCCATTGTATATTTATAGCCAGTCGTTCCTGCTGACTGACAGATGGTCCGGTCTAACTGACTTGAACCAAGACGATAGAAAAAGCGGCGGTCCATGCCTTCTGCATTCAGATTGCCCATGTTCCCATAAAAGCTGTAAGGTAGAATACTTTCTGGACCTTTTTCTTCAATCAGCTTTGTCCATTTTTGCCGAATGGTTTCAATGGCTTCTTCCCACGTAATCGGGGCAAATTGACCATCGCCTTTGTGGCCAACACGTTTCAAAGGAGTGGTCAGTCGTTTTTCATCATATAAACGGGCTGTGACATTCCGCACCTTGTTGCATATGTTGCCTTGGGTGACGGGGTGGTCTGGATCACCCTGTACTTTTACGATCTTTCCATTTTCTTTATGTATTAAAAGACCGCACTGATCCGGGCAATCTAACGAACAAACTGATTTGAATATTCCGTCTTTCATTGCTGTATAATCGGTCATGATTTTAGCTCCCTTTCTGCAATCCGTTGTCACTTTGTATGGACTTTATTTTAGCATGTTCGGAGATGGAAGGTAAGAAAGAGATGATGAATTGAAGAAAATGAAAAAGTCCCTCAAAAGGGACTTTTAAAAACGGATGACCTGTACAGGAAATTCTTTTACCCCAAAAACAAATGTGCTTTGAATGGGTTTTAGCTGATCTGCCGCACAGGTGATGTCTTGAAACGTCTGGAGTAAAATCTCTAGGGCAATGTTGCTCTCAAGGCGGGCAAGCGGTGCACCGAGACAAAAATGAATGCCAAAGCCAAAGCTCATATGCGGATTTGATTTCCGGTCAAGGCGGAACGTATCTGGATCGTCAAATTTCTGTTCATCGCGATTTGCTGAAGCAACCCAGCTAATGAGATAGTCTCCTTTTTCAATTGTTGAGCCTGCAATCTCAACATCCTCGGCCGCGATTCGCCCAATGGCTTGAACAGGCGGGTAATAGCGTAACGTTTCCTCGGTCAATTGAGGAATAAGAGAGGGGTCTTCCCGAACTGCTTCGGCGATATGCGGCTGCTCTGTTAGCAGTCTTACTGCATTTGTAATCAAATTGGTCGTTGTCTCATTACCAGCAACAAGTAATAGAATACAAAAACCAAGTAGTTCATTCTCAGTTAAACGCTCACCATCGATTTCTGCTTGAATAAGAAGTGAGATCAGGTCATCAGCAGGGGAGTCTTTTCGTTTTTGGATTAAGTGAGCAAAATAAGCGGACAGCTCTTCTTCTGCGCGTTTCTGCATATCCACTACTGCTTGAATGGCTTCTTTTGATTCATCCTTTGCACCTGCTACTAGGGCATCAGAATGTTTCTTAATGAACGCTCTATCCTTTACCTCTGCACCGAGAAGCTCAGCAATAATCATCACAGGCAGGGGAGCTGCTAGATCTTGCACGATATCAAACGTACGTTGATCCTTGACTTGTTGCAGCAGGTCATGTGTCAGGTCTTTAATTTTATCTTCTAATTGCTTGATCGCTTTTGGCGTGAATGCTTTATTCACGAGTGCTCTCATCTTTGTATGCTTTGGAGGGTCCATTGTTAAAATACTCGTTTTCGACGTGCTTCTTCCTCGCTGTGATGAGAACACTTTCGGCTGCTTGAGAACAGACTGGATATCCGCATATCGGAAGATATCCCAGCATTTTCTTGTCTCATCATATCTAATATCACTCTGCGCACGAAGCTCATTGTAAATAGGGAATGGGAAAAGAAGGTCATCGGTCGAACGGATTTCTTTCATTGGGATGACATTGACATAGTTTTCTTTCACTTTCATTATGAACGCTCCTTTTTCACTTGGTTTCTCTTTCACCGTATCACCAGTAAAATGTCATTTCAACGGACATGTTTTCTATAATATGTCAATAGTCTAATCGGAAGATTCAAGCACATTCGTCGTATAGGAAAATAGAAAGTTATTAAAAATGAGAACGCTTTCTAAAAAATAGAATTGAAGTCACCGAAACCAAAAATAAAATGATGAATCCAGTCGAATGAAAGGGTACTATGATGCAAATTCATGTAGTTCTTTGGATCTAAATTATAGTTTTGTAAAAGCGCAGTCAGCATACATACAGCAAGCGGTTCAACGCGCATTCGGGACTTTTGAAAAGCGCTGGCTCTTTCTTGACACGATTTCTCATCATGTTACGATAACTAACGTGCGAAAAACACGAACAAAAAGCGAACGAGGGAGAGGATCAATATCATTGATCAAAAGAAAGTTGCTTTCATTGGAGCAGGTTCTATGGCGGAAGGAATGATTGCAGGGATTGTGAGATCAGGACAGATGCCGCTAGGCCAAATTTACGCAACAAACAGACAAAATCAACTTCGATTGAATGAACTAACGAAACGATATGGAATACAAACAGCCACAATGGATTCATTTCCTTTTGAAGAAATGGATATGTTGATCCTGGCCATGAAGCCAAAGGATGCTGAAACAGCACTAGAATCATTAAAACCGCATATTCAGAAAGATCAGCTGATCATGTCTGTCCTTGCAGGCGTTAAGCAATCATATATTGAAGATATGCTGCATGAAGGGCAACCTGTTATGAGGGTGATGCCAAATACGTCAAGTACGATTGGGGCTTCAGCGACCGCTTTAAGTGCTGGACGTTATGTGAAAGACGACCATATCAGCATGAGTCAGGCTCTTTTATCTGAAATGGGCGAAGTGTATACCATTCAGGAAGAACAAATGGATATTTTCACTGGAATTGCTGGAAGCGGCCCAGCCTATTTTTATTTCTTAATGGAAAGAATTGAAGAAGCAGGAGAAGAAGCAGGTTTATCTAAGGAATTGTCTCGCCAAATTGGCGCGCAGACACTCCTCGGTGCTGCGAAAATGCTGCAAGAAACAGAGGAAGACCCTTCTACTCTAAGAGAGAAAATTACGTCACCAAATGGAACAACGGCTGCAGGACTGAATGCATTAGATGATTTTGGCGGTGGAGAAGCGATCAAGCAGGCCGTCAAACATGCTGCCAATCGATCAAAAGAGATCAGCAATCAGCAAAAACAAAAAGTATCTATATAAATAGAGCTCAGGTACAGGAGTGATAAGGTGTACGCAGATAAAGAGAGAAAACGAATTGTTGTGAAAATCGGAAGCAGCTCTCTTACTAGCTTTCAAGGGGAGATTAGTTTAAAAAAACTAGAAAACCTCGTCAATCAAATTGTGAAACTCAAAGATGAAGGACACGAAGTCATTTTGGTTTCATCTGGTGCGGTTGCAGCTGGCTACCGAAAACTAGGATTTATCGATAGACCCAAAACACTGCCGGAAAAGCAGGCATCTGCCTCAATTGGGCAAGGCCTTTTAATGGAATCATATTCTACTTTATTTTTATCACACGGTTATATTGCCTCACAGCTTTTAATCACAAGAAGTGATTTTTCAGATGAAACACGTTATCAAAATGTGCGCAACACGATGAATGTGTTATTAGATCGAGGCATCATCCCAATTATTAATGAAAATGACACAGTGACGATCAATCGGCTGAAGTTCGGAGATAACGATACATTGTCTGCAAAAGTAGCTGGACTGATTGATGCGGATTTCCTTGCCATTTTATCTGATATTGATGGCTTGTATGAAGATAACCCGCATACAAACCCAAATGCGAAGAGAATTCTTGAAGTCACAGACATCACAGAAGACATCGAAGCAGCGGCTGGAGATGCAGGCAGCAGTGTTGGCACAGGCGGAATGAAATCAAAGCTTGATGCCTTTAAAATTGCAATGGCCGCTGGCATTAACGGCTTTTTAGGAAAAGCGGATACGCCTCACATTTTAGACAAAGCAATCAATGGAACAGAGGATGGCACTTATTTTACCGCTGATGAAAATTTAGCTCCGCTGAATTACAAGAAGCAGTGGATTGCCTTTCATTCTGGACCAAAAGGTGAGATCGTTGTTCAAAAGAAATCACAGGAGCACCTCATGCACCGTGAGAAAAGCCTTGATTCCGATGGCATTGTCAATGTAAAGGGTTCGTTTAAAAAAGGGGATGTCGTCCGTATTTTAGATCAAGATGAAAGAGAAATCGGACTGGGCATTGTGAATTATTCGACAGATGAACTCATCCAAAAGCGTGACTTCTTGCAGGATGAAGTAGTGCATGTCGTCGATCTTGAAGCCTTTGTTTGTCATTTAGATTTATCGATACCAGTTTGCTAACCAAAAGGGAGGAATTCCATGACACTGACAGCTGAAGTTGTCACATCGGTCAAAGAAAAAGCGAAAAAAGCAAAATACGTTTCAAAACAACTAGGTTTACTTCATACAGAGGATAAAAATGAGGCACTGCTGAAACTAGCAGAAGCGTTAGAATTAAATAGCACGTTCATTTTACAGGAGAATCAAAAGGATATAGATGCCGGGAAAGAAAAAGGGTTCTCAGAGGCACTCTTGGATCGTTTAATGTTAAATGAAGAAAGAATTCATGAGTTTGCGGAAAGCTTGCGGCTTGTGACGAGATTAACAGATCCTGTTGGAGAAATATTGGATGAATGGACTCTTGAAAACGGCTTACACGTGAAAAGCCGAAGAGTACCGCTCGGCGTGATCGGGATGATCTATGAAGCGAGACCGAACGTCACTGTAGATGCAGCAGGGCTTGCCCTCAAGGCAGGCAACGCAGTGATTTTAAAAGGCGGTTCCTCCGCTATTTCTTCCAACAAAGCCATTGTCCGTGTCATTCATGAAGCATTAGATCAAACAAAGATCCCGCGTGATGCGGTGCAATTGATTGAACAAACAGACCGTTCATCGGTTCAAGCGTTGTTCCATCTGAAAGAATGGATTGATGTCTTAATTCCGCGAGGCGGAGCTTCTTTAATCAAAACCGTTGTTGAACAATCCACCATTCCCGTCCTTGAAACAGGGACAGGAAACTGCCATGTCTTTATTGATCAAACAGCCAATGTAAAAAAAGCCATTGAGATTGTCATCAATGCAAAAACAAATCGTCCGGCTGTATGTAATGCACTTGAGACGCTGATCATCCATCGCGATTGGCTGAAAGAGAATGCGGCATCGTTGAATGAAGCCCTGATGGAGCATCATGTCACCGTACATGGCGACGAGGCAACACTGTCTCATTTTTCAAACGCCATTCCTGCTGAGGAAGTGGACTGGACAGATGAGTATTTAAGTCTTGATCTTGCCGTAAAAGTCGTTGATTCAATTGAGGAAGCCATCAGCCATATTGAAGAGTACGGTACAAAACATTCAGAAGCCATTGTGACAGAAGATGAGAAACAGGCACTCACGTTTTTAAACGAAGTCGATGCGGCGGCGGTTTATCATAACGCATCTACCCGCTTTACAGACGGCGGTGCACTTGGATACGGGGCTGAAATTGGCATCTCCACTCAAAAACTGCATGCAAGAGGTCCAATGGGACTTCCAGCTCTCACGACAACGAAGCTGCTTCTGTCTGGTGACGGTCAGATTAGAGGCTAGAAGAGATGCTAAAAACACTACCTTTTTTATGGGGTAGTGTTTTTTAGTGTGTGATGAAGATTTTCATTTGTTAGAGCAAGTTTTCTTCATAACTTTCTCAAATTTAAAGAATTCAAATTCCTCAGGTGCTGAAGGCTTAGTTTCTTGATCAGCTGCATGTGGTGCGTTCGGATCTGGATGTTTCATGTGATAAAATTCAACAATTTGAAAGCCGCACTTATTGACATAAAAATGAATGTTGCGTTTTTCAAAATACGGGGTTACAACCTCCCAAACAATCGTTTCTGGATATTGCGCCTCAATGGCTTTCCATGCTGCCTGACCAATGCCTTTTCCGTGTGAGGATGAAGAGATGTATAATAGGTCAACTGAGTTGTGATGGGTCTCTTTGTTGATTTTAATGACAACGCCGCCTGCCTTTTCACCATTTAGCTTAATATGATAAACAATGTGTTCATTCGAATGAAAAGATTCATCAATCACTTCATCTGGAGGAATCGGTCCATCATGCGCATCGCCAAATGCGTCGATCACGCCAGCTGTAAAAGCTTTCTGCAGCTCTTTTTTCATAAAAGAGAAATCCTCTTTATTTGCAAGTTCTAATGTCACTTCATGTTGAGTTATGTTGTACATGTTTTATCCTTTCCCAGCGTAGTGGTGGTTCTGCATGTTATCATGATAAAGGGTGGAGTAACTCCATAGTCAAGAGAGGAGCCTTAATCATGATCAATGATGTGCAAAAAACGTTTTTCACTGGAGAATTTGCCAAGCTATTTGATGTAAAAAAAGATACCCTGTTTTATTACGATAAAATTGATTTATTTAAGCCAGCTGGTGTCCATGAAAATGGGTACCGATACTATACACTTGAGCAATTTGATCATTTTATAGCGATTCAATCCCTTCGAGCTGTTCAATTTCCGATAAAAGAGTTAAAACAATATTTTACAGAGCCTTCCCGCGAAAGACTTCAAAGCCTAGCAGCCGAGCAAATAGAAAAGGTCAAACAAGAGATTGAAAAACTTCAAGATATCCAGTCTTTTCTTATGCGGGTGATGGAGACGACGCAAGAACTATCATCTGTCAAAATAGGGGAGGTCCTGTTTCAAGAGCTGCCAGAAGAACCGGTTGTATTAAGTGCATCGAACCCGATTGACATGAATACATCCGTAGAAGAAATATCACGTATTGTTGGAAAATTTCTAAAGGAAATTGGCATAAAAGGGGCTGCGGCAAATGGTGCTGTCTTAAAAAAGGAGCAGTTTCTTCAGCGTCACTATCATCAGTCAGATCGGCTGTTTTGCCGAATGGAAGCGCCGGGAGCAGTTAAAAAACCTGCGGGCCTCTATGCGGTGATGTATGATCAAGGATCATACGAGGAAATTGAATCTGCTTATTCGCACTTGTTAGATGTAATCGAGAAAGAGGAAATGATGCTGGATGGAGATGTATTTGAGGAGTATTTGCTTCATTCACTCATGTCTAAAGATGAAGCAGAGTATATAACGAAACTCAGTGTAAAAGTGAAAAAGCGAGTAGATTAACCAAAAAAGGATAGACCGCATGGATGCGTGTCTATCCTCTTTTCATATTTAACCCACTTGATTCTCCGTAAATTGGCTCATATATAAGTCTGCATAGAAGCCATTTTGTTTTAAGAGTTCACTGTGCGTTCCTTTTTCAATGATGGTGCCATCTTTCATGACTAGAATAAGGTCGGCATCCTTGATCGTCGAAAGTCTGTGTGCAATGACGAAGCTCGTTCTGCCTTTCATCAATTCATTCATCGCTTTTTGAATGTGCATCTCTGTCCGTGTATCCACACTGCTCGTCGCTTCATCTAATATCAAGATCTTTGGATCAGATAAAATCGCACGGGCGATGGTTAACAGCTGGCGCTGACCTTGGGACAGATTGCCGGCATCTTCTGTTAAGAGTGTGTCATATCCGTCTGGTAGTGTGCGGATGAAGTCATCAGCATAAGCATGTTTGGCGGCTTTGATGACATCCTCTTTTGAGACGTTCTGCCTGCCATAGGCAATATTGTCGTGAATCGTTCCTTCAAAAAGCCACGTATCCTGAAGAACCATCGCAAATAAGTCGCGTACTTGCTGACGGCTAAGATCAGTTGTTTTGACGCCGCCGATGCGGATAGAGCCTTGATCTAATTCATAGAAACGCATTAAAAGATTGATGATGGTTGTTTTTCCAGCGCCTGTTGGTCCGACAATGGCAACCGTTTGACCTTCTTGCACATCTAAAGTCAAATCTTTAATAATCGGATGGTCTTTTTCATATCCAAATTGAACTTGTTCAAAGCTCACATCGCCTGAAAGTGATTCAAGATCAACTGCTGCATCTACTTCAGTGCTTTCTTCTTCCTCATCCAGGATTTCAAATACTCTTTCAGCAGAAGCAATCGCTGATTGAACCAAGTTGGCGACGCTTGATGCTTGCACGAGCGGTTGAGACATTTGCTGCGTGTATTGGATAAACGCCTGCACATCTCCGACACGAATATTCCCATTAATGACAAGAATACCGCCGGCTACACTGACTGCCACATAGCCAAGGTTCCCGATAAACGTCATCAGTGGCATCATTAAACCAGAAATGAACTGCGCTTTCCTCGATGATTCATACAGCTGTTCGTTTAATTGATCAAATGTATCAATCGCTTTCTTTTCGTAGCCATACGCTCGAACCGTTTGATGCCCTGAGAACATTTCATTAATATGTCCGTTGATCATCCCGAGCTCTTTTTGCTGCGCTTTAAAATGCTTTTGAGAAAATGACGTGATGCCGCGAATCGCAAACAGGCTGAGCGGCAGCGTTAAACAAACAAGCAAGGTAAGCAGCGGACTAATCAATAGCATCATGACGACAATCCCAATGACCGTAATGACAGATGTAATCACTTGGGTGAGTGCCTGCTGAAGCGATGTATTAATATTATCGATATCATTCATCACACGGCTCAGCGTGTCCCCATGGGTTGTTTTATCAAAATACCGAAGGGGGAGACGTGTGAGCTTGTCATTTGCTTCTTGCCGTAATTCAGCAATGGTCTGTTGGGAGACACCCGCCATCACATATTGCTGAACGAATGAAAAGAGAGAGGCAATGACATATAGCGCGACAAGCAGTAATAAAATACGTGAAATGACATCAAATTGAACAGCTGTTCCTTGAGTAAAGCTGTCAAACAGGGAAGAGGTGGCATCCCCTAGCAGCTTTGGACTAATGACGTTAAAGACGGTTGAACCGACCGCTGCAATGAAGACAATGATCAATTGAATTTTCCTCGGTTTTAAATAACCAATCAAACGAAGCAGTGTTTTCTTAAATTCCTTCGGTTTTGCGACAGGTCCTCTAGGGTGGCCGCCTTTATGGCCCATGCCGGAAGACATTTTCTTACTCATCCTCGCTCCACCTCCTGACCTTCCTGGGATGCAACAATCTCTTGATAGACAAGATTGTCCTTCAGTAAGTGTTCATGTGTTCCGATACCTGCGATTTTCCCATCATCTAGTACGATGATTTTATCACTATGCTTCACTGTGCTGATTCTTTGCGCCACAATGATGAGGGCTGCATGTGCTTTTTCGGCTTCTAATGATGCCCGAAGCTTCGCATCTGTTTTGTAATCAAGTGCTGAGAAACTATCGTCAAACAGATAGAATGACGGCTTTCTCACTAGCGCTCTTGCAATAGAAAGACGCTGCTTTTGACCGCCAGATAGATTCGATCCACCCTGGTCAATTTCCGCATTGATTCCGCCATCTTTTTGCAAAACAAATTCTTCTGCCTGCGCCGTTCGCAGCGCTTGCCAGACGTCCTCATCGCTTGCATCCTGCCTGCCAAAACGCACATTATCGGCAATGGTGCCGCTAAATAAAACCGCTTTTTGAGAGACATAGCCCATCTGGCTTCTTAGTTTCTCCTGAGGCAGCTCTCTAATGTCTACACCATCTAGTGTAATCCGGCCATCTGTTGCTTCATAAAAGCGTGTCATCAGCTGGAGAAGAGTGGTTTTCCCAGAACCTGTACTTCCGATAATAGCTGTCGTTTCGCCAGTTTTGGCTTCAAACGTAATGTCTTGAACTGCCGGCTTCTCAGCATTTGAGTAATAAAATGACACATCTTCAAAACGAATGGATTGGGCTGGCGCGCGCAGGTCAATAACAGTTCCTTCATTGTCTTTAATCTTCGGTTCCATGTTTAACACTTCGTTCATGCGTTTAGCTGATGCTTGTGCTCTTGGAACCATAATAAAGCTCATCGACAGCATAATAAGTGCCATTAAAATCATCATCGCATATTGAATGAAAGCAATGAGATTCCCAACTTCCATCTCTCCGGCATCAATTCGGTTTGCACCTAGCCAGACAATGCCGATATTCGTGAAGTTCATGATGATCAGCATAAATGGAAACAAGTAAGCCATTAATCGGTTGACTCTAAGGCCAGTATCCTTGTAGGATGTGTTGGCTTCTTGAAAACGCTCCTTTTCATCATCTACACGGTTAAAAGCACGAATGACCCGGATGCCTGAAAGAGATTCTCGCATAATTAAATTCAGCCGGTCTGTTTTCTTCTGAAGCTGGCCGAATAATGGAATAGCTTTTCTCGATACCAAATAGATAAATCCGCCAAGAAGGGGAAGAGCTGCTAAAAAGATGAGAGACAGGACAGCATCTCGGGATACAGCCAAAATAATTCCGCCCACAAGCATGAGCGGTGCTCTCGTCATCATTTGTAAAATCATGATCGTGACATCTTGGACTTGTTTCACATCATTTGTTGATCTTGTAATAAAGGAAGACGTCCCGATCCTTTGAAATTCTTCTAGTGAAAATTGTTCAACATGCACAAACAGCTGTCTTCTCATATCACGCCCGAAGCCAAGTGCAGTCTTTGATGACAAGTAAGACTTCCAGATCGTGAGCAAGATGGCAAGTAAAGAACAGGCCACCATCCAGCCGCCAACCTTCCATATGTAAGCAATATCTCCTTGGACGATTCCAACATCGACGATATCTGCCGTAAGCGTCGGTAAATACAGCTGGAGCATGCTGCTTAAAAAGGTGAGGATCACAATGGATACAACGGACAGCCGATACGGCTTTAAAAACGATAAAATTGATTTCATACGAATACCTTTCTTCCATATAGTGTGTTGTTCTGTAACCCATCATATACAAAGAGGGATTATTTCCACAAATGAAATGTCCTGTTTTAATAAATTATTTATATTGTTCAATTTTAGAAAAGAAATCCTTCACAAACACATAAAAATCATGGGCAGAAGGAGACATTTCTCGTGACTTAGACGCAATAATTCCAACAGTTCTTCTCACTTGCGGAAAATCGATCGGAATTTTCGCTGTAAATCGCGGTGTGGTTTCATAAAAGGCGCTTTCGGGTAATAAGGTAACGCCCATACCCGCTGATACAAGACCTTTAATGGCGTCTAAATCCTCTCCTTCAGATGAAATGGTTGGCTTATAGCCTGCCTGCTTGCAAGCATCAACTGCAATTTGTCTCAGCACATACCCTTCAGGAAATAACACGAAATGATCCTTTCTTAAATCACTTAAATGAATACTCTTTTGTCCGCTAAAGGGGTGGCTAACCGGCAAAAGGGCATAAATGCTTTCTGAAAATAAAATATTTCCTTCTATTTGAGGATCGTTTGTCGGTACGGGTCCTAAAAAGGCGAGATCAATATCCCGATTTTTTACAGCTTCAATGAGAAATTTATAGGATCCTTGACGAAGTAAAAAATCGACCTCTGGATATTCCTGCTTAAAGGCGGAAATGACAGAAGGAAGCACTTGGCTTGCTAGACTTGTAGGAAAGCCGATATTCACCGTTCCTTTGTGCGGATCTAAGTATTCATCAATTTGCTCTTTCGCATAATCAATGGCTTTTAGTGCCGTTCTGACATGATCTAAAAATTGTCTGCCGATTTTCGTTAATTTGATATTTCGGCCTTCTCGTTCGAATAAGGCCACTCCAAGTTCTTCTTCTAAATTCGCAATCTGCCGGCTGATAGCAGATTGGGCGACATGTAAGTTTTCAGCCGCTTCTGAGACGTGCTCACGGTCTGCGACTTCTACAAAATAACGTAACTGACGAAGCTCCATTTTTACACTTCACACCCATCTATCTCAAAAAGAGATTATTTTGATCTAAATTATATATTGTTTATATTAATTTGAAAACTTAAAATAAGTTACAGAGTTTGTGAGATTTTATGACTGTGAAAAAACGGATCTTTTAAACGGGGGAGAGAAACGATGACTTATAATCAACTACCACAACCACAAGGTCTCTACCGTCCTGAATTTGAACATGATGCATGTGGAATCGGACTGTACGCTCATTTAAAAGGGGAAGCGACACACAGCATCGTCAAAAAGGGATTACAAATGCTTTGCCAGCTTGATCACCGCGGCGGGCAAGGCAGTGATCCGTATACAGGTGATGGTGCCGGCTTAATGGTACAGCTGCCAGACGCTTTCTTTAGAAAAAGCTGCAAAGACTTTGCACTTCCTGAAAAGGGCCGTTACGGGGTAGGAATGGTCTTCTTTTCAAAAGAGGATGACGAGAAAACGCGTCAAGCCATCGAGCAAAAAATCAACGGATTCATTAAACAAGAAGGTCAAACATTAATTGGCTGGAGAACAGTCCCTGTCGATGCCGGGAAAATTGGTACTGTCGCAGCGAAGAGCTGTCCCGTTGTGAGGCAAGTCTTTATCGGGGCAAACGACAACATCACAGATCGTTTGTCATTTGAAAGAAAATTATATGTCATTCGTAAGCAGGCTGAGAACTGGGGAACAGCAGAGGAAAAGCAATTTTACTTTGTCAGCTTGTCGAGTCAAACCATTGTATACAAGGGGCTTTTAACATCAGATCAAGTCGATGCTTTTTATCTTGATCTTCAGGATGAAACATTTGTTTCTGCATTTTCACTTGTTCATTCAAGATTTAGTACAAATACATTCCCTACATGGGAAAGAGCCCATCCAAACCGTTACTTGATTCACAACGGTGAAATCAACACATTAAGAGGAAACATTAATTGGATGAGAGCAAGAGAACAACAATTCGTATCTGAAGCTTTCGGAGACGATTTAGACAAGATTTTGCCAGTGCTGAATGCAGACGGAAGTGATTCATCCATTCTAGACAATGCCTTTGAATTCTTTGTGCTTGCAGGCCGTACACCTGCACATACAGCGATGATGCTGATTCCAGAGCCTTGGACTGAAAACACGCACATGTCAAAAGAGAAACGGGCATTTTATGAATACCATAGTTCTCTCATGGAGCCGTGGGATGGACCAACAGCCATTTCCTTTACAGATGGTAAACAAATCGGTGCCATCTTAGACCGAAACGGATTAAGACCGGCAAGATATTACGTCACAAATGATGATCATATCATTTTCTCTTCTGAGGTCGGCGTGATCGACACAAATGAAGAGGATGTCAAATACAAAGACCGTCTTGAGCCGGGCAAAATGCTGTTAATCGATTTAGAAGAAGGACGAATTATTTCTGACGAAGAAGTGAAATCCACGATTGCGAATGAACTTCCTTATCAAAAATGGCTTGATGAAGAAATGGTTCATGTCAATCGCTCGGAAGAAAATTCAGAAAATTCTAGTATAATGGATGATTTATTGACTCGTCAGCGTGCGTTCCATTATACGTACGAAGACATTCAAAAATATTTAATTCCTTTACTAGAAGAAGGTAAGGACCCAATCGGTTCAATGGGAAGCGACACACCGCTTGCTGTGTTATCAGATCGTGCGCAGTCTCTGTTTCATTATTTCAAGCAGTTGTTTGCACAGGTGACGAACCCGCCGATTGATGCTATTCGTGAGCAGCTTGTGACATCTACCATGACTTGGTTAGGTGCTGAAGGGGATATTTTACATCCGAATGAATATTCATGCCGAAGAATTAAACTTTATACACCGGTCTTAACGAGTGGACAATTTAACGGCTTGAAAACGATTGTTCATAATGCCTTTAAAAGCAAAACGATTCATACTCTATTCACCGATGATTTAAAGCGCGGATTGGATGCGATGTTTGAAGAGGCGGAAAAAGCGATCCGCGAAGGCGTATCTTTATTAATCCTTTCAGATCGTGAAATGACAGAACAAAAAGTGCCGATTCCACCGCTTCTAGCGCTCAGTGCACTGCATCAGCATCTTGTACGCCAAGGCTTACGGACAAAGGTTAGTCTGATCGTTGAATCTGGAGAAGTCAGAGAAGTCCATCATTTTGCTGCACTGATTGGCTACGGAGCAGATGCGATCCATCCTTATCTTGTGTATGAAACGTACAAACAGTTGATTGCAGAAGAAGCGATCTCTTTCAGCTTTGATGAAGCGGTCACAAAGTTTGGTAAAAGCGTGACCGAAGGTGTCGTCAAAGTCATGTCTAAAGTGGGAATTTCCACTGTGCAAAGCTATAGAGGAGCGCAAATCTTTGAAGCCGTCGGCATTAGTGAAGACGTCATTCAGGCGTATTTCACGGGAACAGCTTCTCAGCTTGGCGGGATCGATCTTGAGACCATTGCACATGAGGCAAAACTCCGTCATGAAACAGGGTATCAGGCAGCGACTGACCAAACACTCGAATCAGGCAGTGATTTCCAGTGGAGAAAAAATGGAGAGCACCATGCCTTTAATCCAAAAACGATCCATACGCTTCAGTGGGCATGCCGCAATGAAGATTACGATCTATTTAAGCAATATACAAAGGCAGCGGACGAAGAAAGAATCGGCTTCCTTAGAAATTTATTTTCTTTCCAGCCAAAACAAAAACCAGTTCGTCTGGAAGAAGTTGAATCTGCTGAATCCATCGTGCGCCGATTCAAGACAGGTGCCATGTCATTTGGATCTTTAAGTAAAGAAGCGCATGAAGCGCTTGCGATTGCCATGAACCGAATTGGCGGTAAAAGTAACAGCGGAGAAGGCGGAGAAGATCCTGCACGCTTTACAGTTGATGAACGCGGCGATGATCGCAGAAGTGCGATTAAACAAATTGCTTCCGGCCGCTTTGGCGTAAAGAGTCATTATTTGGTCAATGCAAATGAACTCCAAATTAAAATGGCGCAGGGAGCAAAACCTGGAGAAGGCGGACAGCTGCCAGGAAATAAAGTATACCCTTGGGTTGCCGATGTACGTGGCTCTACACCAGGCGTCGGATTGATTTCACCACCGCCGCATCATGATATTTATTCCATCGAGGATTTGGCGCAGCTGATCCATGATTTGAAAAACGCGAACCGTGATGCCCGCATCAGCGTCAAGCTTGTGTCTAAAGCCGGCGTTGGGACGATTGCAGCAGGTGTAGCAAAAGGGACGGCGGATGTCATTGTAATCAGTGGATACGATGGCGGCACAGGAGCTTCGCCGAAAACGAGTATTAAACACACAGGACTTCCTTGGGAGCTCGGTTTGGCAGAAGCACATCAAACCCTTGTGTTAAATGGTCTTCGCGAGAGAGTCGTTCTTGAAACGGACGGCAAGTTAATGACTGGACGCGATGTTGTCATGGCTGCGATTTTAGGAGCAGAAGAATACGGCTTTGCGACAGCTCCACTTGTCGTATTGGGCTGTGTGATGATGAGAGCATGTCATTTAGATACTTGCCCAGTCGGCGTCGCTACACAGAATCCAGAGCTTCGCAAAAAATTCATGGGGAACCCTGATCACATTGTGAATTTCATGATGTTTATTGCAGAGGAAGTAAGAGAAATCTTAGCGGAACTTGGCTTTACATCAATGGATGAATTAATTGGACGCACGGATGTTCTAGGAGTCAGTGAACGAGCAAAAGCACACTGGAAAGCAGGGCAGCTAGACCTTGAAACACTGCTTTATCAGCCAGAAGGAGCTCGTACATTCAGAACACCGCAAAATCATAAAATTGATGAATCACTGGATATGAATGAAATCCTCCCTTATGTACAGGAAGCGCTGAATCATCAAACACCGGTTGATCTATCATTGAATATTCGCAATATCAATCGTGTGGCCGGAACCATTACTGGAAGTGAAGTGTCTAAGCGCTACGGGGAAGAAGGCTTGCCAGAGGATACGATCACACTAAGGTTCACTGGTTCCGCAGGACAAAGCTTCGGTGCATTTGTGCCAAAGGGCATGTCTCTCTATTTAACAGGTGATTCAAATGACTATATCGGCAAAGGACTCTCTGGAGGCAAAATTGCGGTCAAAACCTCTGATCACTTTGTACAAAATGGACATGAAAACGTCATTGTCGGAAACGTCGCATTCTACGGAGCGACAAGCGGAAAAGCCTTTATTAACGGTCGTGCAGGTGAGCGCTTTGCCGTTCGTAATTCAGGTGTGCATGTGGTCGTTGAAGGAATCGGTGATCACGGCTGTGAATACATGACTGGCGGACGTGTCGTCATTTTAGGAGACGTCGGAAAAAACTTCGGCGCAGGCATGTCTGGCGGCGTAGCTTACGTCCATACATCCGATGCGAAACAGTTCAAAAGAATGTGCAACATGGAAATGATCATGTTTGAAAAGCTCACAGATCATGAAGAAGAACAAGAAGTGAAACAGCTGATTAAAGAGCACCTTCATTATACAAACAGCTCAAAAGCGTCAGCACTTCTCGAAAACTGGGCGCAAGAAAAGGATCAATTCATCAAGGTTATTCCGAGAAATTACAAAATGATGCTTCAAAGCATTGAAGAACAAAAACAAGCGGGCCTCAGTCATGAAGAAGCTGTCATGTTCGCCTTTGAAGCAAACACTAAACCGAAAAATCAAGAAACGGCAAACGGGCAAAAAGCAGCCCTCGCTCATTAAGAAAGGGGAGAGGACAATGGGCAAAGCAACAGGTTTTATGGATTATAAAAGAGAAAAGCCAAATGAACGTGACCCTCTCACTCGTCAAAATGACTGGAAAGAATATTCCGCTCCTTATACAGATGACGTATTGAAGAAGCAGGGCGCTAGATGTATGGATTGCGGCACACCGTTTTGTCAAATTGGGATGGAGATCAGGGGCGGCGTCTCAGGCTGCCCGATCTACAATTTAATTCCAGAATGGAATGACCTTGTGTACCGCGGGAGATGGAAAGAAGCTCTCGAAAGACTGCAAAAAACAAATAATTTCCCAGAATTTACTGGGAGAGTATGTCCAGCACCTTGCGAAGGGTCATGTACAGTTGCCATCAATGATCCAGCCGTTTCGATTAAAAATATCGAACGGACGATCATTGATAAAGGCTTTGAAAATGGATGGATCACACCAAGAATTCCTTCAAGCCGTACAGGCAAGAAGATTGCCATTGTCGGCTCAGGGCCAGCAGGACTTGCAAGTGCGGATCAATTAAACCAAGCAGGCCACGCCGTAACAGTGTTCGAACGGTCTGACCGCCTTGGCGGGCTGCTGACATACGGCATTCCAAACATGAAGCTGGACAAAGAAGTGGTGGAGCGAAGAGTCAAACTGTTGAGACAAGAAGGCATTGATTTTGTAACGAACACAGAAATCGGCGTGGATGTCACTGCCGACGAACTGAAAGAACAGTTTGATGCGGTCATCCTTTGTACAGGTGCACAGAAGCAGCGTGACCTGTTGATTGAAGGCCGGGAAGCTAAAGGGATTCACCTTGCGATGGATTATTTAACCCTCGCAACAAAAAGCATGCTTGATTCAGGATTTAAAGACAAAAACTTCATTGATGCAAAAGGAAAAGACGTCATTGTCATTGGCGGGGGAGATACAGGTGCGGATTGCGTCGCAACTGCACTTCGCCAAAAAGCAAAAAGTGTTGTTCAGTTCGGGAAGCACCCAAAACTTCCGGATACACGTGTAGGGGATAACATGTGGCCTGAACAGCCTTACGTCTTCTCACTGGATTATGCTTATGAAGAAGCACAAGCAAAATTCGGAGAAGATCCGCGTCAATATTCCATTCAAACCACAAAAATTGTGGCAGACAAAAATGGGAAATTAAAAGAGCTTCATACCATTCAAATGGAAAAGGTGAAAAACGAACAGGGGAAGTTTGAATTTCATGAGATTCCAGGGACAGAAAAGGTATGGCCTGCTCAGCTAGTCTTTATTGCAATTGGTTTTGAGGGAACTGAACAGCCACTCGTGAAACACTTTGGCGTGGACAGCAAAAACAATCGCATTGACGCAAAGTATGGGGAGTATACAACAAATGTAGAAGGCGTATTTGCAGCGGGAGATGCAAGACGCGGGCAAAGCTTGATTGTCTGGGCAATTAATGAAGGCAGACAAGTGGCGCACGAGGTAGACCGTTATTTAATGGGGAGTTCGGTTCTGCCAAAATAGGTCATACAAAGGGTGTTTACACATATAAAGAAAAGCCATGGCCCAAGAGTGGTCATGGCTTTTTATGATTCAGAAATGGTGTGGTTGATGATGACTTTTTTGCGTTTAAGCTGCGATATGACTAAACAAATAAAGACAACTAGAACAAAAAGAGAAATGGTCAAAAAGCCAAACATATATGAGCCTGTCACTTCTTTTAAACTGCCCAGAATATTAGGTAAAAAGAAGCCGCCAATGCCCCCAGCAGCACCAACAATTCCGGTCACGATCCCAATTTCTTTATGAAATACTTGAGGCACCAGCTGAAAAACTGCGCCATTCCCCATCCCAAGACACATCATCCCGGTAAATAAAAGGGTAATGACCAAAGGTAAAGCTGGAAGACTGCTCACCCCTCCTAAGCAGATGCAGATGACTGCGAATAATCCAAGCAGTACTTTCATTCCGCCTATTTTATCCGCAATGAGACCACCGATGGGGCGAAAGAAGCTGCCCGCCGCCACACAAAGAGTCACAAAATCACCTGCATGAATTTTCGAGATACCATATTGATCCACAAAGAAAATACTGAGAAAACTGGAAAGCCCGACAAATCCTCCGAATGTAATCGCATAAAGCAGGCAGAAAAACCATGTCGATTTCACCTGAAATACTGAAAAATACGACCGTAGCGGCTTTGGAGCGGGCTGATTTGGTGCATCTTTTGCTGTGAAAATAAAAAACAAAAAGACAAGACTTAACGGAATCAGGGCAAGCCCCATGACTGCATGCCATCCATAAATCTCGGCAAGACGTGGACCAAATAGTGTGGAGATCAGTGTTCCGCTGTTACCGGCACCTGCAATCCCCATGGCCACGCCTTGTAAATGAGGAGGATACCAGCGGCTTGCCATTGGCAAAGCAACAGCAAAGCTTGCTCCTGCTACTCCTAACAAAATACCAATCAGCACGAGCTCGGAAAGGGTTGTACCAGCGATGAACCCCCAGATGAGCGGGATGGTGGTGAATAGCATGCCAATTACCGCTGTCTTCTTAGGTCCTATACGATCGGTGAATAAGCCAATTACAATCCGAAAAAAAGAACCAGATAAAATCGGAATGGCAACAATCATCCCTTTCTCTGCGGTCGATAAAGCAAAGTCTTGCGCAATAAAAGCACCCAGTGCCCCTAATAAGACCCAGATCATAAAGCTCACATCGAAATATAAAAAGGAACTTAGCAATGTCTTAGGGTGACCACTTGATTTTAACTCTGAGAGTTTCATAAAATGCCTCCTCTATTTTGAATTTTCTGACTTAAAGATAGCGAGTTATCCCAAGTAATAAAAGTATCATGTTAGAAAAAATGACATGAATACACACTTTTTTACAGGCATGTGCCATAATCTATCCATACAATGTGTTGGGCAAGAAGCTTAGAAAGGTTGATTTCATATGGCAAAACGCAAACTCGTGTTTATCGGAAACGGCATGGCGAGTATGAAATGTATCGAGCAGATGATTCAAAAACAGCCAGAACACTATGCCATAACAGTTATTGGAAAAGAGAAGCGCCCTGCCTACAATCGAATAAAACTTTCATCGATTTTACAAAAAAGCGACTCATTATCTCAAATTGAACTCAAGGAAAAAGAATGGTACACCGCGCATGACATCATCATGTACAAAGGGGAAACAGTCGTCCATATCGATACAAACAAGAAGTGTATCATGACAGATGCGCGCCGGGAAATTTCCTACGACAAGCTCGTCATCGCAACAGGATCATTGCCGTATTTTCTTCCTATTCAGGGCGTATCCAAAAAAGGGATTTATGCGTTTCGTACAATTGATGATTATGAGGCCATTTGTGCGGATGCGATGCGTTATCAACGAGCAGCAGTGGTCGGAGGCGGTGTGCTTGGTGTAGAGGTGGCGGCTGGCCTGCAGATTGCGGGACTTGAGACAACCATCATTCATCATGCCGAGTGGCTCATGCAGCGCCAATTAGATGAAACGGCTGCTAGTCTATTACAGCAGCAATTAACGCGCAAGGGCATTCAGGTGAAAACAAATGCCCATACCATTGCATGCTTAGGAGATGAGAGGGTAGAAGGCGTTCTACTGAAAAATGGAGACATCGTGGATGCTGATCTTGTTGTTTTCACAACAGGTATCCGTCCAAACATACAGCTTGCAAAGAATCACGGCATTCATACGCGAAAAGCCATTGTCGTCAATGATATGATGCAAACAAATGTCCAAGATATTTATGCCATTGGGGAATGTGCAGAGCATAAAGGAATGGTGCATGGCCTTGTTCAGCCCATTTATGAACAAGCAAATGCACTTGCCAATCATCTATTAGGCGAGCAAATTACATCTGTACCTCATCCCATTTACTCAACAAAATTAAAAGTACCTGACATGCCTATCTATTCTGCGGGATGTATTGAACACCATTCTCCGTATACGTCAGTGGTGACATATTTAGATGAAGAGCAAGAAGTGTATAAAAAATTCGTCTTTGAACGCGAGGCACTAACAGGTTTTTTATTAGTTGGAGAACTGGAGAAAGCCGATCAGCTTTTGCAAGATGTGAAAGTGGGGCGTGATAAAAGTGTCGTCATGAAAGCTCTTCATGAGGAGCAGCCATCTCCTCTAGATTCATTAAAAATGGACGATCTCGTCTGCCAATGTCAAAGCGTTACAAAAGGGACGATTTTGAACACCATATCCGCCCATCAGCTGACAAGCTTAGAAGAGGTTCAAAAACAAACAGGGGCAGCAACGGGCTGCGGCGGCTGTCAAGAGCTCGTCCGTGCCTGCTGTCAGTTATCATCACATGAACAAATAGATGCGCCGGCCTCTTTTTGTTCATGTACAGAAGCTGATGAGCAGACCATTTTTTCGTTTATCAAAAAGCAACTGCTGCTGAATGTGGAGGAAATCAGAAGACATTTTCATTGGAAAACAGAGAACGGCTGCAGCAACTGCAGGTCTGCCATTCCATACTATCTCGAGCAATTCCAATCACCGATTGAAAAAATCAGCGATGCTGATCAAGAAGACATGCTGCCTCAGCTATACGGAGGGCGTCTTGAACTGGATTTCCTGAAAATCATGACGTCTTTGTTAGAACAAAAACTAATTGATCAGGCAGAGCTGACAGAGCATAAACGAATACGGCTCATCGGCGTGTCAAAACAGGCGGCACAGATCGTCAAAAAACATTGGCCCATCATGGCGAAAGAGAAAAGAAGACTATCTTATGTCCTTACATGTGATTGTAGTCACGATCCAGCTGTCACAGCACTAGTAATGGAGTTTGAAAGACAAGTAGAAGACACACTTTTACCAGCCGTCACCTCTATTCATGTCGCCAGCTCTTCCTGCACGTGTAAACTATCTCCAATATATGACATTTGCATGAAGAGACAGCTGGGGGAATGGAACATTTATATAGGAGGTGACGTATGTCAGCCGAAGGCCGGCCAGCTTTTTTACACTTTGCCTCAATCAAGTGAGCTGATCCCTTTTTTAAAAGCGCTGCTTGAAGATTATAGAAAAAGTGCATACTTTCAAGAATCCATCGGCGATTGGCTTCTCCGATATGGACTTATTTCTATTCGAGAAAAATTGCTTGATGAGGAAAGAAGAAAAGAGCTCTGTGAACAATTTGACCAAAGCAGACAAAAGGATGTGAAGGTATGAGTCAGTCTTTTTTACGATATGCCCAGCAAATATCAGAGCAGGAAGAACGAAAGCGAGTGTATCAATCCCAATGTCCATTTTGCAGTATGCAGTGCAAAATGCAGCTAGTAGAGCAGCATGTGGAAGGACGAACCAGATATCAAACGATTGGCGTACACAATCCAACTACGCACGGGAGACTTTGTATGAAAGGGCAGCATGCACACCAGCACGCACTGCACAAAGAACGTTTGAATCACCCGCTCATCAAAAGAAACGGGCAATTTGTAAAAGCGTCATGGCAGGAGGCACTTAATGAAATCAAAACAAACATGGAATCCCTTCAGATGGCACACGGGCATGATGCCATCAGTGTGTACGGAAGCGCATCTATTACAAATGAGGAGGCGTACTTACTCGGAAAGTTTGCGAGAGTGGCGCTGAAAACGAAATACATCGATTACAACGGGAGACTTTGTATGTCGTCAGCAGCAACTGCGGCGAATCAAACATTCGGACTTGACCGGGGTCTTACGTTTCCTCTCAGTGACATCAAGCATACACGGGTATTGATATTGGTTGGAACGAATATAGCAGAATGTCAGCCAACCTTCATGCCGTACGTCGAAGAGGCGAAAAAAAACGGTGCATTTCTCATCGTCATCGATCCGCGCAAAACACTGACAGCCCAATTAGCCGATGTACATGTCAGCCTGAAACCAGGATCAGATGCTGCACTGGCAAACGGCATCTTGCACATTATGCTTCATGAACATTTAATAGATGAATCATTTATTCGTCATCGAACGTCAGGGTTCCAAAAATTAAAGGAGAACGTCTCGCGCATGTCCCTCTCAAACATTGCTGAGCAAACCGGTGTGACGATTGAAGTTCTGCAGAAAATAGCAAGGAAATTCGCACAAGAAAAGACAGGCATGATTTTCACAGCAAGAGGCATTGAGCAGCAAATAGACGGGACAGCATCCGTGCGAAATTTCCTGAATATTCTGCTTGTTACTGGGAAGATCGGCCGCTTTGGGTGCGGCTATGGCGCAATAACCGGCCAGGGAAATGGCCAGGGGGCAAGAGAGCATGGACAAAAAGCAGATCAGCTTCCAGGGTATCGAGATATCACAAATTCTGCTCACAGAAAAGAAATAGCTGACATATGGGACATTGATGAAAAAGAACTCCCTGGAAAAGGCGTGTCTGCTTTTGAGATGTTTGAAAAAATGCAGGAAGGAGAGATAAAAGCGCTCTTTTTAATGTGCTCTAACCCCGTTCAGTCAGGCCCGCACGCGCGCTTTATTCAACAAGCAATCAAGAAATTGTCCTTTTTTGTAGCTGTTGATTTATTTATGTCTGAGACAGCTGCGCTGGCAGATGTAATTTTACCTACTTCGTCATAATTAGAGAATGAAGGTACGGTGACAAATGTAGAGGGGCGCGTTACGCTTAGAGAAGCAACATATCCACTTAAGCATCAAAGAAAGCACGATTGGCAAATCATTTGTGATATAGCAGCTGTATTAGGCAAAGGCGGCTATTTCTCCTTTTCATCCGCAGAAGAGATTTTTGAAGAATTAAGAGCCGCAACAAAAGACGCAAAAGCGGATTATTCAGGCATGACCTATGAAAGACTGAGGAAGGAGCAAGGCATATTATGGCCTTGTACGCATCTAGAAGACCCAGGAACCGAAAGATTATTTGAACATGCATTCTCACATTCTGACAGTTTAGCAAAGTTTGCCGTCGTCCCACACGGAAAAAATGTGGCAAAGGAACCAGTCAGTCAAGAATATCCTCTTTATTTAACGACAGGCAGAGTGATGGCTCACTACCAAACGGGCGTTCAAACAAGAAAAAGTACCTCTCTTGTTGCCCGGCAGTTTGAATCTTATGCAGAGCTCCATCCCGACACAGCAAAAACGTATGGACTTCAGCATGGGGAGCTTGTGACCATCCAGTCAAAAAGAGGGAGTGTCATCATGAGATGCCGCCTATCAGACACCATTCGAAAAGATACCGTGTTTGTTCCATTTCACTGGAGTAAACATCAATCCATTAATCAATTAATTAGTGAACAACTAGATCCGCACAGTAAAATGCCAGGCTTTAAATATTGTCCTGTACAGCTGTCATCCTATGTGAATTAAAAACTATGTGAGAAATCATAACATGTATTTTCCATCTATGTTTAGATTATGGTACTTTCTAAAAAATGATCACATGAGGGGTGTTTTATCGTGAAAGAAAAACTCATATTAGTGGGGAACGGTATGGCTGGCATTCGAAGCCTCGAAAACATTTTAAAAACAGACAGCGAACGATTCGACATGACGGTATTTGGAAGTGAACCGCATCCTAACTATAACCGGATTCTTTTATCGAAGGTGCTTCAAGGAGATACAAAGGTTGAAGATATTACACTAAACGATTGGAATTGGTATCAGGAGCATGATATTCAGTTGTTTACAAATGAGACCATTGTGAAGATCGATACAGATAACCAAACAGTCACCAGTGATCAAGGACGGACCGTGCATTATGATCGATTGATTTTAGCAACAGGGTCACTTCCGTTTATCCTGCCGATTCCAGGGAGTGATAAAAAAGGCGTGACGGCCTTCCGTACATTGCAAGACACAGAGGAAATGGTAAATGCCTCTAACAGGTACAAAAAAGCAGCAGTCATTGGGGGCGGCCTTCTTGGACTGGAAGCAGCACGCGGCCTACTCAACTTAGGCATGGAAGTGAATGTCATTCACCTCAGCTCTCATTTAATGGAACGCCAGCTGGACCCAATTGCAGGTCAGCTTCTACAAAAAGCATTAGAAGAGCAGGGAATGAACTTCCTGTTAGGAAAACAGACAAATGAGATTTTAGGAGATACAAGAGTTGAAGGGTTATCATTTTCAGATGGCTCTACACTTGAGACAGACCTAGTCGTCATGGCTGTAGGAATTAAACCAAGTAAAATGCTTGCAGAAATAAGCGGCCTTGAAGTGAACCGAGGTATTATCGTCAATGATTTCATGGAAACGAGTGTCTCAGGCATTTATGCCGTCGGAGAATGTGTAGAACACAGAGGACAAACGTACGGGCTTGTCGCTCCTTTATACGATCAAGCGAATGTGCTTGCTGGGCATGTATGTGACATGAATCCTGTGCCATATGAAGGCTCTGTTCTGTCAACTCAGCTGAAAGTATCGGGAGTTGACGTGTTTTCAGCTGGTGACTTTATAGAAAACGATGAGAAAAAAGCGATCAAAATTTTTGACGAACAAAAAGGCATCTATCAAAAACTAGTCTTCCAGCAAAACCGATTAGTAGGTGCCGTCATGTTTGGAGAAACAAGCGATGGACCTCGCCTATTCTCGTACATTAGAGAAGGGGTAGATATGTCGGATATGGAGAAGGTTTCTGTCTTAACCTCGAATGATCCGGCGCAAGAAAGCACGATTGAAAGCATGGCAAACGACCATATCGTTTGCGGCTGTAACGGTGTTTCAAAGGGTCAGATTGTGGAAGCCATTCAGAAAGAAAGCTTAACAACGATTCAGGAAGTCAAGCAATGTACAAGTGCCTCACGATCATGCGGAGGCTGCAAGCCCGTTGTCGAAGAGATTCTTTGGCACACGTTGGGCGATGATGCGAACCGAACAGCCCAAAAAGAAACCATCTGCGCCTGCACCACTCTTTCACGAGATGAAGTCATTCATGAAATCAAAGAGAAAGGCCTGCAGCATGTCAAAGAAGTGATGAACGTACTTGACTGGGAGAAAGAGGAAGGCTGTTCAAAATGCCGACCTGCATTGAATTATTATTTAGGCATGCTTCAACCTCTTGAGTACAAAGATGAAAAGAGCTCACAATTTGTGAATGAACGCATGCATGCCAATATTCAAAAAGATGGCACCTATTCGGTTGTTCCGCGGATGTACGGCGGCGTGACAAATGCAAATGACCTGAGAAAAATAGCAGATGTCGTCGACAAATATGAAATACCGCTTGTGAAAATGACTGGCGGCCAGCGTATCGACCTTCTAGGTGTCAAAAAAGAAGATTTACCTAAAGTATGGGCAGACCTGGATATGCCATCTGGTTATGCATACGGAAAATCTTTAAGAACGGTCAAAACTTGTGTTGGAGAACAATTTTGCCGGTTCGGCACACAGGACTCGATGGCTCTTGGCATTGCACTTGAAAAGAAATTCGAAGGTCTTGCGACACCGCATAAAGTCAAAATGGCTGTCTCTGCTTGCCCTAGAAACTGTGCAGAATCTGGCATTAAAGACCTTGGCATTGTGGGAATTGATGGAGGATTTGAATTGTACGCCGGCGGAAATGGCGGCACACACTTGCGGGCTGGAGATTTATTGATGAAGGTCAGTACAGCAGAAGAAGTAGAGCAAGTGGCAGCTGCATACCTTCAATATTATAGAGAAACGGCAAATTATCTAGAAAGAACCTCTGCTTGGGTTGAACGACTTGGATTAGATCATATTCAATCAGTACTCCTAGATGATGAGAAACGAGAAGCCTTAATTCAAAGAATGGACATCGCACTGTCAACGTATGAGGAGCCTTGGCAGGAGATGCGCGAGAGTCAAAAAGACACGAAACAATTATTTCAAAAAGCGACGGCTTCTGTATAAATCAATTGAAGGGATGAAATCATATGACAGTTTCAGTTGTAAAAGTTCACATTGGCACCCTATCAGATTTTCCGCTGCAGCTAGGAAAAACAGTCGCAGTCGGTACTCTTGAATTAGCTGTTTTTCAAACCTCTAATAAGCAATTCAAAGCTATTGAAAACCGCTGCCCTCATAAAGGCGGTGTTCTGGCTGAAGGAATGGTAAGTGGAGACCATGTCTTCTGTCCAATGCATGATTGGAAGATTGATCTTTCGACAGGGAACGTTCAAGCACCAGATCACGGGTGCGTTAAAACGTATGAAACAGCGGTCGAGGGGGACGATGTCTTTATTTTATTGCCCTCATAAATAGTTTAGATCCTTCCTTTCATGTATATGCTGTATGTAAATGCAGCAAGAAAGGAAGGAATTTTTGTGCCGTTTCTTAGTATTTTGATTGAACTCTTTATCGGGTTTTTCGCCTTATTTTTTATTACAAAATTATTAGGGAAAACACAGTTTGCACAAATCACGCCGTTTGATTTTATTTCTGCACTGATTTTAGGCGAAATGGTCGGAAACGCCATTTTTGACCCAGAAGTCAAGATTCAGCACATTTTGTTTGCTGTTGCGGTATGGGGCGTTCTCATTTATACAGTTGAATGGTTTTCACAACGCTTTAAAGGTATTCGAGCCTTTTTAGAAGGAAGACCTACACTTGTCATTGATAAAGGGAAGATTCACTACAATCGCTTGAAGAAAAATATGCTTGATCTCAATCAGCTGCAGACACTGATTCGCGCGAAGGGTCATTTTGCCTTGCATGAAATAGAATATGCCATTTTGGAAACAGACGGCTCTGTCAGTGTTCTTCCGAAAATGAAATACGCAACTGCCACCGCAGAAGATGTGAACGTGAAGGGAAAAGAAGTCAAATTGCCTAGAACATTTATTATCGATGGCGAAATTTTAAAAGATGACCTACAAGAAGCTGGCTTTGACGAAACATGGCTGAGTGAGCAATTAAAAAAGCAGCACATTTCTTCTCATCGAGATGTTCTATTTTGTGAATGGATTGAAAATGAAGGGATTTATGCGAAGAAATATGAAAAGTCTAAAAAACATCCATAACATCAATAAGTGGGTGTTTTTTTGTGCGTGTCATGAATAGGATCAGAAAGAATGTTTGATTGAAAACGTTCACAAAGGAGGAGATGTGCGATGAAGTATGGAAAGGTATGGCTTGTAGTCGTCTTGTTTTTATTACTATTTGACTCAGCATCACTTCAAGCAGCCGGACATCAGAATCAAACAAACCGCGTTATTGTGGTCGATCAAAAGGGAAATGGCTCGTTTCGAACCGTTCAATCTGCCATTAATGCGATTCCAGCGAACAATCAACAGAGCGTAACGATCTATATTAAAAATGGTGTGTATAAAGAAAAGATCCTGCTTCCGCAAAATAAACCGCACGTTTCCTTTATCGGCGAAAACCAGCACAAGACGATTCTGACGTATGATGATACAAATGCAAGTACTGGCAGCACAACAAATAGCTCCAGCACTATGATTCGTTCAAACGACTTTTATGCAGAAAATATCACCTTTCAAAATACAGCTGGCAGACATGCAGGTCAGGCTGTTGCCCTTTATGTGTCTGGAGACCGGGCCGCGTTCAAGCAAGTACGCGTCCTTGGCTATCAAGATACGCTTTATGCAACAGGCACAGGCCGGCAATATTATGAAAACTGCTATATCGAGGGCACGGTCGATTTTATTTTTGGATCAGCCACAGCTGTGTTTAAAAGAGCTGAAATAAAAAGTCTTGGAAATGGGTATATTACTGCAGCATCCACAACAGAAGCACAAAGGTATGGTTATGTATTCATCGATTCTACGTTGAAAAAGGGGACGGCAGCTGCTCAATCGGTTTATTTAGGACGTCCGTGGAGGCCTCATTCCGCTGTGACATTCCTCTATACAAAAATGGATGATCATATTAAGGAAGAGGGATGGCATAACTGGGATAACCGTGATAACGAAAGAACAGCAAGATATAAAGAATATGGATCGACAGGGGCAGGAAGCAATGCAGCATACCGCGTAAAATGGTCCAGTATTTTAACGAAAAACGAAGCAAGTCAAATCACGGTGCAAGCTGTTCTGGGCGGAACCGATGGCTGGAATCCAGAAAAGAGATAAAGGGCTTGTCAGTTTTCGTCAAAGAAAGCTGACTTTTCTGTTTAAAAAACCTTTGAGAACAAACGTTCTTTTGTGTATAATGAACATATTCTTCTAAAATTGGCTGCGACAAAAAAGGAGGGATTGCGTGAAGCGTTTTTCACAGCTCTTGTTTTTACAAATATGTATCCTGTCGATTTTATTTCTCCCTTTTTCAGCAAAAGATGACCAACTTACAGCTCGTGACGACTCACTGCCGTGGATGACAGCTTTAGATGAATTCATACGAACAGCACCTGATTTAGAGGGCGCGATCTCCGGTATCAGCGTCCGCAATACTTCTGACTCCTCTCTTCTTTATGAACATCAAGCCGATATTCGTCTTACTCCTGCTTCTAATATGAAACTGCTCACATCAGCCATCGCCCTTGATATACTAGGAGAAACACACACATTCTTGACAGATATCTGGATGGATGGTTCTATTCAAAAGAAAACGTTACATGGCAACCTGTATCTACGCGGTACCGGGGATCCGACTTTATTAGAGGAGGATTTTGCAGCACTTGCCAAACAAGTGAAAAAGGCCGGAATACATACGATTCGCGGACAGCTTGCGGCAGATGACACTTGGTATGATGATACGCGATATTCTATTGATTTGCCTTGGAGTGATGAAGATCAATATTACGGTGCACAAATCTCTGCTCTCACGGCTTCACCGAATCAAGATTATGATGCAGGAACCGTGATTCTCGAAGTAAAACCAGGCAAAAAAGCAGGGCAAAAAGCGACCTATGACATGATCCCGAAGACTTCAGTCCCTCAAATCATGAATCAAGTGAAAACCGTGCCAGAAGGCGGGAAAAAGAAGATTTCTTTTAAGCGCTCTCACGGCACAAACAAGATTACTTTGACTGGAACCATTCCGGTGAAAGTGAGTTCATCTAGACAATGGGTAGCGTTATGGGAGCCAACCACTTATGCGTTAGATTTAATGAAACGAGCATTAAAGGCGGAAGGGATTCAAGTAAAAGGACCGCTTAAAACAAAACAAGTTCCTAAAAAAGCCAAGAAAATTGCCACCCATTCATCGATGCCTTTATCAGAGCTGCTTGTTCCCATGATGAAACTCAGCAACAATACCCATGCAGAAATGTTGCTAAAGGAACTTGGAAAACAAGTGAAAAGCAAAGGGAGCTTTGAGGATGGACTGGATGTTATGAATGAAAGGCTTCCTGCTTTTGGCATCGATCCATCTCTTGCAGTGCTGCGAGATGGGTCGGGCATATCACCTATTAACCTTGTGTCTGCCAACCAGTTCACGTTATTTTTAACAAACATTCAAAAGGAAAAATGGTTTAAGACCTTTGAACATGCGCTTCCGTTAGCAGGGGCAAGTGAACGAATGGTGGGAGGGACGTTAAGAAACAGATTGAAAGAACCAGCTACACTAGAAAAAGTACGTGCAAAAACAGGTTCATTAACTACGGTCAGTACACTTTCTGGATATATTGACACGAAGAGCGGAAAGACAGTCGCTTTTTCCATTTTATTAAATCATCTTGTTGATGACGAAAAAGGGAAAGAGATAGAAGACCATATTGTCAGCATTTTAGCTGAGAATCTTTAGATAGAGAAGGAGAACCATCATGACGTTAGATAACAATCAATCTTTAGTAAAAACCATGTCCATTTTTCTCGTCCCGCTTTTGCTTAGCAATATTTTGCAATCAATCGGACAGCTTGTCTCCATTGTCCTTGTTGGCAGATGGATAGGAGAGGATGCAGTAGCTGCGATTTCTGCATTCTTTCCGCTTTTCTTTTTACTCGTTTCTTTTTCCATTGGAATTGGATCGGGAAGTTCAATCCTTATTGGACAAGCGTATGGAGCGAAAAATGAACAAAGATTAAAAGAAATTATTGGCACAACGCTTTCATTCACTTTTTTAATTGGACTATCTTTAGCGATCATTGGAGGTTTTTTTGCAACAGATATCTTAAATCTCATGGGAACACCTGCAAATATCGTGGAGGAAAGTGCGGCATATGCCAGAATTCTATTCATCTCAATGCCGATCTTATTTCTTTATTTTGTTTACACGACTTTCCTGCGAGGGACTGGGGATTCAAAAACGCCTTTTTATTTCTTAATGATTAGTACGGCAACGAATATTTTAATGCTGCCCATTTTATTATTTGGCTGGCTGGGACTGCCGGCATTTGGTTTATACGGCGCTGCGTATGCTTCTGTGATTTCAACCATTGTGACATTTATCATTCTACATATCTACTTATATAAAACAAAGCACCCGCTTCGCATTGATGCATCGGTTAGAAAGCATTTATTGATGAAAGGGGATCTACTAAAAACGTTATTAAAGCTCAGCATTCCATCGAGCATTAATATGATCCTTATTTCTTTATCAGAAATTGCTGTTATTTCTTTTGTCAACGATTATGGATCACAGGCGACTGCTGCCTATGGTGTTGTCAATCAAGTCGTGAGCTATGTGCAGATGCCGGCAGTGAGTCTTGGCATCGCGGTCTCTATCTTTGCAGCACAATTCATCGGTGCAGGGAATATCAATCGGCTGAAAGATGTGATAAAAATTGGGTTGGGACTCAATTTTGCCATAGGCGGATTCATTATTATTGTTGTTTATCTCTTCGCACCGCAGATTTTATCTATCTTTTTAACAGATTCTAAAACGATTGACATTGCCTATAGCTTGGTCGTCATTACATTATGGAGCTATCTTATTTTTGGAACGGCCCAAATTGTTGCAGCCACGATGAGAGCGAGTGGAACAGTTTTATGGCCAACGATCTTTAGTATTTGTTCCATCTGGCTTGTAGAAGTGCCAGTCGCTTATGTGCTATCGCACTACACAACCCTTGGCATCAAGGGCATCTGGATTGGCTATCCTACGGCTTTCTTTGTGAACTTACTCCTTCAATACGGCTACTATCAGCTCGTATGGAAGAAAAAACAGATTGTAGCGCTAGTGCAATCATAATGTAAAAGTGTGAAGCAGCATATACATACGAAGATCTATCACTTTTTAGGAGGTCTGATCTTCTATGTTTTTGAATCAAAGAAGTGAACTGAGCTCGCACAATATCGGTGATTTTTCTTATGCAGGACCAGATTTCCAAGTGCTGACATGGGGGGAAGGTACGACACTAAACATTGGGAAGTTTTGTTCCATCGCAAACGAAGTGAAAATTTTTCTTGGTGGTGAACACCGTACAGATTGGGTCACAACGTATCCGTTTAATCAAATTTTCAAAGAAGCTTTCCACATTAAAGGACATCCCAAATCGAAAGGAGATGTACACATAGGGCACGACGTATGGATTGGGTATGGCGCGACGAGTATGTATAGGGAACGGAGCAGTGATCGGAGCAAATAGTGTGATCACAAAAGATGTGCCGCCATATGCAATTGCCGCAGGGAATCCACAGTAGCTCATGAAATACCGGTTTTCATCTGAAATAATTGAAAAATTTCAGTTATTAGAATGGTGGAATTTAGAGATTACCGTCATCCAATCTATTTTTCACCTCTTACAATCTGATGATATTGAACAATGTATAAATGTCATAGAAGACATAAAAAAGAAAGGCTGAAAAAGCCTTTCCAGATTGTTGACAAAGGGCTAAAATGATCTTTATTTTAGCCCTTTGTCTTCTTTTCAGCGTAATAGAAAACCCTTGAAATCTAAGAAGGACGAGCATCGAAGCGCCGGACTGACAGCGAATGCGAGGGTTTGTATACGGTCTGAAAAAGCCCTAGATGGGCTTTTTGTATTTATTCCAATCGTATGATGGTTAATGCCGCTCCTACCGATCCTCCGCCAAGTAATACAACTGCTGCGATCAATCCGAATATTTGGAGAGAAAGTTGGTTACATGCTGCAAGTGTTGTGATGAGAGATACGTTGTAGCTAGACGCAGTTAAAGCGGGCGAGCGTTAAAATAGATCCGGGAATGGCAGAACCGTTGTTAATCACCCTCGTTCAGCAAGAAGTCCTATGTGCAAATTTTTAAATTGGAAGTAAAACCTAGAAAATCATCATTTCGAAAATCATCGAATCAAATCATTTAAATGTTTGATGATTTTATGTTATGGTGTTGAAAGTATGAAACTAGTATGATTTTTGACAGAAATGGGGACATCATTTATGAGTCAATCAGTTTTACAGCGTACAGCTTATTCCGTTTTAAATTTATCCTCTGTGACAGAAGGAGGCACCATCAAGGAGTCTTTTGAACATAGTATGGATTTAGCAAAAAAGGCGGAGAAGTGGGGTTATCATAGATACTGGCTGGCAGAACACCATAATATGGAAGGTGTTGCGAGCTCTGCAACGTCCGTTTTAATTGGATATATTGCAGGAGGAACCGAAAAAATTCGAGTAGGATCTGGCGGGATTATGCTACCAAACCACTCTTCACTTGTCATTGCTGAACAATTTGGGACACTTGAGACATTATATCCGGGGAGAATTGATTTAGGCCTTGGCAGAGCACCAGGGACAGATCAGTTAACGGCAAGGGCGCTTAGACGTAATCTCCATAATGGAGAAGATTTCCCTGAGCAGCTAGAAGAACTTCGGCAATATTTTAAACCAACCGGACAGGTCAAAAAACATGTAAGAGCTGTTCCGGGAGAGGGTCTAAACATTCCGATTTGGCTGCTTGGTTCAAGCGGTTTTAGCGCAAGACTTGCAGGAAAGCTTGGATTGCCATTTGCCTTTGCGGCACATTTTTCACCTAAAAATACAATTCCTGCTTTAGAGTTGTATAGACAGTCATTTAGACCTTCTGATGTGTTAAAAGAGCCTTATGCCATGGTGGGTGTGACAGTTTTTGCTGCAGATCAAACAGAGCGAGCTGAATATTTGGCGACCTCTCATTATCAGCGGTTTTTGAGTCTCATTCGAAATACTCCAGGAAAACTCAAAGCGCCTGTCGACAGTATGGACGGCCTTTGGAGTCCGTATGAAAAAGCGATGGTGGATGAACAATTAAGTTCGACAATGATCGGAGATAAAGAAAAGGTGAAAAAAGAATTGGAAGCCTTTATTGAAGCCACTCAAGCAGACGAAGTGATGATTAATTCGGATATGTTTGACCATCAAGAAAGAATGCGCTCATATGAAATCATCGGAGAGATCTTCCAAGAGGCACAAGAAAAATAAACATGAAAAAAGAACTGCACAAAGCAGTTCTTTTTTATTTATGCTTTTGTAAAAATACGAAATGGTTGTCCAATTGGCAGCACAGTACGGCCAAAATGAGTATTGAGCACAACTGCTGCTGAACCATAAAACGAAAGCAGGGAAATGATCAATTCTGCAATACCGGCAATGGTATGAGTCACATCGTACATCACACCAAATGAGCTAAGGGAAAGACCAAGGAATAAGAAATCAATAAAGACGAAAATCAAAAATAGTACTTTATGTGTTTCCATAGCACCAATCGTCATAAACAAGCTGAAAATCAAATAACCGATAAATGCAAAACCTAGTTGTTTAGGATCTGCTGCTTCCGCAAGCGTTTTCCCAAAAACGCCGGCTTGAATGAGCCAAGTCGTTCCAACACCCATCCAAAAAAGACCGAAGGCGCCAAAGGCAGTGGCTCCAAAAATATTGTGATGCTTTGAATCTTGTATGGACGCAATCAACTGCGCGATGCCTCCAAGGAAGATAGCCCAAGGTAAAATAAGGGAAGTGCCATCTGTAATTCCTAGTTTTTGTGAGGACGCAACGAGCGTCACCATTGCTAAACCAAACAAACCAAGTGGTGTTGGGTCTGCAATTGATAATCGAATAGCTTGAACATTCTGTTTTTCCATAATGACCTCCTACAATTTGCACTTACAAAAGATACTCGAATTAGACCGAAACGTCAAGCTCTTTTTTAGTAGACACTTGCAACGTCTTCCAAATAAATCTATATTTAATACATATCAAATGTGATAGAAAATGAGGGATAAAATTGAGTAAAGGCTTAACTGGAAAAACGATTGCCATTTGTGGAACGAGAAAAACAGAAGAAATGCGTACACTTGTCGAAAAACAAGGGGGACAAGCCGTTATTCGTTCTCTTCAAGGAACCGTATTTTTAGCCAAAGAGGAGTTAAAGCCAGGCATTGAAACCTTTGTGAACCAAGGCGCAGATTGGGTGATTTTCACAACAGGTATCGGGACAGATACATTAATTGAGAGTGCAGAAGAGCTTCATCTAGGGAAAGCATTTATGGAAATCCTATCAAATGCACACATTGCTTCAAGAGGGTACAAAACCTTTGCTGCGCTTAAAAAACGCGGAATTCAGCCAGACGTATCTGATGAAGATGGAACAGTTCGTGATCTGATCTCAAAGCTTGAAGACAAAGATTTTCAAGGCAAACGCGTCATGGTGCAGCTTCACGGGGAAAACGCTCCGGCCCTCATTCAGTTTTTACATGACAAAGGGGCAGATGTATTGCCGCTTTTACCTTATCAGCATACACCACCTGAACCAGAGGCCGCAGAAACATTGCTTCAAGAAATGAAAGATGGAAAAGTCCAAGCCGTCTGTTTTACAACCGCTGTTCAGGTGCACGCCTTTTTCACATTAGCGGCAAAATGGGGCAGAAAAGAAGAACTCCAAGAGCTATTCGAGCAGCAAGTACTGGCAGTAGCTGTTGGAAAAGTCACAGCTGAAGCTTTAAAAGAAGAGGGAATTGACCGGATTCTTGCTCCGTCACTTGAGAGAATGGGTGCAATGATTATGGAATTATCCCAATATATGAAAAAACAATCATCACATTCATAAAAAAACGCCTTTCACCAGATCAGTGAAAGGCGTTTTTCATTAGATTGTCCGTTTTCGGTTCGTACGAATTTTTTTTAAGACGAAATAGAGAACGATCAGGACGATCGCAATGGCCATAATAGGGGTTGTATAAGCGTGAGCAACACTTTGAATGTGATCCCACTTTGTCCCAAGCTGCATACCGAGATAGATAAATAAGATCGACCAAGGGATGGCAGCCAATCCTGTCAAGAGGACAAATTTCAAAAAAGGCATTTTGGCAATACCGGCTGGGATCGAGATAGCATGGCGGACAACAGGAATAAATCGCGCTGTAAATACCACACCGGTTCCATATCGGTCAAACCATCGCTCTGCAGTTGCGATATGGTGTTCATGGATGAATAAGTATTTTCCGTATTTTGTTAAAAAAGGTCTTCCGCCGTAAAGACCGATCCAGTATATAAAACATTGTGCGAGCGTACCTCCGATGACGCCAGCAATAACAGCTCCAACAAATCCGATTGTTCCAGTTGACACCATATATCCGCCATAGGCAAGAACAATTTCGCTTGGAATGATTTCAATCATCAAACCAAGCGCAACTCCTACGTAACCAAGGCTTGTCAGCCAGGTTAAAATTTCATTAAACAAGGTTCCCATTCATTTCACTCTGCCTTTAAATACTTATTTTCTTCAAGCATCCTTATAAAAGCCTATGCTTGTTTTACTTTTCTCATGAGTATGCTTTCCGCTTACCTCTCATGACGGCTAAACCGAAAGACGCCTCGTGAATGCCTGGCTTTTCCACCAAGTCTGTGATGAAAAACTCCCGTCTAGCAAACTTTATCATACCATATTTGCTCACACCTAGACGATCTACTTGCTGAACACTTGTTATGTGAAGAACTATCATGATGTCAGTGATCTAATCAGTAAAGAAAACATGAACAGGCTGCATCCGTTTTTCTAGCAGCTCGTGATATAATTTGTTAGATGAAACGAACGGGTGGTGCACAAACATGTATTTAACAATCGAAGAAACAGCTGAGTACTTAGAAGTATCTGAAGCGTATATTGAGAAATTAATCCAGCAAAAAAAGATCCGCTATGTATTTGACGGCGAATCCTACCTGATTTATCAAGGTCAGTTTCAAACGCATATGAAGCAGCTTGAACAATACAAAGAGCTCGTCCAAGAGATCTTAAATGAACCAATCCCTGAAGACCCAGATGTAAAGGACGAAGATTAGAGCATTGTCATCTTTTCAAAGGAAGTGAATGGAGTGGAAAAAGGCGCCTTATGTGAAGCCTGTCAAAAAAACGCAATGAATGTCGTAGAGAATTCAGATGATCCGAAACAGCCTTATCAATTATGTCATCCGTGTCACAAGAGATCTCAACTATTCATTACGACCTATTGAATGGTATAACTTAGTCGTACTCCATTCTCCTAAACAATTTTTACTGCACGATGACTTTTATGGAGAGGACGGACAGGCTCAGGCTTTCCAATCAGAGGAAGATGTCATCGATGCATTGAAACAGCATGATCAGCAAAAGATCTTAGACTCTGTTCAAATTCGGTTTGATGAAACTCAGCATGCCCAAGTGAAATCACGAATGTTAGAAATCGCGGCTGATGTTTTAAGTACATCTGCCGCTGAGTGGGTAAGGGAACTTTTGGATCAGGCTGACGAAGAATTTCTCTATCCACTTTCATGGGCGCAGCCAGCAGCTTACCAGGAAATGAGGGTTTACAACATGTGATAGAGAAATTGAAATCGATCGGTGAAAAGATTGCGTTCCACGAGTCAAAATGAACGTGTCTAAAATAATAAATAACAAAGAAGATATTTTCGAATAATTTTTCACTCATTTATTGACTGACACCGGTTTGAACAATTTTCATGTGGCATTTAATTTGCACATCCGTATCAGGATAGATTTCCTGCCACTTTTCTGGTGTCATGGTTTTGTCTTTTGATCTATACCTCAAGCCCAGCCCAAGCGGATCTATGTTTTGCTTTTTAAAGGACTGAACAAGGTCTTGTCCTTGCTGGGCGACACGTTTTTCAACTTCTTTTTCGACATGGTCCAATATATTCGGTTTATCAATTTTTTTGGACTTCATGAATTCTTTTAATTCACCTTTCAGCTTGATATCAATCGTGATATGAGGCTTTTTTGTTAGGTTTTTCGTTGGTTTGATCTGGTAAGACACATGTGATTTAATATTTTCAATGACGACATGGGTCTTTGCTTGATCAGCCAATTGAAACTCGTAGATGCCATTTTTATGATTTTCAATCATCGATTTAAATGTGAACGTATCTTCTCCGGGGATATGACCGATCATTTTTTCATGATCAAACAGAGCGACTCCCGTGACCTTGATGCCATTGCTTGTTTTTTTGATGTAAGGGAGGTAAGCATCTACCCCTTTTGCCAGCATTTGATTCATAAAAATATGCTGATTGGTCACAGGTTCATTGCCATTTCGCATATTTTGGGCTAACAGATCAGAGAGATACACGCCAATATTCAAGTTCGTTTGATTCATTTTTGTGTATAATAACTCTTCAACCTCTCCGCCTACAATCGCAAACACTTGGCGTGAACCAATGATAGGATCACGATAAATGTAATTCATTAAATCGATCATGCCGACTTCTTTTGCTAACTTTTCACTGACTAAAATAACGAGTACCTGGCCCATGACTACTGGAAAAGGTGATTTTTCTGAAACGAGAAACTGAATATTACTAATAGTGTTTGACCTTGCGCTTAATATTTGATAACTTCCTTGATCCTCACTTTTAAAGACAGGAAAGACAAAGAAGCCCTTCATTTCTCCATCTTCCACTAAATCAAATCCCGCCGCCTGAGAGATATTTAATTCATCTAAAAGACGAGGCTGTGCACAGCTAGTTAAGAAAAGACTAAACAACATGAGACCCGTGAGTACATAACGTTTCATGCTCGTTTTTTCACCCACCTTTTTTTCAGCATCAATCCGATGACCATACAGACAATCAATCCATACATAAGAAAGTATCCGCTATAATCCACCCATTGATTAAAGGTTTCAAAAGAAGTGGCCCCCGCAAAAAACGAAAACATGACCAGAATGAGGATGCTGAGACTGATGAACGTGGCGCGCTGGCTCGTATGAAGCACTTGTTTTGCCATTCGGCTCGCTGCCCATAATGGAATCGCGATATTTGGAATGATCAAAAACAGCCAAAGGGACACTTCAATAAATTCAAAGCGCTGGATAAAGGGAAGCTTCACAATGCTTGTTAACGTTAACGTCGGCCATTTTGTTAATTTGAGCTGAGCACTTGAGTAATACGCAATGGAGACGAGAAAGACGAGTAAATTTAAGCATGTCGTAAATAATGCCCCCATGTGAGCAAATTTTTGAGACGTCTGTGCTTGTTTAATAAAGGGATAATAGACAAGCAGCGTGCCAAAACCAAACATGGATAAAGAGGCATCTTTCACTCCCATCAACAGCTGCGAAAATGTATGATCAAACATCGGGAACATGAAGCGAATATGACTATATTTCATGGCATAAAAGCAAATAAACGTCATCCAATACGTCAGTACAATGCTAAAGAATGCCCATCCAGCAATGGTTCTAAAGCCGCCGGTATGAATGTAATACACAAGCAGCAGGAGTACAGCCGCAAACAAAAGACCAGGAATTTCTTTAAACAGCCATACATGGATCACGTCCATATAATGGATGAGAACGGTCAAGGACAAAGAAGCAAAATATAAGATATAGAGAATGTTGAATAATTGCCCAACCCATTTGCCAAATACGTATTGTGTGATATCACCAAATTCATCCGAAGGAGCCTTTTTAAACATCAAGTACATGAGAAAGATCATCACATTGACGCTGATACCAGAAATAAGAATGGCGATCCATCCATCATTATTCATAGAACGAACAAGGTTCGTTTGAAAGTTTAAAATACCGACACCAACTTGATTAGCATTGATGAGAAAAAACACAAAAAAAGGGGAAACTTGAAATTTCTCTTTCACAGAAGAAGAACTCATGCTTTCACTTCCTTATTCATAAAAATCATTTTTCCCCTTACGGCCTTGCTTCGGTTTTTGCCGGTGAATCGTTTCATTTTGCGGACGTAAATTTTCCGGTCTTTTATTCAAAAAACGGAGCTGAGGACGAATCAAACTGCCCTTTAAATCCGTCAGACGCAGCGGAAAAATAGGCTCTAGATACGGACGTCCAATAGACGTTAATTTCATTAAATGGGTGAGAAGGAAAGATCCCATCACGGCAATACCTAATGCGCCCCAAACCTGTGCTGCAAGTAGAAATGGAAATCTCAGCAGCCGAATGGCACTGCCCATTTTGTAAATAGGGGTGACGAATGAGGCAAGGGCAGAAAGAGCGACAATAATGAGTAAAATATTACTTGTTAATCCTGCTGCCACAGCAGCCTGTCCAATGACAATCCCTCCAACAATCCCGAGCGTCTGACCGACTTTAGCTGGAAGCCTCGAACCTGCTTCTCTTAGTAATTCAATCGAAATCTCTAAAAATAGGGCCTCAATGATCGGAGGAAATGGAACAAGATAGCGTGAGGACACAATGGTTTCTAATAAATCCTTTGGGATCAGCTCATAATGAAAGGTTAAAATGGCTACATATAAAGGTGTCGCAAAAATGGAAAATATCACAGCAAATATGCGTAACAGCCGAAAGCAAGAAGCCGCAATCCACGACATATTGTAGTCTTCCATAGTGGAAAAATACTCAAGTAAAATTGTCGGGGCAAGCAAGACATGAGGAGATCCATCCACTAAGATGGCAATTTTCCCTTCCGATAAACCTGAAGACACGCGGTCGGGTCTTTCTGTATTCAAAAACAACGGAAAGATCGTATTGGACACATCATAAAGCATTTGTGCAAGGTAATTCGCATCTAAAATTTGATCATAATCAACGTCCTCAATTCGCTGCAGAACCGTTTCGATGTTTTGCGGATTGGCGATTTCTTCAATATATAACACCGCTACTTTTGTTTGAGAGAGCGTACCAACCGTCTTTTCCGTCACTTTCAGGTTCGGTGTCGGCAGCCGCTGCCTGACCAAATTTAAATTGGTATCCAAAACCTCCACAAATGCTTCCTGTGCACTGATAATGCCAAATTCAATCTCAGGCGGACCTACTTGTCTGCCTTTCTTTTCTTCAATTGGTATTAGAAGCGCTTTGCCCCAGTCCGTTTCGAGCCGAATGGCCATATTCCCTCGATGAAGGGCTTTTTCCACTTCCTGAAGATCGGTCGTGATGACAGACTGTTCAATGGGGATTCGTTCTTTCAGCTCCTCAAGAGTGGGGGTGAGGTGCAATTCTTTCATGCAGGGCAAAATTTGTTCATGGAGTAGATGACCATTAATTAAAGGACGAAAAAAAGAAATTCGATAAAGGAAATCTTCACTTCGTGACAACTCGTTTGTAAAATCAGAGGAACGTGATAATGACTCAAATACTGAATTTGGGTCATTTTGATGTTGTTTGTTTTTCTTCAGCACTTGAATCATCTCCTTCCTCGATTTGCCTCTATTATCCAACCAATTGCCTGAAGATATGCATGAAAAAAAGCGTTCAGCTTGACGAGCTGGACGCTTTTTTTCCATATTGAACGGCTTCTAATAAAAAATCTGCGAGATGGACAGCACGCATGCTAGGCGATTGTCCTGAACGTTTGATCCCTGCTGCCATTTGCAGCTGGCAGCCTGGATTGGACGTGACAATAGCAGCTGCCGCTGTTTGACTAGCTTCTGTCATTTTATGATCTAAAATTTGCATCGACATCTTTGGCTGCAAGATATTATAAATTCCAGCAGATCCGCAGCAGCGGTCGGCATCCTTCATTTCTTTAAATGATACGCCATGAATCGCCTTCATCAGCACCCTTGGCGCTTGCTCAACACCCATTCCATTTCGTAAGTGACAAGAGTCTTGATAGGTGATGATCTGCTCTGGCAAGGCAAGCGATGTAAGCCGGTGAAACTTAAGCTCCACGAGAATGTCCGATATATCCGTGATTTTCTTTGAGAAGGCTTCACCTCGTTTTTGAAAAGCCGGATCATCCTTTAGCAAATGATCGTAATCACTTAAAAAAGCGCCGCATCCCCCTGCATTCATGACAATGGCATCTGCCTCTATCTCTTCAAATGCTTCAATATTCCGCCTTGCTAACTGTTTCGCTTGCTCTTTTTCTCCGCTATGGCCATGAAGTGCACCACAGCACGTTTGAACAGGAGGGACGACAACGTCACAGCCGGACAGCTGCAAAAGCTGGATGGTCGCTTCGTTTGTGCTGGAAAAAACGGTGTCCATTAAACAGCCAGTAAAAAAGGCGACACGCTTTCTTGCCGTGCCAATGGCTTTGTATTCTAACGCACGGCTTTTTTGTTGACGCGGCACCTTTGGAAGAGCCTCTTCCATCAGCTGTAAATGCGGCGGAAGCACCTTTAGCATGCCAGACTTGCGGGCGGCCGTTTGCAGACCAGAGGTTTGATAAAATCGCAGAAGTCCAGCCGCTTGACGCATTCGGCTTTGTGAAGGAAAGAGTCTTTTAAACACAACACGTCTCACAAATTTGACAGGAAGAGATTGTTTTTTGTGCTGCTGAATGATGTCTCTTGCATCCTCAAGTAAACGTCCATATTTGACGCCGGAAGGGCAGACCGGTTCACATGCACGGCAGCCAAGACAAAGGTTCAGTGAATGTTCGACATCTTCATCTGGCTCAATCACGCCGTCTCTTACCGCCTTCATTAAAGCAATTCGGCCGCGGGGAGAGTGCGTTTCTTGTTGACCGGATTCAATATAAGTAGGGCAGGAAGGGAGGCAGAAGCCGCAGCGCATGCAATTGAGCAGCTCCTTTTCATCCATTTGCTGCTGAAATGTTTGCTGAATCTCTGTTTGTTTAGAGGAATTCATGAGACCACCACCCGCTTTCTTGCTGCTTTTCCAAACACCTTATCAGGATTCATGATATTTGCTGGATCTAGCGCTTGTTTGATCGCTTTCATTGCTGCGATTCCTTCTTTTTTGACCTTTAGCTCCAAATAAGGGGCTTTCATCAGACCCACACCATGTTCACCCGTAATAGTGCCGCCAAGGGAGACTGCTTTCTCAAAAATGGCCTGAAAGGCTTCTTCGACCCGCTTCATTTCTTCTTCATTTCTTGCATCAGTTGCACAAGTAGGGTGTAAATTCCCGTCACCTGCATGACCAAATGTACAGATTTTCACTTCGTATTCTCTCGCAATGTCTTCGATCGCCCGCACCATGCTGGCAATTTCAGACCGGGGGACTGTAGCATCTTCTAAAATCGTCGTGGGGCTTAAACGGGCGAGGGCAGATAAAGCGGCTCGTCTTGCTGTTAAAAGGGCACTGGCCTCTTCTTCAGAATGTGCGACATTCACTTCTTTTGCACCGTGCTGCTGACAGACCTTTGCGATGCTTTGCATATCACGGGAAACAGCCTCAGGGTTGCCGTCCTGTTCGATTAATAGCACCGCTTGAACGTCAGTCGGCAGGCCGATTTTGGCAAAGTCTTCAACGACTTCCAGTGTCGGCTGATCCATAAATTCTAATGTGGCGGGGATGATACGCTCTGCAATAATCGCCGAAACTGATGCGGCTGCTTCCTCTAGGTTTTCGTATAAGCAAAGCATCGTTTGTTTGGTTTCTGGAAGTGGCAAAAGCTTCAGCGTGGCTTCTGTGACAATGCCGAGTGTTCCTTCTGATCCAACGAATAAGCGGGTCATATCATACCCGGCCACATCCTTTGCGAGCTTACCGCCTGTTTTGATGATGTCACCGTTTGGTAGAATCACTTCAAGTCCAAGTACATAATCTCTCGTCACGCCATATTTTAATCCCCGGAGACCACCTGAATTTTCATTAATATTGCCGCCTAACGTGGAAATTTTCATCGAGCTTGGATCTGGTGGATAGAAAAGGCCTTTTGCCTCTACTTGGCGAATGAATTCCTGTGTGATCAAACCAGGCTGGACCGTTGCGGTGAGGTTTTCTTCGTCTATTTCGATTAATTGGTTCATTCTTGTAAACAACATCACAAGTCCGCCTTGTGTAGGACAGGTTCCTGCACAAAGATTCGTTCCGGATCCTCTTGGCACGATCGGCACCTTATATGAGGCGCAGAGCCGGACAATTTGCTGGATTTCTTCAGCCGCATGCGGTCTCACGATGACATCTGGCATATGCTGAAAATTAGGCGTTGCATCATAAGAATAAGCAAGCCGATCTGCCTTACTGTCTTGTACATAAGGCGCCCCGACAATCTTTTTTAATTGACTTAAAAATTCAGAATTCAACATGTGTATTCACTCCCACTCATTTGACGTACCGTTTCTTTCAGTATAAAAAAAGAATCGCCCGATGCCTATGGACGATTCTACAAAATATTGGGCTGCTCGCCTCGTTTATTTGGATGATGATCTAATAGCATCAAGGCTAAATAAAAGAGCATCGCATCTTGCATGCGTTTTGGATCAAGTGTCGTTAAGTCTTGGATACGTTTTAGCCTGTAATGCAGTGTATTGATATGTACGTGCATCGCTTCCGCAGTGTATTTCAATGAGCAATCCGACGTCATGAGTACACGCAATGTTTTCACTAGTTCAGGGTGGGGGAGAAGTGGGGCGATCGTTCGATCAAGGAACACTTCTTTTGTTTCCTGACTCACTTCTTCTATAAAAAGTTCGAGTGTTAAATCCTCATCAAACACAATCGGTGTATCTGCATTCGCCATTTTTAAGGCACGAAAGGCTTGATGAAACGATTGCTTCATCATGTGTCCAGCTGCAGGTTTTCCCGCACCTATCAAAACCTTTGACGTGGAACGTGCGGTGAGGGAAGCATGGATGTGAAAAAGACGCTGTTGCAAGGTATCACGATCATTTGCCGAGGTTTGCAGCATGAGCAAAAAGCGGGCATGTCCCCAGCGGACGATCATTTCCTGATTTGTGAGATGCAGCATTTCCTTTACTTTTTTGTATTGATCCTGCTTCATAAACGATTCATCGTGACAATCAATGAGGACGACCACACGCTGCTTATTGACATCAAGCTGAAGCCGCGCTGCTTTTTCAGTGAGATCGATTGCTGTCTCTGGCAGATGAAGCCAGTCGAACACAAACGCTTCAAGCTGCCGTTCATCGGTTTCCGTTTCTAGAAAAAATTCATATTCTTGAATGAGCAATTCGGTCATTTTTCGTAATATTTCGCCAAATGGAGAGACATGGACGGGATTTCCTGTCATCCCAATCACACCAATGACCTCATGCTTAAAATAAATAGGCAGATTGATGCCAGCTTTGACCCCTTTCATTCGCTGCTCATCATCCTTTGTGAGGATTCGTTTTTGTCCTTCAAAGGATGTCAAATACGCCCCTTCATGAAATTGACCAATGCGCGCTGGATCTGTTGCCGCAATGATGGTGCCGTTTGTTTGTGCAATGATGATTTCCTCAGTTAGCACCTTTTTGACCTCGTCTACGATTTTTTCTGCCAGTGTCATTGTGAGCAAAACGTACCCCTCCGAGATGTTTCTTTTGACACTATCATACCATCATATGCTGAGTCATATCTTTCTTTTCATGAGTTATGCTAAAATAATACACGCACATGAAGGAGAAGAAAGGAGACATAGCCATGTCGCTACAAAATCGCTTACAAGATCTATTGAAAGAAGGACAAGCGCTGACAGACTTTGAATATGACGAAGCGTCGCGCCACAATTGGCCTTTAGAAGGTACAAGAATTAAGGAAGAGGCACGCTTTAGCGATGTATATATAGAGCGTGTAGACAAAGAATCCGAGGACATGATTCAAACAGAAGGTGCCTCATTTCTAAACACACCGCTTACATATGTTAAAAAACATCAAAAAGAATTCATTTATATCGAATCAACGTGGTTTGATGTGGTGAGAGTCGATGGAGTAGCCATTGAATGGGACGAAGTGTTTCAAACGTATACTGTGTTATTCGGTTTCAAACGTCCTAAAAAAGACACTGGCATTCTAAAGGACATGTTGGCTTCATTAAATGGTGCGCAGCTTCAATTTAATGGGCAAGACGGCTTATTCGATGTGAATTTACAGCTTCTTGAGCTTGAGGATATCCACGAAGATATGCCTTTCATTGAAGTCGTCTCAGCCGTGTACCGTTTTTTATTCCGCATGATCATGCAGCTTGAAATGAATGAATCAAAAAACGGCTCAAATTCCTGAGCCGTTTTTTTGTGATCCATCTATTTTGATGAAGGCGTCACAAACTGTACATCATGCTCTTTTCCATATTGAAGATAATCTTCATTTGGCTGTTTATTCGTCACGACGACATCAAGATCATGTAAATCACAAAACGTGGTCAAAGCGTAGTGATCGAACTTACTATCATCAACTAATAAAAACGTTTTGGCACTTTTTTCAACAACTGTCTTTTTAATATCCGTTTCAAGCGGGGATGAATTCGTGACTCCGTGATCAATGGATAAACCAGTTGATGCGATAAAGGCTTTATTGACATTGTAAGCTTTCAAACGCTCTACACTTTGATAGCCAACGAAAGAATTCGTTTTTCTCTCAAGCATCCCGCCGGTGGAAAAGATGGTGAGATTCTCATAAGGCATCGCCTGTGTAATAAAATCTACATTATTGGTCACAACAGTCACCTGTTTCTCAGTCAAATAGGGGAGCATCTCAAGTGTTGTCGTACCAGAATCAACAAAAATCATATCCCCATTTTCCACAAAAGCAGCTGCCGTTTGACCAATCAATTGCTTTTTACTCAGCTGCCGGGTCTTTCGCTCCTGATAGACTACTAATGTTGAATGGTTCACAGCCACTCCGCCATATACTTTTTTGAACACGCCGGACTCGACCAATGCTTGTACATCTCGGCGTATCGTGTTTTTTGAGACGCCAAAATGCGCCACTAGCTCATCAAGTGAGGCAGATTCCCGGTCAAACACATACTCTTTGATTTGCTGAATCCGTTTTGTTTTTATCATGCTTCATATCTCCAATCCATCCGAATCTCCTTTTTCCATTATATCAAATGGCTTCTCTTTTCCCCATCTCGATAAAAGCGTATGATAGAGAAAAGAACGTAACGGAAAGGATTTTCACTTCTATGAATCAATTAAACAACCCATTTTCAAAGCTTGCGAATTTTAGAGAAGTAGGGGGACTTCAAACAACAGATGAAATGGTCATCAGGCAGGGACTGATTTATCGATCCGCAGATTTGTCCCGTCTGACGAAACAAGATATCGAGATATTCTCAAAGCTCGGGATTCAAACCGTTTGTGATCTCCGTACAGCCTCAGAACGCAAATCACATCCGCCAAAGATCAAGGAACACGACAAAATCGTCCATATCCCCATGCAGCCTGACAGTAAGATGCCTAGTAAATGGACCATGTTTCGTATGCTAACAACTGAAGGGAAATCTCTTTCATTTGCACCGATCATGAAAGATTTATATCAAACCATGCTCACAGAGCGAAAAGAAGAGATTCAGCAGCTGTTCACACTGCTTTCAGATAAAAGCAATTACCCACTGATACTTCACTGCACAAGCGGTAAAGACCGGACAGGCTTTTTATCTGCCCTCATTCAATTAGCAGCAGGCGTACCGGTGCCTGCGGTTTTAAGTGAGTACATGCGCTCTAACGAAGGGGTGCAAATGCTCATCAGAAGGCAGCAGCGATTTGTCCGCTTGATGAGTTTATACCGGGTGTCAAAAGAGCAAATTCAGCCGCTTCTCGGTGTGCAACAAGATTATCTGGAAGATGTGCTAAACGAGATGATGGAGACATACGGGAGTGCAGAGCGGTATTTAATTGAAGCTTGTGAAATACCGGAAGCTCAACTCAAGGAAATGAAAAACATCCTGCTGACACCATCTGCTGGCATTCGATCTCAAAAAGCGGAATAAACTGAATATGAGGTGATACAAAAAATGCTGAAAAAGATCAGTATGACGTGTCTAACACTAATTTTGATGTTTGTATTCTTATTGATTCCTTCTAGCAGTCTAGCTCGTCCAATGCCAAAAGGGAAGCTTGAAAGCACAAGAGAGATGCGCGCGGTTTGGATCGCATCGGTTTATAACTTAGATTGGCCTTCAAAGAAAGGACTGCCTGTCAAAGAGCAGAAAGAAGAGTTTATTCATTTGTTAGATGGGATTAAAGCGATGAATATGAATGCCGTGATCATGCAAATTAAACCGACAGCAGATGCCTTTTATCCTTCGGCATACGGCCCGTGGTCCGAATATTTGACCGGCACGCAAGGGAAAGATCCCGGGTATGACCCGCTTGAATTCATGATCGAAGAAGCTCATAAACGCGGGCTCGAATTTCACGCGTGGTTTAACCCGTATCGAATCACAATGAATCATACCGATCTCAGCCGTTTATCAGCTGATCACCCGGCAAAAAAACATCCTGATTGGACCATTGCGTACGGGAATCAGCTTTATTACAACCCAGGAATTCCTAAAGCTCAGGAGTTCATTGTCGGCGGCATAGAAGAAGTCGTAAAAAACTACGATATTGATGCAGTGCATATGGATGATTATTTTTACCCGAATAAAATAGCCGGTGTGCCGTTTCCAGATCAAGAAACGTATGAAACATATGGGAAAAAAGCATTCACGCACATAGAGGATTGGCGAAGAGATAATGTGAACCAATTGGTCAAGCAAATCAATGACACCGTGAAGAAAGTAAAGCCGTATGTGAAATTTGGTATTAGCCCATTTGGAGTATGGCGCAACATAAAGGATGACCCAACTGGTTCAAACACGACCGCAGGTATGACTAACTACGATGATTTGTATGCTGATACAAGAGAGTGGATTCAGCAGCACGATATCGATTATGTCACCCCGCAAATTTACTGGAGTATCGGTTTTCAGGCAGCCGCCTATGACGTGCTCACGAAATGGTGGTCAAATGAAGTGAAGGGAGAGCCTGTTCACCTGTACATTGGTCAGGCGACGTATAAAATTAATCAAAACAGTGATCCTGCTTGGTCTGATCCAGAAGAATACTTTCGGCAGATCGAGCTGAACAGACAGTCACCTCTCGTGCAGGGAAGCATGCACTTTAGCCTAAAGGATATCAACCGCAATCCTTTGAATGTCAAAAATCGATTGATAGAAGATGCCTACCGTAAACCAGCTCTCATTCCAGAAATGCCTTGGCTTCATCAGAAAGCGCCAAAAAAACCAATCATTCAATCTATTAAAAAGACAGCAGAGGGTGCGGCTTTACAGATCAAAAATGATCCGCAATCTACCGCATCCTATTATGCGGTCTATCGCTTGACTACGAAAGGAACATATGAATTGCTGCAAACCGTTAGAAAAGAAACCGGCACGCTGACATCTGTCAAAGATCTTTCAGTTCATCAGAATAAGAGTGATACTTACAAAGTAACGGCTCTCAATCGACTACATCACGAAAGCAAGCCTTCTACAAAAAGAGTGAGATAACGAAAAAGCATGAATGAGGATTTTCTTCGTTCATGCTTTTTTCTATTATTTTTGTTTTAATTTTCTGAATTCAGCCAAGCTTGGCATGAAGCAGCCACTTGATTAATAAATATGATAGAAAAGAGCCAAAGGGGGAAACACGATGGATTTTGAATTAACGAAAGAACAACAAATGATCCGGCAAATGGTCAAAGAATTCGCCAAGGAAGAAATTGCACCACTCGCTCAAACCATTGATGAACAGGCTGTATTCCCAGCCCAAACTTTTCAAAAAATGGGGGAGCTCGGCTTGATGGGCATTCCTTTTCCAGAGAAATACGGAGGCTCAGGAGGAGATACAATCTCATATGCGCTCGCTGTAGAAGAAATCGGAAAACAGTGTGCCAGTACAGGTCTTAGCTATGCCGCAGCCGTTTCCTTAGGCGCAAGCCCGCTTTATTACTTCGGTACGGAGGAGCAAAAGATGGATCACCTTGTCCCGCTGGCATCTGGAACAGCACTCGGTTCCTTCGGATTAACAGAGCCAAATGCAGGATCAGATGCAAAAGGGACGAAAACAAAAGCGGTCAAAGACGGACAAGAATATGTGATTAGCGGGGAGAAGTGCTGGATCACAAACGCCAATTTTGCCAGAACCATTATCGTCACAGCTGTCACGAATCATGATGAGCACGGCCGTCCGATCATCTCCGCCTTCATTGTAGAAAAAGGGCAAAAAGGGCTGACCATTACAAATCCATACGACAAAATGGGGGTGCGCGGTTCAGATACGGCTGAAATCATTTTAGACAGCGTACGTGTACCAGCACATCATATATTAGGAGACCCAGCCAAAGGCTTCAAGCAATTTTTATATACATTAGACGGGGGACGAATTTCGATTGCTGCCTTATCTGTTGGTATCGCGCAAGCTGCACTAGATGCTTCTCTCTCCTATGCAAAGGAAAGAAAGCAATTTGGGCAGACCCTTTCTTCCTTTCAAGCCATTCAGTTTAAGCTGGCAGATATGGCGATGCAAATAGAACTCGCTAGACAAATGGTGTGGAAAGCCGCTTGGCTGAAAGATCATGGCAAGCCATTTACAAAAGAAGCTGCCTATGCCAAGCTTTTCGCTTCAGAAATGGCGACAAAAGCAAGTCTTGATGCTGTCCAAATTCATGGAGGAACAGGCTACATGAAAGAGTGCGGGGTAGAACGGCTTGTGAGAGATGCCAAGCTCATGGAAATCGGAGAAGGGACCTCTGAAATTCAGCGTCTAGTCATCGCAAGACAACTGTTAGCTTAATCCTGTTATGAAAACGCTTACTATCGATAGAGGAGGAAAATCATCATGTCGATTCATCCACAAACGATTGGCTCCCTATTAAAAGAGAAAAAGGAGCAGCACCCAGCACATGAAGCCATTGTGTATCCAGAACGTTCATTACGTTATTCATACGAAGCGTTTTTTAGAGAGGTCAAGGAAACGGGAAAAGGTCTTATGGCATTAGGCGTTCAAAAAGGAGATCATATCGCCATCATGGCACCCAATGTACCTGAATGGCTCATGCTGCAATTCGCCTGCGCCTCCATTGGAGCCGTTCTTGTCACCGTGAATACAAACTTTCAATCACAAGAACTCGCTTACTTACTAAAGCACTCTGATAGCAGCATGCTGTTTATCGTTGACGGGTTTAAAGAGACATCCTATGTCAGGATGCTTGAAGACCTCATCCCAGAGCTTCAAACAGCTCATCAAGACGAGATCACTTCCTCATCATTTCCATATTTAAAAAGTGTCGTATATATTGGTGAGCACACGCCAAAGGGCATGCGCAGCTGGGACAGTATTCAAGCTGCTGCCAAAAGAACAGAGGATGATGAATGGGAGAAACGAATGGATGAGCTGGCGCCAGATGACGTTATTAATATGCAATATACCTCAGGCACAACCGGCTATCCAAAAGGTGTCATGCTCAGCCATACAAACATCGTCTGCAATGCCAGTCAAATCGCAGATTGCATGAAGCTCACCTACGAAGACCGCATGTGTATCCCCGTTCCGTTCTTTCATTGCTTTGGGTCTGTTCTTGGCGTACTTGCTTGTCTCACAAAAGGAGGCACGATCATTCCAATTGAATCCTTCCACCCAGAGCGAGTCCTTCAAACAGTGGAAAAAGAGAAGTGCACTGTGCTTCACGGAGTCCCGACAATGTTCATTGCAGAGCTCGATCATCCGAATTTCCATCAATACGATCTGTCCACATTACGAACCGGCATTATGGCAGGATCTCTCTGCCCATCCCATGTGATGAAAGCAGTCATTGAACAAATGGGTTTGAAGGAGCTCACGATTGCCTATGGTCAGACCGAAAGCTCACCTGTCATTACCCAAACAAGAACGGATGATTCATTTGAAAGGCGGGTTCAAACAGTAGGTCGGGCGCTTCCTCACATCGAAGTGAAAATCACCGCCCCAGGTACTCAGGATGAAATGCCAAGAGGAGAACAAGGCGAGCTGTGTACAAGAGGCTATCACGTGATGAAAGGCTACTATAAAAATGAAGAAGCCACAAATGAAGTCATTGATGAAGGCGGGTGGCTTCATACAGGAGATTTAGCGGAGATGGATGAGGATGGCTATGTGAAAATCACAGGACGGCTGAAAGATATGATCATTAGAGGCGGGGAAAATGTTTATCCAAAAGAGATTGAAGACGTTCTTTACACGCATCCAGCCATTCTTGATGCACAGGTTGTTGGAATTCCTGACGAGACCTATGGAGAGGAAGCAGCCGCATTCATTCGGCTCAAACAAGGTCGCGCGGTGACGATTGAGACATTAACCAGCTATTGTCAGTCGCAAATGGCTCGCTATAAAATTCCGAAATATTTTTTCATCACAGACGAGTATCCGATGACCGCATCAGGGAAGATTCAAAAATTTCGTCTGAAAAAACAGGCGCTTGATCTAATAAAGGAGTGAGGGCAGCGATGTTTAAAAAAGTACTGATCGCAAATCGAGGCGAAATTGCTCGTAGAATTATTCGGACTTGTAAAAGGCTCGGGATCAACACCGTGGCTGTTTATTCAGAGGCAGATCAGCATGCACTTCATGTGCAAGAAGCAGACAGCGCCTATCTGATTGGAGGCGCAAAAGTATCTGAAAGCTATTTAAACATGGAAGTGATCATCGAGGTAGCCAAGCAGACAAATACAGACGCCATCCACCCTGGGTACGGACTTTTATCAGAAAATGCGGCCTTTGCTGAACGCTGCCGCAGCGAAGGAATCGCTTTTATTGGTCCATCTGCACAGGTCATTCAGCGCATGGGGAATAAAATTGAAGCGAGAAAAACGATGGACCGAGCGGGAATTCCCATTGTACCAGGCGTTTCTGCTCCGCTCCATGACGCAGAAGAAGGAGTCAGTAAAGCGCAGTCACTCGGTTATCCGATCATGCTTAAGGCATCAAGCGGAGGCGGGGGAATCGGCATGCAGCTTGTGCGAAATGACGAGGAGCTTTACAGAGCTTTTGAAGGAAATCAAAAAAGAGCGCAAAGTTTTTTCAACGACGGGACGCTTTATATGGAAAAGGTCATTGAAGACGCACGGCACATTGAAATCCAGGTCCTCTTTGATTCCTTCGGCCACGGGGTTCACTTGTTTGAGCGCGACTGTTCACTCCAAAGAAGGCACCAGAAAATCATCGAAGAAGCACCAGCCGCCTGTCTCGATGAATCAGTGAGACAAGAGATGGGACAGATGGCGGTTAAAGCAGCCAAAGCCATTGGCTATGAAAATGCAGGGACGATTGAATGTTTAGTCGATCAAAACGAACAATTTTATTTTCTAGAGATGAACACGAGATTACAAGTAGAGCACCCTGTCACAGAAGAAATTACAGGTATTGATCTTGTTGAGGAGCAGCTAAAAATCGCTGCATCAGAGCCACTTTCCTTCAATCAGGAGGATATTCATCAAATCGGGCATGCCATTGAGGTCAGAATCTATGCGGAGGACCCCGTCACCTTTTATCCGTCACCAGGAACAATCACTCGGCTATCTATGCCAGAAGCTCCCTATATACGCCATGAGTCAAGTGTGACAAACGGGAGTATCATGACCCCATATTACGATCCAATGATTGCGAAGATGATTGTTTACGGTCATACACGAAAACTTGCAATAGAACGATTAAAAGCGGCGTTACAAGCATATGAAATAGAAGGGATCAAAACCAACTTACCGCTTTTAAGGGAAATGGCCGGATCATCTGCTTTCTTACATGGCAGCATCACAACCGATTTTCTCATGAAAAAAAGGGAGGGAAACCGTTCATGAAAATGGTCACGATACAAATGGCGGGAAACTTATGGAAGCTTCTTGTGAAAGAAGGCGATGAAGTGCAAAAAGGGCAGGAGGTCGCTATCTTGGAATCAATGAAAATGGAGATTCCAATTGTTGCAGAAGAGGCTGGTGTCATCAGCAAAGTGTATAAGGCAGAGGGGGAATTTGTCGATGAAGGGGAGGTTCTTCTAGAGCTGACAGAATAGGAGGGAGCGAGATGGCATTACCAAAGCGAGTACTTATCAGGGAGGTTGGCCCGCGGGACGGACTGCAAAATGAATCCACTTGGCTGGACACAAGCGAGAAGCAAAGGTGGATTGAACTGCTCACAGCAGCCCGGCTCCCTTATATTGAAGTCACCTCATTTGTTCATCCTAAATGGGTCCCAGCATTAAAAGACGCCAAAGAGTTAGCTCAATCCTTACACAAAAATGACGACATCACCTATGCAGCACTCATTCCCAATGAAAAAGGCCTATCTCACTTTTTTGAAGCCAATCTTGATACAGGCGCTATGTTTATCTCTTCGAGTGAAACACATAACAAGAAAAATATGAATCAATCCATCCACGAAACACTTCCTGTTATCAAACAAATGACAGCTGATTTAAAAGCTGCAGGAAAGAGCACGCGCGCATATATTTCTACCGTGTTTGGCTGTCCTTATGAACATCAAGTGCCAATGGATCAAGTTCTGCGGTTAACAGATATTCTGCTCTCTTATGGCATTGATGAAATATCACTCGGCGACACCATTGGAGAAGCTCATCCGCTTCAAGTAGAAAGGCGATTAGACATTTTACTTGAACGTTTTCCTGCTGATAAAATCGCTCTACATTTTCATGATACGAAGGGGATGGGTCTTGCCAATATTTATGTGGCATTAAAAGCTGGAATCACAATGTTTGACTCCTCTAGCGGCGGTCTTGGCGGCTGCCCATATGCGCCTGGCTCTAGCGGCAATGTCGCGACAGAAGATGTCGTGCATATGCTTCAAAAACTCGGAATTGAAACCAATATCGATTTTCCTGCATTGATAAAAGCGGCAGATTGGATCGAAACAAAAGTAGATCGAACCCTGCCTAGTCATTGTTTACGTGCTTTTCACTCTCATACTACTTCATAAAGGATGAATGTGACATGACATCATTGGTCAATTTTACGATACAAGATGAACAGATTGGAATCATGACCTTAAACAGGCCGGAACAAGCGAATTCCTTATCGGCTGCGATGCTGGAGGAGATCAATCAAATCATTCAAGAGATCAAACACGATAAAAGCATCAGCTGCTTGCTCATTACAGGGGCTGGTTCTAACGTCTTTTGCGCAGGAGCTGATTTAAAAGAGCGACGATTGATGACAGAAGAAGAAGCAAAAGCGGCTGTTCTTTTAATTCAGCAAACCTTTACAGAAATTGACTCCCTTCCTGTACCTGTCATTGCCGTGATGAATGGACACGCACTTGGCGGAGGCCTTGAGCTCGCACTGGCTTGTGATCTCCGCATCGCACGAGCCGGAGCAAGACTCGGCCTGCCAGAAACTGGACTAGCCATCATACCAGGAGCCGGGGGGACCCAGCGGCTTCCGCGCCTGATTGGACTCGGTAAAGCAAAAGAACTGATTTTCACAGGTGCTTCATTACAAGCTGAAGAAGCCATTCAAATCGGGTTGATTGAGCACCTCTCTTTAGCAGATTCTCTTATGGATGACGCTATTTCTCTCGCAAAACAAATCGCCAAAAACGGGCCAATTGCTTTAAAAGAAGCGAAACAAGCGATTCAAATGAGCCTTGATCACGATTTGCGTACAGGTCTGATGAAGGAATACGAAGCCTATGAACGGCTCATTGATACAGAAGATCGAATGGAGGGTCTTCAAGCTTTCCAAGAAAAACGAACGCCTCATTACAGAGGCAAATAGCAAGAAAGGGGAATGGGCATGATCGAAGAATATGAAGTGAAAAAACAGCGGATTGTAAAAGGAGGTGCCGAACGATACCATCAAAAAAACAAAGAAAAAGGAAAATTGTTCGTCCGTGATCGGCTCCAGTTGTTATTAGATGATGATTCTTTCATTGAAGATGCCATGTTTGCTGAGTGTAAAGATGAACATTTACCAGCAGATGGTGTTGTCACAGGGACGGGGCGGATGAATGGGCAAACGGTTTGCGTCATGGCAAATGATTCTACTGTCAAAGCGGGATCATGGGGCGTTAAAACGGTAGAAAAAATCATTAGAATCCAGGAAACAGCCGAAAAGCTCAACTGCCCGATGCTGTATTTAGTCGACTCTGCGGGTGCAAGAATTACCGATCAAATCGCCATGTTTCCCGGCAGAAGGGGCGCGGGACGCATTTTTTATAACCAGGTGAAGCTGTCTGGACGTATCCCGCAAGTTTGTTTACTATTTGGTCCTTCTGCGGCAGGAGGTGCTTACATTCCTGCTTTTTGCGACATCGTCGTTATGGTCGAAGGGAATGCCTCGATGTATTTAGGCTCGCCGCGAATGGCCGAAATGGTGATTGGAGAAAAAGTATCACTAGAAGAAATGGGCGGGGCAAACATGCATTGCAGCATTTCCGGATGCGGTGATATTTTAGCTAAAACCGAGGAAGAAGCCATTCAAATCGCTCGCGACTATTTAACCTACATGCCTGCCAACTATACAGAAAAACCAAAACGGGCAGCCGCAAAAGCACCTAAACCATCTGAGGTCACCATTCAAGACCTCATCCCTAAGGGACAGAATACCCCTTTTGATATGTATCAGCTCATTGATTTACTCATTGATGAAGGGTCATTTTTTGAAATCAAAAAACTGTTTGCCGCAGAGCTAATCACAGGCTTTGGCCGCATGAATGGTCAGCCTGTCGGTCTTATTGCCAACCAGCCGAGGGTGAAAGGCGGAGTGTTATTCCATGACTCAGCTGACAAAGCCGCCAAGTTTATTCAGCTATGTGACGCCTTTCATATCCCGCTCCTTTTTCTTGCGGATATACCGGGGTTTATGATCGGAACAAAAGTGGAACAAGCCGGCATTATCAGACACGGGGCGAAAATGATCTCCGCTATGTCAGAGGCCACTGTTCCGAAAATATCGGTCATTGTGCGTAAAGCATACGGTGCAGGTTTATATGCAATGGCAGGACCAGCATTTGAACCAGACTGCTGTCTTGCTCTTCCATCGGCGCAAATTGCTGTCATGGGGCCAGAAGCGGCTGTGAATGCTGTCTATGCGAATAAAATTGCCGAGCTGCCTGCCGGAGAAAGAGCTGCATTTATCCAAGAGAAACGCAAGGAATATCAGGAAGATATGAATATATATGAGCTTGCCTCTGAAATGATTGTCGATGGCGTCATCCCGTTCGACCACCTGCGAGCTGAGCTATGTCATCGATTACAAGCCTATTCCTCAAAAGAGATGACATTTACAAGACGAAAACATCCGGTCTATCCGGTCTAAAGGGGGCATCCTTATGATGAACCTGAAACCAGCATGGGTACCGGAAGAGCAGATGATCAAACAGACACGTCTTTACAAATGGATGCACTCACTTGGTTTCTCTACTTATGAAGCATTCTACGAAGCGAGTATTGAGCGGACCGATTGGTTTTGGAGAGAAGCTGAAAAGGCGGTCGGCATCAAGTGGAAGGTGCCATATGAAGCCGCATTAGGGCAAGATTCATTCATGTGGCCGAAGTGGTATAAAGGCGGCCAACTAAACATAACGAAAACCGCTGTGGACAAATGGGCAGAGAACGAAGAGAAACAGCATCAGCCGGCCGTGATTTGGAGAAATGAGATAGGGGAAGAGAGAAGATGGACGTATCTCGACCTTCAGGAAAAGGTCAATCGCCTCGCCGCTGGTTTTTTGAAGAATGGGCTTCAAAAAGGGGATGTGGCCGTCATTTATATGCCGATGCTTCCTGAAACGGTGGCCGTCATGCTAGCCTTTGCAAAAATTGGTGTCATCTTTAGCCCCGTCTTCTCCGGTTATGGAAGCGAGCCTCTTGCCGTTCGTATTCGTGCGTCAGGTGCAACCATTGTCGTCACAGGCTCCGACATGACGCGCCGCGGGAAAACGATCAATATGAGAGAATGTGCGGAAGATGCGATTCATAAAACAGACACTATCAAAACCGTCATTGTACACACTTCCTCTCATACTGAATATGAAGGGGATATCAGGCTAAATGATTTGTTAAAAGAAGATCCGATGAGTGAAACGACCTATCTTACAAATGAAGATCCTCTCATGATCTTATACACTTCTGGAACAACCGGTACGCCAAAAGGAGCTGTTCATACACACGCAGGTTTCCCTGTAAAAGCGGCTTTTGACGCTGGTCTTTGTATGGACGTTGGAACAGGAGACCGTTTGTTTTGGCTCACAGATATGGGCTGGATGATGGGGCCATTTCTCGTCTTTGGCGGCTTGATCAATGGTGCTGCAATCGTTTTATATGACGGTGCACCCGATTATCCAGATGAACAGCATCTCTGGTCATTCATCCACGAGCAAAAGGTCACCCACTTTGGGCTTTCACCTACGTTTGTTCGGTCTGCGATGCAGCAAAACCTTGCAGGTATTCAGCTGCCGCATGTCAAAGCCATCATTTCTACAGGTGAGCCGTGGAATGAAGCACCATGGCAATGGCTTTTTGACAAAATCGGTCAAAAGCACATTCCGATCCTAAACTATTCAGGAGGAACAGAAGTCTCTGGCGGAATTGTAGGAAGTACGCTGCTTCGCCCAATCAAACCAGTCCTTTTTAATGCAGCGATCTTAGGAATGGCGGCAGATGTGTATAATGAAGCAGGTCAGAGCGTCATAGATGAAGTAGGAGAGCTTGTCGTAAAAAAACCATGGGTCGGCATGACATGTGGATTTTGGAAAGATACGGGGCGATATGAAGACACGTATTTCAAACGATTTGATGGGGTGTGGACACATGGTGACTGGGTGGTACAATCAGATGATAGCACGTTTCATATCACAGGCAGATCTGATGATGTCATTAATACTGCAGGAAAACGTGTCGGTCCAGCAGAAATTGAATCCATTCTTGTCAGTCATCCAGCTGTACACGAGGCAGCTGTCATTGGTGTAAAGGATGAGGTGAAGGGGGAGGCACTCGTATGCTTCATCGTGACCAGCTCACAGTCTTGTGACGAAACAAAACTAATTCAAGAGCTCAAATCACATGTTGGTTCACATGCGGGAAAAGCGCTCAAACCAAAGGAAATTCATCTCATTCAAGCTTTACCGAAAACAAGAAATGGCAAAATTGTCCGGCGTTTATTAAAAGGAGCCTACGAACAGCAGCCTTCACCAGATCTTTCTTCCTTAGACAATCCTCATGTGTACAAAAGCATTTGCGAGTACTTGAAACGGAAACAGAACAGCGTGTAAACAAACCCTCGCATTCGGTGTCAGGTCTGCGCTCCGGTACTCGCCCTTCCTAGACTGCAAAGGTTTTCTATCACGCTGAAAAAAAGACAGGAGAGTGTCCTGTCTTTTTTATTGCGCATGAAAATTCGTACCATCTGTTGTTTCTTTGACAATGCCTGCCCGAATGACAAAATCACCGAAATGTTCTTGGTCTTTTCGCTCTTTTGCATAGCGTGGGAGCAGAGAGCCAAGCTCGTTTAAAATGTCTTCCTCACCAACATTTTCACGGTACAGCTTACTTAATCTGCTGCCATCAAACGCAGCGCCAAGATACATGTTGTATTTGCCAGGTGATTTGCCGATAAAGCCAATTTCACCTAGCGCATGACGGGCACATCCATTTGGACAACCAGTCATACGAATCGTGATTTCTTTATCACTTAAGCCATTTTCCTCAACTATCTCTTCAATTCGGTCAATCAAGCGTGGAAGGTAGCGTTCTGCTTCTGCCATCGCTAAGCCGCATGTTGGAAGAGAGACGCAGGCCATTGAACTGCGGCGGAGTGCAGAGTGCTGCTGGCCATCTGACAAACCGAATTCCTGAATGAGCTGCTCGATTTGTTTCTTTTTATGAGAAGTGACATTTCCAATGATCAAATTTTGATTCGCTGTTAAGCGGAAGTCACCCGTATGAATCTTTGCGATTTCACGAATACCTGTCATCAGCGGATAATCATCATAATCTGTGATGCGTCCGCCTTCTACAAACATCGTATAATGCCATCTGCCATTGATGCCTTTTACCCAGCCATAGCGGTCACCGTTATGATCAAAGTGATAATCTCTTGCGTCTAAAAGGGCAAACCCGAGGCGGCGTTCCAGCTCTTCTTTTACATTCTCAAGACCAAGGCGGTCCACTGTATATTTAAAGCGGGCATTTTTTCGCACCGAACGGTTTCCATAGTCACGCTGAATGGTAATCACTTGTTTCGCAATCTCTACAACTTGTTCCGGTGTACAAAAGCCAATCACTTTTGCAAGCTGAGGATAAGTCGCTGTATCGCCATGAGTCATGCCCATTCCACCGCCAATTGCGACATTAAAGCCAACCAATTGCTCATTTTCGATGATCGCAATGAAGCCTAAATCCTGCGAAAAGACATCAATATCATTAGCAGGAGGAACCGCCACACCAATTTTGAATTTTCTTGGCAAATAAAGCGGACCATACATTGGTTCAACTTCCGTATCAGGCGTTGCCGCAACCTTTTCCTCATCAAGCCAAATTTCATGATACGCTCTTGTTTGTGGAAGCAGGTCATCACTTAATTTCTTTGCCAGCTCGTACACATCATGGTGCACTTCTGATTGATAGGGGTTTGATGTACACATGACATTCCGGTTCACGTCCCCGCAAGCAGCGATTGTATCAAGCATAGTGGAATGAATGTCTTGAATGGTTTTTTTCATGTTCCATTTTAAAATACCGTGAAGCTGAAAGGTTTCACGAGTTGTCAGCTTTAACGTGCCATTACCGTATTTGTGAGCAAGCTCATCCATTACAAGCCACTGCTTGGATGTGGCGATTCCGCCAGGCAGACGCACACGCAGCATAAATTGATAGGCTGGCTCAAGCTTTTGTTTCTGCCGTTCATTTCTAAGGTCACGATCATCCTGTAAATAGCTGCCGTGATGCTTCATCAGGCGGTTGTCATCATCAGGAATTCCCGCTGAAATCGGATCGAGCATCACTTCTTTTAACGTACCCCGTAAATAATCACTTTTTTCTTTGATTTCCTCTACGTCGCTCGGAGGTCCATCCGGCGCTGTTAATGCTGTCTTCACCATGTAAGTAAAAGCTCCTTTCTTTCAAGCATCAAATCCATCAATATACGTCACGCTGATAGCGTTTTTGCTGCTGCAAATTGGCTAGATAGCTTTCTGCTTTCTCTTTGCTCATCGCACCTTCTTCTTGGATAATCGATAGAAGGGTATGATGAACATCATGCGCCATATGCTTTTCATCTCCGCAAACATATACATACGCACCTTGCTCCAGCCATTCGAATAATTCTTTACTTTGCTTCTTCATTTGATGCTGAACATATACTTTTTCCTCTGAATCTCTTGAAAAAGCCACATCCATTTTCGTTAAGACGCCATCTTTTAACCACTTTTGCCATTCGGTTTGATATAAGAAGTCCGTTACAAAGTGCTGATCTCCGAAGAATAACCACGACTTTCCGCTTGCACCGATTTCTTCTCGTTCCTGCATAAACGAACGGAAAGGGGCGATGCCTGTGCCTGGTCCCACCATAATGATCGGTGCATCAGGGTTTTCAGGAAGCTTAAAGTTTTGATTGTGCTGAATATAAACAGGCAGTGTATCACCTGGCTCTAAGCGCTCCGCACATAGGATGGAGCAGACACCTTGACGTTCTCTTCCGTGCGCATCATATCTCACAGCACCTATCGTCAAATGAACCTCTTCTTCATTTGCTTTCAGGCTGCTTGCAATTGAATAAAGGCGAGCAGGAATTTTTCTTAAAATAGCAGTGAAGTCTGCGGCTGTTCCTTCAAAAGGACCAAAGTCGCGCGCAGCATCGACTAAATCTCTTCCTGCTATATACGCTTTTAACTTTTTTTCATTTCCTTCTTCTAAAAGGGCATGGAGGGCTTCATTTTTCGTTAAGTCCGCCATCTTTTGAAGAAGGGGTTTTGTTAATACTGTAATCTCAAAGTGTGAGGTAAGTGCTTCTTTTACAGGAAGAGTGTCGCCGTTTTTATGAACAGTTACAGCTTCCTCTGCATTCCATCCGCATGTTGTGAGCAGTTCATCAACAAGCGCAGGATCATTTGTTGGATAAATTCCAAGACTGTCACCCGGCTCATATACAAGTCCTGATCCTTCAAGAGAAAGCTCCAAATGGCGGGTTTCTTTGTTAGAGCCGCGGCCATTTAGGTTGATATTTTCAAGTACTTCCGCATAAAAAGGATTCGTTCTTGAATATTCAGAAGCTTCTGTTTGGTTGTTTGCTCCCGCTGATTCTTGCGGGAATGCTGCGGATTCACCTTCGCTAAGTGACGATGTCACCCCTTGAAGCCATTCAGAAAACGGTTCATCATAATCAAGATCACAATCCACTCGGCCTGTAAGACGTGTTCCGCCAAGCTCTTTGAAGCGCTCATCAAATTCTTTTCCAGTCTGACAGAAGAATTCGTAGGAGCTGTCACCAAGTGAAAGAACAGAAAAACTTAAATGATCGAGCTTTGGCGCACGTCTGCCGTGGACATATTCATGGAAAGAAAGGGCATTATCAGGCGGATCTCCCTCGCCATGTGTACTGACGATCATCAGTAAATTGTTTATTTTTTTCAGATGATTTGGTTTAAAATCTGACATAGAAGAGAGCGTCACTTGAAAACCTTTCTCCTCAAGATGCTGCGCTGTCTTTTTCGCTAATCCTTCGGAATTGCCTGTTTGTGAGCCATAAAGTACGGTCACATCTTTACTGACAGGCTGCGCAGGGGCTGCGGCAGAAGGAAAAGGGGCCGTAGTCGCCGTTTCTGATCCGGCTAGAGCTGCCTGTGCTGATAAATAACCGGTAAGCCAAATTTTTTGTTGATCTGTTAAAGTCGGAAGCAGCTGATTGAGTAGCTCTGCCTGCTGCTGACTAAACGGACTGTTCAATACATGAAGTTGCAACGATATCCACCTCACAAGGAATATAAACATAGATTAATTCGATAGGAATTATATATATAGGTTCAATTTGAACTTTACCGAAAGTTTGCCATTAAGTAAAATATATAATATTGATTGTCATGATTAAGATTTCTAATACCTTTACAAGGTGAATGAACTTGAGGGTAAATCATCTTAAATGTATAAAGTATCTTAAGAAAATGCGCCGTATATAAGCCATTTTGATCTGAGAATGCTAGACATGAAGAAGCATTGAAAAGGGGCGTATAAAGTTGATGCAATTTAAATTAAAAAAAATAATATGTGTGCGGCTTGTCATCGTGATTTTTCTCATTTTATTAGGAGAGTGCCACTCTACAACAAAGGACAATATAAAGAATCCACACAATCAAAATAAAATAGCAACGCCTTTTTCAAAAAAAGGCATAGTGCTATATAAAGGGGAGACTGGTTTACTTCTTATTAACAATAAATCTCCTATAAAACGCGATTATTCATTAGATACTCCTCTTCTTGTCGATAAGTATAAACACAATCTAATCATAATGGATTTAACGAAAGTTGATACTAAAGAGCTGTCACAGGGGCAAATGATTGAGATTTGGTTTGATGAGTTACAAGAATCGTTTCCTCCAAAAGCAACCGTCGAAAAATACAAAATCATGATGGATAAGAATAAATAAGGGAGTAGTAAGCAGTTCTTAAAATTTGAAATGGATTCTTATTAATTAAATAAAAAGGGGAGAAAAACCCTAGAGTTTTTCTCCCTTCTCAATTTATGCCGTTGGAAGTCCCATCACAGCTTTCACTTCTAAATATTCCTCGATGCCGAAGTCTCCCCATTCTCTTCCGATACCAGATTGCTTAAAGCCGCCAAATGGTGCAAAGTAGTCTGTTTCGGCATTGTTAATGGTGATTTGGCCAGCACGAATATGTTCAGCGACATATTTTAATGTTTTTTCATCTTTTCCAACAACATACCCGGCAAGGCCATACACTGTATCATTGGCGATCTCAAGGGCATGATCGAGGTCCTGATACGTAATCACACTCATGACTGGTCCAAAGATTTCTTCTTGCGCAATGGTCATATCATTTTTTACATTGGTGAAAATGGTATGCTTGGCGAAATATCCTTTATTGATTCCGTCCGGCTTTCCAGTTCCCCCAGCAAGCAGGGTAGTACCTTCTTCAATTCCTTTTTCAATATAAGATTGCACGGTATCCCACTGCTTTTTAGAAACAAGCGGGCCTGTAGCGTGATCTTCTCTCGGATCACCGACTGTAAATTTCGGCAGGGCGTTCAGCAGCGCTTTTTCAAACTTGTCTTTCATCGTTTCTGGAATAAGCACACGTGTAGCTGCGGAACACACTTGACCTGTATTCATCGCAATATGATGAACAGCGGTTTCGGCGGCCTCATCCACTTCTGCATCATCTAAGACGATAAGAGGGGATTTCCCACCAAGCTCAAGAGCCACTTTCTTCACATTGTCCGCCGCGTTTTCCATAATTTTAGAGCCGACGGCACCTGATCCCGTAAATGAAACAAAGTCAATATCAGGATGTGAGCTTATGCCGTCGCCAATAACGTCACCCGTTCCGTTTACTAGGTTGAAGACTCCTTTCGGTACGCCTGCTTCATCAATAATTTCTGCAAGAATCATCGCAGCAAAAGGGGTAATTTCCGCTGGCTTTAAGACAACTGGTGAGCCTGCCGCAATGGCACCCGCGATTTTTAGTGATGTTTGGTTTGTTGGGAAGTTCCACGGTGTAATCAATCCACTGACACCAATCGCTTCTTTTATAATGGTATGTCCGCCGCGGTCCTCGGTAAATGTATAAGATTTAAGTGCTTCCGCTGCTTTAGAAAAATGTTCATAGCCCATTTTGTAATGAACTTCTTCTGATACTTTCAGCGGTGCACCAAGCTCTTGTGTCATCACTTCTACAAGTTCATCCTTACGTTTTTCGTAGCCGCGTACAATGTTTTCCAGCATCTTTACTCGGTCATTTCGAGATGTTTTGGAGAAAGAAGGAAAGGCGGCACGAGCTGCTTTCACTGCCTTATCTAAATCTTCTTTTGTTCCTAAGCTAATGGTGCCAATGACTTCCTCGGTCGCAGGGTTGATGACCTCCGTCGTTTCGTTTCCTGTTGATGCAACCCATTCACCGTTAATAAAATGTTTCTCTTGATTTCTCATTCTGACATGTCTCCTTTTTATATGTGATTCAATCAATATTCTGTTTTCAGCTGATATAAAACTGTACCCACTGTGAAAAATCTAAAACGAACAAACTGCAAAAGAAAAAGTTTCTGATATAATACGCAAAGTGGGACATATGTCCTTTTCAACCGGCGGGCATGTATCATTTAATGGAACTAGACTGAAAAAAGAAGGAGCTTTTGAACGAATGAAAGGTGTTATTTTCGCTTTATTAGGAGGCGCTTGTATTACACTACAAGGCGTAGCCAACGCAAGAATCAGCCAGGATATCGGCACATGGCAGGCGGCAACGATCACGCAGCTAACCGGCTTTATCATCTCGCTCGTCATTTTACTCATCGTACGAGACGGACACTTCAGGGAATATCGAAAGGTGCAGCCCCTTTATTTAATAGGCGGCGCATTTGCAGCCATTATTATTTTTAATGAAGTCACCGCGATTCAAATGATCGGTGTCACACTCACCATCGCAGCTTTACTCATTGCACAGCTTGCTTTTACCTTTGCAATTGATGCAAAAGGATGGTTTGGTGTACAGAAGAAGAAAATGAAATGGCCTCATTATGCAGGAATTTTACTGATGGTCGCAGGCGTGATCATTTTAAAGCTATAAAGGAGGGCGTCAGATGGAGGAGCTTCATGATGAATCTCTTTTATCCTCTTATCTTAAGGCACATCAATTAGAAAACGTCTTTCATCAAAAGCTCATATCACACGTGAGCTTGTGGCGCTATGAGCAAGGGGAGCTCGTTTGTTCAAAAGGGGATAAGAGGGAGTACCTGTACTTGTTAGTGAAAGGAAAATTAAAAATTTTCACGACCACAAAGGAAGGGAAAACCTTTATTCTTAGCTTTAAACATCCCCTTGAAGCGATTGGAGATATTGAATACGTTCAGCAGACGGATATGGTCAATACAGTCGAAGCTGTCACAGAAGTACATATGCTAAGGATTTCTCATCAAGCGCTCATGCGCCATGCGAAGGATGACCCACGCTTGTTAGCCTTTCTGCTAAAAGGCATCACAAACAAATTTTATACGAAATCAAACGATTTGAGCTTCCACCTGTTATATCCTGTGGAGGTCAGGCTTGCAAGCTACTTATTGTCTGTTGTCACAGATGATGACAGCGCGAGCGCCCTTCGTCTCACTGATGCGGCAAGCTTAATCGGTACAAGCTACCGTCATATTAACCGGGTCATTCAGCAATTCTGTGAAAAAGGGCTGATAGAGAGGCGTAGAGGAAAGATTACGATTTGTGACCGGAAAGGGCTCCTAGAAATAGCAGAGCACAACATTTATGAATAGAAGAAATGAAGGGATTTATATATGATTATAGGAATAGTATTAGCCATCACTGCTGGCGCACTCGTCAGCTTACAAACTATTTTTAACAGTAAGGTCAATGAGCATACAGGCTCTTGGTCAACGACAACCCTCGTTCTTGGAATGGGCTTTATTGCTTCACTCCTGATGGGTCTCTTACTAGAGGGAACTGGCATGTTTCAATTAAGACATATGGAAGCTTGGTACTGGATCAGCGGGGCCATTGGGGTAGGAGTGGTCATTTGTCTTGTTCAGAGTATCAAACGTCTTGGACCGACTTATGGCATCTCGATTGTCCTCACGTCACAGCTGGGCTGCGCGCTTTTGTTTGACTCGCTTGGCTGGCTTGGGTTAGAAAAAGTAGAATTCTCTTTTACAAAACTATTAGGTGTCATTGTGATTGTTGCTGGGATTTTGGTGTTTAAATTGACCAAATTGGAGTCCGCAGAAGAGGGGTATTCTCAAGAAAAAGGGCTGCCACAAGAGTAGCTGCCCTTTTTTATATCAATCGCCGCCATAAAACCGTTATCGCGGATAATCCATTTAAAAGGAGCCTTTTCATCAAAGGCTTTTTTTTCTGTCCATAAGCGCTCGCATGAAGGGCTGTTCGGTCTTTAGCAACGAGATAACTGTAGGCGATTTTTCGTTCAATTGCCTGTGTAAGTGATAACGCAAATGGGGCACTATCAATGACTAAAATCGACTCTGTGTTTAAAAAACTAGACCTCGCATCTAAGTTATATGTCCCGATAATACTTAAATAATCATCGATGACCATCGATTTCCCATGAATGGAATACGGACCTTCATATTCATACAAATGAACGCCTGTTTTCATCAGCTCCTTTTTCGTGCTTAAATACCCTGCAAAGGCTAACGGATTTGGCGTCGCTGTAAGAGAATTCGTGACCACTGTCGTTTGAATCTCACTACCTAAGGGGGTGAGTCCGGCTTTCATTGGGCGTGTTGGAATGACATAAGGCGTCTGTATGAGCACAGAACGCTTTGCCCGGTGAGCAAGATCGTTCAGTTTTTTCAGCACAAGTGGCCGCTTATTAAAGCGTTCCACAGGATTTGTGAAAAAGGCAATCTGTTTCACTGAAGTGGTATCTGCTACCCACTCAAAGGAGGACATCACAAAAGGTTCTTTCGTGCGCACGGCTTCTTGATAGGATCTAAGCAGCTGTTTTCTTAGCTTTAACCCTTTTTTCGCTTTTTGCTTGGAGAACACATCTTTTGTTCTTTTCGTAAAATCATGATTCCATAGATAAACGAAATATTGCTCCATTTCATCTAATACTTTTCCCTTTTTGGCGTTATAGAGCAGCACATCGCGGTCAAAAGCAAAGTCTTTCGGCGGCTGATCTGCAAAGTATTTATCACCGATATTTCTTCCACCCATCACAGCCACTCGGCCATCCGCTAGTAGCAGCTTATCGTGGAGGCGGTTATGCCACGTCCATGGCTTGAACAAACGAAAGGGCTCATAAAAACGAATGGACATGTTCGGATGATTTGCCACCGCATAGCGAAAATGCTTCAGCGGCCCGCGCAAACTGTGGCAGATGCCATCTAACAACAGCTGCACTTTCACACCTCGATCAGCTGCTTCAATTAAAGCACCTAGTACCCATTCGGCTGTTTTTCCCTTTTGAATGGAATAGTAACTGAGGCGGATCACCCTCTTTGCCTCACGAATCATTTGGATTCTAACCTGACCAGATTCAAACCCGTCGTCAAGAAGCATCACTTGATTTGTCCCTTGATCGTCTCCTGAGATAGAAGAGGCTTTATAAATACAATGTTCTTTGCATGTTTTTCGTATCGGTAAATAAAACAAAACAAATGCGGTCAAAAATACATAGACGACATAGAGAAGGATGAGAAAAAACAAAAGATGAAGCATCATGATCAGCTCCTTTCACACAGACACAACTTTTCCTTAGTGTATGTCAAAAATTAAATTTCACTCATTTTTGGCTTTCCATCAAAATATATGACAAAAGAATCACCTTGTTTTTATTGGGCATTTAATTATAGTATGAAATGAGTAAGGGGGAATCGAATTGAACGAACCACTATTTAATATTCCAAGTGATGTGTATCAAACGTTAAGTGAAACAGAACGATATTTACTCCATTATATTCACCAGCATTTAGAGGATATCTCCACCTTATCCATCGTCACATTAAGTGAAAGAGCCAATGTGTCGACAGCCACAATTGTCAGACTGATGAAAAAAATTGGTTATAACGGCTATACATCCTTTAAATATCGATTGAAACAAGAAAAGAAAATGACCGATGCAAGTGATCAGCTCAAAAACATTGATGAAGACATCAAATTAGCGATTCGGAAAAATGAAGAAGAGGTTTTAAAGACGATCCAGCTGCAAAGTATTGGGCAAATTGAAGATGCCGTTCAAAAAATACATAATGCGGACAAAATTTATATTTTCGGTAGAGGTTTCTCAGAGATGATTGCCAAGGAAATGACCATCAAATTACAGCTCATCGGAAAAACATGTGAAGTACACGACGACCCGAATATCATTCGGCTGAAATCGCGAGACATCGGTAAAAACGAACTTGCGATCTTTGTTTCCTTAAATGGCGAAACAGCAGAGCTCGTTGAAGCGTGTCAAAATCTCAGCATGAAGCAAGTCACGACCATTACTGTCACGACAAGAATAGATTCTACATTAAGCAAAATATCAGATATGACTCTAGTCGGATATAAAGGCGAACAATCTTTCTTCCCAGATTATGAGGTCAGATCGCGCCTGTCTCTTCATGTTATTGCCCGCATTTTACTAGATGCCTATGTGATCCGAATGAAATAACCGCTAAAGAAGCCTTCGAGACTTTGATCTAGAAGGCTTTTTATTATGAAAACCTTTACACAATCTGAAAACATTTTCACTCAAACGTATGAGATACTTTCTTTAGAGAAAAGAAAGAAGGTGAAACCAATTGATTTATACCTGCACCTTAAATCCTGCTATTGACCTATATATTGCATTAAAAGAAATGAGGGCAAATGCAGTCAACCGCACGGAAGATGAAGATTATCAGCCGAATGGCAAGGGAGTTAATGTCTCCATTATGCTAAAGAAATATGGATTCACCAGCACTGCATTAGGATTTATTGCTGGGTTTTCAGGCTCTTATATTGAACAATCCTTAAAAGACCTTTCCATTCAAACCGATTTCATTTCGGTTGAAGGAATTACACGCATTAATGTTTTTATTAATACGACAGAAGAATATAAGCTCGTGAACCAAGGACCTGTGATTGAAGCAAAAGCACTTCACGCCTTTCGTGAAAAAATAGCGAACATCCCGCGGGGGGACACCCTTATCATGTCAGGCAGCCTGCCAAAGGGCGTACCAGCCAGCATTTTTTCAGAAGTAGCAGCTATTTGTCATCAGCACAACGTCAAGTTTATTTTAGACACAAGCTCCGCAGCGGTTCTTGAGACGCTTCAATACAAGCCGTATTTATTAAAACCGAATGAAGAAGAGATCGCTGCTTTTTTCGGCAAAACACATCCTATGTCAGAAAAAGAACTCATACAATCAGGAGAAAAACTCATTGAGATGGGTGCAAAGCAAGTACTTATTTCTCGCGGAGGAGAAGGGGCTTTATTCATCACGAAAGACGCCATCTTCAAAGGAAACGCACCGACAGGCACTGTGGTAAACACAGCTTGTTCTGGTGATGCAATGCTCGCAGCCTTTCTTAGTAAACAACTTGAAGGTCATTCACCTGAAGAATGCTTACGTTACGGCATTGCAACAGGCGCATCTACTGCATTTTCTAAAGGCTTAAGTGATTTACATGACATTCATTCATTAATTGAGCAAGTACACATTCATAAGATATAAGGGGGAATCAGACATGAGCCGTAAAAAAATTGTCGCTGCAACTGGCTGTCCAACAGGCATTGCACACACATTTATGGCAGCTGAGGCATTAAAAATAGCTGCTGAGCAGTTAGGGGTCGACATCAAAGTCGAAACGCACGGTCAAGTAGGAATTGAAAACGCTTTAACCGATCAAGACATTCTTGAGGCCGATGGGGTCATTGTCGCAGCTGACAAAGATGTGAATACAGATCGTTTTCACGGCAAACCACTGATTGAAGTACCTGTAGCGAAAGGCATCCGCACGCCAGATGAACTGATCCAAAGCATTATCAATGGAAATGCTCCCGTTCATCAAGTGAAAGGAAAGGCTTCTGGAACGGAGAAAACTTCTGCTCCTTCATCCTCTCAGCAAAAATCGGCGAATAAGTGGATACACACCATCTACAAACATTTAATGAACGGTGTATCACACATGCTGCCATTTGTTGTTGGAGGCGGGGTCTTAATTGCCATTTCATTTCTATTCGGTATTTACTCTGCTGATCCTCAGCATGAAACGTATCATCCGTTTGCTGCCTATTTGAAAAGCATTGGCGGACTCGGCTTTAGCTTAATGGTGCCTATTTTAGCAGCATTTATCGCTGATTCAATCGCGAGACGCCCAGGGATGGTTGTAGGGTTTATCGGCGGCCTGCTTGCAAACGACGGAGGCGCTGGATTCTTAGGTGGTATTATCGCAGGTTTTGCAGCAGGGTATATCATTGTATTCCTTCAATTCCTGCTTCAAAAATTACCTGCATCACTTGACGGTTTAAAATCAATCTTCATCTATCCTGTTATCGGTATTTTCTTGATTGGAGCTGTGATGACACCACTATTAGTTCCGATCACAGGGCTAAATAATTCATTAATGGATTTTCTCTCAGCTGTTCAATCCACGAACCCGCTGCTTTTAGGATTAATTGTTGGAGCGATGTGTGGATTTGATATGGGAGGTCCTTTTAACAAAGCAGCCTATGTCACAGGAACAGCTTTACTTGCACAAGGCAACCTTTACTTCATGGCAGGCGTGTCCGCAGCATGTATCACGCCACCACTTATCATTGCGATTGCCACAACGATTTTCAGAAAACATTTCACACCGCAGGAACGAAATGCAGGGGCAATCAACTATATTCTAGGGGCGACACACATTACAGAAGGGGCCATCCCATTTGCGGCAAAAAACCCGATCGTTGTCCTGCCAATTATCATGTTTGGCTCAGCCATCTCTGCTATATTGACGTATCTCTTTGGCGTACAGGTTCCGGCTCCTCATGGCGGGTTCCTTGTCCTTCCAGTCGTCACAGGCGCATTCCAGTGGGTACTATCCATACTGATCGGATCACTTGTAGGTGCCATTCTATACGGACTTTATCGTAAAAAAATAGACAAACCCGCAGTTTAATAGGGAGGAAGAGAAATGATGGAACATATTTATATGAATCTTCATGAAACCGCGTCTTCACAGGCTGGCGTTTTCGCAGCCATTGCTGACATTGCCTATAAAGCAGGTATTTGTACATCACCAGAGGATGTCAAAAAAGGCTTAGCTGAAAGGGAAACACTGAGCACAACTGGATTTCAAGATGGATTTGCCATTCCGCATACACAAACAGAAGCCATCACAAAACCAGCACTCGTGATCGTCCGCACTGAAACAGGCATTGAATGGGACGCTTTTGATGGGAAGCCTTGCTTTTTCTTCTTATCCTTACTGATCCCCAAAAATGAAGCGGGCACCACCCATTTAAAGGCTCTTTCTGCTCTTTCACGAGGATTAATGGATGAAGCGAAACGACAAAAGCTGCTAGAAACAAGAACAAATGAAGACATGCTTACTGTTTTAGAAACAAATATTTTAACGAGAGAGGATGTTTGATCATGCCTTTACTTTCAACAACACCGATGCTTGAGACAGCGAAAAAAGAAAAATACGGAATTGTTGCATTCAATGTACACTCCTTTGACAGTATTTATTGGGTACTCGAAACCGCCGCAGAATTAAAATCACCTGTTATTTTGCAAACAACGGTTGGAACGGTTCAATCACTTGGAGCAAAAGCGATTGCAGATACAGTCAAGGCGGCGGCTGATCAATATCAAATCCCAATCGGTCTGCACCTTGATCACTGCACGGACTTTGATGTGATTCTCACCTGTATCAGGGCCGGATATACATCCGTCATGATCGATGCATCCATGCATTCATATGAAGAAAATGTACGCCGCACAAAAGAAGTTGTGGACCTCGCATTAAAAGTAGGGGTGAACGTTGAAGCAGAATTAGGCAAGGTAGGCGGCGTCGAAGATGATATCGTTGTCGATGAAAAAGATGCTGAAAAAGCTATTCCATCAGAATGCCGTCAATTTGTAAAGGAAACTGGTGTACCCACTTTAGCACCTGCGATTGGTACCGCTCACGGCATTTATAAAGGGGTACCGGATATTGACTTTGACCGCATTGAACAAATTGCAGCGCTGGTCGATGTTCCCCTTGTGCTGCACGGTGGTTCCGCTGTACCGGATGAGGACGTCAGACGATGTGTGGCACTTGGTATGGCAAAGGTCAATGTCTCAACTGAATTGAAAAATGCGTACTCTGAAGCCATCCGTGATCATTTCTCAAACGAACCTGAAAGCTTAGATCCACGTATGTATTTACAAAAAGCAAAACAAGCAGCAAAAGACATGGTCACATCGAAAATACGTATCGTTGGCAGTGAGGGCAAAGCCCATCCTCTATATCAGTGAAACAAAAAAAGCAGAGCCGCTTAAGCTCTGCTTTTTCACATTATTCGCTTTCTTTCATTTCATTTGATGTGCGTACCCGTGCATTTCCCATGAATAATACTGTCATCGCCGCAAGAGCTATAGGGAATAAGGCAATCAAAAATACGTACGTAATACTTTGTGACATCGCATCGATGACTTTATTTAAAATATCAGGCGGAATTTGTGAACGGGCACCCTCTTGGAAAATGGCCTGTGGATCGCCTATTTGAGAAGGGGCTCCTTTCATTCCGCTAAAGGCATCTGCTAAGCGATTCGATAGGACATTGGTTTGAATCGTCCCAAAAATCGTGACACCAAGTGTCATCCCAAGTGATCTCATAAATGAATTGGTCGAGTTTGCACTGCCTCGGTAGCGAGGGGCAAGATCATTCATTGAAGCTGACGGCAGAAGGGAGAAACTGAAGCCAACGCCAAAACCTGATATCATCATAAAGAGTGTGAGCCACAGTCTAGCTGTATCTGGTGACATATTGGCAAGCAGCAGCATCCCCGCGAAAAATGAGATAACAGAGATCGCCATAAGACGTCTGAAAGGCACTTTCGTCTGCATCGTTCCGCCAATCATACTGCCAATGACAGACCCTATCATCATCGGTGTTAAAATGAATCCTGCACTTGTCGCCGATTCACCGTACACCGCCTGCACGAAAATAGGAATAAAGACAGCAAGAATAATAAATGTCCCGCCATATAAAAATGCCAAAATTTGAGACGTCGCAAATAAACGATTTTTAAACATCCAAAATGAAATAATCGGTTCCTCCGCTTTACGCTCAACAATAAAGAAGATCGTACCAAACACAAGAAACACGGCAAAAAGTGTGAGGATTTGCACCGAATCCCACGCATAAGATTTACCGCCAAGCTCAAGTGCGAACATCAAGCTCACAACCGCCACGACAAGTGTTATAGCACCTGACCAATCAATTTTCTGCTTCCGATGTTCCAGCGATTCATGATAGTATCTAGCGATCAAGAACACACTAACAATACCGATTGGCACGTTAATATAGAAAACCCAATGCCAGCCGATCGAATCTGTGATAATAGCTCCTAACAGTGGTCCTAATACACTCGATAAACCAAACACTGCACCAAACATACCAGACATTTTTCCGCGCTTTTCAGGCGGGAAGATATCAAAGATGATCGTAAACGCGATCGGAAGAAGGGCACCGCCTCCAAGCCCTTGAATGGCTCGGTAAATAATGAGCTGATCCATCGTTTGTGCGATACCGCATAGCGCAGATCCAATTAAAAAGAAAATAAGTCCAAACAGAAAAAAACGCTTTCGACCATACATATCAGAAAGCTTTCCGTAAATCGGCATTCCGGCCATCACTGCCACCATATAAGAAGCCGTCACCCAAGCAAATTTATCAAAACTGCCCAAATCTGCTACGATGCTTCCCATCGCTGTTGCAACAATGGTATTGTCCATCGCTGCCATAAAAATCCCTAACAGCAAACCGATGACAACAAAGCGAGTGGATGCCTTGCCTTTATCCACATGATTCATTTCATTTACCTCCTGCTTACGTTCTCTTCTTATTTTTGCTATGATCAACTTAAATATAAAGGAAGAGAACATTTATCTTGATGATCAAGATAAATTGATTTTAAAGGGAGGAGAACATGTTGTCAATAAAGAACGACGCAGAAGATAGAGCAACCCAGATCATACAAACTATGAGGCGCCTCGCCACACGAACGGTTTTATTCCACCAAGCGGCCGCACAATCGCTCGGCCTTTTCCCAACAGATCTCAAATCAGCTGATTTATTAAACGAACTCGGCCCCCTCACAGCAGGAGAATTAAGTGAAAAAACGGGACTTAGCTCAGGTGCAGTCACAGCTCTTATTGATCGCCTTGAAAAAGCGGGCTACGTCAAAAGAGAAAAAGACCCAAAGGACAAGCGAAGAGTCATCATCGTTCCATTAACGGCAGGGAAATCACAGGTGAAAGAACTCTTCCGTTCCTTATCAGCATCAACCAAACAGCTCACAAACGAATACAAACCAGAAGAATTAGATTTAATCATCCAATTCATTTCAGAAACAGCTGAAATGATGGAGCAAGAGCTGCAATTGCTAAAGTCTAAATCGTAAGAAGGCACACTGATGGGGGTGTGCTTTTTCTAAGACCAGTCTAAATTAATGTAGGGATTTCCTTGACTAGTGACCTCTTCCTTACCATGGAAGTGCTGTTTACGCTTTTTTATAATGGAGTAGCTCAAAAAAATTTATTTAAAAGATCGTTGTAAAAACCGCATTTTAATAATTACTGAGAAAAGTGGAGCTAACAAGGCACTCTATTGAAACACTGTTCATTTACATAATAAGTACTGTTTTTGTATCTTTATTCCTATTTAATGACAAACTTTGTGTTGGTAAAATTGACCTTGTCAATGAATAGGAAGGAGTGAATTCTTCTGGGGAAGATACTTGATGCAAAAGCACTAACAAGTGCCATGGACGCAAGGGCAAAACACTACCGGGAACTCCGTGAACAAATGGTAGATTTAAAAAAGACACTTCAAGGCGTGGCAAACCTCGGTGATGAATTCACGGGAAAAGGCGCCGATAACATTAAAAGCTTCTACAAAGAACTGGCTGGAAATGTAGACATGTTTATCAGCTTCATTGATAAGCAGAAAGCCTTTCATGAAGGCGTTTCTGGGACACTTGATGATACGAATTTTGGCGGCGATACCTTTGTAGAAGAACACTTTTTAGACAACGCTGTACATATGGGCATCAAAAATGCCAAAAGCATTGTGAAGGATCAAAAAAAGGCGCTTAAAACGATTTTTCAAGACATCGACGACCTCATCTCTCTAGAAGTATTTGATAGTCAAAGCTTTGATGAAAAGATTGCAGATGCGGAAGACGAGCGAAAAAAGACCGTTAAAGATTTAATAGAACTTGATCAAAATTTAAAAGATGAATATGCTTTGTCAGAGACTGAGGAGAAGGCTACAATGGCATTGTACGCAGAAATGATGAATGCGACAAATGACGGAAAAGCCATTTCGCCGATGAATTTTGACAAGAAAGCGTATCAAAATAGCGAAATCTACAAGGCAAAAAGCGATATTGAGAAGCAAACTTCTGAATATCTCAAAATTAAAAAAGAACAAGAGGAAGCCCGCGAGATCGCAAAGGAACAAGAAGCACTCGCCAACCGTCCTTGGTATGAAAAAGCACTTGATTATGGTGGAAATATCGTGAATGAACTGACTGGTGTGAACGATGCAAAACGCGCCGCAACGGGCGTCGACCCGATCACAGGCGAAGAACTCACCGCAGGTCAACGCGTCGCCGCAGGCGGCATGGCAGCGGCAGGTTATATCCCAATCGTCGGCTGGGCAGGCCGCATTTTCAAAGGCGGGAAAGCCGTTTATAAAACGACTCAAGCCACATCAGCCGCAGTACGAGCAGTCGACATCTACAAGACCTCGCAAAAATCCTTTGACGCCTTAAAAACATCCCAAAAAGGCTTATATGGCCTCACCGCCACCAACGGCTTCAGCGAAGCGATTACGGGGCGTGATATGTTTGGGAATAAGATCTCGAAAGAACAGCAGGAAGCGAGTATGAACGCGGCGCTGGGAATGCTTTTGCCGTTTGGGGCGAAAGGGTTTCATGGGAAGATGGGGGTAAAGAGTACAGGCATACCTAATATTTCAAAAAGGCACGATGAAATTGCTCATAAAAGTTATTATGGTAGAAAAGATTTTAGAGCTAAGATAAATAATGCAGTATATTCTCATCATGATAATAAACATTTAAAGGCTAGGACTGCTGAAGAAGCCAAACGTTTTAGTGAGACAGGAAAAAGAAATGCTCAATACCTGCCTGAAATAAATAATAAAGTTTTAGAAAAAGAGGCTCTTCAAAAAGGGCATATCATTGATAATAGCAACAATAATTTTTATTTCATTTATGATACAGGTAAAATTGTTGGTTATGATAATGGTAAATCTACTAGTTGGATTAGGGGAGAACTGACGAGTGGAAATGTGTATCACGGCCACCCGATTGCTGGAGACAGACTAAATAAGTATTTAAATAAATTAGGAATAAAATAACTAGAATATTAGCAAAGAGGTCAGATGATGATGAGAAAATATGTGAAACTTGATATTCCCGAAGTAAACATTCATCCTTTAAGAATAACTGAAGGTTGGATTGTACGTTATAATAATTTTAGGGAAATTGACCCTAAAAAGTTAGAAACAGAAGATGATAGATGGTTTATGTTCACTGAAAGTTTGTTACAACTTTATCATGAGAAATCATCAATAACATTGGATTTAGGATGGTATCCCGATTTATCTTCAGATGGTAACTATCTTGTTCTAATAGTTAAAAATACAGATTGGGACAATCCTATTCAGGAATTCAGCTCGGATGACTATACCAAAGTGATTGATTTTATAGAATTTCATTTGAAAGAAATTACATCTAACTGGTGGAACTAAAATAGTAGATACTTAATTACTAACAAATTAACATCGTTATTTTCTTCAGATTTACTCGTTTATGATCAATTTTTGGGGCTATAGGTACTCGAATGTGTTCTCAGAGTAAATTCATAATTAGGGGACTCAATATGTTTATAGAATTAGATAATCTTTTATCTGCTAATACAACGATAGACTCATGGTATGATGACGGGTGTTTGATTGCTAGTGAGATACTCTCTGATTTTAGCCTAAACGACTGGGAAGAACTATCAAATCAGGTGCTTAATAAACCAATAGAGTGGCAGCGTAAAATTGCTTACTGTCTGGATAATGAGTGCAATGAATATGAGTTAAATATTTTAATAGATTTGTTGAATACTAATGATAAAGAATTATTTGAGATTTGTATTGATACATTGAGAAGTTTTCCAATTGAAGAAGGCAAGAAATTGATATGAAGCATCCTCAAATTTTAGAACGTGTAAATCATGTAGTGGCTACTACTGCGAATTCACCAGTAAAAGTAGTTCTTCAAGACTTTCTTTCAAAAATGCTTAAAATCATTCAAATTAGTTTGTTTTTAATGAGATTATGCAAAAAACCGAAAAAAAGAGGGATGGGGACCTTTTTTCCTATGTGGGTCATCGTATGATAGAGACAAGCAAAACGAACGTGAATATTTTATCCAGAGGAAGAACCTGCGGACGCTGATCATTGAGCACTTTAAGTGCCTTGATTGATGTCCGCTTTTTTTGGTGGAAATGATGCCAGTACATAAGTTTGAATCAAGAATGCCAAAAGCATTGTGAATGATCAAAAAAAGCATGTGAAACGATTTTAAGGACATTCATGACCTCATTACAAAAGGGTTTGTTTCTATCACGAAAAAAAGACAAAGGGCTTAAATAAACATCGTTTGCCCCCTTTATTAAAAGTCTAAAGCACACTCGCTTGAGTGTGCTTATTCATATAACAAAAGAACACCCAAAAAGCTGCACAGCATTTGCTGAAGACATTTGGGCTTCTTTGATGCATGTCAGTTGATTAGACTTATAACCAAAGGGAAGAAGGGAGGAATTCCAACTGTATTTAACCAAAAGGGGCACGACTTTACTATCAATGCTGATTCACACGACATCTTATTTATCAATTGAAGATTTACAGAATCGACTGAATGTCTCTACTCGAACCGTTTACTCTGAAATCAAACGAATGAATAGCTGGCTGGAAACTCATGAGCTTAGTGGCGTTCAGCGAAAAGATCAACTTGGCTACTACTTAGATCCTCATGAAAAAGAAATCATTATGAAAAAAGCTAACACCATTCTCGTTGGCCATGATTATGAACCATGTGTAAAGGAAAGAAGGGCCATCCTGCTCTTATCCATTGCATGCAGTGAGAAATGTCTAAAAATTGATGACTTTATGAAGTTGATCAAAGTGAGCCGGAATACATTGCTTGAAGATATGAAACAGCTAAAAGAAGCACTTTCAAAGCAGCAGCTTACCCTCCACTATCAGGCAGCCTGCGGCTATTTGATTTCAGGAGAAGAAAGAGCGATTCGATTGGCGCTGAAACCTTATATTCATTCCATTCGCACAATGATAAAAAACGAAAAAGCGTTTCCATCTTTTTGGTTAAAGGGGCCAATTTCATATAAGCGGTTAAAGCATCTCCTCGAGCAGTCAGAACAAGAGCTTAAGCTCGAGTTTGCAGATGACATGCTGGATCAGCTGTCTTTGGATCTCTTTTTCTACTTTAAGCGGGTGAAGCTAGGACGTGCTGTACACCTTTCAAACAAAGAAAAGCGTACATTACAGGAAACAGATGAATGCTTGGCGGCTATTCGTTTCATGGCACGAATTCAAAGAGAAACCGGTCTTCAAGTTCATGATGATGAAATCTATTTTCTTAGCACTCTATGGCTCAGCGCCAAGAAACAAAAGCTTCCATCAAGTAAAAAGCCAGAAGAGCATCTCATTCGCACTATTGCCAGACAAATGATTTTTGATTTTCAGCGGTATGCTTGTATCTCCTTTCAAGAGTACGAAGCCTTAGAGCAAAACTTAACAATGCATCTCATCCCAGCCTATTACAGACTCATTTATCACATTGATATCAACAATGAATTAACAGAATCTATTAAAAAAACACAGCCAGAGGTGTTTGACATCACTCAAAAGGTCGTATGCCATTTAGAAAAGGCGACCTGCTCAAAGATAAGTGATCATGAAATTGCTTATGTGGCGATGCATTTTGGTGGTTGGATGAGAAGAGAAGGGATTTCGCCTATTGTGCGGCGTTCTGTATACATTGTTTGCGGCGAAGGAATTGGTACAAGTCACATGCTGAAAACACAGCTTATCGAATTAATCGGTTACATTGAAGTGCGTGGACTATTATCAAAGCGTTCATATGAAGAAATGTCATCCATTGATGTCGACTTTGTTGTATCAACAACACCTATTTCGTTTAAAGGAAAACCCGTTCACCTCGTTCATCCCATTCTCACTGCCTATGAGAAAAAAACCTTACTTCAATATGGGGAAGGTGCAGAAATCAGGTTTGATGAGAAAAATGTGAACGCTTTATTCAATATCATTCAACAGCATACCATCGTACAAAATGAAAAAGCACTGCTTCGTGATCTTAAAGAGCTACTGCATCCCGCATATGTATCCCATCAGAAAGGGTGGAAACCAGTGTTAAACGATTTATTAACAGAAAAAACCATTCATCTCCAGCAAACAGCAGAAACATGGCAAGAGGCCATCACAAAAGCAGCGCAGCCTCTACTCGATCAAAATGCCATTCAGAAAGGTTATGTGGAGGCCATGATTCAGTCCGTTCATCAAAATGGACCTTATATTGTGATTGCACCACAAGTAGCTATTCCGCATGCCAGACCAGAGGACGGTGTGAACAAATTAAGCATGTCACTCATGTCATTCGAACGGCCCGTTTTTTTCTCTAAGGAGGAAAAAAAACAGGTTCGTCTCATCATCGTGCTAGCAGCCATTGACAGTATGACCCATCTGAAAGCACTCAAACAGCTGACCATGCTGTTAAGTGATGAAAAACGGATGAAACAACTGGTTGAAGCAAAGGAATTAGCATCAGTGCAAGAACTAATTAATCAATTTTCACAACTATAAAGGAGGAAAAAGAGAATGAAAAAAATTCTTGTTGTGTGCGGAAACGGATTAGGAAGCAGCTTTATCGTAGAAATGAATGTCAAAAAAGCATTAGAAGAGTTAGGGCTTGTAGCTGAAGTGGATCATACCGATCTCAGCACAAGTAAAAATGAACTGGCCGATCTATATATCGGAGCAACAGATATTATCGATCAGCTGGATGACGGCACAAGAAAGGTCGCTGGATTAAATAACTTGTTAGACCAGGAAGCCATTAAAGACGTCCTTCGTAAACACATTTAAGCCACGAAAAAGGGGGATTCACATCATGATAGAACTGATCATGAACGATATATTGGGCACACCAGCCATTCTCATCGGTTTGTTTGCACTGGCCGGTTTACTTTTACAGAAAAAGTCAGCTGCAGATACCGTGTCAGGCACCTTGAAAACAACGATGGGGTTTTTAATATTAGGAGCGGGCGCCACAGTCGTGTCTGATTCACTTGGAGTTTTTCGAAAAATGTTTGAAGCAGCATTTCACATTCAAGGAGTTGTCCCAAATACAGATGCCATGGCGGCTATTGCTCAAAAGGAATTCGGGACACAGACGGCTCTCATTATGATTTTTGGCATGCTGGTCAATTTATTGTTGGCAAAATTCACACCCTTTAAATACGTCTTTTTAACAGGACACCATACCTTATATATGGCTGCAATGCTCGCAGTCGTTCTCTCGACAGCTGGAATGCAAGGAGGATTTCTTGTCACCACCGGTTCGATTATATTAGGGACAGCTATGGTCATTGCACCCGCTATTCTTCAGCCATTCACAAGGAAAGTCACCGGAAGCGATGATCTCGCACTTGGACACTTCAGCACCTTCGGTTATTTTACTGCGGGAATGATCGGGAAATGGATCGGTCGTCCAGAGAGATCAACAGAAACCATTCAAGTGCCTAAATCACTCGGCTTTCTAAGAGATACATCTGTGGCCATTTCGATCACGATGGCTTTGCTGTTCTTTGCGATTGCACCGTTTGCCGGGATTCCCTTTATAGAACAAATTAGCGGAGGCACGAACTTCGCTGTCTTCATTCTCATTCAGGCTATTACCTTTGCTGCTGGTGTGTACATTATTTTAGCCGGGGTGCGGATGGCAATCGGTGAAATCGTGCCTGCTTTCAAAGGGATTGCCGATCGTTTTGTGAAAGGGGCAAAACCGGCACTAGACGCACCAACCGTTTTTCCATTTGCTCCAAATGCAGTCATTATCGGCTTTTTATGCAGCTTTGCAGGAGGCATCGTATCCATTTTTCTTTTACCTTTGTTTGGTTTAACTGTCATTGTCCCTGGTCTTGTCCCGCACTTTTTTTGCGGCGCTACAGCAGGAGTGTATGGTAATGCAACAGGAGGCGTGAGAGGAGCTGTCGCTGGGGCCTTTGTGAATGGATTGCTTCTTTCCTTTTTACCTGCTTGTTTATTACCTGTGTTAGGAACCCTTGGCTTTGAAGGGACAACTTTTGGAGATACAGACTTTGGTATCATCGGAATCTTGATTGGAATGATCAAGCTTTTATTTCAACTGTAAAAAGGAGGAGCCTGAGAATGACAGCCATTTTTTCACCTTCACTGATGTGCATGGATTTAACGCACTTCCGCGAACAAATTCATATTCTCAACACGAGAGCAGATCGATATCATGTCGACGTCATGGATGGTCATTACGTGAAAAATATCACCTTATCGCCCTTTTTCATTGAACAGCTTCGAAAACTGACAGATAGACCAATTGATGTGCATCTTATGGCAGAATACCCTCAAGAATTTTTAATCGATGCCTGCATTGATGCAGGCGCAAGCATGATCTGCTTACACCCAGAAGTCGTGCAAAGAGACGTTTTTAGAATCATTCGGCATATCCATCAAAGAAACTGCAAGGTCGGCTTTGTCTTAAACCCCGCCACACCAATTGCAGCGTTAGATTCCTTTATACATTTAATAGACCGAGTGACGATCATGACGATTGATCCAGGCTTTGCTGGACAGCCTTTTATTAAAGAAATGCTTCAGAAATTGAAACAGGTGAAAGATGTAAAAGAGAAGGGAGGCTACTCATTTTCAATTGAAGTAGACGGCTCTTGTAATGAGAGCACGTTCCGGCTGCTTGCTGAGGCTGGAAATGAGATCTATATTATCGGTACCTCAGGTTTATTTGGACTTCACAAACAACTCGATACGGCTTGGGAGACAATGAAGCAATTATTTACAAAAGAAACGGCCTCAATTGAATCACGTTAGTAAAGAGGATGAAATCCATCCTCTTTTTTACGCAATTTTACTAAAACAACACAAACTCACCAAAATATACTCAAATACAAAATAAAAAATCGCAAACCCATACTTGAAAGCGCTTTACTAACGTGTTATTCTTCAAATATCTTTAGTAAATATTTAGTCAAAAACCAAGAGGAGTTTGCCTGTGACCACACTCAAAGATATTGCTCATGATGCAAAAGTGTCCGTTTCTACTGTATCCCGTGTGTTAAATGGCGATCAAACACTTGCCGTTTCTCACGCAACAAGACAAAACATCCTCGACATTGCGAAGAAGTTAAACTATACCCCAGTGAGAGCAAGAAAAGCCGATCAAGCAGAGGAAAAAAGCCCATCTGAATCCCCAGTCATCGGTATCGTTGTCGCTCAATCCATTGACGAAGAATTAAATGATCCCTTTTTTTCATCGATTCGAAAAGGAATTGAAAAAGAATATGCCAAACAAGGGCTGTCCACCCTCCATACCTTTCGCCTGAGAAGCATGGACAAAGGGGCGATGCTAAAGGATATTGACGGTTTGATCGTCATTGGACGAATCAGCCCTGATACAGTTGAAAAAATGACAAACCGAATGGAACACATTGTTTTTATCAATCATTATGCGGATGAAGATTTGTATGATTGTGTACATGTCGATTTTGTAAGAGCGGCAGATCGCGCAATTCGTCATCTGCAATCGCTTGGCTATACACATCTTGGCTATATTGGCGGAAAGGAGCGGGAGCATTATTTCGAAGGAAATGCTGTGATTGAGGACGAAAGACAAACGACGTTTATGAAAAGAATGCAAGAGGCAGGAGGTCTTCATCTGGATGACATCCATATTGGGGAATACTCCATGCAAGAAGGCTATACGCTCATGCAGCAAGCCATTAAAAAAGGAAATCTTCCACAAGCCTTTTTTATCGGAAGTGATTCAATGGCGATCGGTGCAATGCGCGCGCTCAACGAAGCCGGTCTGCGTGTTCCTTTCGATGTATCCATTGTTGGGTTTAATGACATTGAAGCCGCTTCATTTTCAAGTCCGACGCTTACAAGTGTGAAAGTATATACAGAAGAAATGGGGGAAGTCGGCTTGAAGCTTTTGCTTGAGCGAATAAACGGCAGAAAGCTCCCTCTAAAAGTCGTCGTGCCAACAAAACTCATCGAACGGGGCAGCACATGCCTCATCCATGAAAGGGGGTGAACCACCATTTCAGCAAACAAAAAAGAGACAAAAAAGCAGCAAGCAAGCTGCTAGCATGATGGCCAGATCATGCTAAGAACAAGGCAGCCTGCTTGTATGCTCTCTTATCTCTTTGAAAAGAATAGAATTCCAGTATAATGGACTTCTTTTGTTTCCGCAACTTCATGAATTCTACCGATTATCGTCTGAATTTTCAGTAATCAAAAGGAGGAAACCATGAATAAGAAAATCATACTGCTGACTGCGGCCTTTGTCTTGACCATTCTTTTGTCTGCTTGCGGCAATAACGGTACTTCAGAAGCAAACGGAAAGGTCACCCTGACTCTCTTTTCGACGATGAGCAACAGCGGGGAAAGAAAAGCGTTTGAAGAAGTGATTCGTGAGTTTGAAAAAGAGCATCCACATCTTCGAATCGATGCCAACTTCCCAGGCAACAGCTATGAAGATACGATCCGCGTCAAAATGGGGGCAAACGATATGCCAGATCTGTTTGACACACATGGCTGGGCCAAACTGCGCTACAGCGAGTATGTGGCTGATTTAAAAGAGATGGATTGGGTCAAACAGCTTGATCCTTCACTCGATCAGATTTTAAAGGACCAAGATGGCAAAGTATACGCTTATCCGCTGAATCAAGCAAAAGACGGGCTTAGCTTTAATGCCGATCTATTAAAGGACTATGACATTGAAGTCCCAAGAACACTTGATGAACTAAAATCCGCTTTGCTGACAGTGAAAGGAAAGAGCAAAGGAGAGGTTGTGCCGCTCTGGATACCAGGAGGAGATAACTCAAATATCGCCCAAGTTTTTGATGAACTAGCCACACCTTTATTAATCACCGATCAAAAACATCAATACGGAAAAGAACTTGAAAACGGATCATTTGATTGGTCTCACTATACACCGCTTGCACAGTTCATGAAGGAGCTGAAGGATCAAGACCTGTTAAACAAAGATGTGCTGACAGCGAAACTATCTCAAGCACCTGAACTGATGGCACAAAACAAAATAGCCTTCACCTTTGTCGGAGGCTCTTTAGGACCTGAAGCGTCTGAACTCAATCAATCGATCAAAGTAGGCACGATGCCTGTTCCTGCCATTCATGAAGGAGATGAGCAAAGCTGGATTGGGGGAGAACGATTTACTGTCGCTGCCTGGAAGGATTCCAAGCATCTAAAAGAAGCAAAACAATTCATCAATTTTCTCGCAAAGCCTGAAAATGCGAAAAAGATCGCAGAAGGCACATCCTCTGAAGCAGCCTTAACGCATGTAAAAGCGAAAAACTATTACTCTACGTTTTACGATCAATACGAACAGGTGAACATTGAACCTTACTTCGATCGAAAGTACTTACCAAGCGGAATGTGGGCTGTCATGGCAACGACGGGTCAAGAATTATTAGCAGGCTCCATCACACCAGAACAATTATCGAAGAAGATGGAAGAGGAATATAAACGTCTGAAAAAACAATAGCGGAAGGATGCTGAAACAGGAGTGAAGCCAATGAATGACATCACAAAAGCACAGCAGCCAGCCGCATTCACCTCTTTACCAAAACAGAAGCTGAAAAAAAGACAGAATTCATCCCTTTGGTGGATGTACATGCCAGCTGTTCTCGTCGTCAGTACCTTTATCATTTATCCTTTTTTGAACGGAATTCAGCTTTCTTTTACGAATTGGAACGGGTTCTCACAAACTTATGATTGGATTGGCCTTGAACAATATAAGCGTCTGCTTCAAGACCCAACGACATGGCTTGTTGTCAAAAATACGCTTCTATACGGAATCGGGAGCACAATTTTACAAAATATCATTGGACTTGGATATGCTCTCTTATTAAATCAAAGCTTAAAGATGAGAGCCATTACAAGAACAGTGATCTATTTACCTGTCATGATCAGTCCGATTGCCATCGGCTATATTTGGTATTTTGTGTTTGCTTACCAAGGCGGTGCCTTAAACGATGTGGTGGCGTTTTTTGGATTTGACCAAATGAATGCGCTTGGCAATCCGCAATTAAACACATGGATCATTGTGCTTGTCAATACCTATCAATTCGTCGGGATTGCGATGATCATTTATTTAGCAGGCCTTCAAAGTATTCCTAAGGATTATTATGAAGCGGCACAATTAGACGGCGCATCAAGCCTCCAGCAATTTAAGCGAATCACATTGCCGCTCCTTATGCCATCCATCACCATTAATGTTGTGCTGAATGTCATTGGCGGGCTCAAGCTCTTTGATGTCATTGTGGCACTAACAGGCGGCGGACCTGGAGATTCCTCGCAATCGATGTCGACCTTTATGTATGATCTGTATTTCAAACGTCAGGATGCAGGCTATGCAGCAACGCAAGGGGTTTTCATGGCGGTCATCATCCTTGTCATTAGTGTCGCAGCGCTGATTTATTTCAAACGAAAGGAGACCGAGGTGTGATGGATAACGCCTTTAAACGCAAGAAGAGATGGTATACCTTCCTCGCCCTTTTGATGACATTACTTCACCTCATTCCATTCTATATCTTGGTGACGACATCATTAAAGGGGATAGGAGATTTCAGTTCAAAATGGCTGTTTCCAAAAGCGCTTCATGTTGAAAACTTTCGCACGGCATGGACAGAGGCTCAGCTTGGTCAGTCTTTTTTGAATACAGTGATCATTACGTTCAGCTCTGCTGTATTGCTCATTATTTTTGGATCTCTTGCAGCCTATCCGCTCGCAAGAAGAAGCACAAAGCTGAATAAAGCAGTTTATGTTTTATTCATAGCCATTATGGTCATTCCACCGCTCACAGCCCTTGTCCCGCTCTATAAAATGGTCGTTCAAATCGGGATGATGAACACCTATCAAATCGCTATTTTAAATAATGTGGCTGCTTTTTTGCCACTGACGATTTTCTTATACGCAGGCTTTATCCGGTCGACCATTCCAAAGGAGCTCGAAGAAGCAGCCCGTATTGATGGAGCGGGGACACTCAGAGTTTTTTTCACTGTCGTTTTTCCGCTTCTGAAGCCAATTACAGCTTCTGTTTTAATCATTGCCTGTGTGTATATTTGGAACGACTATCAATTTGCCATCTTCTTTTTGCAAGATAAAGAGATGCATACACTCACAGTCGCCTTATCTCATTTTTTTGGTCAAAATCAGCATCAGCTCCAGCTCGTTGGTGCCGCTGCGCTCATTGCGATGCTGCCAATGGTTACGATGTTTGTACTTTTGCAAAAATATTTTATCGCAGGGCTTTCACAAGGTTCTGTCAAAGGATAGTTCATTATGGATGTAAAAAGGAGAGTCGTCTATGTCTAAAATTACATTTATCGGTGCAGGAAGTACCGTGTTTGCTAAAAATATATTAGGAGATTGTTTGTTCGTCCCTGCACTTAGCGGCTTTGAATTCGCTTTATATGATATCGACCACAACCGGCTGAAAGAATCAGAAACGATGCTCCGCCATTTAAAAGAGAACCACGGTGCAAATGTGACCATTAAGCCCTATCACAACCGGAAAGACGCCTTAAAGGATGCGAAATATGTCATCAATGCCATCCAGGTTGGAGGCTATCGGCCAAGCACTGTGATCGATTTTGAGATTCCGAAAAAATACGGGTTAAGACAAACGATTGCGGATACGGTTGGCATCGGCGGTATCTTCCGCTTCCTTCGAACGATTCCTGTGATGCTTGACTTTGCAAAGGATATGGAAGAGGTTTGCCCAAATGCCTTATTATTAAATTACACAAATCCAATGGCCACACTGACAGGTGCGATGCTGCGCTATACACCAATTCAAACAGTGGGTCTTTGTCATAGTGTGCAGGTGTGCACAAAGGATCTATTTGAATCACTTGAAATGGATCATGAAGGCATTGAAGAAAAAATTGCCGGCATCAACCATATGGCATGGTTATTAGAGGTGAAACGAGACGGAAAAGATTTGTACCCAGAAATCAAGAGAAGAGCGAAAGAAAAGCAGCAATCGCGTCACCATGATATGGTACGTTTTGAGCTGATGGATAAATTCGGGTACTATGTCACTGAGTCCTCAGAGCACAATGCCGAATACCATCCTTATTTTATCAAATCACGCTATCCCGAACTGATCGGTCAATTTAACATTCCGCTCGATGAATACCCGAGACGCTGCGAGGAACAAATCAACAACTGGAATACAATGAAGCATGACCTTGTAGGCAATACACAGATCACACATACTCGCTCAAAAGAATATGGTTCTCGTATCATTGAAGCGATCGAAACGAACGTTCCCTTTAAATTTGGCGGTAATGTGCTGAACACAGGAGGCCTCATTCACAACCTGCCTGAAAAAGCATGTGTCGAAGTACCATGTGTTGCAGATCGCAGCGGCATCATGCCTTGCTTTGTCGGAGAGATCCCTGAACAATTAGCTGGACTCAACCGGACCAATATCAGCTCACAGCTCATGACGATCGAAGCAGCAATCAGCGGCAAAAAAGAGCACATTTATCAAGCGGCTTTACTTGATCCACACACAAGCGCTGAGCTATCGATTGATGACACCATCAAATTATGCGATGAACTCATTGAAGCACATGGAAAGATGCTCCCGCATTATACAGAACCGAATCAATATGCTGCATCAACCAAATAACAGAAAAGAACCAGCCTCTACCTGATGCAACGCGCATCAGGTTTTTCTTATGCAGCAAAAAGAGATTGACTGAAAGCGTTTTTAATATTATGATTTTTCTAAAGTTAACCAAAAGTTAACCAAAAGTTAACCAATAATAAACCATGAATGGATACCATCCAGGTGTCATATCTCACAAACAAATGTGGCAAACAAGTGCAGACAGCCATTCACCTTTCAGCTTAGAGCAAGCTGTTTATCACAACGTAAACCAAAACGTCAGTTTCATTTGACAAAGAGTGAATACAGATGAACGCCCATTAGATGAGACAATGACAACCATACACATCCTATAAGCATGACATTTTTTCATAAAAAGGAGAGAGGGAACATGACCAAAACAGATGTACAAATGTTGAAAAATTATATTGGCGGACAATGGATTGAGGCAGAAACAAATCAAACAGAGGCAGTATATAACCCAGCTACTGGCGAGATCATCGCAGAAGTGCCGCTTTCAACAAAAACGGATGTCGAACGTGCGGTACAGGCAGCACAAGAAGCATTTACCACTTGGTCTAAAACAGCGGTTCCCCGCCGTGCACGCATTTTATTTAAATACCAGCAGTTACTCGTTGAAAAATGGGATGAGCTGGCTGAACTCGTCACGATTGAAAACGGAAAAAGCATAACAGAAGCAAAAGGAGAAGTGCAGCGCGGGATTGAGTGTGTGGAATTTGCCGCTGGTGCACCGACCTTAATGATGGGAAAACAATTACCAGATATCGCATCTGGACTCGAATCTGGCATGTACCGCTATCCAATTGGTGTCATCGCCGGTATTACCCCATTTAACTTTCCGATGATGGTCCCGTGCTGGATGTTCCCGCTTGCTATTGCCTGTGGAAATACGTTTGTTTTAAAACCTTCAGAACGAACGCCTCTTCTTGCCGCGCGATTAGCCGAACTATTTGAAGAAGCGGGTCTTCCAAAAGGTGTTCTCAACATTGTCAATGGGGCTCACGATGTCGTCAACGGTCTGCTTGAACATCAAATGGTCAAAGCCATTTCATTTGTCGGCTCTCAGCCAGTTGCAGAATACGTCTATAAAAAAGGCACAGAGCATGGCAAACGTGTCCAAGCACTTGCAGGTGCAAAAAATCACTCCATTGTTCTCAAAGATGCAGATTTAGATGCGGCAACGAAACAAATCATTGGTGCTGCCTTTGGATCAGCAGGAGAGCGCTGCATGGCCGCGGCCGTTGTAGCGGTGGAAGAAGAAGTCGCAGATGAGCTCATTCAAAAATTAGTTGATGAATCGAACGAGCTCGTCATCGGAAACGGAATAAATGAAGAGGTCTTTCTTGGTCCAGTCATTCGAAAGGAACATAAAGAACGAACGCTTCAATACATCCAGTCAGGGATTGAAGAAGGAGCAAGCCTCATTCGTGATGGCAGGAAAGACCTTGAAACAAATGGAAAAGGGTATTTCGTTGGACCGACGATTTTTGACCATGTCACAAATCAAATGAAAATTTGGCAGGACGAGATTTTCGCACCAGTCTTATCCATTGTCCGTGTCTCTTCATTAACGGAAGCGATCGACCTGTCCAATCAATCAAAATTTGCGAACGGTGCCTGCCTGTACACAGACAGTGCATCAAGCATTAGAGAATTTCGCGAAAACATCGAAGCAGGTATGCTCGGCGTTAATATCGGTGTGCCCGCACCAATGGCATTTTTCCCGTTTTCCGGCTGGAAGGGTTCTTTCTACGGGGACTTACATGCCAACGGAACAGACGGAGTAGAGTTTTACACAAGAAAGAAAATGGTGACCGCTCGATATATGTAATCTACATTATTTTATAAGTTGAAAAAAATGCAGTTCCAAAATGGATAACTGCATTTTTTTGTTGTCTCCTAGTCAAAAAGTAAGGGTTTTCATGATGATTTTAGCAGTGCTTTCCCCTAGAAATCATCCTTTGTATTCATTCTTCATCAGCGCATATCAACATAATTTGAAATTGGGCGTAAACCCCAAGATTAGGAAGATGAAAACAGGAGGAAAATGACACGATGAGGAAGAGGATGAAGTGCGGTGTAGGTTTTTTGATTCTTGCTTTGGTACTGAGCTGTATACCGGTATATGATGCGAGTGCAGCAAGTACCCCCATTGCAAAACGAGTAGGAAATGCAAATCCACTCATAGACCATCACTTGGGGGCGGATCCGTTTGCGCTCACCTATAACGGCAGAGTGTACATTTATATGTCGAGTGATGACTATGAATATCACAGCAATGGAACGATTAAAGATAATTCTTTTGCGAATTTGAATAGGGTCTTTGTCATCTCTTCGGCGGATATGGTGAACTGGACAGATCACGGAGCGATTCCAGTAGCTGGCGCAAATGGGGCCAATGGCGGCAAAGGGATTGCCAAATGGGCAGGTGCTTCCTGGGCTCCATCCGCTGCAGTGAAAAAGATCAATGGGAAGGATAAATTTTTCCTTTATTTCGCGAACAGCGGCGGAGGGATTGGCGTCCTGACAGCAGACAGCCCGATTGGTCCATGGACAGATCCTATCGGAAAAGCGCTCGTCACGCCAAATACGCCAGGGATGTCCGGTGTTGTATGGCTTTTTGATCCAGCCGTCTTTGTAGATGATGACGGAACCGGTTATCTCTATGCCGGCGGAGGCGTTCCAGGCGGTTCTAACCCAACGCAGGGACAATGGGCCAATCCTAAAACAGCAAGGGTTCTGAAACTAGGGCCTGATATGACAAGTGTTATCGGCAGTGCCTCGACCATTGATGCTCCTTTTATGTTTGAAGATTCGGGGATGCATAAGTATAACGGTACCTATTACTATTCCTATTGCATCAATTTTGGCGGCTCCCACCCAGCAGATAAACCACCAGGTGAAATCGGTTATATGACGAGCTCAAGTCCTATGGGCCCCTTTACGTATAAAGGACACTTCTTGAAAAATCCGGGTGCATTTTTCGGTGGCGGTGGTAACAACCATCATGCTGTGTTCAATTTAAAAAACGAGTGGTATGTCGTGTATCACACGCAAACGGTGAGCTCTGCCTTATATGGAGCAGGGAAAGGCTACAGATCTCCCCACATTAATAAGCTTGTGCATAATGCTGACGGCTCACTTCGAGAGGTCGCAGCCAATTTTGAAGGAGTCAAACAGCTATCCAACCTGAATCCTTATCAGCGGGTAGAAGCTGAAACATTCGCTTGGAATGGACGCATTTTGACAGAGGCCTCCTCAGCTCCAGGCGGACCAGTCAATAACCAGCATGTCACAAACATTCAAAACGAAGATTGGGTGGCTGTCAGTAACGTCGATTTCGGATCGAGCGGTGCCAGAACGTTTAAAGCCAATGTAGCATCCGCTTCAGGCGGACAAATAGAAGTACGTCTTGGCAGTCCAGATGGCAGAATCGTTGGAACACTCAATGTCCCTTCCACAGGCGGAAACTGGCGAGAAATAGAAACGGCAGTAAACGGGGCAGCAGGCGTGCACAACGTATTTTTTGTCTTCAAAGGAAATGGTGCCAACCTATTCCAATTTGATTCCTGGCAGTTTACTCAAAGGTAAACAAAATCGGATGCTGCGGCATCTATCACTGGTTGATGGGAGAGTGGGAAAATTTGATGTCCATGATCAAAAAACCAATTTGTACTTTATTGGTCTGCTTCACTATGCTGTCTGTTATGTTCATAGGACCCGGGGTAACTGAGGTTTCAGCAGCAAGTGATGCGAATATTAATGTCAATGCGGAAAGACAAGTGATTCGCGGCTTTGGCGGAATGAACCACCCGGCTTGGATTGGTGATTTGACAGCCCCTCAAAGGGAAACCGCCTTTGGCAATGGGCAGAATCAATTAGGATTCTCCATTCTACGAATTTATGTAGACGAGAACAGAAATAATTGGCACAGAGAAGTCGCCACCGCCAAAAGAGCAATAGAGCATGGCGCTTTGGTGATCGCTTCACCTTGGAATCCTCCAAGCCATATGGTGGAGACCTTCAACCGTAATGGTGCGTCTGCAAAGCGGTTGAGATACAATCAATACGCCGCATATGCTCAGCATCTGAATGATTTTGTGACATATATGAAAAATAATGGCGTCAACCTCTATGCCATTTCTGTACAAAACGAGCCCGATTATGCACACGAATGGACATGGTGGACGCCTCAGGAAATCCTGCGATTCATGAGAGAAAATGCCGGCTCCATTAATGCACGTGTGATTGCACCAGAATCTTTTCAATACCTTAAAAATATATCAGACCCCATTTTAAACGATCCGCAGGCGCTTAGAAATATGGACATTCTCGGTGCCCATCTGTACGGAACCCAAATCAGCCAGCTTCCGTATTCTCTTTTTAAACAAAAAGGAGGGGGGAAAGAGCTGTGGATGACAGAGGTCTACTACCCGAATAGTGATAACAATTCAGCGGACCGCTGGCCTGAGGCACTAGGGGTGTCAGAGCATATACACCATTCGATGGTGGAAGGGGACTTTCAGGCGTATGTGTGGTGGTACATCCGCAGATCATACGGTCCTATGAAGGAAGATGGAATGATTAGCAAACGCGGCTACAACATGGCGCATTTCTCTAAGTTTGTGCGTCCAGGGTACGTCAGAATTGATGCAACGAAAAGTCCTGAACCGAATGTTTTCGTCTCAGCCTACAAAGGGGACAATAAGGTCGTCATTGTAGCGATTAATAAAAACAATACAGGCGTCAATCAGCACTTTGTCATGCAAAATGGAACCGCTTCACAAGCGTCAAGATGGATTACGAGCAGTAACAGCAACCTTCAGCCTGGAACTGATTTAAATATATCAGGAAATCAATTTTGGGCTCATCTCCCTGCTCAAAGTGTGACAACATTTGTGGTCAAACGCTAAAAAACACCAAAAGCCAATTTTCTCATAAAAAAAGAAAATTGGTTTTTTTCTATGCAAATAGAAAGTTAATTTTTCACGATGTCTACACTTTGGGTATAATAATAACAATGACTTCAGGAGAGTGATCATAAATGCCAAAGCTTCAAAGCAAAGTATTGATTATAGATGACGAAAAAGAAATTTTGGAATTAATCCATACAGTATTAACAAGAGAAGGCATTGACCGGGTGATAACAGCTTCAACTGCCCGTGATGGGCTCACGCAATTCCATCAAGAACATCCCGACCTCGTCATACTGGATATTATGCTCCCAGACGGTGAAGGCTATGATATTTGCAGACAAATTAGAGAGACCTCCCATGTTCCGATTATCTTTTTATCAGCAAAGGGAGAGGAATCAGACAAAATTGTAGGACTTGCCATTGGCGGCGATGATTACATTACAAAACCTTTCAGCCCAAAGGAAGTCGCCTATCGGGTAAAAGCCCAGCTGAGACGGTCATCATACTTACAGCCTTCTCAAGATGATCCTGTGATCAAAAAAGGGCCATTTGAGTTAAACGAGCAGCAAGCCGAACTGACGAAAAACGGAGCGGCGATTGAGCTCACACCGAAAGAACTTATGCTGATGACCTATTTCTTGCAGCACCCGAACCGTGTAATCAGTAAAGAAACGCTTTATCAAACCGTTTGGGGGGAAGATTTCTTCGGTTCTGACAATACGGTGATGGTTCATATACGAAGACTTCGGGAGAAAATAGAGAATTCCCCATCTACACCAGAATTTCTCGTGACGGTCAAAGGGCTTGGCTATAAATTTGTTGTAAAGGATGCGTAAGGATGAAATGGCGATTAACAGGCAGATATATGGTCTCTGTCATTATCGTGACCATTATCACGGTCTTTATCAACTTATTCGGATTTATGATTTGGCTTGTACTCCAGGCAAGCAGCCAGCATAACGAGGAAAATACGCCCGAAACCTTCACAAGATCATTTGAACAATACGTCTCTTTTTCTGATCAAGGAATCACCGTAAACAAAGAAGGGCAGAAAGCTTTAAAACAACAGAATGCATGGATTCAAATTTTAGACGAAAATGGACAAGACGTGTATCATGCGCGGGCACCTAAAGGATTAAAGAACAAATATACACCGATAGAAATCGTGAACTTACATAAATATAAGGATAAGCAATTATTATCGACCATTTATGCTGGCGGAAAAAAAGTAAAGGGCAAAGAATACAGCTACTTTATCGGATTTAAGGACCCTTCCATCGGAAAATATTTATTTTCGTTCGACACGAAGGACTTAGTGGCGAGATTCAATATCGGGACGATGATTTTATTATCAATAGATGCCATCATTGCCTTACTCATGGGGTACTTATTCAGCCGGCAGCTCATTAAACCGCTCGACCGTGCCATTCATGGAATCCAGCGGCTTACAAACGGAGATTATACGACAAAGCTACCAACTAAGGGAATATATAAAGATGTTTTCTATAATGTCAATCACTTATCAGAACAGCTCGCTTCAAGCCAAAAAGAAAAAGACAAATTAGAGCAAATGCGTGAAGATTGGATCAGTCATATTTCTCATGATATTAAAACACCATTATCCTCTATTCAAGGCTATGCAGAAATCATGAAAGATCCAAATTATCCTCTTTCAGATCAAGACATCAGACATTATGCCCGCATCATAGAGAATAAATCACTGTACATCAAAGACGTCATGGAAGATCTAAATTTAACAACAAGACTGAAAAATAACGACGTCATGCTGCATAAAGAGCTAGTGAACATTGTGTCGTTGCTGAGGGAAACGTTAATTGATATTCTAAACCATTCGAGATATGCGGATCAGACGATTGAGCTGCAAACGAATGTAGACAATCTCATGCTGAATATTGATACGATCCTCATACGAAGAGCGGTCACCAATCTCATTTTAAATGCCCTTGTTCACAATGATTCTGATGTGAAAATCATTGTACAGCTTGAACAAAAAGAAAATACCCACATCACGATTAAAGATAACGGCAAAGGAATCGAAGAGGCAGAGCTAGAAAAAGTGTTTGACCGCTACTATAGAGGGACGAATACAGGAGGGACACATGCAGGCTCTGGTCTTGGGATGGCCATTGCTAAGGATATCATCCAAAAGCACGGCGGGGATATTATGATACGCAGTATGATAGGAGAAGGAACAACGATTGATATCCAATTACCTGCATGAAGGGACATACAAAAAAAACGGTTCTGATCAATCACAGAACCGTTTTTTTCATCTATTATTCTGAAAACACTTTAATGCCTTTGACAATGTTCCAAATGAAGAAGTAGATCGCCACGAGGAATGTCACAGCATACGTTGCAATTAAGAACGGACCAGCATGTCTGATATCGTTCATGCCAAGTAAACCTGAACCAAGGATGCCAATGCCGAAAATCAAATAAGGGATTAAATGCGTCCAAAGCGATTTTTTCGCATGATATTTCACTTCGTCCTTCCCTAAGAAATAGACGATAATCGGAAACAGAAACGGCGCAAAAAAGATACTGAAGTAACATAATGAAGACAAAATTTTATTTTCTCTCAAACCTTTTCACCTCTATGATTAATTTAGAAGGGGGAGAATCATTCGACTCAGCCCTCACTTCCTTACAAACCCATTGTACTACCTCAACCTTAACCTGTATTAATCCGAACCTTACAGCAACCTTAAAAATGTTAAACGATACATAAAAGATAAAATATAATCTAGGTATTTTCATCTATCTTAAAAGAATTAATTCAAGATCGTTATATGAAGAGTTATGCATGCGGATTGATTATTAAAAAAATGTTAAAACGGGAATTCAATTGGAATGTGACAGAAGACGAACTTGTTTTTTTAGTCATTCATATTGAAAGAATCACAAAGGAACACGCCTAAAATAAATGATTTCTTTTAGGCGTGTTATGAAAAAGCATGAACCTAAACAAATCTCCATGAAGAAGAATCGTCTTTTCTCATGGTGGATATTGTTTAGGTTTTCTTGTGAAAATGAAGGGGAGAAGACATGGAAAACAGAGAATTGGCAAGAAATTGTGAATTTAATCGGTGGAACCCAAAATATATCTCAAATTCAAGTCGTTATTGGAGCAAAAGCTGGCCAATAAATGTTTCACCTTGACCTTGAAGTATAGTTCAACCTTTATAATGTCAATATAGGAAGACAAAATAATGAAAAAGGAGTAACGATGGAGTTGATGACTAGAGGAGAACTTGCCAAAAAAACAGGAGTAAGTCCTGCCGCAATTCGTTACTATGAAGAGCACAACATCTTACCTGCTCCAAGACGTCATTCGAACGGTTATAGATTATATACAGAAGATGATGTTGTGAAAATTCAATTGATCAAAGATGCGAAAACATTGGGTTATTCATTAAAGGAAATAGCTGAAATTATGGAAATGCTGAGTCAAGACATAGAGCTTGATACTTTAAGAAGGATTGTCCAGCATAAACACGAAGAAATTGAAAGGAAAATCAACAGCCTTCGTCTCATTCAAGACCTTTTATCTAACTTATTAAAGACCCCTGAGAAAGAAGTACAAGTCTACCTCGAATCATTTCGCGTGACGAATCAGGACGAACAATAAACATATTGACTTAAAGGAGAGAAAAAAATGAGTGTGGAAATTGTTAATGGAGAACGTTCTGAAGAAAGTATTCAATTTGAAAAATTATTCGCTTCCCAAAGTAATAAAGAGAGTTTTTCTAGTATCGAACACACAAAAAAATTTCTTGATCAAAAAGGAATAGAAAATACGCAGCCTTATACCATTGGGAATGATGTGAAGTTAATTAGTGAGATAAAAGAGCAGACATTTGAGGGCATGCAAGTTTTCACATTGAATGAGCAAGCATCACAAAAACAAAAAGTCATTCTATATATACATGGCGGCGCGTGGACAAATCAGCCTTTGAATTTCCATTGGTGGTTCATGGATAAGATGGCGCAATCACTTCATGCGAAAGTGGTGGCTCCTATTTACCCAAAAGTGCCTCATTATAGCTACCAGGATACATATCCGAAAATCCTAAACCTTTATAAAGACCTTTTGAAAACTGTTGAAACTGCCAATCAATTGACGATCATGGGAGATTCAGCTGGCGGAAATATCTCACTTGGTCTGGCGCACCTTTTAAAGAAGGAAGGTCTTCCGCAGCCGAAGGATATTGTTTTATTATCTGCATGTGTTGACATGAGCTTAAGCAATCCTCTAATGTTTGAATATGCAAAAAAGGATCCGATTCTAGGTTCTGAAGGAATGGAAGTCATCACAAAGATTTGGACAGCTGATAAAAATGTAACTGACCCATTGATCAGTCCCATTTACGGTGACTTTAATGGCCTTGGGAAGATCACTCATTTTATTGGAACACATGATATGTTATATCCAGATGCCATAAAGCTTGATGAAAAACTAACAGAACAAGGAATTGACATAAAAACCTTTGTTTATCCTCAAATGCTTCATGTATTTGTTGTGATGCCAATCCCTGAGGCACAAGATGCTCAGGAGAAAATCATTCAGGTGATCAATCGTTAAGAAATACAGAATGATTTGATTGAAATAGTCGAAAGTTTAGTGAATGGGCTGCTTACATGAAAGCAGCCTTTTTCAATTCAACATGAAATACATCCAGAATGTCAACTCACTACTTACAGATTAAAAGTTCCTTAAATTCCAATTTTTGTTTACAGTGTGCGCATTTCCTATTAATATAATGATTGTTCGCTTCTTCATTGGATTTAAATAAATGGCGGTTAGTAAAGGAGAGTGAATGATGAATGTTTCTTTTCTTCAACCTATGGCTCTGATCTTGTTTACATTGCCTTTGTTATCTTTGATATGGGGGATTGTCGGCTATTTCATCTTTAAGCGGGTCTACGTCGTTCTAATGATCACATTTGCAGCTTCAATCGTTTTTATCTTTGCCTATACAGGCTTCGATATGTCGAATATGTATTGGGTCGTCGCTATGACTTTTCTATGCATGTGTACCTCTCTCCTCACAAAAATCATTCGATATATGATTTATCGCTATAAAAAAGCATAAAGAAGCTTATGCCTGCAAACATAAGCTTTATTTTTGTTTCCTTTCATTTCATCTTCAACAACAGTTCATTACCTAATGTTTGGTATAATAGATACGAGCATAGATGCAGAAAACGTCAAGTGTGATCCTTATCTTTTACAATCAAGAATCCCTTTCAGCAAGTTCATTGTAATTTCACTTAGTGCTTGTCTTTGACTCATGATTATATCACAAAGCTATATATCTCCGAGAAAAGAGCGGATATCTATTTTCATTAATAAGGGGGCATAAAAAAATGAAAAGGTATGACACATTCCCAGAACCAATCGGCAGCTATACTGCCGGCCGCACCCAGATGGATTTTGAGTACACAGCATCAGATGACTCAAAAAGAGAATTGACCGCGTTTGTGTACTATCCGTCCGATAGCAGCGAAGGGAAGACTGCATCAACGTACATGTTTCCTGAAGTCTACGAGATGCTTCATGAGCAGCCACTTGTCACTGAATATTTGAAAGAGAAGAATTTTTTCTCTATCGATATCAAGACTCATTGTTACGACGACCTTGCTCTTTCTGGGAAGGAAAAGCGCTATCCAGTGTTATTTTATGTTTGCGGCGGGGGTGGTTCACCGGAATGGGGGACAGCAATCTGTACTGACCTGGCAAGCCTGGGCTATGTTGTCGTCAGTATCGGCCATCAGAATAGCACAATGTATAAACGGAAAGATGGGAAGCTGTTGAATGTATCAAAGGATTTTTCGGATATCATTATGGCGTTTTCTGAAGATCCGGAGATGATGGCGCTGGCTGGCAAGATGAAGATACGGCCTGACGATGAAACGGCTATTGAGATGTGCCGTAACGTCCTTACCCTGCCAATAATTAACCAGTTAACAAAATATAGTAAACGACAGGCAGAAGATGTAAGGTACGTAGCCGATTATCTTCACAAACTAGACTCTGGAGAATTGAAGTCCATTTTTCATGATAGACTGCTGCTCGATATCGGCATGGGCATCGTCGGGCATTCTTATGGCGGGCCAACGGCGGCAATTGTTTGCCGAGATGACGACCGGTTTGCCTGCGGGGTTGGCTTGGATAGTGGTGCGTTCGGCCTTCTCGACAGCGACCTCAATAAACCCTTTTTGCTGCTGTTTTCTGAACCGAATTATCATATGAATGCGATCATTGGCGCTAACAATAGCATGGAAACCTATTATTTCTCTGTTGATCGTGCTGCACATTTAGATTACTGTGACATCGTGTTTACCGGTGTAGATAAAGAACTCAGAGGCACAAGGGATGCATTAGAGATGCGAAATCTTGTGACGGACTTTACGAAAACCTTTTTTGATCATTACATCCTGCAAAAGGCTGCACGTGTGGAAAGCCTTTTATATGATGGCGTAGACTTAATCAAGAAAACGAGTAACAAGTGAGATAACGGAGAAGCTGTTGATAATAGCCTTTTAAAGAGTCAGCTTGTAAATGAAGAGAAAATGTAAGAGGATCAATCCATCATCTTGATGAATCAGTAACAACAACAAAAGAGCAGCCAACAACCGCTCTTTTTTCGTGTGTCAATCTTTATGCGTTTTTAATGGACCTTTTGTGATCTTAGTAAGCTCAGAGTTAATGTCAAAGATTTTAGCGTTGATGTCTGTTATGCCAAAGCTAGTGATTCTTTTAGAATGCATATTGAGATAGGTTTCAGCTGCTTCTTTTGTTTCGAATAAGTAGATGCCACCAGCCTCATTTTTCTCAGGATTCTCCGTCCATATCTTCCATATGAACCCGTCCTCTTCATTAATACTTCTCGCTAAATCAGAAAACTCTTTTGCCATTTCATCTCCGAAAGGGACATTCATCTTAAAATCCACTTGTAATACGTGTGCCATCGCCATTCTCCTTATGTTGAAGTTGTGAAATAATGTTCCCCTAGAACTTCTTTCATTTGAAACGGTTTTTGTGAAAGTTCTTTCTCCATAAATGACCGCACATCCGATTGGTCAATATCGTACATTACTTCAATCTCTTTAGAGAATAGTAGTTTTTCTTTTTCGAGCAAGGCAGAAACAGCTGGAAGCTTCTTCGGTTGAATCTCTACAGTGTTTAAAGCTTGCTTTAATCCATCAACATAGACGTCTAACGGTCGACCACCCGTGATTTTAACTCCTTTATTTTCTTCGTTGACGAAGATGATGGTCGGAAACCCTCTTGCACCGAGGTCTCGAACAAGAGCAAAATCTTGATTTAATAAGTCTTGTCCGCTAGGGAGCTCCGCTTCATGTAAAATAACATCTCCGTTCAGTCCAAGGTTGTTGACGATATCAATCAAAACCGTAATATCAGATATATTTTGATTGAATGCAAATAGTGCTTCTCTTGCACGGCGTAAAAACGTATAGGCTCGTTCATCACCGTGATGTTTTTGAATCACTTTGAACACGCGAGAGGACGGGTAGGAGGATTGAACAGGATTGTCAATCATTAAGGACCCATCAATTGGCATGCGAGAATGTTCTCCGACTTCTCTCCAGTGACCCGCGACATCAGCAGGCTTATAAATTCCGTTTGCGGGATCAATTGGACCGTCATGCCATTTCTCTAGCAGTCCACCAAGCACAGTCTGGAAATGAAAATAATGTCCATATTGCTCCTTAAAACGACGCAGGACAGGTTCAATTGCCCAGCAATGAGAACAAATCGGATCTGTTACATAGTAGAGCGTAATGGATTTTTTAGGTTGGTGAAAGTCAATGACCTGAATATCTTCTTCTTCACCTACACCGCATACACCAGTTTCTAAATCACAAAACATGTCATTGTTTTTCAAGTTGATTTCCTCTTTTCTGTTTCATTATCTATGTTCATTAATTTCTAATGGTTTTTGAGGCAGTAGACCAAGATACAACCTCATTTTCATCATGATTTTTCCTCCTCGATTTTGAAGAAAACTTCATTTTCTATAAGTTGTTTGAATCAATCATTTGCTTTACAATTGAATCTTAAGACAGAATGAGTGAGATCAACACCAATAATTTCTTCAATTTGTTGTTTATCCAACAGATTCAAGCATTTGTTTAAAAAGAAGGAGGAAGAAGATGACGCAGCCAATGACAGATCCGCGCGTATTAAGAACGCGCAAATTAATCATGGAGTCTTTCATCAAGCTTTCATCGAAAAAGGAATTTAAGGATATTACGGTGAAAGATGTGACAGCAGAAGCCATGATTAACCGAGCGACGTTTTATTATCATTTTGAGGATAAATACGATTTATTAGATAAAACACTCTCAGAAGTATTGTCGATTAATTTAGAAAGTATCAATTTTAATAATAGTAAACTAGATGAAGATACAATGATGAATATCTTTAAAGCGCTAGCCAGTTTTCAACAATCTCTGCATAACCGCTGCCAAGTAGAATATGAAACTGAACTTGCTCCGATTGTTCGAGAACAGCTTGAAATTATTTTTTATCAATTGTTAGTGAATCAATATACAAATGTCGAAAAACAAGTGTTGAAGGTCACAGCTGTTTTTTTAAGTTGGGGAATTCACGGAGCTTCTGTTGAGTGGAGAAAGAATAGTTCGCACATTTCTTCAGAAAAATTTATCAAATCAGCATTGCCGTATATCATGTCAGGAATTGATTTTAAGCATAACAGGTAGACAATTTGACAATGTTTAACCGCTCCACTAATATAAATGCTATAGCATATAAAGTTGTTAGAGGGTGTTTACATGAAGTTACATGATTTAATAGGTTTTCTCGTTCATCGCACTGATGTGAAAATGACGAATTATTTTACAAATAGGTTAAAACCGTACGGAGTTACACCAGAACAGTGGAGCATTATTAGTATTCTTAGCCGTGAAAAAGGCTCGACTCAAAAGGAATTGGCAGAAGGCATTGATAAAAATCAAACCACTGTCGTAAGAATGATCCAGTCAATGGAACGAAAAGGGCTTGTCAAAAAAATCTATAATGAACAAGACCGGCGCTCACATCACCTGTTTTTAACAGAAAAAGGGGACGAGATCAAAAAGGCGATTCTTCCTGTCGTCATGGATGCACATCGAACTGTGACAAATCAATTAAGCGAAGAAGAGATTCAACAATTAAAATTACTTTTAAACAAATTATTTCATTCACACTATTCATCTTGATAAATCTGTAAAGTAGGAACAACCTCTATTTTTGTACGATATATGCTATGACATATAAATGACACCATTTGGTCAAATAACTTAGAAAGATGTGATCACTATTTTTATTCTTATTCTACAAATTGTATTGGCCGTTTTCTTTTTCCTCACAGGAACGAAAATCATATCAGGGAAAATGGCAGAAGAGTTCAAACGATTTGGTTTACCCGCATTTTTCAATGTTTTAACGGGGGCTCTTGAGCTAATAGGCGCTGCTGGAATGCTAGCCGGCATATGGATGCCAACATTAGCATTATTATCAGGTTTATTGTTAGGAGGCACGATGCTGGCAGCAGCATTTACTCTGATCGTATTGGCCAAAGATCCCTTTAAAAAAGCAATCCCTGCACTTGTTTTATTCGCTCTCAGTATTGGGGTCAGCTTATACCACATTCTTTAAATTCATATCAAGAAGTCGCAATAACCTAAACAAATCTCCATTGTTCTAATGGTGGATTGCTTAGGTTTTTTAGCGATTGAATCGTTTTCGAAGAACTAGGCATGAGACAGCAAAAACTGCGAAAGCTACTGCTGATCCCACAAAAAACGCCAGCTCAAAGTGTTCTACTTTGGATTTAAATAAAAAAGGGACAGTAAGAATGAGAGCGGCACCACTAAAGCTCAATCCTAATATCAATATTGCCAATAATTTATTCATAGAAACACCTCTTTCACTCAGAATTAGAACAATGGAAACCTACTGATCCAAGAATCATTGTGATGATTCGACAACCTTTAACATTCCTAGATGGAGTGTATCATATGATGGCGGGCAATTAGTTTCTTTTCATTAAAACACAATCGTGAAACAAACGATTTTAAACGAACACTGTTCTTTACGAACGGTGTTCGTTATAATATAAATAAGATGTAGTTTTAAACGATTTCCATAAAGAAGAGGAGATGCATACGATGACGGCATTACCTAAGGACCAAAAGCAAATCGCTATCATTGGAGGAGGACCTGGGGGGCTAACACTCGCCTTAATTCTGCAAAATTACGGTATACAAACAACCATCTATGAACGGGAGATGCATGACAAGAGTCTTGAACGAGGGGGCTCACTGGATATTCACGAAGAAACAGGCCAAAAAGCCTTAAAAGAAGCGGGAGTTTATGAGAAATTTCAAAGGAACGCCCGCTATGAAGGAGAAGATTTCAGATTACTTGATAAATCAGGAAGAATTTATTTAGATGAAGAAACGGAATCAGATCAAAAAGGCACTCGCCCAGAAATTGATCGTGGTGTTTTGTGCGAACTGCTGTTAGATCAAATTGATACTGAAAACATCAAATATGGATATAAACTAGAAAGATGTGTTTCATTAGAAAGCGGCATGACGGAGCTTCATTTTGAAAATGGGGTTGTCGAGACAGTTGACCTTTTGATTGGGGCTGACGGTGCATTTTCTCGAGTACGTCCTCTGTTAACAGATATTGAGATTGAATACTCTGGGCTCACGATGTTGGAATTGAATGTCCTAAGCGTAGAGGTGAATCACCCTGATTTAGCTGAATTTAATAAACGTGGTAAAATGTTTGCTTTAGCAGACCACAAAGGACTGATTGGTCAGTTAAACGGAGATGGACGAATCAAAGTGTATGCAAGCCTTATGGTAGAACGCAACTGGATCGAGACTTGTGGGATTCCGTTTCATCAAGCGAAAGAAGCAAAAGAACAATTATTAGAGTTATTTAGTGATTGGGATGATCAGCTGAAAAATTTTATTCGTTATGCAGAAGATGCCATCATTCCAAGACGAATATATACGCTTCCTGTCGGTTTTAAATGGAACCGTCATAAAGGAGTAACGCTTATCGGTGATGCTGCTCATGTCATGTCGCCATTCGCAGGTGAGGGTGTAAACATGGCGATGTTTGATGCAAGGGAGCTTGCACTTGCTATTGTCCGACATCCTAATGATATTGAAAAGGCTATTGAAGAATACGAAGACATGATGTACGAATATTCATCGGAAAAGGCTCATGAATCGGAGAATAGTTTAAAACTGTGTTTTTCAAAAGACGCTGCGGTCAAGCTTGCAGACATGATGAATTCTTTTCAAGGAAACGGTGATTGAGCTCAATTTACTATTTTACATTGACATGTTATAAAGAGATTATGAACAATTCAAATCGTCGTATGATAAGTCGCCGGTCTCGGCCGGCTAAAGAGCCCTTAAGCCGTGAGCTCATTGTGAAAACTGCCTATGAGCTTCTTAAGGAGCAAGGGATAGAGGGCATGAGTATGCGTAAGGTGGCTAAAGCTTTGGATACGGGACCTGCATCCTTGTATGTCTACGTGAACAATTTTCAAGAACTCAGCGCTTACGTATTGGATTATGGTCTCGGCCAAATGGTTTATCCAGATTCAGAGGATGGCACATGGAAAGAACAGTTATTCGGCATATTGCATGCTTATTTCCTACTGTTATTCGAAAAACCTGGTCTTGCTGAAATTTCTCTTTCCACTATTCCACAAGGAACGAACTTTCTTCAGTTGACCGAACATATTCTCGCTGCATTGCATGAAGGCGGGATCAAATCTACATCTGCTGCATGGGGAGTAGACCTGTTACTGTTATACGTATCTTCCGTAGCATACGAAAAGGTCTCTTGGAAGAAACATGGTTCTTCGCAGATTTCAGACATCAAAAAAACATTTCATGATGCAGACAAAACGCGATTTCCTTTCATTCATAGTGTAAAAGAAGAAATGTTTGCAGGTGATACCGTATCAATGGAACGGTTCCGATGGGGAATTGACGTCATTTTGTATGGAATCCAGAAAGAAATCAATTAGAAAGGAGCACAAGTAAAAAGCAGTCAATGGCTGCTTTTTTTATATGGTTATTTTCACATTTGTGATCTTGTGAGCATCATGTCATATAAATAAATCTATATATTGTTTTTATATATAAAAAATTATATAATATAGTGGAATAAAAAAATGAGGTGCTTAAGCATGGAACATATTAAAAATTTATTAGAGAGTTATATTCCTTTAGCAAAATCTACTGCTAAAATGTTTGGACCAAATTGTGAAGTGATTATTCATGATTTAACGAACCCTCAAGCATCTGTCATGTTTACAGTAAATAACCATGTGACAGGAAGAGAAATCGGTCAATCATTTGATCATCTAGTAAAGACTGTATTACAATCAGAAGATTTTAAAGAAGATTATCTTGCTGGTTATACATTTGTAACAGAAGATAAGCGTACGATTCGTTCTTCGACTTCATTAATACGTGATTCGATGCAAAAAGTGATTGGTGCTTTCTGTATCAATTTTGATGTTGAAGCACTGAATCAAATGCAGCAATTTATGGATACTTTTCTTTCTACAAAAGTTGAAGTTCAAGAGAATGAAACAAAATCAAATGATGATCTTGAAAATGTGGAAGGAATAGTGGATCAATTGATTCAACAGATCATTCAAAACAGTGTTCACCCAGTCATGAAACGCCATGAAAAAATTGAATTAATTAGATTTATGGATGAAAAGGGAATTTTTTTAATGAAAGGATCTGTTGAGAAGGTTGCATCTATGTTAGGCATTTCCAAAGTAACCGTCTATAGCTATTTGGATGAAATCAAAAATAAATCGAGGTAAGGAGCGTCAAAATGGAAAGCATACTTGAGGTAGGAAATCTAAAATCAAACGGACACTATGCATTCGCAACCATTCATCAACACACGGTCTATGTTTCAGGACAATTTGCCATCAATCCCGAAACGAGAGAAAAAGAATTCGGCACCATTGAAGAAGAAACATTGCAAGCGCTTAAGAATGTAGAGATGATTGTAGAGGCTGCTGGAAGTAAAAAAGAAAAGATTTTACGCATGACATTATACATTTCGGATATTCATTTATGGGACAAAGTAGATGCTGTTTATACTGAATTTTTCGGTGAACATAAACCAGCACGCACTGTTGTACCAACGAATGAATTACATTTTGGTTTTAAAATTGAAATTGATGCTATTTCATATATTTAAGATATTTTTTTGCCTATGATATATAAAAAAATATATTCCATATAAAAAAATATTCGAAGGAGTTGATGATTGATGAATCAATTGATTTGTAACCATTGCGGGAAAAAGTATGAGATGACACCAACCCTATGGAAATGTGATTGTGATGGAGTATTAAACCTGGTGAAAGATACCCCGAAAATAGATATCGCAGCTTGGGATCACTATCCAAACTCATTATGGCGTTATGTTGAAACCATGCCATTTTCAAAAGGTTCTAAGACTTGGGAAACTGTAACAATGGGGGAGGGTCAAACCCCTTTAATCGTTCTAGATCCTAATGAGCCAAACACTTATGTGAAAGTTGATTATATGATGCCGACCTTATCCTTTAAAGACCGAGGAGCCGCTGTTTTGATGACAAAAGCTAAGGAACTCGGGGTATCAAAAGTGATTGCTGATAGTAGTGGGAATGCAGGAACGGCGATTGCAGCTTATGCAGCACGTTGTGGTATTGCCTGTGACATCTATCTAAGCGATGAAACCTCGCCTAAAAAGGTCGCTCAAATAAAAGCACATGGAGCAACGATTAAGGAAATTCACGGGACGCGAGAGGACATTGCAGCTGCGGCACAAAAGGCAGTAGACAATGAAAACGTTTTTTATGCAAGCCATGTCTATAACCCTTATTTTTTTGAAGGAACAAAAACATATGCCTATGAAATCTATGAGCAACTAAAAGGAGCACCTGATGCTTTAATCATTCCGGTTGGAAACGGTACTCTCCTCCTAGGTGCATATTATGGCTTTAAAGAGTTATTTGAAAATGGTTTCATTCATAAAATACCGAAAATCGTTGCCGTACAAGCGAAAAACTGTGCACCACTTGTAAAAGCTTATCAAAATGCGAAAGGATTAGCATCGCCTGTGACGAATAAAGGGACCTTAGCAGAAGGGATCGCAATTGCTGCCCCAGCTCGCTCCAAACAAATTTTAGAAGCTATACAAGATACCAATGGTACGTTTATTGATATTGAAGAAGATGAAATACTGAATGCACGATCTAAACTGAGTGAGAAAGGATTTTATGTCGAAGTTACATCTGCAGTCAATTTTGCTGGCTACATGAAATATAAAAAGGAATCAGAAGAAACCATTGTCATACCTCTTTGTGGTGCAGGGATTAAATCAAAATAACCCTATTAGAATTGTCTCTCCTTGAAAATATGGAAATCCGTTGGATTGAGTCTATTGAAAAATACAAAAAGTTGCGTGCCCCCGTTGACCTACTATATCATCTATCAGGAGTGATGTTTGCGAGTGCTGGAGCCATTGGGATTTATATAAGAATAGGAATTGTCATATGACAGACCATTGAAAGAAATGAATAACTATAATATGACTTTATTAAAAAGGATGTTTGAGAAGAAAGCTACTGAGAAAGCATTTTTAAACAGTAGTAGCTTTCTTTCCAGTCTAACTAATTATTTTTCATTTGTTCTTCCCCCCAGTAACATATCTCATCTAATACAAGCATCAGTGATCATCCCTTTTCAGATAAACTATATTCTACTTTTGGAGGCACTTGAGGGTATTCTTTACGATTAATTAATAGATCCGCTTCAAGTTCTTTTAGAGTATTCGTTAATGTTTTAAAAGAAATATCCCAAAATATTTAATTTACTGTTGCAAAAAATGCTGTAACAAAAGAAAAAGGTACAAGAAGGGAAATGTAGATCCATTTTATGCTTTATAAACAATAGTCAAATAAGGATTCTACAATAATCAATTTTTTTGATGAATAAAAAATAAAAGAAAAAAACATTAATCAACAATTTTAACGCGAATAAATTTTTGTTTAAATCCATATAATCGATTGATTATATAAGTATTCAGTTATATAATATTGGAGGAGTTGATAACAGGGACCGTCACCAATATTTGAAAAGAGGGGGGGAATCATTGTGACTTCACATGTTTCAATTGGTTTGTTACATATGTCGAATTGTTTAAAAATACTCAGTGATCAAACAAGACTCATTATGATGAAATTGTTTTTGGAGAAGGAATATTGTGTTTGTGAACTGGTAGATATGTTCGAAATGAGTCAACCAGCGATTAGTCAGCATTTACGAAAATTAAAAAAAGCTGGATTTGTCCATGAGAACAGAAAAGGGCAGTGGCGTTATTATTCAATCAATACACTGTGTCCAGAATTTGAGACGATTCGTATCATCTTAAATCAAATTGATAAAGATGATGACCTTTTAAAAAGCATACAACATAACGCAACAAACATTTCTTGTTCGTAAGGAGGGATGGGTTTGAGTTTTGCCGTTTTATCATTACTCATATTTTTGTTAACTTTGGTATTGGTTATTTGGCAGCCAAAAAATTTATCCATAGGGTGGTCCGCTTGTGGAGGGGCCATTTTAGCATTAATCGTAGGTGTTGTGAATGTTGACGATGTGATCACCGTGACAGGCATCGTTTGGAATGCGACTTTAGCTTTTGTCGCCATTATCGTCATTTCACTCATACTTGATCGAATCGGCTTTTTTGAATGGGCAGCATTGCATATGGCAAAAGCTGCAAAAGGCAGTGGGCTGCGTATGTTTGTGTATGTGACCATCCTTGGTGCAATTGTCGCTGCTTTATTTGCAAACGATGGTGCAGCACTTATATTGACACCCATTGTTTTAGCCATGGTCAGAGCATTACACTTCAATGAAAAAATTGTATTCCCTTTTATTATCGCGAGTGGGTTTATTGCAGATACAACTTCGCTTCCTCTTGTCGTAAGTAATTTGGTGAACATTGTAACAGCAGACTATTTCAACATTACGTTTATTGAATATGCATCCAGAATGGTTGTTCCAAACCTTTTTTCATTGCTAGCGAGTATCACTGTACTTTACCTTTACTTTAGAAAGAGTATACCTAAACGCTATGATATAACTGAGTTAAAGCACCCTAGTGAAGCAATAAAAGATCCAAAAATGTTTAGATTATCTTGGTATATATTAGCTTTTTTATTGATTGGTTATTTTGCAAGCGAATTTTTATCTATACCTGTATCGGTCATAGCTGGTGTGATTGCCATTTTATTCTTGGTCATTGCACAAAAAAGCCCTGCTGTTCAAACAAAAAGCGTTCTAAAAGAAGCACCATGGGCGATCGTTTTCTTTTCGATAGGTATGTACGTTGTTGTTTATGGCATGCGGAATGCAGGGCTCACTGATGCTCTTTCAAGCGTGATTCAAGCTGTAGCAGATCAAGGTTTATTGACAGGGACTCTCGGTATGGGATTTATCGCTGCCATTCTTTCATCTGTCATGAATAATATGCCGACGGTCATGATCGATGCATTAGCCATATCCGGTACCAATACACAAGGAATAATGAGAGAAGCGTTAATTTACGCAAATGTCATCGGTTCTGATTTAGGACCAAAAATCACGCCCATTGGCTCCTTAGCAACACTACTGTGGCTCCACGTCCTTTCTCAAAAAGGTGTGAAGATTTCCTGGGGGACATATTTCAAAATAGGGGTCATATTAACTGTACCAACACTATGCATCACACTTTTAGCTTTGTATTTCTGGCTAATGATTATACATTAAAGGAGACGATCAACATGTCAAAGAAAACAATTTACTTTTTATGTACAGGTAATTCTTGCCGCAGTCAAATGGCTGAAGGGTGGGCTAAAAAACATCTTGGAGAAGAGTGGAAGGTCTATAGTGCTGGTATTGAAGCTCATGGATTAAACCCGAATGCTGTAAAAGCAATGAAAGAAATAGGAATTGACATATCTAATCAAACGTCTGATCTGATTGATCAGAAAATATTGCATCACGCTGACTTAGTCGTCACACTATGCGGTGACGCGGCTGATAAATGCCCGATGACTCCTCCTCATGTCGAACGTGTCCATTGGGGCTTTGATGATCCAGCAAAGGCAGAAGGAACAGAAGAAGAGAAGTGGGCGTTTTTCCAAAGAGTACGAGATGAAATTGGAGATCGCTTGAAGCAGTTTGCTGAGACTGGAAAATAACATCTTTCATATGTGAAGGGAGAAATAATATGAAAGAACCATCGTTCAGCACACATAAAGAGAGAACCTCAATCCGAACTTTATTCGACATATTCATGGTTTCAACAAAACTTGGGCTCACCTCATTTGGTGGCCCAATTGCTCACTTAGGATATTTCCACGAAGAATATGTACGAAGAAGAAAATGGTTGGATGAAAAAAGTTACGCAGATTTAGTGGCCTTATGTCAATTCCTCCCTGGTCCAGCGAGCAGTCAGGTGGGAATTGGCATAGGAGTCATACGTAGCGGGGTATTAGGAGGGATTGTATCCTTTCTCGGATTTACTCTTCCGTCTGTTATCGCACTTATTACGCTCGCATTGGTGATGAGAGGGATGAATATTGAAACAGCTGGGTGGATACACGGGCTTAAACTAGTTGCTGTAGCCATTGTTGCTCACGCTATTGTAGGGATGTCCCAAAATTTAACCCCTGACTTAAAACGAAAAGCTATCGCTTTAATGGCATTAGTCGTTACGTTATTATGGCAAACCACCTATACACAAATAGGTATCATACTAGTATCTGCTTTTATGGGCTACCTTATTTATCAAAAGCATAGTGATCATCATCAATCCAGCACCCACTTTCCCATTTCACGTAGGTTTTCCATAATGTGTCTATCTTTATTTTTTGTCTTACTCATTTTTTTACCGATTTTAAGAGAAGTGACATCGATTCAGTGGATTGCGGTGTTCGATCATTTTTACCGTTCAGGTTCACTTGTTTTTGGTGGCGGACATGTTGTTTTGCCCTTGCTTGAACGTGAATTTGTTCAAAGTGGATGGGTGAGTCAAGAAGCCTTCCTTGCTGGATATGGCGCCACACAAGCAGTTCCAGGCCCATTGTTTACGTTTGCTGCTTATCTAGGAACCGTTATGTATGGTTGGGTAGGAGGTATATTAGCAACCATTTTTATCTTCTTGCCTGCATTTCTTTTAATTTTAGGTACATTACCATTTTGGAACCATTTACGCCGTCATCCAAAAGTAAAAGGGGCTATGATGGGCGTAAATGCAGCAGTAGTGGGCCTCTTGATTTCTGCATTTTATCAGCCTATTTGGACAAGCGCTATTTTAAAGCCGATTGACTTTGCATTTGTGTCTATTTTATTCAGCATGTTGGCTTTTTGGAAGTTACCGCCTTGGTTTATTGTAGTAGTTGGTGCAGTTGGAGGTTCATTGTTAGCTTTTCTCTAAGTAAGACGTTGATAATGAAAAAAAATATTTCGGAACAAAAAATGGATTCACCTATAACATGGTGAATCCATGAATGTTTATTTTAACCTACAAACACTTCTCCCTCTGGATAACGTATTGGGCTTTTCGTTCGTTTCATAAAGATAAATACGATCGTTAGAGAACCTACTCTACCAATAAACATCAGAATCGAAAGAATAACCTTACCTAAAAACGTTAAATCCGGTGTTAATCCCATTGAAAGTCCTACCGTACCAAACGCTGAAAAAGTTTCAAAAACAATATCAATGAAAGGAGTCTTTTCAGTCATAGTCAATAAAAAAATGGTGATGAACACAAAACATAAACTGATAAAGCTAATAGATAAGGCTTTAATGACCACATCATGTCTAATTGTACGTCTATAGATTACGGGTTCTTTATTTCCTTTCAGAAAATGGAGGACAGAGATCAAAATGATCATCATCGTTGTTAACTTAATCCCGCTTCCTGTTGACGCACTTCCAGCACCAATAAACATAAGAAGCATCATCAGAGTTAAAGAACTTTCATGCATATGTGCGATATCAAGTGAATTAAAACCCGCGGTTCTTGGTGTCACAGCTTGAAAATAAGAGGCCCAGAATTTATCAAGAAGGTTCATTGGACCTAAAGTATGGGGATTACCAAATTCCATTAAAAATATAAGTAACAGCGCAACAACATTTGTTATGAGGGTTCCTATGATCATAAGTTTTGAATGGATTGACAATAATTTAAATCGCCGTTTATTCCAAATGTCAAAAATCACTGTAAATCCAAGACCACCGATCATAAACAGGAAGGTGATGGTCAGGTTAATCAGTGGATCATTTACATAGTCCATCAAACTATTTGAAAAAAGAGAAAAACCTGCGTTATTAAAAGCTGAAATGGCATGAAATAAGCTGATGTATACCCCTTTAAAAAATCCATATTCCGGTATCCACCGAAATGATAATATACACGTAGCCATTAACTCGAATGTCATCGAAAAGATAAACAAAACCTTGATAAGGCGTACAATCCCGCCTATATTTGTCAGATTAAAAGCCTCTTGAACCAATAACCGCTCTCGTAAACCTACCTTTTTACCAAATAACAGGATAACCATGACGGCTAAAGTTAAAAAACCAAGCCCACCAATTTGTATCATCAGCATAATGACAATTTGTCCGAATAAAGTAAAGGTTGTTCCTGTATCAACCACAGCTAAACCTGTAACAGTTGTTGCTGAAACAGCTGTAAAGAAAGCATCAATGATTGAGATGGGTTCAACAGTAGAGATTGGAAGAGATAAAAAAAATGCCCCTACCACAATGACCGTCAAAAATCCAAATAATAAAATTTGGGGCGGCGTTAATTTTACTGGTTTTTTTAAAAAATGATCATATTTAAACATTTCCCAGCCTACTTTCACCACTAAAAATTTTAATGTTATTATATAACGAATAGGGGTAGGAATGTCTATCCATGATCAATTTGGTTAAATAGAAAAAAGATTGTTCAAGATTTGATAGACAACAAAAGGAGTCATGAAAATGCCAAAAAAAGAATTTGCTGTTATCGGGTTAGGTCGCTTCGGCGGGAGTATATGTAAAGCATTGAGCGAAGAGGGACTTGAAGTGCTAGCTATGGACCTAAATGAAGATCGTGTAAACGAGTATGCACAAATCGCTTCTCATGCGGTCATTGGCGATTCTACAGATGAAGCAGTATTGAAAAACTTAGGAATGCGAAACTTTGATCATGTCATCGTCGCTATAGGTGAAAACATTCAAGCTAGTATTTTAACAACCATTATATTAAAAGAACTTGGAGTTAAACTGGTTACGGTAAAAGCACAAAATGATTACCATGAAAAATTACTTAATAAAATCGGGGCCGATCGAGTTGTCCATCCAGAAAGAGATATGGGGAAAAGAATCGCACATAAAATCATTACAAATAATGTCATCGATTACTTGGAGCTATCTGATGAATATGGTCTAATTGAAGTCGAAGCGAACGGATATCTAGAAAATCAGTCATTACTTGATCTTGATATTAGAGCAAGATATCAAATCAATATTGTCGCCATCAAACGAGAGAAAGATGTGATTATTTCACCGCTTGCTCATGAACAAATTCAGAAAAACGATATACTAATTGTCATTGGTTCAATGAAAGATATAGCACGTTTTGAAAGAAATGAATTGCAAAGTCAATAACTTTAAATATAGAGAGGAGAGAGGGTTCAAGACAAAGAACCCTCGTTTTTCATCTGAGAAAAACACAAGATTGGACAATTTTTAAAATATGAGAAAGTTCACCCTTCATCCTCTAAATATCTGTATAGTGTTGTTTTACTGATACCTGTCTCAAGTGTAATTTGAGAAATGCTATATTTTTTGCTTTGATACATATCTAATGCTCGTCTGACATTAGCATCAGGCTTTCTAGGGCGACCTGTATTTTTTCCTTTTCGTTTAGCTTCATAAATACCTACTTTAGTACTCTCGCTTAAAACATCATATTGAAAATTCCCAACACTTTTCATAAGCTTAAAAAACACTTTACCTTCATTTGTTGATGTATCTACTTGATCAATGATAGATATGAAATGAACATGCTTCTGCTGAAGTAATTGAACTAAATCGATTAGGTGTCGTGTAGAATCAGCAATACTATAAAATTTATAGGCGATTACTTGATCTCCTGCATTTAAAGAATCCAGTAAATGATTGAATTCTGGTCTATCTTTAGGAGATATTGTTTGTTCATAATAAATCTTATCACAGCCTTTATCTTCAAGAGCTTTCGTTTGTAGAGCCATATCTATATCCTGGCTAAATGGACGCGCATAACCGAAAATCACTTTATCATCTCCAAAGAATTACTTACTGATATTATAACAAATATTTAATTCTGGTTTCTTCGATGATTTACAGCCCCAAAAAAGTTCGTTTTTGGGACAAAAAAAGATGGACTTTTAAATCTTGGTCTGTTAAATTTGAAGATGTTATCAACGGACCTGACTTCTATGAGAGTTAGAAGTCAATTCATTAAATTAAAAAGAAGGAGTGTTTTTCATTTGTTCGCACAAAAACTTCATAACGAATGGTTTCCAAATGTAAAAGGAGACATTTTAGCAGGGATAGTTGTTGCTCTTGCACTAATACCAGAGGCCATTGCTTTCTCGATAATAGCAGGTGTAGATCCAATGGTTGGACTTTATGCATCTTTTTGTATTGCAGTTGTCATTTCTTTTATAGGCGGTCGTCCTGCAATGATATCAGCTGCTACGGGTGCTATGGCGCTTTTAATGGTGACATTGGTGAAAGATCATGGTATTGAGTACTTATTTGCTACGACCATTTTAACCGGAATAATCCAATTCATATTTGGTGCACTGAAAATTGCTCGCTTTATGAAATTTATACCTAGATCGGTTATGGTAGGTTTCGTAAATGCGCTTGCTATACTAATTTTTATGGCACAAGTGCCCCATTTTGTTGGAATATCCAACCTCACTTATATCGTGGTTGCAGTGACGCTACTCATTATTTATATTCTTCCCCGGTTTACTAAAGTAGTGCCTGCTCCGCTTGTCGCCATTGTTGCAATGACTGTTCTAGCGATATTTGGTCATCTCGAATTACGCACTGTAGGGGATTTAGGAAATATCACAAGCTCTTTGCCAAGCTTTATGATTCCTGATATTCCTTTAAACCTTGACACATTGATGATCATTTTTCCAACTGCATTAGCACTGTCTATTGTAGGGCTTCTAGAGTCTTTATTAACTGCATCTATTGTAGATGATATGACAGATACAGATAGTGATAAAAACAAAGAAAGCCGTGGTCAAGGAATTGCAAACATTGTTGCCGGATTCTTCGGAGGCATGGCAGGATGCGCCATGATTGGTCAATCAGTAATTAATGTAAAATCAGGAGGTAGGGGACGCTTATCCACATTTGTTGCAGGTGTTTTCTTGATGTTTCTCATTATCGTTCTTGGTGATTGGGTCGTGAAAATTCCTATGGCTGCTCTAGTTGGTGTGATGATTATGGTTTCTATTGGTACATTTGATTGGTCATCATTACGAACAATGACTAAAGTTCCTTTAACTGACTCTATTGTAATGGTTGTCACGGTTGTCACAGTTGTCGCAACTCATGACTTGTCTAAAGGTGTTTTCGCAGGAATTATTTTAAGTGCTATCTTTTTTGTAGCCAAAATATCAAAGGTTCATGTAAAAATTACTTCAAACTCTTCAAATCGAGAAACAGTATATGATATTAAAGGTCAACTATTCTTTGCATCAGTACAGGATTTTGTTAAAGCATTTTCTTTCAGTGATCAACAAAAAGAAAAAGTCACATTACACTTTGCTGAAGCCCATATATGGGATGATTCAGCTGTCGCAGCGATCGATAAAGTTGTATTGAAATTGAAAGAAAATAATAAAGACGTCCATTTAACAGGCTTAAACGACGCCAGCAAAAAGTTAATGAAGAAATTGGCTACTTATGATCAGCCAAATGCAAAACCATCAGGTCATTAAAGAGGAGGATGAGAAATGTATAAAAAGATACTCTTAGCTGTGGATGGTTCAGTTCATTCTGAAAGATCAACGGACCATGCGATTCAATTAGGAAAATTAACTACTGATGCAGAAGTAGAGATCATCTATGTTTTGGATTTTTCTAAATCTAAAAGCGAAGTGTTGCATAGCGGAAGTGCAGAGGCACTAGAGCAAGCTAGAAGACAGAAACTGAAAAAAATAGAAGGAAAATTTCAAACTGAAGGATTTTCCTATAAACTAACGATGAAACATGGTGATCCCGGGCCTACAATTGTTTCTTATGCCAATGACAATCATTTTGATCTAGTCATTGTCGGCAGCAGGGGATTAAACTCATTTCAAGAGATGGTTCTAGGAAGTGTCAGTCATAAAGTAGCGAAAAGAGTGGACTGTCCAGTTTTAATTGTGAAATAAGGAAGAGGCAGAAAGTAGAGTTGCATTTTCTAAAATACTTGAAATAAGCAGGTTTATCGCTTAAAATAAAACATATTAAAAGCTTAAATATATAGGCGATGGAGTTCGCCGTAATTGCCATCGTGCTAATGACTCCTACCCACTTTATAAATGGGTAGGAGTCTATTTTTTTGCCTAAATAATTGAAAGAGGTGATATAAAATGATTTATTTCTTAGTGGGAACAGGCGGAATTATTGGCAGTCTGCTTAGATATTACTTGGGAGTGTTTACCCATTCTTGGTGGGGATATGATTTCCCTTTAGGAACCTTACTTATTAATTTGATTGGCTGCTTTGTATTGGGCTGGTTTACGAATAAAATTGTCAAGCTTAAACAATTTCATCCACATGTGTTAGCTGGTCTCGGTACTGGATTAGTGGGGTCATTCACCACATTTTCAACGTTTAGTGTAGAAACGGTGACTTTAATTCAACATCATTCAGCTGAATTAGCCTTACTTTATGTATTACTTAGCTTATTTGGGGGTCTTATGATGTCGTGGTTAGGCTACGACATTGGGGATCGTTCTTTTAAACGTTTACAGGAGAAAGGGGAATGAACTCATGAGTGGATTATTGATTGCTATTGGAGGATTTATAGGAGCTATCTCCCGTTTCACATTAAGTACATGGATACACAAAAAATTCAGTTCGAATTTTCCACTTGGTACATTGTTTGTGAATTTAACGGGTTCTTTTTTATTAGGCTGGATGGTTGGTAAGGGGCTACATTCAGAATTATATGCCTTTTTGGGGATTGGATTCATGGGGGCGTTTACAACCTTCTCTACATTTAAATTAGAAAATATTCAACTAAGGGAAAAAAGAAACTATTCCGTCCTTTTTTATTATTTGGTTTCAAGTTATGTTGGTGGAATTATTTTAGCTTTAATTGGTGTATTGATAGGAAGTCATTAGCATTCACAGGCTGGCGAAAGAGGTAAATGATACACTTAGTGCATGTTCGTACTCCGGTACCATAGACTTTTATGCTTCGTATGGGGATGAACCCTTTTTTGGTTGTTGCACCAGCCTGCCTACAATATCTGTTGCGTTGATCTAGGCGCAGTCTTTTTTGATTTTCTATTGTCTTTTCTCGGCTTTATTATACGAAAAAGTCACAAACTAATGATTTATCTCCTGCTTAAAACTTTGGTAGTTACCATTTAATGATACATGCAATTCATGGTTCGCATTAACTGATGCAAAAAAAATATCAACCATTTTCAGATCTTTTTTCTGTAACTCCTGAACAAGCCACTGTTCAGTTAAATGTAACTGAGTGAGAACCTGATTTTCTATGTTACCTTCAATAATAACAGGATAAGCAATGTTTCCAGATACTTTTTTAATTCCTAAATCCTCTGCCGTAACAGTAGATTTATGAGGTTTTTTAAAAGCAGTTAGTTTCCCATTTGGTTCGATTAAGGCTAATTCTACATCATTTACATCAAAAATATCTTTTTCTCTTAACATTTGTAAGACATTATCTAAGGAATATCGGATTTTTTGTAAATTTCCTACAATAAAATCACCGTTTCGGATGACAATAGTTGGTTCAAATGTAATCAGTCGTCCAAAAAAACGATTTTTTAATTTAAATTTCGACACAATGATTTGTAATAATCCAATAGCTATTATTGATAAAAATGTATATATATGAGGAATATCCGGATCAGCGATATCTGCCCCTGCCACGGCACCTAGTACAATAATGATCAAGAAATCAAATACAGGCACTTCTCCTATTGCCCGTTTCCCCATGAACAATGTCATAATTAAAAGACAAGGAATGATAGTGATGATCCTTCCATATACCTTTAAAATTTCTATAAACGTTTCCATTATTTATTATCTCCATGGTATCCAAGCGCAAGTTCTCTAGTGGTATTTACAATCTTTTCGTTCATATGAAAATAACGGTATCCTTCTGTAATAGTCAGCAGTCGATCTGCACCCTCTTGTTTCATAGCAATAATACTTCCATATTCAACATTCTTCATTCTATGAGTAACAACATCATCCTGAATGTTGGAGTCATTACCGATATGATTTTTAAAACCCTCATCATCTCTAATGGACGCAAAAGGTCCTGCAAACGATTCCTTAAAATCAAAGATCGGTTCAATATGAAGATTTACATCGTCTTTTGTTTTTAATATTTCCATTGCTCTTGCTATAGAAGAGGTGATAATCGGAATTATCAATATGTTTTTCGCCTTCATTTACTCAACCACCTTTCTTTATTTTTGGATGATAGGGGAAGAGTTCTTATTTTATGGTTAGATTGTTTTTTTATCACGGTAAATTGATACAGTTTTTCAAGTAAATACACTTTGATATTAGAAGGCACACGGACGAAACCAGACCTGAATATTATGGAGATATGGAGAGGTCATGTGTCAAGTAGAATACTTATCCGACCCATGAGTAACTCCTGTATTCGAAGCAGAAGACTCCAAACAGATCTAAATCGAGCTGAAATCACCCCAGAATGGTGAGGGATAAATCAAAGTCTCTATCCTACAGCAACAACAGATAAGGTGTTAAAACGAAAAGCAACTTCAGAAAAAGTGTGCATTAATGAAGTCAGCCAACATTTGGTCTAATATCAATACAAAAGGAGATAATAAAATGGAAATGACGAATCACGCAAAATCAATGTTAGAAGAAATGATGCATAAAAAATGTAAATGAAATTTGTTATACAGGTAGCGATTGATAAAAGAGTCATGGATATGACTCCCTATACCTTTAGCTTTAGTGTTGATAGTATCGAATAAACTGATTTTCTCTTCATCTTCTAAATAATGAAAAGCTAAAAAAGGCACATTAATGTATGCATTTGTTTCTTCTAAATATAACTTAATTCCACCTAATCGATGCTGTCCATCCATAAGAGACCCTCTCTTTTTACATATCAAACGTCCAAATGAAGGTCTTAGACTATCTCGTATGCAGTAAACTGCCAATTCCCTCCTGCATTAATTAAGATAGGTGTGAAGAGAGCATTTTCCCCTGTAGATAAGTAAATTCCTTTTTATTCGATAATATTTTTACAGGCAAACTAAGAGTTCAACTAGATGGAAAGGACCCTTTTTCTTGTCTTGCCTATGTACAAACCTATTGCAATCAATAACTATTGGGAAGCATACAGTCCAAAACTTAAGAGAAACATGATACCTAAAAAGGGACTCAGAAGATTTGAGTTGGGTGGCAGCACAACTTATTATCCAACCAGACAGTCCATTTCATGATTTAGGAACAATTGTAGGTCTGAGAACAACTTCTAAACGAGTTACTTTACAAAACATTTATAATACTCTCGTCTATTTAACAAAACAGAACAAACTATCTGAGTTGTCAAAAGAAAAGTTACTAAGAGTATCTTTAATATATTTTGCAGAGATAAAAAAACTGTTTCCTAATGATTGGGGTAACTATAAAGAATCAAAACTAACTCATATCGTTGGGATAAATGCTTTGTCGATAATAGGTTCAGAATCTTGCCTAAAAGTTTAAATAATGAATCCATGCAAGTAGACTTAAAAATTTTAAATTCATTCTTATACAAGCTTGAAAAAATTGATTGGTCTGTTCAAGGGGAAATGAAATATTTAAAAGGCGTATCAGGTTCAAAGACTTTAGCTAAAGAACTACTTAGTCTGTTGGATGAGAAATAAGAGATTCGCAATTTAACAAACTGTACTGCAGCTCATATGATTCACTCTAGTTTTTATTTTATAAGGCCCGTTGAAAAAGACCAAAAGAATAAAATCTTTTGGTCTTTTCATGCATTCTAAGTAAAACTTTGTAAAAATAAATTGACTTTAATCTATTTAATTGGTTACTTTATTTAATATCGAGACTTCAATCATTAAAAGAATACGAGATTTTTAAATTCACACTACAAAGATGGAGATGGGAAGTATGCTTAAAATTAGAGAGGCCAACAATTCAGATCTGATGGAAATATTAGATATTTATAACCAAGGGATTATTGATAAAATAGCCACTTTAGAAGTTGAAAAAAAAGATATCATTTACATGACAAAATGGTTTACTGAACGGTCTGAAAAATATAAAATTCTTGTTGCTGAATTATATTCACAGGTAGTAGGGTGGGTGGCACTTAACCCATACTCTCATCGATGTGCTTATCAAGGTGTTGCTGATTTATCTATATATATCCGTCGTAATCAAAGAGGGAAAGGTATTGGTAAATCACTCTTATCTAATATAGAAAAAGAAGCAGTTAAGTCTCAAATACATAAAATTGTCTTATTCACCTTTCCATTTAATGAATTAGGACAAGGTTTATATAAATCAATGGGGTATAGGGAAGTCGGCATATTCAAAGAACAAGGGAAAATCGATAATGTTTATGTTGATGTAATGGCTATGGAAAAAATACTATCTAATTAAGCAGACCCCAAAAGAGGTCTGCTTTTTATTTATTCATCAATACAACAAGACGTTTTCTCAATTTTAGGTTTTAACGTCACTTTACAAACTCCCGTTTCAGGTAACTTAAGTTCTACACGTTCAGCAGATTCTTTATCACCAGTCATATAAGCAACAACAGATCGAGCCTGCTCATAACCGGTAGCTAATAAAAATGTAGGTGCTCTTCCATAACTTTTGGAACCAATGATATAAAAGTTTGTTTCTGGTTGTCTCAGTTCTTTTTCACCATGTGGTCGTACAGTGCCACAACTGTGTATGTTAGGATCAATAAGGTCAGCTAGATCCGGCACGCACTCTAATGCTGAATCAAATGTATGGCGAATTTCTCTTAGGAATTTAAAGTCAGGTCTTGCTCCAGTATTCGCAATCACTTCGTCTATATTATCAATTGTTATTTCTTCTTCTTTCTGGATGCCAATGATTTTTAACTTGCTATTAAAAGTTTGTTCAATATTTTGAATCAACATTGAAGGGAAGACTCTTACTAATCCTTTATCTAAAATTTGTCTCAATCTAATGCCTAATTGACCTCTTGCAGGCAATTGATCATTGCTTTCTCCTCCAAATACCTCACTAATATCATGCTTTCTTAAAATCCATATAATTTCTGTGTTTTTTGACGTCTCTTTTAGCTCTGCCAGTTCAAGCAGAGTGTTAACAGCAGAATGCCCACTGCCAACCACAGCAACTGTTTTATTCTGATACCGAATCAGATCGCGATTTATAATATCAGGAATGCCGTAATAAATCCGATCAGCGACTCTTTTTTCATTTTCTGTCATAATTCCTTCAGCATTTATTGGGTTAGGATTTTTCCACGTACCAGTAGGTTCTAGCGGTCTATCTTGGTATGATCATGCGATTGGTAAAGGATCTAATATAGATCCAAGACGCTGCCGTATAGCTCTGAAGCATCTTATTGAACAATCACTAGGACAGTTTCAATCCTTTTATAAAAAATCCCTTGTACGGTTAATTTACTTTAAAGATCTTGATTTTTATGCAGTTTACGGAGATGGAACACACCGTACATTGTGGGCAAAACTAACTGGAACTTCAACAATTTCAGCAGAGGTTATAGTTGCTTATAAAGATCATTTAGCATACGAATCCTTTAAGAGTGATTACAATTCAAGCTTTATAGTTAAATCTATTATTAAACGATTGATGAAATACACACCTAATAGGATTGAATTATCACTATTAGCTGCCTTTAGAAGAATTCATCAGAACAATGTTTTTGATAAAATTAGTGTTGGGCTAGATCTATACTACATAGAAAAAGTGCTAAGCGATTAAAACTAAAGATAATTAATTCAGTTCTGACACATATAAATTTTATTTTAGAAATAAACACTGTCTAATCATACATTACAAGTGAAGCTTTTATGGGGAAGTGACAAATGAAAAAATCAATTGAGAATTTTCTGAAAAAAACGAGGAAGAAACCGAAGAGTTTATTTATAACGTGTACCTTAATCCCTATTGGAGTCTCTATAATTGGAGTAGAATTAGAATGGGTTGGGAAACGAATATTTTTCAAATTTCATTTTACTGTTGAGTTCATCATATACAATAGTTTCCCTAATTCTAGTTTTTCTTCTACTAAAGCAATACTCTCACCCTGACTTTGTTATGGAGAAAACAAGTCTACAATACTTAAACACTGATGCGCTGTCTGACTTAATCAAGTCATTAAATGATCTTCACAATTTATTTCAAAATGAAATAAAGGAACATGATCGAATGATGAATGGTTGTTACTCAAAGTTAAAAGAAATATACGATTTATTGAATTTATTGGATGATTCATCATTCCTACGATCTTGTCTCCATATCAAGGAGATATAAAAAAAATAATAAACTTTATCAATAGTAATAAGATTCGATCCAAAGGAACTCAAGGATTGCAAACTACTAAGATAAAAGATGTGGAGTATGATATATATTTCGCCTTAGCGAAATTAAGAAGGCTGGATAAGGGGAGACAAAATAATGAGCAAAAATTTTAGAGAGAATGACTTGAAAGTATTAGGCAAGATATACGAAAAAAAAGATGACTGTGCATGGAGCTACGCAAATCATAAAGACCCAGAGTATATAGCTATAGATTACCCTAAAGACGCAGAGAGACTAGGTAGCGTATTTGTTTGCGAATATAAAAAAGATTTCTTTGTATTCACTGGGTCATATAATGTCCGCTTTTATTACGATGAAGACCTTTTTAATTTTGAAAGAAGAACCTTTGTGGCGTTTGTCACTTCAAAAATAAAACCAACCCTCATTGCATTCATATCTAATGAAGACGAGGATAGTAGCATTTTCAAACCAGCTATAAAAAAAGCTATGAAGGCAGTGGTGTTTGGATATGATTTTAGACATAGCTATATTGAGGAGATTTATAAGTCTGCAAGTTATATAGCTAACGATCTTGATAGCTTATACGATGATATATTGCATGAAGACGATGACCGGTAAAAACATATCTTCTTATTGTTAAAATAAAGCCGACATGATTCTCCTATTGTTATGTAGTCGTAACGCTATACAATGACGTGGCTGATCTCCTTCTCATGTTAGAGGTTTTTGATTTTTGATATTACATACAAAAAGGTAGTTGGAGATGGAAAAGAGGGAGTGCACAACAATGGATCCACATTTACCTTCTTGTACATTTGTTGAGAAAAGTTATGGCTAAAACGAGTGAATCATCCAAAACCTTTGTTCACAAAATGTTCACTTACGAGGAGGTTCTTCCTATCCCTATAATACAGAGGTAGGAAAAGTAAGAAGGGATGATGACATTGCCAACTACTAAGAAGGAAAGTTTACAATTTGGTTTAATAATGTGTTTTGGGATGGTATTAGTTATGACTATATATAATTTAAACCTTAATGGAACAATCGGGAAAATGACTTTCATAGAAGGAATATTTGATTTTTTTATTGGGTTTGTAATTGCTTTTATACTTGACATGTTTATAGTAGGGCCTAATGCTAAAAAGATAGCATTTAAATTAACTGCAAATACAACTAAGAAACTCTATACAGTTCTAGCCATATCAATATGTATGGTTTTAGGAATGGCGTTTTTTATGTCTATTTATGGATTAGCTACAACTTATATTCATAGTGGTTTTACTCCTAAATCAGTGATTGCAGATTATTTTGCAGTTTTCGGTAAGAATTTGATTATGGCATTACCTCTACAGATTATTATTATGGGACCACTAGTACGTCATATATTTACTAAGTATATTAAATCCAATAGAATTGAAAATAGAAATTAAAATTACTAAACCAGCTAATAAAAGCTCTCTTGTTCTTCAATAATAGGGCGCTTGAATGGAGTAACGAAAAAAGGCTAATTTCTCAGCGTAAATTTTGAGAAATTAGCCTTAACGTTGTAAATCCGCATTTTCCTGACGCCCCCTATATGATTAACAATGATTGCATTACATCATGAATATAACTCTAAAGAAGATGAGAAAAGCAGAGATAAGGCTCTCAACAACAACTGATTTAATATATTGGACATAGAGGTTTTTGATTTTTGATATTACATACAAAAGGGTAATTGGAGCTGGAAAAGAGGGAGTGCACAACAATGGATCCACATTTACCTTCCGAATGGATCTACATTTACCTTCTTGTACAGTGACCCAAGTGCTCATTTAGGATATTTCCAAGAAAAATATTAGTTTACATAATATATATTCTAGGAAGTTACACGACAAATGAATTTCTCTTGTCTCAAATCTAAGTATACTTATCTTATTGAGACAAAATAGAAAAAATCAACGTTTATTCGCCAGATTTTGATTTATCAAGATATTTAAAGATTTTCGCAGGATTTCCGCCAACCACTACATTTGCTGGAACACTTTTTGTCACAATGGCACAAAATGTGTGGTTTCCAATGGTGAATGGTGATTTTGCAAACGTCTAATAACACTGCATCAAAATTTGCAAAAAATGCTCGCCAACCTCGATATTGTATCCGTAATTACACTGCGGTCTTCCTTCAAAAACGACATCATTTCCGCAAGCGCCTAATAATTCCTTTAAAATGGATGTTCTTTTGGCACTTTTTTATCTTCTAAGATGCGCATTTTTTCTTGTACATTTCTGTCCCAATCCCTTTCAACACACCGATACGATATGACTTCATGCTTCCTCCCTCTTTATGTTTATCTTACCTTCTTTTCAGAAGAATTGTGAAGGCATGATTTCTTTTGACGAGAATTGGTCATGTTCCTGCCTCAGGTTATTTACGAATCAGTCCGTCTCATTTATAATCGAGTAGATTTGTTCAGTAACAGATACATCTTTAAATGTGAGGGATTAGATGGAATTAAAGTGGTATAAAGCGATTATAGTCATTTTCACGATGTCTGGTATATCCATCTCTACATGGTTTTCACGGACACCGGAAGTTAGAGATTTATTACAAGCCAATACAGGAACGATGGGACTTATTTTACTTGGCTTATCCGTTGGTTCAATTGTTGGGCTTGTCCTATCAAATGTATTTGTTCGAAAAAAAGGCGGACGAGTGGCGATTGTGATCAGTGCTTTTTTGATGTTCCTTGGATTCACCACTCTTGCCATTGGTTCAACCCTCTCTTCTATCTTTGTCGTCACTGCCGGTCTATTTCTTTTTGGAGCAGGCTCAGGTATGTGCAATGTGGCGATGAACCTAGAAGGGACAGAAATTGAATACAGTATTAAGAAAACCATTTTGCCTATATTGCACGCTTCCTTTAGCATTGGCACTTTAATAGGAGCAGGAGCTGGCATTCTGTTTATCCATCTAGGGGTCTCTGTGTTGAATCACCTACTTGTCATTGCCCTTCTTTTCTTTCTCAGCATCTTGATTTGTACTCGGTTTATTCCGCACGGGACAGGAAAGGATCAGCATGAGAATCAGCCAGATACAATAGACGATACTCAAACGCCATGGCTAAATAAACGAACGGTCTCTCTTGCGATGATCGCCTTATGTCTTGCGTTTGTCGAAGGGTCTGCCAATGATTGGATTCCACTTGCGATGGTGGATGGCTACCAGGTTTCACATTCCATGAGTACAGTCATCTATGCTTTATTTTTATGCGGGATGATTAGCGGCAGACTAATCAGCGGACACTTGATCGATCGCTTCGGCAGAGTGTTATTGCTAAGAATTGCGATTTTATCAGCAGCCGCCGGACTATTTCTGGTCATTTTAAAGATTTCACTTGTTGTATGTATGATATCGATCTTTTTATGGGGACTTGGCGCTTCTTTAGGCTTCCCGCTAACCATTTCTGCAGCTGGTGATGATAGCCGGTACGCCGTGAAACGCGTCAGCATTGTGACCTTATCAGGTTACACAGCCTCTCTTTCTGGGCCGCCTATATTAGGGCTGCTTGCCAATCAAGTAGGACTGCTTCATGCCTTTATTTTTGTTTTATTCGCCATATGTATTGCAGGAATCTTTACAAAAGCTGTCGCAAAACCGCGTACATTACAAGTTCACTAAAAGTGTCTGATCCTCAATCATGGCACTTTTTTTAAATTAAAAAAATAAAATTGAAACCTTTCATGAAGTGAAACAGTCCTATAAATGTCCTGATGTTTATCGCTTTTTTAAAGAGGGAAAGTAAAAAAATAAGACTTTTCAAATAACAGAAAACGTGGTAAGATCATGAAAATAAACAGGAAGGGGTGAGATAAATGAAAAAAAATATGCTGCTAAAATTAGCTGTCTTATTCATAGCACTAGCAAGTTTTCATTTGTTCTCAATGCCTCATTCCGTTCAGGTATACCACCATGCAAAGGTGGTTGCCGATCAAGAATCACATGAAATGAAAATCGCTCAGACAATGGGCGATGAAAAGAAACAAAAACATGTGAGCGCAGTATTTGCCGCATTTACAGTACTGCTGATGATTGGCAGTATGACAGCTGGATTTGCACGCATCACTCATACTGATCAATTTGACCGGAAAAAGAAGCATTTACTTGCAGTGTTCTATCAATCTTCTTATTTCCGACTATCTCGTGTTTAACCCAACCATCTAAATCAAAACAAAAATTGGGAGGTTTTACACGATGTTATTTTTCTTAAGAGTATTCATTCTAGGTCTATTCTCTGTCACTTCACTTTCTCTTTTCGTCTACCAAGGAATTGAAGTAGTGCACGCCATTACTAACATGTTTGGCAACCATGAGAGCTAAAGGACCCGTATATAAAGGAAACCCCCTGTTTATCGCAGGGGGTTTTCGTTTGCTTATTTATTGTCATCTGGTGCAGATTCAGGTGTTAAAAGAACATGGGTTACTTCTCCCTGCTCTTCTTCATCTACAATAAATGATCCATTGCTATAGCGGTCATTCGCTCTTAAAGTAGAGATATCAAGTGGAATTGTTGCACCCTTCTCCGTATCAATTTCAAGTGTATCGTGCAGTGATGCAGCAATTACAGCCACAATACGGTGCGGGTTTTTCTTTAATTCTCTTAGCATCAGAACTCCGCGTTTTGCTCTTGATGTTTTATCAAATTCAGAGAGGTTCATTCGCTTCACGGCCCCTCTTTGTGTCGTCAGCACAAGGACATCGTTTTTCGGATCAATGATTTGTCCAGAGACTACTTCGTCCCCATCCTTCAAGTTGATTCCTTTAACACCAGCCGCTCTCGGACCAACAACACTTACTTCTTCTTCATCAAACCACAATCCATAGCCATTTTTCGTCGCAATAAACAATTCCTGCTGTCCTGTTGTCACATGGACATCCACGAGTTCATCGTCCCCTTTTAGGTTCAAGGCGACAAGCGGTTTCGAATAGCGCTGCGCTTTATATTGAAGAAGCTCTGTTTTCTTCACCATTCCGCCTTTTGTAAAGAACAGAAGATACGACGTTTCATCAAATTCTTTAATTGGAATGGCTTTTTGGATCGATTCATCACGATCAATTGATATGATATTCGTGATATGCTGCCCCATGTCTTTCCAGCGTATGTCTGGCAGCTGATGCACAGGACAATAAATGTAGCTCCCTTTATTCGTGAACAATAGGAGGACATCCGTTGTATTCATTTCAAACTGATGAATCAGGCGGTCTGTATCCTTCATGCCAAAGTCCTTACCGTTTGATGCAGCATAGGAGCGCTGGCTTGTCCGTTTGATGTACCCATCCTTCGTCACCGTGACGTAAACATCCTCTGAGGCGATCATCACTTCAAGGTTAATCTTAATTTCTTCGATTTTTTCCTCAATGACAGATCGTCTCTCATCAGCATATGTCTTTTTGAGCTTTTTCAAACTGTTTGTAATGACCTTTAGCAGCTTTTTCTCGTTACCTAAAATCTCTTCAAGTTCTGCTATACGCACATCAAGCTCACTTGCTTCGTCTCTTAATTGCGTAATATCCGTATTCGTTAAACGGTATAACTGGAGGGAAACAATTGCTTCTGATTGTGCTTCTGTAAAGTCATATTCCTCCATCAAGTTGTTTTTCGCATCTCGCTTATCATTAGAGGAGCGGATGGTGGCAATGACTTCATCTAAGATGGAAAGCGCCTTAATTAATCCGTCTACAATATGATGGCGTTCCTTCGCTTTTCGAAGCTCATATGCTGAGCGGTTCGTCACCACTTCTTTTTGATGGGCAATATATGCATCAAGTATAGTTGTCAGCGTCATTAAGGTTGGTCTACGATTATGTATCGCCACCATATTAAAGTTATATGGGATTTGCAGATCTGAGTTTTTATATAAGAAATTCAAGACACCATTTGCATCTGCTTCTTTTTTCAGCTCTACTACGATTCGAAGGCCAGTTCGGTCAGTCTCATCTCGAACCTCTGAAATTCCTTCCACTTTTCTTTCAATTCGGAACTCGTCCATCTTTTTGACAAGGTTGGCTTTATTCACTTCATAAGGAATTTCTGTGATGACGATTTGCTGGCGCCCGCCGCGGATGGTTTCAATTTCCGCTTTTCCGCGAATCATAATCTTTCCTTTTCCTGTTTCATAAGCCTTCTTAATGCCGTCTACCCCTTGAATAATACCGCCTGTCGGGAAATCTGGACCTTTGATGACCGTCATTAAATCTTCAACCGTACAATACGGCTGTTCGATTCGTTTAATGACACCATCAATCACTTCTCCCAGATGATGCGGCGGGATATCGGTGGCATAACCTGCTGAAATCCCTGTTGATCCATTCACGAGAAGGTTTGGAAACATTGCTGGTAAAACAACTGGCTCCTTGCTTGTATCATCAAAGTTTGCGACAAATTCGACCGTTTCCTTGTCTAAGTCCTTTAATAGCTCTGATGCAATAGCAGAAAGCCTTGCTTCCGTATAACGCATGGCAGCAGGCGGATCACCATCGATACTTCCGTTATTCCCATGCATCTCAATGAGCACATTCCGCACTTTCCAATCCTGACTCATTCTCACCATCGCTTCATAAACAGATGAGTCACCGTGCGGATGATAGTTACCAATCACGTTACCGACTGTTTTCGCGGCTTTACGGAAGTTTTTATCTTGCGTGTTTCCTTCTGCGTACATCGCATATAAGATTCGTCGTTGTACAGGCTTTAGTCCATCTCGCGCATCTGGAAGCGCACGGTCTTGGATAATATATTTACTATAGCGACCAAACCGGTCCCCGATTACTTCTTCTAATGGTAAATCATGAAATCGTTCTTGTTGTGCCATGTTTAAACCTCCTCAGCTAGCGACAAGTTTTCATTTTCAAGAATGTTGCTTTCCTCATCAAGTCCAAAGGCGACATTCTTTTCAATCCATTTACGTCGTGGCTCTACTTTGTCACCCATTAATGTCGTGACGCGGCGTTCCACACGTGCAGCATCATCGATTTTGACCCTGACAAGTGTTCTCGATTCTGGATTCATTGTCGTTTCCCATAGCTGGTCGGCGTTCATTTCACCTAAACCTTTATAGCGCTGAATCGTGTATCCTTTTCCAACTTTCTTCAGTACGTCATCCATTTCTTCATCAGACCATGCATACTCAATGATTTCTTTTTTTCCTGAGCCCTTGCTGACTTTATATAAAGGCGGTAGTGCAATAAACACTTTGCCATGCTCAATCAGCGGCTTCATATAGCGGTAGAAGAACGTGAGCAGAAGCACTTGAATATGCGCTCCATCCGTATCAGCATCTGTCATGATCACGATTTTGTCATAATTGATGTCTTCTACATTAAAATCGACACCGACGCCTCCACCGATGGCATGAATAATGGTGTTGATTTCTTCATTTTTGAAAATATCAGCAAGCTTCGCTTTTTCTGTGTTGATGACCTTTCCGCGAAGCGGCAGCACTGCTTGGAATTTACGGTCACGCCCTTGCTTTGCTGATCCGCCCGCTGAGTCGCCCTCTACTAGGTACAATTCGTTTCTTGCCGGGTTTCTAGATTGAGCAGGTGTTAATTTTCCGCTTAGCGTTGCTTCGGACTTTTTCCGCTTCTTGCCGCTCCTTGCTTCTTCACGTGCTCTTCTAGCAGCTTCTCTTGCCTGCTGCGCTTTAATCGCTTTTTTCACAAGAAGAGTGGCTGTTTCCCGGTTTTCTTCTAGGAAATAAGCCAGCTTTTCAGAAATAACAGCATCAACAGCTGAGCGAGCCTCACTTGTCCCAAGCTTTCCTTTTGTCTGGCCTTCAAATTGAAGCAGTTCTTCAGGAATTCTGACAGAAATAATAGCAGACAGTCCTTCGCGAATATCAGTGCCTTCTAAATTTTTGTCTTTTTCTTTTAAAAGGGCAACTTTGCGCGCATATTCATTAAAGGCTCTCGTCATCGCCGTTTTGGCACCAGACTCATGCGTACCGCCATCTTTTGTTCTGACGTTATTGACGAAAGAAAGAATATTCTCCGAGTAGCCGTCATTGAATTGAAAAGCAAAATCTACTTCGATGGATTGATGCTCTCCTTCAAATGAGACCACTTCACTTAGAACATCTTTTTCTTCATTTAAATAAGCAACGAAGGCTTCAATGCCCGTCTCATAATAAAAGGTTTCTTGTACATCATGTCGTTCATCAATCAGCTCTATTTTTAACCCTTTTAATAAAAAGGCAGATTCTCTCAAACGTTCTGATAAAGTATCGAAATTATAGGTTGTGGCACTGAACATGGTTCGATCTGGTTTAAAATGAATCAGTGTTCCCGTTTTTTTCGTTTTTCCGACTTTTTCAAGTGATGTGGCAGGCTTTCCGCCGTTTTCAAAGCGCTGATGATAAATAAAGCCATCACGTTCAATTGTGACAGTGAGCCACTCTGACAGCGCGTTTACTACAGATGCCCCAACTCCGTGAAGCCCACCACTTGTTTTATATCCGCCTTGACCAAATTTTCCGCCTGCGTGAAGGACCGTTAAAATGATCTCAGGTGTCGGTTTTCCAAGCTTATGCATACCAGTAGGCATCCCGCGTCCTTTATCTTGGACGGAAATGCTGTTATCTTTATGTATTTTGACAATGATATGATCTCCATGGCCAGCGAGCACTTCATCGACAGAGTTGTCTACAATCTCATAGACAAGGTGATGAAGACCCCGTGAATCCGTAGACCCAATATACATCCCTGGACGTTTACGGACCGCTTCAAGTCCCTCTAGCACCTGAATAGAATCATCGTTATAATCTACTTGCTGCTTTTTAACCAAATGCTTAATCCCCTTTCACTAACAAACATAACCGACTAACCATCAAATGATCTCTCTAGATTTTAATGATGATCATGCTGCTCATTACTGTCCACTTTAATAAGCTGCATCATCACCATGCATGTGTGATTCAACAATACATGCTCTTTTGCACGGCTATGCGGCTGTTCTACATTCTGCAATCAGAACTAGAAGTCCATTATAAACAAGACTGTTTGATAAGCCAAATGCAATCATATGATGGTTTTTACAAAACAGAACAAATGTTCTACCTTTATCTTATCGCTCTTTTTCTTGATATGCAAGATCACGGATATGTCCCTGTCGCCTATTTTATCGCTTTCTTCTAGAATCGCAAATATATTTCTGCAACAAAAAAGCAAAAATCCTTGGTTTTCAAGGATTTTTGACGATTTAATGAGTTTTTGTCATTGCATGAGCCACCTTGATACATAAATCCATGATGGCGACCTTGCCATTTTCCTCGATCAGCCTTTTCGCATCTTCGTGATAGATGCCTTGCTGCGCCCAAAAAACAGGTGCGTCCATTTCAAGAAACTCTTCTGCCACCTCGGGCAAAAACTCTGAACGTCTAAAAACATTGACAATATCAACAGGTTCTTTGATGTCTTTTAAAGAAGCGACTGCTTTCACACCGAGAGCTTCATCGATCGTTGGATTCACAGGAATAATCTCATAACCGGCATCCTGCATCGCTTTAGACACCATATAAGACGTTCTGTGCGGCTGATCTGATAATCCAACAACAGCAATTCGTTTACTGCTCTTTAATATACGGCCAATTTCTTGTTTCGTAGGATGATTCATCCAAACACCCCTTTTCCTCTATTCTAGCGAATTTCTCCTTAAAAACAAAGCTGAATCCATCCGCTTTTGATTTTTTCAAAAAAAGATCCCCATGTTTTTCATAAGATCATGTTAAAATGTAAGACAAGAGGGAGAATATAAAGGAGTTATGCAGATGTTAATTGCTTTGATGTTTATTTTGGCTTATCTTCTCGGCAGTATTCCATCCGGTCTCATTGTCGGGAAAGCTGCAAAGGGTATCGATATCCGTGAACATGGCAGCGGCAACCTAGGTGCAACGAATGCATTTCGTACACTTGGCGTAAAAGCAGGGTCTATCGTTATTTCAGCTGATATTTTAAAGGGAACTCTTGCTTCTGCTTTACCGTTTTTCATGCAACTGGACATTCATCCCTTATTAGCAGGAGTTGCTGCTGTTATCGGTCACAGCTTTCCTGTCTTTGCAAAATTTAAAGGGGGAAAAGCAGTCGCTACATCTGGCGGCGTGTTATTATTTTATGCCCCATTCTTATTTATCACGATGATCGCTGCTTTTTTCTTATTTTTATACATTAGTAAATATGTTTCACTATCATCTATGCTGACCGGCATCTATACATTCATTTACAGCATATTCACAAAAGACGTATTCTTAATCATTGTTGTTGCCGTTCTAGCTGGTTTTGTGATCTACAGACACATCGCCAACCTCAAACGAATCCTCAACAAAACTGAACCGAAAATCAAATGGCTCTAGCCGTTTCATAAGCTTCATTAAGTGGTAAAAGTAAAGAAAAGCTGTTTTTTGCATCCTGCATTTTAAAAAACAGCATGACTTCAAAAAGGGGCGATCACATTGAAATTAACGATAAAAGAAGATGCACTCAATTGGTACAAGGATGAACTAGATTTAGAAAAAGGTGATCATGTTCGCTTTTTTGTGAGATATGGCGGGTGCAGTAATGTACAAAAAGGCTTTTCTCTCGGCGTCGCAAAAGATGAACCTCAAAATGCCGGCGCAACCGCTGAAATAGAAGGCATTACTTTCTTTGTGGAAGAAAGTGATATTTGGTATTTTGACAACCATGATCTGCATATTGATTATAACGAGTCTGTAAAAGAACCAGAATTTCATTATGAATAAACAAAAAAGATACCTCATCCCTCGGGTATCTTTTTTGTTTTATCTTTCAATATATAGCCCATACTCATGAATGTTTCCTAAAGACCGCTCCTTTTGCAGGATTTTTTTTTGCGGTTCACCAATCAAGTCAAAGTGAGGAAACCCTGCGCGGTCATGAATCCATTCTTTTTTGAGTCCATGTTTTTCTCCCCACTCAATTAACTGCTTCATATCCTGACAGGCTGCTTTAGTGACGGTATTGGCATGCGGAAATCGGTCATCAAGCCAATAATGGGTTAAAAAGGCCAGTTCCCCTTGCTGGACAGCTAATTTCCACGCATTTAAATCGCTTCTTTTAATACCAAACGCCATGAATTAAACCTGCTTCTTTGACTGTTCGTATACTTTGTGCCAGGCAGGAAAAGCTTTTCTAAATTGAATAGGTCTAAAGGTGTCTTTGTCCACACAAATATGTGAGGTTGTCCCTGTAATCGCTGTTTGCCCGTCAGGCTTTTGAATTTCATAGCCATACACCGTTTTGAGCCCATTGTATTCTTCAATCCATGTATGAACTGTCACTGTTTCACCGTACAGCACTGGTTTTTTATATCGAACCTGCAAATCTATAACGGGTGCAAGAGCGCCGTCTGCTTCTAGCTGCGCATAGGAAAATCCTAATTCTTTAATCAGTGCTGTTCTGCCGACTTCCATCCAGATTAAATAATTGGCATGATACACGATGCCCATTTGGTCTGTTTCTGCATAACGGACTTCTATTTCTTTTTTGGATACATACACGTTTTCATCGCTCTCCTATCAAAACCTAAGGTCTCTGCCATTTTACCACAATCGAAATGGTTCTTCTAAAAGGAGGCAATAAAATAAACCAGGAATCCCTGGTTTATTCAGTATAGCCATTTTTTCTTGCTGCTTCTTCGTCCTTGATTTCAGAACGCATGGCATCAATACTCATTTTTCGGTTTTCATTTTTTTGCTTGATCATCTGTTTTTCTTGATCTGTCGAAAGGGCCATCGCTGCTTCAGATTCATCGATATTGTCAAGGGTGTTTTCGATCATATCTTGCAGCTTTTCAACATTATCAGAACGATCATCTGGATTGGATTGAAATGACTTTCCATTCATCATGATTCCCTCCTTATTCGCCCTTCGTCTGTATCACATCAGGCTGTTCATTTGATTTATTATGCATCTTTTTACCTTTATTGCGTTTGTATGCTACAGGTTTTGTCCCTAAATGGTCTGGTGTAAACTGCGCTTGTTTATCATGCTCTCTACCCATCATTCATCCCTCCCTCTTCTTTAGGATGAACGAAAAAGGATAATTCATAACTTATTTCTGTCTAAATCGCTCTTCCAACTTTTCTTCAAGCTGGTTTAAAAATTCCTCATTGCTTAATAATTCTTTTTTATTTTCAAGTACAAGCTCTTCAAATGTACGGCGTTTTCTTCTTCTCATTGCACTCACCTCCAGTGTTTGTATTTCATTTTCGCCAAAACATTTAGAAAATAAGCAAAAAAGCTGAATCATTATAGATCCAGCTCTTGTTCAATTTCTTTTTTTGTCAGCATTTGATGCTTCACAGACATGATGCGTCCTTTTTCATCTAATATGTATGTTGTTGGGTATGAAAGCACCTGATATCTTGCTTGAATGCCTTTTTGATCCAATAAAATAGGAAAGCTCAGCTTTAATTCATCTGCAAATGCTGCAACATGATCTACACTTTTTTCTGTGGTCGTCAAATTCACCGCAAGTACTTCGACCTGATCATATTCGCTTCTAACCGCGTCTAGATCCGGCATTTCTGTCCTACATGGCTTACACCATGTCGCCCAAAAATTGACGAGCACCTTTTTCCCTTGGTAATCAGATAATGAGGCCGTTTTACCGTCTAGGGTTTTAAGTTCAAAATCAGGGGCTTGATCCCCTTTTTCAAGACCGATTGCGGGCTCTTTTGGTTCAAGTAAATTCCACGCAAGTAAACCAATCAACACAAGTAAAACAGCGCTTGCCATTCCTTTTTTCCACATGATTGATCCTCCACTATTTTAAAAAAGAAGAGAAAGCTGTCTAGGCGCCTTCTCTTCTTTGCTGTATTAGTATTAGTTGCTTGCCAATTTTTCACGAAGTACCATTTGAAGGATACCACCATGACGATAGTAGTCAATTTCGACTTCACTGTCAAAGCGAACAACCACTTCAAATGTTTTCTCATTGCCATCTGCATCAATTGCTTTCACAGTGACAAGATCACGTGGACGAACTGTTTCATCAACTTCAACTTCAAATGTTTCTGTTCCTGTTAGTCCATAAGTTTCTGCACTTTCTCCGTCTTTAAACTGTAACGGAAGTACACCCATGAAGACAAGGTTACTTCTGTGGATACGCTCAAAGCTTTCAGCTAGAACGAATTTAATTCCAAGAAGGTTTGTTCCTTTTGCAGCCCAGTCACGGGAAGAACCCATTCCGTAGTCTTTACCTGCTAAGATCGCAAGACCTGTGCCATCTTCTTTATAACGCATGCATGCATCATAAATGGATGTTACTTCACCAGTTGGCCAATAAGTTGTATATCCGCCTTCTGTTCCTGGTGCAATTTGGTTCTTGATACGGATGTTTGCAAAAGTACCTCTCATCATGACATGGTGGTTACCACGGCGAGATCCATATGAGTTAAAGTCTCTAGGCGATACGCCTCTTTCTTGCAAGTATTTACCCGCAGGTGTGTCCTTCCCAATTGCTCCAGCTGGAGAAATATGGTCAGTTGTCACAGAATCACCGAATTTTGCAACAACGCGAAGTCCTTTAAGTGGCTCAACTTTGCCAGGTTCAACTGAAAGGTTTTCGAAAAATGGTGGGTTGTCAATATAAGTTGAATTCTCATCCCATTTGTATAGTGCATCATCAGTTGTTTTAATTTCATTCCAGCGATCGTTGTTATCAAAGACAGTTTCATACTCTGAACGGAATAATTCAGGTGTTACTGTGCTCTTAACAACACTGTTGATTTCGTCCATCGTTGGCCAAATGTCATTGAAATAGACGTTCTCACCATTTTTATCCACACCGATAGGGTCTTTTGTTAAATCAATATTCACCGTACCAGCAAGTGCATATGCCACAACTAGTGGTGGTGATGCAAGGTAGTTTCCTTTGACAAGCGGATGGATACGTCCTTCAAAGTTACGGTTACCTGATAAAACAGAAGTGATCAGCAGATCATTTTCAGAGACAGCATCCTCAATTTCTTGCGCAAGCGGTCCTGAGTTACCGATACATGTTGTACAGCCATACCCAACGATGTTAAATCCGAGGTCTCTTAAGTATGGAAGAAGTCCTGAGTTCACGAGGTATCCTGTAACAACCTTAGAACCTGGCGCTAGTGACGTTTTTACGTAGTTTGGCACTTTCATACCAAGCTCACTTGCTTTCTTCGCAACAAGACCTGCTCCAATTAAGACATATGGGTTCGATGTATTCGTACAGCTCGTAATCGCTGCAATCGCAATCGCACCTGTCTTCATCACAGCTTTTTCACCATTTGCTAGATCAAATTCAATTTGTTTATCCAGCTCTGATTTTTCTAAGCCAAATCCTTGGTTACCAGCTGGGCTTTCAATATGTTGATGGAACGTCTCTTTCATTTCAGAAAGTGGAATCAAATCTTGTGGACGCTTTGGACCAGATAAGTTTGATTCAATTTTAGAAAGATCAATTTCAACAATATCCGTAAAAATTGGGTCCTCTACATCTGGCGTATAGAATAAGCCATTTGCGCGAGAATATTCTTCAACGATATTAATTTGCTCTTCATCACGTCCGGTAAGGCGAAGGTAAGCAAGAGCTTCCTCATCTACTGGGAAGAATCCGCAAGTAGCACCGTATTCAGGCGCCATGTTCGCAATCGTTGCACGATCCGCTAACGGCAGCTGTGCAACTCCAGGTCCGAAGAATTCAACGAACTTGTTAACTACGCCTTTTTCACGCAGAACTTGTGTCACTTTTAGTGCAAGGTCAGTTGCAGTCGTTCCGTTTGGAAGCTCTCCAACTAATTTAGCACCAATGACTTCTGGTACTGGGAAGTATGAAGGCTGACCGAGCATACCAGCTTCCGCTTCAATACCGCCAACGCCCCATCCAAGCACGCCGATACCGTTGATCATGGTTGTATGAGAGTCAGTACCAACCAAAGTATCTGGGTAAGTGATGATCTCGCCATCTTCTTCAATCGCATGAACAACACTTGCAAGGTACTCTAAGTTTACTTGGTGAACAATCCCTGTTGCAGGCGGAACAGCTTGATAGTTATTAAACGCTTTCTTTGCCCAGCTAAGGAAGTTATAACGCTCTGCGTTACGCTCGAATTCTAAATCCATGTTAATGTTTAATGCATCTTCAGTTCCAGCTTTATCAACTTGTACTGAGTGGTCAATGACAAGGTCAACTGGAATTTCAGGGTTGATTTTATCCGGATCCCCGCCTACATCTGCCATTGCTTTTCTTAAAGAAGCAAGGTCAACGACGGCTGGTACACCCGTGAAGTCTTGTAAAATAACACGAGAAGGTTTAAATGGAACATCAATTTCTTTGACCTCGGCAGTTCCCCATTTTGCCAAGTTTTCAACGTGTTCCTTCTTGATCACTCTACCGTCTACTTGGCGAAGCACTGATTCTAAAAGTACCTTAATGGAATAAGGCAGCTTAGAAACATTTCCGATTCCTTGTTTCTCTAGTGCTTCTAACGAATAATAGTGATACGTTTTCCCATTTGTCGAAAACGTTTTTCTAGATTGAAAAGCGTCTTGTTTAGCGACTTGCTGCTGTTTCGACATATCCAAAATCCCCCTTTTGATGATCAAGATCAATTTCAATTCTCAGAAAAATCGTCGTATTTCACCACAATTTTCTCACAATTTCATCTTAAAACAAATTCATACATAAGTAAATAACAATGCTTTTATTAAATTCAATAAGTTTATCTTATCACCAGGAAATGATTACTCTTCATAATCCAAGCAGGGCAGGTTCATACTACAATTGAGGTGATAGAACATGACAAAACGTAAAGCTAATCATGTGATTGACGGCATGAACGCAGCCAAAAGCCAAGGAAATGGTGTAGGCTATATTGAAGATGACCAACTCGTTTTAACAGAAGAACAAAGACAAAACAATAAAAAACGTAAAAAAAACCAATAAGAAAGGAGCAAACATCATGACGAATAAAAACACAGGGAAAGACATCCGTCAAAACTCGCCTAAGGAGCATCAAGGCGGACAGCCTGAGCCATTATCAGGCAGTAAAAAAGTGAAAAACCACAACCATACAAGACAAAAGCACAATTCCCATCACGATATGTAACATTCTCCTCTCATCCCGTGGCAAGGCGGGATGTTTTAGGTCTTTCACACATTTCAGTTCTCAACATATCATTTATTATGAGATGTGATGGAGGAGTGTTTATGGAGAATGAAAAGCAATCGAATTCCTCTGATTTTCTAGAAATAGATGATTGGCTCAATGTTTTAATGGATGATCCATTTGCCTGGTATGATGAACACCTCCCAATCGACCTTTATGAAACAAGCCGTGATTATATTATTGAGATTGATGTATCCACCCTATCGATCACTGATGTAAAGCTGACCTTCTCTGGACATGAGCTGACTCTCTGTTACACGGTACAAAAGCCAAATGTTGAAGGCGAACAGCCAATTGAAAAAAGTGTCATGCTCCCTTTTTATTTGAACGACAAAGATATTGAAACAGAATACGAAAACCGAATCATTTCGATAAAAATTAAAAAAAGTTCTGAGCATCCAAGCGGAGCATTTTCCTTTCAAATCCCGCACTTCAAACATTAAGAGCCCACCTTCATTTGGTGGGCTCTCTTCCGTTCGTGTCAAGTCAATACCTTTTGCGAACCACCATGGCCAAATAGTAGAGTCGCTATATGATAATGTATTCTTTTTCTACTAGATGGTTTGGGTCTTTCTAGTAAATGGGCAGTTATTAATGAAAAAAGGCGTTCACAGAGATGAGAGACATACATTTTTGTTATTTTCTTCTATCATCTCTTCATGTAAAATAAGATAGAGAGATCAGGGGTATAAGGAGTGAGAACATGTTAAGCGGCTGGTTTTTGTGGTTCATTTTATTTTGGGGTACGGTGATGATCGGATTACTCGCAATCGGTGGCTTTTTTATGTTTCGCAAATTTTTAAAACGATTGCCGAAGGAAGATGGGAAATCAGAGCTTGATTGGCAGGATGAATATATTCAAAAGAGCCTCCACCTATGGCGAGAAGAAGACAAAAAGCTTTTAAATGAACTCGTATTACCTGTTCCAGAGCTGTTTAGAGATGTCGCCAAAGAAAAAATCGCTGGTAAGATTGGCGAGCTGGCTTTAAAAGAACAAGCTGCCAGCATTAATTTAGACTTAATCATTCGCGGCTATATTATCGCTACACCAAAGCGTGATCATAAGTTTTTACTGAAGCGCCTTCAAGAAAAAGACATCGATCACACGCCATATGAATCGTTATTAAAATAACCTCCTTTATCAAAAGGAGGTTTAATTCATTTGAACCTGCTGCGGATCCAATTGCTTAGACAGCTTTCTAAACGACAAATACATAGCAACGCGCCAAGGTACAATCATGCCAAAGGCAAGAATCCAAAACATCCCGCTTAGAGAGCCATAATCAATAGAAGAACTCAGGATGGTCTTCATCCCGATACGAAGAACAAGAAGTCCAATGAGAATAAACACAAATGCTTTTGATCGCTTTAAGTAAATCTCATTCCCTCTAATTTCAAACTTCGATGTTTTGATTAAAAATATGGAGAAAAACATCCCCACTGTGATCGCCTCTAGAAATTCAGCCCCAGTTACTCGAAACATAGGAACAAAAAACATCAGTGCGCCAGTGCTCATGAAAATAGGAGGTAATATAATTTTTTTCGCGGTTGCCGGTTTCGCAGATGACTTAATGCGAATAAACATGACGGCTACTGCCATACATATTGCAATTATAGAAGAGATTAAGACCATCATATCAAATCATTCCTTTATTCTTTAAGGTCAGCCTATGTATAATATACTCCAATTGACGAAAAAAAACCATTCGCCGCGACTGTAGAAAACGATTTCAAAAGCCTGTAAATCCGCCAAACAAGGATGAGAACATGATGATAATCCATGTGAGAAGATCAAAGAACAGCAATATCCCTACTACAATCATAATGATCCCGCCAATTTTCATGATGAGCTGCTGACGCTTTCTGATCCACGCCATTTTCGTAATGAAAAAGGAGAGAACAAAAAACGGAACGCCAAATCCAAATACATACGCAATCATATAAGGCACAGCCGACTCAGGATTGTTACTCGCCAGTGCGATAACAGCAGATAAAATAGGTCCTGTACAAGGTGTCCAACCAGCGGCAAAGCCCATTCCGATGAGAATCGATCCAAAAAAACCAGCAGGACGATTTTTGAACTGCATTCTCTTTTCGCCCATGAGGAAAGAAGGCTGAAATACGCCAAGAGTCATAAAACCAAAGAAAATAATGAGGATGGCTCCAACCTGGCGAATCGCTTGATGGTAATCATCAAAAAACTTCCCAACAAACGATGTCCCAAAGCCTATCGCAATAAATATAATAGAGAAACCAATTAAAAAGAATAAGGTATGAAGCAGACTTCTTCTTCTCAGCATCACCTTCTCAGAGTTCACTTCATCCATACTAACGCCCGTAATATAAGATAAAAACGCTGGATAAAGCGGCAGACAGCACGGTGAGATAAAAGAAAGGAAACCTGCTCCGAAAGCTAAAAAGTAATTCAAATCTGTCAAAAAAACACCCCCTTCTTACAATATACAATAAGAGATGACAAAATCATTTCATTTTTTTTACATCCTCTCAATAAAGATGGTCTATTCTCTTAAAACCTTATATAATTTAATTTGACATCGAGATAACGAATCCTTTAAATTTGAAAATAAACCTGAAAATGGATATAATAGAATCGATTCTTTTTATCAAGATTTGCATGAAAGGAACATGACTTTGGTAAAAACATCATTATTAACTCAAATCGAAGAAAAAAGAGAAGAGCTGATGAAAGTTGTCATGCACAATGGAATGACATCAACAGTGACCATCGAACATAGCCAGCAGCTAGATCATCTCCTCTTACAATATCAACGACACTTGCACTCAAACTCAGCCAACTAATCATATCTCATGATATCTATCATGCTACACAATTTTTAGAACAGTTGATATGTGTGACCATAAACGAAACAAAAACCTCTGATAACAGGGGTTTTTTGTTTTTTAACAGGACGCTGACGCCAAAATAAAAACCACCTTCCCTGCTTCATTCATGCAAGTACAGTGGTTTTAAAGCGTCTGATGAAGGTGAATTCAATAAAGAAAGGACAACGCTTGTCCATTCTTTATAACCATGTTCCATCTATGATCATAATATCGTACGTATTATTTCGCTTGGTTGTTCATGGCTTTCATCATTTGATTGATTTTTTTCTGGGACGGTTTCATGCCCATTTGCATCATCATCATTCGAAGCATTTGTTCATTAATCGGTGGATTCTTTTTCAAGTAGCTCATCATATACTTACGAGCAATAAAGAATCCGAGTGCAACTCCTGCAAGCAGTGCAACAACGCCTACAAGGATGACAACCCATAAATCCATAATTCTTCCTCCTTCATGTTGTCTCGTATAAAGTGTACTAAACAAAAGGCTATTATACAACATTTCACGTTCAATTTTATTTTTTTAAACAAAATTCCTCACTTTTACCGGATTGAGCCACCCGTGCTTCTTTGAACCAAAGTCCATCGCAAGGAAGCAGGGACTAATTTTTCTCAGCACTTCAAAAAACACCGCTTCTGCCTCATAACTGCCGGTGGCAGACATTTGGATATAACGATCTTTTATAATAAATGCAGCCGTTCCTTTTCCATCAGGTAAGGAAGCGCTGTATATCGAGCCAATTTGCGTATAGTGAATGTTCGTTAAGTTGTTCATTAATCGCTGGTGCATATGAAAAGCAGGGATTCGTTTCGTCACGTAATCCACTTGTTTCACAAGCATCACCAATTCATCTTCCGTGCGGTTCGTCCAGTGTAATGACTCAAACAAATGAAACAAAATCGATTCTCTGCCAAAATAATGATGCGCAAATTCATCCTCAATCCAATAAATATAATAATGGCGTTCCATGTCTATCCCTTCCTTTCACATTTCGTCAATCTCGTATATTGCTTGTATTATACAAAAATGTGAAAGAAAGAATTGTCTATATATGAAGCAAGAAGAAACTAGTTTTGTCAAAAAAACAAGAAAAAAGAAAAAAGTTTGCAGAGCGGATGAAAATGCTCTGCAAACAGATGAAAAAAAGTATGATGCTGGGAGACTGGTTATTTGTTCAGCTTTGCTTTCACACGGCTGACGACATTGCTGACCGTAAATCCGTATTTCTCAATAATGGTTTCACCTGGTGCAGAAGCGCCAAATTTATCAATGGCAATCACGTCACCATCAAGACCAGTGTAACGCTCCCAGCCAAGTGAAGCTCCCATTTCAATTGCAATACGAGCCCGCACTGCTGTAGGAAGGACTGATTCTTTGTATTCATCTGACTGCTGATCGAAACGATCCCATGCAGGAAGACTGACAACAGATGCGCGGATCCCTTCTTTTTCAAGTGCTTTTTGCGCTTCAATCGCTAAACCTACTTCAGATCCAGAAGCGAGTAGAAGTGCTTCAGGCTGTGCGTCAGCGGCTTCAACGACGACGTATCCACCTTTTTCTACTCCCTCATAAGCCTTCTCTGGTGCTTGGTCAATCGTTGGAAGGTTTTGACGAGTCAGAACTAGTGCTGTCGGTTTATCCGTTGAAGATACAGCAAGTTTCCACGCTGCAGCTGTTTCGTTTCCATCCGCTGGGCGAATGACAGAAAGGTTCGGCATCGCACGTAATGAAGCAAGCTGCTCAACCGGCTCATGCGTCGGACCATCTTCACCAACAGCAATACTGTCATGAGTAAAGACATAAGTGACTGGAAGCCCCATTAAGGCAGCAAGACGAATCGCTGGTCTTAAGTAATCTGAGAAAACAAAGAACGTTCCGCCGAATACACGAAGGCCGCCGTGAAGCGCCATACCGTTTAACGCGGCACCCATTGCAAATTCTCTGACGCCGAACCAAATGTTCTTACCGGCATAATTATCTTTACCAAAATCGTCTGTGTTTTTAATCGTTGTTTTGTTTGAACCTGCAAGGTCAGCAGACCCGCCAATGAAGAAAGGTACTTGCTTCGCAATGCCATTTAATACTTCGCCTGAAGATGCGCGGGAGGCAAGACTTGAACCTGCTTCATAAACAGGAACCTCTTGATCCCAATTCTCAGGAAGCTTTCCTTCAATCGCAAGCTTCAGTTGAGTTGCAAGCTCAGGGTATTCTTTTTCATATTGCGCAAATAGTTCATTCCAAGCTGCTTCTTTTTTCTGACCAGCGTCTTTTACAGCTTCTTTGAAATGGTCGTACACTTCAGAAGGTACATGGAAATCTTCTTCAAATGTCCAAGAGTAAGCTTCCTTCGTCAGCTTAGCTTCATCGCTGCCAAGCGGTGCGCCATGCACACCAGACGTTCCTGCACGGTTAGGCGATCCGAAACCAATCGTTGTTTTCACTTCAATCAGTGTAGGTCTGTCTGTACTTTGTTTCGCCTTTTCGATAGCAGCCGTCACTTCTTCAATGTTGTTGCCGTCTTTCACATAAAGAACTTCCCAGTTCATCGCTTCAAAACGATTCTTCACATTTTCAGAAAATGAACGATCTAGGTCGCCATCTAAAGAAATATCATTTGAATCATAAAGAACAATTAAACGGCCTAAGCCTAAATGACCAGCAAGTGAAGCAGCTTCAGAGGAAATTCCCTCCATTAAGTCTCCATCTCCGCAAATGCTGTATGTATAGTGATCTACAACATTAAAGTTGTCTTTGTTATACGTTTCCGCAAGATGTCTTTCTGCAAGTGCCATACCAACTGCCATGGCAATCCCCTGCCCTAAAGGACCTGTTGTGGCATCTACGCCCTCTGTATGTCCAAATTCAGGATGTCCAGGTGTTTTGCTACCCCATTGGCGGAATTGTTTTAGATCATCGATGCTCAGGTTGTATCCGCTTAAATGAAGCATGCTATATAGAAGCATAGAACCATGCCCCGCAGATAAAACAAAACGGTCTCTGTTAAACCAATTAGGGTTTTGCGGACTTACGTTTAAGTGATTCGTCCATAAAGCGTATGCCATTGGTGCAGCACCCATTGGCATTCCAGGGTGACCGGAATTCGCTTTTTCAATTGCGTCTATGGAGAGAGTACGTATTGTTGCAATAGATTTCAATTCAATCGTTTCCATATAAATCCCCTTCCGTATCTTGTGTACACCATTATCATAAATCTACTGTCCTTTTTTCACAACTATTTCACGCTGAAAAAGAAGGATTTTGTCACATTTAGTTTATCGATCACCTAAAAAGTTATGCAAATATGAAAAAAGATGAGAATATACTTCCCATCTTTTCAAAATTCAAGAAATCACAGACTTAGTGAAGGTTTTGATCTCTTTCTCTTTTTAATTTTTCTGGTGTGACATCGTTTCCTTCAGGATCAACGATTTTCACGGTTTTAAGTGTATTTTTCATAGAAGAACGAAAAGCTTTTAAATACTCTTCTCTTAATTGCTTTTGTTCTGTTTTTTCAGCGTCTGATAAACCGATCTCTTTCGACTTTTTTGAAAGCTCATTGATTCTTGCAAGCTGCTTTTTAGAAATCATGACAAACTCCTTTAAAACATTTTCTCTACATACTACTAAATATCAATCATTTTGACAACAAATCAAGCTTTAGGTGGTCAGACCTTTTTCATATTCTTGATACCTTCTATGGACCGTTGCTTTTGAAATATCAAAACCTAGTGCCTGTAGAGTTGCTGCAATTTCTGCGAATGTCATGCTGTTGTTTTTTCTTAATCGAACAATTTCTGAAATCGGGACTTCAATACGCTCACGGCCAGGCGCATGATTCTGCTGTTTTAAATTCAGTTCGGGCTGATACCCGCGCTCAACAGCCCTTCTCATTCCCCGCTTGATTTTCAGGTTATGAATTTTTCGTTGATACTCTTCAACTACTCCTACGATCTCAATAACCATTTCATCTGCTTCTGAAAGCTCAAGCTCGCCTCTATGAAACGTACTGTACACCTTCACATTCTCTTTAAAAAGACAATGAAGAAGCGCAATTTTTGCTTGTCCTCTTCCGAGTCGCGTTTCATCCTGGATAAGTACGGCATCGATTGACTCTTCTTTTAGTGTAGCAAGCATATCAAACACACCATCACGATCTAGATCATATCCGCTTGCTTTTTCTTTGATGACTTTCACCACATTCATTTTGTGCATAGCAGCTAAAGCCAGCAGTTCTTCTTCTTGTCTCTTCAGCGAGGTTTCCTGCTCTTCTTTGACAGTGCTTACTCTCGCATAGATGATTGCATTCATGACCTCAATCGACCTTTCTATTGTACTGTTGCAAGTTGATATACGACGGGATGCTCTTTTTTGACTGGTAAGACAAGAATGTCACCAGGCTGGATTTCCGTTGAAGCAAGATCATTGTGTTCGGTGACCCAGTCAATAAACGCATTTTTGTCGATTGATTTGCTGTCGTTTACTTGATCAGCTAACCCCCAAAGAGTATCACCTGATTGAACCTCTATTTTAACATACTGATTTGGATCATTATGGCTTGTGACTGCAATAAGTGAGAGAAATATGCCAACGATGAATGAGAATACCCCAATAAAAATAATAGATTCTTTTAACCTCATAATGTCATCTCTCCTAATAGAATATGTGTTCGCTCTTTCTGTCACTCATTATAAATACGAACAAACGTTTCTGTCAAACGTTTTTTTCGAACCTATGTTTGTACTGTTAGGAAAAACATGCTATAATTTCTTTAAAATTGACGTTTTGAGGTGCAAAAGATGACGAAGCTATCAAAAAGACAACTCGATATCCTGACATTCATCAAAGAAGAAGTAAAAAGTAAAGGCTATCCCCCATCCGTTCGTGAAATTGGAGAAGCTGTCGGTCTAGCATCCAGTTCTACGGTTCATGGACATTTAGCTAGACTAGAAACAAAGGGCTTAATTAGAAGAGACCCGACAAAACCTAGAGCGATCGAAGTATTAGATGAAGAGGAAATGAATATTCCAAAGAGTGCTGTAATGAACGTACCAGTCATCGGAAAAGTAACAGCAGGTCTGCCTATTACGGCTGTTGAGAACGTAGAAGAATACTTCCCTCTTCCAGAGACTTTTGCAGCACCAGATGAACAAGTATTTATGCTTGAAATTATGGGAGAAAGTATGATTGATGCAGGAATTTTGGACAAGGACTATGTCATTGTGCGTCAGCAAAGCACCGCTAACAATGGAGATATTGTCGTCGCCATGACAGAGGAAGATGAAGCGACAGTGAAACGTTTCTATAAAGAAGATACACACTTTAGATTACAGCCAGAGAACCCATCTATGGAACCGATTATTTTACAGAATGTAAGTATACTAGGTAAAGTGATTGGCGTATTTAGAAATATTCACTAAAAAAAGCCGGTATTTCATCAGCTGCTGATGAGAACCGGCTTTTTCTTTTATGAACAAGAATAGGCAAGAATACGCGAGCTTGGGAAGGAACCAAATGTAAAGTTCGGCCAAATAAAGCCAGTTGTTCTCCCGAAAGGCTGTGAAGATAGGACATACATTAAAAATACTTGACCGTTTCTCATAAAAACAATCGTCCATCTTCTATTACATCCCGCTGCAAATTGAACCGATTGCTGGCCTCCACCTGTTTGCCCTGAAATAAGTGACTGCATGCTTTGAGGCTGTGATAATGCTTGCTGATACTGCGAAATGATATGCTGCGGTGGAGCTGGCGGGGCTGATCCGCTTGATCCGGGCCCAGTGCCTCCTCCTCCGATTGGAAGCCCTGGAAATCCTCCAACTTGAGGAATAGGGAGCGATGGCCATCCTTGCATCTGCCTATCATATGAGTACCCATTCCACATACCTTCATACGGATGATACATATTCAACACCACTTTCTTAGACATTCATCACGATAGTATATGTCATAAATAAGAAAGCGTGTTAAACGTCCAAACAGAAATTTTTCCAAAAAACGTTTTGTTCTTCTTTAGAACGGTTAAATACTAGATATAAAGAAAAAATAAAAAAATGAAAACTTTTTGTCACCCTCAAACGTTATATATATAGAAAGAAAAGAAATAAAAAAACATTTAGATTTAATACTTGTAATATCGCTGTAATTATTGTAACATTTGTAACATAAGAAGTTTTCATTGAGAAAAGGAGGCAATCGCCTTGAAAAAATTATTCGTTTTATTAACTGCTATTATGCTTATGATCTCATTACAATCAACAACATTGGCCGCTTCTAAAAAACCAGCCACTTTGACAAACAAAGAAGCGTTACATATTGCCCTTGATGCACGAGAACACTTTTGGAGTGCGATGTCAGGCTACAAAATTAATAAACATTCTGATTACAAATTAAAATCATTTAGCTATAAAGACATGACCTACAACTATCTTTCTAAAACATTTGATACAAAGAAAAAACTAAACAGCTACCTATCTCAAGTTTTCACAAAAGATGCCATCAATCAAGGCTTGAAAGACTACCAGTTCATTGTTCATAAAGGCAAAATGGCTGTTCCAGTCGGTGACGGAGACAACATGCTTAATTGGGATAAAGCCACACCTAAGCTTGTCTCTAAAAAACAAACGGTCCGCACATATGAATTTACCGTCCCAACACTTGATGGACGCAAAGTAAAAAGAACTGTTACGTACGAAAAAGTACAAAAAGATTGGAAAGTCACAAAAATTGACGCTGTCATCTAAATAAAACCAGGCCATTCAATCGGCCTGGTTTTTATATTGGGGAAAATTCAGTCATGCGATCAAGCGCGTGAGCAAGCGATGATGCGGTGCGAAATTCATTAAAAGGAAGCCCGAGCTGCACAGCGGTTTGGGCAATTTCTGGTCTGATTCCTGAAATGGTCGTCTCTACTCCAATTAACCGAAGAGATGTGACAAGGTCAAAGATTTGATGAGCCACCATTGTATCAATAATGACAACGCCAGATAAATCAATACATAAATGCTGTACACCTTTTTGTGAGCACTGTTTCAGCGTATTTTCTAAAATCATCTTTGCTCTCACTGTATCAATGTCACCTACTAACGGCAATAACGCAATATGACTTTTTAAAACAATGACAGGTGAGCTCAGCTCGTCAATCATGTCTCTTTGTGCCACGAGCTTCCTCGTTGTATTTTTCACATATTGCTGGATGAACACATGAATTGAAATATTAAACGCCTCTGAAATTAAATCATACCAATAAAAGATGCGGTCAATATCAATTTCATCTTGACGCTGTTTAATAAATTCTTTTAAGTAATGAAGGACCACTCTTTGATTGGACATGTATTCTCTCACAACATAATCTAATGGTGTGTTTAAATGCTTCGGGTCACTGGCTAAGTCTTCAGACCACTTTTTAAACTCAGTATGTAAATATGTCTTGTCTTCAATAAGAGCACGTATAAAATGCTGGTAATAATCTTGATTTTGCCGTTTTAGCTCTGATATGATGCTGGAATCTGTTGAACGATATATTGATTCTGGATCATCATCTTCAATTGAATCATACCAACTTTCAGTCAGTATCTCTGCATGTTGCATGAAATAATCGTATAATGCACGGCTCTTATCCATAAGCATATGTCCCTTCACATTTTCTTCTTGTCAGTCTTTGTACCTTATAGATCCATTGTATCACTGAATCTTTTGTCCCAGCTAGCTCCAATACGCTCTGATCATCAACAAAAAAGGCACCTACTCACAGGCGCCTCTCTTCCAGTTTTATTTCACAATAAATAAAATTCTTTTCCCATCAGGATAGCCACTAATCTGGTGTCCAACCCATGAGCCTGCTCCCCTATTATCAGACGGGCTGACATATTGAACACTCGCACCTTTTCCTCCCTCAAGACAAACCGCCATCGGCCACTCATCCCGATCAAAACCGGGTTTAGTCGGAATGCCTTTTAATGATTCTTGCCTGCGGGCATCTGCTCCATTTCGGTCTATCGTACACACATCTGAATGCCCTTTTCGAATGGCTTCTTGAATATGGCTGCCTGTTTCAGGGTACCGTTCCTTTGGAAATTGAATGACATGATCATATCGATCCGCACCTTTTGCCGCTTGTTCCTCTCCAAATCCACCTAACAGCGTGCCCATCCATATCACAAAGCATAAGGCGACAGCAGTAATCCAGCCTCTTCTCATCTTCAAAAGTGCGTAACCTCCTCATTTTCTCAAGCAGAACCTTGACTTAAAGGAAATGTGTCATTTTAATGTATGAGCGGTTCACGATTGACATGTGAAAAAAATGAAGAGGCTGAAAATTCAATGAATCTTTCAAGCGTAGACAGATAAAAACTTGTATCCATATAAAAAAGCTTGTCCCCTATGAAGGAAACAAGCTTTATATTCTAGCTTTTATTGTGCTTTTGCATAGTTGATAAATTCAACAAAGGCAGCTGTCGCTTTTGGACCACCATTAATCGTTCCGTTTGAATACCCTGCGTTATGAACCCCAACGATTTGCTGATTTTGATCTAGCATCGCTGAGCCTGAATTTCCGCTAAACGTATCAATCGTATAGTATGCGAGATTCGTATCTTCTCTTGTCACAGGACCTGACATCTCCCACTGCGATACCTTGCCAGTCGATCTCATTTTATCACCTGGATATCCAGAAATTTTAATCGTTGTCCCAGTTAAGTTTGTCACTTGACGGATGGAACGGTAACCGACCGTATTGCCAATGTTCGTATCTGTTTTGATCACGGCAAAATCATATTGGCTCGCGCCTGTATTGATATATCCGCTTGGTACATAGAACTCTGTCATGTTTGCTGACCCATTCACCGCAGTGCTATCGTTCATGCCTGGATACACTGATCCTTTTGCACTATAACTTCTCGATGCTGTATTGTACACGCAGTGTCCGTTTGTCAAAATTTTGTTAGGGGCAATGAGTGTCCCCGTGCAGCTTGAGCCGCCAAATGTAATATAAGCAATTGAATTATATGGTGCCACTCTTGTGTTTGCGACTTTTGTTCTACCATCGTCTCCAATGACGACTTTTGTTTGAAAGTCTTTTACATATTTTGATAGTGGTTTTACTTTTTCGCCAACAGTAGAAGAAAGATCATCCACTTTGTCAAAGGATGAGGGGGATTTTGTATCATTGTGGAAATCACTAGAAGAGATCACCTTTCCATCAGAAGTCACCATGTCATAATCAGACGTTAGTACTGAATCCGATGCGGCATGGGCAAAACTAGGCACACTGAAAGCACCAAAAACGAGTAGAGAAGGGAGTAACATTTTCACCTTTTTCATCATATTCCTCCTTTATGTCCTATATCAAAAATCATACGATTGTTTCATATTGGAGTAAATGAGAGAATATTCTTATTTTTTACAAAATATTTCATTTTTAAATTAGGTGTTTTGTATCTTTCCAACTTTCATTCTATCGATCTCTCTTGATGAAACAGAAAAAACCGCCTAATTGGCGGTCATTCTTTTGTCAGCTCCACACATCTTTTACATATTTATTGTCATTTGCAAGGCTTGTCAGCCAATTTTCAGCTACTTCCTTCGAGCATTGTTTCTCGTGTTGATAGAGGCCTAACAGTGTAGCCTCTACGTCTGGTGCCATGACTTTTCCGTCCCCGCACACGTAAAGATACGCACCTTGGTCAAGTAACTTGATCAGCATGTCGCCGTCTTCTTTCAACAAATGCTGGACATATACTTTTTGCTCTTTGTGACGAGAATAAGCCCGGTGGATGTGAACAACTCCTTTTTGCGCTGCGAGCTGCATTTCCTCAAAATACAGATCGTCTTCATGAGGGTGACGGCAGCCAAAATACAGGTGAGCTTCACCAAGTGATTTGCCTTCTTTCTTCCACACTTCTCTTGCTTGAACAAACCCTCTAAATGGAGCGATTCCTGTACCCGGTCCGATCATGATCATCGGTACTTCAGATGAAGGCGGCAGCTGGAATCCTGCCTGCGCTTCGTGGAGGAAGCAGGCAACTTCTTCTCCTTCCTGCAGACCGCATAAATAGTTTGATGCGACTCCGGTATATTCTCCGCGGCCGCTCCACGCTTTCCCTTTCACAACTGCCACTGTGATACTGACTCTTTTTTCTTCGACCTTTGGTGAGCTAGAAATTGAGTAATAGCGAGGCTTCAAACCTGGTAAAAGTGCTAAAAAGTGCACAAACGGCAGCTCACACGCTTCATATTGATCTAATAAGTCCAGCATGGTTACTCGTTTCATTAAAATGGCTTCTTGATATGCTTCACCAGCCATTTGCTCAAGCTCTACGCGGTGAGGCGGACAAATTGTATATGCTGCGAGCTCTCTTAGCTGCGTACGTGTTGCAGGCTCTTGAAGCTCAACATGTGACGCAAGTAATTCTCTCATTTGAATCGGCTGATCTAAAGGTAAATGACTTGCTTCTTTCTCAGAAGATAGCTTGATGTGCTGCTTAGGATCTAGATTGAATCGATTGATTACCCGCTGCACGAGTGCATCACTATTTTTCGGAACAATTCCGATATGATCCCCTTCTTTGTATTTTTTCCCTTCAGGCAATTGCAGTTCAATATGTCTTGTTTGCCGCTCACTTTTCTCAGATTGTAATTCCTCATTTTTCAGTACAACAGCTGAAAACGCACCATATGTTTTCGCCACAGGACGTTCTACTAGCTCATTGGTATAAGCAACTGACAGTTTTGGGTTTTCCTTACCTTTCTCTTGGAAGGTGAGCTTAAATTCTTTTGCGAGCTGCTTGAAGACCGTTTTCTGGAATGTTTCTTTATCCTCATCCATATCTCCGCCTGCATCACCTTCTCCTAAATCAGCTACACGCTTCGCACCTTTTCTTTCAAGTGCTTCGTCAATGAGACGAGGAATACGCTGGTACGTACTCGCCCAATTTCGATCTCCGCATCCAAAAATAGCAAATGTCACGTTTGATAAATCCTGCTCTTCATCCTCCGTGACCCAATCCACAAATTTTTTCGCATGGTCAGGCGGATGTCCATTATATGAAGCGGTCACGATTAAGACTGCACCCTTATCTGGTAATTGGCGTGTATAGTCATCAAGCGGAGCAGTGGTCACATCAAACCCTTTTGCTTTTCCGTCTTCAGCAAATTCGTTTGCGATTTGCTGCGCTGTGCCAAGATTTGATCCATATAGAACAAGCAGTGGTGTACCGTGACTCTCCACTTTTGACTCATTAGATTTTGTGCTTTTTTTCGCCTCTTCTTTCGGTGGTGCCATAAAGAGTTGCTGCTTCCTTGGCCGCACTTTGATTTTAAAATCGTTTGGCTTAATCGTCAGAGATTCTTTTAAATCAAGTTCATATGATGTGTGATCAATCAATTCCAGGTTGTGCAGGACCATCGCTAGCACCATTGTGGCTTCATGAAGGGCGAATTGCATGCCGATACATGCACGCTGTCCATTCCCAAAAGGCTTGTAGGCATGCTGCGGGATCTTTTCAGGGTGTAGAAACCGCTCTGGTTTAAATTCTTCTGCATCCTCTCCCCACACCGCTTGATCACGATGTAACTTAGGGAGCAGCACGGAGACACTTTGGTTCTTTTTAATCGAATATTTCCCTCCGATGACGGTGTCCTCTTTCGCATAAAAAGAGAACGTAGGCGCTGTTGGCCAGAGGCGAAGAGATTCATTTAAAACCATACGAATGTAATTTAGTTTTTGTACCTGCTTAAATGTTGGTAGTCCGCCTTGCAGCACATCATCTGCTTCTTGGACGGCTTTCTTTAATTTTTCTGGATTCTTTAATAAGAAATAAATCGCAAAGGATAGCAGCCCGCTTGTTGTTTCGTGCCCAGCTATTAAGAAGGTAATGATTTGATAGCGAATATTTTCATCTGACAGTCGCTCTCCTGTTTCAGGGTCCTTTGCATGCAGCATGAGGGACAGTAAATCATCGCCCGTTTTATCTTGTTTTTTTCGTTCTTGAATAATGTCATCTACTAATTGCTTCATAAAATCGACATTTTCTTCAAATTTTTTTCTTCTTTTGATCATTAGCTTATCTGCAACCGGCAATCGGCTCGCCTGATCCATCGCTTCGTTTAAACCATTCAGCATACTTTCGATGAATGGATGCTGATTTTCTTTATAAAAGCTGTTAAACCTGAAATCAAAACCGCAAAGTCCGATCGTATCTAAAGTAAGCTTTGTCATATCCTCTGCTACTTCAATTTCTTCATCACGGCCTGTTCTTTGCCATTTTTGTACAAGCTGTGTGGCAATATCGAGCATCATCTCATGATAGCCCTTCATGGCCTGCTGGCTAAACGCCGGCATCAAGATGTGGTGAGCCTTTCTCCAGTTCGGTTCTTCTGTCCAGCTCGTAAATAACCCATCCCCTGCAAATGCTCTTACTTTATTGAGACTAGTCCCAATGTATTTATCAAAACGGCTCTCATCACATATTTCTTGGAAAAGTTCATGATTGGAAACAAAAATACTTGTTGCTTTTGAAAATTCAAACTGAAAGATCGGTCCTAATTCATCTGCCAGCCGCCAAAAAGTTTGAGAAAGCTCCCCCTTTTTGATATGGGGAATATTTTTAAAAGGTCCGTATGTTTTTGGTTTTGGAATGATTGATGTTTGTTGCATGTGCCCACTCCCTTTATATCATTAAGAAGCAACGCTAATGGCGCGCCATAAACATTGCTCAATGTCCTCTAGAAATTCAATCGTTGGCTCTATTTCTTCTGCAAGAATTTGTTTATGCAGCTGTACAAAGGCACCAAATACAATCGATAAAATGGATCTACCTGAAAGATTTGGATGAATCCCATCCTTTTTCCCTTCTTCAAAGATAAGGAATAGCTCATGTAACAAATGCTGCATTTTCTCTTTGCTCGTCTCGTCTAAGTAATGGGATCGCTTATCAATTTCTAAGAAATACAGCCCGCTTGGATTTTCCTTTGTAAATAAAACCAAGCAATAAAATACATGCTTAAAGTACGCCCGAATACTTGCCTTTGGATCTGGACTGTTTGTGTTCATTTTTTCGATAAATGCAGAAAGGCTGCGCTGGTACAAAATATTGACGAGTGCCTCTTTACTGTCGAAATAACGGTAAATGGTTCCCGCTCCGACGTTTGCTCTTTTTGAAATCATTGGCATCGTGGTCCCATCAAAGCCCCGTTCAATAAATAAGTCTAGTGAAGCCTTCATGATCTGTTCTTGTTTATCAGTCACTGCTGGCATTCCCTCCTCCCATTTATTTTATTATTAGGAATGAACGTTCATTCCGCATACGGTATATTATATTAATATTTTAATTTCTTCTATCTATACTTAAACATACTTATTTTTATCCGTCATCACATTTTCTGAAAATAATAATAATTGAGACATGATACCTAGTTATACAGCATCCAAAGGACTTATAAATGTGTGCCATATGTGATCTATGGGTGTCTTGAGACCTGCACATTTATTCCAGATTTTTTGGAGAATGAATGTTGCCGTCATAGGTATCAATATAACCCTTAACTCGTTTGGGCAGCGTATCCTCATGTACCCTTTGCTACGTAGTTCATTTTCATGGAGAAGATGAAAGAAAATCACTCCTTTCCTTTGTTTAGACTATATTATGAATAAAGGGAATTCAGAAAAGGATGATTGTTGCCAGTTAATCTACAACAATTAGAGGTGGAACATGTGTAATGATGACAAGCACAAAATTTTAACAGGAGCTTGGATTGATGCGTTTGGTAAAATCATTTCTGCAATTGCAGAAATCAGATCTTTGGCAGGAATGAATGAAATCAATAATAAACTTGTAGCAATCGGAGAAGCCCTGCAAGCAGTCGGCTCATTTGTTATAGCAATAGCCTCTGAAGAGTATTCTTATGCTTTTACCGGAAACTTAATTGATGGTGCTGGTGCATCAACAAGCTCATATGCTGCTTATTTACAAGATGTTGAGGGTCAAAATTCAGATAATCTTCGTCTAGAGATACTTGGTGATTCCTTTCAATCGATTGGTTCCTCTATCATTGCTACTGGAGATTATATAATTGGAGAGCAACTATTTGCTGTTGGTAATTCGATTCAAGCATTAGGTGCTGGCTTAGAAGCAATTGGTGGCGTTTATGAATTGAAAGATAAGGAAGAAAAAGCACAGATTCTATCCACTCTAGGGGCTATTTCACAGGCCATTGGTTCAAACTTTGTTGCCATTCTCTTAACTGATGAGCTCATCACCAGCAACATGTGTCCATATAAAGAGGTTTGGAGAGGCTAGAAAAAATGGGCAAATCGAAAACATATATGCAAACTTGATGTTTAAAAATTCAGCATCACTTTTAATGATCTTTTTTCTGACATCATAAGAGAAAGGACTAAAACAAAGATCATTTTAGCCCTTTTAGCAACTATTTCAGCTTTTGTTTAGAAAGACTCTTTTTAAGCTATGCATTTATTCCATCATTATTCAATTGGGCAGCATCGCTTTGCTCAAATTGTGAGCGCAGCTCAATAATTGAGCTATTCCTGACATCATTGGCGTCTTGCTCAAGAAGCCACGTATAAAATCTAGCTTGCTCCGCTGTTTGCAAAGCCTGCATATATTTTTGCGAGGAACGCTTCTCTGCGACGCGCTGTTTGATCGCGCGCATCTGCTTCCAGAATTGATAATAAGGAAGCTTGAGCTTGGTCATAAAGCCGCGTTGATCCTCAATGACATACCCCTCTTCTTTGATCGAGTCGTCATGAGAAACGGCCTGATACCATTTATAAAAAGACGTCCAATCATGGAACACAGCTACTTCCTGCTTGCAGGACATTCCAAGCTGTTCGCTTACTCTTTTCACTTCAGTGAATGGTGCTTTTTCATAGCTCAGCTGACGCTTCACAATATCAAGCAAAATGAGTTGATCATGATTATATGTGATAATATGCGGGTCTTTCTCTGGCAAAATGACTTCAAACACAAGAGATGCATTGTGGTCACGTACGTATGATTTGATGTAGTCGACCTGCAAGTCTCCAAAGGTCTGATAGAATAGTTCCTCGACCCGGGAAGCATGCTGATTTTGTTTCACATGAGATGTATACGACTTGGACGTAAACACCAATTCATCTTCCATTTCGTTATACCCAACAGTCCCTAAATATCCATTTGCTTTATCATAGACGGTAACAGGGAATTGAAGATGGTTCACTAGATGATGCATTTTTGTCTCCGGACGCTCGTCAATGTTAAAAAATTTATTGTAGCTTCTTGAAACAATCTGCTTTGACACCATATTGACAAACAAACCTCTTGCCTTCATATTCACATCATCCCACTGTCGTTCACTAAAAGCTTTTTTCGTAAAATTAAAAGATGAAATATGGTGCGGAAGCTTTAATTCCTGTACATATTCATGCTGATCTAAGTGAGCTAAAAAGTCATCCAGTGAGATATCTAGTTGAATAGCAGCCGGTGGTTTTTTCTCAGAAGCTCTATAGACTGGGTTGTCAATTTCATGCGTCTCAATCCCGTCAGCTGTGATTTTCAATACCCTCAGCTGCCCCCCGAATTCAACCTGGCCTTCTAGATTATACGACCTTTCCGCTGCTTGAATTGGCAGCCTGTATAAATTACGATGCCCGTGAATTTGAATGACATCTAATCCAGCGGTGTTTTGAACAAACAAGTGGTCAATGTCATCGGAATATTCACCTACACCGTGAATGAGCTGCTGTGTTGAGACATGCAGAAGCTCTTGCAAGCCCCCCGTGGGTAACAAGAAATGTCTTGCCATGGTACGTAAAATAAGTAAGCTGATGAAATGTCCTGACAAACTTTCGGACTTCTTTTAAATCAAAGTCTGCTGCTTCGATTTCAGGTGCAGTATGCCGGTTAAACATATTGCTTCTTACTTTTTCACCATGTGCAAATCGGTATAAATGCTGATCATGATTTCCCTCAATCACGATGACATTCCGGCATTCTCTATGTGCGAGCATCCATTCTAATACTTCTTTGTTTTCTATTCCTCTATCAAGCAAGTCACCTGCAAAGATATAAAGTTCGTTTTCTTTAATGTCTCCTTGCAAATAGGTGGTCAGAGCGGTATGACAGCCGTGAATATCTCCGAAGACATGAATGGCCTCATATTGATCAAAGGAGCGAGGCTGATAGGTCATCATTTGCGGATATTCCTCAGGCTGCAAAACAGTCACCCATGATGGGACCTTTTCTGTTTTTAACCGCTCGTTCATTCGATACAAAACAGACTCCCGCACAACTTTGTGAGGTTCCCGTGAGCGATTTTGCAGGAGAGCTATTTCAAGCGGCACCTGCGTGAAATCGACGACATACACCCTGTAACGATACGATGTGGCTAACGATTTATATTGAGATATCGATTTGCTTGAAATATGTGTCGCATCAATCACAGTAAAGTCTCCGCGTTCCATACGTGCTGTAAGCAATTCAAATAATAAAGACCAAATTTTGTGGTCATGTTTGCTTGAAATTTCTGGTTTCCCATTGACAGATAACTGCGGCGGCTGGGTCAAAAGGCGGATCTGATCCGCTGATAAAGTGTAGGGCTCTAAGCCTTGAGCTTTGATCCAAGTTGATTTACCTACGCCTGGTAGACCTCGTAAAAGGACTAAAGTTCTCATATTGGTTCTCTTTTAATGAGTGATATTTTACCTATTATAGATAAAATATGGATAAATCTCAATCTATTATTGATTATGGTAATATATAGATATAAAGGGAGGTTTTACGTATGTCTAATGGAGAAAATATGGCATTTAACATTGGAGATCTTCTTTTTCAATTGTTCTCTCTTCTATTCATTGCCTTTATTGTGACCATCATCGTTATTGCGTTTCGAATGATCAGAAGAAAACGAATGGAATTGAAGAAGGTTGAGGAAAGATTAAACAAAGTGATTGAAAAAAACGATTTAAAAGAGTAAAAATCCGGGATTTAACCGGATTTTTTTTGTTTCATCACAATTCCTTGACGCTGCTGCAACAAAAAGAAAAAGACGCCTAAAAGAACAAGCAGACCACCACACATTTGAAGCAGTGTGACTTTTTCTCCAAGCAGCCATACTGCAAGAATCGTGGCCCCAACAGGTTCGCCAAGTATACTCATCGAAATGGTTGTTGCATTGACATAGGTTAAAAGCCAATTATTAATGACATGAGACATGGTGGGAATGATGGCAAGTAATAAAAAGATCCCCCACTCTTTACTCGGATAGCCTGTAAAAGGAGTTTGCTGCATTAGGTTGAATAGAATTAAAAAAAGACCGGCAAAACCAAATACACAAAAACTATAAATCCAATGAGATATTTTTCTTACAGCCTGTTGACCTATTAATAAATAACAAACAACCGCGATCACACTTAAAAAAGATAAAATGTCTCCTAGGATGGCTTCCTGGCTATGACCTATATCTCCCCATCCAATCATAAGTGCACCAGCAATCGCGGCACACATCGTCAAGAGTGCGGGCAGCGTGGTTCGTTCACGGAAAATGAGAAAGCCGCCTAATAAGGAGACCATCGGCTGAAGGGCGATAATAATAGTAGAGCTTGCCACAGTCGTCAGCTTCAGTGAGCCAAACCATAACACAAAATGGAGTCCTAAAAAGAAGCCTGACATACATAAGAAAAACCAATCTCTACGCTTAATCGAGAGAAATTCTTTTTTTCGCGGCAGGATAAATGGCAGCATAAAAGCCGCGGCAAAGATCATTCGATACATGCTTAAAATAGCAGCAGGTGCATTTGACCATTTCACAATGATAGCAGAAAACGAAATAGCAATAATTGAAATCGCAAGCGGTAGTGCAATTGATTTCTTTTGAGCAGTTGACTTCATGTCCATAAACAGCTTCCTTTACATCAGCAGTAGATGAGAAGTTCATCTTGTATGTCGTCATCTTACTATGTCCAATCCGCTAGAGGCAAGATGATTTTAAAACTTGTGTAAGCTTTTTTGCATAAAAAAAGGCTTTCATCTCGAAAGCCCTACTCATCATCTATCAATAGATAAACGGCCCGAACTGGACCATGAACACCTACCACTAAATTCATCTCAATATCCGCAGAGTTACTCGGACCTGATATGAAATGAATAGCACCTTTTGCCTGCTCCCCCTCTTCTACCGAGCGATTAAGAGCCGAAACTACCTGAATCATCCGCGGAACCACCGTGCTTTTTTCGATACACACGATATACATCTTCGGTAAGAAATGCAGCGCTCTGCCTTGGCCTTGATGGGATGAAAGGACAACTGTACCTGATTCTGCTAGGGTGTAATCACTGAATACAACCGAATATGTCGCTTGTTCTGCCAGCCTGATATTTTCTTCCCTTGATGCCTCAGCATTCCAGCTGGTGACTGCGAATCCTTCGTGCTGCAAGCTGTCAAACATCGGATAAAATCCATATTGTTCAAAACGATGATCGACAGGCGTCATCACAGAACCCTTTCCATACTCTGTCATCAATAATCGTAATACAGAGGTCGCTTCCTCTGGTGTTGTTTCGACCACTTTTGTGTGAATTCGTTGACATTGCTTCTTCAGTTGCTCGACTAGTTCGTCTTTAGACAAAAGCCCGTTTGTTTCCCACTGAACTTGATGCTTCCAAGCTGGACGCTGAATAGATGCAGACGAGGAGGAATCTTTACCTAATTGCTTACGGATATGAGCTAAAAACGAATCTCGGTGAGAAATAGTTCCCTTCATCACTGCTCCTCCTTCTGTCTCTTTTTAAACCAATCTCTGAATCTTTCTTTACTTGGAGCTGGCAGGTCACGAACATCAGTCCAATTCTTTAAAGGACCTATTCCTTTTGAAATTTGTCCGTTTGAAGCCATACGATTCATCAATACAGGGGCTGCTTTTGTTCCGAATTGATACATTCCGGGAGTCGATGCGCCCATTCCGAACATTTTCATCGCCATCATTTCAGCTTTAGACGCTCTCCCCTCTTTTTCAACAATGACTTGTCGATGTTTTATTAATAACTCGTGGAGCGGGATCTTTACTGGACAAGCATCTGTGCAGGCTGCGCAAAGGCTTGATGCAAAGGGGAGCTCTTGGTAGTCATCATAGCCGCCAAGAAGCGGCGAAAGAACAGCGCCAATTGGCCCGGGATAAATCGATCCGTATGAATGTCCGCCCACATGCCGGTAAACTGGGCACACATTAATACAGGCTGCGCATCTGATACATTGGAGAACAGGCTGAAAGGCCGTACCTAATATATTGGTCCGCCCATTGTCCACAATGACCAAGTGAAATTCTTCTGGTCCATCCACTTCTCCTTCTCCTTTTGGCCCAACGACAGAAATATAACTCGTTAATTTCTGACCGACTGCACTTCTGCACAAAAGACCAACAAGGACATCCAGTTCCTCCATCGTTGGAACAATCCGTTCCATGCCCATAACGGCGATATGTGTCTTCGGGATAGCCGTGACAAGATCCGCATTCCCTTCATTTGTCACAAGGCAGATGGAACCTGTGTTGGCCACAGCAAAATTACAGCCGGTGACACCAATATCAGCTTCGAGGAATTTTTCACGTAAGATGGCTCTCACAAAACTCGTCATGTCTTCAGGTGTCTCTGACATCTCATATCCGAGCTTTTCGTGAAAGACTTCTCGTATTTGTTCTTTCGTCATATGAAGAGCAGGTGCCACAATATGTGAAGGAGGTTCATGATCATCTACTTGCAGAATATACTCGCCAAGATCGCTTTCAACCACGTCACAGCCTATCTCTTCAAGCGCTTGATTCAATTCAATTTCTTCTGTGACCATTGATTTTGATTTAACGATCTTTTTGGCCGCTTTTTTCTGTGCCACATTTTGTATATACGCCGATGCCTCTTCCTTTGTTTTTGCAAAAAAGACATGACCTCCACGCGCACTCACGCTTTCACTTAATTGGTATAAGTAGTCATCAAGATGTGTCAGCGTATGCTGCCGGATTTCCTCGCCAAGTTCTCGCCACTTTTCCCAGTTGCCAAGCTCTTCGCTCGCAGCTAGCCGCCTTTCATACAGGCGTTCCTGCGCCGAGGAAACAGCACCTCTCATGACAGTATCTTCTAACCCTTCCCCGATTCGTTCTTTAAAGCCCTTCTCTCCAATTTTCATACTCATGTGCCGTTCCCCCTCTTAAAGTCAGCGGCTATTTAATACTTCTGCGATATGCATCACTTGAATGGGCTTATCAAGCCGATTCAGCCTCCCGCCAATATTGAGCAGACATCCGCAGTCAGCACCAATGATGTATTCAGCACCTGTCTCCTCTATGCTTTGGACTTTCTCATCGACCATTTGCTCAGAAATAGGTGTCATTTTTACTGAAAAGGTTCCTCCAAATCCGCAGCAATTTTCTGCACGAGGCAATGGTGTCATCGTCAAATCTTTGACATTTGACAACAGTGTGAAAGGTGCTTCCTTAATTCGCAGCAGTCTCGTCATATGACAGGATGTATGATAGGTTGCGTTTCCTTTCAGGCTCGCCCCTACATCTGTGACGTGTAATATATCAACAATAAACTCTGTTAATTCATATGTTTTCTCAGCAAGCGCCTCAGCTTTTGCTGACCACACTGGGTCTTCTTTTAAAAGATGAGGATATTCTAAAAACATCGCCTTACAAGAACCTGACGGCGTCACGACATATTCAGCTGATTCAAAGGCTTTGATCATGTTTTTTGCTGCTTTGATTGTCTCTTTTGTATAGCCGCTGTTAAAGGCTGGCTGTCCGCAACACACTTGTGCCTCTGGAAATTCCACTTCTACACCGAGCCTTTCTAGTACTTCCACTGTCGCCTTTCCTACATTTGGCTGCATGGTGTCAATTAAACAGGTAACGAATAAATGGACTTTCATCGGCGAACTTCCCTTCTTTGCTGCAATTTGAATCATCATTTTGTTCATCTGATGACCAAATAACAGGCCCTATTTTCATTTTAATCCCAAATTTCTGAAATTTCAACGAAGGGATTTGTCTAAATTTGGACATATGGCTCGAGTAGCTGAATGAAAAAAACGCCCTTTTGATAGGACGTTTGAGAAAATTTATTTTTTTGAAATCAATTCACGAATTTTTTCGTCGTTAGGTGTGAGGTGGCCTAATTTTTCTTTATGTTCTCAATTCGTTTTTCGAAAGAGGGATGACTTTCACGCCATTCAGACTTTCTTCCATAATCTCCATCTTCTTCTTCAATAAGGCTGCTTAATTTAATCAAAGTATTGAGATACAGTGTTTTATTCTCAAGATGGAAAACAGCAAAGTTATCAGCCTGAATCTCAAATAACCGGCTGATTTTCTTTGGCAGCCATTCCGTAATGAAGATCATGAGAATTACTCCTATTGGGAAAATAAGAACATATTGCCACCATCCGTTGGCAAGCATAACCTGTCTGGCATAATACATACTGATGCCCATAAGTAATGTTACGATCAAAGTTAGGTACATGGTATAATGTGCGTGTTTTAACTTCGCATGCCCCATTTCATGATATAAGATAGCACGAATTTCATCTTTATCAAACTTATCTAACAACCCTTCTGTCACATACACATCGACTCTTCTTTTAAATGGAAGTTTAAAAGAATATATCCAGGCATTCACATCCTGTTGAGAGTCTTTTTTCACCCAAATATTTACCTTTTGGTTTGTCTTATTCTCAATATCCTTGCGAATATTCATGAATGCTTCCGTATTTAAAACTTCATATTTGTTTATTATTTTCTGAATGATTGAGTAACCAAAAATAAATAATATGATTAGGGCGAAGTACCAGCCACAAAATAGAAAAAGGTTATCCATGATCTTCGCTTGAAACGACAAAGGAAGTAATAAATATGATCCGAAATATAACAAGGATAATGTGGCAGCACCAAACAAAACGACTTGCTCCCTAACATTCATTAAGAACGAATTTCCTGACGCGCCTTCATTTTCTTCTAAATCTTCAGGCGTATCTTTTGTAGTATACTCAAATGAATAAGCTGTCAATAAAACTGACAGGAAACTAGGTACAAGTATAGAGAGAATAATACTTAAGACATAAGAGCCTGTTATTGATAGCACATATCCCATTAAGAAATAATAATTTAATCCCAAGGGAAGAAAAATGGCTAGAACAAAGGGAATAAATAATGTGAATAGGTTTTTCATAGATTCATGAAGATTAAAAAATAAAAATAACATAGCTGGAAAAAGAATTCCCATTAAGGTAATTAATATAATATATGTGGTATTATGCTTAAAACCTGTTTTGACCTTAGTCGTTTCTGTTAAATTCGTTAGATTGTATTTAGAGAAAAAAGGATTTTGCGATACCTGTTCCATCTTGATTTTATCATCATGAATAGGTACAAAACCTCTTCTTAGAAAAACCGTTGCCTTATCTTTCATTAATTTGTCAGTTCCAATTGTGCTAATTCCATCCCTAGATGGAATCTCCGTGAAATGTATTTGCTTTCCCCCCAATTGAAAGGCTGCTTCTGAACGATCTTTGGAGTGACCATCTTGATAGGTTAATAAAAAATCACCCTGATAAAGAGAATGGGAGATTAATACTTTTGGATTGTTATCTTTGTTCGAATCAAGTAGAACAAATGGAGAAACAACTGCTGAACGGATACCAACTTCAATCAAAATGACTATTATTGTAATAATGCTTGCAATAAGATAAGAAAGTGAGGCTTTTCGTAACATTTCGTCACATCCTGCTTATGTAGGTTTAAAAAGGTTGCATATGTTAAGAAAGAGTAATAACCATTATATACGTCCATTATTCAGAAGAACTAATTGAAAATCTAACCTTAGCTTCCCTATGCTAGGGTACACCTTCTCAATTAAACAGGAAGAATAAACAGATAATAAGCCTAAATTCCATTTTAGTCCCAACTTCCTGAAATTTCAATGAAGTGCTCGTGTGGATGAATGAAAAAAACGCCCTTTTGATAGGACGTTTGAGAAAATTTATTTTGAAATCAATTCACGAATTTTTTCTTTGATAGGTGTTAAGGGCCGGCCTAATAAGGTTTCGAAATCATGGCTTTCAACGGCTAAGGCACCATCGCGAATGCCGCTTTGAATGGCTTTGACAAATGGCACAGCTTCTTTTGGTACACCATTTGAAGCTAAAAATTCTCCAAATGTGTCGACATCAATTTTCTCCACTTTGATCTCTTTTCCGCTCACCTCACTGACAATGTGAGCAAGTTCAGTGTGTGTCCGAAGCGGTCCTGACAGTTCATATATTTCCTGGTCATGTACAGGAAGTGTTAACGCATTTGCGGCCGCTTCTGCGTAGTCATTTCTTGTTGCCCAGCCAACCTTGCCATCACCAATTGGACTTAAAAATGGCGCGCCGCTAACAGCTGCTAGTATCGTATCTTTTTCGTTTTCTACATACCAATTGTTTCTTAAAAAAACATGAGGAATGCCAGAGGCCTCAATCGCTTCTTCTGTTTTTGCATGGTCATGAGCAAGGACAAGCTGACTCTCTTTTGCATTTACAACGCTTGTATAAGCAACAAAGGATACACCAGCTGCTTTCGCCGCTTGGATGGCAGCCGTATGCTGCTGCACGCGGTCACCATCCGCAGTTGAAATGATCAAAAGACGGTCAATGCCTTGAAAGGCTGCCTTAAGGGTGTCTGGCTGAGTAAAGTCTCCGCGGCGTACATCCACCCCAGCTTCCTTCAAATGTGCTGCCTTTTGCGGGTCCCGAACACTCACCGCAATTTGTTCAGCCGGTACCTTTGTCAGTAAATGCTGGACGACGAGCGATCCAAGCTGTCCTGTTGCGCCTGTTACTAATAACTTCATTTGTTTGACCTCCTCATTTTGTGATTCAACGGTGATGTTTTGGTACAGCTTAACGTATCCGTTTATTCGTTATAACTATTTTGATTACAACAACTGGTGTAAAAAAGCTCAAGATCAACCTGAGCTTCTTTTATTCTGACTCTGTCAACAATTGCTGGATGGTCACTTGTTTGAGGTGATTTTCAAGTGCTGCCTGAGCTTCTTTTAGTTCACTCCTCAGTCTTGTATCCATCGCTTGACCAATTGGACAAGCGATAACTGGCTGATGGAAATTAAATAAGTCTTCATCCTCGCTCACATCGACAGCACGGTACACATCTAACAGCGTGATGTCCTCTGCCGGTCTTTTTAAATAAGCACCGCCTACTCCGCGGCGAATTTCAATGAGACCCGCCCGTTTGAGCATTGCCATCATTTTTCGAACAATGGCTGGATTTGAATTCACACTCTCTGCAATAAAATCACCTGTACACTCTTTTGGAACACCTGCAATAAATGACAAAATATGAACAGCAATCGGATACCTGCTGCTAATTTGTTTCACAATCTTTCACCACCGTTGTAATCAATATAGTTACAATGAGTGATTTTGTCAATCAATAAACGGATTTTTCTTTCGATCCCAGTCCTCATATGTCATGCTATCGTAGTCTTCTGCTGTATCAAGTTCAAGCGGAGCAATGCATTCAAGCAAATTCTCATCTGGATCAAGGAAATAGATCGCTGCATGAAATTGCGGCGGATTATCGAGAACTAAAGGCTGTTCCTCTTCTGAAAAACCAAACATTGGGTGAATGCTGATATCTTTTTCAATCAGCCAAGTCTTGATTTGTTCGATACTGGACGTTGTAATTTGAAAGGCAACGTGCCGAGTCGATGGATGGTATGGAAAGGCATTTATATCTACTTTCCACAAGCCAAGCCAGCTCTTACCTTTCTCAATCCATAAAAAAGCAACTCGTTCATTTTCGTGAGCAAGTGTCAATTCCAATTTTTTATAAAACGCAATAGATGCCTTTAAGTCACTCACAGGTAAATGGGCTTCATACAAACCTTTCATCATCATCAAAATCACTCCTTTTCTACCTTCTATTCTGCGGGATTTGATGAGATTCTGCCTCAACAAAACGATGTATTTTATCCCCTTCATTGGTTTGAGAAGAATGAGATGTTTGATCCATTGCAGATGGGGGAAGGTGTTCAAATAAAAGAAAGGAGCGTTTCATATGCCTTGGACGATGAATAATTATCCGGCTTCATTTCAATCGTTAGATAACGTCATTCGAAAAAAAGCGCTTGAGATTGCCAATAAAATGATACAGAAAGGCTATGAGGAAAATAGAGCTATCCCAATTGCAATCAGTCAAGCGAAAGAGTGGAAAAAGAACGCAACGGAGAAAGAGCTAGAGAATTTCTCAGCTCATGGTTCTGTCACGCCATCTAAAGACAGCAGCTCCGCAAGACCAGGGCTCATGGATCATGCGCAGCATGTCGTCAAGCATGAAGAGGGCTGGGCGGTTCAGACAGAGAAAGCAAAACGAGCAAGTGAGGTTAAAGAAACGAAACAAGAAGCAATTGACCGGGCAAAGGAGATTGCATCTAATAAAGAGACTTCTGTTGTTATCCACAGAAAAGATGGGAACATTCAGGACGTGTTAAAACCGCAATAAGACCGCCCGTAAGCGGTTTTATCAGCATGTAGACAAACCCTCGCATTCGGTGTCAGTCCTGCGCGCCGGTACTCACGAATGTCAAATTCGCTCCGTTCCGGTGCTCGTCCTTCCTAGACTGCAAAGGTTTTCTATCACGCTGAAAAGAAGACAAAGGGCTAAAATAAAGATCATTTTAGCCCTTTGTCAACAATCTGATAAGACCGCCCGTAAGCGGTCTTATTTTATGCATTCTTTTCTTTTTTCGCTGGTGCTTTTCTTTTTTTAGGTGCTGCCTTTTTCGCTTTGGCTGGTTTTGATCGATCGATTGAAGCCTGTAGAGCCGCCATTAAATCAGTCACATTGGATGCAGGATCTTTTTTGCCTGTCGTTTCTGGCTGAACTGTATGTTCTCCAGATATTTTATCGCCAATTAAGTTCATCAGCTGTTCTCTGTATTCATCCTGATATGCAGCTGGATCGAAAGTTGTGGTTAATTGTTCGATTAAAAGAAGCGCTGTATCTAACTCCTTTTTCACAATGTTTTCCTCTTGCGGGATATTTGGTACGTCTGATACTTGTCTAATTTCATCAGGGAAATGAATGGTTTCCATCAGTAAAATATGTTCATAGCACCTAACAATCGCTAATTGCTCCTTTGAGCGAATCATAATTTTCGCCACACCAATTTTCCCCGATTCCTCTAAAGCTTTTCTTAATAATGAATAAGCCTTCGCACCGCCCGTATCTGGTGATAAAAAGTAACTTCTTTCATAATAGATTGGATCAATCTCTTCTATCTTTACAAAATCAATGATTTCAACGGCTTTTTCTTCATTTTCTTTTCGCAGTTTTTCAAGCTCTTCATCGTCCAATTCAATAAATTTATTTTTCGCATATTCATACGCCTTCACAATTTGTTCTGGCGCTACCTCTTCACCGCAATTGGCACATACTTTCTTGTAGTTAATGGGCGTGTGACACTCTTTATGCAGCTGTCTTAACTTAATATCTTTGTTCTCTGTAGCGGTAAACAGCTTAACTGGAATATTGACCAATCCGAAGCTAATGCCGCCTTTCCATACTGTATGCATCGCGTCGCCTCCGTTCTTTTCTCCTTACTATGCAATGTTTTCGTTAGACTTATGTATGTGAATGAAAATTTCGTCCCACTCTAATAACACATCATATGAGGAAGTGACATGCACAAATGAAACCTATGCGATTAACGGCTGCACATAATATTCCTGCCGGTGCAGACTGGGTGTATGAATTAAAATATGACGGCTTTCGAGTCATTCTTACGTGGGATAAAAACGAGATTCATTTAGAAAGCAGAGCCGGAAAACGATTAAACGAACAGTTTCCTGAGGTTATTGAACAGTGCAAACAATTAAGGGATCAGTTTGCTCCTTTTTTACCACTGACGTTTGACGGGGAATTGGTCTTTTTACTGGATGAACAGCAAAGCGACTTTGCGAGGGTTCAGCAAAGAGGCAGGCTGAAAAACAAAGATGCTATAAAGCTGCAGGCTGAGCGGTTTCCATGTCATTTGATTGCATTTGATCTATTAAGATGCACAGGGAAATCCCTTGTTGATTTACCGTTGATGGATAGAAAAAAACAGTTACAGCAAGTTTTCCAAGAAGCAAAACTTCCGCCAACTGTTCAGCTGGAGCACCCTTCCCTTCTTCAACTCATTCATACAGACACAAATCCTGAATATATGAAAAAGCTGATGACGGCGTATTTAGCGGAAGGACTCGTTGCGAAAAAAAGGACGAGTAAATGGCACGACAATACCCGGTCAAAAGAATGGCTGAAAGTCAAATACTGGCGATATGTCTCTGTCATTGTAACTCGTTTTGATAAAGAAAATGGCTATTTCCAGGGCTGTATTTATCAAGATCATCATCTCACCGAGGTTGTCCAATTCAAGCATGGATTTTCTAAAGAAGAAGAACAAACGCTGCGTACACTCTTTCAAACAAAAGGACAGCTAAAAGGAGCATCAGGATATGAAATCCCTCCTTCTATCGTCGCCAGCATTTCTTGTATATCCTTTGATGGATCGGCCTTAAGAGAGCCGCGTTTTTCTTCCTTTTTACTAGATACTGACCCAGCAGCGTGTACGTTTCAGCAAATGCTCAAACAGCTGTATCCGCTTCCTGCCGTGATTGACGTCACTCATCCTGAGAAACCGATTGTGCCGGCTCTTCATCTGAACAAGACAGATTACTTACTTTATTTGAGACAAGCGGCTCCCTATCTCTTGCCTTTTTTACGTGAAAGACGACTTACTTTAATTCGGTTCCCTCATGGCGCTGGGGATGAATTCTTTTATCAAAAGTCGACACCTGATTATGCACCCGATTTTGTGTTGACCGATCAAGTTGATGATATTGCTTACACGGTCTGTAATGACCCTCAGACGCTTCTTTGGCTCGGTAACCAGCTGGCGATGGAATTTCATATTCCTTTTGAAACAAGGGATACGGACCGGCCGACCGAAATCGTCTTTGATTTAGACCCGCCATCTGTTAACGAGTTTCATCTAGCCATAGAAGCTGCCAAGCGAATCAAAGCACTTTTAGACGGTCTCTTTCTCACAGCCTTTATTAAAACAAGCGGCGGTAAAGGACTGCAAGTGTATATTCCATTAAAGAAAAATGCCTTCACATACGAAGAAACGAGATCATTCACCGCGTTTATATGTCAATTTTTATGTGAACAAGCCCCTGAGCTATTTACTCTAGAACGTCTTAAGAAAAAACGCGGCAATCGCTTGTATTTAGACTATATTCAGCACGATGCTGGAAAAACAATCATCGCGCCCTATTCACCAAGAGGAAATGAGCTTGGACTTGTAGCGACACCGCTTGAATGGGACGAACTCCATCAAGATGGACTTCATCCTTCTTTGTTTACCATGCCAACTGTTATAGAGCGTCTAAAGGAAAAAGGCGATCCATTCCGCCGCATGAGGCATCTTGTAAATGATGATACTTTCAGACAAGTCTTACATCGGCTTGAAGACATCATACCGGCACATAAGATGGACATACGCGGTCATTAAGCGTTACACTTATTCATTAGAGAGTAAGAAAGGGATGACCATTTTGACCGCACATTCATTTCGAAATATAGCACTAATCTTCTTGTGCCTTTCCGCAGGAATTGTGGATGTGATTGGCTATTTGAGCCTAGGACATGTGTTTACAGCCAATATGACAGGTAATATTGTGCTGCTTGGCATTGCAGCAGGAAGCTCCTTGCAGCTAACAGCCCTTCATTCCATCACTGCACTGAGTGGATTCGTTCTAGGGGTTTTACTTGCTGTTGTGATAGGCGGAAAGCATGAGAGAACGTTTTGGCCAAAAGCTGTTACACGTATCTTTATCATAGAAGTCATGATTTTGTTTCTATTTGCTCTCATGACCGTATTCCCTTATACACAAGGTGCTTATTTTATGCTGATTATCCTTTTAAGTATGGCCATGGGCCTGCAGACAGCGGCTGCCCGCAAATTAAATGTGGCTGGCATTTCCACAACGGTTCTAACGAGTACACTCGCTAACCTATTTGAAGATTTGGCTCAGCGCATATCACACCGGGAAAAAAGAAAAGCTCCTATTCAGCATGTCAGTTTCATGCGAATAGGCTCTATTGTCTTTTACTGCCTAGGTGCCGCTTTAGCGGCATACACAGATGCATACGATCCGTTTATCATCATTTGGCTGCCTATTACTATCCTCGGGGTCATTGTGATCACTGCTGCATTGAAGCACTTTCACCAATTGAAATAGCCATCTAGAGATAGGCTATTTCAATCCTGTGAACGTTCACTCATAACTTCTCACATAAAAGCCAGGAGGACGCCCCATAATGAACGTGGAGCCATACGGGTATCCAGAAAATGTCCCGAATCCACCGTATCCAGGGAAACCGCCTAAACCAGAAAACACACCAGGGCTCACATAATACCCGCCAAAGCCGATATGAGAACCAACCGGTCCAATATGTGCTCCCCCACCGCTAAAACCGCCTCCATGAAAACCTCCATATACCCGTGGATACATACAATCACCTGCCTTCGGCTAACGCCTCATCACATCATATGCATGACAAATGGAGCGGTGTTCCCGCTTTTTCTTTTACTTCTATGTACAATAGACCAATTTGATAAAATTTGAATGAAAAGTCCTGCAAAAAATTAAATTAAGCAAAGAAAGGTGACCTTTTTAACTTGTTGCTCTGCCACATGTTTATTTAGAATAATGGGGCAGGTAATAAATTTGCACACCCCCTTTGTTGCGAATTCTTCTTATTAAACGTTCTTGTAGCGTTTAATAAGAAGAGCCTATTAACAACATACAAAAAACCCTTGCTGACGATGATCAACAAGGGCAAGAGATAAATGGTGGATTAACCACCAATGATTTTTTCTGCTACTTCGAAAGAACCCGCAACGTTTTGAGTCAGAACTGACGCAGCGATCGCTAAACCTACAACGAATAATACTTTTAAACCTGTTTTCATCTTAAATCAACCCCATTCTTTTCATATGTAAATCCGCTTCTAAACTTTTGTTCAAGTAATAAACAGACTGCTCATAAAGTGCTTGCTTTTCACAATATTTAGCCGCAAAATGTGAAAGCTCTTTTACTTCATGATATTCATTCTTCTCTTCTAACTTTCTCAATTTCTCATCAATTTGCTGAAATCTTTGTGGTGCATTCGTTAAGTAAAGGTCATGGACGATGCCTATTTTCAGCTGAAACACTTCATGAGAAGCATCCTTTATTCTGGCATACGCAGCCTCTATATATTGGCTTGCACGCTGCTTTTCACCAATCACACAGAGTTCCCGGCTAATCAGATACGTAGAATGGAAAAAGAAATCCGATTCGTAATATTCTTGATGGGACAGTGCTTTTTCAAGATGACGTATTGATTCTTTCGGTTTGTTCCAAAATGAATATAAAATGGCCACATTATGATGGAGCTGAGCCAGCATAAAGTCATCCTGCTCGCTTGTCAATACCTCTTCCGCCAGACGATAATTTTCAAGCGCCTCTTCATACCGGCCGATCTCTGTTTGATTCGCCGCAATGAGAGAGTATGAAAGTGCCGTTCTTCTTTCATAATGCTTGTGCCGTTTATAGACGTGAAGGGCTCTCCTGATATAGCTTAATGAGAGCATGATATGACTAAGCCGGTAGTAAAGCCAGGCCACCTTAAAATCGAAATCAGCACGTTCGATCTCACTTGGAATTTTATCTAAGAGCTTTTCAGCACTTTGATACATTTGCAATGCAACCTCGTAATTTCCTTGATGCTGCTCATACACACCCTCATAAAAATCAAAATAGTAGGCAAGTCGGTTTGACAAGTCATCCTCTTTTTTCCCGTGATGACCTTCTATACTTCTCGTTGAAACACTGCCCTTTTGCCCTCTTAAATTGTACATGAGAATGTGATGCCTCTTCTCAAGAAGAGAATAGTACATAAGGATGTCCGCATCGTCAATTTCCTCTACCGCTTGTTTTGCTTTAGCAAATAACCGTTCAGCCTCATCTGCATGATCTTTTTTAATTTCCATGTTCCAGTCATTTAATAATGATGCCAATTCCGCAACAGGAATCTTGCTCATTCTACACCCCCAATCACCTTCAGCTGCATCACATGATTTCACTAAATATGGAACTTCTATTAGCAATTGCTAATTAGTCCATCCGAGATCATTTTAATATGAATCACTTAAATCTTCAATAACCGTTTCCTTTGAAAATGCTTTTCTTTCTTCTAGTCAATGATGTTTGCGTGAAAATTCTGCCTTTTTTCGGCTTTTTGTCCTTGAACGTTTGTGAGTAAATCCTTCATTTTTTGTTTGATTATTTACCTCTTTCAGTTTACTCATCAACAGGTTTGTCACCTTCTATCAGCCCAATTCAATGCTGTATACAAATCCATATGGTCTTTTATCATATGTGCCCTTGACTATTTTGTGCGATTCGCGTAAAGATCAGCGGCAGAGAGAGAACCCATGGAACTAATCGCAAAATTTACCGAACGAAAAGTCACTTTTAAAAGCTGTTCAATTAATCTATCGCATAATACGATATTACGTCATGCTCCGCCAAAAACGACGCCAGTTATACGCAAATAAAAAAACAAATCAATAAAGCTTTAAAAGTGTTAAAAGGTTTATTCATACATTGTGAAAATTATCACCTTATATAAATAGGTAAATTTAAGGTGTTTTTACAAAATTCGACACAAAATGCTTTTTCTCTTTGATACTATTGAATTAACCTATTTACAAATAATAGGTTAATTCAAATTAAGGAGTTGTTTTGTTTGAAAAAATCAACATTAAAAAAAGCTGTATTATCTATCGCCTTTTCTGCAACAATGTTATTTTCTATGAATACTGCAAGTGCTGCTCCGTTAGAGTGGGTCAGAGATGCTTATCCTGATCAGTGGGATTACGTATTAATTAAACAAAATGGGGTAAGTTACACTCAAGTTTGGACAAGTAGTAACAGTTATTTCCTTGTAAAATGCGAAGTATTATCTAACGGAAAATGCTTTGTTTCAAAATAAAAATATTTACAAAACGACTTCCAATTTTGGGGTCGTTTTTTACTTCAAAGTCAAACTCCTCTAAACGGGTGCTTTAAATTAAACCTCATTGAGAGCATAATCCAGGTCTAGGAAAGTCTTTGCTTTTAAACGTGTATACAATCTTTCACTCATACCGATTTCATTATATACCTTGTAATAGTTAATTTTGGAGCATATTTTGGTTTAATCTCCCTAATCTCTTTATACATAGGTTTTTCTTTACAATAACCCTATTAACATTTTACTATATATAATAAGATCAATAACTTCCGCGCCTCAGCAGCTCTAGAAGGATAGAGCACTGTAAAACGAATTGTAGCTGGCGAGCCGTAAGATCCGAAAAGCACACTAGCTGAGACAGGTGAAATTCCGTAGGGAAGCGTGTTGCCCCTAGCCTATCTTCGAAAGGAGTGCGGGTTCGAATCTCGTCTGAGGCTTATGAGATCGATGGAATTGGAGGATAAAACATCATGCATGTGTTTGAAGAATATGTAAGCAAGATCGGTAATCCAGAGCTGAAGCAGCGCACGCAAGACATTTTACAATGGATTTTAGACACATTCCCTCAATTAGAGCCAAAAATTGCTTGGAATCAGCCCATGTTCACAGACCATGGCACATTTATTATTGGGTTTAGCGTAGCAAAACATCACATTTCTGTCGCACCAGAAAGTAAAGGAATTGATCACTTTTCAGCTGACATTGTACAAGCGGGTTACGATCATGGAAAAAAGATGTTTCGCATGAAGGAAAGCTTGCCAGTTGATTATCCTCTCCTAAAAAAAATCATCGAATTTAATATCGAAGACAAAGCGGATTGTTCAACGTTTTGGCGAAAATAAAAAGCACCCCGATCTGAGCCATTAACAGATCGGGGTATTTTGCTGCAACATGTTATTTTGTTCTCTTCCTTACAACTTTCTGCTCAAGCCACTCATAACATGACAAAATGGCATTCACGCTCCTTTGGCATATCGGCAAATATACAACAGCGACCGCTGTTAAACACGCTATGACAGCACCTGCTAAGACATCAAATGGATAATGGACACCTACCCAAATCCTTGAAAAACCAACGGCGCACGCAATGATCAGCCAATAAACATGGCGCTTGTGAAAAAGCCAAAAGATCAGACAAACAGAAAAAATAAAGATGGTATGATCACTCGGAAAAGAGTTATTTACTTCCTTTTGAATCAAAAGATTGACATGACTCATTTCGGCAAAGGGCTGCTGGTTGGAATAAAAAATTCCTGCAATTTTGCCAATTAACTCTGCCAATATGAAAGTAAATCCGGCAGATACGACCACTCGCCTATTGGTTTTGCTCCGATTTTGAAACCATATGAACAGACACATGAGCGCTGCTAACAGCACTGTATATTCAGCTAGTCCAATGAATAACGGATTCAAGTAACCATGATCGATACTGAGCTGATTCACCCACCTAAATAAATCTTCATTATATCCCTGCATCTCATTTCATCCCTTTTTCCTCGATTTATGACAAGGATAATTGAAATGAGATGACCGCTCCATCGATTGAACGAACAAACCATGAAATCATATGACATGTTTGTCACTCTGCTGTCACCTGCACATCATTCACTAACCGCTCTATAGAGAGTGATGCTGCTCCCATTCCTTTTTTAGCAAAGCATATTGATACGTGTTTTCATATTTAGGGGTGCCGTCCTCATATGTAGTAAATGAAATAAACTCAAGAAAAAAGCCTTCTTTCCGCATACCTAATCGCTCACATAATGCCTGTGAACGGACATTATCATCTTCTACATAGGCATAAAGTCGCCTTGCTCCCTTTTCTACAAATAAATAGGTCAAGAATGCTTCAGCACTCTCACGTGCATACCCCTTTCCTTCATATGCTGCATTGAAATTCCAGCCGATTGAATACGTATCAGGCTCCTCTTTTAAATGAAACAACTCACCGATAATCTGTTGACTTTCTTTTAAACAAACCGCTACATATGAATGATCTTCTTTTCTCTTTTGCACTTTAGCCACAGCTTCTTCTAATGAAGAAATTCGATCACTAAGAAAACAATTTACTCTTGGATTAGACAAGTACTCCAGCATCCCTGCCGCATCTTCATCGCAAAACGGTCTAAGAATTAAACGATTCGTTTCTAATTGATTCATAAATAACTCCTCTTTGCATCATTTCGTGTTTTCTAGTCTCTCCATATTTTAGATGACATGCACCAGCTTTGACAATCAAGTTGTTGTGAAGTGTCTTCAAATAAACGAAACTCATAAAAAGCATTTTTGCTATTAATTAATTTGATCAAAACTAATAAAATAGAACATAAGTTTCTATTTATTTTATTAAAAAGGGGTTACACGATATGATCAAAACAGTGGATGGCAACATTTTAGAGGCAAGTGAAGACATCATCTGTCACCAGGTGAACTGTAAAGTGGATTAGCCAAACAAATCAAAACAAATACCCCAATGTATACAAAGATTATAAACAATTATGTACAGAACAAGGAGATGACTTGTTAAGCTCCGTTCAACTCATCACAACTAATGACGGAAAAACAATTGCCAACTTATTTGCTCAAACTGGATACGGAAGAAAAAAAATGCAAACGGACTACGACGCCTTACGCAGCTGCTTACAAAGCCTAAAAGACACGGTAACCCATTCACATGAAGAGAAATACCAAACTTCCATCGCCATTCCTTACGGGATCGGCTGCGGACTGGCGGGCGGCGATTGGACAATTGTGGAAGACATGATTGAAGAGGTGCTTAGTGATTGTGAAGTGACGGTTTATCGGTTTAAATAATGGAAATGAGGTTTTTATGAAACATATATGACAAAAACCCTCCTTAATTTGGAGGGTTTTGTGCGTTAGTTGTCGTCTTTATTTTTTAAATAATTTAATACGGCTTCTTTATCTTCCTCATCTTCAGGGAGATATCCCAAATTTTCATATTCCCAAATAGCCATTCGTTGATAGGTATTGTAATGAGAGTTCAATACATCATCATAATTAAAATCAATGGCAAATTGATTCCTATTCTTGATTTTCAGCGTTAAATTTGTCCAAGCTTTTTGCTCGTTAATTTTAAATTCATCTCTGAGTTTCTTAAAAGAATCCTGTAAATTAATTAATAAGTCATCATATATATTTTCACTGACCTCAAATATATCAGGAATATCATGAGAATAAATATATTCTTGTTGTTTGTTTGTATTAAAGAAAAAATAAACTTCACGAGAGTCATCCAGAATTTCCGCATATAGCAAAACATTCTCCCAATCAACAGGTATTATTTCATTTATTGTATTCAAAATTTCTTGATAAACTTCATTCGATGGTTCCATATCCATTGAATTAACCTCCTGACTTATTTTCAATCGATACCTTTTTAACTCTCCGAGCTCCAATTTTATACTTAATTTTAAATAAAGTTGGTCGCATAGAATCTCCTTCATATCTAATGCTTTCTACAGAAACTGACACTGTCTCAGGTGGATCTTTCCTCAAGGCTGCCAACCATTCCTGCTCCAACTGATACCATTTCCCACCGCTTCGATTAATCTGTGAATTCATCGGCACAAGATTGTCTATATCGCCAGATCCTTTGAAAATAGACGCAATTAAATGCCCACCATCATCATCCAGTAATCGATCTGGCTTACCTGAATTAGATTGAGCGTACTGATTTCTTTTGACCTCTCCGTATTTTAAATCATTAGCTTCGACTTTGACAATACGTCCGTAGTGATCGGTTGTGTAGGTGTACCCTTGTTTTGTTGTATAAACGACATTTGGTTTTAATACTTTTTTACGTTTCCATCTTACATAGTGATCTCCGTAACTGACAACAGTCGGTGGTGATTTAGGTGCTGGTAATCGTCTGCCTGTCTGAGAGATTCCGTAGCCTGAATTGTTGTCGAGTCGCTTTGCCATGGAGAGGAGTTTATTTTTGAGATTTTCGCCGTCAAATACATTGTACGGAAGCTTCGGTCCACCAGCCATTTGAAACTTTGGTGAGTATGGCAATAGATTCGGAATAGAGACTCTATCTATTGATTTTGCGCCTTGTTCAAGTCCTTTTTTAACGGTTGTTTTAGCTGCAGATGTACCCGTTTTTGTAATGGCTCCTGCCCCTTTAGAACCAAAGACGATTTCTGCTAGTGAACCAGTCGCATAGGCGAACCAGTGTGATCGAGAATACGCATCACCATCGATGACTTCTTTTTGGAATGAGTCTGAAATCGATTTTCCAATCGCTTTCGATGTTTCAATTGTAAATATTGGCATATAAAAACCCTCCTTTAATTGGAGGGCAATTGTATTAGTAATTGTTTTCTTCTTTATTTTTTATAAAATTCAGTACTGCTTCTTTATCTTCCTCATCGTCGGGTAAAAATCCGAAAGTTTCATATTCCCAAACTGCTATTCTTTGATCACCATCAATACCTAATGAGAAAATATCTTCATATCCATATTCAATCGAGAATTTACCTGAATGCTCCATCTCAAGTGTGAGATTAGTCCATGAACCATAATTATTTTTTTCATAAAATGTTTTTAACTGTCTAAATAATCGTGATAATTCAACTAAAAAATCCATATATACTGATCTACTGATATTAAATAATTTAGGTATGTTGTGCCCATAAATAAACTCCTTATCACCCTTTTTTTTAAAGTAAAAAGTTATTTCTGCTTCGTGTTTGACCACTTCCGTATACAGTCGTATTTTTTCCCATTCAACTGGAATGTTATCATGAATAAGTTCAACTATTTTTTGATAGATGGAATCAATTGTTGTGTTTTCCATATTATTCACCCTCCGATTTTATTTTCGACAATTAGATACTTTTCTTTTCCTTCTATGCTATAAAACACACCAAACTCAGAGGGTCTGATTGAATCGTTTAAATACTTCGGCTCAATTATAACTTCTACACGCTTTGGGGGATCAGATGCTAATGCTTTTCTCCATTTCTGTTCCATCTCATACCATTTCCCACCACTTCGATTGATCTGTGAATTCATAGGTATGAGATTATCAATATCCCCAGACCCTTTAAAAATAGACGCAATTAAATGACCACCATCATCATCTAGTAATCGATCTGGCTTACCTGAATTAGATTGAGCGTACTGGTTTCTTTTGACCTCTCCGTATTTTAAATCACTTGCTTCGACTTTGACAATACGTCCGTAGTGATCGGTTGTGTAGGTGTAGCCTTGCTTTGTTGAATAAACGACATTCGGTTTTAATACTTTTTTACGTTTCCATCTCACATAGTGATCTCCGTAACTGACAACAGTCGGTAGTGATTTAGGTGCTGGTAAGCGTCTGCCTGTCTTAGAGATGCCGTATCCTGAATTGTTGTCTAGACGTTTCGCCATGGAGAGGAGCTTATTTTTGATATTTTCTCCGTCAAAAACGTTATAGGGTAGTTTCCCTCCTCCTGCTATTTGAAACTTTGGTGAGTATGGCAATAGATTCGGAATAGAGACTCTATCTATTGATTTTGCGCCTTGTTCAAGTCCTTTTTTAACGGTTGTTTTAGCTGCAGATGTACCCGTTTTTGTAATGGCTCCTGCCCCTTTAGAACCAAAGACGATTTCTGCTAGTGAACCAGTCGCATAGGCGAACCAGTGTGATCGAGAATACGCATCACCATCGATGACTTCTTTTTGGAATGAGTCTGAAATCGATTTTCCAATCGCTTTCGATGTTTCAATTGGATGAGAAACAGCTGTTACGACTGATTCAACGGCACCCCCAGGGTCTGTTACAAGATCGTAGATGCCAACTACAGTATCTTTGGCCACATCATATAGACCAACTGCAGCACCTTTTACACTATCAACGAATACCTCTGATGCTTCTTCCTGCGCTTTGATTTGGAGCAGTTGGCTGTAATACATTTTTTGATCGTAAGAAAGGTTTTCATATCCAATTTCGTCTACAATCTCAAAGTATTTTTCTTCTGATATACACGAAGGATCATTGAGCTTTGCCTTCAATTCTTTGATTCTTCGTTTCTCTTTTTCTTCTTTTTTCACTTTTAAATATGCCTTCACTTGAGCATCGATTTTATTATGGTTCTTGTACACATCTGTTTCATGAAACGCTTTTGCATCATAATACATGGGCTGAGCGTTCTTTCCTTTTCCTGTAGCAGCCATCATCTTTGCATAAAAATTTTTGAGGTGATTCTCAATCGCTTCTGACTTTGCGTATTCTGTTTTTAGATCATGGTCTATTTTATGTAATGCCTCAATCGCATCTTTTCTTTCTTCGTTCGCATCATCTAAATGCTCATCTACCTCTTTGCTGGAAAACGTCTGCAATTCAATTAGATCACTGACATCGTCAAAAATAGCCGTAAGGGCTTCTTTTTGTTCCTTAACCATATCTTTATTGTTCTGAATGCCTTGCTTCAATTGAGCGTCTAAGAAGTGCTCATCAATAAATGTACTCCCGCCTAACGATTCATCATCAAGCTTTCCTTTCACTCCATCTAAAAAAGCCTTTTGCATATCAATAAAATCAAGATAAGTGTCGGTGTAAAGTGCAAGATCATTATAAAAGGCTTTGATATTATCTGCACCTTTCCCAGTAAATTCATCACCTAAGCCTGAAACACCTTCTAACGCTTTCTTTAAATCTACCATTTCTTCCCGCAGCTTCTGATATACCTTCGATCTTTCCTCTACAGCTGATAATAAAGATGGAGCATCTAATATTTTCATATAAAAAAGACTCCTTTTATGGAATATTCTTTTATTAGAATACCACAAGGAGTCTTACACTTTAATCCACTTTATCGTTTTTTAACCAATTATCCTCCAGAGCTGCCTCTTGATGCGACTGTTTGGACATCTTCATGTAGAGGCTGAATCAAACCATTTGTAAAGAAAAGTGTACCTAGTGCAACTACAGCTATTGATAATGTTATAAAAATAGACTTTTTCATTTAATTCACTCCTTTTCCTACATACTGGCTTGCACGTAAGGCTCTTTTATAGTAATTCAATGATTGTTGCAGCAAGCCTCTTCTCTCTAAATATTTCGCCACATCAACTAAGATTTCCTCTAAATCAACCCATACTCCTTTTTCTTCAAGTTCTGAGCAAAGAGTATTAATATTATTTATTTGAGATTCGGTAACATCATAAAAAATTTCTTTTAACAGTTTAAATTTAATCTGAAAAATCTCATGGTCAACTTGTTCAGATAAACTTTGCCCTTGATCAATTAATTCTATTGCTTCTTTACTTTGAGTTGAAATTCCTACTCTAGATAATTCGTACAAACATCTCAATTTCAATAGATTATGGTTTTCTATTTCTTCGTAGCTCAAGGTACGTCTATATAGTTTAGAAGCATCTGTGTAATTGCCTTTTTTACTTTCCAAAAATCCCATACTGTAGTAAAGGTGTATGATTAAGTGATTATCAGCAATATCCTTAATCATTTCCTCTGCTTCATTAAAGAGATCACTTGCTTTGTCATATTCAAATTGGTCTATTAAGTTTAGCGCATGTAGTATTCTACAGTTGATTTGTCTTTTGATATACGTTTCATGTGCATTAAAAGTATCTGAAGCAATTTGAGCATGATGTTTAGATAAGAAAGTCATTTTCAAATCATAGAATAGAACAGCTAATTTATAATGAAATTCTGCTTTTTCTATTTCATCATCAACATAAGCTAATTTCTTTTCAGCTATTCTGAAATAACTTAGTGCCTTATCATAATCTTGCAAGTAGTCATGATAGATCCCATTATAAAAATAGAAGTAATATGACATGAGTTTATTTGTTTTTTCTTCTTTTTCATCTGGGGCGTTTCTCTCAAAGAATGGCTTGTCTAAATTTCTGCTAATATTCTGAAGTTTTAGTTTAAGTCTAAAGCTCAATAGTTGATAGTACAAAAGAATATTCTGATTTTCTTCCATTGATTCAATTGCTTTGTCTATGTCATCTTGCATCTCAATAGCTGCTGATAAATCCCCTTTTTGTATGGCAAGATTCCAAGTATTTAACATGTTTCCAACCTCCTGAGAGGCAATTAACCTTGTCATCCCGTTACCCCCTTGTAATTCCTTTGTATAATTTTAACATGATATTTACAACATATGTAAAGTCAAGGTGTTCATTTTAAAAGTTTTCGGTATACCGCAAAATGTTTACCTATAAAAGATATGTTTTATGTAGAATGCATCCCTACATTCATTAACAAAATATGATTGTCCACCTAAAACACAAGTGTTAAAATGGGATATGCATATTAGAAAGGTGGGATATTATTGGCGAGTTTCCGAAAAAGAGGGACAACATGGCAGTATAGAATAAAACACAGAGATCCAGTTACTCAAGAAGTAACAGAGCTTTCTAAAGGTGGTTTCAACACCAAAAAAGAAGCTCAGATTGCTGCTTCAAAACATGAAGAATTGCTTAGAAGTGATGTTGAAGTTGGTGGTGGGGAAATAACTTTAAAGCATTTCCTTATTGAATGGTTGGAAGTGTACAAAAAAGGAAAAGTTGCAAAAAACACTTACAATATTCATCAAAGAAATGTTGAGAATAAAATTCTCCCATACTTCAAAGAGATTAAACTAAAAGACATAACACCAATGAGATATCAGAAATTCATAAACACTCTTGAGGAATCAGGTAAGTATAGCACAAGGACTATTGAGATCATACACGGCACTATGTATCATGCATTGTCTATGGCTGTTAGACCACTTAAGAAAATTGCATCAAACCCATGTGATGGGGTTGTGTTACCTAAAAAACGTAGTAAATCTAAACAAAGTCTGGAGTATATTAACTCAGAGGATGTTGGGAAGTTTTTAAAGATTGCTCGTCAGGATAACTATATCTACTACATTTTCTTCAAGACTTTGATTGAAACTGGTATGAGAAAAGGTGAAGCTGCTGCCCTTCAAAGAAAAGATATTGACTTGAAGAATCGAACCATAACAATTAATAAATCACTTGATTTTCAAAGAGAACCTGGTGAAGAGCTATTTGGTAACACTAAAACATATCACTCAGAACGGACTATCAAGATTACAGAGTCTTTTGCAAAGGAACTTCACGCTCATATGAAGTGGATCAACGATAACAAAATGGTCTTTAATGAAATATATGATCATGATCTAGACCTTGTTTTCTGCAGAGAAAAAGGAGATCCTTTACCAAAGTCCTCCTTGTTCAATGCATTAAAAAGAATATTGAAAAAAGCTGAAATAGAAAATATCCCAATCCATGGATTAAGACATACTCATGCAGTTCTATTATTAGAAGCTGGTCAAAGTATGAAGTTCATCCAAGAAAGACTAGGACATAAAAACATAAGCATAACTTCTGACGTATATGCTCATATAAGTGAAAAACTCGAAAATAAATCTGTGGACAGTTTCGAGAATTACATCAACTCAATTTTGAGTTAAATTTTTTTGTTGAATTTGGTGGTCAAAAAGTGGTCAACCCTTATTTCGGTTGTGGTCACTATAAAATTGACCACCAAATCCTTTTCAAAAACCCTGTCAAATCAATATTTCTCTATTAATACTGAGACATATACTGATCGCGTTCCCATGGGTGTACTTGGGTGCGGAACATATCCCATTCGATTTCTTTTGATTCGATGAAGTGTTCGAATAGGTGATCGCCTAGTGCGTTGATCATGACTTCGTTTGATTTCAGCAGCTCAAGTGCTTCTGCAAGTGTTGCAGGTAGGTCAGAGATGCCGTTTTCAAGGCGCTCTTCTTTGTCCATGACATAGATGTTTCTGTCGATTGGTGCTGGTGCGTCTAGTTTGTTTTTGATTCCGTCAAGACCTGCTGCAAGTAATACGCTTAGTGCAAGGTATGGGTTTGCAGATGGGTCAACGCTGCGCACTTCTACACGTGTGCTGATGCCGCGTGATGCAGGGATACGGATCAATGGACTGCGGTTTTGTGCACTCCATGCAACGTAGCAAGGTGCTTCATAACCAGGTACAAGACGCTTGTAAGAGTTAACCGTTGGGTTTGTGACCGCTGTAAAGCTTGTTGCGTGCTTGACGATACCTGCGATAAAGTGTCTAGCAGTCTCGCTTAATTGTAAATCTGCTTTTTCATCAAAGAATGCGTTTTTGCCATTTTTGAATAATGATAGGTTACAGTGCATACCAGAACCGTTTACACCGAACAATGGTTTTGGCATGAATGTCGCATGAAGACCGTGCTTTCTCGCAATCGTTTTGACAACGAGTTTGAACGTTTGAATGTCATCACAAGAACGGATAGCGCCAGCATATTTGAAATCAATTTCATGCTGTCCAGGTGCTACTTCGTGGTGAGATGCTTCAATTTCAAAGCCCATTTCTTCAAGCTCAAGCACGATATCACGGCGGCAGTTTTCGCCTAGATCTGTTGGTGCAAGGTCAAAGTATCCACCTTTATCGTTTAGTTCAAGCGTTGGCTCGCCTTTTTCATCTAATTTAAATAAGAAGAATTCTGGCTCAGGTCCAAGGTTGAAATCACTAAATCCTAGTTCTTCCATTTCCTTTAAGACACGCTTTAAGTTATTACGTGGGTCTCCATCAAATGGTGTCCCGTCCGGCTTGTAAATGTCACAAATAAAGCGTGCAACTTTACCTTTTTCTGCTGTCCAAGGGAAAATAACAAATGTGTTGAGATCTGGGTATAGATACATATCTGATTCTTCAATACGTACGAAACCTTCAATAGATGAACCGTCAAACATACATTTGTTATCGAGAGCTTTTTCTAACTGGCTCACAGGAATTTCAACATTTTTAATCGTTCCGAGAATGTCTGTAAATTGCAGACGAATGTACTTTACGTTTTCCTCATTTACTAATTTTACGATATCTTCTCTTGTGTATTTTGCCATTTCGTAAAACTCCTCCCCTACAAAAGGTAAAATTGTATAGCAATGCTTTTGCTAATTCGTTAACGGAAGAACCTTGACATATCCCCCTGCCTAAAGGTCGTTCCTTGTTGGAAACGTCCAGCCTGAATGAGTTCCTTCTTCAGTAGCTTCCTGAGTTCATCATCTGTCAAGTTGTGCTTCGCTGTGGTTTTCTCCTCGGTCTTTGTGTCAGACGCTGGATTTTCTGCCTCAGCTTTGGCAAAAAGTTTTTTGATTCCTGCCATGTTTACACCTTGTTCGATGAGGTTTTTAATTTCCAGTAACTTATCAACATCATGGAAAGAAAATAATCGGCGATTCCCATCACTTCTTGCTGGAAATACTAAACCATTTTCCTCATAATAGCGAATTTGTCTTGCAGATAATTCTGTTAGCTGCATGACAATCCCAATTGGGAATAAAGGCATTGAGCGGCGAATGTTATCACTCATCTCAACTGTCTCCTCCTCTTTGCTTAAATTTATTATATGTCATGTTATATTATGTGTCAACGAAATGTTAGGAATATTAACATGGATTTTTTTATTGAGCAGGTACTTTGATAAAACCTTGTTCCAATAAGGCATCTACAGCACTGCAAATCGCATTTTTCACATGGGCATACGTGAGTCCGCCTTGAACGTAGGCGGTATAAGGCGGTCTGATCGGTCCATCGGCTGACAATTCGATGCTAGCTCCTTGGACAAAGGTGCCCGCTGCCATTATGACATCATCCTCGTAGCCCGGCATATAGCTCGCATGCGGTGTGACGTGACTGTTGATCGGAGATGCATATTGAATCGCCTGGCAGAACGCAATCATTTTGTTAGGATCGCCAAATTCGACGGATTGAATCAAATCCGTTCTTTTCGCATTCCACGCTGGGTTCGTTTGGAACCCGAGCTTCTCAAGAAAGCGAGCCGTGAACACTGCGCCCTTTAAGCTTTGCGCCACAACATGCGGTGCTAAGAAAAATCCTTGATACATTTCCTGAAGCGCATACAGCGATGCACCCGCTTCACTGCCGATGCCCGGAGATGTCATTCGATAAGAGCAAGCTTCTACCCATTTTTCTTTTCCAACGATGTAGCCGCCTGTTTTGGCAAGCCCGCCGCCTGGGTTTTTAATAAGGGAACCAGCCATAAGATCCGCTCCCACATGACATGGTTCTTGTAATTCAGTAAATTCACCATAACAGTTGTCCACAAACACAATGATTTCTTCATTGATCTCTTTTACAAATGAAATCATTTGCTCGATTTCTTCTATTGTAAAGGAGGGTCTTGAAGCATAGCCTTTCGAACGCTGAATGCCGATGACTTTTGTTTTAGAGGAGATCGACTCTTTTACTTTGTCATAATCAATGGAGCCATCTTGGCGCAAATCAATGGCCTTGTAATCAATCTGGAAGTCTTTTAATGAGCCTGTCCCTTCTTTGCCGCGAATCCCTACAATTTCTTCTAGCGTATCGTATGGTTTTCCCGTCATATAGATCAATTCATCACCAGGTCTCAGCACACCAAATAACGCAATGGAAATCGCATGTGTGCCGGAAATGATCTGCGGACGCACAAGGCCGCTTTCTCCTCCGAAGACATCCGCGTAGATCTTTTCTAACGTGTCTCTTCCCATATCATCGTAACCATATCCAGTTGTCGGGTTAAAGTGAGAGTCACTGACTTTATGCTTTCGGTAGCTTTCAAGCACCCGCCACTCATTTTGTTCGCTCTTTTGATCAATTTGCTGATGCATGTGTAAAATGTCTTGTTCTGTTTCTGCTGCTACTTTTTCTAAAATACTGCCGTGTTTTAATGTATGAAACATCTTGATTTAATTCCTTTCTTACAACATATACTTCTTGATTTGACCTAAAATGGTCTGCTCCTCACCACTAAATCCGGTAATATCATAAAGTTCTGCTTCTTTTTGAAAGTCTATTGATTCCACGAGCGTTTCTGATTTTAATGTGGAGATGAGCTTTCCTTCATAAGCTGGAATCTTCACATGATATGGCTTTAAAAAGGTTTTTTTCAGTTCAGCCATGATATCCGCTTTTAACCGTTTCACATCTTCTTCGCGTCTCGCACTGATTAACAGATGACGATGCTTTGAAGATGGGATGAAATCTGGTCTGATTTGATCTTCTTTGTTATAAACCGTCAGCATCGGAATACGGTCTGCTTCTAGTTCTTCTAATAGCTCATGAACCGTTCGTTCGTGACCTTCGTAATCCTCATTAGAAGAATCGATGACGTGAAGCAAATAATCAGCTTCCTTCACTTCTTCAAGAGTGGAACGAAATGCCGCAATCAGTGTTGTTGGAAGGTCTTGGATAAAGCCAACAGTATCTGAAATCAGCACACTGTAGCCAGATGCTAATGTCATCTTACGTGTCATTGGATCAAGCGTCGCAAACAGCAGATCCTCTTCATGACTATCTGCATCTGTTAATTGATTAAACAAAGTAGATTTTCCAGCATTCGTATATCCGACAATGGCAATTTGGAACACCCCATTTTTCTTCCGGCGTTCCCGGTATCTTGTACGGTGTTCTTTGACTGTAGATAATTGCCCGTTAATTTCGTGAATGCGGTTTCGAATATGGCGTCTATCTGTTTCAAGTTTTGTTTCACCTGGACCTCTTGCGCCAATTCCGCCTCCTTGTCTTGAGAGGCTGATCCCTTGTCCACTTAGTCTTGGCAAGGCATACTGAAGCTGGGCAAGCTCTATTTGCAGCTTCCCCTCTCTTGTACGGGCTCTTTTTGCAAAGATGTCTAAAATCAATTGTGTACGATCAATAATTTTCACATCTAAGGCAGTTGCCAAAGCTTTTAGCTGACTTGGAGACAGTTCGTCATTAAAAATAATGACATCACATTCGAATTCCTCGCAAAGCACTTCAAGCTCTTCTACTTTGCCTTTACCGATATATGTTGCGCTGTCTTGTCTATTTCTCTTTTGCGTCATCACGCTGACAGCTTCACCGCCAGCTGTTTTGGTTAAGGAAGCTAATTCTTCCATTGAGTATTGAAAGCGTTCATCCGTGACATGCGGCAATTGACAGCCGACAAGGATCGCTTTTTCTGTCATTTCATGTTCATTCAACGTCAGTTGTTTCCTTTCTGTACTTAAGTTTTCAGTAGTACCATCATACCAAACACATCACACGTATACCACTATTCGGATGGTTTATTTTAGTATCTCTTTATAAAAAGGATACGCCATTTTAAGTAGGCGTATCCTCTTTCATTTGCAGATCGTGACTTTTAATGGTGAGCAAATCTTTTTTATCATAATGATCCACAAGCAAGAGTCTCATCGCCTGGGTTCGAATGGCCTTTTCAATCGTGTTTCGCACAAACCGGCCGTTACTGAATTTTGCAGGGCTTGTGGTGCTTTTAATGTGCATTAAATAATCTCGCAGCTTCCATTCAGCTTCTTGGGTAAATATATATTCTCTGTCAGCCATCATTCGTTTGGCAATGTCCATAAGCTGATCGACTGTATAATCAGGAAAGCTGATATTGATTGGAAATCTTGATTGCAGGCCAGGGTTTAATGATAGAAAATGATCCATTTCCTTGGAGTAGCCAGCAAGAATGAGAATGAATTCGTGCTGTTTGTCCTCCATATGTTTTACTAGGGTATCAATCGCTTCTTTCCCAAAATCCTTTTCTCCTCCGCGGGCAAGAGAATAGGCTTCGTCGATGAACAAAATGCCACCTAGTGATTTTTTAATTAAATCCCTTGTTTTTTGCGCTGTATGACCAATGTACTCTCCGACAAGATCTCCGCGTTCCGCTTCAATTAAGTGACCCTTTGAGAGGACATTCATTTCAAAGAAAAGCTTCCCGACAAGCCTTGCAACCGTTGTTTTCCCTGTGCCTGGATTCCCTTTGAACATCATATGAAGCGCTTGTTTCCCTACTTTCAACCCTTGTTCCTGCCTTTTTTGATTGACAAAAATCCAAGCATAAATCTCTTTTATGTTTCGTTTCATTTCATCCATACCGACAAGACTGTTCATTTCACGCTCTATTTCCCGTAAGATGCTGTGTTTTGCCTCATTTTTCTGCAAGGCTTCTAGATATTCTGCCTCTGAATCTGCATCAACCAATACTTGCTTTTGTCCGTTAAGTATAATATTAATTTGGCCGTTGTTTTTATATGTGACAGCTCGCTCCAACGTATTCACCTCTCGCTCTTCTCTCTTTATTCTATTCGGGTGGAGCTGTAATCGTGACAATCGCCCGCTTAAGCCCAAGTTTGCTGTCAAAATGACCCGAGATACCGGATATTGTAGGGATTTCTGCGGTTTCCCAGGAAATGATGTGCTATTTCCATTGTATTCATCCATTTTGGGCGGACAAACCAACAATTTGTTTTTTCTTAGAAAAATGTAGCTTTCTCATCACAAATTGTACAGAAAAGAGTCTCAATGATTTCCGCATTTTGTACAGGCAATTCTTCTATTTTCTCATAAAATAAAGACGAGGTGATGAATAGATGGTGAAGATTTTTATTGATCCTGGCCACGGTGGAACAGATTCTGGAGCTAGTGCTAATGGGCTTTTGGAGAAAAACATCACACTTCAAATCGCGCTTTTACTGAGAGATATCATGATTAGTGAATATGATGGGGTTTCCGTCCGCTTAAGTCGTTCAACTGACCAATCCGTCACTTTGTCCCAACGTACGAATGCGGCAAACATCTGGGGAGCTGACTATTTCGTGTCTATTCATATTAATGCAGGCGGGGGCACAGGTTTTGAAAGCTTTGTGTATCCTGGCGTTTCAGCACCGACCACCACGTATCGCAATGCCCTTCATGATGAAATTGTTCGCTCGGTGGATTTTGCCAACCGCGGCAAGAAAACAGCGAACTTCCACGTTCTTCGAGAAACTTCTATGCCCGCTATTTTAACAGAGAATGGTTTCATTGATACGACAGCTGATGCCAATAAGCTCCGCAACGCGACCTTCCTTCAAGGCATCGCTCGCGCTCATGCCACTGGAATAGAGAAAGCCTTTCAGCTGAAAAAAAAAGCAGGTAATCTTTATAAAGTACAGGCTGGGGCTTTCAAGGTGAAAGCCAATGCAGATGAATTAGCAGCCACACTTAAATCCAAAGGCTTTGACGCCTTCGTTGTATTAGAGGGCGGCATGTTCCGAGTGCAAGCTGGGGCTTTTCGTACAAAGCAAAATGCGGATGACCTCGTCGCAAGATTAAAGCAGGCCGGTCACGACGCATTCGTTTTCCAATAAGCTGAAGCTGTTATAAAGAAATAAACCGGCTCAAGTCTGCTGCTGAGCCGGTTTATTATTGATTCATTTATGCTAAAATGTTCACGACAAATTGAGACCACGTTTCAAGTCGATCGAAGTATTCGGGCTTTTTCAAATCGGATGCTTTCATCCATTTTCCTGAGATTTGATCTGTTTCTTTCACTTCTACATGAGCACCTGGAGATAATTCAAGCGCTGATAACAGTCCAATGTGCACACGGCCGACACTGTTATCATCATCATTAATTAAACCAAGGGTTTTCATCTCAAGTTTGTCTTCTTCTTGAATAGAAAGTTCCTCGTCCAGCTCACGATCCGTATTTTCTTTTAGAATTTCAGCAAAGTTTTTCCCTTCGATGAAATTCATGTGACCACCAAAGCCAAGAGACAGCTTATGATGCAGTCGAGTCTCTCCCCCGCCTTGAAGCCTTTCATATACATACACTTCGCCCTCACGCTTAATGACGACATAAGGAATCGGCTGCTTGAAGTCAGGGTTTTCTTCCGCATCGCCTCTGCGCATCTGCTCGAAGTGCTCTTCGATTTCTTTCATTATTGTGTTGATTGTTTTCTCTTCACTATTCACACCATTAAACGCAAGCGTTTCGTTTTGGAACACGCGTGTGCGAGGTGCAACTAGTATGATTTCATCCATTTTTCCCATGTTCGGTAACCTCCAGTATGTAATGCGTTGTATGAAATGGCAAAAAGCCAAAACGAGTGATGCGTTTTGACTTTTACGCCTTACTTATGATTCATCTCCAAAGAAGAAGTCATCATCTTTTAACGGCTCAACAGTTGCTTTTTTGTAGCCGTTCCCTTTCATTGAGAAGAAGTCATGTGACTTTGTTTTTGTATTGAGTCCGTTCAATACAATTGGGTTGATCTCTTCTTCTTCAAAGTAAGGGGCAAATCCAAGATTCATTAACGCTTTATTGGCATTGTAACGAATGAACTTTTTCACATCATGTGATAAATTGACTTGGTCATATATATCTTCCGTGTAATGAAGTTCATTTTCATAAAGCTCGTTCAAGAGGTCAATCGAGAAATCATATAGCTCTTTTTGCACGTCAGGTGTTTGTTTGTTGTAAATTTCTTGTGCTAATAATCCAACGTACACACCGTGAATCGCTTCATCACGCAAAATCAAGTTGATGATTTCACCACTTTGCATGAGCTTTCCTTGTCCATAGAAATAAAGCGGGTAGTAAAAACCACTGTAAAATAGGAAGCTTTCTAAATAAACAGAAGCAACCATTGCTTTAAAGAGGGAAATCGGATCGTCCTTTTGAATCGAACGGTATAAACTGACAATCATATCTGCTTTCTTTTGCAAGAATTTATTCTTCTTGACCCATTCAAACACTTCACTGATCGTTTCAGTTGGTGCGAGTGTCATGAAGATATTTGAGTATGATTTCGCATGTACTGCATTTTCCATCATCGCCATAAAGTTTAATACCGCTTTACGCTGATGGCCGTCTACATGTTCAGCCACAATCGGCATCCCTGTATTTCCTTGTTCTGTATCAAGTAAAGTCAGTCCAGCAAGTACCTTCATATACGTATCTCGCTCTTTTTCACCTAAATATTTCCATGTCAAGAGATCCCCGTTTAAGGAAATCTCTTCAGGAAGCCAGAACTGCTTCACATTTTGGTTGTAGAACATTTGTGTAAAATCGTCTTCGTGTTTTGACCAGTTGGCTGCATCATAAATTTTTGTCACGTTAAACTCTCCTTTAATCAAACAACACAAGAAAGACAGCCTTCCTGCCCTGTATCCTTCGTTCTTGCATAATAAAGTGTCTTAATGCCTTTATGGTGTGCATACAGATCGATGCGGTTTAAGTCACGTGTTGTCATCGTATCTTTCAGGAATAGTGTAAAGCTGATTCCTTGATCGACGTGCTGCTGAATCGTTGCGATCATATCGACCACTTTAAACATGTCCATATCGTACGCTTCTTTATAGAAGAACCAGTTTTGCGCTGAAAGACCTGGCATTGGGTAATAGGTTTTGCTGTTGCCGTATGTTCTTTCTTCGATACGTTCCATAATTGGCATAACAGAGGCTGTTGCCGATTGCACATAAGAAATGGAACCTGTTGGTGCAATACATAAGCGGTAGCTATGGTACATGCCATTTTCCGCTACAAAGTCTTTGAGTGCTGCCCAGTCTTCTTTTGTTGGAATGTGCATGCCTTCAAATAGCGCTGCTGCTTTTTCTGTTTTTGGTGTGAAATCATTCTCCACGTATTTATTGAAGTACTCGCCCGTTGCATAGCCAGAGCCTTCATAACGATGGAATGTTTCTCCTTTTTCTTTGGCAAGCTCACTTGAGCGTTTAATTGAATAGTAGTTCACCATCATAAAGAACGTATTCGCGAAATCTCTTGCTTCTTCACTTTCATAGGCAATTTGATTTTGAGCCAAATACCCGTGAAGGTTCATCGCACCAAGTCCGATTGACTTCATCGCTTTGTTCGCTTTTCGAACAGCCGGTGCATTGCGAATGTCTGTTGTTTCAGATACAAGTGTTAGTGAGTCTGTTGCAAGTTTGACCGTTTTTTCGATCGATTTGTTTTTCATGACATTCATGATATTTAATGAACCAAGGTTACAAGAAATATCAAGACCAATTTCATCTTCTTGATCGTAGTCCGTGTAAGAAGAGACCTCTGAAGCCTGAAGCACTTCTGAGCAAAGGTTTGAGAATTTCACTCGTGAAATATGGTTTAATGCATGCTCTCTATTCACATTATCTTGGAACATGATATATGGATAGCCTGATTCTGAGCGAAGAACAGCCAATTTTTCAAGAAGCTTTCTCGGATTGACTTTTTCTTTTTTGACTTTCGGGTTTTCTACAAGCTCATCATACATTTCTTCCATGTCCATCTCATCAAGATGCTGTCCATATTCTTTATAGACTGTGTGCGGATAGAAGGTGTAAGCTGTTTTATCTTCTCTTGCAAGCTCGATAAATTTGTCCGGGATGACAACACCGATGGAAAGAGTTTTCACACGAACATCTTCATCAGCAGAGATTTTTTTTGTATCTAAGAAATCATTGATATCTCTGTGGAAAATATTGAGGTAGGCACTGCCTGATCCTTGTCTTTGTCCCATTTGATCTGCATATCTGAATGCATTATCAAGAAGCTTCATCACGCCGACGACACCTTTTGTCGCGTTTTCAACATCTTTAATTGCTTCGCCTTTTGCACGAAGTTTTGACAGGTTCAAACTGACGCCGCCGCCTAGTTTTGAAAGCTGCATTGAAATATCAATCGCTCTTGAAATATCGTTTAATGAGTCATTCACTTCAAGCAAGAAGCAGCTCACAAGCTCACCGCGTCTTTTACGTCCAGCGTTTAAGAAGGTTGGTGTACTTGGCTGGTACTCCTGATTGATCATCAGTTCTACAAACTCAAGTGCTTTTTCTTTATCTCCTCCCGCAAAGAAAAGCGCTACAACTGAAATGCGGTCTTCATAGCGTTCAAGGATTTTCTTTTTATCATTTGTTTTCAGTGCATAATCGTTGTAAAACTTAAACGCACTCATGAATGATGGGAATCTAAATTTCTTCGCATATGCAGCTTCGAATACTTCTTTAATATCTGCCATGCTGTATTGTCTTAAAAATTCTTCCTCATAGTAGTCGTTTTCTATTAAGTAATCAATCTTCTCTTCTAAGTTGTGAAAGAAGACTGTGTTTTGATTAATATAATCTACGAAATAACTATGTACAGCTTCTTTGTCCTTATCGAACTGAAACTTTCCTTCTTTTTGAATCATAATCTCGTTATTTAATTGTATCCACTTTGGAACCTGATTTTGTGACAATTCTTTCTACCTCCTGTGTAAACAATTCAACATCCCTTTTTGTTCCGCTTAGTTCAAAGGTGTGCAAAATAGGAACTTGATATTGTTTAGAAATCGTATCGGCGCTTTTGGCAAAATTATCTCCCCATACTTTGTTTCCACTCACCGCTACACCTAGTAAAAGGTGAGCATTTTTCTCTAAAAAGGACTGAGTGGTACTAGGGACTTGTCCAAATCCTGTCGTAAAGGTGACGAGAATAAACGGCGTATCCAAAAACTCTTCTCCAGTCAATTTTCGTTTGTCTGTAAAAGGGGTCTTGTCCAAAAAGCGTTGAACATTTCCTGTTTTTGAATCAAATACGATTTGAATCAATTCCATCACGACCTAGTTTTTAGTATTGTTGATCATTTCATTATTCACTATATATAGTATACTATGTTTTTTCAAAACACAATATATAGATGTTCGAAACGAAAAAAATCAACCAACCCGGCCGAACATTCATAGCCGAACTCGTACGTTCAAATAAATAGAGCAGAACAGGATCTAAAAATAGACTGCTCTACTCCCTATTCAACTGAAACCGAAATCTATCATAACACGAAAAAAAATCGCTTAGTAGACTAGACTTTTTGTTTTATTTTTTGTAGGCATCGCACTGTAAATCTTCTGACACTTCTGTAATTTCAACTTCAACACCTAATTCTTTTAGCACCGCTTCAAGCGCAGAGACGATTGAAGCTTCTCTGACTAACTCTTTCCCATTTACAGAAACGCTTGTTCCATATTCGAAACAGGAGTCGTCTTCACAAGTTTGTTCCCAATGATTAATTTTAATTTTGTGTGTCATGAACTCATCCTTTTCTGTCTAGATGTCTGATGCATGATTATAGTGTAGCGACTTCACATTCATTTGTAAATTTACGTGCTTACTCTTCAACAGAATCATCATCATATTCTTCGTCCCATTCATCTATGTACTTCGTTTTAATGAGGGTCAGTTCTCCTTCTTTTTCATCAAACCGGTACACATGTACCTCATCATCTTTCACAACAGCAAAGTGATTATTTTTTAGTGCAACAGCTGATTGTAAAAAGCCTTCTATATGTCCATTATCATCTTGATTCGCATAGTTATGCGAGCTTTCCTGTCTCGATTCAATGTTTGAAATGGCGCACGATCCAAATAAGACAACAATCCCAATCAATAGAAGGATCACTCTAATCCTTCTTAATTCAAGCTCTGCATTTTCCATATCGCTTCCCTCACCTTTCTTCATATCCAATAAGGGATTATACGCAAAATAGACTGAAAAGTTTCACGGCATGCAAAATAGCCCCTCTGCACTGACAAAAAACGTAGCGGGTTCCGGCCGGTTTATTCGCAGATGCATGGGGCTATTAGGTCGAACATATCCTATTCTAATTCTAGATTTACATTCTTTTGAGGTGCAAATGTAGAAATGGCGTGTTTATAAATAAGCTGCTGCTTCCCTTCTGTTTCAAGCAGCACCGTGAAATTGTCAAACCCTTTCACTTGACCGCGAAGCTGAAAGCCATTCAGTAAGAATACTGTGACAAAGGTATTGTCTTTACGGATTTGATTCAAAAATTGGTCCTGAATATTAATCGGTTTCATGTTTCGTCCTCCTTGATTCTGATAACTACAGTTTCGCTTTAAGTCCAAGCTTTCCTGCTATATATGCGAAAATTTCCTCTTTTTTGTCTGAAAAGTGGCAAGGCGGTGTCATGTCAAACCAAGTGACATCCATTTTATTACGAAACCACGTGAACTGACGCTTCGCATATCTACGGGAATTTTGCTTTAATTGCCGGGTGGCTTCATCAAGTGAGCAGTCACCTTGAAAATACGCATACAGCTCTTTATAACCAATCGCTTGAACCGATTGACAATCCTTCAAGCCAGATTGATAAAATGCGCTCACTTCTTCAATTAAGCCTTCATCTATCATCATATCAATTCTTTGATGAATACGCTCGTACAAAAGATCTCGATCCATTTTCAGCCCAATGAAGGCTGTCTCATAAAGAGGAACTTCTTGATGACCGTTTTGCATCTCCGACATTTTCTGACCTGTTGTATGGATCACTTCCAGCGCCCGGATCACGCGGCGGACATTATTCGGATGAATGGCTTTTGCAGCATCAGGATCTACTGCCTTTAGCTTTTCGTGCAGCTGAAGGGGGCCATGCTGCTGTTCAAACAGCGCCATTTCTTCTCTAAAAGCAGGATCACTTTTCTCGTCGGTAAATGTGTAATCATATAAAACAGATTGGATATACAAACCTGTTCCGCCTACAATCATGGGTGTTTTCCCTCTAGCGGCAATCTCTTTGATTTTCATACGGACCAGCTGCTGAAATTCAGCTGTAGAAAAGGATTCGTCCGGCTCTTTAATATCAATTAAGTGGTGCGGGACACCATCCATTTCTTCAGGGGTGATTTTAGCTGTTCCAATGTCCATTCCTTTATAAATCTGCATAGAATCACCGCTGATAATTTCTCCATTAAATGCTTTGGCTATATGAATGCTCAGTTTTGTTTTGCCGACAGCCGTCGGTCCTACTAATACAATCACTGGTTGTTTCGCTTTTTTCATAACATCACTCTCTTTTACAAACTGCCTACAGTATAGCATAACTTCTCTTACTCTCCTATATACAGCCTATCACCAGCCGAGTGGTTCATTTCCGACCACTTCGTATGTCTTTCCTTTTAAACGGTGCGTATGCGTCGGCCGCTCCTCGTCCGGACTATAGACGACTCCTCCATACGGAATGGGGACAGAATCGTTATAGGCAGAAAACGTGACTTCCTCAATCTCGTGATAGTGCGTACCATCCAATCTTGGTATCGCAGGCCCTGTGATGCCGTAGTATCTGTGGAAATGCCCCCTCTCAAAAGAGGTGACTCCGCGATAAAAGTGTGTATGCTGATCGGTATTGCTTCCATTGACAGGCTGAGAAATGCCTTCTATTAAATGATAATGCTCTTCTGTTACATCCGTTCGTGCTTTATATGCATGAGCATGCGGCGGGCATTTTGCCCAATCAGATGGATACAGGCCCATTTTTGACATTCCTCCTTATATTAGGCGTTCACCCAAACACATATAGGCCATTCGAATACACTGATGTCAGTTACAGTGATTTTATGTGAGAGGAGCCTTTTTTTATGAATTATTTTGACACACCGCCATTTATGCAAGAAGACATGAGAAGACCTTTTGGTTTTGGACGCCCGGGCTTTGGGTTTGGGAGACCTGGATTCGGTTATGGTAGACCCGGATTCTTCGGACCTCCATTTTTAGGTGGTTTTGCTGGAGGTCTGCTTGCTGGATCTCTGCTTGCGCCAGGATATGGCTATGGGTACCCTTATCCACCGCCATACCCGCCATATGGACCATATCCTTATTATTAAATATGACGTTTTAGTGAAAATATCTGTTCATCAAATGAACCGATTGACACACTCGTTTTTGCTGGGTTAACATTTACTTTACCGACCGTTCAGTAAAGTAGGTGTTTTTTTTATGTCTAAAACCAAAAAAGAGCAAATCTTTGATGCAGTTGCCCGCACGATTTTAAAAGAAGGATTAAGCCAGCTTACCCTTCAAAGTGGCAGAGCATGCACATATGACCAAAGCCGGCCTGCTTTATCATTTTGCAAGCAAGGAAGAGCTCATCCAAAAAATGAATGAGCACGCGATTCTTTGCTTTCGTCAGCAGCTCGAAACGTATCAAGCAACTTACAAACACGAAAAAGCGCCTTATGTACGTGCATATATATCGGCCACATTACATGATCTTGATCATCAAAATACGATCCAGCTATGTACAAGTATGCTGGCTACTATGTCATTTGATGAAGCGTTATTGAACCCTTGGCGTGATTTTTATGCAGAGTTCAAAGCGAAAGCAGCTGAAGAAATAAATGACCCTGCATTGAGTCAGCTGATCCGTCTTGCATGTGATGGGATATGGTTTTCAGAAATGTTTCAGCTTGAACCGCTGAACCGAGAGGAAAAAAACCTTTTACTTCATCGGATTTTACACCTATTAGAGGAGGGATGATCATGATCCTCGGATATCTTTTTCTAGCTGTGGCCATTTTTTCAGAAGCCATTGGCGCCGTGATGTTAAAACTCTCAAATGGCTTTACGCGCTTTAAGCCTAGCGCTGTCGTTGTTGCTGGCTATACACTTGCATTTTATATGCTGTCATTGACACTGAACATCATTCCGCTTAGCATGTCTTACGCAACATGGTCTGGGGTTGGTACAGTCCTCACGGCTATTTTTGGCGTGCTTTTTTTCAAAGAAACCTTGAACCAAAGAGCAGTCATTGGGATGGCGATGCTTGTCTCAGGGGTCGTACTTTTAAATATGCCATAAAGGATGTGGGAGATTGTGAAAGGAATGCTCTATTTAACAGGGGCCATTTTGACAGAGGTTTTTGGCAGTATGATGCTGAAGCTTTCACAAGGTTTTTCGCAACTGCTGCCGAGTATTGGGGTCCTGATCGGATTTGGCTGTGCCTTTACCTTCCTCAGTCTGGCACTTAAAACGATTGACCTTTCGTCTGCTTATGCGACATGGTCTGGCGTTGGAACAGCACTCACTGCTCTTATCGGACTCGTGCTGTTTAATGAAACCATTCACATAAAAGGCTTTATCGGTCTTGCACTTGTGATATGCGGTGTGATTGTCTTGAACCTGTCCAAAAAACAAAAGGAAGAAAACAAAGAACAAATCGAGCAAACCGAATGGACGTCATAAAAAAAGTCATTTTCTCCATTTAATAAGAGAAAATGACTTTTTTGTTTTACCCGCCAACTTGAATGGTTTCTTCTAAGGAAATGGCTACATTTCCTTGAACAGCTCTTGAGATCATACATGAGCTTTCAGCTTTATTCGCGAGCTTGCGGGCCAGCTCAATATCTTGTGCGGAAGCGGATGCTTTGAGGATGATGACAGGCCGGTGGATGATTTTTTCATATGTAATCACACCATTGGTCACATCTACGACAGCCTCAGAACTCATCGTTAGATCCTCTTTCTCTAATTGGCTCCGCTCCATCATAGCGGCAAGTGTAATAATATAACACGTAGCCGCTGCACCCAAGAGCATCTCATCTGGATTTGTGCCAATGCCGGGACCGTCCATTTCTTTTGGAATTGAAATCTTCGTTTTTAACTGTTCACATGAGATTGTACCCACATCGTTACGCAGACCAGGCCAGCTCGCCTGAAGATGAAAATGATGACGCGCCATATTCGTCTCTCCTTTTGTTATCACTTTTTATAGTGTAACAAGAATTCACGCTACTTGTCTTAACATGTGCACCATCTTTATGTATATTCCTCATCCAGCACTGTCCGAATCGCCCTGACGTACCGGTAGAACGTCTCGTTTTTTGTACTCGACCGCCGCCGAAAGTCAAAACTGTCAAATAAAGCTTCACGCTGACTTCTACTAATTTCCAGCTGTACACTTTGCCCTGTTTTAGTAAGATTATTAATATTATGATTGCTTGTTCCGCTCAGGGTTGCGTGTGCGACAGCCAGTTCAGCTGAAAACCCGTTCCGCTCTAATGAATTCACAATTTTTTCTGCACGGTCGTAATCTGTACCGCCAACGAGAGTATGGTCAATTCCTTCCTCACCTTTGTATCCATGCACTGCTAAGATATAATCGTGTGCTTTTGCCTGCGCGACGCCGACTGGCTCATCAAAGTTTGTACTTGTAATATGAAGTTCTGACGCATTCTCTCTTAAACCTTCAAACAAATACGTAGAGAAATCATTATCGAAAAAATGAACGATCTCGCTCACGCCGCCTTCAATCCTCCCGCCATGGGGTGACATCACAAGAAGACGGCTTCCAGGCACTGGGTTGGCTGTAATCTGATAGCTGCTTGTTGATTCGTTATCTTCCAGTTCTTTAAAATTGCGATAAATATCATTTGAACCGCTTTCGTCTTCCCCACCTGATGACACTGGCTCATCATGTTCCTGTGCTTGCATCGTATAATAAACGCCCCATCCGATCGCAAGCAGGAGAAGCAAAGCAAAAAACTTCTTCATTCCCGTTCTCCTTTAACAGATTTCTAAGCCGTTTCTATGATTTATATTGAATCATCATTTCTTTTCATTTTTTCCACTTTTTCTCTTCAAAATTGATCATAACACTCTAGATCATGAGATTCCTCAAAAATAAGATAATTGCATTTATATACACAGAAACGCCTCACCTCTTTGAAAACAGAGTTAGAATAGTATGACAAACAAATGAAGTTATGTTTAAAATGACCTAGTTCTATCCAGTCTGTTTTCTTTAATTCGGCTTGTTTTTATATGGATTTGATTTTTTTCCTCTGTGACAAATCACATTTGTATGAGCATTGACCCTGTCTAATCCCCCCTTTTTTCTGCAAAATCGATTGTTTCACCGGTTCTCTAAGAAGAACTCTCCCACCTATCATCGGCTGATTCTACATGTTTTCCACCTTTTTCTATTATTTTACAAAATGTAAGCGCTTTTCTTTTTCATCAGAATTGAGTAAGCCGCCAATATGAAGGAAAGGAGGGACAAGAATCCGAACCAAGCAGCTCTCATTCTCATAACGTAAGAGTGTACAAGAATGGATAGCTAGAATGGAGGGCATCACATGTTTGGATTTTCTATGGTGCAAATGGTCAGAACACATGCTAGTAAACTGGATCAGCCTTTAAGAGAGACCGTCCTTCACCTTTATAAACCTTTTAAATGGACGCCTTGCTTTCTTCATCGTTTCTTTGAAGGAAGATTAAAGAAGAGAAAGAAGCTTCGTGTGATCATTGAATTTAAGGAAGGTGCGGTCGAAGCAGGTATTCAAAACACAAAACAGTTCATGAAAAAAAGTAGAAAAACAAATATCAAACGGCACTTTTCACATATCGACTGCTGCGCTGCTGACCTAACACCGACTGCTTTAGAGGAGCTGTTAGCAAATAGTGAGCATATTCGTAAAATTTATTTAGACCGGAAAGTTCATGCACTTCTGGATGTGGCCACACAAGCAAGTCATGCTGATGAAGTCATCCGAAACGGTACAACCTTAACAGGGGAAGGTATTACGGTCGCTGTCATTGACACAGGGATTTATCCGCATGTAGATCTAGAAGGAAGAATTCGCGATTTTGTGGATTTAGTCAAGCAAAAAACAAAGCCTTATGATGATAACGGGCATGGCACTCACTGCGCTGGAGATGTAGCTGGAGACGGAGCAGCCTCAGATGGCTTGTACAAAGGACCTGCTCCAAAAGCTAATTTAATTGGCGTGAAAGTGTTAAATAAACAAGGGGCTGGATCACTTTCTACTATTATAGAAGGTGTTGAATGGTGCATCCAGTTCAATGAAGAGCACCCTGATGATCCGATTCATATTATGAGTATGTCACTAGGCGGAGATGCCCAGCGCTATGATGACGAACAAGACGATCCGATGGTGCGCGCTGTCAATGCTGCTTGGGATCAAGGCATTGTTGTATGCGTCGCTGCCGGAAACTCTGGTCCTAACAGCCAAACGATTGCGAGCCCTGCCGTCAGTCAAAAAGTTATTACGGTTGGCGCATTTGATGACAGGAATACACCAGAATCAAACGATGATATTATGGCACCATTTTCGAGCAGAGGTCCTACTGTTTATGGTGAAACAAAGCCTGATATCCTTGCACCAGGAGTAAACATCGTCTCTCTCAGATCACCAAGGTCCTTTCTAGATAAATTTGATAAATCAAGTAGAGTCGATGACGATTACACGACATTATCTGGGACATCTATGGCAACACCGATTTGTGCTGGAATTTGCGCTCTTCTATTAGAGCATTCACCAGATTTAACGCCCGATGATGTCAAAACCCTGTTAAAAGAAAATACAAGCAAGTGGTCTGGGGATGACCCGATGATTTACGGAGCAGGTGCCATTGACGCAGAAAAAGCCATCAAAGAATAAATAAAAAAAAGCCCTTTACGTTAACTCGTAAAGGGTGTTGTTTTTCTAGTTATTATGTGTGAAGTCTTTCATCTACTTGAGCAGCTGACATGTTATGCTTCGTTCTCATACATCTCATCTCCTTTTTGAATGTGCGTACGCGCTTCGATCACAATCTCAAAAAAAGTGGAAGATTCCTTGTACATGTCGCGTTCCTTATAATAATTAGCCGCATCAAGTGCTAATTCCTCTAAATCAGCAAACATTTTTTTGCTTCGCAGACCAAAAAGTGCCGACCTCAATTGCTCACAGCCGTCTTTCTCTATATAGAGCGCCTGCAAAAATTGGAATTTCAACTGATAAATTTCATCTTCCAATACACAAGCCTCGTCCATTCCTTTAGATATGGCATCGCCCGCCTGCTGGATATCTCCGAGTTTAAAACAGGTAAGAGCAAGTGAAAACAATGATTTGATCATCGTGGATGCTTGATCTTTTTGATAAAGGGAAATGGCTTGTTCAAAAAAGACAGTCGCTGTATGGTACGTTCCCATACTATAATGACAAGTGCCTAAGTTATTAAGAGCCATCGCTTTAAAGTAAGATGTGCATTCTTTTTTTTCCATCGCTTCACAGACCTTTAACGCTTTTTCTAAATAAGGAAGCGCTTTTTGATACTGACTTGCATCAATCCAATTACCTGCCATGACAAAATCACATTGAATGCTTCTTTTTCCATAAAGCTGATGTTTTTTATAAATGTCTCTCGCCTTTTTAGCATAATGCATGGAGAAATAAGTTTGTTTCATATGATAGTATACTTCAGCGATTTTATAGTAAAATTCCGCTTTTTCAATCTCATCTGTCACTAAGATCAGTTGATGTTCCGCATGCTTGTAATAGGAAATGGCATCGATATACCGGCGCTGGATAAACGCATACATTCCATGGAAAAAATGAAAGTAATAGCCGAGTAAGCCTGTCATCTCGTCTTCTCCATCTTCCATTTCTTTCGGAAAAGACACGGCTTGAAGTGCTTCACTCCCTGCATGGACTGGCGTTAAATGCTGAAGCATCATTTGATGGCGAAAATCCATTAGAGAATAATATAGAAGTAAATCTTGATCCTCTTCCATCTCATGAATTTCTTCTTCAACAAGCCGCTTCATGTCGTTTGCTTGTTCGACTTCAAATTTGCAAATATGCGTGTACCATTGATTGATCTTTACACCTACTTCGGAAGATGGTATTTTGTGTGCCATCCACTTCAGCCCCATTCTATCATATCAAACTGATAACTATTATTTTACATAATTTATGTTTTTAAGGCAAATTGTAAGTTATTACATAATTTATGTTCATTTCGCATATTTCTATCTTTTTTACCAAGTTAAAATAGAGTACTTTTGCCCATCAAAACGGTTTTTCTACGAAGATGGGGCAAATTCTCTTAATACTTCTTTTAAAGCACTGATATAATGTCTGAATGCTTTTTTCTTTCCTTTTCTCGTATCAAAATGGTCGAAAAAGGCTTCTCTCTGCGCCGTACTAATTTCTAGCTGAACACTTTCACCACTCGCATTTCGATTATTAATATTTTTGGGATCTGTTCCTGAAAGCCGTTCTCCTTCTTGCACCATTTCTGCAGAAAATCCTCGGCCCTTTAATTCTCGTACAACTGCTCTTTGCATTTTTTCGTTTGTCCCGCCAACTAGCGTGTGTCTTTTATCACTTTTATAGCCGTGGATGGAAATGGAGAAGGGGTACGTTTTAATCATTTGAACCAAAATCGGTTCATCAAACTTAGTGCTTGTAATATGCAAATCACGATTATTGTCTTGTTTCGTTCCTTCAAACAAATACGTAGAGTACCTTTCTTGAAATGCTTCTACAATTTCACTTGTTCCTGGTTCAATTTCCCCTCCATGAGGAGAAAAGACGAGTAAATCACTTCCACCCTTTTCGTGAAATTCTATTTCATAGCCTTCTTTTTCATGCCTGATAAGCTGTTTAAAGCTTTCATATTGATCCCCTTTTTTTCGCTCTTTTTGATACTTTTCTACCTCTTCTTGATGTTGCTTTTGCTCTTTTTTTTCTTGAACAGAATGGCTGCATTTCACCATTAAAAGAGCACACAGGATTAGAAAGATGAATCCACATATCAGTAGCCTTTTCATTTCACCGCTCCTTTTCATTCTCTTAGGTGTCATCTTATCGCATTATTTTACTATCAATAGCTAACAAAATTCAAAGGTTGTCCGGCTCATTTGAACGAATCAGGAGAACTTACCTGTTTTTTTATGCTGCCCTAGGTATTTCTGACTTCTTTGAATCATTCGTTGTTTGAATAAAAACTGCATCGTATGACCTTATTTTAGCTTTAGTTAAAATCACCTACAAAAATGGACATGTTTTTCTGATTTCAAACAAAAAAAGCCGTAAACAAAAGGTATGCCCTTCTGTTTACAGCCAATTACTGTATATCCATCATTAAACTCTTAGTTCATTTTCTAAGGCTGAAAGGACTTCATCTTGCGACAGTCCTTGTGCAAGAGAAATCTCACTCACTAACATGCCTCGTGCATCTTCAAGCATCTTCTTTTCACTTGAATTTAATGCTTTCTTCTGATTTCGTCTCATCAGATCCTTCACAACATCTGCACCATCTTTGATCTCACCTGTTTTTAGCTTTTTCAGATTTTCATCATATCTTTGCTTCCAAGTAAGCGTTTCGTCGTTTGTTTCTTCTGCAAAATTGTTCATCACAACTTTCAGCGTTGCTTGATCAGCGACCGGACGTATACCTAGTTGATTGATTCTGCCTCTTGGGATCATCATCTGCATATTCGGCATTTGAATCAGAAAATATTCCTCCGTCTTACCTAAAATTTCTTTTTCTTCCATTCCTTCAATCACACCGGCACCATGCATAGGATAAACAATTTTATCACCTATTTGAAACAAATCCGCCACCTCCGAAAGTATTCACAATATGATTATAACACATTTCATCTGTGGATAAAAATTTATATTCTATCATGTTATTTTAGCACTAGTCAATTCTTTTTGTTTGAGTTTTTCAGAAAAAGCCTTTTTTTACAAAAAAAACGCCATCATCCAGTCCCCTTGTCTTATTCTTGCATATACTAGCATTGAGTCACATTTAGGAGGGATGACAATGTGCAAATGCAAGTGCAAACATTCCCACTCAAACTGTTATAAAAAGCATGACGATCATCGCCATGTTGATCCATGTAAAGAAAAGAAATCTTATCATAAAAAAGATGATTGGTTTGAGAGCGATTTCTGGGATACTTCCAGAAGCTACGATCCCTATTACTGTCCTAAAAGTGTCTGCAGCAGCTGTAAGAAGCGTCGTAGAAGAAGACATGGCTTCTCATATTAGCAATTGACGCTTTCACCTGCTTTTCGTTTTCCCGGCTGAAAAGCCGGTTTTTTTCATATGGATAGGCTCATGAAACGGATCATGCTCATAGGATAAGGCAACCTGACATAAAGGATGAGATATAAAATGAACAATATGAATAGCCCAATGAATCACCATCACCAAGAAAATCCCTATCATACGTTTGAGAATGTGTATACAGCCAATCATGAGCATGTGGTCGCGCCAAACATGCATGATCCTATGAATATACCAAATCATGATCATACCGGTAAAAAAGATATGTACAGCGGACACTATCCGCATCATCATTCAACCTATTCGCCGTTTCCAAATCAGCATGATGCCTTTTCACATGTTCCAATGAAGGATCACCATCATCTTGGTCACTATGGTGGATACGGAATGATGCCATATCATCCATACGGATATCAAGATATGCATATGATGATGCCAAATCAGCAAATGACAGGCCATGGTTATGGAATGAACCAACCAAATGCGCTTTTCCCCCGTTATTACTAAAAAAGCAACAAAATAAGGGTATAATATACCATTTAATACCATATAGGAATATGGTAACCTTATAGGTAAATAATGGGTGTAATCATCTATTATTTACCTATATTCAACAAGGGGGAAGGAAGAAATGAAAAAAACATGGACAATGATCATGATGGGAATGCTTACACTGGTCATGGCACTATCGGTACCGATTGCCGCATCCGCAGAAGGAGTCAAAACGGAGGAAGGCAAAGCATCAACGAATGCAAGACCAGCTGAACTTTATGCAAAAATTACAGGTACAAGTAAGCAGGAATGGTCTTTTTCTGACATTGAGCTGACATACCGCCCAAATTCTATTTTAAGTATCGGTGCCATTGAGTTCACATTGCCTGCAGGCTTTCAAGCTACAACAAAAGACATCTTCAATGGAAAAGCATTAAAAGACAGCTACATTTTGAACAGTGGAAAAACTGTCCGCATTCCAGCTAGAATCGATTTATTAGGAATCTCACAATATAAATTACAACTTTCACATAAAGTACTTCCTGCTGCAGGTACATACACGTTCCGCGCAGAAAATCGTGCGCTTAGCATTGGTTCTAAATTTTATGCAGAGGACACCCTTGATATTCAAACACGACCAGTTGTGGTCACACCGCCAAATCCTTGTGGATGCTAAATAAAAAAGCGCTCTAATAAGAGCGCTTTTTTATTTGATCACATGACCCGTTTAAACATTTTCTCCATTTCATATGTCGAGTGATGAATGATGATCGGCCGGCCGTGCGGACAAGTGAAGGGGTCCTTTGTCTGCCGGAGTTCATCTAATAGGGCTTTGATTTCATCATTTCGCAAATGACGATTTGCTTTGATAGAACCTTTGCAGCTCATCATGATCGCCGCTTCTTCTCTCAATTTTTTGATATCAACACGCTTCTCATCCAGCACTTGCTCTATAATCTCTTCGATCAGTCCAGCCTCTTCTCCTTTTGGAAACCACTGCGGATGCGACCGTACAATGTAGCTTCCTGAACCGAAAGGCTCTAAGAAGACGCCCACTTTCGTTAGTATCTCTTTATGCTCTTCAATAATCAGCATATCGTTTTTAGAGTAGTGAAATGTTAATGGGACAAGCATTTCTTGCACTTCCTGCTTGATCTCTCCTACCTTCTCACGATAATACTCATACTTGATTCGCTCTTGAGCCGCATGCTGGTCGATGATATAAAGCCCTCGTTCATTTTGAGCCAAAATATATGTGCCGTGCATTTGCCCAATTGGATACATCACAGGGACGCGTTCGTTTTCAGGAATCGTTTCTGTCACTTCTTCGCGCAGTACCGTCTCTTTATCTTCAAGTGAAGCGGCGGATTCCTCTAAATGAACACGCTCAGATGCGGCTTCTTCATAAAATACTGGTGATGATGGTTCCGTCTTCTCTTGTTTAGACATTCCGTATGCTCCGGTATGACTTGTCTCATATAAGACCGATTCGAGCGGCTCCGGCTGATAGGATAGCGGTGTTTCCGCTGGGCTTGGGTTTCCTTGTTTTGCATCGAAGGTTAAGGATTGCTGCTCATTTTTTAAAGCTGGCATTGGTGCTTTCTTTGGTACCGAAGCACTTGGAATGAGCTGCTGCTTTTGAAACACTTCCTTAATTCCTTGTTTGATCAGCTCATGAAGTTCCTGCTCTTTACTAAGTCTCACTTCAAGCTTCGAAGGGTGAACGTTCACATCCACTAAAATGGGGTCCATCTTCATCTCAATAAATGTAATCGGATGGCGGCCAATCGGCAGCAGGGTGTGATACCCTTCATGGACCGCTTTCACGAGCGGAAAATGCTTAACATATCTGCCGTTTACAACAGAAGACATATAATTCCGTGATGCCCTTGTCACTTCTGGCAAGGAGATATATCCTTTCACTTCAAAATCAAGTGATTGCACGTGAAGCGGCACCATTTTTTTCGCAACAGCTGTCCCGTAAATGGCCGCCAGCACATGCCGCACATCTCCGTTTCCGTTCGTCTGAAGCAGGACTTTTCCTTGATGACGCAAGCGAATCGATACTTCTGGGTGAGCCAGCGCAATTCGATTGACGACATCCGATATATTGCCAAGCTCCGTATGAACGGTTTTCATGTATTTAAGGCGGGCGGGCGTATTGTAAAATAAGTTGGTAACGACAATCTCGGTACCGCGGCGGCCAGAGGTTTTTTTCTCTGAAATGATCTTTCCGCCTTGTAGTACTAGGTGCGTTCCAGCTCCTTCACCAGTACTTGTTTTCATTTCTAGATGAGAGACAGATGCGATACTTGGCAGCGCCTCTCCCCTGAATCCGAGCGTTCTGACACGGAACAGATCATTTTCATCTTTAATTTTACTCGTTGCATGGCGCTGAAAGGCGAGCTTACAATCTTCAGCATCGATTCCAACACCATTATCAATCATTCTAATAGAGGAAAGACCTGCTTCTTCTACATCGATTTCAATCACTGTACTATTTGCATCGATTGCATTTTCCATTAGCTCCTTTACGACAGAAGCCGGACGCTCGACTACTTCACCTGCAGCAATTTTATTGGATAGGTCATCGGATAACTGAATAATCTTTGCCATTTTGCTCACCTCACCTTACATTATAATTTCTTTTGCAATTCATACAGCTTTGTCATGGCATCAAGCGGCGTCATATCCATTAGGTTGAATGACTTTAATTCGTCGATTATCGCTTGATCTTTATGTTTTAGAACTGCTTTTGTTTGCGGTTTTTCTTCTACTTCAAAGAAAGATAGCTGCTGTTTTTCTTCAATCTTTTCTGCTTTTGGTGCTGCAGATACGTGCGGGGTCACGTCATGTGATCCGCTCTCAAGCTCCGTTAAGATGGTCTGGGCTCTATCGATGATGGCATCAGGCAATTCAGCAAGCTGTGCTACATGAATACCATAGCTTTTATCAGCTGCACCTTCTTTAATTTGATGTAAGAAAACGACCGTGCCTTCATGCTCTTCAGCACGTACATGGACATTTTTCAGCTCGCTTAATTGAGACTCAAGGACCGTGAGCTCATGGTAATGTGTAGAGAATAGGGTTTTGGCACCAATATGATCATGAACAAATTCAATGATCGCCTGCGCAAGAGCCATTCCATCATAGGTGCTTGTCCCGCGTCCAATTTCATCAAATAAAATCAAACTGTTTTTCGTTGCATGCACCATCGCATTTTTTGCTTCGAGCATCTCTACCATAAAAGTACTTTGACCAGAAATCAAATCATCTGCTGCACCAATACGTGTAAAGATTTGATCGAAGATTGGAAGCGTCGCCTTTGACGCAGGCACGAAGCAGCCAATTTGCGCAAGAATTGAGATGAGCGCCATTTGTCTCATATACGTACTTTTCCCCGACATATTCGGTCCAGTGATGAGTAAGGTTTGTCTGCCTTTTCCCATATGGCAGTCATTCGGTACATATTCCTGGTGATCCAGCACTTTTTCAACGACTGGGTGACGGCCATCTTTGACATCCACGTCATCCTCTGAGAATTCCGGACGGATATAACGGCGCTTTTCACTGACAGTCGCAAAGCATTGAAGCGCATCCAGCTCACTCATTTGTTTTGCAAGCAGCTGTAATCTAGGAATATAACCTTTCACTTGCTCCCTGAGAGCTGTAAATAGTTCATATTCCAATTCGTTAATATTTGATTCTGCTTCAAGTATCAGTGCTTCTTTTTCTTTTAATTCAGGTGTGATATACCGCTCTGCATTGGCAAGCGTTTGTTTTCTTTCATAACGCCCTTCCTCCAGCAGATGTGTATTTGCGCGTGTCACTTCGATATAATAACCAAACACTTTATTAAACCCGACTTTTAAGGAGCGAATGCCGGTATATTCTCTTTCCTGCTGTTCAAGACGTGCAATCCAGTCCTTTCCGTTTCGGCTGGCATCACGGTATTCATCTAATTTTGCATTGTAGCCATCTTTAATCAAATTGCCTTCTTTTATTGTCATCGGCGGATTTTCATAAAGTGCATCTTCTAATAAATCGAGCAAGTCACCACAAGGGTCAATATCATTCGCTCTTGATTTCGCCTTTTCCTCTGGTAATGAATGAACGAGTTGTTTAATATCCGGTACTTGTTTTAAGGATTCCTTGAGCTGGATGAGATCACGGGCATTCACGTTGCCAAATGCCACGCGGCCTGCTAGACGCTCAAGATCATATACTTGCTTTAACCGCTCACGCAGATCCTCTCGTTCAAAGAAATGATCCATGAGAATTTGCACCATTTCCTGACGTTCCTTAATTTGCGAAAGACGAATGAGCGGCCGGTCGATCCACTGCTTGAGCAGTCTGCCGCCCATCGCTGTTTTTGTTTCATCTAACAGCCATAATAATGAGCCTTTTTTGCTTTTTGAACGAATCGTTTCTGTTAATTCAAGATTTCTCTTCGAGTAAAGATCGATTTTCATCGTTTGTTCAAGCTCAAACACTTGAACTTGCTGAAGATGATCGAGACTTCTTTTTTGCGTTCTTCTTAAATAGGCATATAGTGTGAAAAAGGCCGATTTTAGATGCTCGTTCAGGTGGGACACGAGTCGCTCAGCTTCATCGATTAATTCATCACTATCTTCGTATGAAATGGTCGCTTGGCAGCGTTCCTTTAAGGTCTTGACCGTTTCCTCCTCCAGCTGCTTTGATACCACAATTTCTTTTGCGCCGACAGAATAAATTTCAGACACGACCTCATCTAATCGATCGATGAAAGCCGCTATGTTTTCACCTGTAGATAAATCGGAAAGTGCAAGTCCATATCCATTTTCAAACTTTGTAACAGAGGCAATGAAGTTGTTCTCGTTTTCACTTAAGCCTTTACCATCCATAACCGTACCCGGTGTAATGAGTTGAACGACTTCTCTTTTGACCACACCTTTTGCCGTTTTTGGATCTTCCACCTGCTCACAAATCGCGACTTTGTAGCCTTTTGAAATCAATTGTTCTATGTATGCAGAAGCAGAATGATAAGGCACGCCGCACATTGGAATTGTCCCGCCATCTCTGCTTGTTAGTGTAATTTCTAGTTCTTGTGCCGCTTCTTTTGCGTCATCAAAAAACATTTCATAAAAATCGCCTAAGCGAAAAAATAAAAAGGCATCTTGATACTCTGCCTTGATTTTTAAATATTGCTGTATCATGGGCGTATAACTTGCCATATTTCTAATCCCTCACTATATTACATTCGAATTCATACCATCTTTCATTATAGCATAAAAAATCACCTTTTTTCTCCTATACAGGACACAAAAAAACTAGGGGGGTATGCGCCCTAGTCATCAATTACTCTTCTGGATCACCCGCTAGGAATTCTGGATGAATATCCTCTAACTCCTCATCCACCTCTTCTTCCCACTCTTGATCATCTTTTTCTTTCCAGCTTGAATTGACCTCTACAACAATTTTTGTTTCTCCTACCACTTCAGCAATGAATTCACGCTCTGCCTGAACGATAATTTTATTGCCGTTTGGTGAAATTGTCACTTCTAGGCAATTGGGCTGCTGCAGCACTTTTGCAATCACTTCGTGCTCATCATCAAGGAAATTTTTATCTTTATATCTCAGTTTGATGATGTCTACATATTTCACCCGTTCTGTGACGACTTCTGTTTTTGTGTTATCAGCGTAAGAATACCATACGTTAATATCAAAGGTTCCTTCAATCTCAACAGTTTTACCGACCTTTTCAGCATCATACTTATGATTAATGATCCAACCACCTAGGATGCTGGTTGGTTTTTGCGATGGAGAAATGGTGTGTGTGCTTTGGGTGAATTTCCTCCCTTTTGCAACCACCGCTTTTGTAATAATCTCTCTGTATTCAGACATTCCGGCATGCCTCCTTGTTCTTGATCGTTTTATCTTATGCTGGGCATTCGTCTAGTGTGTCACGATTTTGAACTCATGTTCAATTAAATTCATTTCTGTTTCAGTGTATGCATGGTCGCCCATAAACTTGCCTTGAAAATTGGAAAAGTTGGAGAGTGAGAGATTTTGGGGTGACGAAGCATGAAGTAGAACGGAAAGTGTGATTTTCTTCTGTTCTTTCAAAAAATGATGGTAGCAAAGCAAAAAAACCCCGCATCTGCGGGGTTTTCTCATTTAATGGAGCAACTTGGTGATGAGTTTTTGACTTTTGAACCGGTTTCTCCTAATAAGAGGTCACCACCGGTTGAAAGAATGATTTCATCTGTTACTTGATTAGAAATCGTATGCGCTACGAGCTGAAGCAGGGAATTGACTTCCACTTGTGATTCTTTGAATTCTTGAATCACCGGAATTTCATCCAGTTCTTCTTGCAGGGCATCGATTTTTTCTTCCACTTGCTTTAAGGCTTCATGTTTGCCGTAATGCTTTAAATTCACAGCTTGTTTTTGAAGCGCCTTAATTTGATTAATGATCGTTGAAATTTTTGTATTTTCATTGATTTGCGCTTCTGCTTTTTTGAAGAAATCAACTTCTTCTGTTTCAGAAATCATTTTAGCGAGCTCTCTTGCACGCTCGACAATCTCTTTTTTTGAATAAAGCGTCATTTTAATTCACCTCGATAGCTTCTCCAACCATTTCTCCGTCAAGAGACCAAGTTTTGGCTTGTGTGATTTTCACTTTGACGATGTTGCCAATCGCTTCTTTTGGTGCTTTAAAATTCACAAGCTTGCTTTTACTTGTATATCCGGCTAGGATTTCAGGGTTGTTTTTACTTTCACCCTCTACTAATACTTCGACAGTCTGCCCTTCATATTCCTTCATTTTTTTCGCGGAAATTTCATTCACGAGGGCATTCAGGCGCTGCAGACGTTCTTTTTTCACACGCATTGGTACATTGTCTTGCATTTTCGCTGCTGGTGTTCCTTCTCTTGGAGAGTATATGAACGTATATGCAGCATCAAACTCAACCTCGCGATAGAGGGAAAGTGTTTCCTCAAACTGCTCATCTGTCTCATTTGGAAACCCGACAATAATGTCCGTTGTTAATGAAGCATTTGGCATGGCTTCTTTGATTTTGCGCACAAGATCTAGGTAACGCTCACGGTCATATTTTCTCGCCATGAGTTTCAATACAGAAGAACTTCCTGATTGAACTGGCAAATGAATATGATCGAGAAGATTCCCACCCTTAGCAAGCACTTCAATTAAGTGATCGTCAAAGTCACGCGGATGGCTTGTTGTAAAACGGATACGCGGAATATCGATTTTACGCAGCTCATCCATCAGGTGTCCGAGACCATATTCCATGTCTTCAAAATCTTTTCCATACGCATTTACATTTTGACCAAGAAGGGTAATTTCCTTATATCCTTCTGCCGCTAAACGTCTGACCTCTTGAATAATTTCATCCGGGCGGCGGCTTCTTTCCTTACCGCGCGTGTAAGGGACGATACAGTATGTACAGAATTTATCACAGCCGTACATAATATTCACCCAGCCCTTAATTTTCCCTTGGCGGGCTCTCGGAAGGTTTTCAATTACATCGCCTTCTTTTGACCAAACCTCGATGACCATTTCTTTTGAAAGGTAGCATTCAGATAATAGCTCTGGCAGGCGGTGAATGTTGTGTGTACCGAAAATCAAATCAACAAATGGATGTTTCTTCAAAATACGGTTGACGACAGATTCCTCTTGAGACATACATCCGCAGACACCTAAGATTAAATCCGGCTTTTCACGCTTTAATGCTTTTAAATGACCAAGCTCTCCGAACACTTTGTTTTCCGCATTCTCACGAATCGCACACGTGTTTAATAAGATGACATTTGCATCTTCCGTTGAGTTTGTCGGTTCATAACCAAGCGCCATAAAGATACCAGCCATCACTTCTGTGTCATGCTCATTCATTTGACAGCCGTATGTGCGAATATAAAACTTGCGGCCGTTCCCTAACCCTTGAAACCGCTCGTCAATTTGAAATTGATTGTATTCGACTTCTTCTTTACCCCGTTTTTTTGCATCTTTTAAGGAAGGCGGAATATACACAGCTTCAAAATACTGGCTGTAGTCCTTCTCGGATTTTTTGTCCGATGAACTTACTTGTCCGCTCGCTTTTCTCTGCTCTTCATTCATGAATTTGTACTCCTTTCAAACCAAGCTCCACCCTACAGTATAGACTATTTTGTGATGAATTGAAAATAAATTCATATGTGCCATCACTTTTCAATCCACACGAATTCTGCATGAATATTGAGTAGGTTTCAGATGTAGATCGTCTTTGCCTAAAGGGTTTTGTATTTCTTTGACAATCTTCATCTGCTGTGTACCGACACTCTCAACTAAAGTAATCACATATGCTTCTTTTTCCTCTTCTGCTACCATTCTTTCTTGTTCAGATAAGAAAAATGGAAAGTCTTGATGAGTCAGTTTAGATCCTTTTACTTCTATGAGTTTCTCTTTTCCATCGGGGTAATAAGATTTGATGTCAAATCCATGACCATCTTCCGTTTCAGCCACCCAATTGACAGCTTCCGCTAATTGTTCCTGACCCGCTTCGTTTAATTGTCCTACTTCCATATCATAAACAAATTTCTCTGCTATTCTACCTGTCTTTTCGTTTTGCTTTGCTCTTTCTTCTCTTAATTGTTTATAAACATCTCTATGAATGATTCTTTTTCGTTTTATACTTTTTTTATTTTTTGTGTCTATATGAAGATCAGGACTCGAATAAATTTCGAAAATAAAATCGTAAAAGAATTCATTCAAGTTATATATATCTTTTAAAAATTTTAGTTGATTAAATGTATTGATGTTATACCTTTTAAATACCAATGAACCTGCTGCATACTTTTTAGGCCTATCAGATTCTCCTAGGTAAAAATCACCTATTTCAAATCCATTTAAATTAGGACGACTCTTCAATTGTGGTTTTAGTCGTTCTCGCCAAACTTCTGCTTCATATTTAATCTTTTTGAGAGATAAATTTTCAGTACCTAATCCAATCGATAAATAAAAGTCTTTGCCGTTATTAGCGAATAAAATGACTATATATAATCCTTTTTGTGTAGTTGTTTTATTTGTTTTTTGATTCTTTGTTAATAGCTGATCTAGAAATGCTATCCAAATAGATTCTGCAACTTTTCCATTTCCTGTTGATGCTTTAATATCAATTCTATCCAAATTTCTCATATGACGTTTTTCTAATTCATATTGTATTTTGTTTGGGATTTCTTTATTAAATATTTTGTGAAAAGGGTGATTCTTATCTGTTCTTCCTTTGTTCTTATAATCTAAAAATTGCTCATAAAACTCATCTTTATTAAATAACATTTGTCTCACCACTTACCTCAATATATCTTTTTACATACATTATACATAACAAACGGTAGATTTGATGAAATATGGAAAGAATATCGCAAAAAAAGAGAGCCTGCGCTCTCTTAATCAAGTATGTTCAGTTTTTTTGCTTCTTCTTCGATTATCGTCAATGCACGGTCTAGTTCTTCTTTTGTGTGCTCTGCTGTGATGATAGCTCTAATTCTCGCTTTTCCTTTTGCCACAGTCGGGAAGGCGATGCCTTGAGCAAACACGCCTCGGTCTATTAAAGCCTTTGAAAAGCGAAAAGTAAGGGCTTCGTCTCCAATCATGATTGGGATAATCGGTGTCTCTGTCGGTGCAACTTGAAACCCAAGGCTGACGATCTTTTCTTTAAAATAGGTGGCGTTTTCCCAAAGTGTATCGATTCGCTCCGGTTCATCTAACAGCACTTCAATCGCTTCTTCACACGCTCTAGTCACAGCTGGCGGATGTGAGGTACTGAATAAAAACGGTCTTGCTTTATGTTTTAAATAATCAATTAAAACGGCTGATCCCGCTACATAGCCGCCAAGGACTCCGACAGCCTTACTAAGTGTCCCAACCTGAATGTGCACTCTGCCGTCGAGTTTAAAATGGTTGACTGTCCCGCGTCCATTTTCACCAAGCACGCCCGAGGCATGCGCATCGTCTACCATCACAAATGCATCATATGCTTCTGCGAGCCTGACAATCTCAGGAAGTGGCGCAATATCTCCATCCATTGAGAACACACCGTCTGTGACAATGAGACGCACGCGGTAATTCATAGATTTCCTTAAAATTTTCTCAAGCTCTTCCATATTGGAATGACCGTATACCTTTTTATCTGCTTTTGTTAACCGGATGCCGTCAATGATTGAGGCATGATTCAGTTCATCTGAAATAACAATATCATCTTTTGTCAGGATACTTGATAAGACCCCTTGATTGGTCGTAAAGCCTGATTGGAACACAAGGGCTGCCTCGGTCTTTTTAAATGCTGCGAGCTTTTTTTCAAGACGTTCGTGCATCGTCATTGTGCCGGCGATGGTTCGTACAGATCCTGTACCAGCACCGAATTCATCAATTGCCTCTTTTGCCGCTTTCATCAGCCTTGGATGTGAGGTGAGGCCTAAGTAGTTATTTGAGGAGAGCTGTATGACAGATTGTTCATTTAATGTCACAGTGGATGATTGTTTTGAGTCGATCTCTTTCAATGTTTGGTGGGTGCCTTGCTGCTTCATTGTTTCCAATTCATCTTGTAAATACGTGAATTCTTTCATCATTTCTTCCCCCTTTGATTTGATGGCATCATCAGTACGACCTTTCCGCACGTACCATTTCTCATGAGTTCAAATCCCTTTTCGAACTGTTCAAATGGCAGCGTATGGGTGATAACTGGCTGGACATCGATGGTATTCGTTCTTAATAGCTCAGATACTTGACGCCACGTCTCAAACATTTTTCTCCCCGTAATCCCTTGCACGGTTAATCCCCTAAAAACAATTTGATTCGTAATGTCAATGGTCACTGGCCGTTCTGGCAAGCTTAGTATATTGACTTTCCCTCCATTTGTACAAGCTTCGAGTGCTTGATTAATGGCAACTGGATGTCCTGACATCTCGCATATCACATCTGCCCCTTCCATCCGCGTGAACTGCTTAATCACCTCAACAGGATCATCTTTTCCAATATCCACGATATGGTCTGCCCCCATTTTCCGGGCAAGATCCAGCCTGTATTCGTTTTGATCGACAGCAAACACTTGGACAGCACCGGAAGCTTTCGCGACGGCGATCGCCATCAAACCGATTGGTCCGCAGCCAAAAATCGCCACTGACTTACCTGAAACAGGTGTGTGCAGCACTGTATGAACAGCATTTCCAAGCGGCTCTTGGATAGACGCAAGCTCTACTGGCATTTGAGCTGGATTGTGCCACACATTTTGTTCAGGTACTTTGACATATTCAGCAAAGCAGCCGTCAATGTCTACCCCTAAAATTTTCGTTTCACTGCATAAATGCTGCTGCCCAGTTAAACACATAGAGCACTGATTACATACAACATGCGTCTCTGCCGATACAAAATCCCCTACTTTTGCACGTGAGACTTGCTTCCCCACTTTGACAACTTCCCCTGTAAATTCATGTCCAAAAGTGTAGGGCGCTTTAACTCTTCCCTTTGCCCAGTCATCCCAGTTATAAATATGCACGTCTGTTCCGCATATCGAAGTGGCTTTCACCTGAATCAATACTTCATGATCATCGATTTCTGGAATCGGCATCTCCATCAGCACCGCTCCGTAAGCGCTTTCTTTTTTAACAATTGCTTTCATCGTTCCACACATGACGTACAACCCCTTTGTTAAAAAACTTCTCCCAATGAGATTTTAACACGTCTTATTTTAGTCGTAAATACCACTGTACACTGTATAAAGACAAATGAACACTCCACATATTTTTTTGGATATTTTTCTAAATAAAAAAGCAAATCCCCATAGAAAAGGAGATTTGCTTTTTGCGTCACCGTCTTTTTGAAACGGCAATATATAAGGCTGGCACAATGAAGAGTGTGAGAATCGTTGAGAAAAAGACGCCCGATACTATGCAGATTGCCAGCGGTTTAAAGAGTGGATCGTTACTTAATGCTACAGGCATAAGGGCAACCAGTGCTGTAAATGCTGTTAGTAAAATTGGCCTAATCCTTGCTCTTCCCGCTTCAATGACAGCTGTCTGTTGATCGAATCCTTGCTTACGCCGCTGCTCAATAAATTCGAACAAGACAACCGCATTTCGGACCACGATACCAGCTAATGAGACAATTCCCATTGTTGCCATAAAGCTGAACGGCGTTTGGGTGACAAACAGTCCAATAACAGCTCCAGATATCGCTAAGTAAACCGTTCCTAGAACTAACAATGGAAGCATCAATGAATTGAACTGGAAAGCGATGGTCACATAAATGAGAAGCAAGACAACCCCAAATAAGAGACTAATTTCAATAAAGAACTGGGTTTGATCTTCATTTTCTCCACCTTGAGAAATGGCTAGATCCTTCGCTGCATCCGTTTTTTCTACTTGATCGACGACTTCTTTCATGTCGTCTTTAAACGACTCTGACGTGCCAGGGTACGCCTTCAGCGTAATGGTCGGAATTCCATTTTCATGTGGAATGCTTTCGTACTGCTCTGTTTCTTTTTCTTTTACATATCGGCTAAGCGGCTTGAGTGAAGGCATACCACCTTCATTTGTATTCACAGGCACTTTTATTTCTTTTAGCTTTAATCCATTTTGATGTGTACCCATATCCTGTTTGACCACTAAGTCGATATCATTTGTTCCTTGTTTAAAGCTGCCTAATGGCATGCCTTCTGTCACAAGACCGAGCTGTCTGCTGACAAACTGAGCGCTGAGTCCATCCTCCGCCATTCGGTCACGGTTTAATTCAAAGGAGATCGTTTTTATCGGCTGATTGACATCGTCAGTGATCAAGCTCGCTCCTTTTTCTTTCATTTCACTTGTGAGCGTTTCTTTGACATCAATCAGCTTTGCAAAAGAATCACCCGCAACGGTTACTGTCACAGGCGCACCGGTTGGCGGTCCTTGAACAATGGTTTTCATAAAAATATCAGCATCTTTGAATTTCTTACGCAATGGCTCTGTCATACGATCTATCAATTGTTTACTCGTCATCTGATCATTGTCTACTCTCACGACAACCTGACCAGTATGATCACTCGCATTTGAGATACTTTCATTAAACAGGTTCGGTACACCGCCGCCTGCAAAGATCGCCGTTTCTTCAATGCCTTTTTGCTGCTTGATCTCTTGTTCTATTTTCTTTAATGTTTCATTTGTTTTGTCTAATGTTGTTTCACTTGGAAGTGTGACAGTGACAACCACTTCTTTCTTATTCGCCGCAGGGAAAAATTCAAATGGTGTGACGAAAATCAGTAAAAAGGCAAGCGTTGCAACGAGCAAACCACTTAGGCCAATAAGCAGCGGACGCTTCACAATGTTCGCCAGCACACGGTCTGCATAAAAATCAGCTAATTTTTTAAACGGTTTGCCTAGGAATCCTGGCTCTTTTTGAATCTTCTTGTTCTTTCTTTTTCGGTTCACGGTATATTGATAGACTGGCACTAGTGTCAGAGAAATTACCATAGACGCAAGTACAGTCGTTACGAGGACAGACGGTAATGCTCGTATAAATGAACCATTTGCACCTGATAGAAAAACAAGCGGCAAGAAGGCAAACACAACCGCAAGTGTTGATGTCAAAATAGACCCTGCCACTTCTTTTACCCCTGCAATCGTTCCTTTCAGTGGACTTTCATATTTTTTCATCTGCCTTAAAATATTATCGTTGACGACAATGGCATCATCGACAAGTATCCCTAGGGCAATGATAAAGCCGATAATTGAAATCTGATTGAGGTCCACTTGTAAAAATGGCAGCGGAATCGTTCCGATTGTGATCGATAATGGGATGGCAAGTGAAACGATGAACGCACCGCCAATGGTAAGACCAAGTGTGGTGATGATAATGACAGCAATGACCGCAACAATGGCTTCTTTTATCAAATCATTAAAAATGGCATCCACTTCACTTTTTTGTGAATAGTAGTCTACCCACTCCACACCATTTGGAAGCTGCTTCTCTTTCTCAATCACATCACTGACTTTGTCATACATTCTAGGAATATCAAGCCCTGGTTTGATATTGACTGTAAATGAATAGGCGGGCTTTCCGTTATACGACACAATGTCACTTTTCTCTTTTTCTACTTCTTTTAAGCTGCCAAGCTGACTGATTGTGACCGGCTCACGGTTCGTTTTGGAGAAAAGCTCAAGCTTTTTCACTTGATTCAAACGGTCGTAGGCATCTATGGACAGCTTAACCTTCTCGCCGCCTGTCCGAATGTCGCCTAGTGGAGATGTGTCAAATTCCTGATTGATGGCATTTGTGACATCCGTTACATTTAACCCTTCATTCTCCAGTTTACTTGAATCTAAGTTTAATACCGCTTGTTTATCATTGAATCCTTTGATGACGACACTGTCTATCCCTTTGATGTCCTCAACCTTTTCCTTCAACGCACGCAGCGATTCCTGACTTTTTGCTAAGTCTGTTGATTGACTTGCCACAACCATATAAGAACCAACCGGCACGTTGCCAAACTCATCCTTTACATCCGGCTCCATCACTCCGTCAGGAAAGGACGACGCAGCACTTGTTGTTTCATTCTTAATTTGACTTGCCACCTTTTGAAAGTCGGCTTGATCTTCAATTTCAAGCACAATATTTGAAAAACCAATGGCAGAAACAGAGCTTGTTTTCTCTACACCATTGATATCAGATATGGCTGATTCGAGCTTATTGGTTACATCACTTTCCACCTGTTTGGCATCCGCACCAGGAAACACGGTGGAAATCGTGACGATATTCGCTTGGAATTCTGGCAGTTCTCGTTTAGGAAGCTGCGTGAATAAATAGCCGCCAGCAATGAGAACAATAAAAAATAAAATAAAAACAAGTTTTCCTCTTTTCAAAAAAGCTTCAATCATTATTTCACCTACTTAAATATTTATTTTTGATGAAGTATTTTCAACTTAATCTTAATTTATCATCATGGTGAAAAAATGCAAGCTCTAATATGTAATTTTTATCTATTTCATGAACTGAATATGTTATATAAGAAATGTATAGTGGTAAACAAAAACAACCTGCTTACATGATGTAAGCAGGTTGAAAATAATAAAATTAGAATTATCGTGGCTCAACAATCAATTTGATTGCTGTTCTTTCTTCTCCATCGATAAGAATGTCAGTAAAGGCTGGAATGCATATCAAATCCACTCCGCTTGGTGCAACAAATCCCCTTGCTATGGCTACAGCCTTGACCGCCTGATTCAGCGCTCCAGCGCCGATTGCTTGTATTTCCGCTGCACCGCGTTCACGTAAAACGCCTGCTAATGCTCCTGCTACTGAATTCGGATTTGACTTTGCTGAAACTTTTAAAATTTCCATTTCTGCTCCCCCTTAAATTTACAATGGATAAGTGAGTGTTCATTAGAACAATCTTTGTTAGATGATGCTATTTTTTGAAAATCCATCCCCAAAATGTTTTTCAAAAATAGCAGGCTACCTACCATTTTTACTATATTCACGATAGAGGGCGCATATTCCTTCTTTCTGATTAATATTTTTCTGAAATAAATATGTGAACATTTATTCAAAGAAAATATGGTCATCATTTATCAAAATTCGATCAATTTTGACAGCTTTTTTCGACTGTTCGTCAATTTCTACGATCACTGCACTTAATGTCGTGCGTCCTTCTGCAATTTCAAAACGGACTGGAAGACTCGTTTTGAATCGTTTAATAATCGTCTCCCGATCAACACCTAAAATGCCATCATAAGGTCCTGTCATTCCCACATCTGAAATATACGCAGTTCCTTTTGGCAAAACGCGGTTATCTGCTGTTTGAACATGTGTATGCGTTCCAACGACACATGATGCACGGCCGTCTGTATACCAGCCCATTGCTTGCTTTTCACTTGTGGCTTCACCATGAAAATCAATAAAAATAAACGGTGTACGTTTGGATGCTTCCGCAATTAACTCATCTACTTTTTGAAATGGACAGTCAATTGGCGGTAAAAAAGTGCGTCCTTGTAGGTTGATGACGGCCAGTTCTTTTCCTTGTTTTTTTATAAACGTAAGACCTTTACCAGGTGTGCCTTCTGGGAAGTTCGCCGGACGAACCATGTTGGCTGCGTCATCGATGAAATCAAAAATGTCTCTTTTATCCCATGTATGGTTGCCCATTGTGAGCACGTCAGCTCCTGCTTGCAGCAGCTCATGATAGATTTTTTCAGTTATACCTTTCCCATGAGCAGCATTTTCTCCGTTAACAATGGTAAAGTGGGGCTGATATTTCTTCTTTAGCTTTGGCAAGTATTCTTTCAGTGTGTCTCGTCCAGGTGAACCGACAATATCTCCAACAAATAATATTTTCATGCGCTTTGAACCCTTTCTCTTATAAATTGACTTCTTATCAGTGTTGCATATTTACACAAAAAAATAAAGCGGCGCTAAGCGCACCGCTCTATTTTGCATACTCTACTGCGCGAGTTTCTCGAATGACCGTCACTTTAATGTGACCAGGGTAATCGAGCTCGTCCTCAATCCGCTTACGAATATCCCTTGCTAGACGGTGAGCTTCAAGATCATTAATTGAATCCGGCTTCACCATAATACGTACTTCGCGTCCAGCCTGTATCGCAAACGATTTTTCAACACCTTCATAAGATTCAGAGATATCTTCTAATTTCTCAAGTCTCCGAATGTAATTTTCAAGCGTCTCACTTCTTGCACCAGGGCGTGCTGCAGATAATGCATCTGCTGCCGCAACAAGAACAGCGATAATAGATGTCGGTTCTTGGTCACCGTGGTGAGAGGCAATACTGTTGATGACAACAGGATGCTCTTTATATTTCGTCGCAAGCTCAACGCCAATTTCTACGTGGCTTCCTTCTACTTCATGATCAATGGCTTTTCCAATGTCATGCAGAAGACCTGCTCGTTTTGCAAGCTTTGCATCTTCTCCAAGCTCTGAAGCCATGAGACCTGCAAGATGTGCAACCTCAATTGAATGCTTCAGGACATTTTGTCCATAACTTGTACGGAATTTTAAGCGACCGAGAATTTTGATGAGATCCGGATGTAGACCGTGAACTCCGACTTCGAATGTCGTTTGCTCACCCATCTCGCGGATATAATCATCGACTTCACGGCGTGATTTTTCCACCATTTCTTCAATTCGTGCAGGATGAATGCGGCCATCCTGGACTAGCTTGTCCAGAGCTATCCTCGCTGTTTCACGTCTAATCGGATCAAAGCCCGATAGGATAACAGCTTCAGGTGTATCATCTATGATCAAGTCAATACCTGTTAACGTTTCTAACGTACGGATATTTCGTCCTTCACGTCCGATAATACGACCTTTCATCTCATCATTTGGAAGATTGACTACAGATACCGTCGTTTCAGCTACATGATCAGCTGCACAACGCTGTAACGCAAGTGAAAGAATGTTTTTCGCCTTTTTATCAGCCTCTTCTTTCGCTCGGTTTTCAGATTCTTTCGTCATGACTGCAATGTCGTGGGAAAGCTCATTTTCAACTTGATCCAGAATGATTTGTTTCGCTTCATCTCGAGTTAAACTTGAAATACGTTCCAACTCGGCTTTCTGCAAACGAATCATATCATCCACTTTGCTTTCCATCTCTTCAATATGTTGTTGTCGTTCATTCAGAGAATGATCTCTCTTCTCCAACAGGGACTCCCGTTTATCTAAAGTTTCGTCTTTGCGATCAAGATTTTCCTCTTTTTGAAGTAAACGGTTTTCTTGTCTTTGAAGCTCATTACGTCTTTCACGAACTTCTTGCTCCGCCTCTACACGAAAAGAATGAATTTCATCTTTCGCTTCCAAGAGCGCTTCTTTCTTCAATGCTTCCGCATCACGCTTTGCATCCTCAACAATTTGTTCGGCCATGTTTCTTGCGCCGGATATTTTTGCTTCTGCAATGGTTTTACGAACAAAGTAGCCAACAACTAAACAGATTAGGCTCAGCAAAATGGAGATGATCGTAAACATCGTAGGCGACATATTTTCACCTCCTCTTGCTATGAACTTGGTTTTACAAATAAAGTGTCGGCATGTACATTGTTTTGTGTCTCAACATACAGGGCCTTCACAGGGAATGAGATCCTCACTGCCCTTGTCAAGTTTAAATTAGTTATCAATCATGTTAAGAAAAACAAGTGATACATTTCCATTGTAATTGTGTCGGAAATACTTGTCAAGCTAGTCAGACTGAGGCGTAAGTCGTTATTTCAAGCAAAGACAGAACTTTTGACCTGCTAGCTGTCATGTAAATGTAAAAAAAAGACGCTTTTCAGCGTCTTTTAGTCTTTAAACTTCCAATTCCTCTTGTCCTTCTTCTTCTTCAGCTGCTTTCACTCCGTTTGTGTCCAAACCGTAGTGTTCTCTAATTTGTTCTTGAATCATGAGAAGAATATCTTTGTTTTCTTTAAGGAACTGTTTCGCATTTTCGCGGCCTTGCCCAAGACGTTCCTCTTGATAAGAATACCAAGCACCGCTCTTTTGTACGATATCTAGTTCGCTTCCAAGGTCGATGATTTCTCCCTCTTTTGAGATTCCTTCACCGTACATAATATCTACTTCTGCAATACGGAATGGCGGTGCTACTTTGTTTTTCACCACTTTAATTCTCGTTTTATTCCCCATAATGTCATTGCCCTGCTTCAGCTGTTCAGCACGGCGCACTTCTAAACGAACAGACGAATAGAACTTCAGCGCACGTCCACCTGGTGTTGTTTCAGGGTTACCGAACATGACCCCAACTTTTTCACGAATTTGGTTAATAAAGATGGCAATTGTTTTTGATTTATTAATGGCACCAGATAGTTTACGAAGTGCTTGGGACATCAAACGTGCTTGTAGACCAACGTGTGAATCACCCATGTCTCCTTCAATCTCTGCTTTTGGTACAAGAGCAGCTACTGAGTCAATGACAACAATATCAACTGCACCACTGCGGACAAGAGCTTCTGCAATTTCAAGTGCTTGTTCTCCTGTATCAGGCTGAGAAAGTAACAGCTCATCAATATTGACGCCTAGTTTTTGAGCGTAAACTGGATCGAGCGCATGCTCTGCATCGATAAATGCAGCTTGTCCTCCCTGCTGCTGAACCTCAGCAATGGCATGAAGTGCTACTGTCGTTTTACCAGAACTTTCTGGACCATATACTTCAATAATACGGCCGCGAGGATATCCACCTATTCCAAGCGCAGTGTCAAGTGCTAACGAACCACTCGGTACTGTTGAAATACGTGTATCTGTTTGCTCTCCTAGTTTCATAATAGAGCCTTTACCAAACTGTTTTTCTATTTGTTTAAGAGCCATATCTAAGGCTGCTTGGCGATCACTCATTCTATTGTTTCCTCCTTTATCAATTCCACTATCTATACTATACCTTGTTTTACGTCATTTGCCAAGAAAAAAACGAACACATATTCGATTTTTTCTTGGCAGATTTTTAAGAAAAGAGTGATTTCTATTAGAAAAAACACTCTTTTATAAAGGAGTAAACCTAACAAAAAACAAAATTAACTCTCTTTTAATAAATTGAGCAAGTGATGCAGACCGTATTTCACAGCGCGCTTTCGAATGCCCGACCGGCTTCCTGTAAACATCCATTCAAACACGTCTGTATGGTCTTTCGTAGATAGCCCAATGAACACTTTTCCGACAGGCTGTCCCTCGTGGGTATCAGGGCCTGCTACACCCGTAAAGCTAATGCCAATATCACTTCCCGCAAGCTTTCTAGCACCTTCAGCAAGCTCTAAAGCACACTCTTTGCTGACAGCACCATGAGAAGACAACGTTTCCTCCCGGCAGCCAAGCACCTGCTGTTTGATTTGGTTTGTATAACAAACAATACTGCCGCTTAAAATCGTCGATGCGCCTTCAAGATCTGTCAGCCATTCAGAAAACATTCCGCCTGTCAGGCTCTCAGCCGCTGCCACTGTTTTCCCGTGTTCGTGCAAGGCCTTGGAAGCTTCACGGACAAGTGATGTATCACCATACCCGTAGAAGTACTCGCCTACCCGCGCTAAAATTTTCGCTTCTGTTTCTTTTATCAGACGCTCCGTTTCTTTTTCATCCTCATGCTTAGCCGTGAGCCTAAGTGTCACTTCACCGTCAGATGCGAGAGGTGCAATCGTTGGGTTGGTTTGAGCATCAATTAAATCTTCTAGGTCTGTTTCAAGCTGTGATTCACCAATTCCGAAGAAGCGGAGAACAACAGATACGATTTTTTCCTTTAAACCGAGTTTCTCAGAAATCAGCGGCTTCGCCTCGTTCTCAAACATCGGATGCAGTTCACTTGGCGGTCCAGGAAGCAGCATATAAAATGTATCGTCTTCTTGAATAAACATACCTGGAGCCATCCCGAACCTGTTCACGAGCACATCAGATCCTTCTAGAACGAGTGCCTGCTTACGGTTATTCGGCGACATGTCTCGTCCGGTCTTTCGAAAGTAGTCTTGAATGGATTCAAATGCTTCTTCATTTAGCACGAGCTCTTTTCCGAGCGTACTCGCAATGGTTTCTTTTGTTAAATCATCTTTGGTTGGTCCAAGACCACCTGAGAAGATAATAAAATTCGATCTTTCCTGCGCCACTTGAATGGCCCTTTTTAAACGCTCTGGATTGTCACCAACTGCTGTGTGGTAATAAACATTCACACCAATTTCAGCTAGCTGTTTGCTGATGAATTGTGCATTCGTATTCGCAATTTGCCCTAGCAAAAGTTCGGAACCGACTGCAATAATTTCTGCTTTTCTCTCTGACTTCAAAGCGTACACGTCCTTTTTAGTTAGAATTCTTTAAAGCTTCCCAGTTTTTCACAAAGTAATCCCAGCCTGAGACAACAGTGAAGAACACTGCTACCCACATCGCAAGGTCACCAAACGGGAATGACACAAGTTCAAACGGCAGATTATGCAATAGAAGTGCTGAAATCGCAATGATTTGCGCCCATGTTTTCACTTTTCCAAGCATATTAGCTGCTACCACTTCACCGCCTCCGGCTAGTACAAGCCTTAGACCAGTTACAGCAAATTCACGGCTAATGATCACAATCGCCATCCAAGCCGGAGTGAGATTGTACTGAACAAGTATAATTAAAGCAGCTGAAACAAGCAATTTATCTGCAAGCGGATCTAAAAATTTACCAAAATTCGTCACTAAGTTCAGTTTACGCGCATAGTATCCATCAATCCAGTCAGTTGTCGAAGCGACAATAAACAGGATCGCTCCAACAAGATGCGTCACTTCGATGCTGACGCTGCCAAAACGCGCAACACCCCAATCTAAAGGTGCAAGCATAATGATCATAAAAACAGGGATCAAAGCGATCCTAGAAAGAGTTATTTTATTCGGTAAGTTAAACATGAAATTCAATCCTCCAATAAGCCATTTTTTTATGTATATATAATAGTAGGAACAAAAGAAAAGTCATCTACTTGCTTAAGATGACTTTTCCTTTCCTTTATTCACAATCACAATGTTTTGTGTCATGGTGTTCTTAGGGTCTAATTCGTACTTAAGCGTCTCGTCATTCACCTTGATATCAATTCCAGTCGCATTGCCTAGACGGATATCAACCTGCGAGAGCTCAGACAGGTCTGTTTTAAACGATTCGCCATCTTTTAGTTCACCCATTTTCAACACTTTTCCAGATTCGTCTCTGACGCGCAGCCATGAAGCTTTTGTTGCAGAAATGGTTAACTCCATCTCATCTGCACCTGACACTTCATATGTTGTCGTTGAGCCTTCTGTATTCGCCGCCTTCAAAGAGACCGTTTCATCATCTTTGGATGAATCCTTTGATGAGTCATCTTTTTTAGATGATTTTTCTTGATTATCTGACGAAGCTTTTTCTTTTTTCTTTTGATCCTTTGCAAGAGATGAATCCTCAGATACTTCATATTTAGATTCTGACTGCTGAGGAGCCGTCTGGTTGTTCTTCTGCCCGCTATCATGATTGACCGCCTGCACGATGACATAAATGATCGCGATGACCACAAGGACGCCTCCAATAATCAAGATGGTCGGCAGCAGCTCAAGCACCTTCGAGGCAGGCTTTGGCAGCTCTCTTTGCGGCTTAATATTTGATAATTTATCAGATACTTCATCGTTATACGTGCTTGGTACATCTTTACGAAATTCTTCGAACAATTGTTCAGGATTTAGTCCAACGGCTTCGGCATATTGTTTAATAAACGCTCTGACGTAAAATTTACCTGGAATAATATCATAGTTTCCTTGTTCGATTGCTAGCAAGTAGCGCTTTTGGATTTTGGTCACCGTCTGAAGATCCTCCAGCGACATCCCTTTTTCCTCTCTGGCCTCAATGAGCCGTTTTCCCAATTCAGTCAAAACAAACACCTACCATTACCATATTAAAAATCGAAGCCAGAAAAACCAGAATGATCAAACACTTGTGGTTCTTCAGCGTGCTCATATGTAATCACTTCGTCTGCACTATTACGCAATTCAATGATATAGTCGAAATCATCCATTGTATATTCTGAATTTTGAATAAAGATGTCTGGATGCTCAACCACCTTCGTTGCCGGCAGTCTCATAATTTCTCTTAAAAGCTGCAAGTGCTTCTCAGAACCTCTTCGCGTCGACACAATCCCATCAATAATAAAGACGTTATCTGGGCTGTATTCATCCGCAATCAGCTGACTTCGGATCGTCTGTTTCAAAAGAGTGGACGATACAAAAAGCCATCTCTTGCTGGCACATACACTTGAAGCCACAATTGATTCTGTTTTTCCGACACGCGGCATCCCGCGAATCCCAATCAATTTATGTCCTTCTTTTTTAAATAGTTCAGCCATAAAATCAACAAGAAGACCAAGCTCGTCCCTTTCAAAACGGAATGTCTTTTTGTCATCCGCATCACGCTGTATGTATCTGCCGTGACGAACCGCTAAGCGGTCACGAAGTTTTGGCTGTCTTAATTTCGTTACTTTTATCGTTTCCATTGTATTTAAAATTGATTCAAGGCGCTTAATTTGATCTGTGTGGTCACAGCGCAAAAGCATTCCGCGTCTTGATACATCAACACCATTAATTGTCACAATATTAATTGAAAGCATCCCCATTAGAGATGAAATGTCTCCTAATAGTCCGGGACGGTTTACCTGTATCTCATATTCAAAATACCATTCGAGCTTTGCCAAATGATATTACCCCCTTCATTGTGGCAAATTTTTACCTTCCTTTATCATAAAGCATTTTTACATTTTTAGAAAGCACAATGTTGCTAAACGGTTAAAATAAAAAGAGAGGCACAAACGACCCCTCTTTTTGTTTAGTGCGAGCTATTATTTTCAACCAGTTTGACCATCATATTGGCAATAGCGCGTTGCTCATCTTCTGATGCAACGCTCCAAAGGTCAGCAAGTACTCTTTCTTGCTCGTTCTTTGCTTCAACTTCATTAGCTAAATATCCGCCAATTTCATACGCAAGGTTATTGATGGTATCATCTTTTAAACCTTTATCCTGCGCATGATTTAAGCGATCTCCTAAAAAGTTTTTCCAATGGTCCCAGTTCTCAAGTACTGACATGTCGATTCCTCCATTCGAAAAGATGAATTACAGCCATAGCTTTTGTCATGGAGAGACGAATTATACACGTTTTTTAACAGTACCAGCCGCCATTAACGGATAAAATTTGACCTGTCATATAACTTGACTGCTTTGAGGCGAGAAACCAAATGACATCAGCAATCTCCTCAGGTGATGCAAGCCGGCCAAGCGGGATTTCTTCTTCCAGCATGGCAATATCTTCTTGTGTGAAGCTTTTCATCATGTCTGTACGGACAGCACCTGGCGAAACAGCATTTGCTCTAATTCCACTTGGGGCAAGCTCTTTTGCCAGACCTTTAATAAACGTATTTTGCGCCCCCTTGACCATGCTGTACAGCACTTCACACGATGCACCTGTTTCACCCCATATCGAGCTTACCGCAACGATATGACCTGCTTTTTTTTGGATCATGGCTGGCAATAGGTGCTGGGTGAGCTCATATGGACTTGTGACATGAAGCTGCACCATACTGGCTAATACGTCTTTTTCTGTATCTGTCACTAATCCGACATGACTTTTACCGCTATTTAATACAAGAATATCTGGACATACTGGCAGACGGCTGACGAGCTCATCTGCTCCGCCCATTTTAGCTAAATCTGCTTGAACGACGTGCGTCTGAATATGACATGTTCCTTCTAGCTGAGCGGCAAGCTGCACGGCTGCCTGTTCATTTTTGTGATAATGGAGCATCACGTGGCAGCCTTCTTGGGCAAGCTTTTTGGCTGCAGCCTGCCCAATCCCGCCACTGGCACCTGTTATCAGCGCCCAACGACTCATCACATGGATTCCTACTTTCTATTTGAAATATCTATTCTTTTCGTTTAAATGGGAACCAGTTAGCTGATCCGAACAATTTCACCATCACAGGTACGAACAATGGTAGCACAACGAGTGCGTACAGCAAAAGTCCTGTGAGAACAAGTGTTGCAATCTGTAAGAGAGACAGCACTCCTGAAGGAAGCATTGCTGCAAATGTTCCTGCCAAAATAACAGCAGCAGACATAATGACAGAGCCCATATTCTTCATTGATTCGGTCATAGCAAACTGAATGTCTTTTGTTTTGTATTCATTGAACCGCTCCATTAAGAAAATCGAATAATCGACTCCTAGCGCCATTAATATGACAAATCCAAAGAATGGAACAGCCCAGTTAATGCCCGGATATCCGAAGAAATGGGTGAAAATAAATTCTGTCATCCCGATGGCTGTAAAGTAAGTCAAAATAAGTGAGCCTACCAAGTATAGCGGCATAACAAGCGAACGGAACAGGATCACCAGGATAAGGAATATACCGATCATCATGTAAAGAACCGTCTTATTGAAATCTTGGTCTGACAGCTGTTTTAAATCAGCGTTCATACTTGATACACCCGAAACGCCGAATGATGCATCTTTTAGGTTTGTTTCAGGAAGTGCCCGCTCGACAGAAGCTTCTACTTGTTTGATCGTCGACAAGGCTTCATTGCCATATGGATTTTTTTCTAAAATGACATCAATTTTTGTCATCTTGCGGTCATCCGACATGTATGAATCAAATACTTGCTTGAATGCTTTATTTTTCAGCACGTCTTTTGGGATAAACCAGCCGGCCATGTCTTGATCTGGTGCATTTTTCAGTTCGTCTAAGTAGTCACCTGCACCCATTAACCCGCTTGAAATTTTCTCCAAGCCACTTGCGCTTTTGTTCAGTCCATCTGTCAGCTTGGTCAGGTTATCACCAAAGCCGCCAATCTTTTCTTTCATTTGTTTTTGACCATCAATCACTTGCCCAGCTCCATTTACAAGCTTTGGCATATTATCAGCTAACTGTCCTTGACCTTTAGATGTTTGATCCAGTCCAGTTTCAATTGCGTCTAAGCCAGCAATGAGCTCATCGATTTGACTCGTCAAGACTTTCTGCTGCTCTGAAGCTTTTGCGATAAAGGCATCCGCTGCTTCAAGCTGTTTTTTGGCTTCTTTTGCTTGTTTGGCATAGCTGTCTGCCTGTTTCGCCCCTTCTTGCAAGGTCGTAGAAAGTTCATTATATGAAGCTTTGATGGCTTGATACGATTGATTTTCTTTCACCTGCGGAATTTGTTTTTCGAGTGTACTAAATTGTTTATTTGCTTGTGTGATTAATGCTTTTACATCCGCTGCGGCAGAGGATGACGTATCCACTTGCGCTAATGCTGCCTTTAATTCTTTGGAAATACTTTTATATAGCGACACTTGCTGATTCACTTGTGCGACTTGAGCCGATAATTCCTTTTTAGCACCTTTAATTTTCTCTTTAATCTGTGCAACACCGTTTTTGTTTTGATCGATTCCGCTTTGTAAATCTCTTAACGATTTTTCGACGTTTTGAATGCCTGTTTGTACTGATTCAGTGCCAGAAATCAGCTGGTTAATGCCTTTTCCAGATGATTTGATCTGCGGCGTTTGATCTTCAATAGATTTACTCATTGTCGTCAGTGCATCTTGGATTTTTTTCAAGCCTTCATTGCTTTTATCAAGTCCGGTATTCAGCTCTTTGGCTTGTGATTTCACGTATAGATCACTCAGCCCTTTACCGACAGGACGTGTCGCACTTCTCACTTTACTTACGCCATCTGTTTGTTCAATTGCACGGCTGAGTTTTTCAACAGCAATCAGCCCTTTATTGTTGTCTAACAGATCAGCTGATTTCACGACAATCGTTGCCGGTAGAGCTTCTCCTGGCCCAAATTTATCAGAAATCGTATTGAATGCATTGACTGATTCATATTTATTACCGATTTCATCTAAGCTATTATAAGAAAGCGTTCCTTTATACATGAGAATAGGCGGAAGCGTAATAATTCCTACGATTAATAAACTGAAAAGTGGTTTTTTAAATGAAAAGCGTCCTGCTGTTTCCCACATTTTTGACTGCGGATGCGCAATATCACCTTTAATCGGCCAAAATAACACTTTTCCTAAAACCGCCATAAAGAACGGAACAATCGTGAGAAGCGCCACAATCAGCACAGCGACACCAACTGCTACTGCAACAGCTGATTTATAGAGCTGGAATTGCGCCAGACCAATACAGGTAAAACCGATCAGCACCGCAATTCCGCTGAATAAGACGGTCTTTCCTGCTGTTTTATACGTAATCAGAATCGCCTCAATTTTATCTTTACCGTGTGCGATCTCTTCTTTAAAGCGGCTGAGAAGTAGAATACAGTAGTCCGTTCCTATTCCAAACATAATCGCGACCATGAAGATTTGGGTAAAGGTCGAGAGCGGGAAATCGAGATATTTAACTAAATAAGCCACGATGGATTGGCTCACCAAGTAAGACAGAGCCACTGCGACTAACGGAACGAAAGGTGCCACAGCTGATCTAAAGACAAGGACAAGGACGATGAGAATAAACCCAATCGTAATGAACTCTGTTTTCTTCAGACCTTCTTGCGAGCTTGTGATCACATCATCGTCAATTAATGGCTGCCCTGTCATTTCAAATGTTAGGTTTAAGCTCTTCAGCTTTTCATTCACTTTTTCTTTAAAATCGGAAGCTTTGATTTTGTTTGAGTCATATGTAACTGGAACAAGGAGCGTCGTTCGATCTTTAGAGAGCATTTGTTTTTTAATATCTTTATTGGCTTCAAAGTAAGAAGTGATGTCCTCTATGTGGAGATCTTGATCCTTTTCTAAAATGTCCATTGCCTTTTTTAAAGATGTTTCTCTTTCTTTTACGATGTTCTTTTCTTGAAAGACAATGACGATTGATTTTTCTGTATCACCGTTTTCAGACATTTTCTTTAATAACTGATTCGCATATGAGGACGGATAGCCGTCTGGTACAGAAATTTGCCCTTTTTCCTTTGTTAATTGCGCCATATTAGGAGCCGTGATGAGTAACACTGCCGCTAATACGATCCATAGAATCGTAATCAGCCATCTACCCTTTATGATTGCTCTCATTAGTACTTTGTGCCTCCTCTTCGATGATCACTTGATAGATCTTTTCATATGTTTGAATAAATGATTCCATTTCTTTTTCTTCCAGCTTTTCAAAATAAGATCGAACGAGATCCTGAAGCTGCTTTTCCATTCGGCTGACCACATCTTTGCCCTCTGGCGTGACGTACAGGTGAACATTTCTTCGGTCGGCTTTATCGTGCTCACGGACAATATAGTTTTTCGTAAAAAGACGATTGGTCATGGATGTTACCGCACTTTTGTTGACATTACATACATTCGCAAGGTCAGTTGATGTACATCCAGGATGTAAATTGATGTATCGAAGCGAGTAATACTGATCAAGCGTCAGCTCTTTATCAAGCTTTTCAGTGATCATACTCGATACTTTTTTTTCCATCATGAGATAGACATCTGCATACCTCTGAATGAGCTGTGCAATTTTATTTTGTTCCATACGCTGCTCCTTTTAGTTTAAGTGTTTAACTATTAAAGAGTTTAACTAACGAACAAAATGATTGTCAATGAAAATCCTAACAAATCACATGCTTTTTTCAATTAGACATAAAAAAGACAAACTCATTTGATCTGAGTTTGTCTTTTTTTATTTATTTTGTTTTCGGGACGACTTTGAAAACAGACATCCGTTCTTCATCAATTTCTTCCTCTAAAATTTGCTGAATGTCGGTTAATTGAATCTGTTCCAGCATGGTCACGACATCAAATAAGCTCATGTCTAAAAATGCATATCGGGTGAATTGGTTCGCAATGTATTCAGGAGAATTCATGGCTTTTAAAAAGCTGCCGATTTTCTTCTTGCGAGCGAGCTCAATTTTCTCTTCTGACATCAAGTTCTTTGCTTGAAGAAGGGTTTCTTTTAATACTTTTGCCAGTTGATCAGGATCATTTGTATCTCCGCCAACGGACGTGAAGCCAAAGCCGCCTTCTTCCGTATAATCGTAGCTGAAGGTTTCATCAATTAAGCCTTTTTCATACATTTGTTCATATTGTAAGGAGCTTTTACCAAACAGCGTCTCTAAAATGAGATTCATCCCAAGCTCATGTTTTAGCAGCTGATTCCCTTTTTTATGAGGATTCTTTGTTTTCAACCCGAACATACATTTCGAGCCTTGTACGTTCATTGGAAGTTCGTATTCTTTTCGGTACACACCTTCTGGCTCATTCATTTCTTTTCTTTTGATCTCTGGCTGGTCTGTAAATGGCTTCTTCGCCTGATTCGCTCTTACTTGATCTAATATTTGCTTCGGATCAACGGGACCGACAACGAATAGAAGCATATTGCTCGGGTGATAGAACGTTTCATAGCATTCATACAAATGATCTTTTGTAATCGGAGCAATACTTTCTACTGTTCCAGCAATATCAATTCTCACGGGATGCTCTTTATAAAGATTTTCAATCAGACCGAAGAATAAACGCCAGTCCGGATTGTCATCATACATGTTAATCTCTTGACCAATGATGCCTTTTTCTTTTTCGACCGTTTTTTCAGTAAAATAAGGCTCTTGAACAAAATCAATGAGCGTCTCAAGATTTTGTTCGACATTTGAGGTGCTTGAGAATAAGTAAGCTGTTCTCGTAAACGTTGTAAAAGCGTTTGCGGATGCTCCTTGTTTACTAAATGTATGAAATACGTCTCCATCTTCTTTTTCAAACAGCTTATGCTCTAAGAAATGGGCAATTCCGTCAGGCACTCGAATCATGTCTTCTTTGCCAAGCGGCACAAATTCGTTATCGACAGAGCCGTATTTGGTTGTAAAGGTCGCATAGGTTTTGTTAAATCCTTGCTTTGGCAGCACATAGACGTCAAGTCCGCTCTCCATTTTTTCGTGATAGACCGTTTCTTGCAGCTGGTCGAATTGAATTGTTTTCACTGTCATGAAGCACCCTCCGTTCCTTTAAGAAAATAGGTCGTATCCCATTCGATTTTCTGACCCACTTTGATGATGTCCTCTTTTGTCACTCGGTCTAATGCTTCTAAAAAGGAATCAAGGGTTTCCCCTGTTGGCACAACGGCATGCTGATATAAATATTCTGCTGTCCCATAAGATGTATCAATGGTTTCAAGCAGCTGATTTTTGACGACAGCTTTTGTTTGGTCAATCGCTTCATCTGAAAAATCACCCTTTTGCATCGCTTCAAATTGTTCTTTAATGATGTGTACTGCCTGCCGGTAGTTGCCGACTTCAATTCCTGACATGACCATCATCAAGCCTTTAAAGCTCTCAAGTCTAGACACAGCGTAGTACGCAAGACTTGCTTTTTCCCGAACATTGATGAATAGCTTCGAATGCGAGAAGCCGCCGAATATGCCATTAAACAAATGCAGCGCCGGATAATCTTCATCTGCAATCGTCGTATGCGTGCGAAAGCCGATATTCAGCTTGCCTTGCTTCACGTCCTCTTCATCAATGACTTCTTTTGCTTCTTTTTGCGCACTTGTTGATTCAGCATGTTGTTTGACTGATTCTCTATCACTTGTTTTGAAGTATTGAGAGACCATTCGGCTGATGTCTTGTTCATCTACATCTCCCACAACATAAAGATCAAGCTGATTTGATTGAAGCGCATGCTCATAAGCTTGAAAAAGTGAGTGAGCTGTGATCGTTTCGATGTCTGCCATTTCTCCATTGACGTGCAGTGCATACGGTTCACCTTTGCACATTTCCTGCACAAGTCTTAAGTTCGAGTAACGCATTTTGTCATCATACACTGCTTGAATTCGCTGTTTTAATGTGCGTTTTTCTTGATCTACATATAATTGACTAAACACCCCATCTTCAACATACGGATGAAATAGTAGGTCAGATAGTAAGGCAATCCCTTTTTCTAGTAAAGGGGTTTGATCCTTTAGATATTTTTCATTCGCCATTTCCAGGCGGAAGGTAATGATGTGATTCTCTCCTTTTTTCGCCATGTCTGCCGAAACAGTTGCACCATAAAGCTCATCAAAATAAGCACGCAGTTCTCCTGTTTTCGGCATGTTCTCTGTTCCTCTTAACAGCACATGCGGGAAAAGTGAACGCATGGTGACGTCATCTTTCGATAGAGGCGCAAGCATTTTAAAAAGGATTGTGACCGTTTTAAATTTTTCTGTTTTGACAATATGAGTATGAAGACCAGGTGTGTCTAGTGTCTTCTCTTGTAAGTACGTCATGAGAAACCTCCTTTGTTCATCCTATTTATTATGTATTAGAACATAGCTGATATATACGTGAAACAGCCATTTAATAGACATTATATCAATCAGAGGAAAGGATAGGAAATAAAAACGCCTCTGCTAATAGCAGAGACGTCAGTCGTTATTTCATTCTAAACGGCCACCAATTCCATTTACCGAAAATACGAACCATGACCGGAATAAAGAGCGGCAATACAACAAAAGCATATAATAAAAGTCCAATGAGTACGACCGTTGCAATTTCAACAAGTGATAATACACCGGACGGCAGCATGGCGGCGAAGGTCCCCGCTAATATGGCGACTGCTGAAATAATGACGGAACCCATATTTCTCATCGCTGATATCATCGATGCTTGCACATGCTCTCCCTTCCATTCGTTAAAACGATCCATGAGGAAGATTGAATAATCGATCCCGAGCGTCACAAGAATGACAAAGCTGAAAAATGGGACAGGCCAGCTGACACCGTCGTAGCCAAAAAATGTTTTAAAGATCCATTCTGTTAAACCGATGGATGTAAAATACGTTAAAATGAGTGAAAGTGTTAAGTATATCGGCATGACGATTGACCGTAATAATATAATTAAAATGATAAAGATGCCAATTAACATGAAAATGACCGTTCGAATAAAGTCACCGTCAGATGTTTCTTTTAAATCTACATTTAAACTTGAGATACCAGACACACCGTAATTTACATTCTTTAACCCGCTGACAGGTAAATATTGATTAAGAGTGTCTTCAATTTTCGCAACGCCTTTCATCGCTTCATTGCTGTATGGATTCACATTTAAAATGACTTCAAAGGTTGTTAATTTACGATCTGGAGACATATACGTCTGAAAGATTTGCTTGAATTCATGGCGTTTCAGCACCTCTTCTGGAATAAACCAGCCCGTTATTTCTTCATCTGGCGCTTGCTGAAGCTGCTTCAAGTAGCCGTCCGCCTCTGTGAAGCCGCTTTTGACCTGCTCAAGCCCTTCAATACTTTCACCTAAACCATCTGTTAATAATGTGAGTTTTGATGAAAGCTGGTTAAATCCTCTTTTGATGGCTTTTTGGCCGTCTGTCAGCTGATCTGCGCCATCTTCAATTTTAGGCATTTCTTTGATCAATTGTTTTTGGCCCTCATTTGTTTGTTCAAGACCGTTATAAATTTGATCGAGCCCTTCCATGAGCGCTTGCACTTGACGTTTTACTTCTTTTTGTTTGGTTGATAGGCTTTGAATCACTGAATCTGCTTTCTTGATCTTTTCTTTAAACAGAGAGGCTTCCTCTTCATACAGACTCATTTGGTCCCCTGCTTGATCAAGCATTCCTTTTGTGTCTTTGAATACTTTCTTGATTTCTTTATATTCATCCATATCTTTTACTTCTGGAAGCCGTTTTTCAAGTGCTTCAAACGATAAATTTTCATAGGATCTTTTTACTTTTTTAATGGTGGTCATCAGCTGCTGATTCGATTTCGCATGACGTTCCAGCGTACTCACCATTCGCTTAAGCTCTTGAATCATCGCTTCACTGCTGCGATATTCTTGCTCTAATTCCTTTTTTGCTTCTTTGATTTTACTTCGGATGGTTCCGACGCCATCTTTACTGCGCCTCACCCCATCTTCTAAAGAGATCAGGGACTCCCTTACTTCTCCAATGCCGCTTTTGATCGCTTTTGTTCCATCAATCAGCTGGTCAATGCCTTTAGCGGATTCTTGAATTTTTGGTTTTTGTTTATGAAGGGCAAGATTTGTTTCGGTCAGACCATCTGAAATTTTCCCGATTCCTTCATGGCCTTTGCCAAGTTCTCCTCCCAGCTCTTTTGCTTGAGAGGTGACATAAAGCTGACTTAGCCCATCTCCAACAGGACGAGTGACACTGCGAACTGTTTTTACTTCGTCAATGTCATTTAATTTACGTGTCAGTTTTTCAATCATGACAATCTTCTCTTGGTTATCTAACTTATTGTCACTTTCAACAAGCACATTCAGGGGCAGCGCTTCCCCAAAGCCAAATTGCTCTGATATCGTATTAAATGCAGACACTGATTCATACTTTGTCCCAATCTCATTTAAGCTGTTATAGGAAAGAGTTCCGTCGTACATCAAAATAGGAGGCACAGTAATCAGTGCAACTAAACCTAAGCTGATCAGCGGCCTTTTAAATGAAAAACGCCCAGCCCATTCCCACATCTTACTTTGCGGGTGGCGAATGTTTTCTCTTTTAGATGGCCAGAAAAGAGATTTTCCGAAAACAGACATAAAAAAGGGAACGATGGTGACTAGGGCTATCAGCAGGATGCCAACTCCAACAGCAACACTAACGGCTGATTGATACAATTGAAATTTAGCAAACCCAATGCTTGAGAAGCCGACTAACACGGCTAAGCCACTAAAAAAGACCGTTTTCCCTGCACATTTATATGTGATGATAATCGACTCTTTGACATCACGACCTTGACCGATCTCTTCTTTAAAACGGCTTAACAGCAAAATACAATAATCTGTTCCTATACCGAACATAATAGCTACCATAAAAATCTGAGTAAAATTAGATAGAGGAAATTGCATATATTCTACGAGAAAAGCCACAATACAACGGCTGACGGCATAAGAAATGCCGATCGTAATGAGCGGAACAACAGGTGCCAAAATTGATCTGAAAACAATGATTAAAATAAAGAAAATAAAAATCATCGTGATAAGTTCAGTTTTCTTCAGACCTTGTTGAGAGCTTTTAATGACATCTGAATCCACAAATTTTTGACCCGTCATTTCATATGAGACATGATAGGGCTTTAAAACTTCCTCAATTTGTTCTTTAATCTTCACAGCTTTTGTTTCGTAGTGGTCGAATTTGAATGGAACAAGAAGTGTACTTTTATCCTTTGATAAAAGTTGTTTTTGAATGTCCGGATCTACATGAAAATACGAAGTAATTCCGTCAATGTGGAGGTCTGGGGCATGTGTCATGAGTGCAGATAAAGCCTTTTTTAATTCCTGCTCTTTCTCAGGGAACAGATGTTGTTCGGAGAATACAATGACACCCGTATCTTTTTTCCCGTTATGATCTGATAGCTTATCCAATAAGTGAAGTGCCTCAGCTGTTGGTGTCCCCTCCGGAACCTTTAATTGCCCTTTTTCTCTTGTTAATTCCTCTAAATTGGGCGCAGTAATAAACAGAATCACAGCTGTTATCATCCACACCACTAATACAATCCATCTTGCTTTAATTATTTGCAACATAGCTGCTTCAAGCTCCTTCTAGTTCATCAATCAATTTGCTGTATTTGAGCGTGTCTGAAGTGCTGACTGCGTCTCCTTCAACGTGCTAATGGCAGGATGACCTATTCAATTGTCTTTTCGTGTTGAAGAAACACATATTCATCATCAGCACGCGAGCTCAATTTCTGCCTAAAGAAAGACAGAAAATGAATATTTTTGAACACCTCCTATTTGGGATAATTTAAAAGATATTACTATACATTAGTTTAACTATCAAAATTTTACATGTCAATTTATAAAAAAGAAAAAAGATGGCAAAATACCGTCTTTTTTCTAGATTAAACCGTTTTTAATTGTTCACTTTCATCCTCTTCATCTGGCTGTATGAAGAAGAGGACCAAAAATAGTGAAATAAGACTGCAAATGGTCGATAGAATAAAAACGATGGAGTCCCCTTTATCCATGAGATAAGCGTAAATCGGAGGTCCTAAAGCGACACCGATAAAACGCATACTGCTGTAAAATGACGTAATGGTTCCGCACTGCTCTTTTTCGATTCCTTCTGTGATCAGGGCATCAAGTGCAGGCAGCACAACACCAATACCAACACCGCCAATACTTAAGCAGATAAACAATACGTAAAAGCTGTGATTCCACCATAAAAACATATAGGAAAGTGATAACAAGGCCATGCCTACGATTAAAAAGATTCTCATTTTCCCTTTTTCTTTTCCAATCGTTTTCCCAGCAACGTATGAGCTGATGGATAGAAAAAGGAGCGGAATACTAAGCAGGAGCCCTTTTTTGACACCTTTAATTTGATAAGCTGCCTCTAGGTTATCAGATAAGTAAAAAAGCACACCAAAAAGAAGAAACATAATAAAACCGCCAATTGCAAAAATGGCATAAAGCCAGCGTCCCTCATGCTTAAAAATGGTCTTTGTTGATTTTAAAAATTCTTTGAATGAAGGCGGGTCCTCCTCTTTTTTCGCGGACTCTACCATGAACAGTACCATGAGAAAGCTGATGATGGAAAAGAACGGAATAAACCAAAACGGCACAAACCAAAACCATGAAGCTAAAAGCGCCCCAATAATCGGGCTCAGTACCTTTCCAGCTGTGTTAGAGGTTTCAATGGCGCCAAGTCCCGCACTGACTTCTTCATCATCATGAAACAAATCTCCTATAAACGGCATAACGACAGGTGCTGCCCCAGCTGAACCAACACCTTGAAGGACCCTGCCAAATAGAATCCACATGTAGGGTTCTTTCATGATCGTTGAGGCAACTGCTGCTACAGCCCCACCAAGACCTGCTATTAACAGACACGGCAGGAGTACCTTTTTACGCCCGATTCGGTCCGATAAATAGCCGGCGATTGGAATACATAAGATCGCTACAACAGAGTATACCGTAATAATGAGGGAGACTTGAAAGGAAGTGATCGAGAGTTTCTTTTCTATCTCTGGCAATACGGGTATTAACATCGAGTTCCCAAGTGTCATGATTAGAGGCACTGATGATAATGCTATAATATTCTTTTTACTGACTGTTTGCTCGCCCAACATCATTCACCCAATTCTATATACTGTTACGTATTAGTGTGGCAAGTTTTGCGGGTTTTATGTATAGACAAACAAAAAGCAACCGCTTATGGAAGCGACTGCTTATTAAAATCGTTTGCGTATCACATGAAAGCTGAATTTATCCGCTCGAAAATAATTAAGCGAGTATAAGACCGGCTGATCATCCTGATCATAGTGCATTTGTTTCAGTAATAATAAAGCTGTTTCAGGGTCACATTCTAGTATCGGTGAAACCTGATCGTGGTAGCCGATTGGTTCGATGTCAGCAACTGCATATTTAATCCCGCTGTGTGGTTCTCTTCCAAACAGCTCAAAAAGGGACTCTTCTTCATGTGTAAAAGAAGCGGGAAGATGCTTGACCGGAATTTTATCTAAACAATATACCACTGGCTGTCCATCTGCCGTTCGAACGCGTTCCATTGAAAAAATCTCATCAGATTCATCACATTGAAAACGAATCACATCATTCTCTGTCGGCTCCCCTTCTTGCGAGGATAAAAAGATGGTACCAGGCGTCATATTGACCTGCTCTATCATTTTCGTGACACTTGCCAGCTGTTCTATACCTGTTGAAAAGAGTGGTCTTGAGTTGACGAAAGTTCCCACACCATGCCTTCTAATTAAATACTTCTCTTCTTCTAATACACGAAGGGCTTCACGCAGTGTCGCTCTGCTCACCCCTAAAAGCTTTGAGAGCTCAAACTCAGAAGGCAGCTTTTCTTTTTCTGCATATACGCCTGTTTGTATATCTTCTTTAATACGGTCAATCACTTTCAAATATAAATGGCGATTGTCTGTTTTGGTCGACATGTTTTCCCTCCGTCTAATCAATGCAAATGATAAGATGAGAAATCTCTATTCCGAGATAAGTTGAACATAACTATATCATGTTTTTGCAAATAAATAAATAGTCTGACTTCCAGTTAACATAATCATACTATCGTTCACTTCTTTTTTAGAAAGCTCTCTTCGATTTATGAAGAGAGCTCGTCATATTGTTCTTTTGAAAGCAGGACTTCTCTCGGTTTACTTCCTTCATAAGGACCGACAACGCCTCGCTCTTCCATTGCGTCAATCAGACGGGCGGCCCGGGTATAGCCGATGCGGAATCTTCTTTGAAGCATAGAGACAGAAGCCGTCTGCATGCCGATGATGAGTTCCACTGCTTCATCATATAAATCGTCATCCACAGCCGTAAGCTGATCCTGCGTTTCTTCAGTTGGAATCATTTCTTCTTGATATTGCGCTTTTTGTTGGGTGATCACATGATCAACGACATGCTCCACTTCTTCATCTGATAAAAAGGCGCCCTGCACACGAACCGGTTTGTTTGCACCAACTGGTAGAAACAGCATATCCCCTCTGCCGAGCAGTTTTTCTGCGCCACCCATATCAAGGATCGTCCTTGAATCGGTTTGCGAGGACACACTAAAGGCGATGCGGGATGGGATGTTGGCTTTAATGACACCTGTAATGACATCGACAGAAGGTCTTTGTGTGGCGATAATTAAATGAATCCCGGCAGCACGAGCCATTTGCGAAAGTCTTGTAATGGAATCTTCCACATCAGAGGAAGCGACCATCATTAAATCTGCAAGCTCGTCTACAATGACGACAATATAAGGAAGTTCTGGCTGTTTGGCCTCTTCTGATTGATTCATTCGTTTAATGTAATCATTGTATCCTTCAATATTTCTTGTCCCCGTATGAGAAAACAATTCATAGCGGCGTTCCATTTCGCTGACTACTTTTTTAAGTGCCTGTGAGGCTTTCTTAGGGTCCGTTACGACAGGAGCGAGCAGATGCGGAATGCCATTATACACATTTAGTTCAACCATTTTCGGATCAATCATCATCATTTTCACTTCATGAGGTTTCGCTCTCATGAGAATACTTGTGATAATGCCATTGATGCACACACTTTTTCCGCTTCCAGTCGAGCCTGCTACAAGTAAATGCGGCATTTTGTTCATTTCAGCCAGCACCGCTTCACCAGAAATATTTCGGCCCAGTCCAATCAGCAGCTTGGCATTTGGACGGTCATTTTGCTTCGATTCTAATACCTCTTTTAAAGAAACCATCGCGATTTCTGCATTAGGAACCTCAATACCGATGGCTGATTTACCAGGTATCGGCGCCTCAATCCGAATGTCTTTTGCTGCGAGAGCAAGGGCTAAGTCATCACTTAGATTGACGATCTTACTTACCTTCACGCCGACATCTGGATAGACTTCATATTTGGTAACAGCCGGTCCTAAGTGAACCTGTGTGACTTTTGCTTTTACACCAAAGCTTTGGAACGTTTTTTCAAGCTTTCTTGCATTTTCGTATATATTTTTCTTGTCTGTTTGCTGCCCTGAATGCTGGGGCTCTGCCAAAATATCAAGTGACGGCAATTCGTAATCTTTGTTTTCAAGTTCAGTAAATGTCATCGGCGGCGCCTCTTTTGGTTCATAGGCTGTATCTGATGGAACTGGTGCACTTTGCACAGACTCTTGAAGAGGCTCTGTCTCTTTTGCCAACTGCTCTTTTTGAACGAGCGGGGTGAGAATGTCATCTCTGTCAGCAAAGCTTGAGATGATTGGCTGGCTATTGTCAGAAACCGGCGTTTCCTCTTCGATCAAGATCTGATCATCTTCGTCCTCTTCCTGAATACGAGACCGTTTTTTCTTTTCACCTGTTTTCTGAGAGGGCGCGCTCTTTTTCGCCTGCCTGATTCCTTTCATATCTTCAACAAACGCTTTCCACTGCTTCACCATAAATTGTGAGACAGGCAGCGACACTTTTTTCACCATTTCTTGAAGAGATCGATTTGTAATCAGCACAATTCCAATCAGCATCAGAACGATTGCTATAATTTGAGATCCTGCTTGCGCAAATAAGAAATATGAAGCAGCAAATAATACGGCACCAATCATGCCGCCTCCTAAATCAGGTGACCCAGTCTCACCTTTCATGTCCATTAAGAAAAGCTCAAATGTATTTCTTATCACACTTTGAGAGCCTATTGCGCCCGCAGATGAAAGATGCTGAAAGAGCTTCACATGAGACAAAAGCAAGATACTCGCAATGATGCAGTATAGACCTGCTTTTCTCCTTGTCAAAATATCTGGGATTTGTTTTTTCCAGAAGATGGTCACGCCAAAAAGAAATAATCCGATAAGGCAGAGAATGAACCATTCACCTGCAAAGAAACGGAATAAATGTACGAAGGTTTGTCCAACGACGCCTAGCTGTAAAATGGCAATGATCGCTATGGCAATACAGACTAACCCATTTAATTCATATTTCAGTTTTAGCTGTTTATTTTGTTTTTTTCTCGTTTTCCGTTTTCTCTTTTTAGCCATACTCATCACCTTACTACGAAAGAAAATATAACCTACCGAAAGATCAGAAAGAAAGCAGCCTGGTTTTGGCTGCATCTTGTTGTAAGTTTTCCCTTTATTATAGCATAGAATCATTCATATGAGTCGGTTTGATTGGTGCCTAATTGCAACTTCAATCGCTTGCCTGGTGCAAGCTCTTGATTCAGAAAGTCCATTGGATTGGTACTCATGACTTGAACAATTTCTGCTTCATCCTCTTTCATTTCAACCATGACTGGCACGCCTTGGATGTTTACCTGTTGAAGTTTGCGGTCTCCTTGTTCCTCCGCGTAAATGGCTTCATATGGCATAGGTGTATATAAAATCATTGGATCAGCCCCTCGTTTTGAGATGCCCTTTCTCCAATCAGCTCGTTCAACTTTTTGATCGCTTGTCCTACACCGCCTACTTCATTCATGAGTCCGTATTCTGCTGCCTCATGACCAACGACATTTGTTCCAATGTCTCTTGTCAAATTGCCTTTTGAGAACATAAGCTCTTTAAACTTCTCTTCTGTAATATTGGAGTGGCTTGTTACAAAGTTAATGACTCTTTCCTGCATTTTATCTAAGTATTCAAAGGTTTGCGGGACACCAATCACAAGACCGGTTAAACGTACAGGATGAATGGTCATCGTGGCTGTTTCCGCAATATAGGAATAGTCACACGATACAGCAATCGGGACACCAATAGAGTGGCCGCCGCCAAGTACAATCGATACAGTCGGTTTTGATAAAGACGCAAGCATTTCTGCAATCGCTAGTCCCGCTTCAACATCGCCGCCTACTGTATTTAAGATGATTAAAAGCCCTTCAATTTTCGGGTTTTGCTCTACTGCTACGATTTGCGGAATGACATGTTCGTATTTGGTTGTTTTATTTTGTGGCGGAAGCTGCATGTGGCCTTCAATTTGTCCAATAATGGTAAGGCAATGTATATTTGTATCTTGCGGCAGCTGTGGCACTGCTGTTTCACCAAGCTGCTGTATTTTGCTCATAATGCTGTCTTTTTCTTCTGGCTTTCGCTCAGGCTGCTGTTCATTCTTTTCGTCCATTTGTCTCCATCCTTTCCTCAAACTCTTCTCCTATTATGAACAAGAAGGCCGTATTCAATCCGCATTCCTCACGCCACATCAAAAAAGCCCAAAGAGCTTATGCTCCTTGGGCTTTCACATCACACTTCCATAATAATTGGAATGATCATCGGCTTACGTTTTGTTTTTTCATATAGGAATTGATTGAGTACATCACGCATGGATTGTTTCAAAGTTGACCATTCAACAATTGAGTTTTCCGTTTGCTCTTTGACAATTCCTTTGACCATTTCTGTCGCTTTCACAATCAGCTCTTCGGATTCTCTTACATACACAAATCCTCTTGTGATGATTTCAGGTCCAGAAATTAATTGTTTCTTTTGTTTATCGAGCGTAATGACGACAATTAAGATACCATCTTGAGACAATAGGCGTCTATCGCGCAGCACAATGTTCCCGATATCACCAACGCCAAGACCATCGATCAAAATATTGCCTTGGTGAACTTTTTCACCAATCTTGACGTTCTGTCCTCTAAACTCCACAACATCCCCTTTATCAATCAAGAAAATGTCACTTCGTTTCATTCCCACTTCTTCAGCAATACGAGAATGTGCTTTTTGCATACGATATTCGCCATTCACGGGAATCAAATACTTCGGCTTTAGTAAGTTCAGCATCAGCTTTAACTCTTCTTGGCAGCCGTGTCCAGAGACATGTACACGTTTTTGAGCAAAAATGACTTGTGCGCCGCTTCTTGTAAGGAAATCCACTGTTTTTGAATATGTGAGTTCCTGTCCAGGAAGAGGTGTAGATGCAATCACAACAGTGTCTTCTTTTTCAATATGAAGCTGTTTGTGATTTTGTTTCGCCATTTTTGTTAAAGCAGCAAGAGGCTCACCGTGGCTTCCAGCTGTGAGGACGACCACATCGTTTTTCGCCATTTTCTTCACTTCTTGAACTGGGACAAATAATTCTTCGGCTGCTGTGACATAACCAAGTTTGATTGCCAGCTGAAGAGTCGTCATCATATTCTTCCCTGCTACGGCAAGCTTACGACCATTTTGATTCGTTGCATTAATGATTTGCTGCACGCGGTTAATGTTCGATGAAGATACAGCGACAATGACACGATTTTCAGCATTGTACATCGCATTTGAGATTTCGTCTTGGACGAGCGCCTCAGAAGGTGTATAACCTGGTTTTTCAGCATTGGCACTGTCTGAAAGTAGTGCTAATACGCCATTGTTTCCAATTTTCGCAATCTCTCCGATGTCACAGGCTTGGTTAAGCGCTGGGGTTTGATCAAATTTAAAATCACCTGTGCATACAATTGAACCAAGAGAGGTTTTGAAGCTAATCCCAACTGAATCAGGGATGCTGTGATTCGTTCTAAAAAACGATACCTTTGTTGTTTCAAACGTAATGACTGATTTCGCATGTACCTCACGTAAATCAGCTTTTTGATTGAAGCCATACTGCTTTAATTTTTCTCGAAGTAACGCAAGGGTCAGCTTCGTTCCGTAAACTGGTACAGACAATTTGCTTAAGCAATGGAATACGCCTCCGATTGCTTCATCATGTCCGTGGGTAAGAAAAATTGCTTTCACCCGATCAGCACGTTCTGTTAAATAAGAGATATCAGGAATGACAACGTCAATGCCTAGCATTTCGTTTTCTGGATGCATCAAGCCTGCATCTACCACATATATGTCCGAATCAATTTCAATGACATATAAGTTTTTCCCGATTTCTCCAACGCCTCCCAGTGCAATAATTCTTACGTTCTCTGTATTTTTCTTTTTCAAAATTCTTATCCTCCTAGTCTCAAGCCCGTCCATCATCGCTTAATGCTATTATAACTGAATCTAATTTTAGAAAACAAGATGAAGTCACATTTTAAGAAAGTGTTTATGTATAAAAAACGGTCATACTCAGGGACATCTGAGAATGACCGCTTACGAAATCTTTTGTTTTGATCAGCTGTTTAAGACGCTGCTTAAATCCAGTCTCTCTTCTTCTGACAAAGGTAAAAGCGGAAGACGAACAGATCCGACATCTAGTCCTTTCAACTGAAGAGCTGTTTTGACAGGCGTTGGATTTGGCGCTGTGAAAAGCTGTTTCATGATTGGGAGCAGCTTTTGATGGATCAATGCGGCATTGGCCGTTTGACCTGAAGCATAGCTTTTCAGCATTTGCTGCATATCAAGCCCTACGATATGAGACGCCACAGAGACCACTCCTTTTGCACCAACAGATACAGCTGGAAGTGTTAAGCTGTCGTCACCTGAATATACATCGAAATCTTCTGGTGTCTCTGAAATGATTTTTGTCATGGCATCAAGATCACCGCTTGCTTCTTTGATCGCGACAATGTTAGGTATTTGCGCAAGCTTAATGGTTGTTTCTGGTGCTAATGACGCAACCGTTCTCCCTGGTACATTGTAAAGCATGACAGGAAGAGATGTAGACTCGGCAATGGCTTTAAAGTGTGCATACATGCCTTCCTGTGATGGCTTGTTGTAGTAAGGTACGACAAGCATCACTGCATCAACGCCCGCTTCTTCTGCTTTTTTCGTTAGTTTGATAGACGCATTTGTGTTATTACTGCCTGTTCCTGCAATGATTTTACAACGACCATTTGCTAATTTCACCGATTGCTGAAAAAGAGCGACTTTTTCTTCAGTCGATAAAGTTGGCGATTCGCCTGTTGTCCCTGCAACGACTAAAGAGTCACTGCCGTTTTTTAACAAGTAATCAATGAGAATTGATAGCTTTTGGAAATCAATGTTGCCCTTTTTATCAAAAGGTGTAATCATAGCTGTTGCGATATTTCCGAAATTCATTTTTTTCACCTCATCATGATTCAATCACATTTATCTTGAAAGTTCAAACACTTCGTGCAGGGCATTGACAGCTGCTCTCATGTTTTCTTCGTTCACTAGCACCCAAATGGTCGTATGACTGTCAGCCGATTGTAAAATAGAAATGTTTTGCTCGGATAGGGCCGATACAATTTTAGATGTGACACCTGGTACTCCCATGATGCCTGCGCCAACAGCTGATACTTTCGCACAATTTGTTGTCACAATTGGCGTATAGCCAAGATCTTTTAGGATCGACGTTGCCTTTTCAGTCATCGCACCTGTCACTGTATACACAATCTCACTCGGTGTAATGTTGAAGAAGTCGACACTGATTTGTGCGTTTGCCATTGCTTTAAAGACCTCTGTTTGGACGCTGTACTGCCCTTCTTTTGCCGGGACTTTGATTTGCGTCACATCATTGACATGTGCGATACCCGTAATGAGCCGGTCGTACACATCATGGCTCATTTTATCTGAGTAGTGTGACGTCACGAGTGTGCCCTCATCATCAGAGTATGTTGAACGGACCCTCATTGGTACTTTTGCTTGCATCGCAATTTCGACAGCTCTCGGGTGAATGACTTTCGCCCCTTGATATGCAAGGTTGCAAATTTCCGTATATGTCACGACTCTGAGCGGCTTTGCATTTTCAACAATGCGGGGATCTGCTGTCATGACGCCTTCTACATCTGTAAAAATATCAATAAAGTCTGCCTGCAATGCAGCACCTAAAGCAGCTGCGGACGTATCACTGCCGCCTCGTCCAATTGTTGTCACGTCCCCATTTTTCGCGGCTCCTTGGAACCCAGCGACAACGACAACATCATGTCCAGACAGTGCCGCCTCGAGACGCTCACACTTCATATCAATAATTTTCGCACTCGTATGCTCCTTATCTGTCACAAAGCCCGCCTGTGCGCCTGTCATCGCTACAGCTTTTAGCCCGTTTTCATTCAGCATACTTGAAAACACAACAGCTGAAATATTCTCTCCGCAGGAAACAAGCAAGTCTTTTTCTCTATTTGTCATATGCTGCGCGCTGCCGTAAAGCAGACCAAGCAACGTATCTGTCGCATAAGGATCGCCTTTTCGTCCCATTGCGGAAACGACGACAACCGACTTATAGCCTTTCTCTTTTGCCGATAAGATATGTGCAAGTGCCCTTTTTCTACCTTGATCATCTTTGACAGATGTACCGCCAAATTTTTGGACAATTATTTTCACTGTTTTCACTCCAAGTTCATTTACGTAACAGAAGAGAGCAGGCGAAAGATGCCTAACTCTCTTCTGTTCGTCCTCATCATCCATTGAATGTTAAACTAATTTTAATGCTTTTAAGCTTTCTGCAATTTGAACGGAGTTCCATGCAGCGCCTTTTAGCAGGTTATCAGATACAATCCACATATGGAACCCGTTTGGACGGTCCAAATCTTTCCGAATGCGGCCGACAAATACGTCGTTTTTCCCAACAGCATCTGCAGGCATTGGATAAATTTGCTGAGACGGATCATCTTGCAGTGTAATGCCTGGTGCATCTTTTAGAATGGACTTAATGTCGTCAACTGTTGCGTCATTTGATGCTAGTTCGACGTAGACAGATTCTGAATGTCCTGTTTCAATTGGAAGTCTCACACATGTTGCCGCTACTTCTAGCTCTGGCATATGCATGATTTTTTTCGTTTCGTTGATCATTTTCATTTCTTCAAATGTGTAGCCATTGTCTTGGAATTTATCAATTTGCGGAATCGCATTAAATGCAATTTGATAAGGCATGACTTCCGGCTTTACATCTTCTTTATTTAAAATGGCTTGTGATTGGCTGTATAGTTCGTCAATGGCTTCATGTCCTGCACCTGATACGGCTTGGTATGTGGACACAATGACTTTTTTCATGCCATACGCCTGACGAAGAGGTTCTAATGCCGCTACCATTTGAATCGTTGAACAGTTAGGGTTTGCAATGATTCCTTGATGGTCATGCAAGTCTTTTTCGTTTACCTCTGGTACGACAAGAGGGATGTTTTCGTCCATACGAAAAGCACTTGTGTTGTCTACAACAATCGCACCTCGTTTGACTGCTTCAGGAGCTAGCGTCTTGGAAACATTTCCTCCAGCACTGAATAATGCAATGTTCACTCCTTCAAAGCTTTCAGGTGTTGCTTCCTGAACGGTATACTCTTGACCTCTGAATGTCACTTTTGTTCCAGCAGAACGTTTTGAGGATAGTAGAGTCAGTGTATCCATTTCAAAATCTCTGTCAGCTAGTGTTTTTAACATTTGTTGACCGACAGCTCCAGTCGCTCCAACTACAGCTACATGCAATCCTCTTCCCATCAGTAAAACTCCTTCCGACCCATCCATGTTTCTTTTCTTTCGGATGGCCATCCTATGACTTTTTACATTTTATTTTACCATAGAAAAGCAAGGCTTGAAGCATCTTTTTTGAATCTTTCATGATTTTCTAGTGAATCTATTATTCGTTTGGTCCAATTAAAATCGGCTGAATTTGTCTATGCTGGAGTGCCTCTTCTACTGTTTGAGAAAGCAAATCCATGTTCGCGACCATGGAGGTCGGTTTTTTAAATGGATCATCTTGACCAAATGGAATAAAGAAAATATTCTTTGTCGACATCAGCCTCATCAGATTTGTACCATTTAAGCCTAGCGCATCATTTGTCGAAATTCCTAAAACGACAGGACGATGATTTCGAATGGTTGCTTTTGCAGCCATTAAAACAGGGCTGTCTGTCATGGCATTTGCGAATTTCGCCATCGAGTTCCCTGTTAATGGAGCAATGACCATACAATCAAGTGGCAGCTTAGGTCCAAGCGGCTCTGCTTTAACGATTGAGTCAATCGCCTTAAAGCCAGTCAGCTTCTCAATCCGCTCAATCCAGTCAGCCCCATCTCCGAATCTTGTATTCGTGTTCTGGACCGTATATGACACCACTGGACGCACTTCTGCTCCTTCTTTTACAAGTGCTTCGATTTGCGGATAAACAGCTTCGTACGTACAGTGGGAACCAGTTAAGCCAAAGCCGATTCTTTTCCCTTTTAATGTTGTCATGATTCCATCCCCCTTTTTTCCTCTGCAAGTTCACATAAGAGCCCAGAAAGCACTTTTGCAATGATTTGCCCTGCTGTCTTTGGTGCGACAATTCCCGGGAGTCCTGGTGCAAGAAGCGCCTTCACTCCGTGTTTTTGTGCAAAGTCAAAGTCTGTTCCCCCTGGGCGGGAGGCGATATCCAAAATGAGTGTCTTTGGTGTCATGCTGACGATGACAGATGAATCTAATACAAGGCTTGGAATGGTATTGATGATGATATCTACATCCGTTACTTCTTCTTTTAAGCGGTCCATTGAAAATGGATCAAGTCCCATTTCAAAGGCCCGCGCTAAATGAGCTGTATCTGCTGCCCCTACTTTTACGTCCGCACCGAGTGCCCGAAATGTGCGGGCAATGGTGAGTCCTGTTCTTCCGAGCCCGAGAACAACAACACGTGATCCATGAATCGTATAATCCGTTTGCTGAATGGCCATCATGATAATCCCTTCAACTGTTGGAATAGAGTTATATATGGCAATATCATCCCGCTCAAACAGCTTCACAAGTTTTCGGTTCACCTGCTTTGCCAGATTGTCTAAGTACGTATTAGAAATACCTGAGTACAAGGTACAATGGGCAGGGGTTCTTTCTAAATATGCTGCTTCCAGAAAAACCTGCTCATTTGAGAAAACTGTCGCAACAACACCTTCATCCGTTGCCCCTGATACTGGCAGGATCATACTGTCTACCTGTTCGAATGGAAGTTCTGACATTTTCAGCTTTTCAGCCCCAATAAATCCGTGATCCAGCTGATCAAATCCAACCAAAAACACTTTGGCATGCTGCTGTGACAGCTTGCGAATAATTTCAAGCTGCCTTGCATCTCCCCCGATCACCGCAACCGTTAAACCGCTCAACATACTGACCGTTCACCTTCTTTATTTAAAAAAGTCTGTAATATTTTCTGAATCTCCCTTTCAGCATATGAGGAGAGGATTCAGCCTGTGAACAAATCGGAGAGAGAAAAGAAAAAGAGCACCCATTTATGATGGATGCTCTTTTTCCCCGGGCGGCTGAAGTGCTTCAGGCACATCGAGAATGATCATATCTGATCCTATTTTTTGAATGTGATTCCACGGGACGCGGATGTCATTTCCTTGCTTTCGAAAGCCAAACCACTTCACCGAAGGTATGATGAGTGCTGTTATTTGACCGTCCTGTTCATTGATTTCAAGGTCGGTTTGTCCAAGCACGCCAAGCCGCTCCGCTCTTTTGATATCGACGATCTCTTTTCCTGACAGCTCACTTAGCCTCAAAATCGCATCACTTCCCTTCCGTATCATATATGCAGCCACAAGAAGAAATAGACCTCCCGCTTTTTCAAGTTATGAATGATGCCAATTTGAATACCAAGCCGGTTTCAGTTGATGAAAGCGATCATGGTCTGCCAGCATTCTCTCCACTCGGTTTACCATATCTTTTACATGTTCAGTGTCATAAGAAAGCGTCCAGACAATAGAAGAAAAGCAGCTCATTGCTGTATAGATAGAAAAAAGAAGCCAAAAATCGTCTGTGGCCTGCGTACTTACATAGTAATCCAGTTGCCCTGCTGAAAACGGAATACTATTTTCTCGGCTAAATAAGGACAATTTATAAAAATCATGAACTGGGTCACCCCAGTCAGATTGATCAAAATCAATGACTCCTGAATACTCACCTTCTTGTATGATGATATTCCCCAAATGAAAATCATCATGCTGGAATTGATTAGGCCTCGCCTTTACTGCATCAACATGTGATTTGATAAAATCTAATACGAGTTGATCTTGAGCAAAACTCACTCCACTTGATTGATAGGCATGTACATACCGTTCATGTTTCGCCATGACTCTCTCATCCCATGGCGTGACACGAGAAGGTGCTTGACATGTATGCATTAAACTCAGCTCTCTGCCTGCCCGCCTCCCAATTTCATACTGCTCTTCATTTGTGAGCTGATGGATGGATGCTCTAGCATTCTCTCCTTCGATAAAGGAGAAAATACGATAGGTACAGTTGAGTTCAGCACTCATTCCAATCTCAATTACTTCAGAACATAGAAGCCCTCGATCTTTTAACTTTCGCTGCACTGACGCTTTTCTTTTAAAACTGGAATACGTTTTGAGGTTTGATAGCTTGAGCACCAGCTTTTCACTTGAGGATGTTGTGACGAGATAAGTACGGTTTCCAGAAAAGCCAGATGTCATCGACTGGAAGGAGATGGCTTGTGTCAGAAGAGGAGAGAGGCGTTTCAGTTTTTCATATTCCATGAAAGCAGTGCTCCTTTCTTCTTTATTTTATATACAATAAAACGGCAGACCTCTTAAAAGCCTGCCGTGTTGTTTACATTATGATGGCTGATCACCCGTCGGACTAATAAGCGAGAGCGCATAATCCTCTGTAAAGATTCGGTTGGATAAGTTATTCACACCGTCTAATGAGACTTTGTTGATTTCGTCAATAATTTCATCAAGTGTACGATGTTTGCCAAGGAGCAGTTCATTTTTACCGTTTCGGCTCATCTTGCTGTTTGTGCTTTCAAGGCTGAGCATAAGGTTCCCTTTCATTTGCTCCTTAGAGTTTTCAAGCTCTTTTTGCGTGATTCCCTCACGTTTTAAGACGTCTAGTGTTTGTAAGATGGTTTCAGAGAGCAGGTTTAACTGCTTCGCTCCAGTCCCGCCATAAATCGTCAGCATGCCGTTATCTGCAAATGAACTGTGATAGCTGAAGACGGAATAGGCGAGTCCTTTGTCCTCTCTTACATCCTGGAACAAGCGGCTGCTCATGCTTCCGCCAAGAACATTATTTAAGACGATTAAGTCATAGATGCCTTTATCTCCAGCTGGGAGGCCATTAAAGCCCATGCATAGATGTGCTTGCTCTGTTTCCTTTTTGCGTGTGAGCTTGTCATAGTGAAATTGCGGCGCTTCTACAGGCTGTTTTTTTCCTTTCGTTTCATACGAACCGAACCACTTTTCAACCTCGTGAATGAAGGTGTCATCCACATTCCCTGCAACAGAGATGACGACGCGGTCCGGCGTGTAGAATTCATCCATATAAGCTCTAAGAGAGTCACCGTTAAAGGTAGAAAGTGTTTCTTCTGTTCCTAAAATCGGGAACCCTAAAGAATGATCACCATAAATCGCTTTGCTCAACAGATCATGAACGATATCATCAGGTGTATCCTCATACATTTTGATTTCTTCATATACTACATTTTTTTCTTTTTTTAGCTCTTCTTCATCAAAAGCGGAGTGGAAGAACATGTCGCTTAATACATCGAGGGCGTAGCCAGCATGTGAATCAAGCACCTTTGCATAGTAGCAAGTGTATTCTTTTGACGTAAAGGCATTCACTTGACCACCAATGCGGTCAAAGGATTCTGCGATGTCACGTGCAGATCTCGTCTTTGTCCCTTTAAAGAACATATGCTCTAGAAAGTGTGAGATCCCATTAATTTCTGGTGTCTCATGTCTAGAACCTGTTCCAATCCAGACGCCAATTGCGACAGATCTTACAGTGGGATTGTTTTCAAGTACAATTCTTACTCCATTTTGGCATGTATACGTTTTGACCAAGTTTTGCTCCTCCTATTCAACAAACAGATCGGATCACGGATGTCTTTTTTCACTTAGGAGGTCAGAAACCGTTCCTAATTCATATCCTCTTTCCTTGATTTGAGTGATAAGTGCGTCAAGACTTTTCGCCGTCGAATCTGTTGGATGCATTAATATCATCGCCCCATTGTGAATTTTCCCAAGCACCCTTTTTTGTAATATGTTTGGTGACGGTTTTTGCCAGTCAATGGTATCTACCGTCCACATAATGGTTTCCATTCCTTCTTCTGCTGCGAGCTTCACTGTTTCTTCTTTAAAGCTGCCGCTTGGAGGGGCGAACCACTTCGGTTTTTTTCCAAGGGATTCTTCAATTTGACGATTTGTTTTGGTAATCTGCTCTAATGCTCGTTCTCTTGTCAGTGTGCGCATATCCGGGTGATTGTATGAATGGTTTCCAATTTCATGACCATCTGCCACGATTTTTTTAGCAAGATCCGTGCTTTTTTTCACCCATTTGCCCTCTAAGAAAAAGGTCGCCTTGACCTGATGCTTTTCCAGTGTCTTTAACATCATGATTAAATGCTCGTCACCCCAAGCCACGTTGATGAGGAATGCATTCATTTTTTTATTTGGATGTCCCTTGTAAATGGGCTCAGCACCAAGTTCATGTAAATGAATAGAAGGTTTTGTTTCATTGAAAACAAGCAGCTTTTCATCAAATGACCCATGTTTCTTCATTTTTTCATAAGAGGCATCGATATTGACTGTCTGTCCATTTAGACCAGGCATCTTTTTCCACACTTTATCAATCTTAGCATTTTGCGCCTTCACTTCATAGTCAGAAGACTTCGATTCAATCTCTTGATATAAAATATCTTTTGAAACAGATGCAACCTCAGCATGCTCTTTCATTGATTCAATATATGTAACAGCAGCCGGCTGCTTCATCGTTTGATATGACACGAGCAGTAAAAATACAAACACAATGAATGGTAACGTTTTTTTCAATGGTTGTCCCTCCCCTTTACCACAAATTATGATGGGGAGAAACAAGCTAGAACTATTGTTAGCGCAAGAAAAGAAAGAAGCCTGGCACGGATACCTGGCTTCTAACACATTTCATTAAGACTGTTTTTCTTCTTTTTCCTTTTCTTCACGTAAAACAGCTTTGCGAGAAAGGTTCACACGGCCTTGTTTATCGATTTCAGTGACTTTGACAAGTAATTCATCGCCAATCTTCACGACATCTTCTACTTTGCCTACACGGTCAAGCGCGAGCTCAGAAATATGAACAAGTCCATCTTTGCCGCTGAAGATTTCAAGGAAAGCACCGAATTTTTCAATACGTTTTACTTTACCTAAGTAAAGTTGTCCCACTTCAACTTCTCTCACAAGATCTTCAATGATTTTCTTCGCTTTTTGGTTCATGTCTTCTTCTGTAGAAGAGATAAAGATTGTACCATCTTGTTCAATATCGATTTTCACACCGGTATCTTCAATGATTTTATTGATTTGTTTACCGCTTGGTCCAATAACATCGCGAATTTTATCAGGATTGATCTTCATCGTTAAGATTTTTGGTGCATAACGAGATAATTCTCCTCTAGAAGCAGGAATCGTTGACAGCATGCTATCTAAGATTTCCATTCTTCCTTTTTTCGCTTGTTGGAGAGCTTCCTCCAAGATGTCTTTTGATAGACCATCGATTTTGATATCCATTTGAAGCGCTGTTACACCTTTTGATGTACCTGCAACTTTAAAGTCCATATCGCCAAGTGCATCTTCCATTCCTTGAATGTCTGTCAGCACTGTGTAGTATTCACCAGATTTCACAAGCCCCATTGCAATCCCTGCAACTGGCGCTTTAATTGGAACACCCGCATCCATCATCGCAAGTGTGCTTGCGCAAATACTTGCTTGTGAAGTAGATCCGTTCGATTCCAACACCTCAGACACAAGGCGAACCGTATAAGGGAAATCTTTTTCAGATGGGATCACTGGTTCTAATGCACGTTCACCTAGCGCACCATGTCCGATTTCACGGCGGCCTGGGCCACGCATTGGACCTGTCTCACCAACACTGAATTGCGGGAAGTTGTAATGGTGCATGAAGCGTTTCGATTCTTCAACGCCTAGACCGTCAAGAATTTGCACATCGCCAAGTGCACCTAATGTACAAATACTGAGCGCCTGTGTTTGTCCTCTTGTAAATAGACCTGAACCGTGCGTTCTTGGCAGAAGTCCTACTTCTGAAGAAAGTGGACGGATTTGATCTACACCGCGTCCATCTGGACGTATTTTCTCTTCAGTGATCAGACGGCGAACTTCATTTTTGACAAGCTTGTTTAATACATCTTTCGCTTGTTTAATCGTCGCTTCGTCGCGATCTTCTTCTTCAAATTTCTCAACCACAGCTTTTTTCACAGCACTGATTGCATCCTCACGTGCATGCTTCTCATGTACTTGAATCGCTTTCAGCAGGTCTGTTTCAGCAAGTGCTTTTACTTCGTCTGCTAACGTTTGATCTACTTCATATAAAGGTATATCGATTTTTGCTTTACCGACTGCCTTGACAATTTCCTCTTGGAATTCGATTAAGCGTTTGATCTCTTGGTGACCATACATGATGGCTTCAAGCATTGTTTCTTCTGGTACTTCATCAGCACCAGCTTCGACCATGTTAATCGCATCTTTTGTTCCAGCGACTACAAGGTTGATGTCACTTTGTTCAAGCTGCTCTACATTTGGATTGATGATCAGCTTTCCATCAACTCGTCCTACTGTTACGCCGGCGATTGGTCCCTCAAATGGAATGTCAGACACACATAATGCTAAAGATGAGCCAAACATTGCAGCCATTTCAGATGAACAATCTTGATCCACACTCATGACGATACTAATGACTTGTACTTCGTTTCTAAATCCATCTGCAAATAATGGACGGATTGGTCTGTCAATTAAGCGGCTCGCCAGGATCGCTTTTTCACTTGGACGGCCTTCTCTTTTAATGAAGCCACCAGGAATTTTACCTACTGCGTATAATCTTTCTTCGTAGTTCACAGTGAGCGGGAAGAAATCAAGTGGTTTTGGTTCTTTAGAAGCTGTTGCTGAGCTAAGCACAGCTGTATCTCCGTAGCGTACGAGGACCGCTCCGTTTGCTTGCTTTGCAAGCTGGCCAGTTTCAACTGTCAGTTGACGTCCAGCCCAGTCTATGGTGAAGACATGTTTCTCTTGTCCCATTCTGAGAAAAACTCCTCTCTTATCTTGAAATTTTAGTTAATTCTTATTATGAACAAAATGATTTTCACATATCAATGTGAAAGGTGTATGTAGAAGGGTTTTTGCCATTCTTTCAACATTTTAACCATAAAATATTAGTGATTATACGATAAAAAAGCGGGAATCCTCCCGCTTTTTACGATTATCGACGTAAGCCTAGTTTGTTAATTAACTCACGGTAACGAGTTACGTCTTTATTACGTAGATACGTAAGAAGATTACGACGTCTACCTACCATTTTCAAAAGACCGCGACGTGAGTGGTGATCTTTCTTATGAGTACGTAAATGCTCGTTCAAGTTGTTAATTGATTCTGTTAGGACAGCGATCTGAACTTCTGGAGATCCAGTATCAGATTCGTGTGTTTTGAACTCATTAATTAATTGAGTTTTACGCTCTTGAGTAATAGCCATCCTGTTTCACCTCCAAATCATGTTAGCCCCATCTACCTCGCAACCGTCGGTGAAGTCGGCCTGCCAAGTAAGTGGTTTTAAAGCTACAGGAATAATCATACTAAAAATATGCTGAATTTGCAAATGGTAGAGCTGTTTTTCTATGAATTTTTTGTCTGCCTTAGCTGATCTTGAAAAAACTGAATCGCTTCTTCTTTATCTTGACTGATTTGAGCCGTTAACTCCTGAATTCCGTTAAATTTTTGTTCACTGCGAATGCGCTTGAACCACTGTAATTTAATCGGTTCACCATATATTTCTTCGTTAAAATCAAAGAGGTTTACTTCAATGGCAGGCTGATCAGGGCGCTTTTCATAAAAGGTTGGTTTATAGCCAACGTTACAAACGCCGTCATACACTTTGCCTTTGACTTCTGCTCTTACTGCATAAACCCCTGTTGGCGGAATAATATATTCAGCAGATAAACCGACATTCGCAGTCGGAAAGCCGATCGTCCGTCCTCGCTTATCTCCATGAATGACAATACCGCGCAGCTGATAAGGTTTTCCTAAAAGCTCACTCACATATTCAACATCCCCATTTTTCAATGCAGAGCGTATGAGTGTTGAGCTGACTTTTCGGTCTTGATTGGACAACTTAGGAACGATGGTGGCCGTGATACGCCCTTTTCCATACTCATCGAATGTTTCCATTGTGCCTGCACCAAAACGGCCAAACGTAAAATCAAAGCCGGCTACTGCGTGCTTCACATTCAGCTCGTCCAAATATTGGTCCACAAACTCTTGAGGAGATAGCGCTGCAAAGCTTTCGCTGAATTGCACAATGTATAAATAGTCAGCGCCCAGCTGTTCGATGAAATCAATTTTATCCTCAAGCGGTGTAATTAAGTCCTTTGGTTCACGTGCTTTTTGCAAAACATGTGATGGATGCGGGTGAAAGGTCATGACCGTTAAAGCCAATCCTTCTTTTTTTGCAATGCTTTTTGCTGCGTCAATCACTTTTTGATGTCCGAGGTGAACACCGTCAAAATACCCTAAAGCCATAACAGACGGGTCTTGATCCTTTTGATTCAATGTATGTGGGTGTGAAATATGTATAGTCTTCACGAGATGGTCACCTTTTCTTTAAGATTGCTTGTCCTGAGATAAGATCTTTGCCGGCTTCATCAGATTCTGTTTGGTCGGGTGCTTCATATATATCGCCATACAGCGACCTGAAGGAGCAAAGACAGCGACACGATCTTCCTCTGCGAAATGAGCGAATTCATCAGGCATTGGCAGGACTGCACCGTTTTCCACTTTACTTGCTAATGTATCATTTATCTCCCATTTCGGCAAATGATTGAGCGCACGCTCGATCGGGACAAGGTGTTCATCCACTGTGCCTTCTTCGCTTATATTTCGGAGCTCATCGAGGGTGATACATTCATCTAGTGTAAAATCACCTGACCCTGTGCGAATGAGATGTGACATGTGGGCTGGAAATCCCAGTTTCTTTCCAATATCAACCGCTAAGGTTCTGACATACGTTCCTTTTGAGCATAGAACGGTGAATCTAAATGATACCTTTCCATTCTCAAATAAAACAGGTGTCGTCCGCTCGATACGGTGAATTGTAATCTCGCGGCTCGGCCGCTCAATTTCAATGCCTTCTCTTGCATATTCGTAGAGTTTTTTTCCGCCAATTTTCACAGCAGAAAACATGGGAGGAATTTGTTCAATGGTTCCTTCAAACTGCTTCAGTACCGCATCAATTTCTTCTTCTAAAATCGGTTTTTGCACCTTTTTTTCTTCTACGATCTCACCTGTTTGATCTTCTGTTGTTGTAGAAAAGCCAATCGTGATTTCTGCATCATATGTTTTTGATTTATCTGTTAAGTATTCGACAATCTTCGTTGCTCTTCCGATACAAATGGGCAGAACACCTGATACCTCCGGGTCGAGAGTGCCTGTATGTCCGACTTTTTTTGTATGCAAGATCTTTCTCACTTTGAACACACAGTCGTGAGAGGTCATTCCTCTTTCTTTATGTAATAAAAGAACACCATTTATCATCTGCGTTCTCTCCTTTCATAAACGATGAAAAAGGACAGACGATCATCGCCTATCCTTATTTCAACGTCTTATTCGTGATCTTTTGTGTTTAGTTCAGCAATCAGGCTTTCAATTCGGTTTCCGTAATCCACGGATTCATCGAATTCAAAGTGCAGTTCTGGTGTTTTGCGAAGTCTAATTCGATTGCCAATTTCAGAGCGGATATACCCTTTAGCCTTTGCAAGGCCTTTTAAGGTTTCCTCTCTTTTCTTCTCGTCACCGAGAACAGAAATGTAGACTTTCGCAATTTGCAAATCACCGGATACTTCGACATCGGTTACAGTCAAAAAGCCAACTCTTGGATCTTTTAGCTTTCTGCCTAGGATGTCGCCTAATTCTTTTTTCATCTGCTCACCCACGCGGGTTGCTCTCATACTCATGATCTTATCACCTCTAATTAAAACCACTCAGTTTTCGTGATCGTTCGTTCGATTTCAGGAAAGGAATCAATAAAGCTTAAAACACGCTGTAGCTCCTTTTCCACTTGAACCCGAGATGAGGAAATCACGGCGATTCCAATTGATGTACGCTGCCATGTGTCTTGGTAATCCATTTCAGCCATGGTTACATTGAATTTATGGCGCGTTCTTGTCAATATACGTTGAAGAACCGCACGTTTTTCCTTCAGTGAGGAGGCATCATAGATGATGCACTCACATTCGGTATAACCGATCATTTTCTTTCGATTTCTTGCATAACGAATGATTCCATGACATCACCTTCACGGATATCATTGTACTTCTTAATGGTAATACCACATTCATAGCCTTGTGAAACTTCTTTCACGTCATCTTTGAATCGTTTTAATACGTCGACTTCGCCTTCAAAAATAACGACGCCGTCACGGATTAAGCGGATACCACTATCTCTTGTGATGGTTCCTTCAGTGACATAGCCACCAGCAATTGTACCGATTTTAGATACTTTGAACGTTTGACGAACTTCAACTTGACCGATGACTTTTTCTTCATATTCAGGGTCAAGCATCCCTTTCATCGCAGCTTCAATTTCATCGATGACTTTATAAATAATGCGGTGTAAGCGGATATCTACGTTTTCTGTTTCAGCTGTGCTCTTCGCATTTCCATCAGGACGTACGTTAAATCCGATCACGATCGCATTAGAAGCACTTGCTAAAATAATATCAGATTCTGTAATCGCTCCAACACCTGTATGGATAATTTTCACTTTTACGCCTTCTACTTCAATTTTTTGAAGAGCGGCCGTCAGTGCTTCAGCAGAACCTTGTACGTCTGCTTTCACGATCAAGTTGATATCTTTCACTTCACCTTGTTTGATTTGCTCAAATAGGTCATCTAGAGACAATTTTGCTTTGTCTGAACGCTGTTCATCAAGCTGTTTCGAAGCACGCGCTTCACCCACTTGACGAGCTGTTTTTTCGTCTTTGAATACGAGGAACTGATCCCCTGCATTTGGTACATCATTTAAACCAGTGATTTCAACAGGTGTAGATGGTCCTGCTGTTTTCACGCGGCGTCCGATGTCATTGACCATTGCACGAACGCGGCCAAATGTATTTCCAACAACGATTGGGTCACCTACTTGAAGCGTACCAGTTTGAACAAGAAGGGTTGCAACTGACCCTCTTCCTTTATCAAGCTCAGCCTCAATGACAGTCCCTTTAGCCGCACGATTTGGGTTGGCTTTCAGTTCTCCTACTTCGCTGACAAGAAGGATCATTTCAATCAATTCGTCAATGCCTTCACCTGTTTTTGCAGATAGAGGAACGAAGATCGTTTCGCCGCCCCAAGCTTCTGGTACTAGACCATGCTCAGTTAATTCCTGCATCACACGGTCAGGGTTCGCTGTTGGTTTGTCAATTTTGTTAACAGCAACAATGATTGGCACTTCTGCCGCTTTCGCATGGTTAATGGCTTCAACCGTTTGCGGCATCACGCCATCATCTGCTGCAACGACCAGAATTGTCGTATCCGTTACCTCGGCACCACGTGCACGCATCGTTGTAAATGCTGCGTGTCCAGGTGTATCAAGGAACGTGATTTTCTTGCCGTTTTCTTCGATTTGGTATGCACCGATATGCTGCGTGATTCCACCAGCTTCGCCTTCGACGACTTTCGTCTTACGAATGCTGTCAAGAAGCGTTGTTTTCCCGTGGTCAACGTGTCCCATGATCGTCACAACTGGAGGGCGTACTTGCATATCTTCTTCTTTATCTTCAATTTCATACTTTTCAAGTTCAGTTTCTTCTAAAATAATGACTTCCTCTACTGGAACGCCATATTCAGAAGCGATTAATTCAACTGTATCTTTATCCAGTTCTTGGTTAATGGTTGCCATTACACCAAGCATCATCAGCTTTTTGATAATTTCAGCTGTTTCTTTTCCAAGCTCTTCAGCCAGCTGGCCGACTGTCATTGAATTTGTAAATTCAATTTTTTCAGGAAGCTCTTTCTTAGGCTTCACAGGTCTAGCTTGCTGATGCTGCGGTTTGTTATTCCCACCGCGTTTATTTTTGTTTTTGTTTTGGTTGTTGTTTTTTTTGTTTTTATTAAATTGATTATTCTGCACGTCATTCTTCTTTCTATCATTGTTTTTGTTAGATGATTGTTTTTTTTGTTCTGCGGGTTTCTCGTTAGCTGTCTCTTTTGCTTTGACTTTTTTATATTTAGCGTCTAGCTTTTTCACAGTGTCGTCTTCAAGCGTCGCCATGTGGTTGTTCACTTCCACGTTCATATCCTTAAGCGCTGCTATAATATCTTTACTTGAAACATCTATGGCTTTTGCGTATTCATATACTCTCACTTTAGCCATTCGTTCACCCCCAAATAAATTAATCGAGCAAGCTTATCAGCTTCTTAGCGAAGCCTTGGTCAGTGACAGCGACAACTACGCGAGCTTCTTTCCCAATAGAACGTCCGAGAACGGAACGGTCTTCAACTTTTCTAACCGGAACATTATAAAATTTGCATTTGTCAGATACCTTTTTCTCTGTGTTCGATGAGGCATCTGCTGCAAGAAGAACCAGCTTAGCACGCGCATGTCTAATTTCTTTGATCACAAGATCTTCTCCTGACACGACTTTACGAGCTCGATTTGCTAGACCAAGCAAAGGATACCATTCAGATTGAGTCATTTGGTTTTTTCACCTTTTCAGCTAGTTCTAGTAATTCTTCAAATATGTGTTCGTCAATCTGTGTCTGAAATTGCTGCTGTAAACTGCGTTTGTTCTTTGCCGCAAGAATAGTTTCTTTATCGAGAGAAAGGTAAGCTCCGCGTCCGTTCTTTTTTCCGGTTGCGTCAACAGACACTTCACCTTCTTTAGAACGAACAACACGGATCAGTTCTTTCTTTGGTTTCATTTCTCCCGTCACGACACATTTTCTAAGCGGGATTTTTTTTCGGCTATTCACCTTTTACATCACCTCTTATTCGTCAGATTCCTCAGCTACTGGGTCAGCCTCTAAGAAAAGAGATTCAGAGTCTTCAGTTCTTGGGAAAATACCGAGTTCCCTTGCATCTGTTTCGCTTTTAATGTCAATTTTCCAGCTAGTCAGCTTTGCTGCAAGACGAGCATTTTGACCTCTTTTACCAATGGCTAACGACAGCTGATAATCAGGGACAATCACTGTTGTCGCCTTATCTTCTTCATTTACAATGACATCAAGTACTTTTGATGGACTTAATGCATTGGCAACAAATTCAACCGGGTCATTAGACCAATGGACAATGTCAATTTTTTCGCCTTTTAGCTCGTTGACAATTGCTTGTACACGCTGACCTTTTGGTCCAACACAAGAACCAACTGGGTCAACATCAGGATCATCTGTACGAACAGAGATTTTAGAACGGTCCCCAGCTTCTCTAGCAACCGATTTAAGCTCTACAGTACCATCATAAATTTCTGGCACTTCAATTTCAAATAAACGCTTTAAAAGACCTGGATGTGTTCTAGACACATAAATTTGTGGTCCTTTTGTTGTTTTTTCAACTTTTGTAATAAACACCTTAATGCGGTCATGCGGTTTGTAGTCCTCATTTGGCATTTGTTCGTTGACCGGAAGAAGGGCTTCGATTTTGCCAAGTGACACGTAAATAAATTTACTGTCAATTCGCTGAACGATTCCCGTCATAATGTCTTCCTCGCGATCGATAAACTCAGTGTAGATCACGCCTCGCTCTGCTTCTCTCACTCGCTGCGTCACCACTTGTTTCGCTGTCTGAGCTGCAATGCGTCCGAAGTCTTTTGGCGTGACTTCAATTTCAACAACATCACCTACCATGTAATTCGGGTTAATATTGGCTGCATCATCTACAGAGATTTCAAGGCGAGAATCATACACTTCATCTACAACATCTTTTCTTGCAAATACGCGAATCGTTCCCGTTTCGCGGTTTAAATCAACACGAACATTTTGCGCTTGATTAAAGTTACGCTTATATGCAGAAATGAGTGCAGCTTCTATCGCTTCAATAATAATTTCTTTACTAATACCCTTCTCTTTCTCAAGAACAGTCAGGGCATCTAACAACTCACTACTCATTTTTATGGTTCCCCCTTATATCAATGAAAAGGTTAATTGAACGAAACTGCTAATCTTGCGTTAGCTATTTTTTCGTATGGAATATTGATCTCTTTCTTTCTTGTCTTGATCTTCACTGTCACTGTTGCAATCTCACCATCAAAGCTTGTAAGCTCACCTTCAAATGCTTTTTCACCATCAATTGGTTCATATGTTTTCATGAAAACATTTTTTCCAAGTGCTTTTTCAAAATCAGCTTTTTTCTTTAATGGGCGCTCCGCTCCAGGAGAGGACACTTCAAGAAAGTAGTTTTGGCTAATCGGATCTGCCTCATCAAGCTTTTCGCTCAAGGCTTCGCTCACTTTGGCACATTCTTCGATATCGACGCCTTTATCAGAGTCAATAAACACGCGAAGGAACCAGTTTTGACCCTCTTTGACAAATTCAATATCAACGAGTTCAAGCTGTAAGCCATCTAAAATTGGCTGCACCATTTCGCTTACGACATCCACTACTTTTTTGCTCATTCTCTTCCTCCTTGTGCTTTCGATAAACGCTCTTATCAATCATTCTGCATAAAAACCCTGCTTTATGTGAGCAGGGGGAGCAGAAAACGGATGAATAATGTCGAGACAAAAATTGCCTGTTCAATACAAAAGAGCGGGTTTCCCCACTCTTGTCTCGGTAATCGTTAGCATTTCCATAAAAACTATACCATATCCAATTTTTTTATGCAAATGAAGTTCCTTATTCAGCAGGCATTCGCCATCAGTTCTTTTCGTTCATTCTTTTCGCATGTTCACTGATAAGTGCTGCCTCCCTGCTCCCCTTTATGATGCGGAAACCGTCATAATCCGGATAGAGCGAATCATCGTCCTGAATGCTTGTTAAAATCCAAAATTGACTGCCAGCCCCTCCGAGCCGCTCAACCGCTGACAGCCAGCTTTGATATACGTCAGGACGCGCTGATTGATTTTGAACGCCAAACTCTTCTAACACAACTGGTTTTCCGATTGACTTCCCGCGGGTGATATGGTCTTCGATCCATTTCACTCCCCAAGCAGCTGACTTGTTCCAGTGATCTGGGTACAGATGATAGGTTCCATAATCGATATTAGAGAGAGCCGTCAAACGGTCCCAATCGACGCCTTCTCCGCCTCCATAAAACCAGTCTTCATGTCCTGGTATGCGAAAGAACCCTTCATCTCCTACTGCAACAAGATGGTGACGATCCAGCGATTTGATCCACGTACTCATTTCATCTGCCCATTTGACTAGTATATTTCCCGTTGGATCTGACTGCACACGCGGCTCATTAGCTAATTCCCAAGTCATAATAGCTGGATCGTCCTTATATTGAACACCTGTGTACGTATTGGTTCTTTCTAATACATAGCGCACATAATTTTTGTAAGCTTTTTGTATACGAGGATCTGTATAAAAGGCATCATGCGATCCTGCCTCGAACCACTTTACGTATTGATTCATCCCGCCAAAATCATCCCAATTGTTCACTAGTGGGATGACAAGTTTTATTCCTTCCTGTCCCGCTTTATAAATCGCATAATCTAGTTTTTGAAAACCCGATTCTTCATAGACCCCTGGACTAGATTGTAAGACTGAGTTTTCTTGAGGGGCCCCATCGTGAAATCCCCAAATACGTATGACCTTTAAATTCATTGCTTTCATATCATCGAACACAGCATCTACCATCTTTTTAGATTTGTAATGGAAATAGTAATTATTTGTGCCAGCGAAGTAAAATGGTTGATTGTTTAGCGTAAATTGTGTACCAGACGTCTGTACATAAGAGGCGGCCTTAATCGTAAGTGAAAACCAGCCGGCCCATATAGCGGCCACAAGTATGAAGCAAGACACTCTTTGAGTCCATTTCTTCATTTAAATTCCCCTCACAATCTAGCCTTCTTCAGGTACGATCACATCTAGCCGAAGCGGTGTTTGTTCATTTGAATCAAGTTCAATTGTTTGTTGTTTTAACAGTTTACTTTCTTTACCGATTCGAATCTCATATGTCCCGTGAAATGCTCGACATGTCACATTGCCATTAGCATCTGTTTTTACAACTCTTTGTGTCGTCCACTCATTTAGAAGCTTTTCGTAACGTCGGCCTGCTTCATTTAAAGACCAATCATAATTCACGATGGCCGCATGCTCACCTCTCCAATGGGCACCTGCCCAAAATCCCCACATTAGCACTCCTTTTACGGCTGGATGACTAAATGCGACGCGATATAAAGCTTCTAGGTTATCCGCTCTTCTATTAGCGTCAGGGTGAACAGAATCGTACTCTGTGACCCATATAGGAAGACCAAGCTCAGCAAGCACATCGAGCCTCTCTTTTACAACGACTGGATCGACCCGTTCTTCAAAATGTCCTTGAACACCAATCGCCTCAATAGGTGCGCCTAACTGACGCAGTTCATTGATATGCGCTTTATAAGCGTGGTGCTCACCATATGAGATCACGTTATAATCATTCACAAACAATAGTGCTTGAGGGTCAATTTTTTTCGTTTCTTCATACATCCACTTCCAAATATTTTTCCCGAAGCGGTCTTTAAAAAATGAACCATGCATCATTTCATTGTTTACATCCCAATGACGGAATCTCCCTTTAAAATGATTACCCGCATGCTCAAGCCGGTTTTTCATCGATTCATACACTTCGTGATTCGGTAGTGACCTCAGCCAGCTTGGATTCGCATCCTCTACCTCCCAAAATAAAGCGTGCCCTCTCACTGGAAGTTGATGTTTATCTGCAAAATTCAGCATCGCATCTGCTTTTTCGTAGGTGATTTTCCCTCTTTCCGGCTCATTCGCATACCATTTTGCCTCATTTTCAAAAACAGCCCAATTAAAATACTTCACGAAAAAATCGGCATATTGTTGATTAAATAACACTTGGTCATTCATCGCTGAACCAAATGCGAATTCATGCCTGATTTGCTTAATCTCAACCTCTATACCTGCTATTGGCTTTTTTTCGTGATTTGTGACGTTTATTTCAAGATCTCTTTGTCTATGCTCTGAAATTCGATCATTCGCCTCTTTTTTCCACATGAGATTTATCTGCCCATTTTCGCCCTTGTTTAATGATTGATGAAGAAAGCTTCTTTCTTTGACCATGTAAAAACACCCTTATCTTCACTGGATTTTATATTTCCTATTCAAACTGCCGGCTCAAAGAAACCGGCAGCTTCAATTTGACCTGCTAGTTGATGAGACGATGATATTCAGCGTAAGCAGTGGCCATATCCACTTGAGACCAGAAGCGGTGATAGGTGAAAACCGGTGCCCCATTCTCCCATTTGCCTGTTGCTTCATTAAATGAAGACTGATATTTACTCTCGAGTGAAGACCATGCTGGATCTTGTTTAATGTTCGGACGAAGATCAGCAAAACTCGTATAGACCCCATTACCTCCTCGCTGCGGATCAGAAGGAATAGTGCTGGCTCCAGGAATCTGATTCCCTTGACCAAATGTCCCGTTCCAACCATTTGGGAAATACACTTCTTTTTTAAAGAAGCGGTCATAGTCCTCTCTTTCTTCCTCTGTCACAATGCCCACGCCATCATTGTAATTCCACGCAACCTCAAGGAGCTGTGCGGCTGCATCTTTCGCTCTTACGCCAAGCGCTGTATAATCCCCTGTTTCTAGCTTAGTGGCAGCAGCAAAGAATGTTAAAGCCTTGACGAGACTCCCTAGTACGCCCGTATCCTGAGTTGGATCTTTTGTTACAGCTGTTAAGTTTGGATTTCCTGTTGCAGACTGGAACCCATTCCAAGTGTCAGGCTGTCCGCTCCATGCAATATTTCCAGGAAGCCAAAACTCGCCAGGTGCACTCGCTGTAGCAACAGCAGCATTTGTTCCTCCTAGAATTCTTTGTCCTTGATCATCTAAGAAATAACCCTCTTCATCCGACACAGGACGGCTGCCGATAAAAATGTAATCTAATGCATAGTCGACCCATTTTGTGATGCAAGATTTAGCCATTTGGACATTTTCAGATGTTTTGTCTCCGTCTTTCACAAAAATATAATAAAGCTCTGCTACGCGCTCCATCGGCCATGCCTGCATCCCGAACCAGTTATTAGAAGGCGGGTCAAGATAAACAGGTGCATCCTCATATGCCATATCGTAAAAAGTACTTCTTCCCGCCGGATAAGCACTATAGTCTCCATTCCAGCTATTGGTTGCACCTCCTGCAATCGCTCCCTCTTTAGATTGAAGCCATACATAAAATTCAAGCTGTCTTTTTAATGTTTTTTCCCAATCGCTTGCACCAGTAGCGGAAGATGGCTTTAAGCCTCCTTTGTCTGAGGATAAAGCATAAGCGGCGACAGGGTTTTGATACCCTTGGTGACAATGGCTAGCTCCAATACGCCATGACCAGTTGGCATGGTCGCCAAGTCCTCCGCCCCAAGAGGTATACCACGCCATTAAGTAATGACAGGCACCCTTTCCGTTTCCAGGGTACGGATTCCCCTGTTTGCCGCTTCCAATCGTTTGAAAATATTTATCGTACATACCGTAACGAAGAAAATCCCCCATTTTTTTCGCTTTATCAAGATAGGCTGACTGATTATAGCCGAGTTCCTTCGCCCAATACATCACTTGTATTGCACGCGCATCAGCATCCGTCGCATTGGTATAGCGCCACTGAGCAGCTGGTGCTTGATTTTCTTTTGTGAACAAGCTCATAAAGCCTTCATTCGGCTTTCCAAAAGATTTATCATCTTGTGAAGGATGAGGGATGGCCTCCCATACGGATTCCTGTGGACCACGCTGGAATGTGTTCACATATGCAGCTGTATGTGATGGGTTGAGCAAGTTTCCATATTTATACCAGTTATCGACATCAAGCAGCCAGTGCATTAAATACGTTTCATTCGTTCCATAGGTTGATTTCAATTCACCATCAATTGGATCTTGACCAGCAGGACGAGCACCGCTTATCTGGCTAGGGTATTGATCCGGGTATGGTTTTTCTGCTGCGTATGTGGCCGGGCTAGAAGGATTGTAAGCGCTCATATGCGGTTGCTCATCATTTCCATCTTCATTTACTGGGATGATGTACTTCTCCATATTGTCCCAAGCTGCCTCTAATTTGCTCCAATCCCCTGTGTAATGACCGTACAACACCTCAAGCCACAGCCAATAGCTATACGCTTCTGAAGTCGTCATATGCCCATAATCAGGCGCTTCGCAAATGAGCGTCTCAATTGAATGATACGGAATTCCTTCTGGTGAAAAATATCCATTCGCATCGCTTTTGATTTGATGATAAAGCGTTAAAAACCGTTCTTTGTTTGACAAGTCCTTCACCCTTTCAATACATCTTGATTTTTATTTGTCTGGAAGTGTACCAAATACTAAAGCGCCATCATCAAAAACAGGAATCCTCGCTGTTTTTTGCATATTGGATGTTAAGCCTTGAAAGGAATAATCATTTGAGGCATCCCATATATTCGACCCATTTGGCGCGGATAATCGAAATTGTATTTCCTTCTTATGCTCTGATTCTCCTCCAGGAAAAATAGCTACGCCCGTAAAATCGATTTCTGCATAATATACTTGGGCTGATGCGTCATATACCTTCAGCGGAGATAAGGAAGCGCCTTCATTGTAGGCAGCTGTCACTTGAATATCTTTTTCAGTGAATCCCTTTGCAAAGACCTCATTCAGATTGACATAATATCTAAAGGACAGCGTTTGACTGCTTCTTGCCGGCCAGCCGGACCGATTGTATAGAACCGCCTTCACCTGAGTTGATGTTGTATCGTTATTCATCACAGCTGCCTCTACAAAAAACTCATCCTCAGCCTGTTCTTTAGGCGGGAAATTTGGCAGCTTAGATTGCCCCTTTCCAAACAGCTGCACCATTTTGGCTATATTTCCAGTAAAGGCGGCATTATAGTCCGTCGCCACCTCGTTTGATACATAATCAGAGATGTCATCGTCATATTGATCCTGTGCATTAGGCCCGCCAACAAGTGCTCCATAAAGAGTGTGCCGGTGATACGAAGGATTTGTCAGCTGGTTTGACCATGAGCCATGTGCAGTTCGATGGTGTGGGTGCTTCGGCGGATTCTGGCCAAACCCAACGACATAGCTTCTATTTAGCGGATTATCACCTAGCATATAGTGAGTTTGCTTGATCGCAAACGTTTGATATCGATTCTTTTTTTCTTCATCTGACACCCAATCAGCGTAGACAAAGGCTAAAAATGCTGCATTTGCTGTATAACGAAGCGAACCCCATTGATCTAGCCATGCCAAACCGCCAGGCGTATAAGTGATTCTTTCGACTTTTCCATTTTGAACAATACCTGTGGTCCAGTAATCGAGGTTACGCTCTGTCGATTCAATAAATCTATTCTCCTTCGTGATTCTTGCGAGTAAGATTTGTGAAGCAAAGAAAGTATTGTCCCATGACATGGTAAACGTATAATCCCAATCCTTTGGCCATTCTTCTACTGCTTTTAGTGCTTGATTTAAATAGGTCTCTTCATTTGTCGCCAAGTACAGCCAGATTCCGCCCCAAATGAGTTCGTCAATATAGCCGCTCCAGGAGTTGTAAAACGGCTGAGCGTTTGTGACACACTCTGTATACTCGCCGCGATATTGGTCAGCAAATGCATAAAGCTGTTTCGCGTGGGTCAGAAGCTCTGCTGCATAAGGGGCATCTGTCTCTTTAAAAATGATAGAGCCCGCTGCTAAAGCTGCAGCAGTTTGTGCGGCCACTTCTGTTCCTGGACAATTTTCATCAATTTTAAAAGCTGGCCGGCTCATCGGCATCACTTCTGCCGGTCCCCACCAAGCATGATCAGCGTTCCCATCACCTACCTGCGCCCAAAACTCGTTCGGACCTGTATGTGCTTTCAAAAAATAATCCGTTGCCCACCTGATTTGATCGAGGATGTCATCAAGCAGTTCTGCCTCTTCATAGGCTTCTCGGTATTCATATACTGTCCATGCAAGCACAGCTGCTGAGTAGGCCATCGGAAGTCCAAATTTCACATGATCACCTGCGTCATACCAGCCGCCAGTTAAGTCATGCCCTACATCCTTCCCGTCCTCTAGTCCAGAATCTCCCCGCCAGTTGAGACGACTGCTTTTGGGAAGCTTTCCAGACCGCTGCGCTTCATAAAACAACAAGGACTTTTGAAGAACTTCTACATAGTTATAAGATGCCATTTCCGTATGACTCACCCCTTCTTCTTAGTCAAACATGAATAGACAAGCCACCTCCTTTGATTCAGAACGTGATTTGAACAGTTTTGAAAGAATCAAATATGTTTCAAAAATAAGCATAGTAAACAGCAATCAGCTTTACGCTCATCGAAGGTTTTTTCTCTTGATTCTTTTTGTGACTGTACCCAGAATGATCATATGTCGCATGAGAACATTTCAGACGGCGAAATTCTCTTTTTTGCTCTATTTGGGTAGAAAGAATGACATACAATCTCTTCTCTTAAAACATCACGTTAAATCAAGGTATATGAATGAATAAGAAAAAGATTCCATTTGGTGGAAAATCTTTATTAGTTAACATAATAATATTATTGTATATAAAAAAGAACGCCCCTTTAAGGACGCTCTTCATTGATCGCATTAAAACAAAGAAAGCTGGTTTTGATCGGGAAGTGCTTCTAGGCAGCCTTGACGATCTAAATATTCTAGGATCGTTTTCGACACTTTTCCGCGTTTTTGTAAATCTTCTTTTGAAAGGAATTCCCCGTCTTGTCGTGCGCGAACAATATTTAACGCAACGTTTGTTCCGAGTCCAGGGATCGAGTTGAATGGCGGAATTAATCCATCTTCATCAATGATAAACTCTGTTGCACTTGATCGGTAGAGGTCCACTTTTTTGAAATGGTAGCCTCTTTCACACATTTCAAGTGCAAGCTCTAGTACAGTTAATAGGTTCTTTTCTTTCGGTGATGCATCTAGACCTTTTGAGTTAATATCGTCCATGACCGCCCGAATCGCATTCGATCCTTTTGTCATTGTTTCGATATCAAAGTCATCTGCACGAACGGTAAAGTAAGCCGCATAGTATAAAAGTGCATGATGCACCTTGAAGTAGGCAATCCGTACAGCCATTAATACGTAAGCAGCTGCGTGGGCCTTAGGGAACATGTATTTGATCTTTTTACAAGAATCAATATACCAGTTCGGTACATTATTATTCTTCATTTCTTCCTCCCATTCAGGAGGAAGTCCCTTTCCTTTACGAACAGATTCCATGATTTTAAAGGCAAGTGACGGCTCTAAGCCTTGATAGATGAGATAGACCATAATATCGTCACGGCACCCGATCACTTCACTGAGTTCACACGTTTTATTGTGAATGAGCTCTTGCGCGTTGCCGAGCCATACATCCGTCCCGTGTGATAGTCCAGAGATCTGAACGAGCTCTGAGAAGGTCGTTGGTTTTGTATCCTCAAGCATTTGCCGAACAAACCTTGTCCCAAACTCCGGAATACCGAGTGTACCTGTTTTACAGCCAATTTGCTCCTCTGTTACACCAAGAGGCTCTGTTCCTTGGAAAATTTTCATCACTTCAGGATCGTCTGTTGGAATCGTTTTTGGATCAATTCCGCTTAAATCCTGAAGCATCCGAATAACCGTTGGATCATCGTGCCCCAGTATATCCAGCTTGAGCAAGTTGTCATGGATGGAATGGAAATCAAAATGCGTCGTTTTCCAATCAGAACCTGTCGCATCTGCTGGATATTGAATAGGTGAGAAATCGTAAATGTCCATATACTCCGGCACTACGATAATACCGCCTGGATGCTGGCCCGTTGTCCGTTTTACCCCTGTACAGCCTTGTACAAGCCGATCGATTTCTGCGCCCCTCATATGAAGATTATGATCTCCTGCGTAGCCTTTCACGTAACCATATGCTGTTTTTTCTGCAACTGTACCAATCGTACCTGCTCGGTATACATACTCTTCACCGAACAGCTCTTTCGTATAGTTATGCGCAATCGGCTGATATTCACCTGAGAAGTTCAAATCGATATCAGGGACTTTGTCTCCTTTAAAACCTAAGAACGTTTCAAACGGAATATCATGTCCGTCTTTTTTGTACGGCGTACCACATTCTGGGCAGTCTTTGTCAGGGAGGTCAAAGCCTGAACCAACAGATCCGTCATTAAAGAACTCTGAATGCTTACAGCTTGGACATACATAATGCGGGGCAAGCGGGTTCACTTCGGTAATCTCTGTTAATGTTGCAACAAGAGATGAGCCGACAGATCCCCTTGAACCAACAAGATATCCATCATCAAGTGATTTCTTTACAAGCTTATGAGAAATTAAGTAAATAACGGCGAATCCATGGCCGATAATACTTTTTAATTCTTTCTCAATACGGTCTTCTACGATTTTCGGCAAATCATCTCCGTAGATGCTGCGCGCCATTTGATAGCTCATTTCCCGTATTTCTTCATCTGCACCTTCAATTTTTGGTGTGTATAGGTCATCTTTGATTGGTTTAATGCTTTCGACCATCTCAGAGACTTTTTTCGTATTCGTCACGACGATCTCTTTCGCTTTTTCGTCTCCTAGGAAGGAGAATGCTTCAAGCATTTCATCTGTCGTTCTAAAATGAACTTTTGGCAGCTCATGACGGTTAAGCGGATTCGCTCCACCCTGTGATGAAATTAAGATTTTACGATAAGTTTTGTCTTCTGGATGCAGGTAATGCACATTTCCAGTTGCGACGACTGGTTTATTGAGCTTTTCGCCAAGCTTCACAATGTTTGTGATGATTTCTTTTAACGCACGTTCATCGCGAACAAGCTCCAGCTGCAGCAGATGCTGATACACTTCAGGCGGATGAACTTCTAAATAGTCGTAAAATGCTGCAATGTCTTCCACCTCATCAGGTGATTTTTGCATCATTCCTTCAAAGACCTCACCCTTATCACAGGCAGACCCGATAATTAAACCTTCTCGATATTTCTCAAGCTGTGAGCGCGGGATGCGCGGCACCCGGTAGAAATAATGAATATGAGAAAGAGAAACAAGCTTGAATAAATTCTTCAGACCAGTCTCATTTTGTGCGATCAGAATGGCATGGTAAGGACGTGAGCGCTGGTAGGCATTAGACTGACCCATGTTTTCATTCAATTGATCGTGATAGGCAATCTCTTTTTCAGCCGCATCTTTTAGCATTTTCAGCATGAGGTAGCCTGTTGCCTCTGCATCGTAAATGGCCCGGTGATGCTGCGTCAGTTCAATATCGAACTTTTTACAAAGTGTGTTCAGCCGGTGATTTTTAAATTCAGGGTAAAGGAATCGGCCAAGTTCAAGTGTATCAATCACAGGGTTTGACGCTTTATCTGTTTTTAAGAGGCGTTTGTACGCTGCATTTAAAAAGCCCATATCAAAGCTTGCATTGTGCGCGACAAGGATATCTTGTCCAATCCATTCTTTGAAATCTCGCACGACATCGACGACATCTGGAGCATCTCTGACCATATCATCCGTGATACCCGTTAATTCGATCGTTGTCGCTGATAATGGGTGATGAGGATTTGCAAATGCCTCAAAGCGGTCAATGATTTCCCCGCCTTTGATTTTCACTGCTGCCAGTTCAATGATCGTGTCATAAACGGCGGAAAGTCCGGTTGTCTCTACGTCAAATACGACATACGTTGCATCCTCTAACAAACGGTGCTCTGGATTATAGGCAATGGGTACTCCGTCGTCGACCAAGTTGATTTCCACACCATACATCATTTTGATGTCATGCTTTTTACTTGCTGCATACGCATCTGGGAAGGATTGTACAACCGCATGATCCGTCAGGGCAATCGCTTCATGTCCCCATTTTTTTGCTTGTTCCACCAGTCTGCCGATCCCAGTAACAGCATCCATTTGGCTCATTGGTGAATGCAAATGAAGTTCGACACGCTTTTCACCCTCAGGTGCCGTATCTTCTTTCAGCTGAGGTTTCATTTCATTGACGTCATTGGCAATCATGACAAGATCTCTGACAAACGTATCGTTTTGAATGCTTCCTCTTGCTTTGACCCACATGCCTTTTTTCAATGATTTCATCAGCTGGGCATCTTCTTTTTCTCTTGCAAACATTTTGATTAAAATACTATTTGTATAATCTGTAATTTTAAAGATACAAAGCGTTCTTCCGCTTTTCAGCTCACGCGTTTCTGCATCGAATACGTAGCCTTGAACGGTGATTCTTCTTTCCTCGTCCATAATACTATCAAGCGTACGAATTTCTTCATTGTCTTTAATTTGATAGCCAATCATCAGAGGACCAGACGGACCTTCCTCCTGCTCCTCACTTTCCTTCTTCTCCATCTCAGTGAGGGCTTGCATCGCTCTTTCTTGATCTTCAGCAAGCTTTTGTTCTCTGAACTTCTGAATCTCTTGATCTGATACAAAAATTTCTGTATCAAATTGCAGTTCTGGAAAGCCTACTTGTTTAAAAGCAGCCTGGAGCATTGGACTGTACTTCTTCTTGATGGCCAAAGCCTCTGTTTCGCTTTTCGTTTTGATAATGATTTTATGTCCAGACAGCAATGGCTTTTGCTGCTGAAGCAAGCTGATGATTGGAGGAGAAATTCCTTGAAGCTCTTCCACACAATATGACCAATACGATTGAACGAGCTCTTCAGAGATGTTCGGATCATTGACTTCAATCGTACAAGTGATTTGTGCAATATGAGAAAATGCATTTGTCAGCCTGCTGAGAAACATGGTGTATACCTTGTAAGGCAAGAGCTCCTTAAATTTAAAAAGGAAATGCCACGTTTTCGTCGCCTTATGCACCGTCAATTTGACGATTTCTCCTTCTTCAAAGTAACGACTAAGGTCATCATCTGTCATTTGAATCTGATTGAGTAATATATGAAATTGCCGCCGTGTGATCGGTAATTGTTCATCCAAGACAGGACCCTCCTTTTGTCAATCAGAAAGGTACCTCTTTTCTACAGGAGGTACCTTCATTTTTTTGTTCGTTTTTATATTTGGCGTATAAATGAAATCAGCTCATCAACAGATACTTCATGTGATTCACCTGATTTTCTAAACTTCACTTCAACAATGCCTTCTTCTGAACGTTTTCCGCAGCTAATGCGGATTGGCAGCCCAATTAAATCACTGTCTGCAAATTTCACTCCGGCACGCTCCTGGCGGTCATCGAAAAGTACGTCAAAGCCCTCATCTTCTAAGCGCTCGTATAATGTTTCAGCCAGCTCTTTTTGAGAATCATTTTTCATATTTAATGCAAGGAGATGAAGGTCATATGGCGCAACAGCTTCCGGCCAAATGATTCCTTTCTCATCGTGATGCTGTTCAACAATCGCTGAAAGAGTTCTAGAGATACCGATACCATAGCAACCCATAATCATTGGCTGCGCTCGACCATTCTCATCGAGGTACGTTGCATCCATTGACTCAGAATAACGAGTGCCTAGTTTAAAGACTTGTCCTACTTCAATCCCTTTGGCAAACTGGATTGTGCCTTCTCCATCTGGAGAAACATCTCCTTCTTGAATCAAACGAAGATCTGTGAATTCTTTCACTGACACATCACGCGCAGGATTGACATTGACATAGTGATAATCCGCTTCGTTTGCACCTGCGACAGCATTTGTCATGCCTTTAACCGCAAGGTCTGCATAAATATCAACTTCTGCTTCCAGCTTCACTGGGCCAACAAATCCAGGCTCTGTTCCAATGACTTCTAGTACTTCTTCGCGAGTAGCAAGCTCTACAAGCTGTGCTCCTACCAAGTTTTTCACTTTCACATCATTTACTTCATGGTCGCCTCTAGTAAGGATTAGAACATACGCGTCATCTGCTTTAAACAAAACAGACTTGATACAAAGAGAAGGATCAACTTCTAAAAATCCAGCGATGTCTTGAATCGTTTTTACTTGCGGTGTGCGGACTTTTTCAAGTTCTTTGAAGTCCGCAGGTTTTGCTTCTTCTCCGTGAAATACAGCTTCAGCCATTTCAATGTTCGCAGCATAGGAAGATGTGTCAGAGTATGCGATTGTATCTTCTCCTACTTCTGACAGTGCCATAAACTCATGTGTATCTTTTCCTCCCATTGCACCAGAATCTGCAATGACTGGTCTAAAATTAAGACCTACTTTTGAGAATACATTGGAGTAAGCTGTAAACATCTTGTTGTATGTGTCATCAAGGCTTTCTGGTGAAGAATGGAATGAGTACGCATCCTTCATAATAAATTCACGTCCGCGCAGCAGCCCAAAACGCGGTCTCTGTTCATCGCGGAATTTTGATTGAATTTGATAAAGAGTTAAAGGAAGCTTCTTATACGATTTTACTTCGCTCCGTACGAGTGATGTGATCACTTCTTCGTGCGTTGGGCCAAGTGCGAACTCGCGGCCATGACGATCTTTCATACGCATCAATTCTGGACCGTATGTATACCATCTTCCTGACTCTTGCCACATTTCTGCCTGCTGCAGCACTGGCATTAACAGCTCAGCTGCTCCCGCCTTTTCCATCTCTTTGCGAACGATGGATTGAATATGCTGGATGACTTTATGAGCAAGCGGCAGATAATGATAGATTCCGCTTGTATTTTGTCTAATGAACCCAGCTCTTACTAAGAGTTGATGACTTTTTGCCTCAGCATCTGCCGGCACCTCTCGAAGAGTTGGAATAAAAGTCAGGGATTGTCTCATGTCGTTACACCTCATTTATGAAATAGGACTTCTCACAAAAACTCTTGTTTCCCGTAATGAGAAACAAGAGACATTGGTTTTTATAAAAATAATCGCTGGATGTCATTCCACGTAACCACTAGCATTAACAGCATGAGGAATGCAACACCGATAAAGACAACAAGTGCTTCTTTCTCACGATTAATTGGTTTACCGCGAATGGCTTCAACAAACAAGAATAATAAACGTCCTCCGTCTAGTGCAGGAATCGGCAATAAATTCACGATGCCTAAGTTGATACTAAGGAACGCCGCAAACTGCATTAATGTTAACACACCTTGCTTGGCTACTTCTCCTGTCATGTCATAGATCCCAACAGGACCTGCTAACATATCTAGTGAAAATTGTCCTGTGACAATTTTTTGCAAGTTCGTTAAAATCAAACCTGCTGTTGAAATCACAGTCGTTCCTGAGGATGAAATAACCTTCAGAAATCCATTTTCCGTTGGCGGATAGGATCCGAAACGGCCAATGTTTTTTCCGTCTGCTTTCACAGCTTCTGGTACAACCTGTACAGTGCTTTCTTTGCCGTCTCGGTCAATGACGACATTCATTTTTTTCTCAGGGTTCTTTTGAACGGTTTGAACGACGTCTGTCCAAGAATTCATTTTATCCCCGTTAATGGACACGATATGGTCTCCCTGCATGAGTCCAGCTTCTGCCGCTCGGCCGTCTTTCGTCAGCTTGCCGAGTACAGGATCATCAACGGTTACCCCTTGAATAAAGCCTAAAGCAACCAAAATCACATACGCCAGAATAAAGTTCATAATCGGTCCAGCTGCGATCGCTTTAATACGCTGCCATACCGTTTTTGATCCAAATTGACGATTGTATGGTGCGATTTGAATTTCTTCACCATCTGCAATATAGAAGCTTGTTTGACTGACATTGTAGCCAGTCAGAATATCTTCATTTCCAGCTTCATATCCTGAAATTCTCATGGCATGATCTAAATCAATCTGCTCAACTTCGATGACAAGTGCATCAGGATATTTTTCTTTATCATTTAAAATGATTTTTTCTACTTCATTTTGCTCATTGAATAAGAGCCCCACTGTATGACCTGGTTTAATTTCAATGACTTCAGGGTCCTCTCCTGCCATTTTAACAAATCCGCCAATAGGGAGAAGTCTAATGGTATAAACGGTTTCCTTTCGTTTAAAGGAGAAAATCTTCGGTCCAAAACCAATTGCGAACTCACGGCATAAAATCCCCGCTCGCTGCGCCATAATTAAATGGCCAAGCTCGTGGAAAAAAACGAGCGTTCCAAAAATAATAATAAACGCAATCACTGTATTCACGAACATACCACCTTATGTGAGGATTGATTGAACAAAGTCTCGTGTATCTTTGTCCACTTCATGGATATCTTGCAAACTAGGCGTTGAAATCACATGATGTCTATTTAGTGCCTTTTCAATCAATTCTTCAATTTGCAGGAATGTTACTTTGCCTTTCAGAAATGCATCAACTGCCATTTCATTTGCCGCATTGAGCACAGCAGGCATTGTCCCTCCTATTTTACCTGATTCATAAGCAAAATGTAAGCAGCGATACCTGTCAAAATCCGCTTTTTGGAAATTCAATTGTCCAATCTCCCAAAGGTTCAATGATTTCGCTTCTGGTAATGGCGCCCTGTCAGGGTATGTGAGTGCATATTGAATGGGCACTCTCATGTCAGGTGTCCCTAACTGAGCCATGACGCTTTTGTCGTGAAATTCCACCATCGAATGGATAATGCTCTCTTTATGTAACAGCACATCAATTTGTTCATAGGGTATATCAAACAACCAATGTGCCTCAATCACCTCGAGCCCTTTATTCATCATCGTCGCTGAATCAATGGTAATTTTCGCCCCCATTGACCAGTTTGGGTGGTTCAGCGCTTCTTCAACCGTAACACCTTCAAGTTCAGTTCGTTTTTTATCTCGGAAACTACCACCTGAAGCTGTCACGATTAAGCGTTCAATGTTTTTAGCTTGTTCACCTTGCAGGCATTGAAAAATAGCGGAATGCTCACTATCGACAGGAAGTAAAGGTACATCATATGTTTTCGCGTACTCTTTTACTATATGACCAGCTGTCACAAGTGTTTCCTTATTTGCGAGTGCAATCGTCTTTTTTTGTTCAATGGCCTTTAATGTTGGAACAAGCCCAACACTTCCTACAAGGGCATTGACCACAACGTCCACTGCATCATAGGTCGCTGCCTCGATGTTGGCTTCATCACCAGCAGCTATCTTGACATCGTATTCAAATGAATGACCTTTTAGCGTGTGATAGGTCTCTTCACTTAAGCATCCGACAAATTCAGGCTGAAACTGTTCAATGATTGGAATGGCCTTGTCTACATTTCGGCCAAATGTCATGGTTTTCAGCTTAAATTTGTCTGGGTGCTGCCTCATCACATCTAATGTTTGTTCTCCAATTGATCCTGTTGCGCCTAATAGCGAAATATATTTCAAATTGCCACTCCTTCTCTCGTTCAATAAGTTTCTATGAGGTTAGCTGGCAAACGTTGCGAGCAGTAAATATAAAAACGGCAGAACGAATAAAAAGCTGTCAAACCTGTCCAAAATCCCGCCATGTCCAGGGAGAATTGTCCCTGAATCCTTCACGTGATAATGACGCTTTAAAGCAGATTCCACAAGGTCGCCAAGCTGTCCAAAGATACTGAGCAAAAGAGTAATAAACATAACAAGCAGATATGATGGCAAAAATCCTGTAACCGCCTGAAACACAAATGACAACACGACCGCTGTGACGATTCCGCCGATAAATCCTTCTACTGTTTTGTTTGGGCTGATCTCTGGCCAGAGCTTTCGTTTCCCCATAGATTTCCCAATAAAGTAGGCACCTGAGTCAGTGGACCAAATAATCACTGCTGCGAAGAAGATCGCACTCATGCCATATAAGCCTCTAATTTGGATAAAATAATAGAAACTGACGCCAATATATATTGTCGCTAATATCACAAAAGCAACCTCATCGAATGTGAAAGAGTTTTTGCTCAACACTGTATAAGTTAAAAGAATTAAGACTGCAAATAAAGCAATCTGCATTTTTGATGCGTCTACGTTCGGGAAGAAGCTGTTCTCTCCGCCCATTAAAAGCCAAAGCAATATTAAGCTGACAATACCAGGAAAGCTGACAATCGATATCTTTTTCATTCTTAGAAGCTCAAAGAGAGCGACACTTCCCATTAAGTAAATCAGCAGGGTAAATGGCATCTGTCCATATATAACCGCAAGTAAAAAGACTGCAGCTGCCAAAACACCCGTCAAAATTCTTTGTTTCATCTGCACCACCCTCTAAATTCCACCGAACCTCCGGCCGCGGCGCTGGTATTCTCCGATAGCGCCTATAAGATGCTCATCAGAAAAGTCAGGCCAAAGCACATCCGTAAAGACAAACTCGCTGTATGCAATTTGCCAAAGCATAAAGTTACTTAATCTAATTTCTCCACTTGTGCGAATAAGCAAATCCGGATCTTGAAGAGATTCTGTCATTAAATAAGCTGAAAACATCTCTTCTGTAATGTCTTCTGCTTGAAGCTTACCTTCTTTGACTTTTTCAGAAATTTGTCTGCATGCGAAGACGATTTCTGTGCGCCCTCCATAGTTGAGCGCAAAATTCAAAACGAGTCCATCGTTATTCGCCGTACTCTTTACTGCGTTCTCTACCGCTCTTTTCGTATGCTGCGGGAGGCCGTCTGGATCACCTGTTAAGCGCACACGGACATTTTCCTCGATGAGCTCGGGCAGGTAGATGTTCAAAAATTCTTCAGGAAGCTTCATTAAAAAGTCTACTTCTAGTTTTGGACGTTTCCAATTTTCCGTAGAGAAAGCATACAAAGTCAGCACTTTGACATTCAGCTCGTTTGCAAGCTTCGTCATGCGCTTGACGACTTTCATTCCTTCATGATGTCCTGCTACCCGTGGAAGAGCACGTTTTTTCGCCCATCTTCCGTTCCCATCCATGATAATGGCGATATGTTCAGGAATTTCTCCATTTAATATGTCTTCTTTTGTCAGGCTTTCTAAGTTGGAAGCTGCAGTTTGCTGATTCTTCCAATTTTTGAGTATATTGAGCATGAGATTCCTCCATCACCCAAAAAGGTTGCGTTCCCGCTAATAATATAGTCACCAACAGTATTAACAAAAAAACCCCCTGTAAACATGAAGAGGGTCTTTTCACTATTATCTATTGTACATAGTTTTTTCTTAAACTTCCATGATTTCTTTTTCTTTATCTTTCGTCACGTCATCTATTTTAGCGACATATTCATCTGTCAATTTTTGAACATCCTCTGTTGATGATCTTAATTCATCTTCAGTGATCTCACCATTTTTCTCAAGCTTTTTCAACTCATCGTTTGCATCACGACGAACATTACGAACAGCTACTTTTGCTTCTTCTGAATATTTTCTTACCACTTTCACAAGCTCTTTACGTCTTTCTTCTGTTAGTGCAGGAATTGCAATGCGGATCACATTTCCGTCACTTGTCGGCGTGATGCCAAGATCAGACTTTTGGATCGCTTTTTCGATATCACCGATAGCTGTTTTATCATAAGGTGTGATAATCAGCATACGTGCTTCTGGCACTGTGATTGACGCGATTTGGTTGAGTGGTGTTTGTGCACCGTAATAATCAACTGTCACTTTATCAAGCAATGAAGCATTTGCTCTGCCCGCACGAACAGTTGCTAGTTCACGTCCGTATGCTTGAACGGCTTTTTCCATTTTTTCTTTCGTTTGGTTCAATACTTCTTTTGACACGTTATTTCCCCCTCACAATCGTTCCAATTGATTCGCCATTTACGGCACGTTTAATATTTCCTTCTTCCATAATGGAGAATACGATTAATGGAATGTCATTGTCCATACATAATGAGGACGCAGTAGAATCCATTACAGCAAGCCCTTCTTTTAGCACATCAAGATATGAAAGCTTATCATATTTTACTGCATCCGCATCTGTACGAGGATCAGCACTGTAAACACCGTCTACATTATTTTTCGCCATTAAAATGACATCTGCTTCAATTTCTGCTGCACGAAGTGCTGCCGTTGTATCTGTAGAGAAATAAGGGTTACCAGTACCTGCAGCAAAAATCACGACACGTTTCTTCTCAAGATGACGGATCGCTTTTCTTCTTATGTATGGTTCTGCAACCTGTCTCATTTCGATAGAGGTTTGTACCCTAGACTGAATGCCAAGTGTTTCTAGGCTGTCCTGTAGCGCGAGTGAATTCATCACTGTTGCCAGCATGCCCATGTAGTCTGCTGTTGCACGGTCCATTCCTAAGTCACTGCCTGTCTTCCCGCGCCAAAGGTTTCCTCCGCCTACGACAACTGCAACCTCAACATCTAGCTCTGCAATTTCTTTTACTTGCTTTGCAATTGAATGAATGACAGTTGGGTTAATTCCATTTCCAGCATCACCTGCTAGTGCTTCGCCACTTAGCTTCAGTACAATGCGATTATATTTCGGTTTGCTCATGATAACCTCCAAGTGTAAACTATACCGTCTCTTATTATGCGTAAGAAACTGCCTTTTGTAAATCAATATCCTCTAAAAAATAGGGAACACAGTGCTTGTGCTCCCTAAAAAAGCCCCAGAGAGCTTTTCAAACATTATTTTTTCACTTGGCTCATAACTTCTTCAGCAAAGTTGTCTTGACGCTTTTCGATGCCTTCGCCCACTTCATAGCGAACATAAGTTTGAACGCTTGCGTTTTTCGCAGCTACTACTTGTTTCACTTTTTCATCTGGGTTTTTAACGAATGCTTGGTCAAGTAAGCAAATTTCTTCGAAGAATTTGTTTAGACGGCCTTCTACCATTTTAGCTACGATGTTTTCAGGCTTTCCTTCTTGAAGCGCTTGCTGTGTTAATACTTCGCGCTCACGGTTTGCTTCTTCTTCTGACACTTGGTCACGAGAAATGTATTTAGGGTTTACAGCAGCAACGTGCATTGCAATGTCTCTTGCAAGCTCTTCGTCAGTTGTTCCGTTAAGAACAGCTAAAACACCGATGCGTCCGCCCATGTGTAAGTAAGAACCGAATGCTGCGTTATCTTCTTTCGTGATAACAGAGAAACGACGTAGAGTGATTTTCTCTCCGATTTTCGCAATTGCAGATGTGATATGCTCTTCAACTGTTGAACCGTTTTCCATTTTAGAAGCATGAGCTTCTTCAATTGTTGCAGGTTTAGCAGCAAGCAAATGATCAGCAAGTTCGTTAAGAAGTGATTGGAATCCTTCGTTTTTCGCAACGAAATCAGTCTCAGAGTTCACTTCTAGGATCACGCCTGTGTTGCCGTCAGTTTTGATAAGAGTTAATCCTTCTGCAGCGATACGGTCTGCTTTTTTCGCAGCTTTTGCAATTCCTTTTTCTCTTAGAAGATCGATTGCTTTGTCGATGTCACCATCAGTTTCTGTTAACGCTTTTTTACAGTCCATCATACCTGCACCAGTTTTTTGACGCAGTTCTTTAACTAATTGAGCAGTAATAGCCATTTTACATTTCCTCCTTCTATGTTAAAACACGGATTACTAGGTGAAAAAAAGGTGATAAAAGGCATTTCCCTCTTATCACCTTTTGAATAGGTTACGCAGTTGTTGTTTCAGTTTCTGTCGTTTCTTCTACAACAGCTTCTTCTTCGCCTTGTTTAGACTCAAGAATCGCATCTGCCATTTTAGCAGTTAGAAGTTTTACAGCACGGATTGCATCATCGTTTGCAGGGATCACAACATCAATTTCGTCTGGATCACAGTTTGTGTCAACGATACCGATGATTGGGATATTCAATTTACGAGCTTCTGCAACTGCAATACGCTCTTTACGAGGGTCGATAATGAAAAGTGCATCCGGAAGACCTTTCATGTCTTTGATTCCGCCTAGGAATTTTTCAAGACGCTCTAATTCTTTTTTCAGTTGAACGACTTCTTTCTTAGGAAGAACATCGAATGTACCGTTTTCTTGCATTTTTTCAATATCTTTTAAACGTTTGATACGTTTTTGGATTGTTTCAAAGTTTGTTAAAGTTCCACCAAGCCAGCGTTGGTTCACATAGAACATACCAGAACGGATTGCTTCTTCTTTCACTGAATCTTGTGCTTGCTTTTTCGTACCAACGAAAAGGATTTTTCCTCCGTCAGCAGCAAGGTTTTTCGTGAAGTTGTAAGCTTCCTCTACTTTTTTCACCGTTTTTTGAAGATCGATGATGTAGATACCGTTACGCTCTGTAAAGATGTAACGCTTCATTTTTGGGTTCCAACGGCGTGTTTGGTGACCGAAGTGAACACCAGCTTCTAGCAATTGTTTCATAGAAATAACTGACATTTTGTTGCCTCCTAATATAATGGTTTTTTTTCCTCCGCTCAAGTCATGTTCACATAAAACTGCGCCACGGCAGCACCTTCATATGAATCATTAAGCGTGTGTATTTAACACCAAGAAATAATATAACACATGATGGACTGACAATCAAGAATCCTTTACAGCTTTCCGCTAAATTTTAATAAAAGCTCGATTTCTGTCTTGCCAGTTTTCAGTTCTTTCGCTATTTCTTCTAGCGAATGCCCTTTGTCATATAAGGTCTTCACTTGGTCCTCGAATGTTTCTTCTATTTCACTTTCAGAAGGCACAGAAGCTTCTGATTCAAGATGTGGAACGGGTTCGTTTACCTTCTCTTCCTGCACTTCAACTTCACTAAGGAGAGCTGACAAGTGCTCTGGTACTGGATCTTCACTTTCTACCGATTGCTGGGATTCAATTGGTGGTTGTGGCTGCTTTGGTGTCTGAAAATCCGATTTCAGCTCTTCAGCAGAAAAATCAGGGGAAGCGGCTGCCACTTTTGATAGTTTGTCATTCTCTTCTTTGACTTCCATCAAAAATGCAGCCAGGGTATTTTCCGTTTCTTCTAGAAGTTCTCGCTGCTTTTGTTCAGTTGCCTTCAGCGAATTCATTCTCGTATATAAAATGATCACAAAATAAATAAGTGCAGCATGAAGCATGAAGCTAATCAGCCATAACATATTTTTTCACTCACTAACTCTTTAAGATTGAATGGCTTTATCAAGCAGATGCTTAAGCTTGAACAATGCCTTTGAATGAATTTGCGAAATGCGCGAGGTCGATAAATTGAGCACGTGACCGATTTCCGTTAACGTCAGTTCCTCTTTATAGAAAAGACTGATCACGAGCTTTTCTTTTTCCGATAGCTCGGTCATTTTTTCAGCAAGCTGTTCTATTAATTCATCTTTCAGCATCTTCTCTTCAGGTGTCACTGTTTTCTCGTCGCGAATCATGACTTGGACGTTTTCACCGTCTTCTTGATCATGCAGCTTCTCGTCGATTGAAAGCAGATTCGCAAAGAAACCTTCATTCATTGTTGTGACAACATCCTGTTCACTCAAGCCAAGTTCCTCTGCCACTTCTGTCGGCGTCACATTTCGTAAATAGCGCTGTTCAAGCTTTTCAATAGCCGCTTCTACTTTTTTTGTTTTTTCTCTTGATGTACGAGGCAGCCAGTCCTCTTTACGAAGACCGTCGATGATGGCCCCGCGGATTCTGAAGGATGCATATGTATCAAACTTCAGATCTCTTCCGGGGTCAAATTTTTCAAGGGCATCATATAAACCGAGCATCCCTAGACTGATCAAGTCTTCTTTATGCACTGACTTCGGGAGTCCGATGGAAATTCTTCCAACATGATATGTGACGAGCGGCATATAGCGGCGCATAAGATCATCTCCAGCAGCTGGGTCCTTCCACTCTTTCCATCTAGCCCATAGCGCCTGATCTTCGTAATTTAAGGATTGCATCTTTCTCCCCCTATACTTCCTTAGTTATATCTTCATAATGCCTTGCTTCACAGTGCGGATCTCAAGCTCTGTCGTAAGCGGGTCAAATTCAATCGTACGGCCATTGCTCCCGCCCGTATCCTCACTAATGATCGGGATGCGATAAAGAGACAGATGTTCTTTAACAGCTGATACGTTTCTAGGTCCAATTCTCATTAGATCATTGGTTGACTTAAACTTAAACATTTCTGCGCCGCCAGCAAGTTTTGCCTTTAGCGCATGTTTGCGTGCTCCTTCTTTAAGAAGCAGATCAATTGTATGCTTGACACCTGTATCTGCATATTTAGCCAAGTTCTCCACTGCCCCTTTTGCAAGGGATGAGTCTGGAAGCATGACATGGACAAGACCTGCCAGTTTTTTTTCTTGATCAAACAGAACAAGCCCTACACAAGAACCAAGTCCGGATGTCCGAATACGGTCCGGTGTTTTCACAAGCTGAACATCCGCTATACCAACCTTTACAACTGCCGGAATCTGAACGTTCATTACAGGTTACCTAATGCTTTGAATAGTTTTTCAAACGATTCAAAGTCTGGTAATAGAAACATATTTCCTTTCAGCTCTTGCTTATTTTGATCATCAAAAATCGATGTATCAATCACAATTGCCTGATCCCCTAGAGGGCTGAATTGCATCAATCCTTCACTAATGACAGCCCCAAACATATCGAGCGTAACATCTGGTACACTTGGGTGAAGCTGCAATTTTGTTAAATCGGCAAGGGCTGATAAATAAGAGCCTGCTAAAATATTTCCCAGCTCGTGTAGTGCTGACGTCCCCATCACATGCTCGTGAATGGTATCAATATCAAATGCCGGATCCTGTACAAGCTCTCTTACAAATTGCTCTGCTTGCTCAAAGGGCATAATGAAAAAGATAGAGCCAGATAAATCTCCTTCCATTCGCAGGAAAATGCTTGCAACTGGGAGGTCTGCACCGCCAAAGAAATCCATTAATTCTTCAAACGAGAGAACCTTGACAAACGGAACAGCCATATCTATTTTGCGATCCAATAGGCTGGCAAGAGCAGACGCGGCGTGGCCTGCTCCAATATTCCCAACCTCTCTTAATACATCCAGCTGTTCATCTTTTATTTCATTGAAAATGCTCATTTCACATCCTCCTTAATGAACAGGTGCATCTTGAACGCTCTTGTCGAGGACAGCACCAGGATGAATGATATTAAATAGACGCTGATCATGCTTAATGATACCTGTCACCCATGATTGCCCTTCTTTTTCAGCTAAATCAGGAGAAGATTCTACTTCTTCCTGATGGACTGTAATGACATCATTCGCTTCATCAACAATCCAGCCGACTTCAATGTCACCAACTTGTACAATAATCATTCTCGTTTCATCTGTAATGTCGTTGTCAGTTGATCCAAGTCTGACTCTAAGGTCGATGACAGGTGTCACGACACCGCGCAGATTAATAACACCGCATATATAAGGGGCAACGCCAGGGACTCTTGTCGGCTGCTGCCATTTTTCAATGGACTTTACTTCTGATACTGAAATGGCGTATTCTTTTTTGTTTACGATAAACACAATCATCTTTTCGCCAGTTTTGATATCTGTACTCATTTCAGACCGCTCCTCTATTGTTTTTTACTTGATCAGTGCATTACAGTCAACGATGAGTGCAACTTGACCGTCGCCTAGGATTGTTGCGCCTGAGATCGCAAACACGTTTGGCAGGTAATCTCCTAGTGATTTCAATACAACCTCTTGCTGACCAATAAATGAATCGACCACAAATGCTGTCAGCTTATCTCCTTTACGAACAACGATGATGTGCAGTTCTTCCTCTAATTCATTCGCATTTGGTACGTGGAATTGTTTCTTCAAGTACACGACCGGTACGATAAATCCGCGGAAATCAATCACTTCATGATCATGCGTTTGAAGGATGTCGCTTTTCTTAATGACAGCCGTTTCAATAATAGAAGAAATCGGAATCGCAAATGTTTCCTCTTCCAGTTTCACAAGAAGAACGGAAATAATTGATAATGTAAGCGGAAGCTGGATCGAGAATAGTGAGCCCTGTCCTTCTGTTGAGTTGATGCTCACAGATCCGCCTAATGATTCCAGCTTGTTTTTCACAACGTCAAGGCCTACACCGCGGCCTGAGATGTCAGAAATCGTATCAGCTGTAGAGAATCCTGCTGCAAAGATCAATGAATCAACTTGATGATCTTCAAGCGTTTCCGCTTCTCTTTCAGTAATAACCCCGCGCTCTAATGCTTTTTCAAGCACTTTCTTACGGTTAATTCCGCCGCCATCATCTTCTACTTCAATGAAGACATGGTTTCCGCTATGATACGCCTTTAATAGAACGGTACCTTTTTCTGGCTTGCCTTTTTTCACACGTTCTTCTGGCGATTCAATTCCGTGATCTAGACTGTTTCTAAGTAAGTGTAAGAGCGGATCTCCAATCTCGTCGATGACTGTACGATCAAGCTCTGTCTCAGCACCTTCAATGATCAATTCAATTTTCTTATTAAGCTCTTTTGTCAATTGACGAATCATACGCGGGAATCTGTTAAACACTGTTTCCACAGGGACCATTCTCATGTTCAGGATGATCGATTGCAGGTCTCCAGAAATACGTGTCATTCTTTCAACAGTGTCTGTGAGTTCATTATTTTCTAATTCTTTGGCAATCTGTTCTAAACGGCCTCTGTCAATCACCAGTTCTTCAAATAGATTCATTAGAGAATCGAGACGGTCGATGTTGACTCGAATCGTTTTTGTTCCGCCGGCAGCTGCACCGTTATTACCATTTGCTTTTGGCGCATCGCTTGCTGGTGCTTTCGCAGCAGGCACGGAGACTTCTTCTTTTTCCTGTTCAGGTTTTGCCTCTTGTTTTTCAGCTGGAGCCGCTTCTTCAAATGCAGAGACTTCTGAGATCTCAACATGTTCAACTTCTGAGATCGCCATTACGATTTTTTTCACTTCGTCCATCGGTTGTTTAGATAAATAAGAAATGCTGAATTCAGATTCGAAATCTTCTGATTCTAAAAGTTCTGCATTTGGAACTGTTTTGACGACCTCACCTGCTTCGTTCAGTCTTTCAAAGATCATATAGACTCGAACGGCTTTTAATAAGCATGCGTCACTTAATGTCACATTGAGTTCATAACATTTAAAGCCTTGTTCCCTCGCTTCATCAAGCACTGTTCGTTCAAATTCGTTATAGTCTAAGTCGTTAGCAGCATCCGCTGATACATCCGCTGTCTCAACACTAGGAGCTGCCTCAGCATGGCTTCCTGTCACATCTAGCTTTTTACTAACCTCTGTGACATCGCGTTTCCCATCTCCGCCTTCTGCAATTGATTGAACCATTGCTTCAAGGTGATCGAGTGCTTCAAACATTGTGTCCATTGACTCAGGTGTGACAATCATTTGTTCATTTCGAATGGCATCAAACATGTTTTCTAAATGATGCGTGAGCTGAGCCATATCAGCGTAGCCCATCGTTGCACTCATGCCTTTCAATGTGTGAGCCGCTCTGAATATATCATTCACTAGCTGCAAGTCGGTTGGGTTCTTTTCTAAATCAAGAAGTTTTTCATTACAAGCTTGTAAGTGTTCTCTGCTTTCATCTAAAAAGATATCTAAGTATTGGTTTACATCCAACGTGTTCACGCCCTCTCTTTTTTCATGGAGCTTATAATTGCATGTGCGATGTCATCCACATGCCTTGTTTCATGTGCAAGGCCTGCTTTAATGACTGATTTAGGCATTCCGAAAACAACACATGATTCTTCTTTTTCTGCAATGACTTTCGTATGACCGCTTGCGACCATTTTTTTGACACCTTCTGTGCCGTCACTACCCATGCCTGTCATAATGACAGCAATTTTCTCGTAACCCTTTATATTGCTGATGGATTCAAATAAATAGTTAACAGAAGGTTTGTGCCGGCTTTCCGTGTCCTCTGGAGACAGCCTGATAACTAAGGACGCCCCTTGTTCATGAAGTGACATATTCATTCCACCAGGAGCTATGTAAGCCACTCCATTTTTAGCGATGTCTCCATCTTGTGCTTCTTTAATCGAAATTTGAGATAAATGGTCTAACCTAGTAGCAAGTGACGCCGTAAATCCTGCCGGCATATGTTGCACAATCAAAATGGGTGCTTCTATGTCCTTGGGTAGCTTCGTGACGACTCGTTGAAGTGCCCTTGGCCCACCCGTTGATGTTCCGATTGAAATAATCTTTCGGAGTGAGCCGCTTTTTACTGCTTGCGGGCGAGGGGCAGCCACTGGACTTGGCGGCTTCATCACCGGCTTAGGAGAAACCTGCACTTCAGTTCGTTTCCTTGACAGCCCTGCCGCAAGCACCCGCTCTACAATTTGACCTCTTACTTTGTGCAAATCGAGGGAAATACTTCCTGAAGGCTTTGTCACAAAGTCAAAAGCACCAAGTTCTAAGCAATGGATGGTTAAATCTTTCCCTTGCTTTGTCTGGCTTGACACCATAATCACGGCAAGGTCGTGTTCAGCCAGAATTTGTTTTAATGCTTCTGTTCCATTTAAAACAGGCATTTCCACATCTAGCGTGACAACATCTGGATTCAGTTCCTTGATCCGTTTTAAGGCATCTTCCCCATTTCGCGCCGTTCCGACGACTTCTATTTCTTGCTCAGCACTTAGGAAATCACTTATGAGCTTTCGCATAAAGGCCGAATCATCTACTACAAGCACTCTAATCATGAGTCCACCTTCCTCCTTTTAAAAAAAGAGGACAACTTATCTATAAACGTATGCTGCTCTCTCTGTGCCTCTCTGATCTGCTGTTGATAAAGTGTTTCTGCCAGCATCTTGATGGTTTTACTTAGCCTTGAATGAGGCTGCTTGATATAAAATGGAATTTGTTCAGCCACTGCTTTAGGAACCGCAGGATCATCCGGCACAGCACCAGCAAATACTAGCTTTCTGTGTAGAAATGATGTGACCACTCCTGCTAATTTCCGGTAGGTTTCAGACCCTTCTGACGGGGTTTTACAACGGTTGACAATGATTTGCACAGATTGTTCAAACTGATGAATAGCTAAGTGTTTAATTGCGCTGTAAGCATCCATGATCGATGTTGGTTCTGGCGTTGTCACAACCACAACTTCTCCTGCTGATAAAACAAAAGGCAGTTGATCTTTTGACAAGCCAGCACCCATATCAAAGAAGATACAATCAAAGTCGTGCATCATTCTTTCCATTTCCTCTAGAAAGAACGACCATTGATCTTTATCTAAAGAAAACAGCTTTTCAAGTCCGCTTCCGCCAGAAATGTAATAAAGGTTGTTCGTTCCTTGTGTCATAGCTGCTTGGAAGGATTTCTTCCTGACAAGAACATCTAATATTGAGCTAGTCGATGTTTTTCCTAGTAAAATATCAATATTCCCCATACCAAAATCAAGGTCGATGACTAACACTCGCTTGCCTGCATTTGCGATAGACAGTGCCATATTCAGCGTCAAATTCGATTTTCCTACCCCGCCTTTACCGCTCATGACAGCAATGGTTTTTGCCTGTCCGCTTATACCAAGAGGAGCTGGTGTGATCGTTTGATTCTGCTGAACGAGCTTTCTTAAACCTTCCGCTTGGTCGGGTTTCATCATTGTAAGACCATCCTTGTTAATTCAAGAGGAGAGCCCTCAAGAATATCCTCAGGTACATTTTGACCATTTGTTAAAAAGCCAAGTCCGATTTGAGAGTCTGCAATGATTTGAAAGATCGTTCCCATCGTGTCTGTTTCATCTACCTTTGTAAAAATGAATTGGTCGATTGGAACGTGTTCAAATCGTTTAACCATGGCTTTCATGTCCTGATACTTCGAGGTCGCACTCATCACTAGGAAACTTTGAATGCTTTCATCAAATGGAATAATGTCTGTCAGCTCTTTGATATACACTTCTTCTTTAAAGTTACGCCCCGCTGTGTCTACGAAAATATGATCATACTCTTTAAAGGTCTCTTGAGCTTTCACAAAATCCTCTCTCGAATAACAAACCTCTAGCGGTGCATTCAGCAGTTCCGCATATGTTTTCAGTTGTTCGATGGCTGCAATTCGGTACGTATCTGTTGTAATAAAAGCGATTTTCTTTTGCTTCTGAATGGCAGTTTTGGCAGCCAGCTTTGCAATCGTTGTTGTTTTACCAGCCCCAGTTGAACCAAACAGCACAATGTATTTTGAACGAATCATCGGCTCATCAGGGGTGTGAGCCGGCAGCATATCTGTCAGCAGTTGTTCAAGTTCTTTTTGAATTTGATCTTCCTTGACAGCCCCCTTCGTTAAAAGACCTTTTAGGCATTCGTCTCGAATGGCATCATCAAGACCTTGATCCTTAAGCTTTTGATCGATTGCCATGAGCGGATCAGGCAGAATACCAGCATGCCGCTCATTCCTCGCATATTCTAAAGGCTGAGCATGAGAAGGTACTGGTTTCACTGCCTCAGGAGCAAGGGATGGCTCTTCAGGCCGGTGATGAATGTACTCCTTTTTCGGAAATACTGGAAGAGGAGGCGCCGGATGTACACCTTCACCCGCTCTTTCTTCAAAATCTTGATCCAGCACAGCTATTACTTCAACCATTTGCTGTTTCTTTAAACCGAATAGCTTTCGTTTAACAACGGTTTTGGAATTTAAAATGACGGCATCTTTCCCAAGCTGCTGCCTAATTTGAATCGTTGCCTCCTGCATAGAATTCGCTGTGATTTTTTTCATTTTCATTAGATATCCACCACTCCGATGCTCTGTACTTCCACATTTGCTTCTAGTTCGTTATAAGATAGTACCGGTAAATCCGGGAAATATCTTTCTAACAGCTGCTTGACGTACATTCTTATAGGAGGTGAGCACAATAGAACCGGCGTTTCCTGACGAAGCGAAAGCTGTTCAATTTCTCTCGCCACTGATTGAATCACACTTTCAGAGGATTCTGGATCTAACGATAAGTAGTTGCCATGCTCTGTCTGCTGTACGCTGTCAGCAATCACCTTTTCCACTCGGCCTGAGCATGTCACGACTTTCAATGATTCATTGTCTCTTGCATATTGTGCGGTAATCTGTCTTGCCAGCGCCTGTCTGACATACTCTGTTAACAAATCTGTATCTGTCGTTAATTTTCCGTAGTCTGCAAGCGTTTCAAAAATGGTGACAAGATTTCGAATAGAAACCTTTTCTTTCAGCAGTTTTGCCAATACTTTTTGAATATCACCAACTGCTAGTGGATTTGGCGTCACCTCATCCACTAAGACAGGATAACTTTCTTTCAGATGATCGATTAATTGCTTCGTTTCTTGGCGTCCGAGCAGTTCGTGTGTGTTTTGTCTAATCTTCTCTGTGATGTGAGTAGACACAACAGATGCAGGATCTACAACCGTATAGCCAAGCATCTCAGCCTGATCTTTTTCTGCTTCTGAAATCCATTTAGCCGGAAGTCCAAAGGATGGCTCGATTGTTTCAATCCCTTCAATCGGATCATCATCAGGTGTTGGGGACATCGCTAAGTAGTGATCAAGCAGCAGCTCACCTTTTGCCACTTCGTTCCCTTTTATTTTGAGCCGATACTCATTTGGGTTAAGTGCAATGTTGTCTCGAATTCGGACAACTGGAATGACAAGACCTAATTCGAGGGCAAGCTGCCTTCGGATCATCACAATTCGGTCTAACAGGTCACCGCCTTGATTTGCATCGGCGAGCGGAATCAGGCCGTAGCCAAATTCAAATTCAATGGCATCCATTTGCAGAAGGTGAATGACACTTTCTGGACTTTTCATCTCTTCTACCTCTGCCTGTTCCTCCAGTACCTCTTCGATTTCTTCTTGATCTTGTTTGTTTTTCGACATCAAGTATGCGCCGAGGGCAAGTAAACCTGCGATCGGCGCTGTCAAAAGTACGCCGATTGGAGTAAACAACCCAAGAAGGAAGATCGTGCCTGCTGTGACGTAAAGCATAGCTGGGAATGCAAACAGCTGTTCAGTGATATCTGAACCAAGGTTCCCATTAGAAGCAGCCCTTGTGACGACAATCCCTGTCGCTGTTGAAATGAGAAGTGCAGGAATTTGTGAAACAATCCCGTCTCCTACCGTTAATAGTGTAAAGTGGGAAGCTGATTCTTGAATCGACATTCCTTGCTGAAGCATCCCAATAATAATGCCAAAAATAATATTAATAATAACGATGATAATCCCTGCGATGGCATCCCCTTTAACGAACTTACTTGCACCATCCATCGCACCGTAAAAGTCTGCTTCTCTCGCTACTTTTTCACGGCGGTTTCTTGCTTCACTTTCTGTCAGCATCCCTGCATTTAAATCTGCATCAATACTCATTTGTTTCCCTGGCATCGCATCGAGGGTAAATCTTGCCGCAACCTCAGATACACGCTCAGCCCCTTTGGTGATAACAACAAACTGAATGATGATCAGAATAAGGAAGACCACCAGACCCACGAGTACATTTCCTCCAACAACAAATGAACCAAACGTTTCTACAACCTTTCCAGCGTCTCCAGTTGATAGGATAGATCGTGTTGTAGAGATGTTAAGCCCTAAGCGAAATAGCGTTAAGAGCAAAAGCAATGATGGAAATATTGAAAATTGCAGTGGTTCTTGCATGTTCATTGTGGTGAGAAGCACGATAAGCGCAAGAGAAATATTAATAATGATTAAAATACTTAATAGAACGGGCGGAAACGGTATGACCAGCATCGCCACAATTAAAATAACACTGAATAAAACAGATAAATCTCTTGCTGACATGCCTGTTCTCTCCTTTTAAAACCAAAAATTCATAAAATCTTTTGTTTCGTTTTATATACGTAAGCTAAAATTTCGGCGATTGCCTTAAAGTATTCCTCTGGCACCGCTTGGTCGATGTCGACCTGATCATAGAGTGCACGAGCGAGCGGCCGGTTTTCTACGGTCATGATATCGTGCTCTTTCGCAATCGTTCTAATTTTCAAAGCCAAAATATCTATTCCCTTAGCCACAACAAAGGGCGCGTCCATCTTTTCTTCGTCATATTTCAAAGCAATTGCATAGTGAGTTGGGTTTGTAATGATGACGTCCGCTTTTGGGACTTCCTGCATCATCCGTCTCATGGCCATTTCCCGCTGACGCTGTTTAATCTTTGATTTTATGAGCGGGTCACCCTCTGATTTTTTATACTCATCTTTGATGTCTTGTTTGGACATCCGTAAGTTTTTTTCATAATCAAATTTCTGATACATATAATCAAGCCCTGCTAAAACCATGAGCGCACCTGCTGCATATAGACCCATAATTAAGGTCATATTTGCGACGAAATGAAGGGTTTCCTCTGCTGTTAATAAAGGAAGCCGCAGAATTTCGTCAAAGTGCATCCAAAGTGCAATAAATGTCGCAAAACCAACAAAGCCAATTTTCAAAATGGATTTTAATAGCTCTACGAGGGCTCGAATACTGTATATCCGTTTAAACCCTTTAATAGGATCTAGCTTTTCTAATTTCGGTTTGATGACTTCTGTTGAAAAGAGAACGCCGACTTGTAAATAGTTACTGATGACGCCTGCCAGCATACCAACACCAAGGATTGGCATGAGAAGGAGCCCTGTTTCCTGAAGCAATTCCACGAACAGTTGATGAATATTAGATGTGCTAACCTTCATTAGCATGGTTGTTGAATAAAAACGTTCAATGAGCGCAATAATACGCTCTTTCATAAAAGGCCCAATAAAAAAGAATGATAAAAAGATTAATAGAAATGAGATGGCTGTATTGACGTCGGTACTTTTGGCAACCTGACCTTTTTTACGTGAATCCTGTCTCTTTTTCGGGGTTGCTTTTTCTGTTTTTTCACCTGCGAAAAATTGCAAGTCTAGTCTAAGCCTTATCATCATGACGAACCACCGACCAATGCTAAGAAATTCCTCATGGTAAGTACAATCGTATCAAATGTATTTTGGACTACACCGAAGATGACACCCATACAAATGATGATCATAATAAAACTCACACCCATTTTAATAGGAAGTCCGACAACAAAAACGTTCATCTGCGGAACTGTTCGTGCCACAATGCCCAGTGCCAAATCGACCAAAAACAAGCTGGCGACAACCGGTGCTGAAATTTGAAAGGCAATGATGAACATTTGGTTGAAGCTCTTTGCAATAAAGTAAGCAAAGGATTCACTGCCGAAATTCAGTGCGTACTGATCAACTGCAATATATTGAAAGCTGTAATAGATTCCATCAAGCAGCAGGTGGTGTGCATTGGTTGCCAGCATCAATAGCAATGTGACCGTATAAAAAAACTGCCCCATCAGCGGCGTTTGCGCCCCTGTTTGTGGATCAATCACATTGGCGATCGCAAAGCCCATTTGAAAATCAATAAATGAACCGGCAATTTGAACAGCGGACACCATGATATATGCAATCAGGCCAAGCAGAAGTCCGACCATTGCTTCTTTCACCGCAAGCATCATATAAAGACCGTCTATGTCGAGTGCTGGCGGTTCCTTAATCGTGCTAAAACTAATCACGGCTAAAAACAGTGAGAATCCAACTCTGTGTACAGCTGGGATCGTTCTATGCGCTAAAAGCGGTACTGTCACAAAAAAAGCGGTGATCCGAATAAAAACTAACAGAAAAGCAGGGAATAATTCTATGATTGACATCGCTGGTTAACCTGCAAATCGATCTAAATTCGAGAACAGCTCTGTCGTAAAGGACACAATGGTTGACAGCATCCATGGACCAAACACAACAAGCCCGATAAGAACTGCAACAATTTTAGGAATGAACGCAAGCGTCTGTTCTTGAATTTGGGTTGTCGCCTGAAACACACTGACAATCAGTCCCACAATAAGAGCGAGCGCTAGAAGCGGCCCACTGACAAGCAATACTACATACACTGATCTTTCAGCCATCGTAATGACAAATTCTGAACTCATGTTTTAAGCACCTACTCTAAAAGCTTTGCAGCAAAGATTTAACAATCAAATACCATCCATCGACTAAAACAAATAACAATATTTTGAAAGGGAGCGATATCATAACCGGAGGAAGCATCATCATTCCCATTGACATCAGGACACTTGCGACCACCATGTCAATAATTAAAAATGGAATAAAGATCATGAAACCAATTTGAAATGCCGTCTTTAATTCTGAAATGGCAAAAGCGGGTACCATCGCCGTTAACGGAATATCTTTTATCGATTCAGGTGTATCCATTTTTGCGTAACTAAGAAATAAAGCCAAATCCTTCTGTCTCGTATGTTTACTCATAAACTCTTTAATCGGCACTTCGGCTTTTTCATATGCCTGATTGAGCGTAATGTCATCATTTAAAAGCGGCGTCAGTGCCTCTTTATTAATCTCTGAGAACGTGGGTGCCATGATAAAAAATGTGAGAAACAAAGCAAGCCCTACAAGCACTTGGTTTGGCGGCATTGAGTTGGTTGCAAGTGACGTTCTAACGAATGAAAGAACAATCACAATTCGTGTAAAACATGTCATTAAAATGAGAATGCCTGGTGCAACCGAAAATACGGTTAAAAGTAAAAGAAGACGGACAGACGTGCTAATATTCCCTGCACCGCTGGAATTAAATAAATCGATAAACTCATTCATTTTGTTTCGGGCCTTTCTTTCTAACTTCTGATTGGGTCTTTTTCAATTCGGCTAGCTGCGCCTTCAAATTGGCTGAAAAAGAAGAAGTGGTGGGCTGATCCTGTTTCTTTACCTGCGATGTGAATTTTTGAACGATTTTTGGTAAATCTGTTTTGCTTTCCATCGCTTCTTCATATTGTTTCACGATCGCTTCACATTCTTGTTCATCATCAATTTCTTTTAGCAGCTGGATTGAGTCCGCTACACCGACTACTAATACTCGTTTGCCCACTTTGATAAGCTGGACTGAACGGTTTTGGCCAACCGTCGTTCCGCCAATATTTTCAACATAGCGAAATGGTTTGAGTAAGCGGTTTTGCTTACCAACAAATCTCACCAATCCATATATGAGCAGGATGACAAAAAGTAAAGCACCAATCATTTTGACAAAATCCATAATGGAGACAGAAGAAGAGGGAACTTCTTCTGCCGGATTCGTTTGATTGTCAGTGGTTGTCTTTTCTGTATCCTTTTTGCTGCCTTTCTCTTCTTTGATCCAGTCATTCACTGTGCCATTTTCAGGATCTTTCGTTTCAGCAAACAGTGAGGCGGGCTGCATCGTCAAGAAAAGCATAAAACTGATCATTGCTATACATATCAAACGTTTTTTCAACAAGTCTTACACCCTTTTTTAGCCTAACGTTTTATTAATTGCTTCAAGTACACGGTCTGCCTGGAACGGCTTCACGATAAAGTCTTTTGCACCTGCTTGGATCGCGTCAATAACCATTGACTGCTGTCCCATTGCTGAACACATGATGATTTTTGCAGAAGCGTCGATTTGTTTAATTTCTTTTAGCGCTGTGATTCCGTCCATTTCTGGCATTGTGATATCCATTGTGACAAGATCTGGAGAAGTTTCTTTGTATTTTTCAACTGCTTGAGCGCCGTTTTCTGCTTCTCCTACTACATCAAATCCGTTTTTTACAAGAATATCCTTTATCATCATTCTCATGAATGCTGCATCATCTACGATTAATACCTTAGTAGCCATTTACTTATTCTCTCCCTATATGTTTGTTTATTTTAAATTAGAAAGTCTTTCTGACTGACTTAAAATATCAGTCACACGAACACCAAAGTTCTCATCAATGACAACGACTTCTCCTTTGGCGACGATTCGTTTGTTCACCAGAATGTCGACTGGCTCCCCAGCAAGTTTGTCCAGTTCAATGATACTTCCAGCTGAAAGCTCAAGGACTTCTTTTACACTGCGCTGAGTTCTTCCAAGTTCCACCGTAATAGAAAGCGGAATATCCATCAGCATATCAAGATTTCCAAGGTGGTTTGTTGTATGCTGAGGCTCACTGAACGCTTCAAATTCAACAGGCGCTACATTTACAGGTGCTGCCGGCTTTGGCTTCGCCTGTCTTTTCGGCGGAGCTGCTTGCTGCGCTGGTGCAGACTGCGTTTGCGGAGCTGCCTGCTGAGATTCAGGTGTGCTCACTTGCGTGTCTTGAACCGGCTCTTCCTCTTGCGTAGAGTCTGTTAATTCTGCGATTAAATCCTTCGCAAATGTAATAGGATAAAGCTGCATAATATTTGAATCAATGAGTTCACCTATTTTTAATCTGAAGGACACTTTGACAAGCATTTCTTCAGCTGGAATACGGTCTGTTCCTTCTCCTTCTTTCACATCAAGTAATTCGACGCGAGGCGGAGAAATATCAATCTTTTTATTAAAGACCGTCGACATGGATGTCGCAGCAGAACCCATCATTTGGTTCATCGCTTCCTGCACTGCACTTAAGTGAATCTCGCTTAAAGAAGGGTCAGCATTTGTCCCGTCTCCGCCCATCATTAAGTCCGCAATGACTGCTGCATCTGTTTGCTGGACGACAAGCAGGTTACTTGCACTGAAGCCTTCTGTATAGTTCACTTCAATAGCGACATATGGATGAGGGAATTCCTCATTCAGCTTGCTCTTTTGAATCACTGTGACGGTTGGAGTTGTAATCTCCACTTTTTGATTTAATAGGGTTGAAAGTGCTGTTGCAGAGCTACCGAATGAAATGTTTCCGATTTCTCCAATGGCATCTTGTTCCATTGCAGAAAGGATTGTATCAGGCTCTATATCGTCATTGCTGCCTCCTTTAAGGAGCGCATCGATTTCATCTTGTGATAATTTACTTCCGTTATTCTCCATCTTCTTCACCTCTTATGTCGTGATCTAGAATTTGAATCGCCTGTTTCCGATTCACGCGGCCGGCCTGTCCCAAGAATTTCGGTTTATTTCCGACCATAACAGTAAGAGGCGCATTTACTGGTTTGTCCAAGGCAATACAATCACCAATTTCCAAATTCAAAAACTCTTCCACCGTCATTTCCGATTCCCCTAGCTCTGCGACTACCGGTATTTTTGCCTTCATAATTCGTTTTTCAATGGCCTTTGTTTCTTGTTGTTTTGGTTCATTTCGTTCAGACTGCATCCAGTAGTGTACAGACAGCTTCGGAATAATAGGCTCTAATACAACATGAGGAATACATAGGTTAATAACCCCGCTCACCTCACCAATTTGTGTATTAAGAGAAATGACGACAACTGTTTCGTTTGGTGATACCATTTGAACAAATTGGGGATTTACCTCGAAATCTGCCATTTCAGGCTCGATGTCGGTTATGGACTGCCACGCTTCTCTGTAATTTTCCAAAGCTCCCTCAAACATGTTTGAGATAATCTTTGTTTCGATTTCTGTAAGTGATTCTGTCTTATTATGACTAATGCCAATCCCGCCCATCAGCCTGTCCATCATGGCATAGCCGATTGTTGGGTTCACTTCAAGCATGATTCTTCCTTCAAGCGGGCTGACATAAAATAAGTTTAATAATGTCATATTAGGAATCGAACGAATAAATTCTTCGTATGGTACTTGGTCAACCGAACTGACAGTAATTTGAATATATGATCTTAGCTGAGCTGAAAAGTGCGTGGTGAGCAGTCTAGCGAAGTTATCATGAATCCTTGTTAAACTTCGAATCTGGTCTTTCGAAAAGCGCAGTGCACGCTTAAAATCATACACCTTCACTTTTTTCGTCGTTTCTTCTTTTTTCAGCTCTTCTGCATCCATTTCACCAGTAGATATGGCGGATAATAATGCATCGATCTCATTCTGGGAAAGCACTTCTCCTGACATTTCTTCACCTCCATCGTGTCAATTAATCGCCTCTATTGCAGATTAAAGGAGGTTATATATACTTCTTTCACCTTGCCATCTTGCAAATAGTTATTCACTTTGTTTTTGACTAGTGTTTTAAAATGTTCTCTGCCTTTTTTGCCATCAAGTTCATCTGCATTCGTGTCTGATAAAATGTCGATTACGGCGTCTTTCACTTGAAAACTTCTTTTCTCAAGCTCTTCTTTTGCTTTTTCAGAGTCCGTTTCAATATTCAATACAAGTTTGACAGCATTTCCTTCAGACTTTAAATTGGTGATAATCTCAGGAATTTCAACAGAAGCTTTTACGACTTCATCTGCTGTTGGCTCTTTTTCAGCTTTTGCTTCGTCTGACCCATTCAGCAGAAAAATGATGCCTGCTCCTATTCCGCCGATGGCAATAATCATGATTAGCATTACTACGACTAATTTCTTCTTCATTCAAACTCCTCTATTCCTTGATTCAATGAAATGACTTGGATTTTTCTGTAGAAAGAAATGATTTTCTCTTGAAGCTGTTCTTCATCTTCTTTCACAACGAATTTCTTTCCATTGGCTAATGTAATGGTCGTGTCTGGAAAGCTTTCGATTTGCTCGATATGGAGAGCGTTCAGCATAAATCCTTTGCCATTCAATCTTGTCACTTCAATCATATTAAGCAGAGAAGCGATAAATCGCTCCCCCTACCTCCTATCGTTTCAGATTCACAAGCTCTTGAAGGATTTCATCAGATGTTGTGATCGTCTTTGCATTCGATTGGAATCCGCGCTGTGCGATAATCATTTCGGTAAACTCGTCTGTTAAATCAACGTTTGACATTTCAAGTCGACCTGTTTGGATGACGCCCGTTCCTTGTTCACCAGGTACGATAGGATTACTTGGTGCACCTGAGCTTAACGTTTGGCGATAAAGGTTGTCACCAACTTTGTCTAATCCTGCTGCGTTACTGAAAGATACAAGTGAAACCTGTCCAACATTTCTAGATACGTTGTTTTCAACAACCGAAATAGTTCCGTCTGGACCAACACTTACACTTGAAATGCCCTCTGGAATCGTTATTTTTTGTCCATTCATTCCTAGAAGGTAGTTTCCATCAGGAGTGACTAAACTTCCTTCTGAGTCCCGTTTAAAGTTACCTGTTCTGGTATAAAGAACTTCTCCTTGACTTTCAATACGGAAAAACCCATCTCCATTGATATAAAAGTCGTAAGGTTCATCTGTATTTTGAGAAGCCCCCGATGACATGATTTTATCAATAGAAGATAAAGATGATCCTAAACCTATTTGTTTTGAGTTGATTGAACCAGAGTTGTTCGTCGGTCCACCAGAACTTGCAATGGTTTGACTGACCATATCTTTAAAAGTGATACGGCTTTTTTTGTATCCGTGTGTATTGACGTTGGCTACGTTATTGGCTACAACATCTAATTTTGTTTGGAAGTTTTTCATTCCACTAATTCCTGAGTAAAGTGAGCGTAACATTTATTTTCCTCCTCGAATTACTTCGTTTTTTCTCCAACTGCTGTAACATCCCAAGGGCTGATTTTCGTTCCATCTTCCAAATACAGGAAGTATTCATTATCTATGTTTTTAACAGACTTCACAGTGCCCGATATCTCTTTATCATCCAGTTTGCCCGATACTTCTTTACCAATCCAGCCTACATACGTCGTAAACGGATCTTGGTGTGCAACAAATGTAGACATGAGCTGATTCAGCTTGGTGATAGAATCGTTCATATTGGTTTGCTGTTCTAAAGATGAAAATGTCGCAAGCTGCGTGACAAACTCACGGTCATCTAGTGGGTTTGTAGGATCTTGGTTTTGAAGCTGTGTAAGCAATATTTTCAAGAATTGATCTTTCCCAAGCGTATCCGTTTTCTTTGCTGCGTTTGAAGAAGTGTCTGCTTGTGCGGCTGTTCTATTTGTAGCATCAACTGTTGCCATTAAATCTCCTCCTCTTCTTCATCTGACCCAACAAGAGCATCCAGTACATCTTGGAATTCTGCTTCCTGTTCATCAGGCTTCTGGAAATTCTGCCCTTTTGACTGCTGCTGCTTGTTTTCTTCATTAAACTGTCCAAATAACGACTGCTCATTTGATTGAAGCGGTATATGGAAACGGTCCACTTGAACCGACATATTCGGAAGCGCCTGCTTGAGCTGCGGCAGATGGTGCTCTAACAGCTCTTTCGCTGCCTGTGTTGAAGCTGTAATTTTACTCGCATACATACCATTTTGCTTCGTCAGCTGAATCGTGATAAACCCGAGATTTTCTGGATTTAATCGAACTGTAAAGCGCCCGCTTGAGTTGCCAAATGGCGTGAATTTCATTTGCTTCCACGTATTTAGAATTTGCTGATCGACCGTTCCTGGCTTTTCATCAGTTGTTTGTGTCTGCTGAACAGGAGCTGCTGATTGTAGTTGAAAAAACTGCTTATGACCTGGCAAAAGCGTATGAGTGATCGTTTTTTCAGAAGCAGGTGCAGCAGCGCTTTGTCCTTTGACGACTTCCTTTTTGATGAGCCATTCAAGAGAAGCAGACCCTCTTGCCGGAGAAGCAAGAGTAGATTCTTGTCTTGGAGAGACCAATTCTTTCAACTCTCCTAAAGCAATTTTCAACTCTTTATCTGACCCTTTTGCATTTGCCATCATATGGTCGATTAACTGATTAAAGTGTTTCAGCTCACTTTGAGACATCGAATTTAGCTTTGGCGCTGAGCCTTGCGAGAAAAACTGCTCTTTTACTTGCTGAATTAGTTTCTCATCTACCCCATTTTTCGAAAGAAAGTGAATGAAGTCTTGACCTTTCGCTTCAATATCCTGCACTAGCTTTGCATCAAAGCTGAGCGGCTGTTGATTGAGCAGTTGATATAAGAAAAAGTGGACTTGTATGAGCTGTTCACTATGTTCAGAAGCTGGCTTATCAGCTTGATCACCGTAAATGGATGATTCCATTTTTTGAAATAACTCTTCTAGTGACTTGAGATCAGTCGAATCAAGCGTTTGACCTTGAAGTGTTTGAAGTGCTCCAAGAAGGTCTCCGTCGATCCCTTCTTCAGGTGATTGCATCCATTTTTCAATGATTTGCATGGCATCATTGATGGAAAGAGAGGCACCCGCTGTCTCGGCATTAACAAGACCGCTTTGTGCGCCTGCACCGCTAAGCAATTGTTTAAACAACCCGCGTGCAGATGCCACGCCGCTCCCTTTTAGTCCCGAAAGACCTTGAGACGATTGCTGTAAGGCTCCAATATCCAATAGCTTCACTTATTGTCCACCCCCATTTTCACTTTCTTCTTTTTTAGCAAGCTCTTTCGTAAACGTAGCTGCCTTCTGAGGTGTTAGTTTTGCTAATATGTCTGTTAGTTTATTTTTGCTCAGCTCTTCAAGGATCTTCAATGCCTCTTTATCATTTAATTCTGATAAAATTTTGGCGGATTTCCCTGCGTCCATGCTTTCATAAATGCTGGCAATCTTCCCTTTAGTTTTCTGGTTAGAGGCTGCTGCCCCATCAGAGGTTGTCCCTGCTGCGTTATTGTCTGATGTTTTGTTTGATGAGCTGCTATTTGATGAACTGTCACTCGCTGACGTGTTATTCGCATCATTTTCAGATGTTTTTTCAAGCGAATTGATTTTTTGATTCAGTCTTTTAATCTCTTCATCGCTTGTTTTTAAGTCTTTTTGTGCAATTTCAAGTTCATTTTTTTGCTCTTTAATGGTCTTCTTCAATTCTTTCAGCTCTGCATCACTTTGATCATTATGTGAAGATGACGTTTTTGAGGTGTCATCTGACCCAACCAAACTGCTGACGCCCGGAATGTTTTGGAGCGGTTTCTTTAGATCAAAACCTGCCATATAAAGGATTGTGCCAGTCACTAACACAAGCACAATCAATGGAATGATGACAATAAACAAGATCCATTGAAATTTACCGCCGCTTGATTCTTTCGTTTTTTCCTTCTTAGGCATTCATCTCGACTCCTAATGTCCTTGAAACATGAATTGGCTGATAGAGATATCATCCATTTCTTTCATTTCAATGGCCTTATGTTCAAGGGAAAACTTTTCGTACTGCTTTTCTTTCATTTTTTCAAACTTTTTAAACTCGATGTTTTTTTCAGTTAAATCAGATTGTTTTTCATTCATTTGATGGCGTTTCATGATCACAAGCTGCTGATAATGCTGAATGGTGTTATCTAAATTGGTCACAAATTGCTGATAATGACGCATTTCTTGAACACTCATACCACCTCTCAGCTTTTCTTCTTTGCTTTTTTCCATTAATTCTTTTTTACTCATATTTTCATAGAGCTTTTCAGCGACTTGCTCAAATGCCGAAACGGATTGTTGGTACGCTGCGAGTGACTTGTCTTTTTCATTTTCTTTCAATTCTAAGAGCTTTTGAAATTTGTATTGATATCTCACCGTTTTTGTCAATCCTCTCTATTCATCAAACCGAGCAATAAATTCACACTGTCTTCAATAGATACAGCCTCTTCTACATCCTGCTTCAAAAATGAAATCAGATGAGGATAAGCCTGCATGGCCTCATCAATGTCTTTCGAGGAGCCTTTTTTATATGCTCCAATGTTAATGAGGTCTTCAGCGTTTTGATAAGTGGATAAAAGCTGGCGGAACCGGTTAGCCGCCTCCTTGTGATTATGACTTGCGATATTACTCATGACACGGCTGATACTTTTCAGAATATTGACAGCGGGAAATTGTCCTTTGTTGGCTAAAGCACGATCAAGTACAATGTGGCCATCTAAGATCCCTCTGACTGTATCAGCGATTGGCTCATTCATATCGTCACCATCAACAAGCACTGTGTAAAACGCTGTGATGGAACCAAGCTGATTCGTTCCAGTTCGTTCAAGCAATTTTGGCAGTATAGCGAACACTGAAGGTGTATAGCCTTTTGTCGTTGGCGGTTCGCCAGTTGCAAGACCGATTTCCCTTTGTGCCATGGCGACCCGTGTAACAGAGTCCATCATGAACATGACATTTTTTCCTCTGTCTCTAAAATATTCCGCAATAGCTGTTGCTGTATAAGCAGCCTTCATTCTCGTCAGTGCAGGCTGGTCAGAAGTTGCGACGACAACAATCGATCGCTTTAGTCCTTCGGCACCTAAATCCTTTTCTATAAACTCACGAACTTCACGGCCACGCTCTCCAACAAGGGCAATGACATTCAGGTCTGCTTCTGTCTGCTTTGCAATCATCCCCATTAAGGTACTTTTTCCAACACCACTTCCGGCAAAAATCCCGATCCTCTGACCAGTGCCAACTGTGAGCAGACTGTCGATCACTCTGACACCAACGCCCATCTTTTGTCGAATAGGCGGCCTGTCCATCGGATTTGGGGGTGACTGATCTGTCGAAACAGGTGCAAGTCCCTTTGGAAGCATACTGCCGTCGAGCGGATCACCGAAGGCATCAACAACTTCGCCGATTAACCCAGTCCCAACTTTGACCTTCAGCGACTCGCCTGTCGCTTCAACTAGACTTCCAGGTGAAATATTGGATGCTTCTACATAAGGCATGAGCAGAATATTTTCATCTCTAAACCCTACGACCTCTGCTTTTATCGGATCGTGCTTACGCCCCTTTTTATGAATGAGACACACGTCTCCGATAGAACTCTCCGGCCCCTTAGATTCAATCATCAGTCCAACAACTCGATTGACTTTGCCAAATCGTTTATAAGGATCGGTGGTTTCAATCGTTTCTTTTAACACATCGATGTTCATTTGTGATCACCTGAATCAATGACTTCTAGTAACTTTTCTTTCAACTGATTCATCTGGGTATCAACACTCGCTTCCACTTTTCCAAAGCTTGTTTCTACATAACAAGTCCCTTTTGGCGCTTTTTCATCCGAGTAAATGGCAAGGTGTGTATCCTTTTGAAGGATTCTGATGAATTCGTCTTTATACTCCATCACATGATCGTAATGTTCAGGGTCAACATAGATGGAAATATCGTCATATTCTTTCACTTCTGAAATGACCTGCTTCACGAGAGCCACAAATTGATCTTTCGTGTCCTCAGCCGAGTACCAAACGCGTTTGGCGAGTTCGAAAGCCAGTTCCACAATTTTTTCTGCGGAGCTTTCAATTTTTTCTTCGTAATCCTGCTTGGCAAGACTGACAATGTCATTTGCTTGATCAAGAATCGATTGGTACTGACTCATCGCATCTGCTTCACCCTTTTGGAAGCCATCTTGGTAACCTGCTTGTTTCGCTTCTTCAATGAGCTGCATTCTTTCTTCTTCAAAATCAGCGCGGCGCTGATTGATTTCAGCCATTGTTTTTTCAAGCTCACTATTTGCTTGTTCTACTATACGGCTTGCTTGATCTTCAGCATCACTTAGTACAAGCTGCAATGCTTCTGTTTTATTGACAAGCTCTTCTTCGTGATGTTCTTTTTTGAACTCCACTTGCTGCAAAGGAATCGTTTGCCGGCCTTGCTCAGGAATAACAGATGTTTCATGTTTGATAATCCTAGACAATGATATCGTCTCCTCCGCCTCGAGCTATGACGATTTCTCCAGCTTCCTCGAGTCGTCTTACGATGCTGACAATACGAGTTTGTGCTTCCTCGACATCTCTAAGCCGGACAGGTCCCATAAACTCCATTTCTTCTTTGAACGTTTCGACCATTCGCTGTGACATGTTGCGGAAGACAATTTCTTTGACCTCTTCGCTTGCCACTTTGAGTGCGAGCAATAAGTCATCATTTTCAACATCTCTGATCACGCGCTGAATCGCTCTACTGTCAAGAGTGACAATATCTTCAAAGACAAACATACGTTTCTTAATTTCATCAGCAAGCTCAGGATCTTGAATTTCAAGTGTGTCTAAAATGGTCTTCTCGGTCGCACGGTCTACACCATTTAGTACTTCTACAACCGCTTCAACCCCGCCCGTTTGCGTATAGTCCTGCGTAAAGGTTGATGAAAGCTTTTGTTCAAGAATGCGTTCCACTTCATTGATAATCTCTGGAGATGTGCGGTCCATTAAAGCAATACGTCTCGCAACCTCTGTTTGGACTTCCTCACCTAATTCAGATAAAATCTGCCCAGCTTGGACTGGATCTAAGTAAGAAAGGATGAGCGCAATGGTTTGTGGATGCTCATGCTGGATAAAGTTTAAGATTTGTTCTGGGTCAGCCTTTCGAGCAAAATCAAACGGCTTCACTTGAAGCGAGGATGTTAATCGGTTTAAGATGCTGTCCGCTTTGTCCTCACCAAGCGCTTTTTCAAGCACTTGTCTTGCGTACATAAGACCGCCTTGTGATATGTAGTCCTGCGCGATGGCGATGCTGTGAAACTCTTCGATGATTTCATCTTTTTTAGCAGTATCTACACTTCGTACATTGGAAATTTCCAGTGTTAATTTTTCTATTTCGTCTTCAGACAGATGTTTGTATACAGATGCTGACACGTCTAGCCCTAAGGAAATCATTAGGATTGCTGCTTTTTGTCTGCCTGTTAGTCGATTTGAATCTTTTCTCGACATGTGTATTCCTCCTAATCCTCGGACAGCCAGCTGCGTAGCAATTTAGCAAAGTCTTCTGGTTTATCTTTTGCCATTTTTTCAAGCTGATTTTTCCTCACCATTTCCTCTGTTTCTGGTTCAGTATCGATATCAGGAACATGGATTGGTGTACGTTCATCAAACTCAAACTCTTCTTCCTCTTCTTTTCTGCGTTTACGCACAAGAAGAATAATAAGAGCGATAATTGCAAGTAGTAGCACACCGCCTACAATATAAACCCAGATTGGAATATTGTTTGGTGGGTTTTCTGCTGCAGTTTGCTGTTTACCGTCTAATTTTGATACAGATAAAACAATTTTGTTATCTAAGTCCGCTTGAGTGAGCGCTTGACCATTTGTGTATTCTTTATCGATTGAAGTGCTAATGATCGTTGAAAGAATCTTTTTGATATCATCTTGCCTTTCAGGTGTTAAAGAGTTCACATCGTTTGCAGTTGGTGGTTCGACCAATGCTTGAATGCCAACATCTCTAATTTTATAAGGGCTCTCTTTGATATCTTTATGAATGCGGTTGACTTCATAGTTGATACGATCTTCGCTCTTTTCGTAATCTCCGCTACCGTTCGCTCCATCGGCACCTTGGTAATTTGTGACATCATCGTCGCCTGTTCCAGCGGTACCACCAGCTGCTGCACCATTTCCTGAATAAGTTTCAGCAATCTTTTCAGCACTGACAGCGATGCCTTGCATGTTTTCTTTATCCACTGGTTCTACAAGATCTTCTTTTCTTTTCTCTTCAGTAAAATCAATGTCTGTTGTAACCGATACAGCCACTTTTTCTTGTCCCATCATTGTTCCGAGCAGCTGTTGAATTTTTCTTTGAAGGTTCTTTTCGATTTCTTCTTTTTTCTGCTGCTGTGCATCCATTCCACTTGCATAGGAATCGGAACTGCTGTTTAAGTCGTAGTAGTTGGAATCTTGGTCCATAATGACAATGTTTTCTGTCTTTAAATTCGGCACACTTTTTGAAATAAGATGATAAAGGCCTTTTACTTGCTGCGGCGCGAGCGTGTAGCCAGGCTCAACTTGCAGCACAATGGATGCTGATGCATTACTTTGCTCTTCTCCAACAAAAACGGAATCTTTTGGCAGGTTAATCATAACTTTTGAATCTTTAATCCCATCAATCGTGTTGATTAGATTGGATAGTTCTGTCTGAGTTGCGTCTACTTTCAGAACATCAAATTCATTATCTGTTAAACCGAAGCCGGAATTGTTCGCAAAGAAGGAGTAATCAATATTCCCTGTCTTAGGGAGACCTTCAGATGCGAGTGTTACTTTTAAAGTGTCGGCCTGCTTTTCTGGAACGAGAATCGTTGTTCCATTATTCGCAAGTTCCGATTTAACGTTTTTGCCATCCAGTTCCTGTTTGATTTGCCCAGCTTCTGCCTCAGACAAATCTTTAAACAATGGAACCATTTTTTCAGAAGAAGCAAAGATGCTAACAACCGTAATAATGATTGCTAGGGCAGCAACGCCGCCAATCATAAGTATTTTTTGTAATTTTGATCGATTTCGCCAAAACTCAACTGTTTTTGTTCTTAATTGCATTAAAGTACGATTCATCTTAACCCCCGGTCATTCCATTCAGTCTTTTTTTGTCCGTCAGCACCTCCTACATCTGCATTCTCATAATCTCTTGGTATGCTTCGACTGCTTTATTTCGAAACTCCGTTGCAGCTGTGAGTGTCACACTCGCTTTTTGCGAGGCAATCATGACTTCATCGAGATTGACATCTTTTCCTTGTGCAAGAGCATTTGTATACTGGTCTGATTTCAGCTGTGATTGATTTAATGCCTCAATGGAATTCTTCAGCACATCAGAGAAATTCGTTTGACTTTTAGGTGCAGCCGCCTGAACGGACGATGCATTTGTCAATTCACTTGCTTGCTGAGCGGTTTGAAGCTGGAAAGGAGATATTGCGTTAACCAATTCTTTTCACCTTACTTTCCTATTTCTAAAGCTTTCATCAACATGCTTTTGTTCGCATTTAGTGCGGTCACGTTTGCTTCATATGACCTTGAACTGCTGATGAGGTCAACCATTTCCTTTAATGGATCAACATTAGGTGTTTGAACATATCCATTTTCATTGGCATCGGGATTTGTAGGATCATATTGAAGGTTGAATGGAGTTTCGTCTTCTGTAATCTTCGTTGCTTTCACGCCGTTTCCTAATTTACCGCTCGAATTCATGCTTGAGTTCAATATTGATGAAAACGATTCACCTGACGGCTGTAATGTGACGAGCTTACGTCTATAAGGCTCCCAGTTACCATCAACCTGTTTCGCTCTTGTTGTATCCATATTTGCAAGGTTAGAGGATACAACGTCCATTCTGAGCCTCTGAGCTGTTAATGCTGAGGCCGAAGCGTTAACGCCTGAAAAAATTGACATCACTTACCTCCTGTCAAAACTGTTTTAAGAGAATTGAATTTTCCACTCATTCTTTCAACCAACGCATTATACTGAATTTGGTTTTTAGCGAGTTCACTCATCTCTTGATCAATATCGACATTATTTCCGTTTTCTTGATATGAAGTGCGGTTGCTCGAAACAACTGAATAATTAGACCCTGTTTCAGAAAAATCAATGTGTCCTTGGTATGTTTTTTTAGCATCTAGCTTGATCGACGCATCGTTTAGCATATCATGAAATGTGACGTTTTTCGACTTGTAGTTCGGTGTGTCTATATTCGCGATATTATTGCTTATGACTTTTTGCTTAACATTCGCTCTGCCCAAGGCATTCTCAAGGTTGCTTATCGTTCCAGAAAATATATCCAAAACCATATACCTCCAATCATATGTATTTCATTCCATTTAATCATGTCGAGATTTGTAAAACCATATGTTCATTGTAAGAAATAATAGGATTAAAGTCTATGATGTATATGTAAAAAAAACTCGTAATATATATCTATTTTACGAATAGGTACAAAGACCTAGATTCAAAGAACTAAGAATTGTAAGGGTTTTCTTGGAAAAAAGAGTGTCATTTTTCGGACAAATCCTCTTTTTTTATAAAAAAAACCCCTTTTCAGCTTGTATTTTGGCTGAAAAGGGGTTTTGATTAATGAGATTTTAAATTTTCAAGTTCAATTAAAAATTTGTTGTTTAACACTTTGATATACGTTCCCTTCATTCCAAGAGAACGAGATTCGATGACGCCTGCACTTTCTAACTTACGTAAGGCGTTCACGATCACTGAACGAGTGATTCCTACACGGTCAGCAATTTTACTTGCCACAAGAAGCCCTTCGTTGCCATCAAGTTCTTCAAAGATGTGCTCAATGGCTTCAAGCTCACTATATGAAAGAGAACTAATCGCCATTTGAACAACCGCTTTACTTCTTGCTTCTTCTTCGATTTCTTCTCCTTTTTCACGAAGGATCTCCATTCCAACAACTGTTGCTCCGTACTCCGCAAGTATTAAATCATCATCAGTGAATGTATCTTGCAAACGAGACAGGATTAACGTTCCTAAACGATCTCCTCCTCCGATAATTGGGACGATTGTTGTCAAACCTGATTCGAATAAATCACGGTTCTCAATCGGGAAAGCTGTATACTCACTGTTAATGTCAAGGTTTGAAGATGTTTCAGGGATGTTGAATAGACTCTTTGTATATTCTTCAGGGAACTGACGGTCTTCAAGCATTTTCTTCATACGCGGATTTTCAATCTGCTGGTTGATCGAGTAGCCTAAAAGTTTACCTCTTCTACTCAACACAAAAATGTTTGAATCAATGACATCTCTCAGTGTTTCCGCCATTTCTTTAAAATTAACTGGTTTCCCCGCTGAATCTTGCAGCATTGAGTTAATAATCCTTGTTTTTTGTAGTAACGCCATATTAATGATCCTCCTAGATTACTTTATTCATTTGTTAAAGTATAAATTGACTTAAGTCTTTGTTATTTGCAATCTTTCCTAGCTTCTCTTCTACATACTGAGGGGTAATGGTCACTGTCTCCAGTGTAATATCAGGCGCCTCAAATGAAAGCTCTTCAAGCAGCTTTTCAAGTATGGTATGAAGCCTTCTTGCACCGATGTTATCTGTCTCCTGATTGACATGATAAGCGACTTCGGCAATCTTATGAATAGCATCGTCAGAAAATTCAAGAGATATACCTTCTGTTTCAAGTAAAGCTTTATATTGCTTTAATAATGCGTTATCTGGTTCCGTTAAGATTTTCACAAAGTCTTCGATATTTAATTTATCTAATTCTACACGGATTGGGAAGCGCCCTTGAAGCTCTGGAATCAAATCTGATGGTTTCGCCATATGAAATGCACCTGCTGCTACAAAAAGCACATGGTCTGTTTTCACTGCCCCATATTTCGTCATCACAGTTGAACCTTCTACAATCGGTAAAATATCACGTTGAACCCCTTCACGAGAAACATCTGCAGATGATGCACCACCGCTTTTGGCGATTTTGTCGATTTCGTCGATAAAAATAATTCCTTGTTGTTCTGCTTTATAGACGGCTTCTTGACTGACTTCATCCATGTCAATCAGTTTTGAAGCTTCCTCAGCAGTTAACGCCTTTCTTGCTTCTCTGACGGTCAGCTTTCTGCGTTTTTTCTTTTTAGGCATGAGATTGCCGAGCGCATCCTGCATGTTCATGCCCATTTGCTCCATACCCGAGCCCTGAAGCATATCAAACATGGATGGCTGCTGCTCTTCCACTTCGATCGTGACGTAATGATCTTCAAGTTCGCCCATTGCCAGCTGATGAGTGATTCGCTTTCTTGTCGATTCAAGTTCAACTTCTTCACTTGATTGATCTCGATCACGGTCATCTTCATCAGAACCGCCAAACAGCATCTCAAAAGGATTTTTCACAGACTGGCTTTTTTTCTTGCCAGGAACAAGTAAATGAACAAGACGTTTATTTGCTTGTTTTTCTGCTTCTTCTTGAACGTCTTTCATTTTTTCTTCTTTGACAATTCTGATCGCTGTCTCAACTAGATCTCTGACCATCGATTCTACATCACGGCCGACGTAACCAACTTCAGTAAACTTCGTCGCTTCCACTTTAATAAAAGGCGCACCAGAAATTTTTGCAATTCTGCGGGCAATCTCTGTTTTCCCCACACCTGTTGGGCCGATCATTAAAATATTTTTCGGAACGACTTCATCCTTTAGCTTATCATGTAAAAGGCTTCTTCTGTAACGGTTTCTTAAAGCCACCGCCACTGCTTTTTTCGCATCAAGCTGACCAATAATGTATTGATCAAGCTTTTCAACTATCTCTCTTGGGGTGAACGGCTTTTTCTCCATACGTCTCATGTCCTTTCTATTCAAGCTCTTCTAAAGTGATTTGATCGTTCGTGTAGACACAGATTTCTCCGGCGGTTTCAAGAGCAGCCTTTGCAATATCTCTCGCTGTGAGGTGATCACCTGCATGTGTTTTGAGTGCTCTCCCGGCGCTAAGCGCATAATTGCCGCCTGAGCCGATCGCCAAAATACCGTCATCTGGTTCGATGACCTCTCCTGTCCCAGAGACAAGCAGGATGCTGTCTTTGTTCATAACGATCAGCATGGCCTCAAGCTGCCTGAGCATCTTGTCACTTCGCCATTCTTTTGCTAGTTCTACGGCTGCCCGCTTTAAGTTACCACCATATTCTTCAAGCTTCGTTTCAAACTTTTCAAAGAGTGTAAATGCATCTGCTACTGAACCTGCAAAACCTGCAAGCACCTTGCCTCCGAAAAGACGGCGCACTTTTTTTGCCGTGTGTTTCATCACGACAGCCTGCCCGAAAGTGACTTGACCGTCTCCAGCCATCGCACTTTTTCCTTTATGTTGAACGGCAAAGATGGTTGTTGCATGAAATGATGACATGAAAAAACCTCCTTTTAGGATCGTTTAAAAGCCCTTGGGTGATGAGACATGTACGTTTTTCTTAAAGAATCTTTTGATACATGCGTGTACACCTGAGTTGATGATAAATTCGAATGACCGAGAAGTTCTTGAACACTTCTCAAATCTGCCCCCTCATTTAAGAGGTGTGTGGCAAAGGTGTGCCTTAACATGTGAGGATGGATATGTAATGTGCCTGACGCCTTTTTCATTAATTCAGTGAGAATGAATCGAACGCCTCTGTCTGTAAGAGGCGCCCCGCGCTGATTCAAAAACACATATGCATCAGCACGATCATTCCCCTTCGCTTTCAGCTTCTTCCTTCCATCCTCTAAATAAGTGATGAGCGCTTCATGAGCATAAGAACCAAAAGGAACATACCGCTGCTTGTTGCCTTTCCCATGAACAAGCACTGTATCCATCGATAAATCAAGATCAGATTCTTTTAATGAACATAACTCACTGACCCTCATACCTGTTGCATAAAGAAGTTCTAAAATCGCTTGGTTTCTTTGCCCAAGCGGTGTGCTGACATCAGAAACTGTAAAAAGCTCTTTAAGCTCCTCTTCATACAAAAATGAAGGAATTCGCTTATCCTGCTTTGGTAAGCTAACGAGTAAAAAAGGATTTTCTTTCACAAGCTGTTCTCTTAATAGAAATTTATAAAAGCTGCGAAGCGCAGAGACTTTCTTACTAATCGTTCTTCTTGTCAGGCCTTTTTCATAAGCTTCTGTTAAATAAATTCTCGTATCTTGATAGGATACCTCTTCTAAACCGTCTATTCCTTGAATGTTCATAAATCTGACAAACTCTTCAATCGCTTCTGTATATCCTGAGATTGTTAAAGCAGAATAGTTTTTTTCAATTTGCAGATATTCAATGAATAAGTGGACAAGACGCTGTTTATTCGTCATTTTTACACCTCTTTAAGGCTTTTAAATGGTATCACATATCTTGCTTTCCGTGCAATGTTTTACTACAGAGATTTCGAAATAGTTTGAATAGTTTCGATTGCGCGCTTAGCGTACTCTGCATAACGCTCTTGTTTGTTTTTAATTCGAACACCAAGGTCTTTCAGCAAGCCAAAGTTCGCATTCATCGGCTGGAAGCTTTTCTTGTTTGTCGATGTGATGTAATAAGCCATGCTGCCGATCGCCGTTTCCTCCGGAAGTGTCACAAGCTCTTCTCCTTTGACAAAACGAGCGGCGTTAATTCCAGCCACTAGTCCGGAAGCTGCGGACTCGACATAGCCTTCAACGCCTGTCATTTGTCCGGCAAAGAATAGATCCTCTCTATTTTTAAACTGGTATGTTGGTTTTAAAAGACTTGGTGAGTTAATAAATGTATTACGGTGCATCACGCCGTATCGAACAATCTCTGCTTCTTCAAGACCTGGAATCAAGCGGAATACTTCCTTTTGATCGCCCCACTTCAGATGTGTCTGGAAGCCGACGATGTTATATAAAGTACCTGCTGCATCATCTTGTCTTAATTGAACAACAGCGTAAGGTCTTTTTCCTGTTTTCGGATCTTCAAGTCCTACTGGCTTCATCGGACCAAACAGCATCGTTTTCTTTCCTCTTTTCGCCATGACTTCAATTGGCATACAGCCTTCAAAGAAGATTTCTTTTTCAAACTCTTTTAATGGCACAGTTTCAGCAGAAATGAGCGCCTCATAAAAACGATCGAATTCTTCTTCTGTCATTGGACAGTTTAAATAAGCGGCTTCTCCTTTGTCATAGCGTGATTTCAAGTACACCTTATCCAGATCAATGCTATCTTTCTCTAGAATAGGTGCCGCTGCATCGTAGAAGTACAGATACTCTTCACCAGTTAACGATTTTAATTCTTTTGAGAGTGCTTCAGATGTAAGCGGGCCCGTTGCAATAATTGTCGGACCTTCTGGGATGCTTTGCACTTCTTCTTGAAAAACCGTCACATTCGGGTGATTTTTTACGCGATCGGTAACGTTTGCTGCAAATTCATGACGATCTACTGCAAGCGCTCCGCCAGCAGGAACTGAGCTTTCATCTGCGGCTGCGATAATCGCTGAATCTAAATGACGCATTTCTTCCTTTAATACTCCGACCGCATTTGTCAAAGCGTTGGCACGCAGTGAATTGCTGCATACAAGCTCTGCAAATTTATCTGTGTGGTGAGCTGGCGTTTGTTTGACAGGTCTCATTTCATACAGGTTGACTTTAATTCCGCGTTTGGCAATTTGCCATGCCGCTTCACTTCCGGCTAAACCTGCTCCGATCACATTTACAAATTGACTCATTGTACAACTCTCCTATTTCGTAAGTTCTGTTTGATGACATAAAAAAGCAGGTGAACAAGGCTGTTCACCGCTATTTTTGTTGTTCCTCTTTATAATCACAGTTCACACATTGAACTTGAATGCCTTTTTTCAGTTTTTTCTCTACAAGCATATTTTCGCATTTTGGACACTTTCTTTCAATCGGTTTGTCCCAAGAGACGAATTCACACTCTGGAAAACGATCACAGCCATAAAAAATGCGGCGCTTCTTAGATTTTCGTTCAACAATGTTTCCTTCATGACATGTTGGGCATTTCACACCAATATCTTTGACAATTGGTTTTGTGTTACGGCAGTCAGGAAAGTTAGAGCACGCCATGAACTTACCGTATCGACCCATTTTGTACACCATCGGATGTCCGCACTCTTCACAGTCAACTCCGGCGTATTCAGGCTCAATCTCAACTTCTTGCATTTCTGCTTCCGCTTTTTCTACCCGTTTTGCAAAGTCTTGATAGAAGCTGTCGATAATGCGAACCCATTCGATCGTACCTTCTTCAACGCTATCAAGTTCTTTTTCCATTTTCGCTGTGAATTCCACGTTAATGATTTCAGGGAAGAATTCAATGATTAAGTTGAGAACAATTTCCCCAAGCTCTGTTGGGATAAACCGTTTATTATCAAGTGCGACATAGCCGCGCTTTTGAATCGTATCTAATGTTGGTGCATACGTAGACGGACGGCCTATACCCAGCTCTTCAAGTGTTTTGACAAGTCTTGCCTCAGTGTAGCGCGGAGGCGGCTGCGTGAAGTGCTGTTCAGGTTCGATATCTTTTGAAAGAACCGTATCACCTTCTTTAAGATCAGGCAGCATTTTGTCCTTTTCTTCTAGCTGGTCGTCCTTCCCTTCTACATATACCTTCATGAATCCAGGGAATTTCACTTTGCTCCCGTTAGCACGGAATGTAAGCCCGTTATTGTCAAGGTCTACACTCATTGTATCAAGAACAGCCGGCGCCATTTGGCTTGCCACGAATCGTTCCCAAATCAATTTATACAGACGAAGCTGATCTCGGCTTAAGACATGTTTGACATCTGCTGGTTTTCTTAGTGTAGAAGTCGGCCTGATGGCTTCGTGAGCATCTTGGGCATTTTCATTCTTTTTAGCGGTTCGTTTTGTTGTATTTAAGAAATTCTTACCGTACGTCTGATCAATGAAAGCAGATACTTCTTCAATCGCCGTATTGGAAATACGTGTTGAGTCCGTTCTCATATATGTAATGAGTCCGACTGTACCTTCTTTACCAAGATCAATTCCTTCATATAATTGCTGTGCAATCATCATCGTCTTTTTCGCACGGAAGTTTAATTTTCTTGCAGCCTCCTGCTGTAAAGTAGATGTCGTAAACGGAACAGCTGGGTTGCGTTTACGCTCTTTTTTCGTCACTTTCTCTACAGAGAATTTGCTCCCTTTAAGTTTCGAAAGGATTTCTTTTACATCTTCTTTTGTTTTCAGTGGATGCTTTTTGCCATTGACGCCAAAGAAGCTCGCTTCGAAGCTTTCTTTTCCTTTTAGGAATGTACCGTCAATTGTCCAGTATTCTTCTGGTTTAAATTCATTAATTTCATTCTCGCGATCAATAATCAGGCGGAGTGCAACTGATTGAACACGACCGGCGCTTAAGCCCTTTTTCACTTTCTTCCATAAAATCGGACTGATTTTATACCCGACGAGACGATCTAAGATCCGTCTTGCCTGCTGTGCATCAACTAAATCCATATTGATCATACGTGGATGCTTAAAGGAATCTTTAATGGCATCTTTTGTAATCTCATTAAAGACAACGCGGCAGTCAGAAGAGAGGTCAAGGTCAAGGCTATGCGCTAAATGCCAAGCAATCGCTTCTCCCTCTCTATCGGGGTCAGCTGCGAGGTAGACTTTCTTTGCTTTTTTCGCGGCTGTTTTTAATTCTTTTAAAACGGGGCCTTTCCCGCGAATCGTAATATATCTCGGCTCGAAGTCATGCTCAGTGTCAACACCAAGCTGACTTTTCGGTAAATCTCTTATGTGCCCCATTGACGCCTTTACTTTATACTTTTTACCTAAATAACGCTCAATCGTTTTCGCCTTGGCTGGCGACTCAACGATGACTAAATAATCAGCCATACTCAAAATCCCCCTTAAGAGGTGTTCTCTCTTTATACATTTCACAATTCATATTTATGTTAATCGCACCTATCTAACAGGCAATCATTAAAAATTCTTTATGATGAACATCATTATAAACACGAAAAACAAAGTGTAAACTTAAATCCTCACTATTATTAAATATTCCTATGTCTTTTGTCAAACGATATTTTTATGAGAGTTCAGTATATTGAACGCTGCGGAAGGAGAATTCCTCTAAAATATCCTTCGTTGAATGAACAAGCTTTGCTCCCTGCTGTATAAGTCTGGCTGGACCTGTGGAATTAGGATCAAAGATAGATCCTGCAACCGCAAATACCTCTTTGCCTTGCTCAAGTGCTTGATACGCGGTAATGAGCGAACCGCTCTTTTCTTTGCACTGAATCACGATGGTTCCACTTGTCAGCGCACTAATTAAACGATTCCTCATTGGGAAATGCCACTTTTCTGGTTTCACATAAGGCGGATGCTCGGATAAAAGCAAATGATGCTCGCCCATGTATTCAGCCATTTGCATATGTTCCTTTGGGTATAAGTGCTGAAATCCGCCTGCTATGATACCGATGGTTTTCCCTTTATTCCTAATGCACTCTTTATGTGCAAGTCCATCAATTCCTTTTGCTAAGCCACTGACAATCGTCCAATCTTCCTTTACAAGCTCACCAACAATTTTCTTCACACATGCTTCTCCATAAGACGATGGAACTCGTGTGCCTACTACACCTAAACTTTTTTCTTCATTTAAATACGATATGTTTCCTTTTAGGAATAACACAGGGGGAGGATCATAAATATGTTTTAGTGTGCTGGGATATAAGGGTGATGTGATGGGAATCATGTGAATGTTTTGCTTTAAATAGGCTTGAACGATGTGTTGAAAAATGGGGAATTCCTTTTCTTCGGCTTGTTTTAAGCGGGTAAAGTCAATCGTTTGTAATGATCGATCCTGTTTGAAATGATGTGTTTCTTCATTTATATATAGCTCAGGATCGACTTTCCACCATTTTGTTAACAAAGAGGGTGAGATGAGGCCTTTTAAGCGGTGAAAAATCATTCTTTCAGACACGTTGTACATACCATTCCTCCAGTTTAAGATAGAAAGAAGAAGACTTGTCAAAGAACAAGTCTTCTTGTGTCATTAATGCGTTTTACAAGCTTCGAAGAGATTCTTCTCTTTTAACACTTTAATCAATGTTTCTCCCATGACAGATGGTGTCTCTGCCACTTCAATTCCACATTCACGCATTGTTTTTACTTTTTCATCAGCTGTTCCTTTACCACCAGAAATAATGGCACCAGCATGTCCCATGCGTTTTCCTGGAGGCGCCGTTTTACCGCCAATAAAGCCAACAACTGGCTTTGTCATATTTGCTTTTACCCATTCAGCTGCTTCTTCTTCAGCCGTACCGCCAATTTCACCGATCATAATCACAGCATGTGTATCAGGGTCTTCATTGAATGCTTTTAACACATCAATAAAGTTCGTCCCATTGACAGGGTCTCCGCCGATTCCTACAGCTGTCGATTGACCAACGCCAGCTTCTGAAAGCTGATGTACCGCTTCATATGTAAGCGTTCCAGAACGAGAAACAACACCCACATGACCTTTTTTATGAATGTAGCCAGGCATGATCCCAATCTTACATTCTTCAGGTGTAATGACTCCTGGGCAGTTAGGGCCAACAAGTCTTGTCTTTTTCCCTTCCATATACCGTTTCACTTTGACCATGTCAAGCACTGGAATATGTTCTGTGATACAAATGACTAGATCGACTTCTGCATCAACAGCCTCTAAAATGGCATCTGCTGCAAATGGTGCTGGTACATAGATAACAGAAGCATTTGCTCCAGTTGTTTGAACAGCTTCAGATACAGTATTAAATACAGGAACTCCTTCTACTTCAGTTCCACCTTTTCCAGGTGTGACACCGCCAACAATATTTGTTCCGTACTCAATCATTTGTTTTGTATGGAACAATGCGGTTGAACCGGTAATCCCCTGAACAATTACTCTCGTATTTTTATTAATAAATACACTCATTTAGGTTCCCTGCCTTTCTGCTCTACTTGACTAAAGATACAATCTTTTCTGCCCCGTCAGCCATAGACTCAGCAGAAGTGATATTTAAGCCTGAATCACTCAGGATTTTCTTCCCTAATTCAACGTTTGTTCCTTCAAGACGTACAACGAGTGGTAATGTTAAGCCGACTTGTTTCGTCGCTTCAACGACACCTTCTGCAATGACATCACATTTCATGATACCGCCAAAAATGTTCACGAAAATCCCTTTTACATTTTGATCAGATAAGATGATTTTAAATGCTTCCGTTACTTTTTCAGCTGTTGCACCGCCCCCAACATCCAGGAAGTTTGCAGGGTCCCCGCCGTAATGCTTGATGATATCCATTGTAGACATCGCAAGACCTGCACCATTGACCATACAGCCAATATTTCCATCTAGAGAAATGTAGCTTAGATCATATTTAGATGCTTCAATTTCTTTTGGATCCTCTTCATCAAGGTCACGGTATTCTAATATATCTTTTTGTCTATATAAAGCATTGCTATCAAAGTTTAATTTCGCATCAAGTGCCATGACTTTTCCATCGCCTGTTACAACAAGTGGATTAATCTCAGCAATTGAACAATCTTTTTCAATAAACGCATTGTAAAGACTTGTCATAAACTTAACAGCTTGGCCAACTAATTTTGTTGGAATATTAATTTTAAACGCTACTTCTCTTGCCTGATAGCCTTGCAAGCCAATCGCTGGGTCGATGACCACTTTGACGATTTTCTCTGGCGTTTTTTCTGCTACTTCTTCAATTTCAGTACCGCCTTCTTCAGAAGCCATCAATACAATTCTTGATGTCGCTCTGTCCAAAACAAGTCCAACGTAGTACTCCTTTTGAATATCGCAGCCTTCTTCAATAAGTAAGCGTTTTATTTCGCGCCCTTCAGGCCCAGTTTGATGTGTGACAAGTGTTTTACCGAGCAATTCCTCTGCAAACCCTTTCACTTCATCTTTTGTTTTTGCAATTTTTACCCCGCCTGCTTTACCACGGCCGCCTGCATGAATCTGTGCTTTTACGACATATACAGAGCTTTCTAGCTCTTCTGATGCTTTCACTGCTTCATCAGGTGTAAATGCTACTTTACCATTTGGAACTGAAACCCCATATTTTCTTAGGATTTCTTTTCCTTGGTACTCATGGATATTCATTTCCCATCCTCCCAACATATGTAGAAACAAAAATTATAAAATAGACTGCGCTTTCATTTTAAAGAATAAAAAAGAGAATGTCTAGGGTTCTATGTAAAATCGTAAAATCCTTCTAAACATTCAAACTTTTATTTTATTAAAAATATAAATTTTTCAGCCAAATCACTTATTTTTCCTTATTTTTTCATTTTTTGATCTAACCTATAGATAAACGAAAATATTTCTGCTACAGTATCGTATAACGCTTCAGGGATCTCCTCATCAAGTGTTAAATGGCGCATGAGTTCGACTAAATTACGGTCTTCTTGGATAGGAACTCCCGACTTTTTTGCTTCTTCAATAATATGGTCTGCCACATAGCCGCTCCCTGTTGCGACGACTTTTGGCGCCTTTTGTTTTTCTTCATCATAATGTAGAGCGACCGCCCTTCTAAGCGGTTTTGAATCCTTCATACTCGTAAGTCCAGCCCTTTCTCGCTGATTTTATGAAAGTGTTCATCTAGAAAGTGAGACGGATCTACTGGCTCTTGTCTCTTCTTTGCTGTAATTCCCGTTAGACTGTATCCTAAGGCATTTAAATTCTCCCGAACAGCTGGAATCATCGGATTAATGGTTCCTTGAAGTTCATGACCGGTTTCAACTGTAATTGACATGACCTTTTGCTGAATCGTACAGTCGATTAATGTCTCTTCGAGGTTTTCCATGTTTAAGTAAAACATGAGACGGCACTGAGAAATATCAATAGAGCCATCTTTTTTCTTATGTCCTTTTAGAATAAAGGTTAAATCTTGAACACTATGTTTTGAAAAGAGCGGATAAGAGACCATCATTTGGCTGATGGTTTGGTTCTCCTGCTGCACAAATAACTGGCCGTTCAATCTATGAAACAATTGATCGACTTCTTTTTTTACGGGCTCTGGTAAATCAGCCTGCCTCACATCATTTAAGACGAGCTTTAATTGGTGAAGCTCCTGACTTTTTACATCCTGGCTGCCTTTTTCGAGTAGTTTCAGCATACCGATTTCATCACGTACACCTATTGCCTTTTTCATCGTCATGAGTAAATCGAGTACATCGGTTTTATTGCTTAGTGCGGGTTCAGTCTGCTGTACCACCTGAGCCAATGCTTTCGCCTCTGTTTTTGACAGGAACGGAAATTCCTTTTGAAGCACGGATGCTTTTGCGTCAGGCTGAGATCCTGCCTGCTGAAGCCCTTGCAGCAATGACGTGAGCTGTTTTAAGCTAGGCTCTTGCTGCCCGTCTGCACCTTGCTTCGTCAAACTTGCCATTATCCGCTCAATTTGCTGAAGCGGGATTTGCAGCTCTTTTGGACTTGTTGACTGCTGCATGTTAGATTGAAGAACTTGTGTCGTCTGACGCTCTTGAGCGATTGGAGTTTGGCTATTTTCTTTTGGCTGAGTCAGATTGGGCTGAGGCGTTACAGGTAGACTTCCTCCTTGCTTCGCCGCCCCTTCTCTCGCTGCTAGAAGGACCGATAAGAGCTTTTCTGCATGGACAGTCGTCTCAGCATCTATGACTGATCGAACGGCTTGTGTGAGCGCCTGTGTGGCGTCTGAGTGCTTCGGGAGCTGTGTTAAGCGTTCTAGGAGCGCTGTCATATCCTGATGAAGAGCAGAGGATGATTTCACAGCTAAAATTGATTGCAGCACTCCTTCCTGGATCGGCAAGTCTTTCTTTAAAGCAAATAGGAGTGCTTGGAGACCTTTTTTCACATCAGCTCCTTGAAGCTGATCGATCCACTTCACTGCCGTTTTTAACTCTGCTTCGTTGATAAAGGATTTTTCTTTTAAAAAAGCTGTGGCTGTTAGGATGTTTTCAAGTCCATTTTTCAGTGAGAGACCTTCTAATAGTTTGGCAGCTGCATCCTTTAATGTCTTAGGATCTTGATCAAATTGCTGTACTGGCTTTAGTTTATTGAGGCTGTCTCCACCCTCTTGTTCAAATTGGAACCAATAAAATGCGTCTGCTTTGAGCTGAGCCGCTAGCTGTGCTTTTATTTTTGTTGAGCCTATTTGAACAAGGGCTGTATCATCTCCAAGCATTTTCAGTACTTTACCGAGAATCAGCCGATGCACATTTTCCTTTCCTTCGGTGTTTAATGGAACAGATTCTGCCGCACTTAACCGGCTATTCAGTGCTGTATGTATGTCCTCTACTCTTGTCATCACAGGCAGCCTCCTTAGGTCAAAAATTTATGATATAACGGATTTCACTGGTGCAAACGATAATCGATGGATTGGGACAGCTCCATGTGTTTGAATGGCAGCCAGGTGCTCTTTTGTTCCGTACCCTTTATGTTTTTCAAATTGATACTCAGGGTACTTACGCCCGTATTCCTCCATCATCTGATCCCTTGTCACCTTTGCAATACATGCACCTGCTGCGATAGACGCACTTTTTGCATCTCCTTTGATGATATTCTCCTGGTGAGTAGGAAGCGGGAGCGTCATGGCATCTATGAGTAGATAATCAGGTGTATGAGTTAACTGCTCCACAGCTCTCACCATCGCCAGTCTTGATGCCTCGTAAATATTGATTTCATCAATCGTAGCCGCATCAACAATGCCGATTCCGATATCAAGTGCTTCTTTTTGGATCAGGTCATAAAACGCCAATCTTTTTTTCTCAGATAATTGCTTTGAGTCGTTTAAACCGAGCAGGACTGTGTCTTCCTTTAATATGACAGCTGCTGCGACAACGGGGCCTGCCAGCGGTCCTCTTCCTGCTTCATCTATTCCGGCAATACATGTGTATCCCTGCGCCCTAGCTTTGTTTTCAAATTGCAGCATTTCATTCCATGCTGCATGAAGTTGCTGCTGCTTTTCTCTCTCTTTGTGCCACTTCTCTATCAGTTTTTGGACACTTTTTCTCGTATCATCTTTTACAAGCTCACGAATGTATGACTCGTCTTGCGAATGCTTTTCTATCAGTTCTTTTATTTGTTTCACTGTGTACATCAGCTTTTCGTCAGCCTCCTTCTTTATATCGGCAGTTTTCCGCAAAAAATAAAGACCCGCATGAGCTGCGTGTCTTTTAGCTTTCAGGCTTCTCAAAAGTGAGGGGACCAAATTTTTCTGTTCGAATATCCCGAATAATGATTTCGGTGGTCTTGTCATAATTAATGAATCCACCGCTCATAAGACAGCCGCGCTTTGTACCTATTGCATCAAACAGCTCAGCCGTATCTTCAGGGATCTCCGCTAGGTCATAGCGTTTTTTTAATCGCTCTGGATAGTTCTCTTCTAGAAAGCGCAGTCCATACACAGCGACATCCTGTAAGTTGATGATAGAATCTTTGATCGCTCCAGTCACCGCCAGCCTGAGTCCTACTTGCTCATCTTCAAACTTCGGCCAGAGGATTCCAGGTGTATCGAGCAGTTCCAATTCTTTCCCTACCTTCACCCATTGCTGTGAGGTGGTAATACCAGGACGGTCTCCTGTTTTGGCAATGTTCTTTTTCGCTAAACGATTGATTAAGGTCGATTTCCCAACGTTGGGAATCCCGATAATCAGCGCCCGGATTGCACGCGGTTTGACACCTTTTGCTTTCATGCGGTCGAATTTTTCTTTTAAGATTTCTTTTGAAGTTGTGATGATCTGATTTAACCCTTGTCCATCGACAGAGTTAATGGCAAGTGACCGAACGCCTTGCTGCTCAAAGTGCGCCTGCCACTCCTTTGTCATACGAGGATCAGCTTTATCTGCTTTGTTTAATAGCATGATTTTGGGTTTGTTCTGAAGGATTTCTTCGATCATTGGGTTTCTAGAGGACATCGGAATTCTTGCATCGGTTAATTCAAATACGATGTCGATGAGCTTTAATTTTTCTGTGACTTCACGTCTTGCTTTTGCCATATGGCCTGGAAACCATTGAATCGTCATATGTGCACCTTCTCTTCTATCGATTATCTCTATACATTATACAAAAAAAGAGCCTGTTACAGGTAACAAGCTCTTTCCTTTGATATCATTATCGTCTGATTTCTTTGATACGAGCCGCTTTACCGCGAAGTTCACGTAGGTAGTAAAGTTTCGCACGACGTACCTTACCGTGACGTACAACTTCGATGTTAGCGATTTTTGGTGTGTGTACAGGGAATGTACGCTCAACGCCTACACCGTAAGAGATCTTACGAACTGTGAAAGTTTCGCTGATTCCACCACCACGACGCTTAATTACAACACCTTCAAAGATCTGGATACGCTCACGAGTACCCTCGACAACTTTAACGTGTACACGTAAAGTGTCACCAGGACGGAACGCAGGAAGATCAGTGCGTAATTGTTCTTTTGTGATTTCTTCAATCAAATGTTGCATCGTTTTCAACTCCTTCCAACAGATGCTCATGTCCTCTTTCTTCATTGCAGCGGAACATCGTTTTCAAACTTGAATCGGCAAGCCGTCCAAGTCACAAGTAGTATCATACCATACCTCTATGCAGTGTGCAATACAATCTAGTCATTATGAAGCTGCCAAAGCCATCTTTTTTCTTCATCTGTTAACGTTTTGCATGAATCGATCAAATCTGGCCGTCTTGTATAGGTTCGCTTCAAGGATTCTTTGCGCCGCCACTCTTCAATTTTGGCATGATTTCCAGAGAGGAGCACATCCGGCACTTTTAGTCCTTTATAATCGGCTGGTCTTGTGTAGTGCGGGTGCTCTAGCAAACCTGTACTAAATGAATCTTCAATGTGAGACGCTTCTTTTCCAAGCACATGAGGCAAAAGCCTGACCACACTGTCTGCAATCATCATCGCTGGCAGCTCTCCGCCTGTGAGAACGAAATCTCCGATTGAGATTTCATCTGTGACAAGATGCTCCCTGATGCGCTCATCGTAGCCTTCATAATGGCCGCAAATGAACATAAGGTGTTCTTCTTTTGCAAGTTCCTCTGCCTTCTTTTGTGTATATCTTTCCCCTTGAGGACAGACAAGAATGACTCGGGGCTTCTTGCTTGCTTTCTTCGTCAAATCTTCTACCGCATCGAATACGGGCTGTGCTTTCAGTACCATACCAGCACCGCCGCCATACGGATAGTCATCCACTGTTTTATGCTTATGATCCGAATACTCTCTAAAATTGACAACATTGAATGAGACAGCTTCTTTCTCCTGTGCCTTTTTTAAGATCGATGAGTGAAGCACACCTTCGAACATTTCAGGAAAAAGCGTTAAGAAGTCGATTTTCATTCGTCAATGAGTCCTTCCATCACTTCAATGTGTACGGTTTTGGATGAGATATCGATCTTTTTGACGACAGATGGGATATAAGGAATCAGGGCATCTTTTTTGCCTTTTCTTCCAACCACCCAGACATCATTTGCCCCTGGTGTTAAAATCTCTTTGATTTGGCCGACAAGCTGATCCTCTTCATCGTATACTTCACAGCCAATGATTTGGTGGAAATAAAATTCTCCTTCGCCCAAAGACCCGAGATGTTCTTTTTCTACTTTTAAAATAGATTCTTTCAACTGCTCTGCTTCATTTAAGGAGCTAATTTCTTCAAATGTGAGCAAATCAAACTGTTTATGCTGCCTATGTGATGCGACAGTGACTTTCAGCGGCTCCCCTTGACCTTGCTTAAAAATATAAAGGACGCTTCCTTTTTTATAACGCTCTTCTGGGAAATCTGTCTTTGACACGACGCGTACTTCTCCGCGCACTCCGTGTGTATTGACAATCTTTCCAACATTCAACCATTCTCGTTCCATGTTCTCAATCACCCCTGACGTATTTCCACAATGGTGCCGTCTTTCACGACGATGACATTATCTTTCATCTTGTCATCCCATTTATCACCTATTTTCACTTCAACCAGCGCATCCACTTCTGTCTCTTTCATTTCACTTCCAAGCGGCAAAATATGCAGCTGCTCTACTTGAAAGTCAATTTGCCTGATCTTCTCCTGCCGTTTATCGATGGCTTTTTGAAATTGAGGGATGGCTTCTTGCTGATGTGGTTCTTTTTCATGTTTTTTTAGTTGAAAATATAGTTGATTGCATTCACGTTCTAGTCTTTCTTTTTTCTCCAAAAAAGTCGTTAACAGTTTGTCCTTACTGCTTTCAGTTAATACTTGCATGACGGTGACATGTTGAATGATCTGCATCTTCCTTTTTGTCCCCCTATCCGAAGGCATTTGTCCTCTACAGTATAACGAAAAATAGATTTAAACGTGTAAAAAAAGGGGAGGTCCTAAGCCCTCTCCCTTTTTAGTCAGCAATCTCAAGTTGAACTTTCTTAGAAGACTCTGCACTTGCTGCAAACATGACTGTTCGTATCGCTTTTGCTGTACGCCCCTGCTTTCCGATCACTTTTCCGGTATCTTCAGCATTGACAGACAATGTGTAAATCACTTGCTCATCTTTTTTTAATGAAGATACGTGAATATCTTCAGGGAAATCAACAAGTGGCTCGACGATGGACACAATCAATTCTTCCAAGGACAGCTCATTCATTATTTGCTGTTTTTCGCATTATGAAATTTTTCAAGAATTCCTTGGCTTGAGAAAAGATTGCGAACTGTATCAGATGGTTTCGCACCATTTTGAAGCCATTTAAGCGCTAATTCTTCGTTGATTTTCACCTCAGCTGGTGATAACACTGGATTGTATGTTCCAACTGTTTCGATGAAACGACCGTCACGTGGTGAACGAGAATCTGCTACAACAATACGATAGAAAGGAGATCTTTTTGATCCCATACGTTTTAAACGAATTTTTACTGCCATTTTACTAGCACCTCCGAAAATATTTCAACAAGATAGTATATTAACAATGATAAAAGGGTTTGTAAAGTGTTTTTTCTTAACAACGGTTTTATCATGTATAACCAATTACATAAATGGTAATTTAAAGCCTTTTTTCTTCCCTTTGGACATGTTGGTCATTTGCTTCATCATCTTTTTCATTTCGTCAAATTGCTTTAAAAGGCGATTGACTTCCTGTACAGATGTTCCGCTTCCTTTTGCAATCCGTTTTCTTCGGCTTGCATTAATGACCTCTGGCTGTTCTTTTTCTTCGGTCGTCATTGATTTAATGATCGCTTCGATGTGATTGAGCTGCTTTTCGTCTACTTGGACGTTTTTGAGCCCTTTCATTTTACCGGCTCCCGGCATCATTTGGATCAATTCATCAAGTGGACCCATATTACGAACTTGCCCAAGCTGCTCGAGGAAATCATCGAGCGTAAAGCTCATGGTCCGCATTTTTTGTTCAAGCTCTTTCGCTTTATCTTGGTCGACGTTTGCCTGTGCTTTTTCAATAAGTGTAAGCACATCTCCCATGCCAAGAATTCTTGATGCCATCCGCTCCGGGTGGAATGGTTCAATCGCATCAAGCTTTTCTCCTAGTGCGGCGAATTTAATCGGCGTATTGGTGACAGCTCGAATAGAAAGTGCTGCTCCGCCTCGTGTATCCCCGTCTAGTTTCGTTAGAACGACACCTGTCAAACCAAGCTGTTCATTAAAGCTTTTGGCTACATTGACAGCATCTTGACCTGTCATAGAGTCAACAACAAGGAAAATTTCTTCTGGATTGGCTACTTCTTTTACTTTCTGAAGTTCATCCATCAATTCTTCATCGATATGAAGGCGTCCTGCTGTATCTAAAATGACATAATCATGGTGTTCTTCTTTTGCTTTTTCGATTGCCTGTTTGGCAATGTCGACAGGACTGACTTGATCACCTAATGAAAACACAGGCATATCAAGCTGTTTTCCCAGCGTTTGAAGCTGCTGGATCGCTGCTGGTCTGTAAATATCTGCAGCCACCATCATCGGCTTGCGATTATGTTTTTTGCGAAGTAAATTGGCAAGCTTCCCAGTTGTGGTTGTTTTACCTGCCCCTTGAAGACCAACCATCATAATGACCGTCGGAGATTTTTTCGCTACAGCGATCTTACTCTCTTCCCCGCCCATTAATTCAGTGAGCTCTTCTTTTACAACTTTAATGACCTGTTGTCCAGGGGTAAGGCTTTTCATGACCTCTTGTCCAACTGCCCGCTCGCTTACTTTTTTCACAAAGTCTTTGACTACTTTAAAATTGACGTCAGCTTCAAGAAGGGCAAGGCGTACCTCGCGCATCATTTCTTTTACATCTTGTTCTGACACTTTTCCTTTGCCGCGGATTTTTGAGATCGTCTGCTGCAGTCGGTCGGCTAATCCTTCAAATGCCATACTGTGCCGCCTCCTAATCTAATTTCTCAAGCGATTCAATTAAAGCTTCTGCTTCTTCCGTCTGAGCGGAATCTGCTACAAGCTCTCTCATTTTTGTGAGAAGTTCTTTACGCTCTTTAAATTTCTTAAACAAGAGCAGCTTTTCTTCATATTGTTCAAGCATCGCTTCAGTCCGTTTAATATTATCATAAACAGCCTGTCTTGATACTTCATATTCATCCGCAATTTCACCGAGGGAAAAATCGTCTAGGTAGTAAAGCGACATGTAGCTCTTTTGCTTTGCGGTTAACAACGATTGATAGAAGTCAAACAAGTAGTTCATTCTCGTTGTTTTTTCAAGCGTCATGGGCTCTCTCCCCTTTGTTAAGTTCATTCCCTTTACATCAACTAAGTTTACACGGTTCTCTACTGTGTGTCAAGTTTTTATCTTGTCACTTCATGAAGCAGCGTATAAATAAAAATGCCAGCAGTTTTTGCCGGCATTTTTGTTAGTCCTCTTGATCAATGACGTCGGAGAATAATCCATACACATACGATTCTGCATCGAACTCTTGCAGATCGTCTACCTTTTCACCTAAACCGACAAGCTTCACGGGGATGTTCAGCTCATTTCGAATCGCGAGTACAATCCCGCCTTTTGCAGTACCGTCAAGCTTTGTTAAAGCAATCCCTGTCACATTCGTCGCTTTAGAAAATTCCTTCGCTTGAGCCATCGCATTTTGACCCGTTGTTGCATCAAGAGCGAGTAGCACTTCATGCGGTGCATCTGGAACCTCACGTTCAATGACTCTCTTGACCTTCTCCAGCTCTTTCATCAAGTTGACTTTGTTTTGCAGTCTTCCTGCTGTATCACAGATGAGAACATCTGCATTTTTCGCTTTTGCTGATTGAACGGCATCATAGATCACCGCTGCTGGGTCAGAGCCAGCCGTCTGTTTGACAACAGGGACACCTGAACGCTCTCCCCATACTTCAAGCTGCTCAATTGCACCGGCACGGAACGTATCACCTGCTGCTAAAATGACGGATTTCCCCTCATTTTTCAGCTTATTTGCAAGCTTGCCGATAGTCGTTGTTTTCCCAACGCCATTGACGCCTACAAATAAAATGATATTTAATCGTCCCTCTTCGATATTCAGCGCAGAGATTTGTTCCTCTCCGCTATTGTAGATTTCAACCAGTTTTTCGGAGATGACAGATTGTACTTCACTTGGGTCTTGAATGTTTCTTAGTTTCACTTCTTTTTTCAGCTCATCAATCAGTTCCATCACCGTTGTGAAACCGACATCCGCGCCGATCAGAACCTCTTCTAATTCTTCAAAAAAGTCTTCATCGACTTTACGGTAGCGAGAAATTAGTTCGTTTACTCTTCCTTGAAAGGAGTTTCTCGTTTTTTCAAGACCATCTTTAAACTTTTCTGATACTGAATCGGTTTGCTGCGTAAATTTTTCTTTTAATTTCTTAAAAAAGCTCATTTGGTTCAAAAACCTCCTTTAATTACTGGACAAGCTCTTTCGTTTCTTCTAGTTTGACGGATACAAGCTTTGAAACGCCTGACTCCTGCATCGTAACGCCGTAGAGCACATCTGCTTCTTCCATTGTTCCTTTACGGTGCGTAATGACAATGAACTGTGTTTCCTCGCTGTATTTCTTTAAATATTGTGCAAAGCGGAAAACATTTGCTTCATCAAGCGCCGCTTCTACCTCATCTAATACGCAGAATGGAACAGGTCTGACTTTTAAAATAGAGAATAGTAAAGCAATCGCTGTTAAGGCTCTCTCTCCGCCTGAAAGCAGGCTTAAGTTTTGCAGTTTTTTCCCTGGCGGCTGTGCGACAATATCAACGCCAGAGTTTAGTAAATCGTTTGGATCTGTCAGCTTAAGATCTGCTCTTCCGCCGCCAAATAATGCTTGGAAAACCGATTCGAAATGCCCGCGGATTTGCGAGAATGTTTCAGAGAAGCGCTTTGTCATCTCTTGATCCATTTCTTCGATGACTTGGAATAATGTATTTTTCGCTTCTGTCAGATCGTTTCGCTGTTCTGTTAAGAAGAGATAGCGTTCATTTACTCGCTCATACTCATCAATGCTGCCTAAGTTCACTGTTCCTAGCTCTTCAATGGCTAATTTGATCAGCTTCACTCGTTTTCTTGCTTCATCTGGCGATAATGTCAGATGATACATTTCTTTTGCCCCTTCAAACGAAAGAGCATACTCTTCGTTCAAATAAGCGATGAGGTTGTCGAGCTCAACTTCCATACGGCCAAGCTTAATCTCTTCATCTTTTAAGCTTGTGGTGAGCTGCTTGTAAAGGCGCTTTTGTTCTTTCAGTTCACGTTCAGCAAATTCTAACGTTTCAGAAAGAGCTAGACGCTGTTTACGCCGCTCTGAAATGAGTGTAGTTGTTTTGTTTTTATTTTCAAGCTTCTCTTTCGCTGCTTCTTCCAGCTGTTCTGCTCCGCTTGAGCTAGAGGTCATTTCACTTGTTAAGAGTGACAGATCTTCTTTTGTTTCCATCAGCGTTTGTTCAGCCTCTTCTAATTCGGCCATTAAGCTCGAAAGCTTTTCTTGTTCATTCGCTAAGGACTGCTCTTTTTTGGCAAGCGAAATTTTCAGCTCTGTTAATTCGGCAGAAATGGTTTCTTTCGTTGAGCTTTGAGTCTGCTTCCGCTTTGTTAATGTATTGATCTCTTGATCAAGGGTGGTCAGCTTCTCCCCTATAGAAACTTCAAGAGCTGCCTGCTTTTTGTCCTTATCCGTAAGTTCAGTAGAACGCTGCTGCAATTCTTCTTTTTCTTGATCATAGAGTTCAAGATGAGCATTAATATTTTTTTCTGCTACTTGCAGTTCGTATAGCTTTCCTTTGAGCTCTTGCTGCTTTTCTCGAAGCGTTTCTCCCCGCTGACGCAGTTCGTTTAATTGGCTTTCGTTTGTTGCAATCAATTGCTTCGTTTCTTTTGTTTCTTTTTCAAGGATCGTTGTTTTTTCTTCCATTTCAACGAGCTGCTTTGTTAATGTTTCGATCTCCCGGTTTCTTGAAAGAAGGGAGTTGTTCTTTTTCTTTACACCGCCACCGGTCATGGAACCGCCGGGGTTCACGACATCTCCATCAAGGGTCACGATGCGATACCGATGTCCAAGCATTTTTGCCAGTTCATTGGCGCCTTTTAAGTCTCTAACGATAAGAACCGTTCCAAGCAAGTTCTGTATGACCTTTTGATACTTTTCATCAAAGGAAACAAGGTGACTTGCTACACCGATAAATGCAGCATGCTGCTCAGCTGTTTGGACGTCCCTATGCTGAATGGTTCTTTCTTTGATCACATTCATTGGCAGGAAGGTCGCACGTCCAAAGGAATGCTGCTTTAAGTAACCAATTGCTTGTCGCGCTGCGGCTTCATTTTCTGTGACTACGTGCTGCGTTGCTGCGCCTAGCGCGATTTCTATCGCTGTCTCATGCTGCTGATCTGTTTGAATCAGCTCTGCAATGGCACCGTGAATACCGCCTAACCGCTCTTTTGCCTTTAAGACCTCTTTCACTCCTTGGAAAAAGCCTGAGAAGTCTTCCTGCATGGATTCTAGCATCTCTTTTTTTGATTTTGCCTGCTGCACATATTGATAGGCTTGGTAAAGAGCCGTTTCTTTTTTCTCGTATTGACGTTTCATTTGCTCAAGCTTTTGTTCCGCTTCCCTAAAACGCTTGACCTGAGCCAGAATGTCTTCTTCTAGTGCTGAAAGCTGCTGCTCAGCCTCTGTTTTCTTCTCTTTGACAGACACACGTTCTTCAATGTGTTTTTGGTTATTTTGCGTGAGCCGCTCCAGCTGCATGTTCGCTTGGCGCTGCTGTTCTTCTAATAATTTGCGTTCATTGCGGATAGAAGCCTGTTCATTGAGCAGATCAAAATAATCGCTTTTTAGCTGTTCAATTTGACCTTCCACATCTTCACTATGAAGCGACAGTTGATGCTGCTTTGTTTTCACTTCATCTTTTAGCTGCTGCACTTCTTTTTGAAGGCTGTCCCGCGTGATTTTCTGCTGCTGAATCTTTTCGGTTAACTGCGCCTGCTTTTCAGTTAAGCGAATGAGCGTTTCCTCTAGCTGTCCTTGGTTTGCTGCTGCATTTTTTTTCCGTTCTTTTAATACTTCTTTTTTCCCTTCAAGCTTTTCTAATTCCTCACTTGTGAAAAGAAGAACTTCTTGCAGGTCATTAATTGATTCGTCAAGCGCTTGAATGCGGTCTCTTGACTCTTCAATTTTGGCTTCTTTTGCTTGAATATCTGTGGACTGCTTCATTTCATTTTGTTTGAAGCGCTCGACAGCTTCACCAAGTGTTGTCCATTTTTCGTGAAGTGCTTCGATGTCATGGACAGTTAAGGCAATTTCGACATTTTCAAGCTCTTCTTTTTTTTGCAAATAGTCCTTTGCAATAGATGCCTGCATTCTTAATGGTTCTACTTGATCTTCTAGTTCATGCAGAATATCTTCTACTCGGTTTAAATTGTCCTGCGTTTCAAACAGTTTATTCTCGGCTTTTTTCTTTCTTGTTTTATATTTCAAAACACCAGCCGCTTCTTCAAAGATGCTTCTTCTCTCTTCTGCCTTACTTGATAGAATTTCCTCTACCTTTCCTTGGCTGATGATAGAGAAAGCTTCCTTTCCAAGACCTGAATCCATGAAAAGGTCAATAATATCCTTCAAGCGGACAGATTGATTGTTTATGAGAAATTCACTTTCTCCTGAACGATAGACTCTTCTTGTCACACTGACTTCGTGAAAATCGATCGGTAAAAAGTGATCTTCGTTATCTAATGTTAAAGTCACCTCTGCGAGATTGACTCTTTTTCTTGAGTCGCTTCCTGCAAAAATGATGTCTTCCATTTTTCCTCCGCGGAGGCTTTTCGCTGATTGTTCTCCAAGTACCCAGCGGATGGCATCGGTAATATTACTTTTGCCGCTTCCGTTTGGTCCAACAACAGCGGTGACCCCTTTGACAAAGTCCACGGTCACTCGCTGTGCAAAAGATTTGAATCCTATCACGTCTAAACGTTTGAGGAACATGAGAGTGATCCTCCTTATGTATTTAAAGTACTATCATCTTACCATATGAAGTGAAAAAAGATGATGGAAAACAGAGTGAAATCCCCCTGAATGACGAGGGGGATTTTATTGGTTCATATGATGTTTCTGCAATTTAGCAAGTGCTTCCTGTGCAGCATGCTGTTCTGCTTCTTTTTTAGAGCGGCCATTTCCAATTCCGAGCACTTCTCCGCGAAGGGATACATTTGCTTCAAATTCCCGGTTATGTGCTGGTCCTTTTTCATGCAGGATGTGGTATTCCAGTACACCTTTTCCATCGCGCTGAACGAATTCTTGCAGCTGGCTTTTAAAGTCCATGACATGCGAGAACGCTCCATCGTTAATTTTCGGATAGACATAGGCTTCTAGGAATCGTTCCACTGGCTCCAGCCCCTGATCTAAATAAAGTGCGCCGATAAACGCCTCGAATACGTCCGCTAAGAGTGCTGGGCGTTTTCTCCCGCCTGTCATTTCTTCGCCTTTTCCTAAAAGAACAAGGTCTCCGAAGGACAGCTCATGCGCCAGAGACACAAGTGACGGTTCACATACGATCGCCGCTCTTAGTTTCGTTAAATCTCCCTCGCTCATTGCGGGATATTTCGCAAATAAGAATTGAGAGATGGTCAATTCTAAAACAGCATCTCCTAGAAATTCAAGTCTTTCATTATCCTCGTATGGCTTTTTCCGATGTTCATTCACATAAGAGGAATGCGTAAAGGCTTGATATAGAAGTTTTTCATTTTGAAACTGTACAGAAATGCGCTGCTGGAATTCTTTAAATTGCTCTAGTTTTTTGCTCTGTTTCTGTTTGTCTTTATAGTGTTTTGGCATAGCAACCTCCAGGTAGGCTTAATCGCCTTTAAGGATACTGATTATATGGAGTCTCTCTTTCTACATGCAAGGAAACATTGCTCCTTAGCATCTGAAAAAGGCTGACAATTGATCAGCTGAATGTGTTGAAACTAACATAAATTTTCAAAGTCCCGTCATGAAAATAGACGGGACTTTGTTACGCTTATTGCTGGCTATTTATGTAGTTCACAGCGTCACCGACTGTTGCAATTTTTTCAGCATCTTCGTCAGAAATTTCCATATCGAACTCATCTTCAAGTTCCATAACTAGCTCAACTACATCAAGGGAATCAGCGCCTAAATCTTCTTTAAATGAAGCTTCCATTTTCACGTCAGCCTCATCAACGCCAAGGCGGTCTACAATAATTTTTGATACACGCTCTAATACGTCTGCCATTGCCTTTCACCTCCCCTCAAAGTATTATAGTTGATTCGTTTTTAAAAAACTAGAGAAAACCTAATGAAATTTTGATATTTCTTAGGACATGACCATTCCGCCATCTACTTGGATGGTTTGGCCTGTAATATAACCTGCTCCTTCTGAAGCTAAAAAGACAACGACGCTACTAATATCTTCAGGTGCACCAAAGCGTGCAAGCGGGATTTGTTTAAGCATTTCAGTCTGTACATTCTCATCAAGCTTGTCTGTCATATCTGTTGAAATAAAGCCTGGTGCTACAGCATTGACTGTAATATGACGGGTTGCCAGCTCTTTTGCTGTTGTTTTCGTTAACCCGATGACACCAGCTTTTGCTGCAACATAGTTTGCTTGTCCAGGGTTTCCACATACGCCAACCACAGAAGCCAAGTTGATGATTCTTCCGCTGCGCTGTTTCATCATTTGACGTGTCACAGCTTTTGTACAGTTAAAGACCCCTTTTAAGTTTATGTTAATGACGTCATCCCATTCATTTTCTTTCATTCTCATGAGCAGGTTGTCCTTTGTGATCCCTGCATTATTGACAAGGATGTCAATTGAACCAAATGTGTCAATCGCTTGTTTCATCAATGCTTGTACTTCTTCAGCATTTGAAACATCAGCTTTAACGGCAAATGCCTGCTGGCCAAGTGCTTTGATTTCGTCTACGACTTCATTTGCTTTTGCTTCGTTTCCAGAATAGTTGACGACAACATTTGCACCATTCTTCGCTAAATCGATCGCGATGGAACGGCCAATCCCGCGTGATGCACCTGTTACAACGGCTGTTTTATTTGTCAGCATCAAGAATCCTCCTTCAATGTTTGAATAGCTGCTTCAATTGTTTCCTGATCTGAAACAGAAATGGTTGTCAGGCGGCGATTGACCTTTTTCACAAGGCCTGAAAGTACTTTGCCCGGACCAATTTCAATAAACGTTGTCACGCCTAAATCAATGAGGCGTTCCACACTTTCTTCAAATCGAACAGGAGAATACAATTGTTCAATGAGCTTTGTCTCAATAGCATCACGAGATGTGACGATGTCTGCTGTGACATTTGAGATCACTGGTGTTTTGGCATCCGAAATGTCTAGCTTTGACAGAACATCTGTGAATTTTTCAGCGGCTGGTTTCATTAAGGCAGAATGGAAAGGTCCGCTCACTTCAAGGGCAATCGCACGTTTTGCGCCTTTTTCTTTCGCTTTCTCTGAAGCGAGTTCTACACCTTTTGCTGTACCAGAGATGACGATTTGACCAGGACAGTTTAAGTTAGCGAGTTCTACAAGATGACCACTCTCTGTCACTTCTTTTGTTACTTCTAAAAGTGCCGCTTGATCTAAGCCAAGAATCGCTGCCATGGCGCCTTCTCCTGCTGGAACAGCTTCGTTCATTAATTCGCCGCGCTTTCTTACTGCATAGACAGCATCTTGAAACGAAAGTGCGCCTGCTGCAACGAGGGCCGTATATTCACCAAGACTATGTCCTGCTGCGTAATCTGCTTTGATTCCGCTCTCTTCAAATTTCTTTAAGATGGCGATACTTGTCGTTAAAAGAGCTGGTTGCGCGTTATAAGTGAGCGTCAGTTCTTCTGCATCACCTTCAAAAATCATCGAAGATAAGTCAACACCGAGGGTCTTGTCTGCTTCTTCAAATACAGCTTTAGATACTGCTTCTTGGTCAAATAAATCTTTTCCCATGCCAATTTTTTGAGAGCCCTGGCCAGGGAATAAAAATGCAATTTTAGTCATGCTGCTTTACCTCCATTAAGACTCGTTCGTGGTTTCTTTTTGGACTTCTTGATGAATGATGGCTGAAACGTCTTTTTCTACGATATCACGCGCCTGGCGAATGGCATGAAAAATGGCGTTTTCATCAGAGGAGCCGTGCGCTTTAATGACAGGGGCCTTTAAACCAAATAAAGCGGCACCGCCATATTCAGAGTAATCCATTTTAGATTTCATCTGCATCAATTTCGGCTTCATCATGCCAGCTGCTATTTTTGCTGTGAAGCTGGATGTTAATGTTTCTTTCAGCATTTTAAATACAGAAAGAGCTGTGCCTTCAATCGTTTTCAGGGCGATATTTCCTGTGAAACCATCTGTGACAACAACATCAGCTACGCCTTCTAATAAATCACGAGACTCGACATTTCCTACGAAATTCAAGTCAGATGCTTTTAATAATTCAAAGGTTTTTTTCGTGAGATCGTTGCCTTTTTTATCTTCTGTTCCTACATTTAACAATCCAACGCGCGGATTGCTTTTTGGAAAGACACGCTCTGCGTAGATTGATCCCATCATGGCATATTGCACAAGGTGTTCTGGTTTGGCATCAACGTTTGCGCCGACATCTAGTAATAAAAAACCGCTGCCATCAAGCGTTGGCAGTGTTGGAGCAAGTGCCGGTCTGTCTATGCCATCAATTCTGCCTACGATAAACAGTCCTGCTGTCATGAGAGCCCCAGTATTTCCTGCTGAAATGCAGGCATCTGCTCGTCCTTCGGATACTTCCTGCGCCATTTTCACCATAGATGAATCCTTTTTACGTCTAACCGCACGCACTGGTTCATCTGTTGGTTCAATGACTTCTTTTGCATCTAAAATCGTGATGCGCTCGTTATTTGTTATGTATGGTTTGATTTTGTTTTCATCGCCGACAAGTGTAATCTCGATATCTGAAAATGCTGTTAAGCTTTTTTGCACACCGTCAATAATGGCTTTAGGGGCATGGTCTCCCCCCATTGCATCGACTGCAATTCTCATATTACGTGCCACCTTTTACTTTTGTTTTGAGCGATACATGACGAAGTCACCTGAGAAGACAACTTCCTCACCGACATAGCTGTTTACTTCAACTACAGTTCTGCCTTTTTCTTTATCATGTGAGGCTACTTTGGCTTTTGAGACGACTCGTTCGCCTTGTTTAACCTGCCTTGTAAATCTGATATTCGCTTTTGCTGTTAAAGCCAGTTCATCGTCGATGACGGCTACTGCAAGCGAATTTGCCTGGGCGAAGAGATGATGTCCCCTGGCGATTTGGTTTCGGCTAAATACATGCTCTTTTCTCACTTCTAAAATGGAAATGGCTTGGTCATCAAGCTCTACATCAATCATTTCTCCAATCACTTCATCCAGCGGAAGTGACTTCACTTCATCCTCTAATGTCTTTTCGGCCACATGTTTAATTCTTTCGCGTAATTCAGGAATCGACAGTTCCAAACGATCAAGACGAACCGTTTGAATGCTTACACCGAATTTACTTGCCAATTCTTCATCAGTAATGAACGGAGTCGAGCTGATCGTTTGCTGGAGAAGCTTTTGACGTTCTTTTTTATTTAGTTTCATATGCAGACACCATCCGTACATTTATGACTAGGTACTAATAGTAGTATATAATCTCATAGATGATAAATCAATCCTTGTTTCAAAAAGACAAGAAAATTCCTCCAGCGCTTGATCAGCTTAATTTATCTCCGCCCAGCACCCCGCTGTCTACCAGCGTTTTCCGAAGTTCTTTGTATTCGGGATCTGTCCAAAATGCGTCTGATTGCACAAGTTCTGCCGCATCTTTTCTAGCGGTTTCCAGCGCTCTGTAATCATGAACCATATCCGCTACCTTAAATTCAGGCATTCCGCTTTGTTTTTTACCGAAGAAATCGCCGGGTCCTCTTAGTTCTAAGTCCTTTTCAGACAGCTCAAAGCCATCGGTTGTTTCGGACATGATCCTCATCCGCTCTTTCCCCGTTTCTGATTTTGGATCCGCCATTAAAACACAAAATGATTGATGCTCTCCGCGTCCAACCCGTCCTCTGAGCTGATGAAGCTGAGACAGTCCGAAGCGGTCTGCATCATAAATGACCATGATGGTCGCATTCGGCACGTTAACCCCGACTTCAACGACTGTAGTTGAAACGAGAATTTGAACTTCATTTGCTGTAAAGTCTCTCATCACCTGATCTTTTTCATCACTCGCCAGTTTCCCGTGCATTAAGCCGATCGACCACTTACCGCGGTAAGCCTCTGTCAGCATGCTGTGGACATCGATCGCATTTTGCACATCCAGCTTGTCTGATTCTTCTATGAGCGGACAAATAATATACGCCTGTCTTCCTTTTCTCAGCTCTTTATCCACAAATGCAAGAATCCTCTCAAGCATGTCATGCTTGACCCAATACGTTTCGATCTGTTTTCTGCCGGCTGGTAATTCATCAATGACGGATACGTCCATTTCTCCAAAAACAGTGATCGCAAGTGTTCGCGGAATAGGTGTGGCAGTCATAAACAAGACATCTGGGTCCTGCCCTTTACTTCTTAGTTTTTTCCGCTGTTCTACGCCAAACCGGTGCTGCTCATCTGTGATAACAAGACCGAGCTGCTGAAATTCGACTTCGTCTTGGATAAGTGCATGCGTTCCGACTAATATATCAATCTCGCCCTCTTTTAGACGTTCCAGCAATTCTCTGCGGCGTTTTCCTTTTACAGAGCTTGTTAGTAGAGCGATATTTAGTCCCCATTTTTCAAACAGCTGATAAAGGGAATCTGCATGCTGTTCTGCCAAAATCTCTGTTGGAACCATCAATGCACCTTGATAGCCGGATAAATGAGCGGCATAAAGCGAAATGGCAGCAACAGCTGTTTTCCCAGAGCCTACATCCCCTTGAAGCAGACGGTTCATCCGGTACGGGGATGCCATATCAGACATAATTTCATCTAGCACTCTTGATTGTGCCTTCGTCAGTGGAAATGGCAGGCTGTGAACAAACTCAAAAACAGCCTCTTTGGAAAACGGATGCTGGATGCCTGATGTTTTTTCTCGCTCTTTCTTTCTGATGGCCTGCATCTTGAGCTGAAAGATAAGGAATTCCTCGTATACAAAGCGGCGTCTTGCTTGCTTGAGCGAGTCTCTTGTTTCTGGCAGGTGAATGGTTTTTAATGCTTCCTGATAGGACATGAGTTTATAGGCAAAGGCAAGCTGCTTCGGCAGTGGATCTTTGGCTTTGTCTACATAAAGTGACAGGGCTTGTTTTACAAAACGCCTCATCATCTTCACGGTTACATTTTCTTTGACTGAATAAACAGGCTCTATACTGCCATCTTGCTCGTGCGTCCCTTTTTTAAATTCCTGCACCATGATGGATTGACGGTTTTTATCCCATTTCCCAGTGACGGAGACCGTATCACCTAACACAAGGCTTCGTTTTAAATAAGGGCGATTGAAGCAAATCGCTGTGATGAGAAAACGCCCGACAAGCAGCCTGAATGTCAGCCTGCTTCGTTTTTTTCCATAATAGGTGAGGACGGGCTCACTGTGCACTTTCCCTTCAACTGTGACACGTTCATCATGCTTTACTTCTTCTAAATTACGAAGCTCATAGTCATCATATCGATAAGGAAAGTAGCCAAGCAAATCGGCTACTGTGTGGATTCCAAGTTCATTGAGAGTTTTTTCGGTTTCTTCTCCAATCCCCTTGAGGACAGAGACATTATCTTGCAGTTTCTGTATCACGAGATGAGGTCACACCTCCGAAAATCTTCTTTTCAAGCTCTCTTGCTGTCGGTGTTGCAGCTAGTCCGCCTTGTGCTGTTTCGCGAAGTGCCGTTGGCATGGTTTGACCGATTTTATACATCGCATCAATGACTTCATCACATGGAATACGGCTAGTGATGCCGGCAAGTGCCATATCTGCTGCGATCATCGCATTTGATGCACCCATTGCGTTTCGTTTTACGCACGGTACCTCGACAAGTCCAGCAACTGGGTCACAAACAAGTCCAAGCATATTTTTCAGTGTAATCGCCATCGCTTCAGCAGATTGCTGAGGTGTACCGCCTGCCATTTCGACAATGGCTGCTGCCGCCATCCCTGATGCTGAACCTACCTCTGCCTGACAGCCGCCTGCTGCACCAGAGATGCTCGCATTATTGGCCACAACAAAACCAAATGCGCCAGAGGTGAATAGGAATCTGACCATTTGTTCTTTTGTTGGCTTTAATGTTTCTTTTACTGCAAATAACGTACCCGGTACAACACCTGCTGAGCCTGCTGTAGGCGTTGCACAAATCGTCCCCATTGCGGCATTGACTTCATTCGTTGCCACTGCCTTACTGACAGCATCTAATATCGTATGACCAGACAGCGTTTTGCCTGATGCGATATATGCTTGAAGTTTGACCGCATCTCCGCCTGTTAAACCTGATAATGATTTCACACCTTTCAGCCCGTTTTCTACGGCCTGTTCCATCACTTCTAGGTTGCGGTACATCTGGGAGAAAATATCTTCACGTGACTTCCCTGTCACTTCCATTTCTTGCGCGATCATTATTTCTGAAATGGAGGTATTCCGTTCTTCTGTTAGCTGCACGAGTTCTTTGACGTTTTTAAACATCATTCATAACCTCCTTGTTGTTACTCTGCAATTTGTGTGACTTGAATAATGTTTGGCAGTGTTTCAAGCTCTGTTAGGACGGCTGGGTCAATATTTTGATCCACTTCGATGGTCATCAGAGCCTCTTGCCCGACATCTTTACGCGCCACTTCCATATGACCGATGTTAATGGCGAATTTCGCTAACACATTGGCCACTGCTGCAATCGTGCCGTAGCGATCGTTATGAACCACAAGAATGGCAGGATGATTTCCTGAAAGTCTGAGCTCAAAGCCATTCAGTTCAGTGATTTCAATTTTACCACCGCCGATGGAAATCCCGATTAATTCAAGCTTTCCATTTGCATCGGATATCTCTACTTTTGCTGTATTCGGATGCGCTGGCACCGCATCTTCTTCTTTAAATTCAATGTCGATCTCTTTGCTTTTTGCAATATCAATCGCTGTTTTGATGCGTTCATCAAATGTATCAAAGTCAAGAACACCGCCGATAATGGCGACATCTGTACCGTGTCCTTTATACGTATCTTTAAAAGAGCCATAAAATGAAACGACAATTTGTTTCGGTTCTCTTCCAAATAAGCTGCGAGCCACTCTCCCTATACGAGCCGCACCCGCTGTGTGCGAACTTGATGGACCAATCATGACGGGTCCAATAATATCAAACACACTTCTAAATTTCATAGGTCTTCCCCTCTCATAACCACTCACATATTGGTTTGGTTCTTTCTTTAGACTAATGGATTCATTCGTTTCCCGCAACTCATTTCACCGTTGAATCGCTAGTAAAAAATTGCAAAAGAAGAAGAAGGGCTTTATTTGCCCTTCTTTCGTTATTCGACAGCCAAAATATATGAATAAAGCGGCTGTTTTCCATCGTGGACTTCAACTTCTATATCTTCAAATGTTTCTTCAATAAAGGCTTCTAACTCATCCATCTCTTCAGATGATGCATCTTCCCCTTTAATGATCGTGACAATCTCATCATCTTCTGTCACCATGTTGGTCAAAAGTTTTTTTGCTGCATCTAATTGATTTTTCGCGGTTAAGGTGATCTTCCCGTTAAAGAGACCCATATAATCGCCTTTGGCAATGTCAATACCATCAATTTGGGTATCTCTCACTGCAAAGGTAATTTGGCCGCTTTTCACGTGGTCAATCGCTTCTAGCATCGCTGCTTCGTTGTCTTCATTTGAAGCTGCTTCATTTAGAGAAAGAAGTGCCGACATTCCTTGTGGAACAGTCTTCGTCGGAATGACAACGACCTCACGACTCGAGACAGTTGCCGCCTGCTTCGCTGCCATGACAATATTAGAATTATTAGGTAAGATAAAGACGGTTTCGGCATGTACGCTTTCAATTGCTGTGACAATGTCTTCTGTGCTCGGGTTCATCGTCTGTCCGCCTTCAATGACGACGGAAGCTCCGATACTTTTAAACAAGTCAGCAATTCCTTCTCCCATTGCGACACTGACTACTCCAAAGCGCTGTTTTTCAGCAGCAGGTGCCTTTGGTGCAGCGGGCGTGTGTTCTTTTTCTTCGTCCACAATCGAGCTATGCTGCTCTCTCATGTTTTCAATTTTCATATTGATCAGGCTGCCGTAGCGCTGTGCATAAGATAAGACATCTCCAGGCTGCTCTGCATGAATATGAACTTTCGCCAGCGTTTCATCAGACACCACAAGAAGTGAATCTCCGAATTCGCTTAAGTCTTCTCTGAAGGCATTCTCATCAAAGGACTGTTTGTCTTCTTCAAATTTCACCATAAATTCAGTACAATAGCCAAATTCGATATCTTCAGTGTTCATATGGCTTTGTGCACTTTTATGATGCTCTGCACTGACAAGTTCTTTTAACGTTGGCAAAGAGGCCGCTTTCGAAGGAAGCTCCTCTCCTCTTAATGAAGCAAGGAAACCTTCATATACGTATAGAAGTCCTTTACCCCCACTATCGACAACGCCCACTTCTTTTAAAACAGGAAGCAGATCTGGCGTTCGATCAAGTGATGCTCTCGCTTCCTCAATCGTTAACTCAAGAACGCGGTCAATGTCATTTTCTGCTACTGAAACAGCAACCGCTTTCTTTGCTGCATCCTTTGCAACCGTTAAGATGGTTCCTTCAATCGGCTTTATCACGGCTTTATATGCTGTATCGACACCCGCCTGTAAGGCAAGGGCAAATTCTTTTGCATCAATCGTTTCTTTTTGTTCGATATGTTTACTGAAACCTCTAAAAAGCTGTGAAAGGATCACGCCTGAGTTTCCTCTTGCACCCATCAATAGCCCTTTTGACAAGGCCACTCCGACCTTCCCAATATGATCGGTATTTGTTTCTTCAACTGCTTTTGCCCCTGAAGTCATTGACAAATTCATATTTGTCCCCGTGTCTCCGTCCGGCACTGGAAAAACATTTAACGCATCAACAATTTGTGCGTTTTGAGAAAGATGGTGAGCACCTGCAAGAATCATTTTTGCAAATGAGCGGCCATCAAGATTTCTAATAGACAATATATTTCCTCCTTACTACGGGTTCGTAACTCTTACTCCTTGTACATAAATGTTGACCGAATCAACAGAAAGTCCAACTGTGTGAGAAATCGTATATTTGACTTTCGTTTGAACATTATGTGCGACTTCTGATATTTTTGTACCGTAGCTGACGATGATGTACATATCAATATGAATGCGGTCTTCTTTTTGACGCACAAGAACACCCCGGCTGAAGTTCTCTTTGCGGAGAATATCCGTCAAGCCGTCCTTGATTTGATTTTTGGACGCCATCCCAACAATACCATAGCAATCGATCGCAGCGCCTCCTGCCACCATTGCAATGACTTCATTTGATATATCAATTTGTCCGTATTTCGTTCTAAGTTCAATGGACACATTGGTTCCCCCTTTTTGAGAAATTGCCCTGAGTTATCACTATTTTACTATAAGACCCTTCTTTTTAAAAGAAATCATTCAATCCGACCCAATCCTACTTATACTATAGCCTTGATTTTTTATCAAGATGTCAAGGTATTTTTCTTGAAAGAGGCGTAAACAATCCTTGCAAACCCCTTGAAGCTGTGGTAAATTATTAAAGTATCTTGAGGCATCTCTAAGTACGTATATGAAGAATATGATGATGTTTTCGCAGTTAGGAGGGAAACAAATGGCACGTAAATGCGTTATTACAGGCAGAAAAACAAAAGCTGGGAACAACCGTTCTCACGCAATGAACTCTACAAAACGTACATGGGGCGCGAACCTTCAAAAAGTTCGTATTCTAGTGGACGGTAAGCCTAAAAGAGTATATGTATCAGCTCGAGCTTTGAAATCTGGTAAAGTTGAGCGTGTATAAGCAAGAGTAAACGCCTGCTACAATTAATTGTAGCAGGCGTTTTTATGTGGAAATAAAGGAGATTACTCATTAATCTTTCTTAAATGAACCAAGCATCGCACGGACAATGCCCCCAAGAAATCTAGGCAGTTTGATTGTATAAAATTTCATTTTGTCCCCCTCCTAAAAGTACCGCTTGCAGCACAATTGAGCTTAATCAGCCATCCACATTGATAGGTTGGTCAATCTTTGCTTCTTACCATTATTAATATGCCTTCATGAAAAGAAAAAGTACCATTTGAGTGGATGAGTTCGTTACTAATACATAGTGTGGAACCAGGCTCAATATGACAATTTTTCAGAGGATATTTGAAACCTTTTAATGTCAGCTTTTCAACCGGTGTTCCAAAGGGTAGAAACGACACATATTTTTTATCCTGATCTTCTTTTATTTCGTATGTACCAGGTTCAAACATTTGAATGATATTTTGTTTGTCTACAAGGGTGATATTCTGCTTGTGCTGAATCCCTTTGTAAAGAAGATGGATATTTCCTAGAAAATGATCAGCCCTTCCTCCCGTAATACCGTAGATATATATATGTACTGGGTGTTGACTCAGTGCCCAGTTCAGTGCAAGCTCTAAATCGGTTTCATCCTTTTCAGCTTGAAATACATTCAGGGCAGGCAATTTTTCTTTCAGCTCCCGAAGCTCTTCTTCTGTCACACTGTCAAAATCACCAAAAGCTTTGGCAGGGGTAATGCCGTGCTCTAGTAAGAAGAGGGTTCCACGGTCTACGCCAATCCAGAGAAGATCCTCCTGTGATGCTTCACGTTCAAGTGGCGGGATGTATTCATAAGGACCGCCGGCTACGATATGTATGTGCATGATATATGCTCCTTTCTATATGAAAAGAACCAAAGATCACAATGACTTTGGTTCCTTCCTTTACGCTTCTCGAATTGCCTGGATGGCTGCTGCGCGGTTGTTTTTACCGTATACCGCAGAGCCCGCTACAAGTAAATTAGCGCCTGCTTCCTTGCAGCTCCTTGCAGTCTCTACATTGACACCGCCGTCTATTTCTATCAGTAAATCGGTTAAGCCCTTTTGTTCACTCAGTGCTTTTACTTCTTTTACCTTCGTGAGGACAGATGGAATAAATGCCTGTCCCCCAAAACCAGGGTTCACTGTCATGAATAACACAAGGTCCACATCCTCTAATACATGCTCAATGTGAGAAACAGGTGTGTGAGGATTCAAGACGACCCCTGCTTTTACACCTTGTTCTTTAATGTGCTGTATTGTTCGGTGTAAGTGCGGACAGGCTTCCACATGAACAGAAATAATGTTAGCGCCTGCTTTTGCGAATGCAGGAATATACCGGTCTGGCCGCTCAATCATTAAGTGAACATCAAGCGGAAGGCGCGTATGCGGTCTGATCGCTTCGACGACATTCGGCCCAAATGTCATATTTGGTACAAAATGACCATCCATGACATCGATATGAATGTAATCCGCACCGCCTTGTTCCACATCACGGATATCTTTCTCCAAATTGGCAAAATCTGCTGATAAAATGGAAGGGGCAATATAAACCACGATTTAGTACCTCGGCTTTCTGTCTTTGATTTCAGTTAAAAACTCTAAATAATGCTGATAGCGGTACTCTCTGATTTGATTATGCTCGACCGCATCTTTTATTGCACAGCCAGGCTCTTTCACGTGCAGGCAGCCTCTAAATTTACAATCTGCACTCCGCTCTCTGATATCTAAAAAGTATAGACCTAGATCTTCTGCTTCGATGCCAGTAAATTCTAGCGAGCTAAAGCCAGGAGTATCTGCAATGAGCCCGTCTGCTGTTCGAATGAGTTCGACATGCCTTGTCGTATGCTTTCCTCGTCCGAGATGGGAGGAGATATCATTTGTTTTCAGCGCCAATTCAGGACTCATCGCATTTAAAAGGGAGGACTTGCCTACACCAGACTGACCGGCAAATACAGTGATTTTATTGTGAAAATGCGGGGTCAGCTTCTCAATTCCGTCTCCCTCAATCGTAGAGGTTAAATGAACATCATAGTCCATTTGCCGATAGTCGTCTGCATATGCCTCGATGGTTTCACGCTCTTGATCTGTTTTCAATAAGTCCATTTTAGTGATGCAGATAATCGGCTCAATATGATTGGCTTCAACAAGCACTAAAAATCTGTCTAAGAGTGAGGTGCTAAAGGTTGGTTCTGCTGCTGAGAAAACAAGTACCGCTTGATCGACGTTACTAATAGGCGGACGAACAAGTTCGTTTGTCCGTTCTTTTACTTCTAATAAGTAGCCTTCTTTATCGTTGTCTGCTTGATACACGACATAATCTCCAACAAGAGGTGTAATTTTGTTTTTTCGAAAGATACCTCTCGCTCTGCACTGAACCACTTTTCCACTTTCTTTTGACTCATCCAGCACATAGTAGAATCCGCTTAATGCTTTAATAATTTTGCCCTCAGGCATAAAGTCCCTCCTTTATTCATCATCAGGATATTCGATCGTTTTCGAGCTTACGACTTTATCATCAACCGTCACTTGATAATATCCTTTTTGACCTGGTTCAATCTTAAATTTAATGGTCCGCTCAGTCGGCGCAGTGATTGTAAAGCTTTCGTATGAATCAGAGATGCTATGCTCCGCATCATCAATGGAAATTTGGACATTCATCTCCTGCCCTTCCGTTTCTGGTTCATAAGGGATCGCAATCTTTTCAGTCACCGTTTTGGCTGGTTTTTCCTTCGGTCCAAGGGAGAATGTAATCTTGACCGTATCACCTGGTTTAACAGCAGTCCCTGCTCCTGGTTCCTGCTTCATGACCTCGCCTTTTGGCACATCGTCAGAATACGCTTCTTTTTCATCAAGCTTTAATCCGTTATCCTCTAAATAATTCGATGCCGCCTGCTTACTATACGTCGTTAAATCACGTAATGTAATATCGGCAGGACCTATGCTCACAGTCAACGTGACTTCTTCATCTGCTGCTACAAGCTCTGTATTCGCTGAAGGATTCTGTTCCATGACAATCCCAGATTCGGTGTCATTATCATTCACTTCCTCCACAACGACCTGTTTAAATCCTTTTTTCTCTAATAATTCTTTTGCTTTATCGACCTTTTCGCCTGTTACATCAGGTAATTCGGTCTTTTCCTTGCCAGTACTTTCGTAAAGCTGAATCTCTGTTCCTTCTTTTACCTTTGTGCCGATTTTAGGGTCTGTTTTGACGACGAGCCCTTTTTCAATTTTCTCATCAGCGATCTCAATTGGTTCCGAAGCGACGGTGAACCCAGCTTTCTTCAAGGTATCTTCTGCTTTTTCAACTGTCATACCAGATACATCCGTGACTTCCACATCTTTTGGAAAGAGCAGCCCTGGAAACACAGTGATGGCTAAAATCGTCGCAGCGGTCAAAATAAATAAGATGGATGCCACAATCCACGGCCATTTTTTTCGTTTCTTTTTCGGCTTTTGTTTCTTTTTTTTCTTCGGTTTTTGAACTGGGTGGACCGCTGTTTTTTCATTGTCTTGATCGATTTGATGATCTTGAATGATTGGGATCGCTTTCGTTGCTTCATGGTCTTCTTCAATGACGAAGCGTTTTTCTTTTAATCTGGCTGGATCGAAAGCGGTTTTTAAGTCTTTTTGCATTTCAGATGCATCTTCATATCGATAAAATGGATCTTTGGCCATCGCCTTTAAAATGATGTTTTCCACGCTTTGTGGAACAGAAGGATTCCATCTCCTCACAGATGGCGGCTCCGATTGCAAATGCTTTAATGCGACACTGACAGCCGATTCCCCTTCAAATGGCATGCGTCCTGAGATGAGTTCATAGAGCACAATCCCAAGCGAATAGATGTCTGACTTTTTCGTTGCAAGACCTCCGCGTGCTTGTTCTGGAGACAAATAGTGCACGGAGCCTAGGACAGAATTTGTATGGGTAATGGTCGCTGAGCTAAGTGCCATGGCAATCCCAAAATCAGTGACTTTGATATTCCCCATGTTGTCTATTAATATATTGTGAGGCTTAATGTCACGGTGGACGAGCTGTTTCGCATGGGCTTCTTCCATCGCCGAAACGACTTGCTCCATGATGCGAACGGCTTCTTTCGGATGAAGCGGGCCATTGGCGTGTATGTATTCTTTCAGCGTCATCCCCTCGACATATTCCATGACAATATAATAGATGTCATCTTCTTCTCCTACATCGTAGATGCTGACAATATTCGAATGATCTAAGCTTGCAGCTGACTGCGCTTCCCGCCGGAAACGTCTAATAAAATCATCATCGCTCGCAAAGTCAAACCGCAAAATTTTAATCGCTACTTCGCGATCTAAAATCATATCCTCCGCCAAATAGACGTTTGCCATTCCGCCTCCGCCTATGACGCGAAGAATCTGATAACGGCCGCTGATCCTTTTTCCGATCAACACTTGCTGTCACCCTCCTCTGGCTGGGAGGAGATTTCTAACAGTACTGCTGTAATGTTATCTTCACCGCCGTTGTCATTCGCTGTTTGAATTAACTCTGTTACTTTTTCCTCTGGTGCGGTCGTTTGCGTTAAAATATGAATCAAATTCTCTTCTTCTACTTTATTCGATAGACCATCTGAGCAAAGCAGGATTTGATCTCCTGGGTCCACTTCAAAGGTGCGTGCATCAATTTGAACACGTTTATCTGTTCCTAATGCTTTCGTGAGCACATTTTTTCTTGGATGATATTCTGCATCCGCTTTTGAAATTTCACCTGTTTTCACAAGCTCATTCACGAGTGAATGATCATCTGTTAATTGGGTCAGCGCTCCTTCTCTTAGCAGGTAGCAGCGGCTGTCTCCAATATGTGCAATTGTGACCGTTTGCAAATGAACGAGCGCACACACAATGGTCGTCCCCATTCCTTGGCACTCTTCATTGTTTTTTGCATGTTCATATACTTGGTCATTAATATCACTAATTTTTGAGATTAACCAGCTTTCTTGATCGGCTGGCTTTTCTGGAATTGAAGATGTTTCTTCCCAGTATTCTTTTAAAGAAGAGACTGCCATCTTGCTGGCGACATCACCAGCAAGATGACCTCCCATGCCGTCTGCTACAACAGCGAGAAGTGAGTCTTCTTTTGCTTCAAAAATACCTGCATCATCTTCATTATGCTGACGGACTTTTCCTGTATCGGTAAGAAAGGCTGCCCTTATCAACATTCGTCACCTCGTCTCTTCCTGACGCTCCTTCGCTCTTAGCTGACCGCAAGCAGCATCAATGTCATGGCCTTGCTCTCGTCTAATCGTTACGTTTACGCCGCGTTCTTTCAGCGTTTTTTCAAATAGGAAGATTTGTTCTCTAGGTGTTCTCACATAATCTCTCTCTGGTACATAGTTCACCGGAATGAGGTTTACATGGCACTTGATTCCTTTTAATAGATCTGCAAGTTCTTCCGCATGGTGAACTTGATCATTTACTCCGCCAAACAGGCCGTATTCAAAGCTGACACGTCTACCCGTCTTTTGAATGTAGTATTCGATGGCTTCCATTAATTTTGGCAGCTTATATGCCTTATTGATCGGCATCAGGCGGCTTCTGATCTCTGTGTTCGGTGCGTGCAGGGATACAGCAAAGTTGATTTGCATTTGCTCATCAGCGAATTGGTAGATCTTTGGAATGATTCCGCTTGTCGAAACCGTAATATGACGTGCACCAATGTTTAAGCCATTGTCATGGTTGATGATTTTAAGGAATGCAAGCATTTCTTCAAAGTTATCAAACGGTTCGCCAATTCCCATGATGACAACAGAGCTGACTCTCTCATCTGTTTCGTCAAGTGCCTGCTGTACTTTTAATACTTGTGCAACGATTTCTCCTGCTTCAAGGTTTCGTTTTAAACCGCCAAGTGTAGATGCACAGAATGTACAGCCAATTCTACAGCCAACCTGAGTCGTGACACAGACAGAGTTTCCATATTCATGTCGCATAAGCACTGTTTCAATTGTATAGCCATCATGTAATTCAAATAAAAACTTGATCGTTCCGTCCTGAGACGTTTGTTTGATCACGGTTTTTAAAGTTGTGATTGTAAATTGATCTTTTAATTTTTCTCTTAAATCTTTGGAAAGGTTAGACATTTCATCAAAGGATGTCACACGTTTCTCATAAAGCCATTCAAAAATTTGAGCTGCGCGGAAAGGTTTTTCGTCTTGTTCTTTTAACCATTCTTTCATTTCGTGAAGCTCAAATGAATAGATCGACGGCATATCTGTTTTCAATTCTTTTCTTACTTTTTGTTCTGTCATTTTTTATCCCTTCTTTCTCATGCTGCAAATAAAGAAACCATCTGTTCCGAAATAATGAGGAAGAATTTGTACACTTCCGTTTTGAACAAACGGAGCAACCTGCTCAGGCAGCCGTTCATTAAGAGATAGATCGGGTTCGAAGTCTTGGTGTTCTTGTAAAAACGCATGAATCACTTGTTGATTTTCTGTTGGGTCCATTGTACATGTACTATATACAAGGGTTCCGCCAGGCTTTAAAAGCGGAGCTGCTTCTTTTAAGATTGCCTGCTGAATAGCAGCAAGCCTTGCTGAGTCTTCTGGAGACTTTGTATATTTCATATCTGGTTTTCGTCTGATGACGCCAAAACCAGAACACGGCGCATCAATCAGAATACGGTCAAATGAAGCTTCGCTGTAATAGTCTTTCGCTTTCCTTGCATCAAGCGCTTTTGCCTCAATCTGAGTCAGGTTCAGGCGTTTTGCTGCTTGTTTGATGAGTTTCACTTTGTGTTCATGTAAATCAAGTGAAACTATTTGTCCTTCGTCGTTCATACGCTCTGCGATATGTGTTGATTTTCCGCCTGGAGCCGCACAGGCGTCAAGCACTGTTTCTCCCGGCTGAGGGTCTAGTGCTCTTGCGACAAGCATTGAGCTTTCATCTTGAATGGTCACATAGCCTTCTTGAAAAGAAGGGGTTGAGACGATGGACCCTTTCATCAGCTTGAGTGCATCTTCAGATAAGTCGCCGAGCTCCGTTTCGATTCCTGCATCCAGCAGTTCTTGCTGCAGTGCTGCGCGATCCGTTTTCATTTGATTGACACGAAGGGTTTGCTTTGGCGGTACTAAATGAATGCGGCACATGCTTTCTGCCGCTTCAAATCCGTACGACTGAACCCATTCCTGCACGAGCCATAATGGGTGGCTTGTCTCAATTGAAAGCCGCTTGACCGGATCTTTGATGTCATCAAAAGCTGGAACGCCTTCTCTTTGCACGGAACGAAGAACGCCGTTCACAAGTGAAGAAATGCCCTTGTGCCCTCTCTTTTTCGTTAGCTCAACTGCTTCATGGATGGCAGCACGATCCGGAATCTTTTCAAGATAGACCATTTGATAAAGAGACATCCGCAAAAGCTGCATGACCCACGGAGCCACTTTTTGCGGTTTTTTCACAAATGGTGCCAGCATATAATCTAATGCCAGCTTATTTTGCAGTGTACCGTACACAAGCTCTGTTAACAATGGTTTGTCCTGATCTGCCAAGTCTTTGTCTTTCATGACTGACTGCAAAAGCAAATTACTGTAAGCTTGGTTTTGTTCGAGTTTGATTAAAGCGTCCAGCGCTACTTCTCTCACATTACTTTTCTTCATTCATTAACCCTAATTTCTGTCCAATTTCGATATTTGCGCCTCTTAGGAAGTCTTCGCCGCTCATCTTTTTCTTACCACCTGGCTGTACACCTGTTAATAAAAGGCCTTGCTTATTTCCAGTTCCAATGACCGGACCTTCTTTTTGAAGCTCAATCACTTTCCCAGGTTCTTCTTGCGCTTCGAGTGGAACTTTTTTCGCTTCCCATACTTTTAGATGAGCCCCGTTCCATTCAGTATAGGCAACTGGCCACGGATTTAAGCCGCGAACTTGGTTGTAAAGCTCTTCTCCGGTCTTTGTCCAGTCTAACCTTTCCTGCTCTCGCTTTATATTAGGTGCGTACGTTGCCGCTTCTTCATTTTGCGGAATTGGAGAAATAGATCCGCTCAGAACATTCGGCACAGTATCTTTCAGCAATGCAGCGCCTGCTACACTTAATTTGTCATGCAATGTACCGACATTATCTAATTCGTCGATTTCTACTTCTACTTTACTGATCATGTCCCCTGCATCGAGACGTTCCACCATGTACATGATCGTGACGCCTGTTTTCTTTTTGCCTTGAAGGATCGCATAATGGATCGGCGCGCCGCCTCTTAATTCTGGCAGCAGTGAGGCATGAACATTGATACAGCCAAACTGAGGTTCATCCAGTAATCGTTTTGGTAGAATTTGTCCAAATGCCGCCGTTACAATTAAATCGGGCTTTAATGCAAGCACTTTATCAATTTCTTCATCAAGGCGCACCTTTTCAGGCTGCAGCACAGGAATGCCGTGCTTTAAGGCTTCTACTTTCACAGGAGGCGGCGTGAGTACTCGTTTTCTGCCTTTCGGGCGATCTGGCTGCGTGACGACCCCGACAACTTCGTATCCTTCTGTTATGAGTGTTTGCAGCACAGGTACTGAGAAATCAGGGGTTCCCATAAATACAATACGTGCCATTTTCTTCACCCTTCCATTTCCGCAAGTTCTTTTTCTGTATAGGTTTGAATGATTTTCGACGTGAATAATATGCCGTCTAAATGATCAATTTCGTGCAATAAGGCTCTTGCTAAAAATCCTTCTGCTTCTATTGTAAATGGTTTGCCTTTCTTATCAAAGGCTTTTACCTTCACATAGCTCGCTCTTTCTACTGTGCCGTATAAAGATGGAAAGCTCAGGCAGCCTTCCATATCTGTTTGACTTCCTTTCACTGCAAGAACCTCGGGATTCACTAAATCAATTCTGCCAGATTCTTCTCCGATATCGACAACAGCAATTCTTTGTGAAATGCCGATTTGTGGTGCTGCTAATCCGACTCCATCCAGCTCAAGCATTGTATCATACATATCATCAAGCAGTTTTTTGAGCTTTTTATCGAACGTATCGACAGGGTCTGCCTTTTGTTCAAGTACTTCTGCCGGATGTATGACTATTGGTTTGACTGCCACTTAAAGCCCTCCGTTTTACATCATCATATATGGATTCATATCTATTGAAATCATCAATTGTTTTTGTTCCATTTCCTTTTGATAATGATCTTGTATTTTCCGTAGTAAACTTGCCAGTTCATTTTCCCTTTTGTATTTTATCACGCATTGATATCGATATCTATCTTTGATCTTAGCAATTGGTGATGCAGCCGGACCAAGGATTCTTGTATTCGGTGCACAGTTCATTTTTAGGAACTGGACAATTTGATCAGTGACATGTGCTGCCTTCGTCACTTCCTCGTGTGATACTGTCACCATCGCCAAATAGTAATACGGCGGATAGGACTGGTGGCGGCGATGCAGCATCTCCTGTTCATAAAAGGTTTCATAGTCATGCTGCTTCGTTAATTCAATACTATAGTGAGAAGGCGTATACGATTGAATGATCACAGAGCCCGCTTTTTCATGTCGTCCTGCCCTGCCGCTGACCTGCGTGAGAAGCTGAAATGTTTTTTCACTTGAACGAAAATCAGGGATATGAAGAGACGTATCCGCACTGAGAACACCAACAAGTGTGACATCTGGGAAATCTAACCCTTTTGCTATCATCTGCGTCCCGAGCAAAATATCCGCTTCTTTATTGCCAAAAGACGTGAGAAGCTTTTCGTGAGCACCCTTTCGCGACGTTGTATCCACATCCATTCGGATCACTCTTGCCTCAGGCAGTACTTTTGTAAGCTCTTCTTCTACACGCTGCGTACCCGTACCAAAATAGCGAATGTGCTCACTGTGGCATTCTGGACATTCTGTCGGCACCGGTGCTTCGTGACCACAATAATGGCATTTCAGCCGTTTTTGATAGCGGTGATAGGTGAGAGATATTTCGCAATGAGGACATTGCTCCACATATCCGCAATCACGGCACATCACAAAGGATGAATAGCCCCTTTTATTCAGAAATAAGACGGCTTGTTCTTTTCTTTCAAGCACTTCTTTTAATCTGAGCATTAATTCTTCTGAAAACATGGACCTGTTACCATTTCTCAATTCTTCTCTCATATCAATTAACGAAACGTGCGGCAGCTGCTGCTGGTTGACGCGATGCTTAAGCTTCAGCAATGTAAACACGCCTTTTTTGGCACGCGCGTAGGTTTCAAGCGAAGGCGTTGCGCTGCCTAAAACGACTGGACATCGATGCCTTCTTGCTCGTTCAATGGCGACGTCCTTGGCATGATAACGAGGCATTTCTTCTTGTTTATAAGAAGATTCATGCTCTTCATCTATGATAATCATGCCTAGATTTTCAAATGGAGCGAAAACAGCAGATCTCGCGCCCACGACAAGCTTGACTTCCTTGCGGTGGATTTTCCGCCATTCATCATATTTTTCCCCTGTCGATAAGCCGCTGTGAAGTACAGCCACATTTGAGCCAAATCGTTCTTTAAACCGCTGAACCATTTGAGGGGTTAACGAGATTTCAGGAACGAGGACGATCGCTTCTTTTCCTTTTTGAAGGGCATGATCAATCGTCTGCAAATATATTTCCGTTTTACCGCTTCCTGTCACCCCGTGCAGCAGAAAGGTTTCATGCCGGTCATCACTGACTGCTTGATGAATATGTTTTGCCGCTTCTGCTTGTTCTGGCATGAGATCAAGTGAAGCAGATGGTGTAAACGCCCGGTCACGATAAGGATCCCGGTAGACTTCTTCATAGCTTTCTGTTAGCAGCCCTTCTTGAATAAAGGTATTAAGCGTTTGAGAACTCGCACCTGTTTGCTGCTGCAAGTCTTTCGCTAAAAAGGTCGTCTCACTCGCTTGAAGCAAAAAGGAGAGCAGTGCCTTTTGTTTCACCGCATTTTTCTTAAGCTGCTGCTGTTTTTCTTCAAGCTTTTCTTTCGATGCAGCTAGTTGGAGCGTGCGCACCTTTTTCTTTCCAGATTTTTGCGAGACGTGATACCTTACCTCTAGATGACCTTTTTGGACATGCTTTTGAATCTGTTTTAGTTGTTCGGCCGGGATGTCAGCGTAAAGAATGCTATCTCGCTGACCGAAAAGCTCTTTCAATGACTGCGGAAGTTCTTCATCTGACAGCATCTGAATTTCTTTTTCATACTTTGCCTTCATGGCTGCAGGCAGCATCGATTGAAGTGCCGTAATGTGATAGGACAATGTTTTTTCCGTCAGCCAGTGGGAAAGCTCCAATAGCTCATCTGTCAGAACAGGTGATAAATCAAATAAATCGACAATGTCCTTGATGCTTCCTGTCTTTACGTCTGTTTCGTCTTTGACTTTTGTCACAAACCCTTGAATCTTCCTCGGGCCAAAGGGGACGACCACCCTCATTCCCGCTTTGACGAGATCTTTGAATCGATCTGGTACACGGTAATCGAATGGCCGGTCAATGGCTTTCGTTGTGACATCCACGATGACTTCAGCAATCATGCTCGATCACGCTCTTTTGGCAACAGCTGTTTTGCCTCCTTTAAGATTTCAAAAGCGAGGTCTTTTTTGCTCATCATCGGCAGCTCTTTTGTTGTACCATCTGCTTTGATAATTGCTGCTACATTTGTGTCTGTGCCAAAGCCTGCACCTTCTTTTGTGACGTTGTTGGCCACAATCATATCTAAATGCTTGGATTCGATTTTCTTTTTCGCATAATATGCTACATCCTGCGTTTCAGCTGCAAAACCGACAAGCACTTGATGCTCTTTTCTTTTCCCCAGTTCTTTTAGAATATCTTTTGTCCGGGTGAATTCAATCTCTAAGGCGCCGTCCTGTTTTTTCATTTTATGAGGATATGAGGTCACAGGGGTATAGTCGGCGACCGCTGCTGATTTAATGACAAGGTCCGCCTCCTCGTACACATCTAATGTGGCTTGATACATGTCCTCTGCCGATTCAACGTGCACCACATGTACATGGTCAGGTGCAGTTAAAGAAACAGGTCCTGAAATGAGCGTGACATCAGCCCCCATTTGCTGCGCAGCCTCTGCAATCGCATAGCCCATCTTTCCTGACGATCGATTTGTAAAGAAACGCACAGGATCGATGACTTCTCGTGTAGGACCTGCTGTCACCACGACTTTTTTACCTGAAAGCGGTAAGCTTTTTGGCTCTTCGAAAAATGCACGGATGTGCTCAACTATTTTTTCAGGCTCCTCTAATCGCCCTTTTCCAATGTAGCCGCAGGCTAAATAACCTTCACTCGGCTCAATAAACCGGTAGCCGTCCTCATATAATGTGCGAATGTTCCGCTTTACAGCCGGGTGATCATACATATGCACATTCATAGCTGGTGCGATCCATACAGGAGCAGTTGAAGCAAGTAAGGTCGTCGTGAGCATATCATCTGCAAGCCCTGCCGCCATTTTACCAATCGTATGTGCTGTTGCAGGGGCAACAAGAATGAGATCGGCCCAGTCAGCTACGTCAATATGCGCAATGACTTTTGGATTGTTTTCTTTAAATGTATCCACATACACCTCGTGTCGAGACAGTGCTTGGAAGGTAAGCGGAGACACAAACTCACGGGCAGATTCTGTCATAATCACTCTTACATTTGCGCCCGCCTGTACGAGTTTACTAGTAAGAGCAGCTGCTTTATATACGGCGATTCCTCCGCTGACACCGAGTAAAATATTTTTTGACTGTAACATTAGTTTGTCCCCCTTAACGGCCTTTTTCACAAATTCGTCTACAATTCAAAAAAGTCAAAACCAATCATAGTTTTGACTTTTTTGAACGTATCGTATCTGCATAGCAGAAGCGATGTGTTATTCTTGATCCTCTTTTTCAAATGTCAAAAGACCGGCATCGATTTCTTCCAGTGCTTTACCTACAAATTTGTAAGACTTCGTATTTTCGATTTGCTGATCTTGGTGGATCTGCATTTCACGTGCACGGCGTGCAGACACTGTCACAAGTGTGTATTTTGAATCAAGTTTGTTCATCAATGAGTCAATTGAAGGATCTAACATGGTTTATTCTACCCCCAGCATTTTTTTATATCTTGGTGCGACTCTGTCTCTGCGCAGGTGTTCTGCAAGGACGATCGCTTTGATTCTTTCACAAGCAAGCTCGACATCATCGTTTTCCACGACATAGTCGTAAGCATCCATCATTTCAATCTCTTCTTTTGCAGCATCCATTCGATTTCGAATGAGTTCCTCAGACTCTGTACCACGTGTAATGATGCGGTTCTGAAGTTCTGAAAGACTAGGCGGCGCAAGGAAAATAAAAAGACCTTCTGGGAATACTTCTCTTACTTGAAGTGCACCTTGCACTTCAATTTCAAGGAAAACATCTTTTCCTTCGCTTAATGTCTGTTCGACATAGTCAACAGGCGTGCCGTAGTAATTCCCGACATACTCTGCCCATTCTAACAGCTTTTTGTTTTCAATCATATGTTCAAATTCTTCCCTGGATTTAAAGAAATAATCGTCACCATTTCTTTCACCTTCACGCGGTTTGCGTGTCGTCACAGAAATAGAGTATTCAAATTTCGTATCTTTCTGGGAGAAAATGGCTTGTCTGACCGTTCCTTTTCCAACTCCCGAAGGTCCAGAGAGAACGATTAAAAGTCCTCTTTCTTTCATAATGGCGTATTACCCCTGCCCTTCATCTATGATTTCTTCTTTTACAGAAAGTCTTTGCGCGACAGTCTCAGGCTGAACGGCAGATAAGATGACATGGTCACTGTCCATAATGACAACAGCACGGGTTCTTCTTCCGTATGTAGCATCTATGAGCATGCCTCGATCTCTTGCGTCTTGTATCATTCGTTTAATCGGTGCTGATTCCGGACTGACGATCGAAATCATCCGATTCGCTGAAATGATGTTTCCAAATCCGATATTGATCAACTTTATGGTCATCTTCTAATGTCCCCCTGTATTATAAACGTCTCTAGTCTCGCCGAAAGAGACGTACTGTAAACAGCATACACAATGACTATTCTATATTTTGCACTTGTTCTTTTATTTTTTCAATAGCACTTTTCATTTCAACCACCAGCTTAGTTAAATGATGATGGTTCGCTTTTGAGCCAATGGTGTTCACTTCACGGTTGAGCTCCTGTACAAGAAAATCAAGTTTTCTGCCGGCAGCACCGCCTTGCATCAAGATTTGCTGGAATTGCTGAAAGTGACTTTTCAATCTCGTAATCTCTTCTGTAATGTCACAGCGGTCAGCAAAGATGGCAGCCTCTGTTGTCAATCTGCTTTCGTCAAGCGCCTCTCCGATCCATTCTTGCAATCGCTGATTCAGCCTGTCTTTATACTGACTCACAACCTCTGGTGCAAAGACTTTGATTTCTTCTGTATAGGCCTCTAATTCAGAAAGCCTCAGCTCACAGTCTTTTTGAAGTGATGTTCCCTCCTGCTCTCTCATGAAGCAAAGCTCCTTGACAGCCGTTTCACAAGCATCCATCAGCAATTGCTCTAATTGCTCATTTCGGCTGGCCGACTCTTCTACTTGAACGGCATGCTCCAGCCCCAGTAAGTCATGTGCATGCTGAATGCTTGAAATGCGATAGCGCTTCTCGAGGTCTTTTGCGGCTTTCATGTATTCATCAAGCAGCGGCCAGTCGATCTGCAAGGACCGGCTTGCTAGTTTACCGCCTTCAATCGTGACAAACAGCTCAATTCTACCGCGCTGCACGTGACGAAGAATGATTTTTTTTAATGTGTCTTCGAAATATAAAAGCGGCCTCGGCAAACGGGCATGAACCTCTTTAAAACGGTGATTGACCGATTTTAGCTCAACTGACACTGTCAGTTCTCCATCCGTTTTACTCGCTTGGCCGAATCCCGTCATACTGCGTATCATGTCAAAACACCCAATTCTTTCATATTAATAAAATGAAAAAGGTAATAGCAGACACTATTACCTCAAAATTATACCATAACGAATTATTTTTTTCTTGTCAAAAGTGATCCTGCCAGTAAAAAAGTTGGCAGTGCAGACATACCAATGATCAGCAGCCAATCAATTGGTGCAATGGCCACCGTTTTGAAAATCGGCTGAAGCGGCGGATAATAAATGACCACAAACATAAGTAAAAGTGATGACAAAACCGCACCGATCAAGTAAAGATTCCCGAATGGATTGCGTTCAAAGATGGATCGTTCACTGCGGCAGTCAAATACATGAATGAGCTGCGCCAAAACAAGCGTACTAAATGCAACAGTCTGTGCATATTGCAGGTTGTTTGGATCGCGGTGATACACAAACATAAATGCTAAAAGGGTTGCAAGTCCGATGAGGAATCCTCTAGATACAACCTTCCAGCCGAGTCCTCTAGCAAAAATGCCCTCTTTCATGTTCCTCGGCTTTCGCTTCATGACATCGCCTTCTGGCTTATCCATGCCAAGTGCCATCGCGGGAAGACCATCTGTGACAAGGTTGACCCATAAAATTTGAATAGGAACGAGAGGAAGCGGAAGCGCTAGAAGCATCGCAAACAGCATAACCAAAATTTCTCCCACATTTGAAGCCAGCAAATAGCGGACAAACTTACGAATGTTTTCATAAATATTCCGGCCTTCTTTAATGGCTGATTTAATGGTCGCAAAGTTGTCATCAAGTAAAATAAGAGAAGATGCTTCTTTGGCTACGTCTGTTCCAGTGATGCCCATGGAGATGCCGATATCTGCTTGCTTAATCGCAGGCGCATCATTGACCCCGTCACCTGTCATCGCTACAATATGTCCATTTTTTTGATAGGCCTTCACAATTCTCAGCTTATGCTCCGGTGATACCCGTGCAAAGACGTATACATTTTCAGCCGTTCGCTCAAGCTCTTTGTCACTCATCTGATCCAGCGCTTGTCCGTCGAGCACCTTTCCTTGCTTTGGTAAAAGGCTCAAGTCTTTTGCAATCGCTTTGGCTGTTTCCACGTGGTCACCTGTAATCATGACCGTTTTTATACCAGCATCCCTGCACTCTTTAATCGCTCGTCTAACTTCAGGACGAGGTGGATCGATCATGCCCTGTAACCCGATAAATGTTAAATCGGTTTCAGCCTGCTGGACAGAGGTGATTGTTTCTGTCAGACCAACTTTTTTATACGCAATGGCAATCGTTCTCAGCGCTTGTCTTGCTAAACCTTGAATCGCAGCCTCTGTTTCTTGCCTGTGAGTGGTTGAAAAAGAGGCTGTACGGCCGCCGTGCATGATATGGCTTGAACGGTTCATCAGGACATCCGGCGCACCTTTTGCAATGACATACCGCTCTTTTTGATTCGTTTCGACGACGACTGACATCATCTTTCTTTCTGAATCAAAAGGAAACTCCTCTACAACGTGAAATCCGGCTTCGATGAATTGCTCTGTAAACCCTGCTTTACGTGCAGCGGTGAGAAGTGCCCCTTCTGTCGGATCTCCATCGAGCCTCATTTCGCCATCTTTTTCAACGATGGTCGATGTATTACAAAGCGCCCCGTATAATAACACCTTTTGCAGGCTTGGATGTTTATCTACATGGACAAGTTCTCCGTTTAAGGTGAAATCACCAGATGGCTCATAACCCGTACCAGAAATATTCCACGTTTTGCCCTCTGCCCATACATGTGTCACAGTCATTTTATTTTGCGTCATTGTCCCTGTTTTATCTGAGCAAATGATCGACGCACAGCCAAGTGTTTCCACCGCCGGGAGCTTTCTGACAATCGATTTTTGTTTGATCATCCGCTGCACCCCTAAGGAAAGTGCGACGGTTACAATCGCCGGCAGTCCTTCAGGAATGGCAGCAACCGCAAGAGATACTCCCGCCAGGAACATATGATACAAATCATGTCCTTGCACAACGCCAAGAACAACAACGAGCACCGTTAAAAATAAAGCAGCAACAATCAGGATTTTCCCCAGCTGTTCGAGACGTCTTTGCAGCGGTGTTTCCATATTCCCTGCTGCATCCAGCATGCCGGCAATTTGTCCCATCGCTGTATTCATTCCTGTACCAATGACAACGCCCACGCCGCTTCCTCTAGTGACAAGCGTCCCCATAAAGGCCATGTTCGTCAAATCTCCAAGCGAGACATGGTCTCGTGAAAGCGGACTTGCGTGTTTGACCGCAGGGATGGACTCGCCAGTGAGAGCAGACTCCTCGATTTCTAAGCTCTTTGTTTCTAGTAATCTAATATCTGCCCCAATCCGGTCTCCGCTTGAAAATTTCACAATATCCCCTGGTACGAGATGTTTAGACGGGATCTTGACCCATTCATTATTTCTCCTTGCATACACATGCGGGGTTGATAATTCCTTTAGCGCTTGAAGGGATTTTTCCGCCCGGCGTTCTTGATAAAAGCCGAGCACTCCATTAATCAGAACAATCGCTACAATTGCTACAGCATCAATGTATTCGCCTAAAAAGGCAGAAATGATCGTTGCCGCAAGCAAGATTAACACCATAAAGTCTTTAAATTGCGCTAAAAAAATGATCAGAGCTGACGCCTTTTTCCCTTCCTGCAATTCATTAGGCCCGTGTTTTTCAAGCCGTTTTTGTACATCTTTTTCTGACAGTCCGTCACCTATCGATGTATTCATTGTTTTTAATAAATCGGTTTGGTTCAGTTCATGCCAATTCATTTGACCTCGTCCACTCCTCTTTTGTTCTCTCTCATATGCAGTGTTCTATAAGCCAGTTTATTCAGACTCGTCCTAATTCATGCTATAATAATAAGACTGCCTAAAGAACGAAAAACGGAAGGTTCTTTCAGTAGATTTGTGTGAAAGAAGAGGGTGTATCCAACATGTCATTTGACGGCATTTTTACATATGGTATGACAAATGAATTGCAAGAGACATTAACTGGCGGAAGAATTTCAAAAATTCATCAGCCATATAAGCACGAGCTGATTTTTCATATCCGGGCAAACGGAAAAAATCACAAGCTCCTTTTATCCGCTCATCCTAGCTACGCTAGGGTACAGCTCACAGAGCATCAATATGACAATCCAAGCGAACCTCCAATGTTTTGTATGCTCCTCAGAAAACATCTTGAGGGGGGATTCATTGAGCGTTTTGAACAGATTGGATTTGACCGGGTGATCGCACTTCATGTACGAAGCCGCAATGAAATTGGCGATGAACAGACTCGAAAGCTCTACATTGAAATCATGGGAAGGCATAGTAATTTGATTCTTGTCGAAGATGACACGCAGCAGATCATCGATGGCCTGAAGCATCTTTCTCCATCTGTGAACAGCTATCGAACGGTACTTCCTGGTCACGAATACCTTCTGCCGCCTGCGCAGCAAAAATTGAATCCGTTTGAAGTGACGAAGGACGATATTTTAAAGCATTTACGCTTTCAGGAAGGAATGATCGCAAATCAAATTGTCGATACATTCTCTGGGGTTTCTCCACTGTTTGCAAAGGAAGCTGTACACAGGGCCGGTCTTGCCAATCAGGAAACGATTCCAAATACACTGCTCGACATGTTCCAGCTTATTCGCATGCATTCCTTTACCCCGCAGCTCACTAGAAAAGACGGGAAAGAATATTTCTATTTATTAGAACTTCAGCATGTCCATGGCGAAATGAAGACATTCGACTCTCTCAGCCAGCTGCTTGACCGCTTTTATTTCGGAAAAGCTGAAAGAGACAGAGTGAAACAGCAGGCGTCTGACCTTGAACGGTTTGTCGTAAATGAAAAAAAGAAAAATGAAAACAAGCTCAAAAAACTGAAAAGAACCCTTGAAGAATCTCAACATGCCCATAAATACCAGCTCTATGGCGAATTGTTAACCGCCAATTTATATGCCATCAAAAAAGGGGATAAAGAAGCGACTGTCCTCAATTATTACGATGAAGAAGGCGGAGAGATCACGATACCGCTCAAAACAAACAAAACCCCTTCTGAAAATGCGCAAGGGTATTTCACAAAATATCAAAAGGCAAAAAATGCAGTAGAAGCGGTCAATGAACAAATTGAGCGGACGCATGAAGAGATTGCTTATTTTGAAGAGTTGATTCAGCAGCTGTCCTCTGCCTCACCGAAGGATTTAGAGGAAATGAGAGAAGAACTTATAGAAGGAAAATATTTACGGGCCAAACAAAAGCGCAACGCCAAAAAGAAAAAAACAGCGGCCATTCAGCTTGAAACGTATGAATCGTCTCAAGGTATTCCGATCTTAGTCGGAAAAAACAACAAACAAAACGAGTATTTGACCACAAAAGCGGCTGCCCGTGATGATATTTGGCTGCATACGAAGGATATTCCTGGATCACATGTCGTCATCCGTCATCAAGCACCTGATGAACAGACGCTGCTTGAAGCGGCTCAAATCGCTGCCTACTTCTCGAAGGCAAAAGAGTCGAGCTCCGTTCCTGTCGATTACACGAAAATCCGTCATGTGAAAAAACCAAATGGAGCAAAGCCCGGATTTGTGACGTATGATCAGCAGCAAACATTATTTGTCACGCCTGACGAAGATTTGGTTCTAAAGCTGCGAAAATAATAAAAGCCGATAAAATCCCTTAAAGAGGTTTTATCGGCTTTTTCTTTGTCGTTTTTTTCTTTCGATATAGAGAGCGTCAAGTGCATCTACATCCTCTTGTTCAAGCAACTTCTCAATTTCCGCAGCCAGTTGTTTTGTCCGGGCTGGGCTTGCACCGCTTGTAGAGACTGAAATCGTCACTTTCCCTGCTTTGACCACCTTTGGCACGATCACATTGCCAAGCTCTGATTGGCTCACACAATTCACAAGCTGGTGAGGCTGTGCTGTTTGCGCAATCCATTCATTTACCGATGGATCGTTTGTAGCAGCTACAATGAAAAATGCATCCTCTACATCTTCCGCGTCCACTTTCTTTTCCTTCCAATTCAGTTCGTATGTATCAATGAGACGTGCCATCTCTTTAGAAATGTCAGGACTCACGACGGTTATATGGCAAGGCTCTATGCATAGCGCCTCTGCCCTTCTTGCGGCTATTCGTCCACCGCCGGCGATAAGCACTTGTTGATCGGTTAAATCAAGATGGACTGGAAGCATGGCTTTCTCCTTGGAAATGAAACGCATCGTCTTTGTTTAAAATGGTTTCTTGCACGCGTTCAATATAAGCCGCTTTTACATGTGGATGAAAGCCAATATACCTGCATACCCGGACATCTTTCAGCCTCTCTCTCGCCTGAGCCGCTTCATTTTCTATCTCTTTCATTAAAATACCCGTAAACAACAAGTAAGGAACGAGATAAACAGGCGTATCATCATCTGCTGGTAAATGCGCAAGAACATCTCGGTAATTTGGATCACATGCCGTAATAAAACATGGCAAGACCTCTGCGAGAGGGAGCAGGCGCCTGACATCGCCTGCAATGCCAAACACATCTCGCTTCACATCCGGATCAGAGCTTCCGCGGCCAATTAAAAGAATCCGTGCTTTCCCGCCTTGATATCCTGCCTCTTCAATTCTTGCAACAACCGCTTTTGTCACTTCTTGATTGACTCCAATTGGTTTTCCGTATGTGACCTTCACTTGCGGATATCGCTTTTGTACTTTCTCAATCTCAACTGGAATATCTGATTTGGCATGAATGGCAGTTAAAAGGAGGAGCGGGACGATCGCAATGTGTGTAGCTCCTTTTTTCACACAGGCTTCAAATCCTTCTTCTATAGAAGGGGCTGTCAGCTCTAAAAAACAAATTTCTTGTATATCTGCTTCTACTAACGGCATACAGCTTTTCATAAAAGAAATGGCTTTATCTTGTGCTTCTTTTACTCTGCTACCATGCCCAACATAAAGTACAGCTTGTGTCATGTGGCTCCTCCCTCTCACTTTTTTTGATCAGACGAAAAGACACGATCAATGTACGTGCCTTTTCTCTATCATTCTCATTTCTCAATTAAGGCGGGTTCAAACCAGTTCAGCTTTTGGTGAAAATGAACGACATCTCCAACAACAATTAAACTTGGATGCTCGATGCCTTCTTTTTCAACTGTTTCAGACAGTGTCGCTACAGTGCAACAAGTCGTCTTTTGCCTCGTCGTGGTTCCCCAGTGTATAAACGCTGCTGGCGTTTCAGGATCGCGTCCATTTTTTAAAAGAAGCTGCTGCACTCTTTCCACGTTTTTGACGCCCATGTAAATCACAAGGGTATCAATCACGGTAGCCAGCGCCTCCCACTTTTCTTCAAAATGTTCATCCTTTTGATAATGCCCCGTGACAAAAGCGACATTTGAGCTGAATTCACGGTGCGTCACGGGAATGCCTGCATAAGCGGCCGCTGCAATACCAGAGGTAATTCCAGGGACGACTTCATATGGAATTCCGTGCTCAGCTAAGCATTCGATTTCTTCACCGCCGCGGCCGAATACAAAGGGATCGCCGCCTTTCAGCCGAACGACAACGTTCCCTTCCTTTGCATGGGCCACAAGGGCTTCATTGATGGCTTCCTGTCTCATCGTATGATGATTCGGCAGCTTGCCGCAATAGATTAATTCCGCCTCGGGTTTGGCGTGGGCGAGTATTTCTTGATTGACAAGGCGATCATATAAAATGACATCTGCCTGCTGTATTGCCTTATGGGCTTTTAACGTAATTAAGTCTGGATCCCCAGGTCCAGCCCCCACAATGTATACTTTCCCCATCGTGCTTTTCTCCCCCTGCCATCAGGCGATTATTTCGCTCTTCCCTTTACATAATCAACAAGACGCTGTTTGGACTCTTCACGAGATAATTCACCTGTATCTAGAACGAGCTCAGGTGCAGCTGGCTCTTCATACGGTGAATCAATTCCGGTGAAGAATGGAATTTCGCCATTTCTGGCTTTTTTATATAAGCCCTTTGGATCACGCTCTTCACATACGTTCAGATCACATTTCACAAACACTTCGTGAAATTCTCCCGCTTCAACTAACTGTCTGACAATGCGGCGGTCTTCTTGAAATGGAGAAATAAAAGCCGTGATGACAATCGTTCCTTGCTCAACAAATAATTTCGCCACTTCTCCGATGCGGCGGATGTTCTCTTTTCTGTCATCATCTGAAAACCCTAAATCTTTATTCAGGCCATGCCTTACATTATCGCCATCAAGAACGGTGACTTGATAGCCTTGTTCAAACAGCTCTCTAGCCGCTGCATTTGCGATCGTTGATTTACCTGACCCACTCAGACCCGTGAGCCAAATAATGCCGCTCGTATGATTGTTTTTCTGTTGATATTCTTTTTTTGTAATAGATGAATCATGCCACACAATATGTTCATTGCTCATGTCATACCCTCCCATTAAGATACCGTCGTTTTTAATCCTTCGATTAATGTTTCAATGACCTCTTTTCGGCTGAACGTGCTTGGCGGTAATTCACCGTTTCTCAGCATCGTTCGAACCTTTGTACCTGAAAGAATGACATGCTCGCTTTTATCGTGAGGACATGTTTTTGGTGTTGCCATTGCTTCACATGTATTACAGTAGAAGCTATGTTCAAATTTTAACGGGGTAATGCCAATTTCTTCGCTTGTAAATTGTTCAAATAACTCCTGCGCCTCGTATGTGCCGTAATAATCACCGACACCTGCATGATCTCTTCCCACAATAAAGTGAGTGCAGCCGTAATTTTTACGAACGAGCGCGTGAAAGATTGCTTCCTTTGGTCCAGCATAACGCATTGCCGCAGGAAAAACACCTAAAAAAACGCGATCCTTTGGATAATACCCGTTCAATAACACTTGATAGCTTTTCATTCTCACGTCCGCCGGAATATCGTCTGATTTTGTTTCACCGACAAGTGGATTTAAAAACAAACCATCGACTGTTTCAAGTGCTGTCTTTTGAATATATTCATGGGCACGGTGAACAGGGTTTCTCGTTTGGAAACCAACAATGGTTTTCCAGCCGTTTTCTTTGAAATGCCGTCTTGTTTCTTCTGGCTCATACGTAAATTGAGGGAATGGTTTTTCGCTGCGTTTCGTCAATGTAATTTTACCACCAATGTAGGTGTCACCGCGTTCAAATAATTTTTTCACGCCTGGATGATTGCGGTCATCTGTTTTATACACATTCACCGCTTCTTTTTCCTTATCAGGTGTGTATTGATCCTCTACTTCAATCACGCCATATACAGTTCCATTATATGACAGACGCACAATATCGCCTTGATGGATCTCCGCTGCCTTTTCCTTTGTCACTGGCAGTGTAATAGGAAGAGACCAAACAACACCACTTGCTAGCCGCATACTGCTCACAACGGCTTCATAATCAGCTTTTGTTAAAAACCCTTCAATTGGACTATACCCGCCAATTGCTATGAGTTCAAGGTCTGCAAAAGAGATGGCATCTAGTTCAATTTCCTTTGCAGCCGTGCTGAGATCATACTCTTCATTTACTCGATTAATTAATACGCCACCATGTGGTGTTAAACTCATTTGTTCATCTTCCTCTCAATGTTCATATTTAGTAGATGTTAATAGTCGGATTTAAAATTAAATCCCGCCGCCCTGTTCATGAATCGAGCTGCTTTCATTTTTGACTGCCTTCATCAGACTTAGCGCACCAAGTGAGGCAAGCAGTACACTCATCATGATAAAGATAGAGTAATAGTCTCCTTTTAAGAAAAGGCTCACCAGCAAATACGATAGGCTGAGTGATAAAAAGGGTGACACTACCCACACTTTCAGCATTTTTTTCACCACATGTTTATGAAAAATATTAGGTCCGCCTTTTGCCATGCCAAGCCCAATGATAGACGAGGAGGTGATTTGGGTAAGTGGAACTGGGAGCCCAAAAATAGAGCTGACGATGACAAGTCCAGCACCGGTACTCGAAAGCAAAATCCCTTCACCCGTTTGATAGCGAGTGATTTTCTTTCCGTTTGTTTCAAGCACTCTTCTTCCTAATAAAAGGGCACCCAGTGCAACGAAAAGTCCGCCGTAAAGCGTTCCTTGCCCAACGGATAAAATGCCTGAAGCAACAAGGGGGCCTACAGCATTTGCGACATTGTTCATCCCAGCAGAAAACGCTTCTAGAAATCCACTGATGATCAAAACGATCGATAAAATCATGGTGCCTTTTTTTGACAAGGTTCGTTTCGGGAACATTCTGATGATTTTGACTACAACGAATGTAAAAAGAAAAGCAACAATAGGAATGATGACCCAAAATGACACAATGACTAAAATGGATTTCACATACAATACTTTATACGCTACCGCAACTCCAACGACAGCACCTACTGTGACCTCACTTGTTGATAAAGGAATGGCCAATAAGTTTGCAATGAAGAGTGATAATGCGGCAGAGCCTATGATGATACAAACGATTTCTAGTGTGATCACAGATTCCGGCATAATGCCAGAGCTGATCGTTTTGACGACCTCACCGCCGCCAATGACTGAACCTGCTAAAATCCCAACTGCACATACGCTAAGTGCATAGATAGGCTTTTGAATAGCACCTGACCCGTACGCGATGCCCATCGAAGCAGCTGCACCACTCGCGCCAATATTTAAAGCGAAAAATAAACTAAATAAAATTGCGGCGATTTCCATACATTATGCTCCCTTACTCATGTAATCCGCACTCAGTCTTAGCTGTGCCGGACCATCTGCCAGATCGCAGATCCTCGGCAGTAAATGCTGGCTGTGTACACGGGGCACAACCGATACTTGGATATCCCTGATCATGCAGCGGATTATAAGTAAGTTCCTCTCTAGATGCATATCTCCATATGTCCTTCCACGTCCAGTGGATAAGCGGACATACTTTCACTGATTTGAATTTTTCATCCTTATTTAAAAAGTTCGTCCCTGCTCGCTTGGGTGACTGCTCTCTTCTTAAGCCAGAAAGCCATGCCGGATAGCCAGATAGCGCTTCTTGCAAAGGAATGACCTTACGCATATGGCAGCAGCTTTGAGGGTCCGTTTTCCATAGCTGATCACCATGCTGATCGTTTTGCTCCTCAACCGTCAGCTCAGGGGTTTTCAGCACAATATCTAAACCTGGGTACCTTTCCTTTACCGCATCAATTGTGTCGTACGTTTCCTTAAAATGCAGACCTGTATCTAAAAAGACGATTGTTGCATCCTTTTTTACTTTCGCAATAAGATCAATGAGGACGATGCCTTCAATACCAAAACTGCATGCATAAACGAGCTGATCACCATAATGACCGTATGCCCATTTCAGCACAGATAAGGCCCCTTTATACAAATCATCTTCCTGAAATGTAATGGACGGCTCTTGCCAATTTTCATAAGTTAACATTGTTTCTCCCCTTCCGGAGTATCACTACTCTACGCACTACATCAACCGAATTTTTCTGTTTTCTTCCACTTGAATCACTTGACCGTCCTGAACAATCAGCGTAACTGAACCAAATTCATATCCCCAATCAGTTTCTGCATATGCTTCAATAAGCCATCCTGATTTTTCTTCACTTCCATCTCGTCTTTCTCCTCACCGTTAAAATAAAAAAACTTCCTTTCAGTCTGAAAGAAAGATGAGGAAGCTCATTTCCTTATCTTTCAAAATAGAATCATTTTGCAGGAAGTAGCACCTTGCAAATCGCAGGTTGCCGGGCTTCATCGGGCCGGTCCCTCCACCTCTCTGGATAAGTGTTTTAATTTGTCTTAAATATTAACACAATTCAAACAAAAGTCAACCCGACTTTATTGATAGGATTAGTTTTTAATTAAATTTGAGTCTATTTTACTATTTTTAACCAAATAAAAAAGCTGTGCGGGTACGCACAGCTTTTTAGACGGTTTCTTCCATCCAAGATTCAGAGGAAGGATCTTGTCTCCAGCGTTTTAGTTTATTCATCGCCGAAGGCTCGATCGCTTTCAGCTCAAGTGCCACGTCTGTCAGTGTGTCATAGTCTGTTAGGGTGACATATGGAATGTTTTTCTCTTGAAATGCTGCCGCAGCTTTTGGCAGTCCGTATGTGAAGATCGCGGCAACGCCTAGTACGTCACAGCCCGCTTCTTGAAGAGCAGCGACCACTTCAAGCACACTGCCTCCTGTTGAAATCAGGTCTTCTACGACGACCACCTTTTGACCTTTTGATACGGCGCCTTCAATTTGATTCCCTTTTCCATGTGCTTTTGGCTTACTTCTCACATAACACATCGGGACGTTCAGACGGTCTGCCGCTAATGCCGCATGCGGGATGCCTGCTGTTGCAGTACCAGCAACAACCTCCACTCCTTCAAAATGAGTGAGAATCAACTCTTTAAGTCCTTCAGCAATGTCGTGTCTGACTTCTGGATAGGACAAGGTGAGACGGTTGTCACAATAGATCGGTGATTTGATACCGCTTGCCCATGTAAACGGTTCGTCTGGTTTCAATGAGACCGCTTTGATTTGTAATAGGTGTTTAGCGATTTTTGTTTTCATCTGGCAGTCACTCCCACTCTTTTAAAATTTGATGATAGGCTTCCAATGGTTTTTCAGCTTTCGTGATTGACCTTCCGACAACAATTTGTGAAACTCCTTGCTCTTTTGCATAAGCAGGCGTCGCCACACGCTTTTGATCATCGGTTTGATCATTTAGTAAGCGAATCCCCGGCGTGACAGTGAGAAAGTCAGGTGAGATGTGCTCATGAAGGGCTTTGGATTCATGCACAGAGCAAACAACACCGTCTAGTCCACTTTCATATGCCAGTTGACCGTACCGGATGACAGTCTCTTGCAGCGGACGGTCTATGAGTAATTCGCTCCTCATCATGTTTTCTGACGTACTCGTCAGCTGAGTCACTGCAATAATGCCTGGACGTTTTTGTCCAGCAGGCGTTCCGCTTTCAAGTCCTTCTAACGCAGCTTGCATCATATGTTTCCCGCCAGCAGCATGCACATTGACCAAATCAACGCCAAGTGCGGCAAGCCGGTTCATTGCTTTTTGCACCGTTGTTGGAATGTCATGTAATTTGAGATCAAGGAAAATGCGGCAGTTTTTTTCTTTGAGTGCGTCAAGGATGGCAGGTCCTTCTTGGTAAAACAGTTCCATGCCGACCTTCACAAATAATGGTGTCCCTTCAAAGGGTTCTAAAAAGGCGAGCGCCTCCTGCCCTGATGGAAAATCAAGCGCGATGATGGGCAAGTGCTTCATGTTTCCAGCTCCTTCCGATACATTCCTCTACAGATGAATAGCCATATGCTGCTAATACATTTGGCAGTTCTTCAATGATCTCTGGACAAATAAATGGGTTTACAAAATTGGCTGTGCCAACAGCTACTGCACTCGCACCTGCTAGTAAAAATTCAAGTACATCTTCAGCATTTTGCACCCCGCCCATTCCGATAATCGGGATAGAAACTGCTTGACTGACCTCATGTACCATACGCACAGCGACAGGTTTGACAGCCGGGCCTGATAATCCGCCTGTTTTATTGGCAAGAATCGGTTTCCCCGTTTTTAAATTTAAACGCATACCGATTAACGTGTTAATCATCGTGAGTCCATCCGCTCCAGCAGATTCAATTGATTGAGCAATCTCTACAATATTGGCTACGTTTGGTGACAGCTTGACATAGACAGGAACAGAAGAGACGTCCTTCACCGCTTTTGTTAATGCTGCTGCCATTTGAGGATCTGTACCAAAGGCAATTCCGCCTGTTTTGACATTCGGACACGAAATATTCAGTTCAAGGGCATGGACATTTTTTGCTTGGCTGATCTGCTTCGCTACTTCGACATAATCAGCGACCTGTGAGCCAGCGACGTTTGCAATGATAGGCGTATCAAACTGCTCAAGCCAAGGCAATTCATTTTCCAGCACGCCTTTTAGGCCAGGATTTTGTAGACCGATTGCATTGAGCATACCGGCACCTGTCTCCGCTACCCTTGGTGTCGGATTTCCAAATCTTGGTTCGAGGGTTGTGGCTTTGATCATGATACCGCCAAGCACTGATAAGTCATATAATGAAGCAAATTCTCTCCCGAATCCAAAGCAGCCTGATGCAGGGATAATCGGATTCTTTAAAGATAAGCCGGGTAACTCAACGTTTAGCATGACAATGCCACCTCCTCTGCTTTAAATACAGGTCCGTCCAGACAGACTTTGACGTAAGATTTTTCGTGCTGGTCGGTATGACAGACACATGCAAAGCAAGCACCAATTCCGCAGCCCATTCGTTCTTCCATTGAAATGTAGACAGGCTTATCGGGATAAGAGTCTTTTAGTGCTTTTAACATAGGTGTCGGTCCGCAGGAAAGCATGACATCAAAGCTCAAACCATTCTCTTCAATGACACCTGTCACGAAGCCCTTTGCGCCATATGTTCCATCAACTGTTGCGATAAATGTATCTCCGAGTGCTTGGAATTTCTCCTCGTAAAATACATCCTTTTTCGATTGAAAGCCAAGGACATGCTTGACGATGACGCCTTTTTTCGTTAAACGCTTGGACAGCTCATATAGCGGCGGTACACCAATCCCACCGCCAACTAGTAAGGCTGTCTGACCTGGCTGAACAACTGAAGGATCGTACCCGTTGCCAAGCGGTCCTAATACATCGATGGATTCCCCATCCCGCTTTTGGGAAAGGAGCTTTGTGCCCTCTCCCTCTGCGCGGTAGATGATGGTTGCTTCTTGTTTCTCGGCATGAATATTGGCAATACTGATCGGTCTTCTCAGCAGCGGTATCATGGACTCGCTGACCTTGATATGAAGAAATTGTCCAGCCGTTTGAAAGGAGTCCACAAGGTCACCTTTTAATGTCATTTCGTAAATATGATCAGCGATCTCTCGGTTTGAGACGACCGTCAAGTATGCTTTTTTCATATCGTTACTGTCACCTCAGCATTCGTTTTCACTTCTGGCATTTCGTCCGCTCTAAATGTCATGCTTTCTAGTACTCTTAAAATGGCTTCTGCTGTATCTAGCGATGTTAAGCAAGCTACGCCATTTTCAACAGCTTCACGTCTGATTCTAAAGCCGTCTCTTGCCGGTTGTTTTCCTTTTGTCAGAGTGTTGATGACAAATTGGGCTTCCCCGTTTCGAATGACATCGAGAAGGTTTTTGCCTTCTTCTCCTATTTTGCCGACAACACTTGATGGGATGGAGGCTTGTTTTAAGTAATTCGCCGTTCCTTCTGTCGCTAAAATATGGTAGCCGATTGAATGGAATCTTCTCGCAATCTCAAGCCCTTCTTCTTTATCCTTATCAGCAACTGTTAGAAGAACTGTCCCGTCTTTAGGAATTTGAATGCCTGATGCAATTAATCCTTTGTAGAGGGCTTTTTCAATTGTGATATCTTTCCCCATGACTTCACCTGTAGATTTCATTTCAGGTCCGAGTGTAATATCGACTCTTCTTAGTTTTGCAAAAGAGAAGACTGGAACTTTGACGTACACCCCTTCTTGCTCTGTGTGAAGTCCTTCTTCGTAGCCATAGTTTTTGAGTTTTTCTCCTAAAATGACTTTTGTCGCCAGGTTTGCCATCGGGATGCCCGTGATTTTACTTAAGAAAGGAACTGTCCGGCTTGAACGCGGGTTCACTTCAAGTACGTAAACCTCACCTTTTGAGAGAACAAATTGAATGTTTAGCAGCCCAATAATGTTGAGTCCTTTTGCGAGCTTGATCGTGTATTCTGCGATCTTCGCTTTGATCGCCTCAGACAATGTTTGCGGCGGGTAAACAGCAATCGAGTCACCAGAGTGAACCCCGGCTCTTTCAATATGTTCCATAATGCCTGGGATCACGACAGTTTCCCCATCAGACACGGCATCTACTTCGATTTCTTTTCCTGTCAAGTATTTGTCAATTAACACTGGGTGCTGCGGATTTACTTTCACTGCATTCTCCATGTAGTGCAGAAGCTCGGCTTCTTGATAAACAATTTCCATCGCACGACCGCCTAATACATAGGAAGGACGGACAAGGACTGGGTAGCCGATCTGATTTGCAATCGCTACAGCTTCAGGCACAGACGTAGCTGTTTTTCCTTTAGGCTGCGGCACGCCGAGTGCTTCTAATGTTTGTTCAAACTTGTCCCGGTTTTCGGCTCGGTCTAGGTCTTCAAGAGAAGTGCCGAGAATCTTCACCCCTCTATTTGATAATTCATCTGCTAGGTTGATCGCCGTTTGTCCGCCAAACTGAACAACGACTCCTTCAGGCTGCTCAAGATCGATGATGTGCATCACATCTTCTACAGTGAGTGGTTCAAAGTAGAGCTTATCTGAAATACTAAAGTCTGTTGAGACTGTTTCAGGGTTGTTGTTAATAATGATTGCTTCATAGCCTGCTTGTTTAATTGCCCACACAGAATGAACGGTCGCATAATCAAATTCTACTCCTTGACCGATTCTGATAGGACCTGAGCCTAATACGATGACGCTTTTCTTGTCTGTACGTTCTGATTCATTTTCATCTTCATATGTGCTGTAGAAATATGGCGTCTCTGATTCAAATTCAGCCGCACAAGTATCTACCATTTTGTAAACAGGTACGATGCCTGCTTCTTGTCTTAGCTTATAGACATCCGCTTCATCCATATTCCACTCGCGGCTAATATAGATGTCTGAGAAGCCTTTATCTTTCGCTTCTTTTAATACGTCTGTATTGCCTTTGTTTTCTTTTAAAGTCTTTTCAAATGCGATGATGCCTTCCAGCTTATGAAGGAAGAAGTAATCAATTTTTGAGAATTCATGTATTTGTTCAACCGTATAGCCTCTTCTAAGTGCCTCGGCGATATAGAATAATCGTTCGTCTCCCGCCTTGATAATCCGCTTTTCAAGCACTTCGTTTGTGATATCTGCTTCATCTTTTAATTCAATGTGGTGTACATCAGCTTCAAGTGAACGGACAGCCTTTAGAAGAGACTCTTCTAATGTACGGCCGATCGCCATGACTTCACCCGTTGCTTTCATTTGCGTTCCAAGACGTCTGTTGGCAGATTCGAATTTATCAAATGGCCAGCGCGGGATTTTAGACACAATATAGTCAAGTGCCGGCTCGAAGGCAGCATAGGTTTTACCTGTGACTGGATTCATCATTTCATCAAGCGTTAAGCCGACAGCAATTTTCGCTGCAAGTTTGGCAATTGGATAACCAGTTGCTTTCGACGCAAGTGCAGAAGAACGACTCACGCGCGGGTTTACTTCGATGATATAGTATTGAAAGCTGTCTGGGTCAATCGCCAGCTGTACGTTACAGCCGCCTTCAATGCCAAGTGCCCGGATCAGTTTGAGCGACACATTACGAAGCAGCTGATATTCACGGTCACTTAACGTTTGGCTTGGCGCCACAACGATACTGTCACCTGTGTGGATACCGACAGGATCAAAGTTTTCCATGTTACAAACAACGATCGCATGGTCACCGCTATCACGCATGACTTCATATTCAATTTCTTTAAAGCCTGCAATGCTTTTTTCAAGTAAGCATTGTGTAACTGGGCTCAGCTTCAGACCGTTTTCGACGATTTCCTTCAGCTCTTGCTCGTTTGTACAAATTCCGCCGCCTGTTCCGCCTAATGTATAAGCTGGTCTCACAATGACTGGGAAACCGATTTGATTCGTAAACGCCATCGCTTCTTCAAGGTTATGGATGATTTCACTTTCTGGTACAGGCTCATTTAGTTCATTCATCAGATTACGGAATAGATCTCTGTCTTCTGCTTTTTGAATAGCTGACAGCTTTGTTCCTAATACTTCAACACCGCATTCAGCTAATACGCCAAGGTCTGATAATTCAACAGCAAGGTTAAGTCCAGTTTGTCCGCCAAGTGTTGGCAAAATCGCATCAGGACGTTCTTTTCGAATGATTCGTGTTAAGAATTCTGGTGTCAGTGGTTCGATGTATACCTTATCGGCCATTTCTGTATCTGTCATGATGGTCGCCGGATTTGAATTCACAAGAACAACTTCATAGCCCTCTTCTTTCAGTGCTAAGCAAGCCTGTGTGCCTGCATAGTCAAATTCCGCTGCCTGACCGATGATGATTGGACCTGATCCGATGACTAAAATCTTTTTGATGTCTAAGCGTTTTGGCATACTTCTTCCCCTTCTTTCTCAGTTGTATGAATCATGTCCATGAACTGGTCGAATAAGTAGTTCGCATCTTCTGGACCTGGTGATGCTTCTGGGTGGTACTGGACAGTGAATGCTGGTGCTTCTTTATGTTTTAAGCCTTCAATCGTATTGTCGTTTAGGGCGATATGTGTGACTTCGAGCACGTCCTCGTTAATCGCACTGACTGTGTAGCCGTGGTTTTGAGATGTCAGTGTGACCTTGCCGGTTGCTAGTTCTTTCACTGGGTGATTCGAGCCTCTGTGACCGAATTTCATTTTTTCAGTACTTGCGCCGCATGCAAGAGCGAATAATTGATGTCCAAGGCAAATGCCAAAGAGCGGAACCTTTCCAATCAATTGCTGAATCATCTCGACTGCTTCCTGTACATCAACAGGGTCTCCAGGGCCGTTTGAAAGCATGATCCCATCAGGTTTTAACTGCAGTACTTCATCTGCCGTGATATTGTACGGCACCACGATGACATCACAGTCACGTTTATTGAGCTCGCGCAAAATGCCGTGCTTCATGCCGAAATCGACAAGGACAATTCTTTTTCCTCTTCCTGGGCTTGGATACGCATTTTTCACAGATACTTGACTCACTTGATCAGTCGGCAGCTGCATTGTTTGTAGGCGGCGCACCACGTCTTCCACTTGTTCATCCGGTCCTGCAAACGCCCCTCTTAAAGTCCCTGCACTTCGAATCATTCTCGTCAGCTTCCGTGTATCGATTCCGCTAAGGCCTGGAATATTTTTCATTTTTAAGTATTCATCTAGTGAGTATGAAGAGCGCCAGTTTGAGGGCTTTTCACAAAGCTCCTTCACAATCAGCCCTTTTACAAACGGTGTGATCGATTCAAAATCATCACGGTTAATGCCATAGTTGCCGATGAGCGGATAAGTGAGTGTGACAATTTGTCCGCAGTATGATGGATCAGATAAAATTTCTTGATAGCCTGTCATCCCTGTATTAAAGACGACTTCTCCGACTGACGATTCTAAGCTGCCAAAGCCTGTTCCTTCGAATACTGTTCCGTTTTCTAGCACTAAGCGTCTCTTCATTTTACTAGTCTCCCCTCTTCATACACGACTTTCCCAGATGCAAGTGTCATGACCGGCCATCCTGATACAGTCAATTTGTCAAACGGTGTATTTTGTCCTTTAGATAAGAAGCTTTTTTTATCGATTGCCATTTCTTTGTTTAGATCAATGAGTGTGATATCAGCTGTTTGTCCTTCTTCCAGCTTTCCATATGGAAGGGAGAAGGCTTCTGCTGGCTTGATCGTCATATAATCAACGAGTTCTTTTAATGTCCATTCGCCTGTTTTGACAAATCGTGTATACAGAAGCGGGAACGCTGTTTCAAGCCCGACAATTCCAAAAGGTGCGCGCTGCATCGTTTCGCTTTTTTCTTCTTCTGTATGCGGCGCATGGTCTGTTGCGATGAAATCAATCGTTCCATCTAATAGTCCTTCGATCAGCGCCTCGCGATCCTCTTTTCCTCTGAGCGGCGGGTTCATTTTATAGTTTGTATCAAGTCCAGGGATGTCCGCATCACATAACAGCAGGTGATGCGGTGACACCTCAGCCGTCACACGGATGCCTGCTTTTTTTGCATCACGAACGACGCGCACAGATTCTTTCGTACTGATATGGCATACATGATAATGGCAGTTCGCTGCTTCTGCTAAAAGGACATCTCTTGCAATATGCACCGATTCACAAATGGACGGTATACCGTTTAATTCATTTGCTTTTGAAAATTCTCCTTCATGAACGCATCCGCCGTAAATGAGCGAGTTATCTTCACAGTGTGCCACAATCGCTTGATCAAGACTTGCTGCCTTTTTCATGGCTTCGTACATCATGCCTGCTGTTTGGATGCCGACTCCGTCATCTGTGAAGGCGAAGGCGCCTGCTTCTTTTAGTGCTGCAAAGTTCGTCATCTCTTCCCCAACTTGTCTAGTTGTGATAGAGGCGTATGGCAGCACTCTGACAGAAGAGGTCTCTTCGATTCGATTCATGAGCCATTCCATTTGCTCTTTTGTATCCGGAACTGGGCGTGTATTCGGCATAGCTGCAATCGTCGTATATCCGCCTCTTGCGGCTGCTTTAGAGCCTGTTTCAATCGTTTCCTTTTTCTCTCCGCCTGGCTCTCTTAAATGTACATGCAGATCAATCAAGCCTGGTGACACAAATAGCCCTTTAGCATCAATGACCTCTTCTCCGTCTGCTCTTTCTAAGTGACCAATCGCTTGAATCACTTCTCCTTCTACCCTAATATCCTGCTGCACTTTTTCGCCTGTGCTTGTTAAGATAAAACCGTTTTTAATGAGATATGACATAGACAGAATCTCTCCCTTTTTGATGTAGTCTGCTATTTTGAAAAGCTCTTTTTAATACGGCCATTCGGATATAAACGCCATTTTCCATTTGTTTAAAAATCCTTGACTGCTTGGATTCTACTAATGAATCATCTATTTCAACACCTCTGTTCACTGGTGCTGGATGCATAATAATCGCTCGTTCTTTCATGTTGTTTGCCCTGTCTACTGTTAATCCATAAGTCGATAAGTAATCTTCACTGCCCATTTTTTCAGCATGTCGTTCATGCTGAATTCTGAGTAGCATCACCACATCAGATTGTCTAATGGCTTCGTCTACTTGGACATACGTTCCGTGAGGGTTTTGCTCATCTTGGAAGGAAGCCGGCCCTGAAAAAAGGACGGTTGCTCCCAGCCTTGAAAGAACCTCAGCATTCGACCTTGCCACCCTGCTATGTTTGATGTCTCCATGAATCGAAATCGTTAAGCCCTCAAAGCCGCCAAACTCTTCATAGATGGTCATTAGGTCAAGCAGTGATTGGGTCGGGTGCTGCCCGCAGCCATCTCCAGCATTGATGATGGGAATCCCAACCTTCCCGATCAGCTCATTGTAATATTCATCGGTGCTGTCTCTGATCACACATGCTTTCACGCCGATGGATTCGAGCGTTTTTACCGTATCGTAAAGTGTTTCGCCCTTTTGAACGGAGGTGCTTGCTGCATCTAAGCTCAGTACATTCATCCCCAGTTTTTTTTCGGCTACTTCGAAGCTAAATCGTGTTCTTGTGCTTGGTTCAAAGAAGAGGTTTGCTACAAATTCTCCCGCTAAGCCAAGTTCTTGCTTCCCCTTTTTGAGAGCTGTTGCTTCTTCAATCAGCTTTAAAATCTCTTCTTTAGACAAGCTGCTCATTGTCGATAGATCATTCATTTTTTCTTCCCCCTCTAGTTTTTCATCACTTTCAGGTTCAAAAAAACCCTAAGCCTCGGCAGCTTAGGGTTCTCCAAAAGAAGCAGCGGCACTTTCGTGCATTCTGCTCATTTTAGAACCCTTGTCAGCCTCACTGGACTTCTTTTAAAAGGTTTTCTGTATTCGATTCATTTGACTCGTCATCCTCCGCTTTTTGCTGCGGCAGGATCAGGTTTAACAGGACGCCCGTAATGGCAGCAAGTGCCATTCCAGATAGTGTGAGATTGATTTGTTTCACCTCAATGAATGCCCCGCCAATTCCAATGACTAAGATGACTGATGCAATAATCAGATTACGCTTTTCTTCAAAATTCACTTTATGATCAATCAGGATTCTCAGACCGCTTGAGGCAATGATCCCAAAGAGCAGGAACGAAACGCCTCCCATGACTGCGGACGGCACTGTACTGATTAATGCTGAAATTTTTCCGACAAAGCCGAAGCAGATCGCAAATACTGCTGCTCCGCCGATGACGAAGATACTGAACACTCTTGTGATAGCAAGGACGCCAATGTTCTCTCCATAAGTTGTTGTTGGGGGTCCGCCAATGAGTGAAGCGAAAATCGTCGCTGCACTGTCTCCTAAAATGGAGCGGTGAAGACCAGGTTTTTTAATAAAATCTTGCCCTACAACTTTACTTAACACCACTTGGTGGCCGATGTGCTCAGACATTGTCACAAAGGCAACCGGCACCATCACTGTGAGAATGCTTAAAGTCACAGCAGGTGTGTAATTGGCAAATGGTACGACGAAGTCTGGTACAGCAAACCATTTTGCATCAATGACCGGCTGAAAGTTCACAATGCCTTGTGTTAAGGCAAAGAGATAGCCGCTGATAATGCCGATTAATACTGGAATTAAGCTTAGGAAACCTCTTAGGAAAATCATGCTGATAATCGTGACAGCCAGTGTGAAACCCGCGACCGTTAAGTGCTTAAGGCTGTATACAAGCTCGGTTGCATTCGGATCAACATACATCGCCATGTTAACAGCTGTTCCAGCGAGTCCGAGCCCGATGACCATAATGACTGGTCCTACGACGACTGGCGGCAGAAGCTTCATCAGCCAGCCTGTGCCGAGCCATTTAATAAATAGTGCAATGAGTGCATACGCGACACCCGCCATGAAGGCACCAACCATTGCGGCTCCAGGGCCGCCTGTTGCTTTGACATTCAGTATGGGGGCGATAAAGGCAAAAGACGATCCAAGATACGCCGGAATTTGGCCTCTTGTGATGATTAAGTAAACAATGGTTCCAACACCACTTGAGATGAGCGCGACGGCTGGACTCATATCGATGATTTTTGGTACTAGAATGGTCGCACCAAACATGGCAAACAAATGCTGAAGGCTAAGTGACAGCCATGTAAATGGTTTTGGGATATCTCGAATGCCTAAATTGGCTTTTTGCTGACTCATGATTTTTCCTCCTAGATGTGTCCTTCTTCATTAAAAAAGCCTCTTTGCGAGTATGCGCAAAGAGGCCTAGAAAAACCGTACACGTCATGTTAACCGTGCTCAGTGTCTCTGTTATTGCCCTCTTTGCAAACTCTCTGGAATGCATTTAAAAAGGTTATTTTTCATATATAGCGACAAGGTCGTTTTGATCTACTTCATTCAGTTGAACCATCACTGTCTCTGCTTTTGATGTCGGAATGTTTTTCCCGATATAATCCGCTCGAATCGGCAGCTCTCGGTGTCCCCGGTCGACGAGAACAGCAAGCTGAATGGAAGATGGTCTTCCTACATCCACTAGGGCATCCATGGCCGCTCTGACGGTTCTGCCTGTAAATAGGACATCATCAACGACGATTAGTGTTTTGTCATTAATGTCAGCTGGTATGTCTGCACCCTTCACAAGCGGGTCTTGGTTGTCTGTCTTTTTTGTCAGGTCATCACGGTATAGCGTAATATCAAGTTCACCCACTATGACTGGATTTCCTTCAATTTGCTCGATGCGCTCTGCAAGGCGCTTTGCAAGATGAATGCCTCTTGTCTTGATCCCCGCAAGGATGACATCTTTCATCCCTTTGTTGCGCTCAATCATTTCATGTGCAATTCGGGTCAGCGCTCGTCTGATCGCTTGTTCATCAAGAATGACTGCTTTTTGTTCCATCTTTTACACCTCTTTTTGACAAATAAAAAGCCCCTTCTGCAAAGGGCAGAGAGGGGCGTTCATTTATGCATACTCGTGCACAAATTGATCCGTTATCCTTCTCAGCCTCTCTGGACTGTTTTAAAGAATCTTCATTTCTTCGTTCATTATTTCAAAAAAAGAACGGCCTGTCAATCGTTATTTCTTAATGAATCGATAAAAGCTTGCATATCGGCAGGAACTGGTGCTGTGAATTCGATATATTCGCCAGTTCTTGGATGATCAAATCCTAAAACACCTGCATGCAGCAGCTGACCATTGAAATCGACTGTCTTTCTCGGTCCATATTTCGGATCTCCTGCAAGCGGATAGCCGATATATTTCATATGAACACGAATCTGGTGTGTTCTTCCTGTTTCAAGTCGGCACTCCACCACCGTGAAATCCTCAAAGCGTTCAATCACATCAAAGTGAGTGACGGCCTGTTTTGAACTTTCTTTTGTTACTGTCATGCTTTGGCGGTCTTTTTTGTCTCTGCCAATTGGGGCATCAATTGTACCTGTATCATGCTGGATAATGCCATGAACAACGGCTGTATATTTTCTTGTGACAGTCTTAGCCACAAGTTGATTGACGAGTGATTCATGCGCCATATCGTTTTTTGCGACCATTAACAGCCCAGATGTATCTTTATCAATTCGGTGGACAATACCAGGACGCATCACTCCATTAATCCCTGATAAATCTGTGCAATGGGCCATTAGACCATTTACTAGTGTTCCTGACACATGACCTGGCGCTGGATGAACGACCATTCCTCGTGGTTTATTCACGACTAGCACATCTGCATCTTCATAATAAATATCAAGATCCATTGCTTCCACTTCTACATCTAGTGCTTCTGGTTCTGGAATCTCGACTTTAATCTGATCTCCAGCTTGTACTTTGTAATTGGCTTTCACTTGCTTCCCATTTACTTCGATCAGCCCATCTTTTACCCACTGCTGGACCTGGGTTCTTGACCATTCTGGTTCTGTCGTGCTTAGAAATTTATCAAGCCGTTCACTTGTTTGTTCTTCTGAAACGGCAATATTTACTTGATTCATGTAGTTGACTCCTTCGTTTTCTTTCCATCTAACAGCATTTGAATGAAGAGCAGAATAACCCCTACACATAGAGAAGAATCTGCAATATTAAAGATTGGGTAGTGATAATTCCCAAAGACGAAATGAGCAAAATCTACCACTTCCTGACGGAAAACGCGGTCGATAAAGTTCCCAATCGCTCCGCCAAGCATTAAGGCCAGCGCAACTCCAAGCAGCTTGTCCTTTTGTCCATGCTTTTGCAAATAATAAACAATTCCCGCAATAACAACGAGTGTGATCACATAGAAAAACCACATTTGTCCTTGAAGAATTCCCCATGCCGCGCCTGAATTTCGGTGTGAGGTGATATAAAAGAAGCCATCAATCACGGGATAAGAATCTCCGAGCATCATATTTTTGACAATGAGCCATTTTGTTAATTGATCTAAACAAATCATTACGAATGCGATTATGTAATAGAACACACACGTTCCTCCACTTTCATACTTTGATCTTTAAGCATTTTATCAAGAAAACAGGGAGGAGTAAAGAAACTTTAGTTGACAGACAAAAACCTCCCTACATATGGAAGGCTTCAAAATGAGAATCATCTGATTCATGAGGATAAGGAGTGAATGCTTTTTTCTCGTATTGCTTATGATATAAAAAGTCGTCAACCGTGCGGGCGGTAGGAAGAATACTCATTTGTTCAAGCGGAATGATATCACCTGTTGCCTCACATATACCATAGGTTCCTTGCTCCATTTTTGCAATAGCGAGAGACACATCTTGAAGTTCTTCTTTGATGTGATAAAGAAGCGTGGCCGTTTGGACCTCGTTCATTGAGACATGCTCAGCGGATGAACGAAATGATGCGTATTCAAACAGTTTAGCTTGAAGCTCTTCTTTCATTTGAAGGAGTTCCGTGTAAATCGTTTCTAGATCGCCATTCATGTCGCTGTTTCAACTCCTGCCCTGTCGTGATAATCATATTGTTGCCCGGGCTGCTCACTTTAAAGCCATAAGATTTTTCCTTTCGTTCTAAACGCTGTCATTTTCGCAAAAAAGAAAACACCCCGCATATGGCGGGGCGCTAGTTGGTGATCTCACACTGTTAATTCTGGTAATATTTTTCCACAATTTCAGCATTTTTCAGTGACAATGTTGGATATTTTGGATTTGCCCCAACATCTTTTGAAATAATGCGGGAACGTTCGCACAGTTCTCCTTCTGCTTTTTGAACCACAATCCGTCCTGACGTGTATTCAGACGCTGGTGTATCAGCATTTTGCTCATCTTCTACCGTTAATTCAGAGATGATAAAGAGCTGCTTCACATCTTCTTTAATGGATGCAAGAAGGTTTTTCACTTCTTCTGTCGCATAAAGGGTTACATTTGCTTCAAGTGAACGTCCGATGACTTTTTCATTACGCGCAATTTCGAGCGCTTTTAGCACATCGTCACGCACTTCCATAAAGCGGTCAAACTTCGCTTCTGTCGCTTCTGCTTGAGGAACAGCCATACCTTCTGGCATATCTGTTAACTGAACACTTGGCTCTTCAACAAAGCTTAAGTGGCTCCATAATTCATCTGCTGTATGAGGAAGAATTGGTGCAGTCAGCTTCACTAATGCCATTAATGTTTCGTAGAAGACCGTTTGCATGCTGCGGCGGTCTGGATGATCTGCATGCTCAATGTACACGACATCCTTTGCAAAATCGAGATAGAAAGAGCTGAGCTCAATCGTACAGAAATTGTGAATCGCATGATAGACAACCGCAAATTCGTAATCATCATAGGCCTTTTTCACTTTATCAATCAATTTGTTTAATTTGATCAAGATATATTGATCCACTTCGCGAAGCTCTTCTACCGGCACCGCATTGACAGCTGGGTTAAAGTCAAATAGGTTTCCATGCAGGAATCGGAACGTGTTACGGATTTTACGATAGACCTCTGCTACTTGTTTTAAGATATCATCAGACACCGGGTGATCGGCTTGATAGTTGACAGAAGATACCCAAAGTCTAAGAATTTCAGCACCTAGTTGTTTAGCTACTTTGGCAGGTTCAATGGTATTTCCTAAGGATTTACTCATTTTACGTCCTTCTTTATCCAAAGTCATTCCATGGCTAACCACTCCTTTGTAAGGTGCTTTTCCTGTGATAGCTACAGAAGTAGATAAAGATGAGTTGAACCATCCACGATATTGGTCGGAGCCTTCAAGATAAAGGTCTGCCGGACGGACAAGGTCCTCTCTTTCTTCTAAAACGGCTTGGTGAGAAGAACCAGAATCAAACCATACATCCATGATGTCCTGCTCTTTTGTGAATTCACCGTTCGGGCTGTCTGGATGTGTAAAGCCTTCTGGCAAGAGCTCTTTCGCTTCTTTTTCAAACCAAATATTCGAGCCATGTTCTCTAAATAATTGAGAGACATGCTGAATCGTTTCATCTGTGATGATCGGCTCACCATTTTCGGCATAAAAGACCGGAATTGGAACGCCCCATACACGCTGTCTTGAAATGCACCAGTCACCTCTGTCACGCACCATATTGAACAGGCGTGTCTCGCCCCATGCTGGCACCCATTTCGTTTCTTTAATATTGTCTAATAGCGCTTCTCTAAAGTCTTTAATCGATGCAAACCACTGAGCTGTCGCACGATAAATGGTTGGTTTTTTCGTTCTCCAGTCATGCGGATAGGAGTGCGTGATAAAGTCGAGCTTTTTCAGTGCGCCTTTTGCTTCAAGCTGTTCTGTGATCGCTTTATTGGCATCCTCGTAGAATAATCCTTCAAAACCAGGCGCTTCTTCTGTCATGACACCTTTTTCATCTACTGGACATAGCACATCAAGACCGTATTTCATACTGACATTAAAGTCATCTTCCCCGTGACCTGGTGCTGTGTGAACACAGCCTGTTCCTGCATCCGTTGTCACGTGGTCACCAAGCATGACAAGAGAGTCTCTACCGTAGATCGGATGCTCTGCAACGATGGTATCTAATTCTTTTCCTTTTAATGTTTTCACGACTTCATACTCTTCAAAGCCAAGCGTTTTTGCCACTTGTTCAACTAGCTCAGATGCGACAACATATCGCTGAGCACCCACTTGAAGAACGCTGTACTCTAGGTTTGGATGAACACAAATCCCAAGGTTTGCAGGAAGTGTCCAAGGTGTTGTTGTCCAGATGATGAATTGTTCGCCGTTTTCAAGTACGCCTTTGCCATCTTTCACTTTAAATGAAACGTAAATGGATGGTGAACGTTTGTCTTTATATTCAATTTCCGCTTCAGCAAGAGCTGACTCACTTGAAGGAGACCAGTTAACAGGCTTTAGTCCTTTGTAAATATAGCCTCTCTTCGCCATTTCACCAAAGACAAGAATTTGCTGCGCTTCGTACTCAGGCTTTAAGGTCACATACGGATTGTCCCAGTCTGCTCTTACGCCTAATCGCTTAAACTGATTGCGCTGACCATCGATTTGCTTCCAAGCATACTCTTCACATAGTTTGCGGAATTCAGCTGTCGACATTTCTTTACGTTTGACTTTTTTATTTTTAGTAAGAGCCGTTTCAATTGGTAAGCCGTGTGTATCCCAGCCCGGTACGTACGGTGCGTGGAACCCATTCATTGATTTAAAACGGACAATAAAATCTTTTAGGATTTTATTGAGTGCGTGCCCCATATGAATGTCACCATTCGCATATGGAGGTCCATCATGCAAAATAAAGGTCGGGCGTCCTTTTGTACGCTCTAAAACCATTCGATAAATGTCTTTTTCTGCCCACTCCTCTTGGATTTCAGGCTCTTTGTTCGGCAAGTTCCCTCTCATTGGGAATTCTGTTTTCGGCATTAATAAGGTGTCTTTGTAGTTCATACCCATTCCTCCATATGCAAATTCTGATTAAAAAACAATAGAAAAAGCCCTCTCATCCCATAAGGGACGAGAAGGCTTGTCTCGCGGTACCACCCTTTTAGACAAGCGCTATTTAACCAGCCGCTTATCCACTCTAAAATCGTAACGTGATCAGACGCCTTTTCTTACTCATTCATTTCAGAAAAGGAACTAAAGGGGTGATCTCATTGCAACGTCTCGTAATGTCAGGCTTCCACCATCCCTGATTCGCTTTATTACGCATATGACAACTGCGAGTGTCCCTTTCAAACGTTTATCTCTTGTTAATTTATGATGGTATTATATGCAACATGTGTACGTCATGTCAAGGTGATGCGCTTATTCTTTTTCGTCAAAGACAGCGTCAACTTCATATTCCAGTAAATGATCCCAATCGTCATTTTTTAGAAGATCAAGCTGAGCTTCGATGAGCATTTGGAAGCGAGTTCTAAAGACCTTCGACTGTTTCTTCAGCTCTTCGATTTCCATCGCAATCTTTCTTGATTTTGATAGCGCTTCGTTAATAATACGATCTGCATTTTTCTCTGCTTCACGAATAATCAATTTCGCTTCTTTATCAGAATGACGTTTGACGTCTTCTGCTGCTTCCTGCGCCACAAGAATTGATTTGTTTAATGTCTCTTCAATTGTCGCAAAATGACCAAGTCTTTCGTCAAGTTCGTTTACTTTTTCTTCAAGTTCGTTCTTTTTGCGAAGCACGATTTCGTAATCTTTACGTACTTGGCTTAAAAACTCGTTTACTTCATCTTCGTCATATCCGCGAAAGCTTTTTGTGAACGTTTTATTATGAATATCATTAGGTGTTAATGGCAACCTCGCCACCTCCAGATTCAAGTTCGTTATGTCAGAAGCTCAAATGTTACTTTAAATTTATCTTTTTTGGTCTTCCCATCAATCGTTTTGAGGCTAAAGCGGCCAAATCCCCTGACAGAGAGCTGATCGCCTTCGCCAATTGTAAAGGAAGGGTCCTCAGTGACTTTCCAGTTAACTTTGACAAGCCCATTTTTGACCAAAAGCTGTGCCTTTTGCCGAGACTGACGGCTGATTGCAGCACATACCGCATCAAGCCGCAGTGAAGAAATTGTATCTTCTTTGATGTCAGTCTTGCTCATAACCGGCTTTAAATCTGCTTGCGTGATTTCCTCTAATGAAACGGAGGCTCTGCCGACATGCGTCAGCTGCGCTCGAACAAAATCGGCGACATCACTCGTACAAATAAACTGCACATCTTCCTCTGAAAATAACAAATCTCCAAACTTTTGACGCTTCAAGCCTGTCCCAATCAGTGAACCAAGGAGCTTCGGGTGTTCTAACGAAATAAACTTTTTCGCATAGTTCACCTGAAAATATGACAGCTCAGCATCCTGAGTAGCCGGTTCTAAATATTCAGGATAAATGAGCGCTCTTTTACGCTCCGCTCCTTCATACCCGCCAAAAAACATGATCCCAAGTTCATCAGCATGCTGGATGACGGACTGGGTAATAAACTGCTCACGCGGATCAAGAAAGTCTGTTAATTTCATTCGATACTGGTCGAGTGTGATTTTTTTCCAGCCTAACACTTGGTCAACAAATGGCTGTTCGTCTTTTCTAAAATGTTGATAAATATCGCTCATTTTGTTCCCCTCTTATGTAAAAGAGCCTGGCAGCGCCAAGCCCGGCAGCCTGTCTACATGAAGCGTACAATCATATTGTAAAGACCAGTTAGTCCATATGATGAGGCAAAACGAATCACAAGCAATGCCACAATTGGCGAGATGTCAATCATGCCAATTGGCGGAATAATTTTACGAAATGGTTCTAAATACGGTTCGCAAATATTTGTCAGAAAGCGACCAATTGATGTTTCTCTTGCAGATGGCACCCATGACATAAAGATGTAAATAATAATCGCGAATGAGTAAATCGTTAATACCGTTCCTAAAATATTAAAAATGAAATTTAGAATCACTATGATTTACCACCTCTGAGGTTCTTCCTCTGTCAAAAGTTCTGATATTGTGCCAGATACATCCACATTATCAGGTGTGCAGAGGAATATATTCGAGCCAATACGCTGGATGTCTCCACCGATTGCATAAACAGTTCCGCTTAAGAAGTCGATGATTCGCTTTGCTTGATCGTGCTGAATGCGCTGCAAATTCACGACGACTGCACGTCTGTTTTTAATATGGTCTGCAATCTCCTGCGCTTCTGCATATACACGCGGCTCACTTAACACCACTTTAGAGGATTTCTGCACGCTTTGCAAGCTAACGACATTTTGTTTTCCTGTCTGCGGACGCTCTTGAAATGCCGCTTTGTCCTTCGTTCCTTTTTCTTCTTGGACTGGTTCTCTTTCTTCATCAATATATTCGTACTCATACTCTTCATCGTCGAGAGTGAAAAAGCTTTTAAACTTATTTTTTATGCTCATGTCACGCACCTCCTGTTTCATTTCCAACAAGTGAAGAGCCAATCCGAACGAATGTCGCACCTTCTTCAATTGCGATTTCAAAATCATTTGACATGCCCATCGATAAATGCTGACAAGGTGCATTTACTTGGTTAAGATGTTTTACTTCTTCTTGAAGTTTTTTTAATGTTTTAAAGCAGTTTCGTATCACAGTGTGATCATCTGTAAATGGAGCCATCGTCATCAGTCCCGCAATTTCAATGTGTTTGAAATCAGCGAGCTGCTTCACAAATGGAATCACGTCTTCACTTTGTAAGCCATGTTTTGACTCCTCCAGCGATGTGTTCACCTGTACAAAACAGCGAACTGTGTGATCCGCTCTTTTTTCAATTTCATTCGCAAGAGACATCCTGTCGAGCGAATGTAAGTAGTCAATTGTCTGAATGACAGATTTCACTTTTCGTGTTTGTAAACTGCCGATGAAGTGCCAGCTAATGCTTTCATCGGTTATGGCCGCTTGTTTTTCAAGTAACCCTTGGTCACGATTTTCTCCAAAGTGCAAAATTCCTGCTTCCTTGGCTTCTTGTGCTCGCTTAATCGAGACATATTTTGTGACAGCGACGACTGATACATCCGCTGGGTTCCGGCCGGCTCTTTTACATGCTTCGTTTATTTGTTCATTTATTTGTCTGAGATTCTCTCGTACATCCAATTGCTCTTATGCCTCCTTAAACCCGACAAAAGACATCATACGTCCTGTTTTCCCTTGATCACGCCGGTGTGAGAAGAATAGCTGATCATTGCAGCTTGTGCACATCGAACTGACATGTATGTTTTCTTCTTTTATTCCTGCATGAAGCAATACATTTTTGTTTAATGTTTTTAAGTCTAATTTATATTGTCCTGGTGAAATCTCGGAATTCACATTCTCTGTGGAAAAGGGAAGCTGTTTCACTTGATTCAAGACCACATCATCGACTATGTAGCAGCAGCTGCCAATGGATGGTCCAATGACGACTTGTATTTGATCGGTCTTGGCACCTTCTTGGTTGACCCATAGATCTACCATCTTTGCACCAATTTGCTTGACGGTTCCTTTCCATCCGGCATGGGCTGTTCCGATGAGTCCATGTTGCGGAGCTAGAAAATAAAGCGGAACACAATCGGCGAAACAAAGAGCGAGCATCATGTTCGGTTCAGACGTATATAAGCCGTCTGTTCCAGGCAGTGCCTCATGATAATGAAGACTTCCTCTTCCTCTTTGCTCCTTGGTGACTTTCTTGATGCGGTCCTCGTGTGTTTGGTCTGCAAACACCCAATCAGAGAGCGGCACAGCAGTAGCATCTGCTATGACTTGACGATTCATTTGGACACTAGAAGCATCATCTCCTACATGGAGTCCAGTGTTCAATGATTGATATGGAGAAAGGCTGAAGCCGCTATTTTTTGTCGTAAATCCGGCCAATACCTCTTTACCAGAACATGTCATGTTCGTCCAATCATGAATGGTCATTGCATAAGGTGATTTCTGCTGAAAGGGGTCATATTTGTGTGTCAAAGCTGCCCTCCCACCTTTCATTCATCTCTCTTTATTTCGCTCCTATTTTACCACAAGACATGCAAAGACAGTTAGTAGGATTCATTAAATATTACACTCAAATGTGCCCTTTCTACAGGTTTTTTTTCAAATTGATATGAAAACGTAATCTTTTTACCCGAAAAAGACATTGTTTGCTGAGAATGGAGAGCTTATGTTAAGGATAATGGAATGATTCATTGAGGAGTTATACGAATTTTAAGAAGACAATCGGACAAGTATCACATCTTCGCCAATTTTTACTATATTTCGCCACGGCACAATCATTTCCTCTTCTTTCCCGAAAAATCCCATCATTTTACCTGTGCCGCCGATAATGATCGCTTGTATTTTACCGCTCGTGACATTAATATCAATGTCCCCAATGGTGCCTAGTTTTTTCCCGCTCGACACATCGACGACATCCTTGATTTGGAATTCAGAAATACTGATCATCTGTCCTTCCCCGCCTTTCGTTTTCTACTATAATATGTATGATGGAAAAGCAGGGACGCAGACCAATAGTTTCTTTTATCTACAATTTACTTAAGTGAGGACGGCCATTTCTCCACATCACATCTACCGGACATTCAAAGAAGGAAGAAAGCAAGTCGCTTGTCATCATCTCTTTTGTCTCTCCTTGATCAAAAACAATCCCATTTTTTAATAATAAGGTGTGCTGAAAAACAGGCAAAATCTCTTCTGCATGATGGGTCGTGTAAAGCAAAGTGGGCGCATCAGGCTTTGAAGCAATGAATGAGATGGTCTCCAGCACCTGTTCTCTTGCTAGAAAATCAAGACCCGTCACAGGCTCATCTAAAATTAGGAGCTTGGGATCATTCATTAAAGCCCTCGCAATCAGGACTTTTTGCTTTTCTCCTTGTGAGAGAGTTTCATATGTCCGGTTCACATATTTGAATGAACCAAATGCTTTTAATAGATCAATGGCTTTCTCTCTTATCTCATCTGTCGGGGTTTCATAAAGCCCAATCGAAGCAAATGCTCCGCTGAGAACAATTTCAAATGCATTGTCGTCCCTGTGCAGTTTCTTTTCAAGTCCCGCAGAAATGAGGCCAATTTTCTTCCTGAGCTTTTCGCCAAGAGCCTCCTTGCCAAAGACATGTCCGAGAACGGTCATCTCACCCGATGTAGGGAAATAATATGAGCAGAGCATATTTAATAAAGCGGTTTTCCCCGCACCATTTAAACCGTAAAGCACCCAATGCTCCTCTTTGTTCACCTGCCAGTCAACAGACTGAAGCAGCCATTTTCCATTTCGTTTTAAAGAAACATTCTTCAATTCAAGTGACACCATCATTTCCCCCTGAGTAAAAATTCTGAATAAACAAATAATGAATGTTTAAAGCATATCGCAATTGTTCTTTCTGGTAAACCTGACATAAAAAAAGCTGCTCCTTTTACGGAACAGCTTTTCTGCATAGCTACGAAATTTCAATTCGCACGCCTTCTTTTATATCAGGAAACGTGTGCGGGGATGCAAAGACAGCTCCCGGTAATACATCATCAAACGGCTCTTGGAAGTAGATCGAAATATGGCCGAGCTCTTTAAAGTTGTCATTTGCTTTATTGCCAAGGGCTGTGATCGTGTACGTTTGATCGCCCACTTGAATGGTACCACCCAGCTTCAGCGGCTCTTCTTCTAAATGTTCGAACTCATGAATGACGGACATATCTCTTAATTCCTGCGGCGCTGCGGGTCCAAATAAAACAATCAGCTTATCTTCTTTAAATTGCGGGACTAAGATCCCAATTTCTTTTACGACAGATTGTGTTACCATGTATCTCGATTCCTCCTTTAATACGTTTAATACATACCGAAGCTGGCAACGTATGCGATCACAACAGATAGAACCCCTGTAATAAGGCGGCTATACAAAACAGCTGGTACCCCATATTGTACCGTTTCCGGCTTCGCTTCACCAAGTGACAGCCCAACTGGAATGAAATCACACCCTACTTGACCGTTGATCGCAAATAGTGCAGGGAGTGCAAATTGAGGCGGGATATTCCCTAGTGCAATTTGACTACCAATGAGAACACCGATGACTTGTGCAATGACTGCTCCAGGTCCTAAGACAGGCGATAGGAACGGCAATGTACAGACCACGACGAGCAGTAACAGTCCCCATATAGATCCTGCCAATGGTGATAGAAAATGGGCAATCAAGTCACCGATTTTTGTATAATTGATAATTCCAATTAACATACTGACAAATGCCATGAATGGAATAATGTTTTTCAAAAGCATATCAACGGAATCACGGCCGGCCTGGTAGAACGTACCGGTGACTTTTCCGATTCCTCTTGAGAATCTCATGAGGAAATTACCTTTTTCCTGACGCTCGATATTTTCCTGTTTCAGTTTTGAATAGGTTTCTTTGAAATTCTCCTTGTCAATCGGCTCACTGTTTTCCTGACCTTCTACTTTCGCCTCACCATCAGATGCTTCCGCAAAGGAAATATCTTTTTCTGTGACGCCTGATACGAAGATATCCTCTGTAATATGTTTTGCAAGCGGTCCAGAAGGAGAGGATGCCAAAACGTCTACAGTTGGAATGCGCTTCATTGGATAAAGTCCAATTCGCGCAGTTCCTCCGCAGTCAATGACAACACACATCATTTCATCTTCTGGTATCGAGTTTTTAAAGCCGTCACATGCTTCTGTCCCTGTCATTTCTGCAATTTTACGTGCAACTGGGTGTATGCCTCCCCCTGTAATGGAAACAACCTTTCTTCTTTTACCAGTTGGTTCAAGCTCCAAGCCTTTTCCCCATCCGCCAGCGCCTTTTGCAACAAATACTTTGTGGTTTGTCATGTCTAACCCTCCCCTATTGTGAATTCGCTTTCATTTTTCCTGCTAAGTACTTTGTAATCCATTCAGTGATGATGCCTCGAAGTAAAATGACGACGATCCCGACTAAGAAGTAACGAACAGCAAGCTCTGACATTGAATATCCTGCTTCTTTAATCCCGTTCGCAATCCCTAAGTAGACAAACAGTTCTCCTGCGTTGGCATACGGGAACAGTGATGTCACCGGATGAACAAATGAAACAGCTGAATCATAGAATGCTGGTTTTTGTTTTTCGGGTAAGAAGCGGCCAAACGTATAAGCCATTGGGTTTGTCAAAATAAGAACGGATAAGATCGGCATTAACGTATAGCGCAAAATGGTATATTTCGCTGCAAACTGAATCGCTCTATTCACTCGCTCTTCTCCTATAAACTTCATGACAGCATAAGTGAAAGTAAGTAACACAACAAGCGTTGGAACGATGCCTGTAACAAGACCCATGAACTGCTTTCCGCCGGCTTCAAACATTCCGATAAAGTGCTCTCCAAACCATTGAATCCATTCCATGTTTCATCTCCCCTTTCTTTAGTTCACATTTGTTATATTTTTTTTCGAAATCGAGACAAGTGCCTGTTCAGCCGCCATGGAAAGTGCGTGCATGACAGCTGGCCCCTTTTTGCGTTTTTTCAACGTCTGCTTCATCATATGGTGCTCGTCTAGCACAGCACCTACATGCTTTCCTTCATATGAAGGGACTTCTTTAAATTTAGATAAGATCGACACGCCGCCAAGCACATGGCATTTTTGAATGATATACGATTCATCTACAATGATGAGCGCAATGGCTCCAGGGCCCACTTTGCGCCGCTCCATTCCCGAAAACAAGTGATAGCCCTGCTTCCCTCTGTAATCATCAATAAGTGAATCCATGCTCTTGCGGTAGTACTTGATTTGAATAAAAGATAACCCATACTGCACAATGAGAACGATACAAAGTACGATAGCTAATTTTTCCACAGCTTCACGTCCTTATGATTGAAATAAATGATCTTGTAATGAACGCAGCTTCCAGACCGTTGTGTTTGAATCAAGTTCAACATCATCATGCGTCAGGAATTGTCCTAGTTTGATGTCTTTTTTCGCTACGACTTTTCCGCTGATTAAGCCAATTGGAATGTGGCCGTTCGTTTTCATGTCTTGGTGTGTTTCAAGTACACCTCTTACGGAGTATCCGCCAATTCCGTCAAGTGATTCCCCTGCTTTAATATCTCTTTTCGCAACAGCTACAGTTTCTGATACTGGTACACCAATTGGGTGAATGGATGAATCATGCTGTAAGACCGCTTTTGCGATCGTAACAGGTGTTTCAAGACTCGCTAAGTGGAAAGGACGGTAAAGTGTGTAGTGCGGGCCTTTTCCAACTTTTAAGTAGCGCAGCTCTTCATCAACTGGCTCAAGTTCACTCTTCACGATGACAAATACACCTGGTGCAAGTCCATTGACATATTCAACGACTCCGAAGTTATCGAGCACGCCGCCTTGCTGTTTTTGATTCAATTTATCTGCTACATTTTCTAAATTCGCTTCGACTCCGTGCATACCCACTTTATCTGGCAGTAGCCCTGTCGCATTGCTTAATAAGTTCATTTCCGCCATTGTTTTTGTTCCGTCCTGGAATGCAGCCAGCATATGTGCACTCATATGTTTACTATCAGCTTCTGCTTTACACGTATCTGGATTTGCTTCTGGGAAGAACGGGTTATTCTTTCCTTTACCAGCAACGAGCACTTCAAGACCCATTGTTTTCGCAAATTCATATAATTCCAGTGTTGCTGCTGGTTCGTCTCCTGCTGATCCTGAGTAAACAAGTCCTGCATTTGTGAATAACTTATGCATCACCAAACCGATGGTAATATCCACTTCTACATTTAAAAGAACGAGATGTTTTTTCGAATTAAGCGCTTCCAAAGAAATGTTTGCTCCGACCTCTGGGACACCTGTTGCATCTACGACAACTTCCACGAAATCTGATTGAATCACTTCTCTGTAGTCATTTGTGACAACCATTTGATGCGGCTTTGCATGCTGCTTGTAAAAATTTGCTGCCTTCTCTGCTGCACTAAGGTGAATATCACAAACACCAGCAACAATCATGCCTGGAATTTTAGAAATTTGTGAAATGAGTCCAAAGCCCATTTGGCCTGCTCCAATAATCCCTACTTTGATCGGATCTCCACTGCGTTCTCGAGCTAACAACTGTTGATAGATTGACATCTAAATCATCCTTTCAGGTTTTCTTGCTTCTCAATAGATTGCTAGAAATATAATCTGAAACTTTTAACAAATGTTATAAAAATTAACAAAAACCTGCTTCTTGTAACATTTGTTATTTTATTTATCATTTGTTATGAACTTAGTTTATATGATGTGTCAACTTTGTGTCAAGCTAAAATCGATAAAATTTTCAATCTTTTTGAGTCTAAAGACTCAAAAAAACTACCTAATATCATTAGGTAGTTACTTTAATAAGGCATCTCCTGTTCGTTCATCGGTAATTAATACATGAATTAATCCACCTTCTAATGCCGCTCGGATCGCTTCAATTTTCTCTTCGCCACCAGCGACACCTATGACAAGCGGAATTTCTTTCAGCTTTTGCGGGCTTATCCCCATCACCCGATCGTTCCATGGGTGGGGATATACTTCCCCTTGATGATCAATAAAGTTATAACAAATGTCACCTGCTACATCCTTCGCTTGGAGGATGTCCTCTTCGCCGCTTGTCATATAAGATTTCACCATCGTTGAATGCTGCGGAACACCGCCAATTCCGACAACTGCGATATTTGATGATTCTCCTAGTTCAATCACTTTTTTGATCGACGGCTGTCTAATCAATACTTCCTTCGCTTCTTTCGTATCAAGCATGACGGGTACATGTAAAAACTCACATTTCGATTTGAGTGCCTCTGTGCATCTCGCAATAATATAGTTGGCGTGGATATCGACGTCTTCATTTCCAACACCTCCGACAAGCGGAACAAATGTCACGGATGGATAGTGCTGAACAGACGTAAGCGCTTTTGCCATTTCATGCAGCGTTGTCCCTGAGGAAAAGCCGATAACTTGTCCATCCTTCATCACTTTTAATAAAAAACCCGCCGCCGCCGCACCGATTCGGCTTTTGGTTGTGTCTTTGCTGAGCGTTTCCACACAGACGACTTCTCGTAGCCCATATTTGCGCTCTATTTTTCTTTCTAACGATCCATACTGTTGATTGACTTCATCATGAATAATGATTTCCACGATCCCTGCTTCACGTGCTTTTGCCAAATATTTCGATATGAGCGAACGGCTAACCCCAACCGCTTCTGCAATGTTAGATTGGGTGGCGCCTTCTTCATAATACATATGCGCAACCTTAATGAGCAGCCTTCTTTCATCATGGAATGTCATAATAACCCTTCTTTCCGCATAAGTGTTCCCTAACAAATGCTATCTAAAATAACATTTGTTAAAAACAGATTAAATGAAAAAAATAACCGAGTCAATACTAGAGGCGTGTTCTCTCACAGAATGAAAAAAGCCGCACATGAAGCGGCGGCTTTAAAAGATGTTTTTATTCATTTGTTTGATGGCTGCTTTTTCAAGCCTTGAGACTTGTGCCTGAGAAATCCCAATCTCTTCAGCGACTTCCATTTGCGTTTTGCCCTGGAAGAAGCGTTTGCGAAGAATCATCTTTTCTCGGTCATTTAATCTGCGCATGCCCTCTTTTAAGGCCAATTCTTCTACCCATTGTGTGTCTTTGTTCCGTTCATCACTAATTTGATCCATCACATAAATCGGATCTCCTCCGTCATTATAGATCGGTTCAAACAAAGAAACAGGATCTTGAATCGCATCTAGGGCAAAGACAATTTCCTCATGAGGCACTTCCAGCACTTTTGCAATGTCTTCTGCTGTTGGCTCCTTGCTTGTCTCACTAATCAGCCTCTCACGGACCTGAAGTGCCTTATAGGCAATATCTCTTAGTGAGCGAGACACCCGAATCGGGTTGTTATCACGCAAGTATCGACGGATTTCTCCTATGATCATAGGAACCGCATAAGTTGAAAATCTAACATTGTGGCTTAAATCAAAATTATCAATTGATTTCATTAATCCGATACAGCCTACTTGGAAGAGGTCATCGACATATTCGCCTCTGTTGTTAAAACGCTGAATCACACTTAAAACCAATCGTAAATTGCCATTGACTAGCTTTTCTCTTGCTGTATCGTCACCCTCATCTTGCAGCTGTCTGAACAATTTTCTCATCTCATCGTTTTTCAGAACAGGCAGTTTGGAGGTGTCGACTCCGCAGATTTCCACTTTATTTCTGGACACTTTTTTCCCTCCCTACAGGAGCTGTTGTACAAAGTTCAGTATCTCCTTGGGATGGAAAAATATGCACGAGCGATGACGAGAATCATGAGAAAAGTGGTTCATTCCTTTGACAGCGCAGGGACAGAGTTTTTTAAAAAATTTTTTTAGACCATTTTATTAAATTCTTTTTGTAATCGTTTAATGATTCTTTTTTCAAGCCTCGAAATATACGACTGGGAAATCCCGAGCATGTCAGCGACATCTTTTTGGGTTTTTTCCTCACCACCGACCAAGCCAAATCTCAGTTCCATGATCTGCTTTTCGCGGTCATTTAATTGTTCCAGTGCTTTTTTGAGTAATTTTTTATCTACATTTGCTTCAATATCCCGCGTGATGATATCATCATCTGTTCCAAGTACGTCTGATAAAAGCAGTTCATTACCGTCCCAATCAATGTTGAGCGGTTCATCAAACGAGACTTCTGAACGGATTTTATTATTTCGCCGCAAGTACATCAAAATCTCATTTTCAATACATCTTGAAGCATATGTTGCGAGTTTGATCTTTTTTTCTGGGTTAAATGTATTGACTGCTTTGATCAGGCCAATGGTTCCGATACTAATTAAATCCTCAATATTAATACCTGTGTTTTCAAATTTCCTTGCGATATAAACCACTAAACGCAAATTTCTTTCGATCAGAATCGCCCTTGCGGTTTGATCACCCTTTGGTAATTTGACAAGCAGTTCCTGCTCTTCATCCTTTGATAATGGAGGCGGCAGCGCTTCACTTCCACCAATATAATAAATTTCATCGCTCTTTAGACCTAGTTTCATGAGGAGTTTATACCAGTAGTAAGTGAGTTTAAATTTTAATTTTTTCATCTTCTTCTCCCTTCTAAATGTCAAGTTGACCTCGTAAGATAAAAGACATCACCAAAAAACTACGACACCCCCTGGATGATTTTCCCTTCTAACATATCTGGATGAATGATGGATTGAAATTCCTGATCTGCTGATAAACCGCTCAGACTCATCCCTACAAAACACTTAGCTGGCTGAATCATATGCGTCTTTGAATAAATGAAGACTGTATCTGGTTTTAGGCATAGTAGAAAGCCGTGATCATGACCGACCGCTCGATATGGAACAAGTCTTAATCGATCAAGAAGGGGAAATTGATCATCGATCTTTTGCATCACTTCAACAGGATGAGACTGTTTCATGAGCTCTATAAATGGCTCTCCGCAAATGGCCGTTAGCCGATCGGCCTGCACGATCATGACAGGTGTTTTTGTCATAGGATCATACAGCTGGTTACCAGAATCGACGAGTCCCTTTAAACGGATGGTCTCTCCGTGAATGTGTATTTCCACAAGCACTTGTTCATCATACTGTCTTTTTTTCGAACCAACCTCTCCTAATCTTTTCTTTGAAAAGAGCCAAATCGCAGGAAAGCCGGTTAAAACAAAAAGCCAGCTAATCGGATCACCAAAGCCATCATTTTGTGAAATCAGCAAGCCATTTTGAATCACTGTATTGGTTTGCAAAAACGAATGAACCCCGATCATGCCTCCTCCCATCAAAAATGTTACAAAGTAAAAAGCAAACAGGTTTTGAAAAAAGGAACGAAATCTTTGAAAACCAAAGGTTGCAAGAACGATGAAGACAGAAAAAAGTAGTTTGCCAAAAGGGTGTGACACAACCATTGCAAATGGTGTAAAGAGCAAGAGAACAATGCTCGATCCAATGAGAGCTCCTAACATATATCGCCTTTTTTTTACTTGTCGTTTGAGAATAAATGCAGTGAGTAAGAGAAGCAATAGATCAAAACAAAAGTTTAACAACCAGATCACATCTAAATAAATAACCACCCTCTGCTCCTTTCATCTAAAACAAAGAATCAAAAGCAGTACTTGCACTTGTTTGTACCAGTATAAAACAGTCAAGAGATGAAAGTCTGTCAATTCTTGTTGGGGATGATAGAGAACTTTTGGTGGATTATTATTGTTTTTGTCGAGTAATGAGAGCGCGAAGCAAGAGAGTGTTCGTCGGGACAAGCCTTCAAACAATTTTTCCAAAGAAAAAAGACACGCTCCTGGAAATCGTGTCTTTTGTTTAAGTTACTTTTCATTGATGTTTAATGTGCCTGAAGCCTTTTGTCTTGTGACATTTCCATAATCATCTCGCACAATTACTTCAATGACCGCACCTTTTGCTTTGGCGGTAGAAGTAGCTGTCCAGTAGCCTTCATATGTTCCGCTAGATACTTCGCGAAGCGGCAGCTCTGTTGTATTTTGAAGCTTTGATCTCGCGTTTGTCAGCGGCATGTGAATAACAAACGTTGCGTCTAGCTTTTCCCTGCTGTTAAATGAAATTTTAACAGACTCTCCTGATGATAGATGAACATTCTCTGCTGGAGTCAGCTTAGAAATCTCAGGTGCCTCGTATTGAACATCGATATTGATTTTTTTAGTCGTTTTGTTTCCTGCTGCATCTTTCGCTGTAACTTTGATCGTATTTTTCCCGTTCTCAAGCAGTATTCTTGCGGAATATGTTCCATCTTTTATGGTTGCCTTTTTTCCATTTACAGTGACTTGATCAAGATGATCATCTGTGACTTTTCCTTCTACAGCGAGCGATTCTTTATTGGACTTTTCCCCTTTTTTCGGTGTATCTATGGTGAGCGCTGGAGCTGTTTGATCAATGATCACCTTTACTGGTTTGGATCGTTGCGTTGCGCCTTTATCCGTAACAGTCGCAGCTGTGAATACATGCTCTCCACTTGAAACAGTGACCTTTTCTTTGAAAGCGCCTGACTGATCTGCTTTCACTTTCGCAATCTCTTCATCATTTTGATAGAGCGCTACATCAAGCCCAGGAGAGGATTTTCCTTTAATCTCCAATTCATCTTTGTTCGTAATGGTTCCTGCCTTTGGAGATGTAATCTCTGGCACATCTGCTTCATAGTCAACAAGCGCACGAATCATATAATTCCCCTCTTCTTTTGGAGAAGGAGAAAAAGCACCGCTTGTCAGCTGCCAGCTTCTTTCAGCATTTGGCCCATCTTCGTCTGTTGCAAGTCCTGGAGCTTCCGTATTCCTTTTCGTTTGAATATAGACAAGATAGAAATCTCCATCCACCGTAATGGCTTGATCTTCTAAATCTACTTTTGTCCATTCACCATTACGCAGCGCATTCGCTTTTAAAGGTCCTGCAATTTTCTCCCCTGGAGCTCCATTCTTCCCAGAAGCATCATACACTTCAACCGCAAATTCATTCCCGCCAGGAGCTGGCCACTCTGATGACCAGAAACGGAAAAGCCCCCCTGTGAGTTGCGCTTGCTTCTTCCCCTTTTCTAACGAAAACTTCACAGCCCAGCCATTGCCAGGATCATAGAAGGCGCGTGCATTTTCAGCTGTTCCGTCATCGTAGCCAATTTCACCAGCAAAACCAATGAATGGCTCCAGCTGAATGGCTTTTTCAACCGGCTTTTCTGTCACATCTGCTGTAAAAGAATATCCTTTAAACCCTTTCGCAAATACTTTGACGGTATAGACACCGCTCAATGCCTCTAGAGAAAATTCGCCGGATTCATCTGTTTTCACCGGCTTAATTTTCGCATCCTCTACAAGGTAAACCGTGGCATCCTTTACTTTTTCACCCGTTGTTTCGTTGACAATTGTGCCGGATATCGTTCGTTTCTTAAGTGGCTGTAAGGCGAAATTCGCCTCTTTCGTTTCATTTGAGGAAATATTGACTGTTTGTGTACGTGATTCAAACCCGTAAGCTTCCGCTTTCACTGTGAATTCTCCTGCACTGTGAGTAAGCTGATATCTCCCTGTCGCTTCATCTGTGTACGTTGATTTCCCGCTTTCAAGAACACTGATTTCCGCTTTCATAGGAAGAGCTTTGATAGACGGAGCATCAAGATTTTTTTCCTTTTCCAATTGCACATGTTTTTCTTTTGCTTTTGCAGGCTTCGCACTTTTCGAATCCATAGATTTCTTATGTGGATGTGCAGCCTTTTCTGTTTGAGGCAGGGCTTGATCTGTTATTTTCATATCATCTAAATTAACATCTTCGTTTGTCACCTGTCCTTCAATCGTGCCAATGCCATCTGTTAATGCTGTAATCGCCTCTTTTGCATCAACTAAACCTGCCCCATAGCCATTGTTAGGGGATTCCGGGAATTGCTGATCAGTCAACGGCTTCGCTGTATCAATCAGAATTTGTTCAATCTCTTCAACAGAAAGATCTGACTGTACTTGGCGAAGAAGAGCTACAACAGCTGAAACATGCGGACCAGCCATCGACGTCCCATTCCAGCCATCCTCATACCCTTTCCCTGGAATGGATGAACGAATGTTTACCCCTGGGGCCGCAATATCTGGTTTCATGACGCCATATGGAGACGGACCTTGCAGCGAGAAAGACGCCAATTTGTTATCTTGATCCGTTGCACCCGTTGCAAAGGCCTCCTGATAGTTCGCAGGATTTGCAATTGATCCCTCACCACCAGGGTTAAATAAATCGGTATTGCCAGCTGAAAACTCTGGAAAGATATCCGCCGCTCTCCAAGCATTGACCACATCTTTATACCAATCATCAAGACCAGGCCCACCGCCCCAAGAATTATTGACGACATCTGGTGCCTTTTCTGGATGAGGGTTTCCGTCCTCATCTTTTGGTGCTAAAATCCACTCACCTGCGTCAAGCAGATCAGCATCTGAACCACCATCTTCTGAGAAAGCTTTCACCGCAATCCATTTTGCGCCTGGTGCGACTCCGATTTGATTCTTTCCATCTGGTTCAGAGCCAACCATCGTTCCCGTCACATGTGTACCATGCTCTAAATCATCGTACGGCGCTTCAGATCCTGTCGTAGCATCGTACCAATTGAATTCATGAGATGGTTCATTCGGGTGTGCTGGATTAAATCCGCGGTATTGTTCCTTTAAAGCAGGATGATCCCATTCCACTCCTGTATCAATACTTGCCACAACTGTACCCGTACCATCATAGCCTAAAGCCCACGCTTCTGGAGCATGAACCTGAGAAATATTCCACTCGACTCCATCTACTGCTTTCATTTGTTTTTTCTGCTTAGACGTCTTCAAATCAACCGGCCGATGAATTTGACGGGTTTCATTTGGCAGCACTTGATCTACTTCTGGGAAGGAAGCCACCTTTTCCATGACTTCTTTCGTTCCCATCACCGCTAGACCATTCACAATATAGTACGAATGAATCTCCTTCACTTGCTTTTTCTTTTGTTCCTTTTGTAAATACGCAAGCAGCGCTTGCTGCGTCTCCTTAGACGTTGCTCTTAATTCGGATACGACAGCTGATCTTTTTGTGTACTGCGTTTTAGCCGCTGTTAATTTCTGTTTTTTGGCTCTGGACACAGCTTCCTTCGCCACTTTTTTCGTATTTGTTTGTTCCTTCATTTTGACTAAAAAGGTCACCTTGTCATCCTGTTGAAACTGTTTCATTAATCTAGATGAGATCTTAGCTTTTGTTGTCTTAGAGGAAACAGCTTCCTCCTGATATGAGGTAGAAGTCGATTTTGCTTGAACCATCCCAAAGCTTGTCATCGTTAAAGTACCAATCACCAAAAGACTCATCAAACGATAGCCGGCGGTTTTGCGAAACTTCAATTTCAATCAAATCCCTCCTCCTCAAATGGCCAAACAGAGTATATGTCTCACTCCTTTCCTTCTTTTGTTCATGACAAGATTCATGGTGTTCTATTTAATGTAGTCAAATAAAGTTCATCATTTTGTCGTTTTTTGCAAGAGGGGTTAAAAATGATTCTTTTTCCTTAAGCGCCATAAGTCAAAATACATATGAAAGATGAAGTAACTCTCACATGTTCATGACTTTTTGATTAGAAAAAGCGTGGGTCCCTTTATAAGTTGAGACATGAAAAAACCCCTTCCAATGGAAGGGGTTAAGCTATACTCGATTAGCGTTTATTGCGGTTGCGTAAGAACGTTGGAATGTCCAGCGTATCATCACTCGATTGTGTATTTTGTCTCGACTGAGATGATGGCTGTTGATGTTCCTCACGTTTTACTTCACGTTTTTGAGGAATGGATTGATTTTGCTTTAATCCTTGTCCTAATGGGTTTCTTTGTGGTTTTGTCACTTCTGGCTCTTGCTCAATAAATCCAGTTGCAATTACCGTCACCACAATTTCATCCTTCAAGTTATCATTGATGACAGACCCGAAAATCATGTTTACATCTTCGTCAGATGCAGAAGCCACAATATCCGCTGCTTCTTGCACTTCATAAAGACTTAAGTTCGTGCCACCCGTAATGTTCATGATGACGCCTTGAGCACCATCAATCGCTGTTTCTAGAAGTGGTGAAGAAATGGCTTTCTTCGCTGCTTCAGCAGCACGGTTTTCACCTGTTGCGACACCAATCCCCATAAGAGCCGAACCTTTATTGGACATGATTGTTTTTACGTCAGCAAAGTCAAGGTTAATCAGACCTGGTGTTGCAATTAAATCGGAAATCCCTTGAACACCTTGTCTAAGCACGTTATCTGCCGCGCGGAATGCTTCCAGCATTGGCGTGTTTTTATCAACAATTTCAAGCAAGCGATCGTTTGGAATCACGATTAATGTGTCAACTGCTTCTTTCATAGAAGCAATTCCTTCAACTGCTTGAAGCTGACGCTTTCTTCCTTCAAATGTGAAAGGACGAGTCACAACTCCAACTGTCAATGCACCAGAATCTTTTGCGATTTTTGCAATGACAGGTGCAGCACCCGTACCAGTTCCACCGCCCATACCAGCTGTAACGAAGACCATGTCTGCGCCTTTTAATACTTCTTCAATCTGCTCTTTGCTTTCCTCAGCAGCTTTTTTACCGACCTCAGGATTCGCACCTGCTCCAAGCCCTCTTGTCAGCTTAGCACCGATTTGCATTTTAGTTTCTGCTTTTGATAGATTTAACGCCTGTGCATCAGTATTGACTGCAATAAAATCGACACCTTGTACGTCATTTTCGATCATTCGGTTGACAGCGTTATTCCCGCCGCCACCTACTCCGATTACTTTAATTGATGCTAGGCCGTCTATATTTGTTTCAAACTCCAACATGCTGAATCCTCCTAATCCGTCGAAAATCTAATTCTATTCCCAGAACATATTAAATAGTTTTTTCATTTTGCCCGGTTTTTTATTTGTCTCTTGTTGTGCTTTTTGTTTTACTTTCGGTCTTGGCTGTGCTTCTTTCACTTGTGATGCAGAAGAAACCGGCTCCATGGATGCGCCTACTTCATGAAACGCCTCATCTGGCATTTGGAATCCAACCTGTCTGCCCTGAATCTTTGCATTGCGATAAGCAAAGTGGATCAGACCCACTCCTGTCATATATTGAGGCTCTCTCACCCCGATATAATTCGGACTTGCAATCCTGACATTGTTTTGCAAGACCGTTTGTGCAAGAGAAAGGATACCTGGTATGGCTGCCTGTCCACCTGTTAGAACGAATCCACCAGGCAAATCATGGACACCCATATTTCTTAATTCCTCTGCCACAAAGAGCAGGATTTCTTCCAGCCGTGCTTCAATAATGTTAGTCGCATCAATTTGTGTATACGTTTGTTTTTGATCGGTACCGATGACAGAAACTTCAAATGTCTCCTCGGTCGATGCTTCATCATAAAACGCATGCCCAAATTGTTTTTTGATTCGTTCAGCTTCTTCAGTGGAAGTTCTAAGTCCTATAGACAAATCTTTTGTAATGTTCTCTCCGCCCAAAGGGATACTGTGAGTAGAATAGAGATGCCCGTTTTCAAATACGGAAATCGTTGTAGATCCGCCGCCAATATCGACAAGAGCTACCCCGAGATTTTTTTCATCTTTCGATAATGCTGCTGAGCCCGATGCGAGTGGCTGCAAGCAAATATCCATAATTTCAATTCCAGCTCTTTCTACACATCGGAGCCAGTTATGTAGAATCGTTTTAGAACCTGTAATTAACGATCCTTCCACCTCTAGCCGAACACCAAGCATTTTTTTCGGATCTGTGATCTCATCTCTTCCGTCGACGATAAATTGTCTCGGAATCACGTCTACGACGAGATGTTCTTGAGGAATAGATACTACTTGTGCAGCATCTAAGACACGTCTCACATCTTCAGCATGTATTTCTTTGTTTTCACTAGATACTGCGACCACGCCGCTCGTATTCTGAATATGAATGTGGTTTCCGTTAATTCCAACAATCGCCTTTTGTAAAGGAAATCCTACCATTCTCTCAGCCTGTTCAAATGCTTGTCTAATAGAATGAACTGTCTCATCTATATCAACAATCGATCCTTTTTTTAACCCCTCTGAAGGGACATTTCCAACACCTATAATGTTAAGCGAATCATCCGCCATTTCTCCGACGATGACTTTTATATTGGATGTACCGATGTCAAGGCTGACGTAAATTTCATTGTTGTTCATTCTATGGCACCTCCTCACATATCAATACTTTCTATTCTATTATTTGCTGAACAACAATACAATGAATGTGTTTTTACAAGTGTGTAACAAAACTTAAAAAATCAACATTTTTTATTAGGATTACTGAAAATATTCGTTACATCATATGTATATCCTTTTTTATGACTCACTTTTTTTCTTTTTTTCTCTTGAAATTGTCCATTTTGTTAGTAGAATTCTTCGGATAACTGCTATATTTTGAAACAATCTAACGCCGAATGCAAACATTCCGACTAAGTATAAGTCTACACCAAGATGGACGCCCAGAAAAGCTAAACTTATTGCGAGTATAATATTAAAGAAGAAGCCTGATACAAACACTAGTTCATCGTATGCCCCTTGCAGATGTGCCCGGATTCCACCAATCAATGTATCAAGTGCAGCAAGTACAGCGAGGGAGAGATAATTAGAATATTCATTCGGTATCGTAAAATTTGTTAAGAAACCGATCGCAACTCCTATGATTAAGCCAAGTACAGGAAGCCACATTAAGATTTTCCCTCCTTAACACCGTCAAGAGGCTTCAATTCGTTTACTTGAATTGCACCGTCATATGCTTTTAAATGAATTTTTTTCTTCGGCTGGCTCATACTCAAGCTGAAGTTTTCCTGGGCAAACAAATCACCAATATCTGATATATTTAAACGGCTGTATAATTTGTCAGCCTGCTCACTAATCATTTTAATGGTGACTTCATCACTATCTAAGCTGTAGCCATCCATTTTTGTCGTACCATTAATATCTCGAATCACACTTGTATTAATGACACGGCGATCATTGATGGAAATATGTTTTGCCCCAAACATATTGGCTTCATTAATTAACTTTTTCAGAAGATCAGGTGGGATATTTTTCACTTCTTCCCCGGTAAGGTCCTCGGAAAAAAGCTGAGAAATTTCAATTTCAATCCCCTCCCCTTCCACTTCTGTAAAACCAGCCTTTTCTTTTAAATCTTTTAACGTTTTTGTTAATTGTGCTTCTTTTGATTGATCTCCTTGATGACCATATTTTTTTAGCATCTCGTCGTATTTATCAATTTCTTTCAGCAAATCCAATTCCTTACTTTTAGATGCGGATAAATCCTCTCTCAGTTCCCAAACATCACGAGTATCACGGACTTTGGGCTTTTGTAAAGAATTAAATTGGATGGAGACCATGATACCAAATATGATCATTAAAACTGTTAAACTAAGTAAAGGCTTCTTTTTCTTCAACACCACTCACCTTTTCACCTTTTAATCTTTGTTTCTTAAAAGAGGGTTCATACGAATATCCGTTTTCTCAATCGTCATTGAAATGTGATCACTTGTCAGCTGATCGACCACTCCCCCTGCAATATTTAAAGCAGGTATTAACACAGCCGGATCCCCAATAGCAGATATGACAAATGGTGCTGGATGCTGAACACCATCAACTGTGACCACTGGACCGTTACAATGTATGTATGATTGGTGTGTGATTCTTTGCCCATTAATAGATACAGCAGAAGCCCCTGATATAAATAGTTCGTTTATCACATGAAAAATATGGCTCTCATGGACAATGTAATTATTGACATTTTGTCCACTCGGGATATAAGATGCATCTTCAAGAGATACTTTTACCCCTTTTCCTTTTACACCTATCTCTCCTGTAAACATTCTGTATTTCTCAACATCTTCCAGTACATTAAAATACTGCTCTTTTTCATTTTTCAAATTGGACTCTGTCGCTTGAACCTTTGATTGAAGACTATATAATTCTTTTTCGAGTTTCTGGTTCGCCTTTTCTTGCTTTGTGAGCTGACTTTTCAGAGAGTATTCTTTTTTCCATTGCTCTGTTCGAATGACATCTGCCTGATGCTGCTTTGTATATTGGTATGAAAAAGAAATCAGAAAACCAAGAACAAGCATGACAATTGAGAATATAACTGTTTTGCCTCTCAACGCTCATCTTCCTTTTTCTTAGATTTAAACGCTTCAAAATACGTAGCGACTTCCATATGGATTGTGCCTTTTTCAGATGACGAAAGTTCTTTTACAATGGCTGGATAGGTTTTCATTTTATCACCGAATGTTTTAATTGATGCAATCACAGTGTTTCCATCATTCATATAAAATTTAACTAGCCACTGGTTTGAATTTGTCGGCACATAATATACTTCTGAGATGAGTTCCTGAATAGAGGCTGGCAGCTGATTTAAAGATCTAACGGTTTGCTTCAGCTTCTCCTTATTATCCCAATCGACAAAAATAGGTCCTGCATGACTCGGTGTAACTTCTTCTGGTAAAGCGGTCCCATTTTCAAGAAGCTCATAATATAGATTTCCCTTTTGAAGATACGCAATATTTGCATATTCTTTGACAGCAATACTCACCTTATTTGGGAAATGCTTTTTGATATTAACGCTTTTAATTAGTTTATTTTGTTTAATATGGTCTGCTGTTATATCTTTATTTAAATTCCAAAACTCTGTTTCGCCTTCTTTAATTTGCGAAAGTTTCACAAGCTGTTTTGTAGAGACATGCTCGTTACCTGTGATAGTTAAAGAAGAAATTTTGCTGATTGGTGTCTGCAAATAAATAATAATTAAAACCATGATAAAAAACAGTAGTATAAAAGAGATCAGTCTCCGATTCGCTTTTTGCTTCCTTTGTTCTTTAATTTTAGGAATTCGCTCTTCTATATTGACGATCTTTTCATTTTCATGATCAGGCCGCATATATACTCTTCACCTCATTCAAAGCTGCTTGTCCACACCTTTGGGTCATCATTTTGATGAGAAAACAAACGGCATTCTTTCATGCCGTTTGTTTTCCTGTGATGCCATCATTCATAAAAACTAGCTGTTAATTTTCTTCACCGATAATTTCTACTTCTGTATGCATATCTACGTTGTAGTCTTCTTTAATTTTCTTTTGGATGTACTGAATTAAGTCCAGCACGTCTTGAGCAGTAGCTCCACCAGCGTTGACAATAAAGTTGCCATGCATATCAGAAATTCTAGCCCCGCCGATTTGGTATCCTTTTAAATTCGCTTTTTCTACAAGCTGTCCTGCATATTCAGGCAGCGGATTTCGAAAAATACTGCCAGCACATGGCCTGTTATAAGGCTGGGTTTCTTTACGATAGTCTTTATTTTGCTGCATTTTCTTTGTGATTTTTTCGCGATCATCCTGTTTGAGCTTAAACACAGCTTCCAGAACAATGCCAGGTCGTTCCTTTTGAAGGATTGACGTTCGATAGCTAAAATTCATCTGTTCGTTTGTGAGCCACTCGATGCTTCCATCTTCAAATAAGATTCTAGCTTTCACAAGAATCTTACTGATATCAGATCCATGTGCACCTGCGTTCATATAAACAGCGCCGCCAATAGATCCTGGAATACCAGCTGCGAATTCCAATCCTGAAAGACCCTGCTTACTAAGAGATGTCGCGAGCCTTACGACAGAATAGCCGCCGCCGACTGTAATTTCTTCATCATTTACAATTAGGTGATCCAGTCCAGCGCCTAGCTTTAGGACAACTCCACGAATTCCTTTATCAAGTACAAGTAAATTCGATCCTCTTCCAATGACCGTCCAATTCGTATGGTGTTTTTTCACCTGATCCATGATCGTTTTAACTGCATCGATATCTTTTGGGATGATTAAAAGATCTGCTGGTCCGCCTATTTTCATTGTTGTATGATTAGCAAGCGGCTCATTTTCAAGTACTTTACCAACTTGCGCTTCTAATAATTCATTCTTCAAGTTCTCCATATTACCCTCCGCCTTACCTAATATCATTCCATCATGTAGTCGTAATTTCTTTTAACACATTATATAAACGTGCAGCCGCATCTGGTACTCCGAGTTCTTTCGTTAGACGGCTCATTTGGTTGAGTTTTTCTTCATTACCAGCAATTTCATCAATGGCATGCAGCAGACGATCTCCTGAAAGCTCTGATTCTCTTAAAACAATCGCAGCATCATGTTTTTCAAGTGATCTTGCATTGATTTCCTGATGATTTGCCGTCACGTATGGGCTCGGAATAAAAATGGTTGGGATTCCAAGAGCCGTTACTTCAGCAATTGTTGTAGCTCCCGCTCTTGCAACAATCACATCGATCGATTTCAGGTACTCCGGCATTTGATGCAAGAAAGGTTTTGTGATCATATTAGGTGCTGCACCTTTTTCCTTTAGCTCATTCAACACTTTTTCATAATGAACCTCACCTGTGATATATAAAAGCTGGTAGTTTTTAGCCTTTAAATCATCTTGCATTTCGATCACTGCTTTATTGATAGGAGCAGCACCTCGGCTCCCGCCGAAAATAAGAACCGTTTTTTTCTGTTCATCTAGCCCAAATTCTTTAAGAGATTTACCCTCTTTTATAGAGACGACTTCAGAGGCTCTAGGGTTTCCCGTAAATACAACCTTTTCAGAAGGAAAATGTGCCTTTGCCTCGTCAAAGCAGATGGCTACCTTATGAACATATCTCGCTAGGAACTTATTTGTAATACCAGGCAGGCTGTTTTGTTCGTGTATAATAGTCGGGATCTTCAGCTTAGAAGCCGCATAAACCACAGGTCCACATACATAACCGCCTGTTCCAATGACCGCATCAGGCTTGAATTCTTTTAAGTAAGATTTGCTTTTTTGAACGCCTTTCAAAAATCTCATCACCGTTTTGACGTTATCAAAGGAAAGCTTTCGTTTAAAACCTGAAATTTCTATCGCCTTAAAAGGAATATTTTCTCTTTCTACAATTTTCTTTTCAAGTCCATTTTCAGTACCGATATATAAAAATTCCACATCAGGATGCAGTCTTTTCACTTCTTTAATAAAGGCTAAGGCCGGATAAATATGTCCGCCTGTTCCGCCTCCACTGATTACTATACGCATTATACCATTTCCCCTCGATTTTTTTCTGCTCTGAACAAAGTATAAACCCTGTTTTAAACAACAGGGCTCCGTTAAAACCTGTAAAGAAGAGTCAAAAAACTCATTTCCGAAACAAAAACTGTCACTTTCACTCTTCAAATCATTTTTTTGTACTTTTGCAAAATAATCGTCAACATGGTTTCATGAGCTTCAGCACGCTAATATCTTGCATACCTGCTTACATTCAAAAGTACGCCAATCGCCATCAGCATTAATGTCAATGATGAGCCGCCATAACTAAGGAATGGGAGCGTGATACCTGTCACAGGAATAAGTCCAGTGACAACTGCGATGTTAATCATTACTTGAATGGCAACCATTGAAATAATACCAACTGCCAGGAAACTTCCATATAAATCTGGGGCTCCAAGTGCTATTCGTATGCCTCTCCATAATAGAACACTAAAGAGGAGTAAAATGAGTGATCCCCCTATAAAACCAAGCTCTTCAGACAATATCGCAAAGATGAAGTCCGTTTGAGGCTCAGGTAAATAGAAGAATTTTTGTCTACTTTGACCAAGACCCATTCCGAACAGACCACCTGGACCAACAGCGTATAAGGATTGAATAATTTGAAACCCACTGCCTAACGGATCTTCCCAAGGATTTAAGTACGATGTAATTCGCTTTATTCGGTAGGGTGCTGATAAAACAAGTGCAGCAAACCCGCTGAGTCCTATAAGACCGAGAAATATAAAGTGAGCAATTCTCGCACCTGAAACAAATATCATAATAATACAGGTTCCCACCATCACCGTTCCTGTTCCCAGATCCGGCTGAAGCATAATGATGGCAAATGCAGAAAATACAATGCCTAAAGCTGGGGCAAAACCTTTGCGAAAGGATGTGATATTTTTTTGTTTTTCAGATAAGAATTTTGCAAGAAACGCAATCATCGCAAGCTTCATAAATTCAGAGGGCTGAATACTAAACGCACCGACACCGATCCAGCTTCTTGATCCATTTCTCTCCATACCGATACCAGGAATGAGTACAAGCAGCAAAAGGAGAAAACAAACAGCAATCAATATCTTTGACCAAGTCCGCCACGTCCAATAATCGACTCGCATAATGAAAAACATTGCGATAACTCCGATTCCGGCAAACAAAAGCTGTCTTTTTGCAAAATAAAACGAATCATCAAATTTATACGATGCCCACACAGCACTAGCGCTGTACACCATAATTAACCCAATCGTCAATAAAAGTAACGTAATGACAACAAGCAAAAAATCCGGAGAAGTTTTCTTATTCGTCAAGAGACCGACACCCCAAGCATAATTTCATTTGGGCTGTCAGTCATATGAGAGACAAGCCCTTATTTAAGCATATGCACGGCGTTTACAAACATGTCTCCACGTTCTTCAAATGTTTTATGTTGATCCCAGCTTGCACAGGCCGGAGATAATAAAATCACGTCTTCTTCTTCAGATATGTTAAACGCCGCAGGTACTGCTTGTTCAACATTATCGACATGTTTTACGTGATGTATTCCAAGCTCTTCACCAAGCTTCAAAAACTTAGGTGCAGTCTCACCAAAGGTGATAATTCCTTTTACATGTTTCATAAAAGGTTTCAACTCATCAAATTCATTGCCGCGATCAAGTCCACCTGCTAATAAAATGGTCGGTTGTTCGAAGGCTGACAATGCTTTACTTGTTGCCAAAATATTGGTTGCTTTACTATCGTTATAAAATTTCCGACTCTGAATTGTATCTACAAATTGCAGACGATGCTTCACTCCACTAAATGTCGTGAGAACGTGAACGATTGCTTCATTTGAGCAGCCTGCATTTTTCACAACACAAATAGCTGCCAAAATGTTTTCTTGGTTATGCTCACCAGGAAGGACAACATCCTTTACATCAATGATATGTTCATTCATGTAGTAAATTGCACCATGTTGAATAAACGCACCATGTTCTACTGGCTCTTTCACTGAGAAAAACACTTTTTTTGCTTTTGACCCTTCTGCCAGTTTTACGACCGATGGATCGTCTAGGTTAATTACTGCGATGTCATCTTCATGTTGATGTGCGAATACTTTCTGCTTTGCTTTTTCATATTCATCACGAGTGTGGTGATAGTCTAAATGTGCATCAAAAATATTTAATATTAAGCTGATTTTAGGTCTGAATTCAACTGTTCCCATTAACTGAAAAGAAGAGAGTTCCGTTACAATCCACTCATCGCCAGCTGCATTTGCAGCGACTTCACTGGCAACTGTTCCAATATTACCCGCCACTAATGTTTTTTGGCTGTCTTTTTTCAGCATTTCATAAATCAATGTCGTGGTAGTGGTTTTTCCATTCGATCCAGTAATCCCGATAAAAGGAGATGAGGTTAAATGATACGCTAATTCTATTTCCGTCCAAACTGGAATTTGGCGGCGAAGCGCTTCTTGAACCATCACATTTTCATATGGAATTCCTGGATTTTTAATTAAAATCGTAATGTCTTTATCTTCGAATATACGAAGAGGATGACTGCCACAAACAACATCAATCCCCTTTTCAGAAAGTAGCTGAGCGGGTTCATTTTCTTCAAATGGTTTTTGATCATTTACCGTCACATTTACTCCGTGTTCATGAAGAATTGAAGCTGCCGCATATCCGCTTTTTGCAAGACCTAATACTAGTACATGTTCGTTTTTTAACATTTGCATCTTATTCAATTATAACCACACCTCGATGTAAATTCCTAAAACAGCAAGTAATAAACCAGCTGTCCAGAAGGTGACAACTACTCTCCACTCTGACCAGCCAACTAACTCATAGTGGTGGTGAAGCGGACTCATCTTAAAGATTCTTTTGCCGGTTGTTTTAAAGGAGATCACTTGAAGAATAACGGATAGCGTCTCAACTACAAATACTCCACCAATAATGACAAGTAAAATTTCAAGCTTCGTTAAAATCGCAATTGCTACAATGGCTCCGCCTAATGCTAGAGAACCTGTATCACCCATAAATACTTTTGCAGGGTGTGCGTTAAATACAAGGAAGCCAAGGACGGCTCCTGCAACAGCTACTGAAAAGATCGCTACATCATACTGGGATTGATTCCAAGCCAGTATGGCAAAAGCTCCGAAAGCAATAGCAGCGGTTCCAGATAAGAGACCATCCAGTCCATCCGTTAAGTTCACGGCATTAGAACCTCCGACAAGCATGAAAACGACAAGGATAAAGTAAGCCCATCCTAAATCAAAGCTGACGTCTGTTCCTGGAATGCGAATCGTCGTTGCAAACTGATAATAATGGAAAACTGCATAAAAAATCACTGCGATCACAATTTGACCGATTAATTTCTGTTTCGATGTTAATCCAAGATTTCGTTTCATCGCTACTTTAATATAATCATCTAAAAATCCTAATAGGCCGTAACCAAGTGTGACAAATAACAGTAAAAACATTTCTGGACTAATCTCAGAGAATTTGTTGATCATCACAATCGTTGTAATCGTGATAGAAAAGATAATCATAATTCCGCCCATTGTCGGAGTCCCAGATTTCTTTTGGTGAGACTGCGGGCCTTCTTCTCTAATACTTTGACCAAATTTAAGTCTTCTTAAAAACGGTATAAAAATCGGGGATAAAAGAACACTGATTAAAAATCCCATTATGATTGTAAACAATATCACCTGTTCAAGCATCGTTCTTTACTCCTTCCGAATTTCCAAAGCCGTTTTCCATCAGAAAATTGCATTCATTATTATGGTATTCATTTGTGTTCTTCGTATGTTGTTTTTGTACAAAATGCTTCATTTCATTACACTCTTTTCATCATTTTAAGATTTGTTTAGATCTAAAATAGCGTCAATAGCAACCTTTGCATCATCAAAGTCATAGACTTGATCGCCAATGATTTGATATGTCTCATGGCCTTTACCCGCTATTAAGACTGTATCGCCTTTTTTCGCATTGGCAATGGCAAAGAAGATGGCTTGTTTCCGATTCACAAAGCTATGATAATATGCGTCTGGCACCCCATTTTCCATATCTTTTAAAATGGCTGAAGGATCTTCGCTTCTTGGGTTGTCTGATGTAAATACAGGTTCATCTGCATATTTCACAGCGATTTGAGCCATTTGAGGACGCTTTGTTTTATCACGGTCGCCACCGCAGCCAATCACACAGAAAATTTTGCCCTCTGTTAATTCTCTACACGTTGTGAGGACATTTTCTAAACTGTCTGGTGTATGCGCGTAATCGACGATGACAGGGAAATCTTGATCGCAGTTTACAAGTTCAAATCTGCCTTTGACTCCTTCCAGCTCTTCAATCGCACTAACGATCGTCTCAAATGTTAAGCCAGATACGATCCCAACTGATACAGCTGCCAGAATATTATATACATTGAACTTTCCGACGAGGGCAACCGTCACTTTCTTGGTGCCGATTGGAGTGACCAAATCAAATTGAGTTCCCTTCGGCATGATTTGAATATTTTTTGCCATGACATCTGCTTTTTGCTCTAAGGCATACGTCATGACTTCAGCAGCTGTGACTTTTTCAAAATAACTCGAAGCCTCATCATCTGCATTTAAAATCGCATGCTTGGGTTTATTGTGATGAAAGGCGCTTCCGAGCTGAGAAAACAGCAAGCTTTTCGCATGTTTATATTCTTCCATTGTGTTGTGGTAGTCAAGATGGTCCTGCGTAAGGTTTGTGAAAACAGCAATATCATAATCACATCCATGCACCCTGCCAAGATGGAGCGCATGTGATGATACTTCCATGATGGCTGTGTCTACATTTTGATCAAGCATCTGTTTAAACGTTTTCTGAAGTGTGACACTTTCAGGTGTGGTGTTTTTCACGTCGAGAATGTCATCATTCACCTTCATATACATCGTACCGATTAAGCCAGTTTTCTTCTCGGCTTTTCTCATCATTTGTTCGATCATGTGTGTTGTTGAAGTTTTTCCGTTTGTGCCTGTGATCCCGATGAGATTCAGCTTATGAGTGGGCTGTTTGTAAAACGCATCAGCTATTCTTGCAAGTGCTCTTTGAGAGTGTTTCACAATAATGACTGGTACATCTGTTAGTTTAAGAGGGTGTTCTGCGACAATTGCTGCAGCCCCGCTTTTCACCGCTTTTTCAGCATAATCGTGTCCATCTACTGTATAGCCTTTTATACAGACAAAAAGGCTTCCCTTTTTCACCTCTCTTGAATCCATTTCAATGGAAGTGATATCAGGATTTTCGTTTATCAATTCGTTGTTTTCACTTTTAAAGTATGTAAGCAGTTCTTGTAATTTCATTTTCATATCAAACCTCTCAAATTCGTTCACGTGCATGTCTCGTGAAAAAAACACACAGTCTATATTTTATCGTAAAAAAAAGGATACATCCAGCGTATTCCTTAAGTTTCTGTTGGAAAAAACACACTTTAGACTCTTTTTTTCAAACTGTCCTTCTCTTTCAACAAAAAGAGGCAGCCGAATGAGTGCGGCTACCCTCTGTTCATTCTTTATTATTCATCGTTTAAGTATAATCTGATCGTGGAGCCTTCTTTGACCTTTGTCCCAGCAGCAGGTGATTGCTTCACTACTTTACTGCCAGTTCCTGAGGCATCGATCTTTAGGTTGATCAAGAGGGATTCAAGATCTGAAACAGATCCTCCTACAAGATTCGGTACTTCAATGGTTTTTGTGTCCAGCCACTGGTACTTCTTTTCAATTTGGCCTTTTCTTTTTTTCACACCCATCTCAGGCAGGCTGTCCCGCATAATATGTCCAACAATTGGTGCGGCAACGGTACCACCAAATTGAATGGTGCCTTTTGGGTTATCCACAGCCACATAGACTACAATACTCGGGTCATCTGCAGGCGCAAATCCGATAAACGACACAATGTGGTTATTCTCCATATACTTGCCGTCCTTTACCTTCTGTGCTGTTCCTGTTTTTCCGCCGACCCGATACCCTTCAACAAATGCATTTCGGCCAGTTCCTTGGGCGACTACACTTTCAAGTGCATACCTGATTTCTTTAGATGTCTCTGCTGAAATCACTTTCTTTTTGGCAATCGGTGATTGCTTTTTCACGACCTCTTTTGTGATTGGATCTATCCATTCTTTTGCAATATAAGGCGTGTAAAGTGTCCCGCCATTTACCGCAGCTGCTACTGCAGCTACTTGCTGAATTGGCGTAACAGATACACCTTGACCAAAGGCCGTTGTTGCCTGTTCTACAGGACCTACACGATCAAGCGGGAACAATATTCCTCGCCCTTCCCCTTGAAGGTCGATTCCTGTTTTTTGGCCAAATCCGAAATTTTTAATATAGGAAAATAATTTATCTTTTCCAAGACGGTCCCCTAGCTCTACAAAGCCGGGGTTACAGGAATTTTGAACCACTTCCAAGAATGACTGTGACCCGTGCCCGCCTTTTTTCCAGCACCTGAGTCTTGCACCATCAACTGTCACAGATCCGCTGTCAAAAAATGAATCGCGTTTTAAATTCACTTTCTTCTCTTCTAATGCTGCTGCAAGTGTAATAATTTTAAACGTCGAACCCGGCTCATATGTGCTCCACACCGGTAGATTTCGGTTGAACACTTTTGGGTCAACTGATTGATAGTCAGCTGGATCAAAATCTGGTCTGCTTGACATCCCCAGCACTTCACCATTTTTCGGATTCATCGCAATCGCAATCATACCATCTGGATTATACTTTGCCTGTGCGTTGTCTAATTCCCGCTCTATGATGGTTTGTACTTTTGAATCGACTGTTAATTTCATATCAAGACCATCCTTAGGCGGTGTATAATCATCTGCTTCATCTGGCATTTTCTGCCCTTTTGCATCGGAATAAAATTTCACAGAGCCTTTTTCGCCTTTTAGGTCATCGTCATAGTAGGCTTCTAGTCCAAGTAAACCTTGATTATCGATTCCAGCAAATCCCAGTACATGTGAAAGAAAGCTGCCAAATGGATAATGTCTGATGCTGTCTTCTGCTACATACACGCCTTCTAAATCAAGCTCCCTTACTTCTTTTGCTTTTTCATGAGATACCTTTCTGCCCTCAGGAGAAATTCGTTCAATTGATGTTTTCTTCGTGACGTGCTTGTACGCTTTCTCTTCAGACATATTCAGCACTGCTGCCAGTTTCTTGCTTGTTTCTGCGGGATTTTTAATTTGCCGAGGGACGACCAAAATAGATGGAGCACTTTTGTTCGTCGCAAGCTCTACCCCATTCCGGTCCAAAATATCTCCCCGTTCCGGTTCGAATGGAAGGTTTCGACTCCATGAATCTTTTGCTAAGCTTGTCAGCTTCTCGCCCATTATAAACTGTACATATCCTAATCTAGTATCTATGATGAAAAAAATGATCACCCCAAACAGCAGCACGAAAAGCAATCGTTTTCTCACTGTTACACTTGACACTCGCACGCCCGGTTCACTCCTTACATATGGCTTGTTTTCATCATATGCAGGCCCGTCCTTTTGTAGAACGCTACGTGATATTCCGCTGGAGCAAAAGAAAAAACCTAGCAAGTGGTTTGCTAGGCTTCTCAAGTTAATTTGGGCTTTTAAATGTCACAGTGACGACTTTGTCTGAAATTTCCGCTCCACTTTTGACACTTTGTTTCACAGCATACCCTTGTCCATCTGTTTCTATATGCACACCGGAAATCGAAGCATATTGAAGGACTTCTCTTCTGGACCAGCCTGTCATATCAGGCATCTTAATGGTTTTCCCTGATGTTTTCAAGAAGACTTTCTGGCTTTCAGAGAATTCAGAGCCCGCACTCGGCCACTGGCGTTTAATGGAGAGACCGTCGCCGATGACAACAGGCGCTAAGTTTTTGTTTTTGGCTTCTGTTTCTGCCTGTTTCACTTCTAAATCAAGGAATGAAGGCATCGTTTCTTGTTTCACTTTTTGTTCGACTGATTTTTTATCGTCTGTTTTTGTTGGTGCAATATTTAAATATAGCAGACTATTTTTCATCACAGGGTTAAAGATTTGAGAAACTGGGGCAGAGCCTGTTTCTGTGTCAGACAGCTGCGGCTGCTGGACAGCCACATAAACGAGCAGCTTCGGATCATCTTTTGGCGCCATTCCCATAAATGAAAAGACGTAATCGTTTCTTCCTTGGAGGTAACCGCCGGCACCGCCAATTTGGCCCGTTCCTGTTTTCCCAGCAACGTCGAATCCTTTGATTTGATAAGGCTGACCTGTTCCAATTTTTGAGGAAACAACCTCACCTAAAATGTCACGAACTTGCTTCGCTGTATTAGATGAAATCGGTTTTCCTGCTGCTGTTGGTTCGTGCTGCAAAATCGTTTTGTCTGTGTTCGGGTCTGTAATATGGTCAATGACATATGGCTTCATCATTGTTCCGCCGTTTGCTATCGCTGTAGCTGCTTCGATTTGTTGAATCGGTGTGATGGCTGACGCTTGACCATAAGCTGTAGATGCTTTGTCATATTCGTATCTATAATTGATTTTGCTAGACGCTTCGTTCGGCAAGTCAATCCCCGTTTTGTCATAGAAATGGAACTTCTGCAAATATTGTTCATATCGCGTGAAGCCTAGTTTTTCTTTTGCCAGCTTTGCAAAGGCCACGTTTGATGAGCGGAGAACACCTTGATGAAAGTCAATTTTCCCCCAGCCATTTCCGTTGTTATGGTCTCTCACAAGGCCGCCGCCTACTTTATAAGTGCCAGATTGATATTTATCATTGCCTTGGTAGACCCCTTCTTGGATCGCCGCAGCGAGGGTAAAGATCTTCATCGTTGAACCTGGTTCAAACGCATATGAAATGACATCATTGTTATAATTCGTAATGTCTAGTTCATTTAAATTAAAGCTTGGCCGCTGCCCCATCGCGAGAACCTTTCCAGTTTTCGGATCAACGACTGTGGCAATGATTTTCTTCGGCTTATACTTTTTGGCAACCTGCGTCATACTTTCTTCAAGAAACGCTTGAATTTTCTGATCGATGGTCAGCGTGACATTTTTTCCATCTTTCGGGGCGACAATGTCTTCTTTACTATTCGGCAAGGCCCATCCGCTTCTGTCACTGTTATATGTCACATAGCCGTCTTTTTCTTTTAAATATTTGTTCAGTGCCTTCTCAAGTCCCATTGCACCTGACATGTCCTTTGTCGCCTCATCTAATCTGGCATAACCGATCAGGTTAGAAGCAAACATGCCGTTTGGATAATAACGCTTCGTGTCTTTTTCAAATGCGATCCCTGGAAGCTTTAGCTTTTCAATTTTTTCCTTCGTTGAAAAACTAATATCCTTCCCCGCTTTACCAAACTCAACTTGGAATGCATCTTTTGTATTGAGACGCTTTAAAATTTCGCTTTCACTCATATCGATGACTTTTGAGAGCTCTTTTGCCGTCTTTTCTTTATCGACGACATGCATTGGATGCTTAGGGTCCACTGTCATTTTCTTACTCATGACCGCAATGAGCTTATACACAGATGTATCCTCAGCAATCACATTTCCATTCCGGTCTAAAATAGACCCTCTTTTGGCTTCAAGTGTTTTCTTCGATTGATATTGTTCATTTGCCTTGGCGGCTAATACTTGTCCATCAACCGTTCCTGTAATCTGAATATAGATAAAACGTGCTAGGATGATAAAGAAAAACAGGGCGAAGCAAATACTTGCAATTGCCGCGCCTCTGTTCATCATTTTATTCTTTTTAGGCATCGCCATGTTAATCGACCTTCTTAACATCTTTCGATATACTTAAGCCTGCTTTTTTCGCCGCATCAATGATTCTTTCTGGTTCACTCAGCAAGTCTTTTTCCTTTTGAAGCTCAGTGATCTTCTTCGATTCTAAAGATACTTGCTGTTCTAGCTTCTGCACTTCGATATTGGCGTGATAGACAGCAAAGGCTTTAGAAATGATGAGAATGGAGCTGCACATAAGAGCCATGACAAACATGACAAGTAAGATTTTTTCACCAAGTGTGATAGAACCTCTTCTTTTAATGACAACCGATTGGCCTTGCTGCTCTGTTTGATGTTGCTTCACTTCTCTTTGATAAGCCAAATTACTCATAAGAAACCTCCTTTTTATCATCATCTATGGTGTCGTTTTACTTTTTTTCTGCAATTCGGAGCTTTGCTGAACGGGCACGGTTGTTATGTTCCAGCTCTTGTTCTGATGCAACGATCGGTTTTCTCGTGATCAGCTTCAGCTTTGGTTCAAGTCCTTCTGGAATCACTGGTAGTCCGTGCGGAAGTTCTGGAAGAGAAGACATTTCTCTAAATGTACTTTTACAAATCCGGTCTTCAAGTGAATGGAATGTAATGACAGAAATTCTCCCCTTCGGATTGAGTAACTCTATTGCTTGTTCTAGTGCTTCTTCAAATACTTTCAATTCATCATTTACGGCAATTCGGATCGCTTGAAATACTCTTTTCGCTGGATGTCCGCCAGTTCGTCTTGCAGGTGCCGGAATTCCTTCTTTGATAATGTCGACAAGCTCACCCGTTGTTTCAATTGGCGCTTTTTTTCTTGCTTCTTCAATTTTGCGTGCGATTTGCTTGCTGAATTTTTCTTCCCCATATTTGTAGAAAATCCGAACTAGATCTTCAAATGGCCATTCATTCACCACTTGTTTTGCCGACAATGAGGCTGATTGATCCATTCGCATGTCAAGAGGTGCATCATGGTGATAACTAAAGCCTCTCTCTGGTGTGTCGAGCTGAGGAGATGAAACCCCGAGGTCAAAAATCACACCGTCTACGCTTGTAATACCTTGTTCATTCAGACGTTCTTTTAAATATCGGAAGTTGCTTTTTATGAAAAGAATGTTCGCTTTAGAATCCGCGAGCTTCTCCCTTGCATGATCCAGTGCAGCATCGTCTTGGTCAAATCCAATCAATGTTCCTTTTTCTGTTAATTGAGATAGTAAATATGAGCTATGACCTGCTCCGCCTAGCGTGCAGTCCACATATGTACCGTCTTCTTTTACGTTTAAACCGTCAACTGTTTCTTTTAATAATACTGTCTCATGTTGAAACATGATGTTATGGTCCCACCTTTTTCAAATAGAAATGAATGTGTAGAAAGCTTGCTGCACAAGGGATTATTATATATCAAATCCAATCATGTTTTCAGCAATTTCAGCAAAAGAATCTTCTTGCTCTTCTGTATATTTTTCCCATATCGACTTACTCCACAACTCAATTCGATTTGAAACGCCGATGACCACACATTCTTTTTCGAGTTTTGCATATTGGAGTAGGTTTGATGCGATGTTAATACGCCCCTGCTTGTCCAGATCGCATTCGACTGCGCCAGAGAAGAAGAACCGGGTAAACGCACGTGCATCTTTTTTCGTTAGCGGTAGTGCTTTGAGTTTCTCTTCGATTAGTTTCCACTCACTCATAGGGTAGCCAAATAAACATTGATCAAGCCCTCTCGTCAGCACAAACTGTTCTCCGAGACCGTCTCTAAATTTAGCAGGGATGATCATGCGCCCTTTTGTATCAATCGTATGCTGGTATTCACCCATGAACATGATAATCAGAGCCCCACTTTCTCACCCTTACTCTCCACTATCCACCACTTCTCTCCACAAAACTTATTCTACACTGTTTCTACATAAAAAAAAACCCTGAACTAGTCAGGGTTCATTAAAACTTTATTTCAAAGTTTGACAATTTGTTGCTTGTTTTGAAATGAAAATGGCAGATTTTTGAACGTTTTGAAGAATTCTGGTCCATATTTGTTTAAAAAATACATGATATTCCAAATTCTTTCCTGCGGGGCGTCCAATGGTTTTAAACTATTTTCAATTCGTTCAAAGTCCCGAAGGATATATCCTTCCTTCTCTTCCACTCGCTGCGCCACCTTTTGATAAACAAATTGAAGCTGGTCTTCGATAAATTTGGCATTTTTATCTAGCAACTGATCGAAGTTTGGTTCAATCTCCAGTGCTTCTTGTCTCATCACGCCATGAGCATTCGCTAATTCACGTTTTGCCTGATGAACCGCTTGAACAAAGCTGTCTGGAAGACTTTGCTGAAAGTGCGTTTCTTTCTTTTCTTTTACTCCGCTTGTCAGCACTTCTTCTACCGACAGTTCTCTAACCGGCAGTTTCTTGTTAATGTGCCTTTCAAGAATGGTCACATGCAGTCTTGGAAGAACAGGCGCCATCTTCAATTTAAAATGCTCAAAGATTCCTTTCAGTTCTCCCCAATAGTTAACCTCACCGTGTCCTGCCATAAAAGCAAGTGTTGGGAGAAGGGTTTCCTGCATCAAGGGACGCGTCACCACATTATTGCTAAATCGTTCTGGGTGCTCCTCGACTTCATGCAGAAGCTCTTCCTTTGTCCATGTAAGCCCCACTTCTGATATAGAAAACCGGCCGTTCTCTTTTTCAATCAGGAAACGTTCCTCATCATATTCGTAAAATAGGTTTGCCTGATTGTCACCAGCTTCAATGATCGGCTGATATCCTGCTCGCTTCATGGCAGCCTGCGTGTCTTTTAAGCGAGTAGTGACTGCATCATTTGTCTCGACAATGTGCTTGAATAACGCACGCTCAAGTGGTTTGACACCTAAGTCGCCTGAATTAAATAAAAGCAGCCCATCTTCTTCAAAGAGGTCGCATACAATCCATTCAAAGAAATCAGTAAACGTTTGTGATTTGCGTAAACATCGAAGAAGCTGATCAAGCAAGTCATTGGTATACGCAGATTCTTCATACGTTGAAAACACATCGCGGAGCCATTTCTCGGTTTTTTCTTGATCAAGCGGGATTCTTTTCGCAGCCGCTTTTTTGACGTTATGTAATGGCAGCTTTTGTTTCACTGGACCTTTTTCGCCAGACGTGTACACAAAATTAATTTCATCTACGTCATGATCCTCACCGGCTACCCAAAAGACCGGAATCACTGGGACCCCAAGCTCTGTTTCTTTTTCTTTTGCAAACTGAATGATGGATATGATTTTATGTATGGTATAAAGCGGTCCTGTTAATAAACCAGCCTGCTGTCCTCCAACCACCATGACACTCCGTTCATCACGGATCTTTTCAATGTTCTGACGCATCGCTGCCGATTCAAACTTTGCATGGTATGCGCTCATATAATCCGCTAAAGCCTCGCGCGGGAAGCTCATTTCCATGAGATCGTCGTATCTCTTTTTCCATGTGTGCTCAGAATGTATATCATAATCAAAAAAAGTCATCATCTCTTTTTTTTCTTCTATATAATCACGTATGAATAAATTCTGACTTCGGATGGAAAGTTCAGTCAATTGCATGTTTAGAACTTCCTTTCTTCAATAAATAGTTAGTTTCCCGAAAAAAGTATAGCATGTAAATGAGCTCACTCAAAAGATTTTGTTTGCTTTTTTTCCAATACTTCCAAGCTTCGATAAAAGAAAGTGAGATGTGGCGCCAGAATCTCTTGAGATTGAGCCTTTTTTAAAAGATAGCCAACAATGGCTTTTCTTTCGGTTTGACGGCCTTTCACAATATCTTGAAGCATAGACGACTGATTAGCAGCCGTTTTCTCACAAATAGAGATAACATAAGGCCAGAGCCGCTCCTTTTCAGACAAGCCCAAGATGGATACCGCTTCTTCAAATGCACATTTCATCATATATTCATATGAGGGGTTTGCGATCAATTCCCCGTTTCTCACATGCAGCAAAGCCGTCAGTGGGTTAATACAGACATTGACAAGCAGTTTTTCCTTCAGCACCTTTTGCCATTCATCCGTATAGATCATCTGAAAATGAGATGATGTCTCATTCAATGCATTTTTTACATCAGATACTTCTTCATGCTGAAATGCTCCCCACTTGATGACACCGATACCTGTATGGTTCACTGCATGATCTGACATCTTCATAGCCCCGTGCTCTACCACACCTATATATAATGAATGTGCCGTTTTCCAATTCTCCAAATCTAATAAGTGAGCCATTCCGTTCTGTAAAAATAAGATACGCTGACGAGGTAATAACGATAATTCATCGAGCACATCTTGCAAATGATGATATTTCACCGTCACGATAAGTAAATCAAATACTCCTGTTATTCCTGTCTGCGCATGAACAGCCGCCTGATATGTTTCTCCTTTTACTGTTCGCTGAATGCCTAATGCTCGAATCTCTTCTGCCTGCTCTTTTCTTCTTGTAAAGACCGTGATGTCATGATGCTGTGATAAATAACTAGCACAAAGCAGACCAATCGCACCGCCACCAATGATTCCAATGTTCAACTGCCGCACTTCCCTTTTTCATTTACTTCATCATATCAACTATTTTAACAGGTTCATGTCGTGATGCAAAAAGCAGATGGCGTGCTATGATTGAATTTTTTTAATTTAAAAACTATAATAATAAGTGTAAAAACTTTTTGAGGCGGATGGGATGAAAACGCCTTCAATGACATCACTGTCGACATTATGTGTGTAAGGGGGAAGATCATATGGCACAAGTAAAACGACTTCTAATTAATTACAAAACTTTAGAGGAATTTAAACAATTTAAGGAATACGGCATACAAGAGCTATCCATGCTTGAAGACCTTGAAAGCAATATGATTGAAAATGACAGCAACTCTCCATTTTACGGGATTTATTTTGGAGATAAGCTAGTGGCACGTATGAGTCTTTATCAAGTGGACGGCTCAACGACAACGTATTTTAACCACAATCATGATTATTTAGAGCTGTGGAAGCTGGAGGTGCTTCCTGGGTATCAGCGCAAAGGGTACGGCGAAGCACTGGTTGAATTCGCCAAATCGTTTGGATTGCCAATTCGGACCAATCCGCGCGTCAAATCAGCCGGTTTTTGGGATAAAATGGGCTTTGAAGCAGTAAAATATGATATGGAGCGCGACAAGGGTGAAAATCCACTCATCTGGGAGCCCGCACATATTCAAAAAAATACAGGTGAATCCGCTTAAAGGCTGATAACAAAACGCCCCTCCTTTCTCTGTGAGGGGCGTCTCTTTATTTAGCATATTCTTTTAAGCTGATATTCTGTTTGACTCTTTCAACAATACCTATAAGTGCCCGGTAATCTTCTTCTGTCATTTTTAATTGCCGCTTTAAGTGTTCATTTTCTTCTGTAAGTGACTTCAATTGATGCTGCGCATCTGCCAGTTCCTCACGTAAATAAGCAGGTCCATCTGGTTCTTTTTCAAGCTGCTCTAAAAACTGAATCACTTCTCGAAGGGTCAATTCAGCCTGATTTGAAGATGTCTTCTCTTCTATGGTTAACGCATGCTGTGGTAAACCAGAGGAATGGATACCGATTTTTTTACGCAGTTCTTTCCGCTGTTTTTTCGCCAGCTCTATGCCTGCCTGATATTGTTTTCTGACATATGAGTTCCACCTGAAACCACATGCTGCAGCTGTTCTTGACAATGCTTTCCCGACTTCCTCAAATGCGGAAAGCTGCGTTCCTCCATCTCGAATGTGCCTTAAGACGACTTCTGCTAAAAGTAAATCTTCATCTTGTGTCCATGCGTCCTGCCTTGTAATCGTCAATTGATCATCCCCCCTGAATCTGAATACCACATCATATGCGCCTACTAGAGTAGATAGACTATTTGCAGGAGAGAAACCTAAAAAATAGACAAATAAAAAAACGCAAGGGAAGATTCCCTCACGTTTTTTTATCAAGCATTAGTTGCTTTTTACGTCTTTGCCTTTGTATGTTCCGCAAGATTTGCAGACACGATGAGAAATTTTCATTTCACCGCATTCTGGGCAAGCTACCATACCAGGTACTTGTAGTTTGAAATGCGTACGACGCAATCTTTTTTTCATTTTAGAAGTTCTTCTAAAAGGTACAGCCATTATTCCCACCTCCTTAAAGAGTTAAGATTCATTATTTTCTTCTAAGAGCTTCTTCAAGCCTTCCAGACGCGGATCAATTCGGTTTTGATGTGCATCTTCCGAAATGACCGCCCAGTCATTTCCTTCTTGTGGTGCAGCACCTTTTACGTCCGTTTGGTCGCAAAAGATTTGCATCGGCACTTCAAGAAGAATTTCTTCCTTGACTATAGGCGTTAAGTCGATGATGTCGTCTTCTACAACAGAAACGTCTTCATCTTCTATATCGTCTGTCTTATGAAGTACAAATAGTTCTTTCGTTGAAATCGCAAATGGATAATTTACATCAACAAGCGTTCTTGAACAAGGCAATGTCATTTCACCTGTGATGGTTAAATCAAATGCGACTTGCTTTGATTCGATCACTCCAGTCCCTTTCACCTCTACTGGTGAAATACGACGTATATCTGAATGAAGGCTAGTAAGTTCATTTAAGTCAACCGTCTCATGAAAATCGAAGCTGTTTTTAGCTTTTTGATGTAACTGATAAACTGTCCATTTCAATTGTATCACCTCTAAGAGCAACAAACATGATTATAGCTTTCATCATGTTATTTGTCAATATTTTTTCTTTACAGTCCTTTGTGATGCCAGAGGGTTGTTTGACATCAGTTCTCGGAATGCCTACACTGAAAAAAATGGGCTTCATTTTTCCCTTATGCTACTGTAGCATAGACCATTTAACCATAGCAAGAAAGGCGGAACATCTATTGAAAGCAACAGGAGTCGTTGTCGAGTATAATCCATTTCATTATGGACATGCCTATCATGTTCGTCAGGCGAAAACACATACCTCCTCAGATGTTGCCATTGCCGTCATGAGCGGTTCCTTCCTCCAGCGCGGTGAGCCTGCCATCGTCTCAAAATGGGCACGGACAAAAATGGCACTGCAAAACGGTGTAGACATTGTGTGTGAGCTTCCATACATATACGCAGTGCAAAAGGCAGAAACCTTTGCAAATGGTGCTGTGGCGATTCTAGATGCTTTAAAATGCCGCTCCCTTTTTTTCGGCAGCGAGGATGGTGACATCAAAGCATTTGAGCGAACGGCTCATGCTTGGCATGAGAAAAAAGAAGACATTGACCTTTTCACAAAAGAAAAGGTGAAAGAAGGCCTTAGTTATCCAGCAGCTGCTGCAGCTGCGTTTCATGAGGTGATTGATCCTAAACAGTTACTGGATTTGTCTAGGCCCAATAACATTTTAGGTTTCCATTATGTCAAAGCCATCTTGGAGAGATCCCCTCATATGCAGCCCTTTACCTCTCAAAGGATTTCATCTGGTTATCATGATGAAGACCTTCCTAAAAATCAGAAAATCGCAAGCGCAACAAGTATACGAAAAGCCTTAAAAGATCACGGTACATTTGAAACAGTCGCCCCTTATCTCCCAGAAGCTACGCTCAAGCAATTACATGACTATCATTCTTCTTATGGTCTTTTACATACACAAGAAGCCTACTTTAGCTTCTTAAAACAAGTCTTTCACACAATGGATACGGCAGAATTAGAAGGCATCTATGAAATCGAAGAAGGCATCGAACACCGCATGCAAAAGGCGATTACACATGCGTCCTCCTACGAGGAATATCTATCTCTTGTGAAAACAAAACGATATACGTGGACGAGGCTGCAGCGGATGAATACACATCTCTTAATGAGGGTGAAAAAGAGTGCCATGCATGAGCTGCTGAAAGAGAAAAAAGCGCCTTACATTCGTTTACTTGGTATGTCAAAGAAAGGGCAGCAATACTTATCCCTCGTGAAAAAAGAATTGAACGTGCCGCTCGTCAGCAGGCTGTCTGCCTTTTCACATCCCGCACTTGACCTTGATATTCGCGCGTCCCGCGTCTTCAGCCTGCCCGTTAGTGAGCCAATGCAAACGGACTTAACGGAAGCGGAGTTTAAAACCTCACCGATCCGATATGATGAAGAGACTGGTCTCTTCCAGTCTTAGCAAAAAGAGCTAAAATGGTTTTCATTTTAGCTCTTTGTCTTCTTTTCAGCGTGATAGAAAACCTTTGAAGTCTAGGAAGGACGAGTACTGGCGCAGAGCGAATTTGACATTCGTGAGCACCAGCGCGCAGGACTGCGGGCGAATGCGAGGGTTTGTCTACATGCTGAGAGCAGCCTTGATGAAGGCTGCTCTTCTTTGATTAAGATGCTTTCTCTTTTAATTTGTTTAAATAGTTCAGGGCATCTTGTATTGTATCTACAGGCACAATTTTCATATCACTTTTAATATCTTTCGCTGTTTTGACAGCATTTCGGTAGTCTGAATTTGGATCACCTTTATCGTTTGGTGCAAAGAATATATCTTTTCCGGCTTTATCTGCCGCCACGACCTTTTGATCGATTCCGCCAATTGGACCAACCGTTCCATCCGCGTCAATCGTTCCCGTTCCCGCAATCGCATAACCATGTGTTTCGTCTTCTTTTGTCAGCTGGTTATAAATCTCAAGTGACATCATAAGACCTGCTGATGGGCCGCCGATATTTTCAATATCCACCTTAATGGAAGGCGAGACTTTCACATTTCGGTCTGTAAATAATGATACGCCAATTCCAACTCGATTCGGCTCTTCTTTAAATGGTTTTAACGTCACTTTCTCCGTCATGTCTTTGCCATTTCGTTCAAGGCCAAAACGGACAGATGTACCTGCTTTTTGACTGCTGATATACGAAACCATTTTATCAGCAGACTCATAGGTCTTGCCATCAACGCTTTTGATTCGGTCACCCACTTCAATTTTTCCGTAAGCAGGCATTCCTTTCATCACGTAGCTTGCATATACACCGTTAAACGTATAATTTACTTTTTTTCCTGCTTTTGTATACGCTGCAATCATGGCATTTTCTTGAGAGCTTTTCATCAGCTGAAGCTGCCTTTTCATATAATCTTCATCCGACTCCCCGTCCGCTTTAATATTTTCTTCCGGGACGATCTCGTCATATTTATTCATTTTCGCAAGCAAATACGTATACGGATTGGCTGGACCTACTTTTATCGTCATAAGAGAGAAGCTGCCCTTCTCGCCATATCCGCCGTCTACTTGAATGTGGGGAGCAATCTCGGTTGCATCACCCGGCTTTGTCACGTAATATGGCAGTTTGACAAAGGTTAAGCCAAATAGTACAAGGATAACGACAAAAAAGCTGAGCCAGCGAATATTTAATTTTTTCATTCGATTAACACTCCCATTTATCAATGACATCTTTCAGTTTACCTGTTAGTTGATCTGCGGCGAGCTCACCTGCTTCAATCATCTCCTGCACCTGTGTAAATGCACTCGAGCTAAATGTTTCAAGCCTCGGCCGGATCATGACATCAGCGTGAATGGTTTGATGACGGACCAGTTCATTTTGAAGGATGTCCAAACTTTGCATAATCACATCCGATAACCTCGTCGCCTTTTCTGTTTTTTTCACCCTTGATACATCAGAGGCGATAATGAGGTCTGCGCCCATTTCTTTTAAAACAGACACTGGAATGCGGTCAACAACCGCTCCATCCACTAGCTGTCTGCCGCCCATTTCATGAGGAACAAACACACCCGGAATGCTGATGCTTGCTCTGACTGCTTGTGAAACAGACCCTTTTTTAAACACGACCTTCTCCCCTGTCTCGAGATCACAAGCAACCACCGCAAGGGGCATTCTTAATTCTTCGAATTTCTTCCCATATGTAAACGTGTGAATCAGCTGCAAAATTCGATTCCCTTTTAAAAGACCGATTTTTGGCAGTGTATAGTCAGCATAATACTTTCTTCTGAAGACAAGTGCAAGTTTTTTCATTTTTTCTACGTCTTGTCCTGCCGCATAAAAGCTCCCAACAAGTGCGCCAATACTGCTGCCAGCGATCATATCTACCTGAATTCCTTGTTTCTCAAGACTAGATAAAACTCCGATATGCGCCATTCCCCTCGCACCCCCGGAGCCTAACGCAAGCCCGATGACTGGTCGCCTCATGAAAATCCACCCTCCTCTTTTCTATGCATATATACGAATCTATTGGTCTAAACATGCCCCTTCTGCTCGTATAGTAATAGAAGACAGGCTCGGCTAGTGTCTTTCTTTTTTTTGATCACGAGCTCGCCAATAGATCATAACGGCAAGGGGCGAAATCTCCATGAAAAAATGGAACACTCTGTTCATCGCTGCTTTTTTTATCTTTTTAACAGCCACTGTGATTTCACATCCACAAGCCTCTTTGCAAGCGTCTAAAAATGGACTTGCAATGTGGTGGGAGGTTGTATTTCCATCATTGCTACCTTTTTTTATTTTGTCCGAGCTATTAATTAGTTTCGGGATTGTCAGATTTGTCGGGGTATTATTAGAGCCGTTTATGCGCCCCATCTTTCGAGTGCCTGGTGTAGGCGGATTTGTCCTAGCGATGGGAATGGCATCAGGCTTTCCTTCTGGTGCGAAATTAACCACAAGACTCAGGCAGGAAGGACAGCTGACGCGAATCGAAGCAGAGCGCCTCGTTTCTTTTACAAATTCATCGAATCCATTGTTTATTTTCGGTGCGGTGGCTGTTGGTTTTTTTCATCATCCAGCTTTAGGGATTGTTTTGGCCTGCGCACATTATTTAGGGAATCTCGCTGTTGGTGTGACGATGCGGGGATATAAAGCGCGGCATGATGCACATCTGAGAAGACACAAGCGATTTTTATTCCCACCGTTTAAAGAGGCATTCAACGCACTTCATACAGCAAGACTCGCAGAGAAAAGACCGCTCGGCCAAATTTTAAGTGATGCGGTGATGTCATCAGTCCAAACACTTTTTATGATTGGCGGCTTTATTATCTTATTTTCTGTGTTTAGCAAAATGCTGTCAGTTGTTCATGTGACAGATCTATTATCCATAGGGATCGGATCTATGCTGCAAACGATGCATCTTCCGCCAGAATTAGACCTTGCGATGATTGCCGGTTTATTCGAAATCACATTAGGCAGCCAGCTGACAGGGTCACAGGAAGTCAGCCTTCTCGCTAAAACGATTGTCGTCAGCTTTATTTTAGGATTCAGCGGGTTGTCTGTTCAAGCTCAGGTCGCCGGCATTTTGGCGGCAACAGATATACGCTTTAAACCGTTTTTCTTCGCTCGTTTGCTCCACGGGGTTTATGCAGCTGTTTTTGCCTTTTTATTATTCAAGCCTCTTTATGTCTCTCGATCTGACATGGCTCTCCCAGCAGGTGCCTTTGAAGCAAGCCAGCAGGTTGTCATGTACAGCAGCGTGCTTTGGAATCAGCTTGTGACAGCTGGCCCTTTGATCACGCTATGCAGCTTGATCTTGTATATCGCGCTATACTATCAGAAATTAAAAAAAGGATGAGTGCACGGTGCACTCATCCTTTAAATTTTTCCTTCAGCGCTGCTTCTACCTCTTTTGGGACAAGACCTTTGACTGATCCATGATATTTCGCTACTTCTTTGACAATACTTGAGCTTAAGAAGGAATATTGATTATTGGTCATCATGAAAAACGTTTCAATTTCATCGTTTAACACTTTATTCATTGATGTGCCTTGCATTTCATATTCAAAGTCCGTCACAGCTCTTAATCCGCGTAAAATAACTTTGGCTTCTTTTTGTTTCGCATAATCTATAAGCAGACCGTGAAAGGATTCAACTTTGATATTTGGCAGATCCTTCGTCGCCTGGCGAATGAGCTCACACCGTTCTTCAACGGTAAATAACGGTTGTTTGGATGAGTTATTTAGTACACATACATACACTTCATCAAAGATTTTTGCACCTCTTTTGATGATATCCAAATGGCCCAATGTGACTGGATCGAAGCTACCCGGACAAACGGCTATGTTTCCCATGCTTTAATTTCCCCGCTTTCTATAGATCGTAATACCAGTCAACCCGTACAGTCCCTGTCTTGAAATGTAAAGCTGTCCAGCTTCCTCTGGCAGTGTGACGTCCTTATCATGCTCACACACGATCACGCCGTCATCTGTTAATAAGGCATGCTCGTCAATCATTTCAAGAAGTGCTTTCAGCTGTTGATCTTTATAAGGCGGATCAAGAAAGATTGCTTGAAAGGATTCCTCTCGTTTTACAACGGCTGCGAGTGCACGCTTTGCCTCATTTCGAAACACTTCACTTTGATCCATCAGCGCCAATTGATTGAGGTTTCCTTTTATCGTTTGAATCGCCTTCATATCTCGATCAACGAATATGCAATGACCGAAACCTCTGGAAAGCGCTTCAATTCCTAAACCACCGCTTCCCGCAAATAAATCAAGGGCCCATCCGCCATCAAAATACGGACCGATCATATTAAATATCGATTCTTTTACTTTATCTGTTGTCGGTCTTGTTGATTGACCTGGTACCGCTTTAAGTGTGCGGCCTTTTCTCGTTCCAGAGATGACTCTCATTTTTCCACCACTTTTTCTGCTTGCTTCTATTGTTTATGACAAAAAATCCAACATTATCTTACCACAACACTCCGCAGGGAACAATGCGCGGACTTTCATTCATTTTCTATGTATAGATCAAGGAAAACGGGGTCATACTACTTATAACAGCATCTGATGTGGTGCTGTTGCCAACCGCGGAGAAGACTTACGTTTCCCCATAAGTTCTTCCTCCGGTTTCTCCTCTCCCTTTGCCTTCTCCTTAATGAATCATTAAGAATAGAAGGACCCCGCGGGTGATGCCGCGGGGGTTTTTTTGTGTCTTTAAAAGCCCACCTTATAATCATACTCTTTTGCTTTGTCCAATTTGGATTCGTACTCTAATTTAATAAAAGGTTTATATGAAGGCTCAACACGCTTCACAAATGGCAATGAGCTGAGCTTAGCCATATGGCGCTCGAGATCATTCATATCACAATAGATCACTGCATATTTCATTTTCCTTGAAATATAGTGAACATTTCCAAATTTTCTTAGCGCCTTTGACTGCTTTAACGAATGCAGCCAAACGACCATCCCTTGACGTTTGGTTTCCATCTTTTCACCTGCCGCTTTTTCAATTCTTTTCAGTCATTATGTAAAAGACGAGACATTCAAGTCTCGTCAAGATACTTTACAGCCACAGCTGCCACCAGATCCACAGCCACCGCCGCATGATGATAGACCATCAAAATATGGGTTCCCTGTTGGAACTTTGATATATGCTGATACAGCTTGACCGATTTCAATACTAATCTCATCTAAGATGGATTGAATCGCTGTTTCTGCTTTTTTGAAATCAACCACTGTATCGTGAAGATCTAACTTTCTTTTGACCTCACGCATTTCCTTTGAGATCGTTCTATAGTCCGGATGGTATTTGCCGAACCGCTGCACATCCTCATATTGCTCTTTTACTTTTGTAAAATGGGCAATAATTTGTTGGGCTTCTTCGTCTTGCTGGAGACGCTTAAAGCAGTTGCGGTAATGTTCAGCCTCCTCCGACTGAAGAATCATGGCAGCCAATTGATTCGCTTCCTCTTGGAGCTCCACAGATTCGATTGTCGCATACATAAATGTTGCACCTCCAATTCATAGTTTACCACGAAACCTATGGATCAGAAAATGCTTTTACGTGACAAATACATCCCATGTTTCTCTTTTCTGCTTATATTCTGGATGACGGGAATTGAGCACAACGGTCATTTTATGCTTTCCTTTTGAAAGATGCTTGACCACAAATGCAGCAGTATACTCATTGCCTGCACGTTTCCCGTCTACATACACTGTAAAATATCCCGTCTTCTCATTCTTTTTTAGACGCGAAGGCTCAAGATGAAAATCTTGAAGTGTACTTTCTATATAAACAGAAGACCCCTGCACTTTGTATTTTAAAAAGCCTTGCTGCTTCATTTCGCTTTCGGCTTGCTGCATCACTGGTACAGCTGGATCTTGCTTCATGACTTGCTTCTCTTCATGTTGACTTTGGCACCCGGTGACAAGAAAGAGCAATGCGCATATTGACAGCATCCATTTCATCATCTGATTCTCCTTTCATCTACTTTTATAGGATGCTCAGGAAATAGACATCTTAATCAACTCAAAAAAGCCTCACCCGGCTCCATTTTGATTGCGCATTGCTTGGAACATTTGTATCATCATTTCAGCCATTTGGACACTGTTGCTCAACTGACTCACACGATGAGGAATGGTTTTTTCGTAAAAATTCATTTTATCTAATTCAAAGGACGATAGCTTTTCAGGATGTCGAGTCAGCTGTCTGTACCAGAGAGGACGCTGTCTGATGAATTTGATTCGATCCTCTTCGGCCATGACAAACTCCTGTACTTCTTTCCGCACCAAAAGCATCCCCTTTCAATTAATCTTTCCTGAAGGAGAATGGGTGCTGACTGCCTCCAGATGAACCTTTTTTTGAGCCATTTGATGAAAATTGTCCGAGTAAGCTTTGTAAAGAGGAAATAGACTGGCTCATTTTGTTGATTTGTTCATTCATTTGATCAGCGTCCATTTTTTTCACAGCAGAAACCATTTTAGACATAAAATCTGCTTTTCCCGATTCACTTGGCTTAGAGGCTTTTTCTTCTTTACCGTCTTCAGATTGCGTTTTCCGGTAAGGAGACCACATCTCATCTTCCTCACCAAACATGACCCAATTTTCGTATACACTTTGCCAGCTTTTTTCTTGCGTTTGCACTTCTTGAATTAACTTCGGATGGCGTCTGACGAATTGTTTAAATTCATCAATGGATGTTTGTTTTTGTTTGTTTGTCATATCCTCACCCCCCATACAAATGCCTACTATACTATATACACCAATAGCGATTTTGGTGAGCCTCTTTTTCAATTAAAAAAGCAGCTGCGATTGTGCAGCTGCTTTCAGTTAAGATGTTTTCTTGATGAAGTTTTGGGTGTAGTATTTTTCTTTCACACCTACGCCAAGATGTGTGTAATCTTTATTTAATAACGCCTTCCTGTGACCTTCACTATTGAGCCAGCCCTCTACCGCTGCAGGTCCATCTACATAGTTATAGGCAATGTTTTCACCTGCGAGCTGAAATGCCACCTCTCCTCTTTCTAACCGGTCTTTCAGTGTACCGTATTTTTTAGAATCATGGGAGAAATAACGATTCTCTCTCATATCCTCACTATGCATGAATGCCACTTCAGAGGTTTCATCATCCCACTTTAAGGTCGGCAGTTTGTACTTATGACGGATAATATTGGTCATATCAAAAATTTGTTTTTGACTGGAAGCTTCGATGTCTTTCCATTTTTCACCCGATATTGCCTCTGGTTCTATCAATTGACCACGATAGACTACTTCATACGGCTTTTGCTTCACAAATGTATCTGCGTTAAACGCCCTGATACTTGAAAGGGTGCTTTCAAACTTATCCATGTAAAGCTGAACATACACATCATCGCCCACTTTCACGGTGGGTCTTGTATTCATATCATCTTCTGAGAATTCAAAGCGGTATGAATTTTGTTCATCCTCTACATGAATGTAAGGTGCAATTTGTGTTTTTTTAAATACCTCACTTGTGGCTTGACCGATTTTAAACGGTTCGACATTGAGCCCGTCTCCTGTTGCAAACAGGGTCACCACTTTACTATCCTTTACCCCTACTTGAATATAGTGCTTCTTCGATTGGTTGTATATCCACCAGTCATAATCATATGCGGAAGGATCAATGCGATCTGGTTCACCCAGCTGTTTAAGCACTTCGTTTGAAGATTTCCCCATAAAGGACATGAGCCCCTTTTTCGGGATGTTGATCGGCTTATCGCTAGATGTTTGTTCATTAGACACCTTCGGTTCATTGCTGTTTTCTTTTTCTGGTGAAGATCCATATTGAATAAACAGAACGTACGTTCCAGATATAATCAGGAGGATGAGGAGTGTTTTAAGCACAGTTTTCAAATAAACACCTCCGTTAAATTGGCAAGGTACAAAAAGTACCTTCTACTGTCATTTAAACAAAACTTGCTCTATTTATCAACGACAATACAGCCTATTTAACACGAATTTAAAATATGCCCCACTTAATGAAGAAATCCTTGCCCGTGATCTTGATCCTGTTGAGAGATTTCTGTGAGTGCATCACCCGCGCGATCATTTGATAAATCTTCGACGGATAAATCTCCAAGAGCGACAATCCCTGTTAATGCGCCATTTTTTACAACAGGAATGCGGCGGAGCTGGTGCTCTGACATCAGCCGGACAATTTCTTCAAGCGTTGCATCTTCTTCTGCTGTCAGTACTTCTTTCGTCATCAGCGAACCCACTTCCTGTGAGTTTGGCTTTTTTTCTGCTATGCCTCTGAGTACAAGGTCACGGTCTGTCACTATGCCAACGAGCTGATCTCCGTTAACCACCGGAATGGCCCCAATGTCCGCGTCTCTCATTTTGACTGCCGCTACATACGTATTGTCGTCTTGCTGGCATGTCACTACTTTTTTTGTCATAATATCTTTGATTTTTTTCGTTTTCACATTGATTCCTCCATCCGTAATTTTCTTTATTACTGTAACCAGGTTATAAAAGAACATACCTTTCACAGTTGAAAGTTTAACGCTTTCATACTATGATTGTCAGTAAAGGGAATTTTTATAAGGAGGGGTTTTGGGTGAAATTTGAAGGTATGGGGATTGAAAAGGTAGCAGCTGATTTAAATAAATTAGATTTCATCATGGAAAGTGAAGGATTTGTACGAGCCGATCAATGGGATTATGAGCGTGTGACGTACGACAGAAAGTATAACATGGTCGAGGGAACCTTTTATTTACGGATTTCCGGCTACGCCACCGAAGGAGATGTTGGTTCCAAAAAAGCACACATACAGCTTCTAACACCTTTACTCGGAAAACATTATTATCCGCACGGTGTTGAATACGGTGAAGGCGAAGATTTCCCTAAGTCTCTCATCCAATCAAGCAAGAAAACGCTTGAACAGCTGAAAGAAAAACTAGAAGCAATGACTGCTGAAGCATAAACGAAAGCACAGCCATACGGCTGTGCTCAGCGTGTAGACAAACCCTCGCATTCGGTGTCAGTCCTGTGCGCCGATGCTCACGAATATTAAATTCGCTCCGCTTCGGTGCTCGTCCTTCCTAGAGTGCAAAGGTTTTCTATCACGCTGAAAAGAAGACAAAGCACAGCCATACGGCTGTGCTTTTTTCATTCATATTTCGGAATCAGCGCATCTGGTACGGCATCTTTCGCTCTTTCTTTTCTTGCCCAGTCAAAGAACACAACAGCAAGGATCGAGCCGTACACAATCTCTTGAATAATTTTCATCAAAATCGCGCCTAGCTGCTGGTCCTCTAGCAGCGGCAAGGTATGGAACATTTCAGGACCTGTGAGCGCAAGACCTGCCAGCATATCACTTGGCACGCATAGATGCAGTGCCTGTATCCAAGCGCCAGCATCAGAATAGGTTGCATAGATCGGTGCCTCACTAAACATGATGAGAGCACACGCAGGAGTCATCAATATCCCATCTGCCATGATATAACCAAGCTTTAAAATGCCTGTAATCTGCGGCTGACTTTGGACTTTATGAACGAGCGGCCACCACATGAAAAAGGCAGCGATAAAAATGACCACCGTCATCAACGCATGATAAAACGGATCTGTTTTCACAAAATCAAACACAAGCGGAATGTGATACATCGAAAACAAGCCGTTAAACCCAAGCAATGCAATTAAAGGCTTGGAAAACAAACGAAAAATCTGCTGAATGCCTGGCGTTTGTATGATCCGCTCCCAAATGGCCGCAGGTAATCCTGTAATAAGGAGAGGCGGAATGACTAAATAGAGCACCGCCATTTGCGCCATATGTGCACTAAACATAATATGCCCCATTAAATCAATTGGGCTTCCTTTTACGGCGTATAACAGAACAAGCCCCGTCAGAAACAACGTTTTCTCTTTCACCGTCGCACGATGCTTCCCCTTTGTCACAAGAAGCAGATAAAGAGCAGCTGCTATGACAACACTAGTCAAATAGTAAGGGCTCCATAATGCCCGAAATCCGAATATTTCTAAGTTCTCCATTGCTGCGCCTCCTTCAAGGAAAAGCGGGCTTACCACCAAATAATGGTCAAAAAGGCTAATACGGTAATAAACGCGACAAACACACCTGAGTAAAGAAACAATGCGGGTGTTTCATGCCCTTTTTGGTTCATGTGCATAAAATAATAAAGCTGAAAAGCGACCTGAATGACTGCAAGCAGTAAAATAAATGGTACTGCGAACCAGTTCCCAACGTCTTCAGAAGCGATTGTTAAAAAAGCAACAAAGGTTAATCCAATCATCAAGCCGAAAGAAATGAGCTGATGCTTCATTTCTTCGGCATTTTTCTTTTTACGGTATACAAGATCGACTTTAGACTGATTTGTGTTTTTATTTCCCATTCTTATCCCACCATTCCCATTAAATATACAACGGTAAAGATGAAGACCCACACAACATCAATGAAGTGCCAATACAGACTTGCCACATAATATTTCGGCGCATTGTATAAATCGAGTCCGCGTCTCATATTTCGAATCATAAGAGCGGTAATCCAGCAAAGTCCGAAGGCGACGTGAGCCCCGTGAGTTCCTACAAGTGTATAGAAGGAAGAACCAAGAGCTGAGCTGGTAATTGTAAATTCATACGCATGCACATAATGATAGAACTCATAAATCTCAACCCCTAGAAATGAAGCACCTAATAGCACAGTCACGCCAAGCCAAAGCTGCATCTTTTTAAAGGCAAAGTTTTTCATATGATACATTGCATACACACTCGTTAAACTGCTCGTCAAAAGAAGCATCGTGGCAATAAAGACAAGTGTGAGATCAAACATATCAGTTGTTTTTGCTCCGCCTGCATTAGAGTTTTTCAGCGCCAAATACGTGGCAAAGAGCGATGCAAACAGAACGGTTTCTCCCCCAAGAAACAACCAGAACCCGACGAACTTATTCTTTCCTTCTAACGTAGCTTTCTCAGGAGAAGCCGGAAAGGTTTCTGCTGTCATTTTTTGTGGTTCCATTATGCTTTCACCCCTTTATCATCGTCATCGGTCAAATCTTCTTTGTGAATATGGTACCCATGATCATCTTTAAGAGAGCGAACCAGCATGGTCGCAAAGGTAATGCCAAGACCAATGAAAATCACTGGAAGTCCCCAGCTGTGCTCTTGACGATACATGAAGCCAAATGCTGACACAAATAGACCGAATGAGATAATGACAGGTAAGATGGAATTATTCGGCATGTGAATATCATCGAGCGGTTCAGATGCTGTCATTCCTGTTTTACCATCCATTTTTTCAATCCATAATGGATCTAGTCCTCTGACAAGCGGAAGCTGTTTAAAGTTATATTCTGGCGGAGGTGAAGACACTGCCCATTCAAGCGTTCTTCCGTCTCCCCAAGGATCGCCCGATACACGCTCCCCTTTTGCTGTAGTCCAGATGATGTTAATCAGCATGATGACAACAGCTACAAACATAAACAGTGCCCCAATCGTACTGATCAAGTTCCCAAGGTCTAGCCCCTGACCTGGCAGGAATGTAAAGACTCGGCGCGGCATGCCCCAAAGACCGAGAAAATGCTGGATGAAGAAGGTTAAATGGAAACCGATGAAAAACAGCACAAAGCCAATTTTCCCAAGCTTCTCATTTAGTATTTTTCCAAACATCTTCGGCCACCAGTAATGCACACCTGCTAAAATACCGAATACGACCCCGCCGATAATGACGTAGTGGAAATGCGCCACGACAAAGTACGTATCATGGAACTGATAATCTGCTGCAGCTGCTGCAAGCATGACTCCGGTTACCCCGCCAAGTAAAAACGACGGAATGAAGGCAACGGAATACAGCATCGGCGTTGTAAACTTCACATTACCACCCCATATGGTGAGCAGCCAGTTGAATACTTTAATTCCTGTAGGCACCGCAATCGCCATCGTGGCTACAGCAAAGATCGCATTGGCAATCGGACCAAGTCCTGTTGTGAACATGTGATGCGCCCACACCATGAATCCAAGGAAACCAATTAATACAGTAGCGAACACCATGGACGAATAGCCAAACAACCTTTTCCTCGCAAACACTGGAATGATTTCAGAGAATATTCCGAATGCTGGCAGGATTAAAATATATACTTCTGGGTGTCCGAAAATCCAGAACAAATGCTCCCAGATGATTGTATTTCCACCGAGCTCTGGATTGAAAAAGCTCGTATCAAACATTCTATCAAGCATCAGCATCGCAAGCCCTGCTGTAAGCGGCGGGAATGCGAATAAAATCAGTGCTGAGGCGACAAATGTCGTCCAAGTAAAGAGCGGCATTCTCATATACGTCATACCAGGCGTTCTCATATTAATAATCGTTGCAAGAAAGTTGATCCCAGCAATCAGCGTACCAATACCCGCTATCTGCAAACCTAAAATATAGAAATCCATGCCATGCCCTTCTGAATTCAGCGTGAGCGAAGCGTATGCAGTCCAGCCTGCATCAGGAGATCCTCCCATAAACCATCCAAGGTTTAAGAAAATTCCTCCGAAAAAGAACAGCCAAAAACCAAGTGAATTCACAAACGGAAACGCTACGTCACGTGCACCAATTTGAATGGGTACAACCGCATTCATTAATGCAAATAAAAGCGGCATTGCGGCAAGGAAAATCATCGTTGTTCCATGCATCGTCATGACTTCATTGTAAAATCCTGCACTGACAAAATCATTTTCAGGGATGGCTAGCTGAATACGGATAATCATCGCTTCCAGGCCGCCAATTAAAAAGAAAAATCCCCCTGCCACTAAATATAGTACGGCAATTTTTTTGTGGTCAACCGTCGTCAAGTAATCCCATAAGACAGCGCCAAACCCCCGCTTTTTAGCTATTGTACTCACCATGAAATCCCCCTCTTATCTCCCATTTGCCCCTTTTCATATAGATGTCTATCTTAACTTTACACAGACTGTGTCTGACAGATGGCTACTTCTCGGTTGTAGAGACATATTCGGGAGCTCTTAACAAAAACTTCACATCGATCACTTACCTTATTGCACATTTGCATTAGAAATTACTCGATTTTAAGTCCTTTTAAATACTCATAAAGTGCATCTGCTTCTGAGTCATTTAATTTAGGGTACGTCCCTGTCATTTTATTCCCTGGTTTAAAGCTCTCTGGATCTTTCAGCCATGCTTTCACATTTTCTTTGTTCATGTCTTTGATTCCAGCTACTTTCGTTCGCTCTCCGAAGGTCGCAAGGTTTGGTGCTGTCCTTGCCGCTTCCGGCCGTTCGTCCCCAGGCTCTACTGCGTGACAGCTCAAGCAGTTTTTCTCTTTAAATAATTTTTCACCTTCTAGGGCGAGATCTTTTGTGGATGTAGGCTTCTTGTAATCAGCCATTTTTTTCGTCCATCCTAAAAACTCATCTTGAGAAAGCGTTTTAACTTTAAAGTCCATTAAAGCATGCGAGGGACCGCAAAGCTCAGCACATTTCCCGTAAAAATATTCTCCAGCATCTTTCGTTCGTTTTGAATCAAAGGTTAAATAAAACTTGTTTTCATTTTCTGTGTTTGTATCAATTTTACCGCCAGCCGATGGAACCCAGAAAGAGTGTTTCACATCGGATGCTTTCAGCTTAAAGTACACCTTTTGATCTGTCGGTACAATCAATTCCTGACTTGTGACAATCCCATAATCAGGGTATTCGAATTCCCACCAATATAAACTGGCTCTGACATTGACGACAAGTGTCTTTTCAGGATCTCGTTTTTTCTTATCCATAGCGCTTGTATCCCCAAGCTCAAGCGTGTATGCCACAACAGGCACAACGAGAATAATGAGGAGAAGAATCGGAATCGCTGTCCACGTAATTTCTAGGTTACGGTTCCCTTCCACCTGCTTTGGAATCGTATCTTCTCCCACTTTAGAACGTTTGAATTTAATGATGACGTAAAAGAAAATGATCGATACAACAATGACGACAAGAACCATAATGAGTGTACTCAGTACCGTTAGGAAAAACTGTTTATCTGCTACTTCCCCAACTGGTTTGAGCGTTGATAAGTATGGTTCACCACAGCCCGCCAAAACGAGCGTCAGTAAGAGAAACAGTGAATAAACACGCCATTTTCTTATCATAATTTGTCCCAACCCCTTTTGCTTGATCTCCTTTGCCTTTCGCTTTTTACCTCTTATTTATAAAATCACTTTTCACCCATCCATAACCCCCGCCTCTTATAAAAGCACTTACATTTCCTCTTTTCATAAAAAAATGATGTTTTTACTCAAAATACCATCTATGTATAAACAGAAAGCCGCCTAAATAGAACTGAATATCAGGCGGCTTTCATAGTTGTTAGAAAATGTTGTGTTATAAGATATAGCCATTGTTTTGATGTGATCAAAGTGTATTTTACTCTAGAATAGTGTAATAATAATCATCGCGACGAAAAAGATGGTCAAGTAGTTTAATGAATAAACGAACATGAGCGTTGACCACTTCATGACGTCTTTCATTTTAAAGCCCATAAGGCCAATAACGAGCCATCCAATATTCAGCAATGTACCAAGTGCGACAATCGGCCATCCTAATCCACCTAAGAAAAATGGAAGTGGAAGAAGACATGCTGTCCAAATGATGATTTGGCGTTTCGTGACTTCAAAGCCATAAACGACTGGCAGCATTGGAATACCTGCCTTACGGTAATCTTCCGTTTTTTTAATTGCAAGTGACAGGAAGTGCGGGATTTGCCAAATGAACATAATCATAAACAAAACCCAAGCCGTTGTGTCGATTGTACCTGTGACGGCTGTCCAGCCGATTAATGGCGGCACCGCACCAGATACACTTCCAATAACTGTATTGATGGTGTAATGACGTTTAGACCACATGGTGTAAAGAACCGCATAAATAAAGACTCCGATAAATCCAATCACTGCTGATGTTATGGTTGTCATCAGAAGCATGATGAGCCCAAGTACAACAAGCAAAATACCAAATGCATACGCTTGCCCCGGCTGAATCTTACCTGTAACCGTCGGTCTTGTTTTTGTTCTTTCCATTAATATATCAATATCACGGTCAAACGCATTATTAATGGCGCATGAACCGGCAATAATAAGAGAAGAACCAATCATTGTTAACAGCACAATATCAAGATTCCCAAGGAAACTCATACCTGTAAAATAAAAAGCAAGCCACATTCCAGTAAATGTTGTAATGAAGTTGGAATTGACGATGCCCATTTTAATCAGAGCAAGAAAATCTTTCCAAGCTGTTGTTTCTTCTATTTGTCCATGAATAGCTGCTTCCGCGGCTGTTTTGGAATTTGCCAATGTGTATAACCTCCCTTGCCCAAACCTTCAAACGAACAAATGAAACGTAAATTCGTTACAACTCTATCATACAAGATAAACAGCTGTAAAAAAACATCCTATTAAATAATAAACGACAATCTTGAAGTTATTTGTGAACTTTTAGTGAATTTATTAGGATTTATGTGTGTTTCAGAAGGCGGTGCAAAATGAAATATTCTCTCCTCTATTTCTATCAGACTGTCAAAGAAAGATCAAGCACTCTAAATCTGTAAACTTTGTGAACTAACATATCATTTTTTTGTGAACTTTGGTCATTATGAATTGCAACAGAACACGCATTTGGCTTAAACTTGAGAGCATGTGAGGTTTTTCATTTAGATCAGAAGTTTTTTAGAGAAGGTGAAATAATTTGATGAAATTTGCTTTAAGGTTATTGAGCGTGATCACAACGTTTGTGATGCTGATCGTTCTGATTGGTGGTGCGCTTGTGACGAAAACCGGCTCGGGTCTTGGCTGCGGCCGGCAGTGGCCCCTTTGCCACGGTCGTTTCTTCCCTGAAATGAACCCTGCTTCCATCATCGAATGGAGTCACCGCATGTCAACAGGGGTTTCCACCATTCTTGTACTAGCACTGGCGGTCTTATGCTGGAAAAAGATTAGTCCAGTATTCCGTGAAACCAAATTTTTGGTCATCATGTCGATTATATTCTTACTGCTTCAAGCGCTTTTAGGGGCTCTAGCCGTCGTGTTTGGTTCTAACGCCCTTGTGATGGCACTGCACTTCGGTATTTCACTCATTTCTTTTGCTTCAGTGTTACTGCTTGCGCTTCTTGTATTTGAGGCAACCAGATCTGAAACAAAGCTTGTGAAGCCGCTTCATATCGGCAAAAAAATGCAGTTCCATATTTATGGTTTGATTACCTATACGTATATCGTGGTGTATACGGGTGCTTATGTAAGGCATACAAAGTCAAGCCTTGCTTGTTCTGTTTTCCCGTTTTGTTCAAAAGACGGAGCACTTCCAGCTTACTTTAATCAGTGGGTGCAAATGTCTCACCGAGCAGCAGCACTTCTTTTATTCGTCTGGATATTTGTTGCGATGTTCCATGCCATGAAACATTATAAAGAACAGAAGCAGCTGTATTATGGATGGATTATTTCAGCTATTCTAATTACACTTCAAGCCATTTCAGGTGTGATGTCTGTTTATTCTCAGCTTGCACTTGGTTATGCGCTGGCTCATTCATTCTTTATTTCAGGTTTGTTTGGGGTACTCTGTTACTTCTGCTTACTCATTGCCCGGTTTAAATATGAAAGCAAAGAACCATTCAAATAAGAATTTATATCCCCCTTTCATGCGGAATGGGGGATTTGTTTTATTGTTGTTTTGCTTTTTCAAATAGCGAAATAGCTTTTTTGCGTCTTTCCTGATGATCAACCGTCGGCAGCGGGTATGTTTCACCTAGCACACATTCCGATTTCAGTTGTTCATCTATTGGCATTTTACTTGGTTCATGTATCCATTTTTCATCGACATGCTCTAGCTCTGATACATATCTTCTAATATATTCACCGCTCGGATCAAATCGCTTGGACTGGGTTATTGGGTTGAAAATACGGAAGTACGGCACCGCATCTGTCCCGACAGAGGCAGCCCACTGAAATCCCCCAATATTTGACGCCTCATCATAATCTACAAGTTTTTTTGCAAAATAGGCTTCGCCCTTTCTCCAATCAATCAAATAATCCTTTGTTAAAAATGAGGCTGTGACCATTCGCAAGCGGTTATGCATCCAGCCTTCCTCATTTAACTGTCTCATCCCTGCATCAACAAGTGGAAAGCCTGTTTCCCCTTTACACCAAGCTTCAAACAGCGCCTCATCTTCATTCCATTTCATTCCTTGAAACGCCGAATTGATTTCCTTTTCTTTCATCTCTGGATAATGCGCATAAATCATATGATAAAAATCGCGCCACGCCAGCTCTTTGATAAAGGTCTCTCTGCCCTCGTCTTCAAATAGTGCTTCTTCATACATCGCATGAAAGATCGTTCGGATCGAAATAGTGCCTGTTTTTAAAAAACGCGACAGCTTGCTCGTTCCAAAAATAGACGGAATATCTCGTTTCTCATGGTAACGCGTTAGTCTTTTTTGGATAAAGTGATGCAGCGTGTTCATCGCTTTGTCTGAGCCGATTAGATCAAACTTCCTTGAGCATCCCTTTATCATGTCACGCAGTTTGTCATTTCCTTTTTGCGAAAGTGACTCATCACAAATCGTATGCTCGCTGCTGAAAAATGATTTGTCAACTTTTATCACAGGCTGCTTCTCTTGCTTCCGCCATGATTGATAGTATGGGGTAAACACTTGATAATGTGAGCCACCTGCTTTTAAAATATCTCGCGCCCCGTGAAGATGTGTATCTTGCCACGTTGACACATGAATGCCCTTCTTTTCTAAAAAATCGGTTACTTGCTGATCACGCCTTTGGCCGATACCCACTTCATCTTCATTAAAAAAGACGGCTTTGATGTCATACGCATCCATGACCTGCTGAAAGGCGCGCAGGACATCATCATGGAGAAGGTGAACATACATTTGAGATTCTCTCGCTTCCTTGACGAAATGCGCCAAGTTTTGAAAGAAATGTTCGTTGTTTATATCCAGTTCCATTTCAGTAAAAAATGGATCTAGATGATAAAGAGCCAATAATTTGCACTCGTGTTTTTTTGCATATGTGATCGCTTTTGATAAGGCGATATGATCATCCAATCGCATATCTCGGCGAAACCAAATCACGACAATTTCCAACATTCTTCACCTCACTCTATAGTGTAATCACTCTTGCAGGCTGCTGCACATTCTAATGCGCTCAAAAAAGACACATCACGAAGGATGTGTCTCACTTATTATTCAGGCTTTAAGACAATCAGCAGATCTCCGGTTTGAATCGGTTCTCCATTTGTCACATGTATTTCGTCTACGACCGCAGAGAATGGCGCTTGTACAGTCGTCTCCATTTTCATGGCTTCATTGATCATCAAATGCTCACCTTGCGAGATTTTCTGTCCTTTTTCCACGAGCACTTTGATGACAGTGCCTGGCATTGATGCGGCAATGTGATTTAAATTTGAACGATCCGCCTTCATTTTTTCTTGAACGGAGGATTTGATGCTTTCATCCTTAATCACCACTTCACGCGGCTGGCCATTTAACTCAAAGTAAAGAACTCTTGTGGCATTTGGATTCGGTTCACCAATTGATACGAGTTTGACAATGAGCGTTTTTCCTTTTTCGATTTCTACCTCAATCTCTTCACCAAGCCTCATCCCGTAGAAGAACGTTGGTGTGTCAAGAACAGAGATGTCTCCATAGCTTTCTGCTGTTTGGACAAATTCAGAAAAGACTTTCGGATATAAGGCATAGGCAATCGCGTCTTGCTCTGTAAGCGTCAGGTCATGAGATTCTTTGAACTGCTGCTTAATAGCTTCAAAGTCCACTGGCTTCAGCTTCTCACCTGGTCTGACAGTGAGCGGTTCTTCTCCTTTTAAAATCAGCTTTTGTAATTTTTCAGGGAATCCGCCATGCGGCTGGCCTAAATAACCTTTAAATAATTCCACAACAGAATCCGGGAAGTCTAATGTTGCTCCTTTTTCATAGACATCTTCCTCTGTTAGATCATTTTGCACCATATAAAGTGCCATGTCTCCAACTACTTTAGATGAAGGTGTCACTTTCACAATATCACCAAACATGTCATTCACACGTCTGTACATTTCTTTTACTTCGTTCCAGCGGTCGCCAAGGCCGACACCTTTCGCCTGCTGTTGCAAGTTACTATACTGACCGCCAGGCATTTCATGCTCATAAATTTCTGTATGAGGTGAGTTCATGCCGCTTTCAAATTCACGATAGTATTTTCTGACAGAATCCCAGTATTGAGAAAGGTGTTCGACAGATTGAACGTTCATGTCTGGCTTTCTTTCATGTCCATCTAAAGCATAGTACAGTGAGCTTGCACTTGGCTGCGATGTGAGTCCTGCCATAGAGCTGACGGCCACATCCACAATATCAACGCCTGCATCAATCGCCCTTGCATAGGTGAACAGTCCATTTCCACTCGTATCATGTGTATGAAGATGGATAGGAATCGTGAGCTCATCTTTTAAAGCAGAGACTAACTCATAAGCTGCCTGCGGCTTTAATAATCCCGCCATATCTTTAATACCTAAAATATGCGCACCGGCAGATTCAAGCTTTTTCGCAAGAGATACATAATACTCAAGATCATATTTCGGACGAGATGGATCGAGAATGTCCCCCGTATAACAAATGGCTGCCTCTGCCACTTTGCCTGATTCACGAACAGAATCAATGGCAAGCGTCATGCCTTTAACCCAGTTTAAGCTATCGAAAATACGGAACACGTCAATGCCTGCCTCGGCCGATTCCTTTACAAATGCTTTAATCACATTATCCGCATAGTTTGTATATCCAACAGCGTTTGATGATCTTAAAAGCATTTGGAACAACGTGTTTGGCACTTCTTGGCGAAGCTCTTTTAATCGTTCCCAAGGATCTTCTTTTAAGAAACGGTACGCAACATCAAACGTAGCGCCGCCCCACATTTCCATACTAAACAGCTCTGGCCATAAACCTGCTGTTGGCTGGGCAACTTTCTTTAAATCATGTGTTCTGAAGCGTGTCGCAAGCAGAGACTGATGCGCATCCCTAAAGGTTGTATCTGTTAAAAGGACGCTATTTTGTTCTTTCACCCAATTGGCAAGGCCCTCAGGTCCATGCGTGTCTAACAATTGTTTTGTCCCAGACGGAAGCTCTTGATGAAGAGGAAGCTTCGGTACAACGGGCTTGTCAAAATGAGGCTTCTTTTTCTCCGCAATACCAGGGAACCCATTAATGGTCACGTTACCAATATAAGTAAGCATCTTCGTTCCACGGTCTTTTTGCTTAGGGAAATTAAATAGCTCTGGCGTTGAATCGATAAACGACGTATCGTATTCCCCTTTTAGAAACTTCTCATGCTTTGCCACGTTTTCAAGAAACGGAATGTTTGTTTTAATCCCGCGAATCCTGAATTCCTGTAAATTTCGAACCATTTTAGCAGCTGCTTGGTCAAATGTGAGTGCCCATGTGGACAGCTTGACCAATAGTGAATCGTAATAAGGTGTAATGACTGCACCTTGAAAGCTGTTTCCTGTATCAAGACGTACACCAAATCCCCCGCCTGAACGGTAGGCCATAATTTTCCCTGTGTCTGGCATAAAATCATTTAAAGGATCTTCTGTTGTGACCCTTGATTGAATGGCAAAACCATGTGTAAAAATATCTTCTTGCTTTGGTATACCGACTTCCTTGCTGTGAAGGTCATGACCCTTTGCGACAAGAATTTGGGTTTGGACGATATCGACACCTGTGATCATTTCAGTGATCGTGTGTTCTACCTGTACCCTTGGATTGACTTCAATAAAGTAAAACTCTCCATTTGCGACAAGGAATTCTACAGTTCCTGCATTGATATACGATACATTCTGGGCCAGCTGAACAGCCGCTTCGCAAATGTCTTCACGCAGTTGGTCTGTAAGAGACACACTTGGCGCCACTTCAATGACCTTTTGATGCCGCCTTTGAACAGAACAGTCACGCTCATATAAATGAATGATATTGCCGTGATTGTCACCAATCACCTGCACTTCAATATGTTTCGGATTTTCAATCAGTTTTTCAACGTATACTTCGTCATTTCCAAAAGCAGCTTTTGCCTCTGACTTCGCACGGTCATAGGCTTCCTTCAGCTCTTCTTTCGTTCTGACAATCCGCATACCTCGGCCGCCGCCGCCTAGTGAAGCTTTAATAATAAACGGGTAACCGTATTCTTCACCGAATTTTTCGACTTCCTTGACCGAATCAACTGGTCCGTCACTTCCTGGAATGACTGGAATTCCGGCTTTTTTCGCTTCATCTCTTGCCTTTACTTTATCTCCAAACATATCTAAATGCTGAGAAGTTGGACCGATAAATTGAATGCCTTCCTCTTCGCATCGTCTTGCAAAATGAATATTTTCAGATAAAAATCCGTAGCCTGGATGGATCGCATCCACGTCATTTCGTTTTGCAATTTCGATGATCCCCTCGATATCAAGGTAGGCATCAATCGGTTTTTTCCCTTCTCCAACTAGATATGCTTCATCTGCTTTATAGCGATGATAAGAGCCCGTGTCTTCTTTGGAATAAATGGCCACTGTACGTAAATTGAGCTCCGTACAGGCCCTGAAGACTCTGATAGCGATTTCCCCTCTGTTTGCAACTAGAACCTTTTGAATTGTTCTCTGTGACATTTCTCACTCCTCCATATCCCTTAAAATTTTATATGTACTCTATAATAAAGGAAGAAATGAAAACTGTACACTTTTGTTTTCTAAAGATTCAAAGTTTTCTGCAATCCATTTTTTTGAACTGATGGCTTGCTCATTGATTTTTTCTTTTTGTAACGCTCTTTATATTCAGTGAACATGCTGATATTCAGCATTATTCCCATACAGCCGCTAAGTAAAATGATGGACGATCCCCCGTAGCTGATAAACGGAAGTGTGACCCCTGTAATTGGAATCAGACCTGAAACACCACCTAAATTAATGCATGTTTGGATCGCTATCATGGAGGAAATTCCTATTGCAAGCAAACTTCCAAATGGATCTTCACACTTTCTTGCAATATAAAAACCTTTCACGACGATGAAGCCAAGGAGAGCGAGAACAAAAAATACACCGAAAAAGCCAAGCTCTTCTGAAATGATCGCCATGATAAAATCTGTATGCGGCTCTGGAAGATACCCGTACTTTTGAACGCTTTCTCCTAGACCCAGTCCAAAAAAGCCGCCTGATCCAATGGCATAATAGGAATTAATCAATTGATGTCCAGTAGCTCCTGCATCTTTAAATGGATCTTGGAAACCCTCAAAACGCCCGAGACGATTTTGCGTGAAAATTTTATCCCAAAAAAGAATAATAAATGGGGTCACGACGACCATCACAGCACTAAATAGCGCCAGCAGCTTCGCAAGTGTTTTCCCGCTAAAACCTGAGCATAAAATCATCGCAAGAGCAATCATGCCAATGATAAAGGCTGTCCCATAGTCTGGCTGTAAAATGATAAATCCGCATAAGATCGAGACAATCACGATGGGAGGTGTGACTCCTCTTAAAATATGATCAATATAATGCTGCTTTTTTGCATACACAGCAGCAAGATAGATAATGACGACAATTTTCACAAATTCCGCTGGCTGAAGACTGAATGGACCTACTTTGATCCAGCTTCTTGCGTTCCCTGCAATATGACCGCCAAAGTACACATAGATGAGGGAAAAAACTGATAGCAGCAGCATACCGATCTGAAATTTCTTATTTGAAAACAGCTGATATGGAACTAGTGCTGTAAAAAGCAATATGACCGCTCCAACGATCATAAATAAAAGCTGTTTCTTAAAAAAATTATCTGGCGCGGCATCGTATCTAATCACAGATGTAATCATACTTGAGCTATACACCATGACCAATCCGAATGCGCTAATTAAGATAATGGCGAACAATAATGAGTAGTCATACGATTTTAGCATTCTCTTTAACATATAATCCTCTTCCTAACGTCTGTTTCTACTGCTTGATATCCTCTTAGCTGTTTTTATTCTACTACATTTTCTCCGTTTGATCTCGTTTTACCTCTTTTATATTGTTCGTCATTCATGAAAGAATCAAGTCCGTTTGACATCAATCAATGAAAAGAAAATAGAGGACAAAAAAACTCAAACTTATGTTGAGGAAGTTTGAGTTTTCAATCATTATTTTTTTGTGAACGCATCATGAAGTGCGGAAAGCTCTCTCTCAAGTTTATCGAGTAGTTTCTTACCTTCATGTTGATCAACTAATCCAAGCCGGACAGCAAAATCAATTTCTCTCGATAATCCGAACATTTGAGTATCTAAAACCTCTTCATAAAGAGGACATTGCGGCATCGTTAAGTTGTCCATTTGCACTTGGATCAATTTTAAAATTTTATCTGCATCCAATTTTAATAAAGCCAGTGCTTTTTGCCGATGATCGACTAAAATTTCTGACGCCAAAAGTATCCCTCCGTTCCCCAGGCGAGTACCTAATTCTTCTATTTATCATAAAGCGAAACGCCCAAAATTGCAAGCAGATTTGTACAGTTCGCTTTGTAAAAATAAAAAGAAGCCTTCCTTCATTAAAAGATACTCATCTCGTATTTTTCACTCATCAGCTCAAGCAACTTAATCCCAGCAATACTATTCCCTTTTTCATCCAGAGCAGGACCGAAGATGCCGATCCCAAAATCATATGGTGCCGCCCCCATAATACCGCCTGAAACACCGCTTTTTGCAGGAATTCCGATGTTAATGGCAAATTCTCCGCTTGCATTATACATGCCGCACGTCACCATAAAGGTTTTACAAATTCTAGCGACATCTTTCGAAAGAATCTGCTTCCCCGTCTCCGGATGCCTGCCGTCTAATGAAAAAACACAAGCAATTTTCGCCAAATCTAAGCTGTTCATCATGATGGCACATTGTTTCGTATAGACGTCCATGACTTCTTCTACGTTCCCTCTAATAATATGATATTGCTTCATATAATAGCACATTGCCCGGTTAATCATCGATGTTTCAAATTCGGATGCAGCTGTTTCTTTGCAGTATGTAATGCTTCTGTCATTTGCTAGCTCTCTAATGAAGCCAAGCAAACGGCTTAGCTGATCTTGCGGAGTCGCTCCTCTGATCAAACTCGTGACTGCGAGCGCCCCGGCATTAATCATTGGATTCAGCGGTTTATTCGGGCTCGCTGTTTCCAGTTTGATCATCGAATTAAACGGGTCACCTGTTGGTTCTTGTCCAACAAATTGAAAGACTTTTTTTGGCCCTTCTTCTGAGAGCACGAGCGCCAGTGCTAATACTTTTGAAATGCTTTGAAGGGTAAAGCGCTTATCTACATCTCCAGCCGAGTGGCACGTATTACTCACATGATACACAGCCACAGATAAATTCGTCTGATCCGCTTTGCCGAGAGCGGGAATATAGGATGCTACTTTACCATCTTTGGCCACTTTTTTTGCTTCTTCCACAAATCGCTGAAGCTCTTCATTGTCGCGACATGCCATATCCAATACACTCCCTATCTTTCATGTAAGATTAGTGTGTACAAGGAGACACATGTTTATGAAAGTGACAAAGCGGGAGAAAACTTCTATAATTTATGTTGGAAAGGGGTTGTCTTGAACATGAGCATCATTCAAATCAAGGGGAACGTACAGTACAAGATCACCATTGATCCAAGTGTATGGATTTTTGATGACCGCAAATTTTTAATGGATTCATTCTTTGAAAAAAGTGCAGCAAATGAAGAGAATCCGCTAGATCAGGAGCTTGACCAAGAGCGGGTCATAAGAGAAGGTCAAACTCTTCCACCCACGTTAAAAACAGAGAAGAAGTACGAAAAGGAAAGACTCGTCACAGGCAGCTTCGGAATGAAGCTTGGCGATATGCTAAAAAATGCTGAGCCGCTTGAACATGCGGATACATGCGAATTTGTCACAGAAACAGATACAGTTGCTGTGCCGCTTTCTCAGGCAATGGAGAGCATTGCTCATTTCAGCCAGAATGGTAAGCCAATCACAGAAGAAGGACCCATCCACGTCTATTTCGCGGATCAGTCCAACCTCACTCAGCCGATAAAAGGTGTCAAAGAGCTGATTATTACATAAGTCAGAGGGTCTGGACTATAGCAAATCAGCGGCAAGCTGTGCAAGTCCAGACCTTTCTCCTTTGACAAGCTTGACATGTCCAGATATTTGCTGCCCTTTGAATCGCTCGATCAAATACGTAAGCCCATTATTTAAGCTGTCTAAATAAGGATGATCAATCTGCTCTGGATCCCCCATCAGCACAATTTTACTTCCCTCGCCTACTCGCGTTAATAAAGTTTTCACTTCGTGTTTTGTTAAATTCTGCGCCTCATCAATGATGATAAATTGATCAGGTATACTTCTTCCCCGGATATACGTTAATGCTTCGACTTGAATAGATCCAATCCCCGCCAAAATTGCATCAAGCTCACCTGGTTTTTTTGTATTAAATAAAAACTCTAGGTTGTCATAGATCGGCTGCATCCATGGTCTAAGCTTTTCTTCCTTTTCTCCTGGCAAGTAGCCTAAGTCTTTCCCAACTGGCACGATTGAGCGCGCCACAATCAATTTTTTAAACATGCCGAGGTCCTCTGTCTGCATTAATCCGGCAGCAAGTGCAAGCAATGTTTTACCAGTCCCCGCTTTCCCGATCAGCGTCACGAGCGGAATATCACGGCGCAAAAGCAGCTCGAGTGCCATCGTCTGCTGGACATTTTTTGGACGGATTCCCCAAATATGCTCTTGTTCATAAACGAGACGTTTCACATGCTCTGCCTTTTGATCAAGCATTCCTAAAGCAGAACCGCCTTCATTACCCTTCATGATAACAAATTGATGAGGGTTAAATGGTGCACTTGTGACCTCTTTTATTGGTAAGTGATTTTGCTTATAAAATGTATTCAATTGCTCAGTCGGAATGTAGAGCTCATGATAGCCATTATCGATGTCTTCATTTTGCAGAACACGGTCACTTAAGAAATCTTCTGCTTGAAGCCCTATAGCATCCGCCTTTACCCGCACTAACACATCCTTGCTGACCAAAATGACAGGCCGGCCATGAGGCTTTGTTTCTTCCTCTAAACTCAAATTTTTCGCAACTGCCAAAATCCGATTATCGTTCGTTTTTTCAATAAAAATTTCTTGAAGCTCATGAAAAGAGCGGTGGTTCAGTTCAATGCGCAGCGTCCCTTTTGATTCTAGTATAATTTTTTCATGCAGTTTCCCTTTCGATCTTAAACCGTCGATTAAGCGTGAGACGCGCCGGGCATTTTGCCCAACCTCGTCCATATATCTCTTTTTCGAGTCTACTTCTTCTAACACAACGGCTGGTATGACGACCTCGTTGTCTTCAAATGAAAAGATTGAATTCGGATCCTGTAATAACACATTTGTGTCTAATACATAAATTTTACTCAGGTCCTTCGCCTCCTGATCGGGGTTTCATTCATCCTTGTCTTTCCCAAAACGATTGTTAAAATATATGTTTTCATGAATAAAGTTAGAAGGTTAATTCAACAATAAAATAAATCATGCAGTTTGTGAAGGAGGGAATATAGATGCGACTATTTATGACATTATTCATGATGCAAGCCATCATTCTGTTGGGCGCTTGCCAGCAGCAGGAAAAGCCAGAAGCACTGGACAAGCAAGATGGACGCCAGCACGTAGTACGGGTGTCAGACTCAACTAAGAAAAAGACCAATCAAGCCCGGTCATCCACAGATGTTGCGCAGCATCTTGTCAAAGTGACAGAGAACGTAGCAGATGTCAATGATGCAACGGCGATCGTCATCGGCCGCTATGCTGTTGTTGGTATTGATGTAAAAGATGATTTAGATAGAAGCAAAGTAGAAACCATTAAGTATTCAGTTGCAAAAGCGCTGAAAAATGACCCAGAAGGTGCGAATGCTGTTGTAGTCGCTGATCCGGATACAGTCAGCCGGTTAAAAGAAATGGGCAAAGAAATACAAGCTGGCCGTCCTGTAAGTGGTATTATGGATGAACTAGCTGCGATTGTCGGCCGCGTGATGCCAGAGATGCCGAGAAATGAAATCGATCGTCAAGAAAAAGACCCGACGAATGAGCCAAATGATCAGCTCAAACAAAACGATCAAAAGCAGTTAGACAAACATCAAAATGATCAATCAAACCATCATATGAATCAGAAGAAATAAAGAGAACGGCTTATATCTCCTATGATATAAGCCTTTTTCTACGCTGATTTTAAGTAGCTGGAAAACATGCTATAATAAATGCAATAAGTGAGGTGAAAATGATGAGAGTGAAGTGCTCATTATGTGAGAAGCTTGAAACCATTGATGATGATACACTCGTTGCTAAGCGGTTAAGAAATCGACCGATTCATACATATATGTGCGATGACTGTCAGGAACGCATTAAAGTAAAGACAGAAGCACGCATCAAAACTGGCAGATTCTCTCTTTATCAAGATCCTGCGACGAAAGAGAAAAAGAAGAAAAAAGGAAAAAAAGAACAAAAGACATAAAAAAGACCTGACACATGTTCAGGTCTTTTTTTTACGTATTCACTGTTCCTTCTTTTTTCGCACGATGCAGCCTTATTTTATAAATAATTAAAATGGCAGCTGCCACGACTAGACCTTCCGCTACTGGCAGGAAGATTCCTAGAAATGTGAGAAACGTGCAGCCAAAAATCAAAAACAAGTAAATCACTAGTGCTTTTAAAATCGGTAAACGTCTAGCAAAGCCGAGCTTAAAAACAATAATCGCTAAAACAAGGATGGTGCCATATAGGAGCCACATCCCTGTTTGCGGATTTTCATCGACACGAAACAGCATCGCGAAAAAGGATAGATTTTCACTTACTTCCTGTTCATTCAAAAAGATTCCCTCCCCTTATCTTTCAGGGTTCTATCTTTTTAATTCTTCATGGAATTACGATAATCCTGCTAGCTTTTTCTTCTTCGCTGCTTTCTCACGTTCGTTTTTATCTAAAATTTTCTTTCTTAAACGAATCGATTCGGGTGTAACCTCACAGTATTCGTCCTCATTCAAGTACTCAAGAGATTCCTCAAGTGACATGATACGTGGTTTTTTCATGCTCACCGTTTGATCTTTCGTCGCTGAACGCACGTTTGTTTGTTGTTTCATACGGCTTACGTTGACAACAAGATCGTTCTCACGGTTATGCTCACCAACAATCATTCCTTGGTATACTTCAACACCCGGCTCAACGAAGATCACACCGCGCTCTTCAACGCCTTGGATTCCGTAAGCAGTCGCTTTACCTGTTTCCATTGAAACAAGTACACCTTGACGGCGTCCGCCAACTTGACCAGACTGCATTGGCTGGTAGCTGTCAAACGTATGGTTTAAAATACCAAAACCACGAGTTAATGAAAGAAATTCAGTTGTATATCCGATTAAACCACGTGATGGCACTGTAAAGATCAGGCGAACTTGACCATTACCATTATTGATCATGTCAATCATTTCACCTTTTCTTGCGCCCATTGATTCCATGATAGAGCCAGTGTGCTCTTCTGGTACATCAATTTGAACGCGTTCAACAGGCTCACATCGAACACCATCAACTTCTTTTACAATAACTTCTGGCTTCGATACTTGTAATTCAAATCCTTCACGTCTCATATTCTCAATCAGAATGGATAAGTGAAGCTCTCCGCGTCCAGATACAACCCAAGCATCCGGTGAATCAGTTGGATCAACACGAAGACTGACGTCTGTTTGAAGCTGCTGCTCTAAGCGCTCTTCAATTTTACGTGATGTTACGTATTTTCCTTCACGGCCTGCAAATGGGCTGTTGTTAACAACAAACGTCATTTGAAGTGTCGGCTCATCAATACGAAGGATTGGCAAAGCCTCTTGGTGTTCAACCGGACAAACCGTTTCACCTACGTTGATGTCTTCCATCCCAGATACAGCAACAAGATCTCCTGCTTTTGCTTCGTTGATTTCCACTCGCTTTAACCCTTGGAAACCAAAAATCTTTGTCACACGGAATTGTTTCACACTGCCGTCAACTTTCATTAAGGCCACTTGCTGTCCTACTTGCATTGTTCCTCTGAATACACGGCCGATCCCGATTCTTCCAACATAATCATTGTAATCAAGTAGTGCCACTTGGAATTGAAGCGGCTCTTCATGGTTATCAACTGGGCAAGGGATATGGTTCACAATGGCTTCAAACAAAGATTCCATGTTTTCATCTTGCTTGCTCGCATCGTTACTTGCTGTACCATTGATTGCTGATGCATAGACAACTGGGAATTCAAGCTGTTCTTCTGTTGCATCCAATTCAATGAACAAGTCAATTACTTCATCGACTACTTCAGCCGGACGAGCAAAGTCGCGGTCAATTTTGTTGACAACAACGATTGGTGTTAAGTTTTGCTCAAGTGCTTTTTTCAGCACAAAGCGTGTTTGAGGCATACAGCCTTCATAAGCATCCACAACGAGAAGAACACCATCTACCATTTTCATGATACGCTCAACTTCACCACCGAAATCGGCGTGTCCTGGTGTATCTAAAATATTAATGCGTGTATCTTTATAATGGATCGCAGTATTTTTAGCTAAAATCGTAATACCGCGCTCTCGCTCTAAATCATTTGAATCCATGGCTCTCTCAGCGATATTTTCATTCGCACGGAAAGTACCAGCTTGATGGAGCAATTGGTCAACAAGCGTCGTTTTACCATGGTCAACGTGGGCAATAATTGCGATGTTGCGAAGATCTTTTCGAAGTTTCACATTTTCATCTCCTAAAATAATTAGATAACTTTCATATTATATCACAATCCCCTTTAAATGCCGATCGTTTTTCTGTAAACTTATATTAACTCTAAAAAAAGGGATGGAGACAAATGAAACAAATCAAATGGCTTCTATTATTATGTGCATTACTTGCGGTTGTCAGTATGGCGTTTATTGGGGTATCTCTTGCAGAAAAAAACGTACTGGGTATTTGTCTTAGTATTGTATTCGCCATGATTTTCATGGGTACAGGATTTACATTAAAAAGAAAATTAAACGTGCAATCATAAAATTTCTCAAAAGCCTTTTACATTCTACATGTAGAAGGCTTTTTATTTTGAATAAAAACAAGACCAATCTCCTATGAAAGCTCGAGTATTGAGACAGAACATATCATATAGAATTGGTAAAAGTAAGCAATCTGAACCTCTTCATTTTTAGACAATAACGTTTATAGTTCTCCAAAACCAAACAGAAAGTTACAATTTTCCTATTCTTCCACAAAATTTCTCATGGTATGCTGTTCTTGCAACAAAATTTAACAGAAAAGGGAGAGAAAAGAAGCATGAAGAAGTTTTTGAGCAAATCGCTCAGCTCTGTTGTATTTTTCGCTTTAGCTATCATTCTTACTTTCACAACAGTAGCTCCTGGGCAAGCAAGCGCTGCAACTTTCAAAGGGATTCCTTTCGAGCAGCAGCAAATCATTAAAGAATTATTGGAGAAAAACGAGCGCGTCATCAACATTCTCATCAATTCATTTGTTGAAGAAGACAACAGCTACACATTTGATGTGAAAAAAGCTGTTGAGCTCGGACTAACTGAAGAAGAAGCGGCGACTGCTGAGAAATTCTTAGATCGCGCAGCTGTTCTGACAATCGTTTTCAGTGAAAGCATCACTAAAAACGAAAAAGGGAAATTGGTTTTTGATGCAGCAAAAGCTGTTGAACTTGGTCTTACAAAAGAAGAAGCGGCTAAATTCGAAAAGCTTTTCAAATCAGTGATCAGACTTGCTGATCTTGCTGGTGATGCACTTGTTCTAGACAAAAAAGGAAACGTTGTGATTGATTCAAAAATCGCAAAAGGACTTGGATTCAGCTCAACTGAATTACTTGTTTTCAACCAATTGCTTAAGAAAATTCCTCAAGAGCAATTAAAAACTTTCTATGATGCAGTTCAACTTGCAAAAGAAAAATTAAACTAAGCTCGAAAAACCCCCGCCTGGTTCGCCCAGATGGGGGTTTTTTTATTTCAGCCAATAAAGAATGATCATGTGGCTAGTTCATATCGACAACTAGTCATTTGTTACCAAAAAGTTTCATTAAACACAAAAAATCACTTCATTCTCATGAAGTGATTTGGTTTATTTTTTATTTCCACTGCCTTTTATGTAATCGTGTAAAATCTTTTCACAAACGGATCGATTTCCGGCGACGATACTGTTTTTCTCTAGAAACGTTAGGCGTTCTCCGTGTATATTTGAGTAGACAGCCCCTACTTCATCTAGAATCACACACCCTGCTGCATAATCCCACGGCGCAAGCCTTAACGTGACGTATGCGTCACTTCTGCCGCTGGCGATATAAGCGAGCTCAAGGGCAGCTGATCCAATCGTTCTAGTCCCTCTCACATCACGCACGAGACGGGCAAACGGTTTAGCATCAAAATAAGGGCTTTCGATCGCCCAGGTCGGGTTAATGCCGACAATGGCTTTTTCAATCGCTACATCTTTTAATGGCGGAAGCAGGGTATCATTCATATAGGCCCCTTCCCCTTTGACCGCATGGTAAAGCTCGTCATGAATGACGTCATAAATGAGACCGATTTTCCCTATGCCATTTTCAAATATCCCGATTGAAATGGCAAAGTTGCGTTTTTGATGGACAAAGTTCATTGTGCCATCGATTGGATCAATGATCCACACGATCCCATCCAGTGAGGTCACCTCTTCCCCTTGTCCCTCTTCTCCTAAAATGTGATGATCTGAAAATGTCGATTGTATCTTTTCAATGAAAAAACGTTCTGTTTCTTTATCGATATTTGTGACAAGATCATTTGGATTTGATTTTGTTTCAATTGATAGACCTTCCTGCATGGACGCTTTAATACGGCTTCCTGCTTCTTTTACCCAAAGCTTTGCAAGACGGTCAATTTCCACCCAGTTTGTCATCAGACTGTAAACCTCTTTTCTATGTAATACCTATTTGTTTTAGCATACTGATATTATGTACGTAAAAGCAAGAAAAAAGCAGCTTCATACAAAAACGAACCGATGAATTGGTTCGTTTTTACCTCACCTTGTTTTACCCTTTAAGCTGCTCCCATTCTTTTCTTAGGCGCTCAAGCTTTCGTTTGCTGCGTTCGATTTGGATGTCATCTTTTTGCTCGATGGCTTCATGAAGCGTAGAAAGCTCATAATCCACCTCTAATCTCCACACAGCGATGCGATTCTTCTTCTCATGTCTATACCCCTGCTTCACGATTTGCTTCATTTGGTCAACGCCCCTTCCAGAGAATGATTCAATCCTTGTCAGTTTTCATTGATAAAAAATTCAATCGATAAGAGAATTGGTTCTTGCTTATATCGTATGAAGCGATCGCATAACCGCAACGACATTCTGAAAATTGTGTCTTTACCTATTTGTTATGTACCACAAAATCGTTGTTTTTAAACGCTCCCCTATTTCCTCTACAATCTTTGATCTGTTGGTGCATCTTTTTTTGAGCTTAACCCAAGCTATGATAAAATATGATCAGCGAAAGAATACAGGAGGCATAATATGAGTGAAATGCGTTTTAGAGATGAAGATTTTGAGACATTTACAGTTGACGGTTTAGATGAACGAATGACCGTATTAAAAGAAAGAGTCCGTCCAAAGCTTGAGGCACTTGGTGAACACTTTGCACCACTTCTTTCTTCTATTACAGGAGACGAAATGTTTGTACACGTCGCAAAGCATGCTAGAAGATCAGTCAATCCGCCAAATGATACGTGGGTTGCTTTTGCAAACAGCAAGCGCGGGTATAAAAAACTCCCTCATTTTCAAATTGGGCTTTGGAAAACTCATGTCTTTGTATGGTTTGCTCTTATTTATGAATCTCCTGTGAAAGGCGAGTATGGTCAGCTATTCGAAAAAGAACTAGACACCATTCAGAAGAAAATACCGCAAGATTTTGTTTGGTCTAAAGACCATATGAAACCAGATGTCATGCGTCACAGCGAGCTTGATGCAGAACAGCTAAAAACGCTGTTTGAACGTGTCCAAACGGTGAAAAAAGCCGAGCTCCTTTGCGGCATTCAGCTGCCTAGAGAAGAAGTCGTTCAAATGAATAATGAAGAATTCTTATCAAAAATTGAAGATGCCTTCCGCACGTTGACTTATCTATACCGCTTTACACAAAAAGAATCTGTATAAAAAAACGAGCCCATGCAGGCTCGTTTTTTCTTACATACGTATAATGGCTGTCTCTTCTGCCTCTCTTGCCGTTTTCACTGTACGATAAGGAGAATACCCGCTTTCCTTTTCAAACGCTGCACAATGCGTCTTTTCCTCTGCTTTTGATGGCACAACCTCTTTAAATCGTTTATAAGTATCTAATAACTCCTGCTTCGCAATTCCTTTTTCATAGGCTTTTTCAACAGCTTGAAAAAACGAAATAACGGCAATTTTTTCCTCTGTCGTCCAGTCGACATCCATTGGATATTGATATTCCATTTACTTGTCCCTCACTTTAACACTCATTTCTTATTTGAACTTTTATTATAGCATCTGTTCGATCAGAAACCGATTGATTTTATGCTTTACATTCCGATCAGTTCATAATATAATTCTTTTGTTTTATGCAATGAAATCTGCTGTTATTGGCACAATAATAGCAGGTATTTCGATGAAGGTGGGAAAGCAATTGTCACAACATGATACACCCTTATACACTGGACTAAAAAAGCATGCTGCAACCAATCCAGTCCAATTTCACATTCCAGGCCATAAAAAAGGAGCCGGAATGGACCCTGAATTTAGAGCATTCATTGGCGACAATGCATTAAGCATTGATCTCATTAATATAGAACCTCTCGATGATTTACATTCACCTCGAGGGATGATAAAAGAAGCACAGGAGCTCGCTGCTGAAGCATTCGGTGCTGACCATACATTTTTCTCCATTCAAGGAACAAGCGGCGCCATCATGACAATGGTGATGTCCGTATGCGGGCCTGGAGATAAAATCATCATTCCGCGCAACGTCCATAAATCAATTATGTCCGCTATTGTATTTTCTGGCGCAGTTCCTGTTTTTATTCATCCAGAAATAGACAAGAAGCTTGGCATCTCGCACGGCATTACACCAGAATCAGCGAAAAAGGCGCTCACGGAGCACCCAGATGCAAAAGGTTTGCTTGTGATTAATCCGACATATTTTGGCGTTTCCGCAGACTTAAAATCGATTGTAGACATTGCCCATTCATTTCATGTGCCTGTCCTAGTCGATGAAGCACACGGCGTGCATATTCATTTTCACGATGAGCTTCCACTATCTGCCATGCAGGCAGGTGCCGATATGGCAGCAACAAGTGTCCATAAGCTCGGCGGTTCCCTTACCCAGAGCTCTATTTTAAATATGAAGGAAGGGCTTGTCTCAAAAGATCGCGTGCAATCGATTTTGAGCATGCTGACGACAACGTCTACTTCTTATTTGCTCTTAGCGTCACTTGATGTCGCTCGTAAACGATTAGCCACTGAAGGAAAGGCACTTGCAGATGAAGCCATCCGTTTGGCTGAATCAGCGAGAAACCGTTTGAACCAAATTGATGGCATTACGTGTATTGGCAAGGAAATACTCGGTTCAACTTCTACGTACGATTATGACCCAACGAAATTAATTATCTCAATTAAAGACCTTGGGCTTAATGGTCATGATGTCGAAAAATGGCTGAGAGAAAGCTACCGGATTGAAGTGGAGCTCTCGGACCTTTACAACATTTTATGTATTGTGACCCCTGGTGATTCTGATGAGACGATTGATACGCTTATAACGGCTATGAAGGAAATTGCCGCAACCTCTACAAGTGAGTGCGGCACACAAGCGGTAACGGAAGTCCTGCTGCCTGAGATTCCATCGCTAGCCATGACGCCGCGTGATGCCTTTTACGCCACAACAGAAGTGGTTCCATTTAAAGAAGCAGCCGGCCGCATCATCGCAGAGTTTGTCATGGTGTACCCGCCAGGCATTCCTATCTTTATACCAGGAGAAATTATCACAGAAGAAAATATCTCATATATCTTTAAAAACATTGAAATTGGTCTCCCTGTCCAAGGACCAGAAGATTCAACGCTTGAAATGATCCGCGTGATTAAAGAACAAAAACCAATTTTATAAAAAAGAAACATGCAGCCCCAAATGGAGCTGCATGCTTTTTTATTTATTCAGAGGCTTCATCACAGCAATGACAGTGACCACACGTTCCGTATAGTGTTGTCACTTTTTCATTTTCAAATTGATCAATGGTCTCATTGCAATCTTGACAAATAATTGTACCCACGTACATTCCCCTTTTCTTCATTCATAATTTGAAAGCGTTTAATCTATTTCATACCTCTATAATATGATGTCACATTTAAGTTGTCAACGGTTAATTGTATGACACATTTAATTATTTTTACGAATATGTGCTTTTTTCTCATCATATTGTGGCAACGTTTCAATTGTATTTTGCTTCATATCAATTCTGTAACAATTGAGTAACAATCGAAAATTGTCAAAAAGGACATGATACACTAGAGTGACTAACAGGGAACCAGCTCCTAAAAATGTTGGGACAACCCCAAAGGATTTTGAGGTGAATAGATTGAATTTTATGAGGACACTTCTCATTATATTCCCCATGCTCTTTGTACTTAGTTCATGCTCATTTGCGTATATCATACCGAATCAGACCGACCAAGTCAGTCATATTCAAAAACCAAGAATTCTCTTTTTTACAGATGCAGAAAATCTTGATAAAGAAAGCCCTTATTATGATGCAGTCCTCGATTTAAAGAATGAATACCCGAAGGAAATGTCAAAGATGATTGTGAAAGAAGATCGTAAAGGCTGGAAAAATGAAGTAGACGAATTGCCGGCTATTTTACTTGTAAATAATGAAAAAGTCATTGTGAAGGTTGAAGGAAATGTCAGCAGCAAAGAGGATATTTTATCGCCCTTATACCACGCTTTAGACCGCGTGAATACAAATTAATAGCCTAACCTTGCACTTATATATCCATATGAAAAAGCCCCTCATCTCATGAGGGGTTTTTCTAATGCAGCGCTCAAAAAAACCCTCTCCTTGATGGAGAGGGTTTTGATCGGTTCATTATTTTACGATATGGATTGGGCTTCCAATTGCTACTTCAGCCGTTTCCATTGTAATTTCACCTAAAGTTGGGTGAGCGTGAATTGTCATTGCGATATCTTCAGCAGTCACTCCAGCTTCGATTGCAAGGCTAAGCTCTGAAATCATATCAGAAGCGCCAACACCTGCGATTTGTGCACCGATAACAAGACCATCCTCTTTACGAGTGATCATTTTCATGAAGCCATCAGTTGCATCAAGAGAAAGTGCACGTCCGTTCGCTGCGAATGGGAATTTAGCTGCAACGATTTCGATTCCTTCTTCTTTTGCTTCTGCTTCAGTGTATCCAACAGTTGCAAGTTCTGGCTCAGAGAATACAACAGCAGGAATGCCAAGGTAATCAATTTCAGCTGGCTCTCCAGCGATTGCTTCAGCTGCAATTTTACCTTCATAAGAAGCTTTGTGTGCAAGTGGTGGTCCATCAACGATGTCACCAATTGCATAGATGTTAGATACGCTTGTACGGCATTGTTTGTCTGTTTTGACAACTCCGCGGTCAGTCAATTCAACACCAACTTGCTCAAGACCAAGCTCATCCGTGTTTGGACGACGACCAACTGTAACAAGTACGTAATCAGCATCAACAGTTTTTTCTTCACCTTTTACTTCGAAAGTAACAGTGACACCATCAGATTTTTCTTCAACGCCTTTTGCAAGAGCGTTTGTATGGATTTCAACGTTTCCTTTTTTCTTCAGGTTACGTTTAACCAATGAGCTCATTTGCTTTTCGAAACCTGGAAGGATTTCGTCCCCACCTTCAAGGATGACAACTTCTGTTCCAAAGTTTGCATAAGCAGTACCAAGCTCAGTACCGATATATCCACCACCGATGACAACTAACTTCTTAGGTACTTCTTTAAGCGCTAAAGCACCAGTTGAGTTGATCACGCGGTCTGTGTATTTAAAAGTAGGCAATTCAATTGGACGAGATCCAGTTGCAAGAATTGCATTTTTGAAAGTGTAAGTCTGTGCTGAATTTTCATCCATTACACGTACAGAGTTGCTGTCTACAAAATAAGCTTCACCTTTAACGATGTCTACTTTATTTCCTTTAAGAAGACCTTGAACTCCACCTGTTAATTTGCCCACAACAGAAGCTTTCCACTCTTGAACTTTTGTGAAATCAACTGTTACGTTTTCAGCTTTGATACCCATGTCTTCAGAATGCTTAGCATTTTCGAAACGATGGCCAGCATTGATTAATGCTTTTGAAGGAATACAGCCAACGTTTAGACATACACCACCAAGTGTTCCTTTTTCAACGATTGTTACTTTTTGTCCGAGCTGTGCTGCACGAATAGCAGCTACATATCCACCAGGACCTGCACCGATGACAAGAGTATCTGTTTCGATTGGGAAATCTCCTACTACCATGACATTACGCCTCCATTAAAATTAATTGTGGATCATTCAATAAACGCTTGATGTGGTTAAGGGCATTTTGCGCAGTAGCTCCGTCGATCATACGGTGGTCAAAGCTTAGGGAAAGAGCTAAGACTGGAGCTGCAACGATTTCGCCATCACGAACAACCGCTTTTTCAGCGATACGGCCAATACCAAGGATCGCTACTTCTGGGTGGTTGATGACTGGAGTAAACCATTGTCCACCAGCAGAACCGATGTTTGTGATTGTGCAAGATGCACCTTTCATTTCAGCTGGAGCCAATTTACCATCACGTGCTTTTGTTGCAAGCTCATTGATTTCGTTAGACACTTCGAAAATTGCTTTGCGATCAGCATTTTTCACAACTGGTACGAGCAAGCCTTTTTCAGTGTCAGCTGCAATTCCGATGTTGTAGTAATGCTTTTGAACAACTTCATCTGTTTTATCATCGATAGAAGTGTTAAGTACTGGGTACTTTTTCAAAGCAGAAGTTAGAGCTTTTACAACGTAAGGCAAGTAAGTTAACTTGATTCCTTGATCAGCTGCAACTTGTTTGAATTGTTTACGATGTGCAACAAGGTTCGTTACATCAACTTCGTCCATTAATGTTACGTGAGGAGCTGTATGCTTAGAGTTCACCATTGCTTTCGCGATCGCTTTGCGGATTCCGCTCATTTTCTCGCGAGTTTCTGGGAATTCTCCTTCAAGAACTGGAGCTGCTGCCGCTTTTGGAGCTGCTTCTTCTTTTGCACTTTCAGCTGCTTGAGGTGCTGCTTCTTGAGCTGCAGAACCACCATTAACGAAGCTGTCGATATCTTCTTTTAACACACGTCCGTTTTTACCAGAACCTGCAACTTTGTAAATTTCAACGCCTTTTTCGCGAGCATATTTACGTACAGATGGCATAGCGATGACGCGTTTGTTTGGATCAGCATCTACTTGCTCTTGTGCGCCTGCACCAGTTGCTGCTGCCGCTTCTTCTTGTGCTACTTCTTTCTTCTCTGGCTCGTTACCAGCTTCAGCAGTACCTTGTACTTGAGCTTCAGTTTTTGCTTCGCCTTCTTCTTCGCTGCCTTTAAATTGAAGATTTTCGTAACCAGGTGCATCAAACGTAATGATTGTTTGTCCTACTGTTGCAACTGTTCCCTCTTCAACTTTTAATTCTAATACTTTTCCTTTAACAGGTGAAGGAATTTCTACAACTGCTTTATCGTTTTGTACCTCTGCTAAAACGTCATCTTCATTGATTTCGTCGTTTGGTTTTACAAACCACTTAACGATCTCACCTTCGTGGATACCTTCTCCGATGTCCGGAAGTTTAAATTCAAATGCCACTGTTTTTCGCCTCCTAGATTTTGTTGAATCCTTGTTGTGTATATTTACACGGTCATGTAATTGATAAAGGGGAAGAGAAATAAATTCTTTTCCCCTCTGTCATTTAATTAAAATTCAAGAACTTTCTTAGCTGTTTCAAGCACGTCTTTATGGTTTGGAAGCCATACGCTCTCAGCTTGAGAGAAAGCAAATACAGTATCAGGTGCAGCTACACGAAGTACTGGTGCTTCTAGGCTAAGGATTGCTCTGTCATTGATTTCAGCTACTACGTTTGCAGCAATACCAGCTTGTTTTTGTGCTTCTTGAACAACGATCGCACGACCTGTTTTTTCAACAGAAGCGATGATTGTTTCAATATCAAGCGGGCTTACTGTACGAAGGTCGATAACTTCAGCAGAAACGCCTTCTTTTTCAAGTTCTTCAGCAGCTTTAAGTGATTCGTGAACCATTGCACCGTAAGTGATGATTGAAAGGTCAGAACCTTCACGTTTCACGTCAGCTTTACCGATTTCAATTGTGTACTCTTCTTCAGGAACTTCCTGACGGAAAGAGCGATAAAGTTTCATATGCTCAAGGAACACAACCGGATCGTTGTCGCGGATTGCAGAAATTAATAGTCCTTTTGCATCGTAAGGTGTTGAAGGAATGACAACCTTGATACCAGGCTGTTGTGCGATAAGACCTTCTAAGCTGTCAGCGTGAAGCTCAGGTGTGTGAACTCCTCCACCGAATGGAGAACGGATTGTCACTGGAGAATGCCAGCGTCCGCCAGAACGGTAACGCATACGAGCCATTTGTCCAGAAACAGAATCTAATACTTCGTAAACGAATCCGAAGAATTGAATTTCCATTACTGGGCGGAATTCTTGTAGTCCAAGGCCAATAGCAAGACCGCCAATACCAGATTCAGCAAGTGGAGTATCGAATACACGATCCTCACCAAACTCTTTTTGCAATCCTTCAGTCGCACGGAATACGCCGCCGTTTTTACCAACGTCTTCTCCGAAAACGAGAACGTTTTCGTCATTTTTCAGTTCTGTGCGTAACGCATCAGTGATCGCTTGAATCATTGTCATTTGCGCCATGGCTTACTTCGACTCCTTCTGTTTGTAAATTTCAAGCTGTTCAACTAAGTTGAATGGTTTCACATCGTACATGTTTTCAATCAAGTCAGTGACTTTTTGCTTAGGCTGTTCGTCAGCTTCTTTGATCGCTTGTTTGATTTGTTCTTTTGCATCTTCGATGACTTTATTCTCTTCTTCTTCAGACCATAGGCCTTTGTTTTCCAAGAATCTGCGGTAGCGTACCAATGGATCTTTTTGCTCCCACTCGTTTTCATCTTCTTTTGTACGATATCTAGTTGGATCGTCACCAGCCATTGTGTGTGGGCCGTAACGGAATGTAAGAGTTTCGATTAATGTTGGACCTTCGCCATTTACAGCACGCTCACGTGCTTCAGCTGTTGCTGCATATACAGCTAATGCATCCATACCGTCAACTTGTACGCCTACGATACCAGCTGCAGCTGCTTTTTGTGCAATTGTTTGCGCAGCAGACTGCTTCTCAACAGGAGTAGAGATCGCATATCTGTTGTTTTGGACAACAAAAATCGCTGGCGCTTTGTAAGCCCCTGCAAAGTTAATACCTTCGTAGAAATCACCTTGTGAAGCTCCGCCATCACCAGTGTAAGTGATTGCAACAGCTTTTTTACCGCGCTTTTTCAAACCAAGAGCTACACCAGCAGCTTGAATGATTTGTGCACCGATAATGATTTGTGGTGAAAGTGCATTCACATCTTCAGGCATTTGGTTACCAACAAAGTGTCCACGAGAGAATAAGAACGCTTTTGTTAATGGAAGGCCATGCCAGATTAATTGTGGTACATCACGATATCCTGGAAGAATGAAATCTTCTTTCTCAAGTGCAAAGTGAGTTGCAAGCTGAGAAGCCTCTTGTCCAGCTGTTGGCGCATAGAAGCCAAGACGTCCTTGACGGTTCAATGAAATTGAACGTTGATCTAATACACGTGTAAACACCATACGGCGCATTAATTCTTTTAATTGGTCATCTGAGAGATCCGGCATTGCCGCTTCGTTTACGACTTCGCCTTTTTCGTTTAAAATTTGAAACGTTTCAAACTGCTTTTTGATGGCATCAAATTGCTTTTTGCTATCAACAATTGCTTTTTTTGTTTTTGCAGCCATTCTAAAGTCACCTCTTCCTTTCTTTTAACAGTCAATTTGTCGTGAATCCATTTATACATACAGATATAGGATAACCCAAAATACACATATGACTCCTGTATTTAATAGCCACTAGGATCGTTGTCGAAACATTAGATGATCGCTCGTTTTTGAGTTCTTCTAACTGTATTAACGATAGTTCACAAAAAACTAATACAACTTCTGTTAACAAGGACTAGTTTACAACAAGAAAAATAGTCCGTCAATTGATTTAACGGCTTTATTTAAATAAATGTATTCGCTTTACTTTTTATGGTGAGCTGTATCAATCTGTTTAACAAACACCTTGAACTGTACTAGTATAGATTGTACTACTGTACTACAATAGAAAATGTTTGTTTTTGTCGAAAAATAAAAAAAGAGCTGTTTTTTCAGCTCTTTTGGGACTGTTGATCTGCCGCTTTAGACAAAGCCTGTTTATGCTCATTCAATTGCTTTGTATATTGATTGAACTTTTTACCTTCTTTTCTGACTTTGCTATAAGAACGGTTCACCGTCTTCAGCTTGGATTTCAGCTCTTTATATCCTAAGTCCTTCTTCTTCAAAGATTGATACAAATGCTGATCTTGTTTCAGCGCCTTTTGATATTCCTTGTAAAGCTGGTCATACGACGCATATCTTTTCTCAAGCGATTTGACCGTTTCATCTGCTTTTTCTTTTAAATCTGTATCTTGTATACGTCCGGCAGATTCCTTGACCGTTTTTAATTCTTTTTCCGATTCATCCATGCTGTCTTTTTCTGTTTTCAAATGTTCTTCTCGTTTCGCTGCAGATGCTAACGCCTGATCTGAAAGGCTTGACACTGTTTTTGTGTGATCTTTTGTCTTTTGAATCATTTTTTTATAGAGCTGCTGCTCTTTTTTCTCATAGCTTTGCAGTGTACTTTGCTCTTTTTCAAAGAATGCCTCTTTTTCGCTCATTTTCGTCATCGCATCTTGCATGTCATGAAATGGACGTTGACCTCCGCATCCCGCCAGCAAAAGGGTACATATTCCCGCTAAAGCAGCACCTGCTTTCATGCTTCTTCTTATCTGTCTCATCACAAGTTCCCCCTTTACATCTCCACATACCACTATAATTTTTATAGGCGTTTGTGACAAGGAAAGAGGTCATTCTGATGAGCCGAAGAAGATTTTTTTCAAGTGATAGGCGCATGACTATACAAATAGTGCATTCATACATAGTTTATATTACACGCTTCGCCTTCACTTATGAGAGGCCGAGTGTATTTCCAAAGGAGGTCAAAAGTATGTCTAATTATAGTCATGGAAGTATGTATGGTGGATACGGCGGTTACGGGTATGGATACGGTGGTGGATATGGCGGTGGCTGTTGTTACCCAAGTTATGGCGGTGGCTACGGATATGGCGGAGGACGGACATTCGCTTTAATCGTTGTCCTTTTCATCCTGTTAATCATCGTTGGCGCAGCATTCTTAGGCGGCGGTGGCGGCTGCTGCTAATGGCTGTTTAAGCCTCTGACCGGTCTCATAGGACCGGTCTTCTTTATTTCATTGCATATGTTGTGTATCATTTTATATACTTTACATACAAAGGAAATAGGAGTGAAGATTTGTGATTACCATGGAAGATATCGTACGGGACGGACATCCCGTCTTAAGACAAACAGCTGAAGCGGTCGAGCTCCCGCCGACAGAAGAGGAAAAACAACAATTAGCTGACATGATTGAATTCGTCAAAAATAGTCAGGATGCTGACATGGCTGAAAAGTATGGACTCAGACCCGGCGTTGGATTAGCAGCTCCGCAAATTAATGTCAGTAAGCGTATGATCGCTGTTCACTGTGAGGATGACGATGGAGAGGAATACAGCTATGCCCTTTTCAACCCGCGCATTGTCAGTCATTCGGTCAAAAGAGCTTATTTAGCTACTGGTGAAGGCTGCTTATCTGTTGATGAAGCCATTCCTGGATTTGTCCCTCGATATCAAAAGATCAGGGTGAAGGCCACAACGCTTGAAGGAGAAGACATTGATATTCGCCTAAAAGGGTTCCCTGCCATTGTTTTTCAGCATGAAATCGACCATTTAAACGGTATTATGTTTTATGATCATATTCAAAAGGATCAGCCATTCGCTGAGCCAGACAACTCTGTTGCGATCGGCAGATCATAAAAAAAAGAAGACCCATGAGCTTAAGGGTCTTCTTTTTATTCTTCAATCAGGCCTAGATGAGTCACTGCATAGAATATGCCGTCTTCATCTACTGGCTTTGTCACAAAATCAGCCAAATCTTTTAATTCATTCACAGCATTTCCCATGGCAACGCCTGTTCCAGCAAACGAGACCATCTCTCGATCGTTCAGACCGTCTCCAAAGGCAACGGTATCCTTTTGATCGTAAGGCAGCCTTTCGATGACTCGTTTGATGCCTTCAGCCTTCGATCCGCCTTTTGGCAGGACATCTGTTGACAGCTCGTGCCATCTGACAAGATCAATTTCTTCGCGGAACGCCTCGTATTGGACTTCCTCTTCTGCCTTACAGAATAGCAGCATTTGAAAAATCTCGTTTTCTTTAAAGAAAGACAAATCATGCTCAGGATGCTCTGTTTTTAAAGTACCAATCCCCTCATGGATAAACGGATGATTTGGCACAGAAGCCTTCATCGTTTTTTCCCCCATGAAAACAAGCGGATGATCATGACGATCTGCCGTTTCATAAATTTGCTCCATCAGCTCAAGTTTCAGCGGATTGCCGTAAATGACCTCTCCCTCATACATGACATACTGACCGTTATAAGCAATAAAGGAATCAAGCCCTAATTCCTCTAAAATAGGTTGAATCAAAAAAGGCGAACGCCCAGATGCAATAAAGAGGTGATGGCCTTTTTCTTTTAATAAACGAACCGCTCGCTTCGTTGATTCAGGTATTTTTTTATCATGATCATATAAAGTACCGTCGATATCAAAGAAGATGACTTTTTTATTCATATCCCGTCTCCTGTCTCTTGTTATGTATACCCACTCCTTTTCATCATACAGAAAGATTTCCGCTTTCGAAACCACTTCCTATTAAAACGCCCATTTCCCACATATAACCATGTAACATTCAATGGAAACGTCATATAATACAAGTATAAAGAGAGAACGGAATACATGGTCTAATCTGACTTCAAAACGAAAGGAGGCGACCTGTGATGCTTCGTCGTCTACGCAAGAAAATTAGAAGACAATGGAAGGACATGCTTCGTAAAAAATCGATCGCTTAAAAGGATCTTCCGCACATTTGCCGAAGGTCCTTTTTTCTCAGAGACTTTTCTTATGCGCGTTTTTTTAATATAATAGAATTAGCGAGTGTAACATACGGTATTTAAGGAGAGATTTGGATGATATATAAGGTATTTTTTCAGGCAAGTACTACTGAGGTACCTGTAAGAGAACACACAGATTCACTATACGTTGAAGCAGTTTCTGAAAGAGACGTACGCGATAAGTTGAAAAAACATAGCTACAACATTGAATTCATTCAGCCTGTAGACGGTGCTTTTTTAGACTATGAACGAGAAAGTGAAAATTTTAAAGTATTGGAGCTATGAGAGGAATGAAATTTGTTAAAAACGATCAGGCGGCAGTTTTTGCGCTCGGCGGTTTAGGCGAGATCGGTAAAAACACGTATGGCGTTCAATTTCAAGATGAAATCATTTTAATTGATGCTGGTATTAAGTTTCCTGAAGATGAGCTTCTTGGAATTGACTACGTCATCCCTGACTATACGTACTTAGTTAAAAACGAAGATAAAATCAAAGGTCTTTTCATCACTCACGGACATGAAGACCACATCGGCGGTATCCCTTACCTTCTCAAGCAAGTGAATATTCCAGTTTACGGCGGCAAACTCGCAATCGGCCTACTTCGTAATAAATTGGAAGAGCACGGTCTCTTGAGACAAACAAAACTTCACATTTTTGAAGAAGAAGATACCATTAAATTTAGAAAAACAGCTGTGTCTTTCTTTAGAACAACACACAGTATTCCAGATTCTTATGGAATTGTCGTGAAGACACCTCCTGGTAACATCGTACATACAGGTGATTTCAAGTTTGACTTTACGCCTGTTGGCGAGCCTGCCAACTTAACAAAAATGGCTGAAATCGGGAAAGAAGGCGTTCTATGTCTTTTATCCGATAGTACAAACAGTGAAATTCCAGATTTTACGATGTCTGAAAGACGCGTAGGCGAAAGCATTGATGACATCTTTAGAAAAGTCGACGGACGTATCATCTTTGCTACGTTTGCTTCAAACATTCACAGACTTCAGCAAGTCATCGAGTCTGCTGTTGCAAATGGCCGAAAAGTTGCTGTATTTGGACGCAGTATGGAGTCTGCCATTGATATTGGACAAGATCTTGGCTACATTAAATGTCCGAAAAACACGTTTATTGAACATAATGAAATCAACCGTCTACCAGCAAACAAAGTGACCATTCTTTGTACTGGGAGCCAAGGTGAACCGATGGCTGCTCTTTCACGTATTGCAAACGGCACTCACCGCCAGATTTCGATTAATCCTGGAGACACTGTTGTCTTCTCATCTTCACCGATTCCGGGTAACAATATTAGCGTAAGCCGCACCATTAACCAGCTTTATCGTGCTGGCGCTGAGGTCATTCATGGCTCACTCAATAATATTCATACATCTGGTCACGGCGGACAAGAAGAACAAAAGCTGATGCTCCGTTTAATAAAACCAAAATTCTTTATGCCGATTCACGGTGAATACCGCATGCAAAAAACGCATATTAAACTTGCGAATGATTGCGGAATTCCTGAGGAAAACTGCTTTATCATGGATAACGGTGAAGTTCTTGCACTAAAAGGTGACGAAGCAAGTGTCGCTGGCAAAATTCCATCAGGTAACGTGTATATCGACGGAAGCGGAATTGGCGACATCGGAAATATCGTCTTAAGAGACCGCCGTATTCTTTCAGAAGAAGGTCTTGTCATTGTGGTCGTCAGCATGGACATGAAAGAATTCAAAATCTCTGCTGGTCCTGATCTCATCTCAAGAGGCTTTGTCTACATGAGAGAATCTGGAGACCTCATCAACGACGCACAAGATTTGATTTCAAAGCATCTTGAAAAAGTCATGGAACGCAAGACCACTCAGTGGTCAGAAATCAAGAACGAAATCACTGACACTCTTGCACCTTTCCTTTATGAAAAAACAAGACGCCGCCCAATGATCTTACCGATTATTATGGAAGTGTAATAACAAAAAGAGACACGAGCCGATTGGCTGTGTCTCTTTTTTTCGTCGATCATGAAAAAAACCGCACATATACAAGGTATACATGCGGTATCTCATGCTTTTATGATTGAATAGGAAGGTGCTGAAAGCTTCTAACATCAAACAAGCCCTTTGTCGTCATTTTCACATCAGGAATGACTGGAAGTGCCAAGAAGGACAACGTCAAAAACGGATTAAAGTCTAAGGAAAAACCAGTTTCTTTTAGCGCTTCATGAAGTGCATGAAGGCTTTCATTGACGAAATTTGCCGGCTGATCTGATAATAAACCAGAGATCGGTAATGGCAGCGTATGAAGAGACCGCCCTTCTTTGACAACGGTCAAACCGCCGCCTGCTTCTTTTAACGCCTCAATCGCTTTGATGATATCGGCATCATTTGTGCCAACCGCAATTAAGTTATGTGAATCATGTGCAACTGTGGTTGCAATTGCGCCCTGTTTGATGCCGAAGCCGCTGACAATCCCTATCCCCATTTCAGATAAACCTTGATGGCGTTCGACAAGCACCATTTTTAATACATCTCTGTCAGTATCACTAGTGAATTGTCCGTTCGTTTCTGAAGGAGAGACTTTTTCTAATTTTGTTTCAAGCTGATTTGGAATAATACGGATGACATTCATTTTTTGATCGTCCGTGATAGGCAGCGCAATATCTTGCTCTTGAACGTCTACTGCATGAACAGATTGTAATAATGCTGGGCTCGGTGCGATCTTTTCGACACTCGGCTTGTACTCTCCGTCCTGCGCAACCAATTCTCCCGCAATAAATACGCTTGAGATGTCTACATGATGAAGGTCTGAGACGAGCATAAAATCAGCATCAAAGCCTGGTGCAATGGCTCCCTTTGTTTTAAGGCCAAAACACTCTGCGGCATTTAAGCTCCCCATTTGATAGGCTAAAAATGGATCTAAGCCTTCTTTTATGGACATCCGTACTTGCTCATCAATACTTCCCTGCGCCATTAAATCATCTAAATGTTTATCATCTGTACAAAAGAAAAAACGTCTCGCATTCTTCTCATTCACAGCGGGTAAAACGTTTTTCACATTCTTGGCAACAGATCCTTCTCTCAGCATGACATACATACCCCGTTTTACACGTTCAAGGGCTTCCTGTGCTGTTGTCACCTCATGGTCTGTTTGGACATTGACCGTCCGGTAGACGTTTATTAATCGGTCTGTTAAGCCTGCTAGATGGCCATCAATCAATTTATTCTCGTGTTGAGCATCAAGCAGCTTTTGAAGCATATCTTCTTCTGCCTGCTCCACACCGACATAGTCCATCACCTCAGCAAGACCAAGCACTTCCTTCTCTTGATAAAGGGGCTTTAAATCTTTCGCTTTTAATGTAGCACCTGATCGTTCAAAACTGACTGCCGGTACACAGGATGGCAGCATGAAATAAATATGTAAGGCAGCTTTTCTCGCTTCTTCCAGCATAAAACGGATGCCTGTTATACCTGACACATTGGCGATTTCATGCGGGTCTGTTACGACAGTTGTCACACCGCGCGGAACGACAGCTTTGGAGAATTCAGCAGGGGTAACCATAGAAGACTCGATATGAACGTGGCCATCAATAAAACCAGGCACAAGCATTTGTCCTGCTGCATCCAGCTCCTGTTCTCCCTCGTACTCTCCTATCCCGACTATTTGTCCATTTTCAACAGCGACATCAGCGTCTATCCATTCCTGGTTAAACACATCCATGACTTTTGCATGTTTAATCACGAGGGCTGCTTTTTTTCTCTTTGCTGCTACCTCAATTTGATGTCTGAAAAGCTCCTTATCCAACGACACTGCCTCCTCCAAGTAAACAATATAATGTTTCTTATCGTAAACGAATCTGTTTGCCCAGTCAATGACATTTAGAGAAAATCAACCATATCAAAAGACTGATTTTTATATTTCTGAATAGTGATAATTACACGAAAAATATGATGACTCATTTTTGAGGTTATAGATGAACAAAGTAATCCATTTCAGTGTCGATTTCCGTTTTTATGTCCACCTGTCATGTACACATTCATATAAAAAACACCCCGTCTTCGGAGTGTTTAATAATCGTTCTGCATTTCTCGTTTTTCAAAGCGTCCTATATCAGCTACTGCCCCAATGACAATGAGGATATCTTCTTTTTGAATCATTTCATCTGCCAGCGGGGAAACGATGACTTCTTTTCCGCGCTTAATCGCGACAATGTTGATGCCGTATCTTGCTCGAATATCAAGATCTAAAAGAGAATGCCCCGCAAGCCTGCTGTTTGCAACAATCTCAATCAAGCTGTACTCATCTGACAGCTCGAGATAATCGAGCACGTTATTTGAAATGATTTTATGTGCAATCCGTCTGCCCATATCTCGCTCTGGATGAACGATGCGATCCGCTCCAATTTTGTTGAGCACCTTTTCATGGTAGTCATTTTGCGCTTTCACTGTGACCATTTTGACGCCAAGCTCTTTCAGCATAATCGTTGTTAAAATACTTGCCTGAATGTTTTCGCCAATTGCAACGATGACATGATCAAAATTGCGAATACCGAGATTTTTTAAAACGGATTCATCCGTCGAATCACCAATGACCGCATGTGAGGCAATTTTTGCGTACTCGTTTACTCGATCTTCATTCATATCCATGGCCATGACTTCAAGTCCTTCTTCGCTCAGCGCCTTGCAAATACTTCCGCCAAAGCGTCCAAGACCAATGACTGCATATTCCTTTTTCATGTTCAGACTCCTTTTATCTCACTTACCATGCATTTTACTACGGTTTGATTAATGAATCCATATGCGAACGAATTTTTTTACGGAACGCTTCACTTAAGTAAAGGTCTGCTCCTTTTTCAATTTCACTGCGATAATGAGCTGGCGGAGCGATTTCTTCGCTCTTTTGAAGCACAAGAAAGGTTAAACAGTTCTCATAAATTTGATCACCTATTTTGACATCGACAAAAGCTGGACGATATGTACCTTCATATACTCCTTCTCGTTTATACAAATAACGAATGGCATCAAAAGGAACTTCATATAAAACACCCTCTGTTTCGCCGCCGTCTTCTACCATATCAGCTCTTGATCCATCTGGCCTCACCAATGTAAATCTCGTGGTAAAACCGCTTAGTGCACCGCCGCCGATGATTTGTTTGAAGTGATGATCGACTTCTGCCAGCTTAAATCTTGCATCATCCATACAGGAGCCATAAGCAAAATAATAGAAGGATGACGGCTTCTGCTGCCACAGTCTATAAGCTTTCCAGCTCCCTCTCTTTATTTCTTTCAGCGCTGATGCCTTCTGCTCTGGCAAAGTGTATGTCATGGCTGCTACCTGACCTCTATCCGTCATGACATTGATTTCCTGCTTGTCATACCCTTCCTCTAGTACGTCTATCTTATTCAACGTGTCAGCGGTCACCTCGTACAATTCCCCGTATACAGTGCCTTTTTCTGCGGGGACGCACGCTGGATATCCTTGACCTGTATCATAGATCCTTCCACTCATCCAAGCTGATTTAGCTAACAGCCTGCTTTCCTTCATGTACGCTTCGTGGTGCTCTTCATGCTGCAATAGCGTCCCATATACAAATAAAGCTTTCATCGTCATGACTTCACGTCCTCTCAACTTGCTGCTGTCTGCTTTTTTGACACACAGGCAAATAAATATGAAAAGTTGTGCCTTTTCCAAGCTCACTGGATACGTCCATTCTTCCGTGATGATCTTTTAAAATCGTCGCACAGATGGTCAGACCAAGCCCTGTCCCTTCTTTTTTCGTTGAAAAGAAAGGATCATATATTTTTTGAATATCCTCTTCAGACATTCCTTTTCCTTCATCTTGAATGGTAATCTTCCATTCATTCAATATTTTTTCTGTAGATATGTATATGCTGCCACCTTCTGGCATTGCCTCAATAGCATTTTTAATTAAATTAATGAACAGCTGCTTCATTTGGTTAGCGTCTGCTAGGATAGCACCGGCATCCTGCTTTTTAAATGGCTGTTTGAGATCAATATTTGAAAGAACGGCATTTGTTTTTAATAAGGTAATCACCTGTTCTAGGAGCTCATGAAGCTGGACTTCTTGAAAATGGACCGATTGAGGCTTAGCCAATACAAGCAGCTCACTTAAAACAAAATCAATCCGTTTAATTTCGGAAAAGATAATGTCAAAATAATCGGTTCTTTCAGGATATTGTGTCTTCATCAGCTGCAAAAAGCCATTTACTGATGTCAGTGGATTTCTGACTTCATGCGCGATTCCAGCGGCTATTTGTCCTGCAACAGCCAGCTTTTGCGCCTGCATTTGCAATTGCTGATTGGATCTTTCAAGCTCAAGCTTTGCCTGCTTTTGTTTCGTAATATCAGCAACCGTTCCAATCCCTCCAGTAAACTGGTGATGCTCATCAAAATAGAGCTTGTAATGAACGTCTCCCCATACCTTCTTTCCCTCTTTATGGAGAAGCTGAAGTTCTACCCGCCCCGCATCCTTATGCTCCTTGATCACAGATAACAAATGCTGGACCACGCGCTCCTCTTGATCAAAGTACTGATTGTACATGGTGCCTAGACATTCATCTATGTCATAGCCTGTCATTTGTGTCCATGCTTGATTTAAGAAAATAATTTCACCTTTTTCGTTTGTTTCAAAGACGATTTCTTGCAAGTTATCTGTGATTCGATTCAGCCGCTCTGTCAGTTCGTGTGCTTCTTTCTCTCTCGTATTTAAGTCTGACACAAGTAGGTTTAAGCGGTCTACATAGCCTGAGACAACCCAGATCCCTGTTAAAACCAAGACTGTAAAGGCTAGATCGAGCGGCCAATTAATTTGAAAGCCGCCTAGATAATAAAAGAAATCCCAGCTTAAAATTAAAATAAATGCAAGAACAGATAACACGATCCGCACTTGATATGTTTTGTTCAAATGATTCCACCTGCCGCCCTGAGATTCTTTGTCAATTGTACCATTTTCCACTTATTTTTTGAGGGAGATGGGGCATTTTTAAGGAACTTTTTTAGAAAAAAACAGCCTGTTCTCAGCACAAAGGAAGAGAGCAGGCTATTTTAATTACTGCTGAAGAGCTTCTTGCAGCTCTTTTAACAGTAGTTCTGCGCCTTCAGCGCTTAATGTAATTTGACCATTTCCATAATCATGGTTCTCTGATGTAATCTCACCAGTCATGAGGCAAACGCCCTCAGGCTGGTATTTTTTCAAGACGATTTTCTCCCCATCTATAAAAAATTCCATACTGTCTTTAATAGCAATATCAAGTGCTCTTCTTAATTCGATTGGCATCACAATACGCCCTAGTTCGTCTACTTTTCTTACGACTCCGATAGATTTCAATTTCGTTCCCTCTTTCTTTCATTAGCTCAAGATCAATCTGTTTTTCACCAATTGATATATCGTAGACGTAAGAGATTCTCAAAAGGTTTCTCCTCTATAAAAATTTTTTTCATAAAAGAAAAAACAAAGGGAAAATTTATTGTGATTGTCAAAATGATACTTGAATTTTACAAGTTCATTTCAAGGTCCTTACTAACCCCCACAAATGACACCAACCCTCTGAACTTTTAAATGTAAAATTGTTTAAAACAGCAAAAATAGAGATTGGGTGAAAACATGTTTCAAAATGCCGAAATTGGAATTGATTTAGGAACAGCTAACATATTGGTTTATAGTAAAAATAAGGGGATTATTTTAAATGAACCGTCCGTCGTGGCAGTCGATACAGAAACAAAAACTGTACTTGCAGTCGGAGCAGAAGCAAAAGAAATGATTGGGAAAACACCTGGGAAAATTGTGGCGATCCGTCCGATGAAAGACGGTGTCATCGCTGATTATGATATGACAACAGATTTACTCAAACAAATCATGAAAAAAGCAGGGAAAAATATCGGGTTTACCTTCAGAAAACCAACGGTCGTGGTATGTACACCATCTGGTTCAACAGCTGTTGAGCGCCGTGCCATCAGCGATGCTGTGAAAAATTGCGGTGCAAAGCACGTGCATTTAATTGAAGAACCTGTTGCTGCCGCAATCGGCGCTGATCTCCCAGTAGATGAGCCTGTTGCAAACGTCGTAGTCGATATTGGCGGAGGAACAACGGAAGTTGCCATCATTTCGTTTGGTGGCGTTGTCTCTTGTCATTCCATTCGAATTGGTGGAGATCAGCTGGATGAAGATATCATTACGTTTGTGAGAAAGAAATATAATCTATTAATCGGCGAGCGGACAGCTGAGCAGGTTAAAATGGAAATTGGTTATGGTCTCATTGAGCATGAGCCGGAGTCATTAGAAGTACGTGGACGTGATCTGGTGACAGGTCTTCCAAAAACGATCACACTTGAATCTCATGAAATTCAAGGTGCCATGCGAGAATCACTTCTTCATATTTTAGAGGCGATTCGTGCCACATTAGAGGACAGCCCTCCAGAGCTTAGTGGTGACATTGTAGACCGCGGCGTGATCTTAACTGGCGGCGGTGCTTTGTTAAATGGGATTCAAGAATGGCTCTCACAGGAGATTGTCGTTCCAGTCCATATTGCAGCAAATCCACTTGAATCTGTCGCGATCGGAACAGGTCGTTCACTAGAAGTCATTCATAAATTGCAAAAAACATTAAAATAATCTTCTTGTTCTACTTCTTTTTTTATCATTTCGATCATATCGTGAGAAATGGATAAACGTGAAGGAGGAAGAACATGTTGCTTGATTTAGGTAAACGGGTCGTTGTCACAGTTATTTTAACGGGTATTATTTTAGGAGGAATGAGTCTGTCATTTTCACATATGCCCCCTTCTAATGCACAGCCTGTGAAACAACTGAACCGCTAAAAAAGCCGCACGAAAGCGGCTTTTTTATTTTGGCTTGAAACGTGCTCCCCATTTTCCTTTTCGGTCTTAAATCTGATATGATGAACATGACTAAAGGAGGGTTTTTTATGAGTTCATTTGAAAAACAACTAGATCAATATGCGAAGACGATCGTTGAAGTCGGTGTGAATGTTCAAAAAGAACAGGAAGTCGTCGTATCAGCATCTACTGAATCTGCAGACCTTGTTCGTCTTGTCGCAAAACATGCGTATGAGCGCGGGGCGAAAAACGTACATATCCGCTGGAGTGATGGTATTCTTGCCCGTTTAAAATATGAACATGCACCGCTGGATGTGTTTGAGCAATTCCCAGAATGGGAAGCACAGATGATGGAAACCATCGCAAAACGCGGCGGCGCTTTTATCACGATCTTATCAGAAAGCCCTGACCTTCTGCGAGGCATTGACTCGAAAAAAATCGCTGCACAGCAAAAGGCCGCTGGATCAGCCCTTCATACATATCGCCAATACGTTCAATCAGACAAAGTTGCTTGGACGGTCGTAGGCGCTGCATCAAAAGAATGGGCGAAAAAGATTTTCCCTGACCAGACAGATGAAGAAGCTGTCGCTTTATTATGGGATCAAATCTTTAAAGTCGCACGCGCTGATCAAGCAGATCCTGTTGAAGCTTGGAAAAAGCACGATGAGTCACTAAATGAAAAGGTCAAAATACTAAATGAGCGCCACTACCACAAGCTGCATTATGATGCCCCTGGCACAGATTTAACGATTGAGCTCCCAGAGCAGCACATTTGGGTAGGTGCCGGCAGCGTGAGTGAACGCGGCGTCTCTTTCATGGCCAACATGCCGACAGAAGAAGTATTTACCGTACCTAAAAAAGACGGTGTAAATGGGACTGTCTCAAGCACAAAACCGCTCAGCTATGCAGGAAATATTATTGATGAATTTACATTAACGTTTGAAAATGGCCGAATTGTCAATGTGAAAGCGAAAGAAGGCGAAGACATTTTAACTTCGCTCGTTGAAACAGATGAAGGCTCCCATTATCTAGGTGAGGTTGCTCTCGTACCAGATGATTCACCAATCTCAAACTCGAATATTCTCTATTACAATACCCTTTATGATGAAAATGCATCGAATCACCTTGCCATCGGCAGCGGGTATGCGTTCAATATCGAAGGCGGAAAAGAGATGAATCGTGAAGAATTGCATGCAGCTGGTGTGAACAACAGTATCACACACGTCGATTTCATGATTGGTTCAAAGGAAATGAATATTGACGGCATTACAAAAGACGGAAAACGCGAACCGATCTTCCGTAATGGAAACTGGGCGATTTAATCAAAAAAAGACATCCACTTTTGGATGTCTTTTCTTATTTACGCATAAAGCTCAACGAGTCTCTTTTGAATGTCTTGATCTGATAAGAACTCATCATATGTTGTTTGTTTATCAACGATGCCATTTGGCGTCACTTCGATGATCCGGTTTGCCACTGTTTCTACAAACTGATGGTCATGAGATGAGAAGAGCATAGCTCCTTTAAAGCTCATTAAACCGTTATTCAGCGCTGTAATGGATTCTAGGTCTAAGTGGTTCGTCGGCTCATCCAGCAGCAGTACATTCGCTCCTGACAGCATCATTTTCGATAACATACAACGAACCTTTTCTCCACCTGATAAGACGCTTGCTTTTTTCTTTACTTCTTCCCCAGAGAAAAGCATACGTCCTAAGAACCCGCGTAAGAAGCTTTCGCTTTGATCATTAGGAGAATATTGACGGAGCCAATCCACTAGATCGACATCGTTTCCTTCAAAGTATTCACTATTGTCTTTCGGGAAAAAGGCTTGAGATGTTGTGACGCCCCATTTATACGTCCCGCTGTCTGGCTCCATCTCACCAGCAAGGATTTTAAATAAAGTAGACACAGCAAGCTCATTACGGCTTAGGAACGCAATTTTATCCTCGCGATTCATGATAAAGCTGACGTTATCAAGTACTTTCACACCGTCAATTGTTTTCGATAGACCTTCTACTTGAAGGACATCATTTCCGATTTCGCGCTCTGGCGCAAAATGAACATACGGATATTTACGTGAAGATGGCTTAATATCATCTAAAGAAATTTTATCAAGCAATTTCTTTCTTGAGGTCGCTTGCTTCGATTTAGAAGCGTTCGCACTGAACCGGGCAACGAACTCTTGAAGCTGCTTAATTTGCTCTTCTTTTTTCTTATTTGCATCTTGGCTGAGTTTCAGCGCTAGCTGGCTGGACTCATACCAGAAATCATAGTTACCGACATATACTTGAATTTTTCCGAAGTCTAGGTCCGCAATATGTGTACATACTTTGTTTAAGAAGTGACGGTCATGCGAAACGACGATCACGGTATTTTCAAAATTAATGAGGAACTCTTCCAGCCACTGGATTGCTTGTAAGTCCAAGTGGTTCGTTGGCTCATCAAGAAGAAGAACGTCAGGCTTACCAAATAAAGCTTGGGCTAGTAGTACTTTTACTTTTTCAGAACCACCAAGCTCAGACATTTTCTTCGATTGAAGGCTCTCTGGAATGCCAAGACCTTTTAATAAGATCGCTGCTTCACTTTCTGCTTCCCAGCCGTTTAACTCAGCGAACTCACCTTCAAGCTCTGCTGCACGAATCCCGTCTTCATCTGAGAAATCAGGTTTCATATAGATCGCATCTTTCTCCTGCATCACATCATATAGACGTTTGTGACCCATCATGACGACTTTTAATACTTCAAATTCTTCGTATTCAAAGTGGTTCTGTTTTAAAATCGCTAAACGCTCACCAGGGCTCATATGAACATCGCCCGTCTGAGCCTCAATTTCACCTGAAAGAATCTTTAGAAACGTTGATTTACCAGCTCCATTGGCACCAATTAAACCGTAGCAGTTGCCAGGAGTGAATTTAATATTTACTTCTTCAAATAGTTTACGATCAGCAAAACGCAAACTAACATTATTTACTGCAATCATTTATTAATCCTCCATCACTCATTCATCATTATGAAGTATAACATGAATAACGTTTGATAGAAACGTCTCTCGCTAAGAACGAAGGCAATTTGTCCATTATGGTATAATAAGCGGGAATGATTTGTTGAAGGAGTTCGTGCGATTTGAGATTACTGACACTTATGGAATACTGTTTATTGATTTTCTTTATGGGTATTTATTTATCTGCAACAGGCTTCAACGCGAGAGATTTTGGCCTTTATATTGGGCTTGTGCTTATTTACACACTGGTACACATCTTTTCGAAACGCTTTTTACAAAAGCGAGGGAAAGAAAATCAAAAGATCGGATTGTTTCGATCCGTTTTAGCCATTACTGGGTCTGTTTTCGCTTCTGTGTTGGCGATTGTGATCATTGTTACGGTGCTCACGCCAAATTAAAAACGACCCTTCTTTTAAGGGTCGTCCATAAGCACTTTTCTCACGCACCTGAGAAGGGTGCTTTTATTTTGTTTGCCGAATGTCGCCAAATGGGAAGAAAACAAATTCTGATGTCCCGACAACTCGATCCTTTTCAATGAGTCCAAGTCCATTTCTGCTGTCCATGGAATTGAGTCTGTTGTCCCCCATCACAAAGTAATCGTTTTTCGGTACTTTTACTGGACCAAAATCCCCTGTCAAATGCACTTCATACTCTTTCGCATGTACCTTGTTCTCTTTTAAATAAGGCTCATCTACTTTTTTACCATTAATGTAAAGTGAATCATCCTTCATTTCAATCGTGTCTCCCGGAAAACCGATCAATCGTTTTACATAATGAATTTTCTGGCCACCCTTTCCATTAATAATCACGATGTCACCTCGTTTGACACCACCTAGATAGTTAATGGTTTTGTTAACAAACAGCTTTTCCCCATCATGAAGAGTCGGTTCCATTGACTCTCCTTCCACCACATACGGCTCAAATATAAACGTACGGATGAGCAAGACGAGCGCAAGTGCAATTAAAATGGCTTTGATCCATTCAAACAGTGAACTTTTCTTCTCTGTTTTGGCTTGCTTTGCATCAGATTGAATATCATTTTCGTTTTGTTTGTTTTCTTCGTTCAAAATACTGCTTCCTCCTAAGACTTTCTGCTAAAAGACTTGAAACGTGAATTGAATAACTTTACTTTATCACATGTCATTTAAAAATTCACAAGACAACCATTCAATTAGATATTTTTTCCTAATTTGTTCGTGATTAAACAAAAAGAAGCACCGCTCTTCACGATGCTTCTCTTCTGAATTACGCTTCTAGTTTGACTGGTTTTTTCAAAATACCCAGTAAAATCGCTGTTACAACGGCACCGATTAAGATGCTGATGATATAAAGAACTGGATGATTTGTTACCCAGAAAACGAATAGTCCGCCGTGCGGCGCAGGAAGCGTGACTCTAAAGAATTCAGTTAATCCGCCAGCTACGGCTGCTCCAATGACAGCTGAAGGAATTACGCGCAGAGGGTCAGCCGCTGCAAATGGGATGGCCCCTTCAGTGATGAAGGCAGCTCCCATGAAGTAGCATGTAATCCCTGCTTCTCGATCACGTTTTGAGAATTTATTTCTAAAGATTGTTGTAGCAAGTGCAATACCTAATGGTGGTACCATTCCGCCTGCCATAATGGCAGCATGCGGTGCATAGTTTCCAGCAGCAATCATCGCAAGACCGAATGTGTAAGCCGCTTTGTTAATTGGGCCTCCCATATCAATCGCCATCATACCTGCCAAAATAATGCCCATTAAGACAAGGTTTCCAGTACCTAAAGTTTCAAGCCAGTGAGTTAATCCATCCATCACCATTTTTACCGGTGTGTTAACAATGTAATGCATGATAATGCCTGTGAAGAAAATACCGAACAATGGATACAGCAGAACCGGTTTAATCCCGTCGAGTGACTGCGGTACGAATGTGAATACCTTTTTCAATAGAACAACGATGTAACCAGCAAGGAAACCGGCAATGAGTCCGCCTAAGAATCCTGCACCTGCTGCCGACGCCATAAATCCACCGACCATACCTGGCGCAAAACCTGGACGATCTGCAATACTCATTGCAATAAATCCGGCTAAAACAGCAACGATTAAGGCAAGCGCATTATCTCCGCCAATTCCTTTTAATACAGCTGCAAATGAATTAAATGAAGGGTCCTTAGGATCTGCTGAGTTAATTCCCCAGAAGAATGAGATCGCAACAAGGATACCGCCCCCGACAACAAATGGAAGCATGTTGCTTACACCACTCATTAAGTGCTTGTAAAAACCACTTCTTCCCTTACCAGATGACTCATTTTCGTCTTTGGAAGAACTGCCGCCTGAGCCTTTATAGATCGGCGCATCTTGATTGACTGCTTTTTCAATCAATTCCTGAGGACGACGGATTCCAGCTGTCACAGGTACTTCAATGACATGTTTGCCTTTAAAGCGTTCCATTTCAACTTGCTTGTCCGCTGCCACAATGATGGCTGGTGCTTCTTCGATTTCTTTTGCCGTAAGGGCATGTTTAATACCGCCAGAGCCGTTTGTTTCGACTTTAATGTCAACGCCCATTTCTTTTGCTTTTTCTTTCAAAGCATCTGCTGCCATAAATGTATGCGCAATGCCTGTTGGACAAGCTGTTACCGCTAAAATCTTAGCTGGTTTTCCTGATGCAGCCGGCTCCTCTTGAACTTCCTCTTCTTCTTCATCGTCCTTGTCATGCGTATTGATGATATCGATGATTTCATCTTCAGTAGCCGCTTCAAGAAGCTGCTTTCGGATTTCTTCACGCATCAGAAGTGTTGATAAACGAGAAAGTGCTTCTAAGTGCGTGTTGTTTGCACCTTCAGTTGCTGCAATCATAAAGACAAGATGACTCGGCTGCGCGTCTAGTGATTCATAATCTACACCAGCTGTCGAGCGGCCGAATGCAATGGCAGGCTCTTTTACACTTGCTGTTTTAGCGTGAGGGATAGCAATTCCTTCGCCAATACCAGTAGAGCTCTGTTTTTCACGGTTGATCACTGCTTCTTTGTAGCCCTCTTTATCATTTAGCTTGCCTGCTGTATCTAAAACAGTGACTAGTTCTTCAATGACTGCTTCTTTCTGCTGGCTGTCTAATTGAAGCTTAATGGTATGCTTCGTGAGTAGTTCTGTAATTTTCATGATGACTCCTCCTTTAAATGCGTGTGACTTTTACTTGTGGTAATAGTGTGTCGACAAGCTCTTTTGTTCCAAGCTCCTCAGAAAATGCTGTAGCACTGCCTGATGTGACACCAAGCTTAAATGATTCTTCAATCGAAAGATCTTTCGAAATGCCGGCTAAAAATCCTGCAACAACTGAATCCCCTGCACCAACTGAATTAACAAGCGTACCCTTTGGAACATTGGACTGATAGATCCCTTCCTTACTGAATAAGAGAGCGCCATCTCCAGCCATTGATACGATGACATGTTCAGCACCTTGTTCTAACAGCTTCTTCCCATAAGGAATGGCTTCTTCCGCAGATGAGATGCTCGTCTCAAACATTTCACCTAGCTCATGATGGTTTGGCTTCATTAAGAACGGTTTCAAGCCTGCTGCTTTTTTTAGTGCTTCCCCGGAAATATCAAGAACAACTCTAACGCCTTGCTTTTCGCACACCTCAGCAATTCGTTCATACGTGTTATGAGGCAATGAAGAAGGAATGCTGCCAGCTAACACAACGACATCTCCTTCAGCCAATGAAGTGAATTGAGACAGAAACGACTCAAATTGCGCTTCGGTAATAGATGGACCCAGTCCGTTGATTTCGGTTTCTTCACCTGTTTTTAGTTTCACATTAATTCGTGTATCTTCTGACACCTCGTGAAAGGCTGTTTGTAATTGTTCGTTTTGTAAAAAGTCTTGAATATATTTGCCTGTAAATCCGCCTATGAATCCAAGTGCTTTTGATTCAACACCGTGACGTTTTAAAAGCCTTGAGACATTGATCCCTTTTCCACCTGGATATTTTTTGTCATAGGTTGAACGATTCAAACCGCCGACAGCGAAATCCTCCACGTGTACGATGTAATCAACTGATGGGTTTAAAGTAACTGTATAAATCATGTTTTCACTACCTTTATAACCGTTTTTTCATGGTAATTATCGAATGAATCCTCTTTTGCGTCGTTTGTGATAATGGTGGCTTCCTGTAAACTAGCAAAGGTTGAAAACGATATTTCGCCAAACTTAGAGGCATCTGATAAGATATAGGTTTTTTTCGCCTGCTTCATGGCTCTTTTTTTCATGAGCGCTTCCTCTGGATCAGGTGTTGTAAACCCCGCCTCGGGATGAATGCCGTTCGTCCCAACAAAGCTTTTGTCAAAACGGTAATTTTCCATCGCTGTCAAAGCTGCGGCTCCCACCATGGCTCCTGTTCGATGTTTCACTGATCCGCCTATCAGGTAAAAAGAAATGCCTTTTCTCATGAGTGCTTCAATGTGCATAACACCGTTTGTCACCACAACAATATCTTGATCTGGATCGATATATTCAATCATTTGCTGTGTGGTCGTACCAGCATCTAAATAAATACAATCGCCTTGTTTTAAAAGTGAAGCAGCCGCCTCTGCAACCAATGACTTTTCTTGAAGGTTTTTGGCAGATTTCTCAAATACATCTGGTTCAAGACGGATATTTGATATCTTGGCTGCTCCCCCATGGACTCTTTTAAGAAATCCTTTTTCTTCTAGGGCTGATAAATCTCTTCTAATTGTAGATTCAGACGCATCTGTCATAATCGTTAAGTCCTGTATTTTGATGACATCATTTTCTTCTAAACAGTCGATAATGAGTTGATGTCTTTCCGGTGTCAACATGAAAACACCCCCTTTTGAAAACGTATTCATTTCGCGCGCACCTTTATTGTAATCGCTTTTTTCAACATTATCAATACAAAACAACCAAATACATTCAATAACTATCAAAATCTTTCACCATGGTCATCTTACCTTTATATGTACCATTTGTAAACTGAAAAATATGTGACATTAAGATGAAAGTCATGATCTTAGCATTTCTATCATTTTTCATTTCATTCAACGGAACTAAAAAAAGCTTTTATGCGATGTGCATAAAAGCTTTTGATGGTGGATTACAGGCGAATTCACACTGTTTATATGCTTTTGTTCTTCTCTCCAAATTATTCATATCTAAGAGAATCAATCGGATCTAGTCTTGCTGCTTTATTCGCAGGAATTAACCCAAAAACAATCCCAATCAGCATACTAAACAGCACACCTCCACAGATGACTTGCCAAGATACTAAGGACGGCCAGCCGGCAAATAGTGATACTAGCGAGGCACCACCTAAGCCAAGTGCGATCCCCATCAACCCGCCGATCAGCGTTAAGACGACAGACTCAATTAAAAATTGAACGAGAATTTGAGCCCTTGTTGCTCCAATCGCTTTTCGGATACCAATTTCCCTTGTCCTCTCTGTCACAGAAACAAGCATGATATTCATCACTCCGATACCGCCGACAAGTAAAGAAATTCCAGCTATTGAGCCAATGATTGTTGTCATAACAGACGTTATTTGACCAATGCCTTCTGCGATTTCTTCCATATTGATCATTTCATAAGCATCTTCTGTATGATGATTTTCATTTAATAATGCAGCCGCATTCTTTCCTACTTCCTTCATTTGATCAGCCTGTGCGACTTGAATTGACAACTTATCATATTCATTGATACCAAATGTGGAGGTGAGCATAGCAAACGGGACATATATTTCGTTCATATCAAATGAAAACATCCCTTTCTGTTTGGCTAAAACACCGATGACTTCAACAGGCTGTCCGTTCATCCAAATCATTTCACCTAATGCCTTCTGTCCATTAAATAATTTTTTTTGTAAGCCTTCAGAGATGAGAGCAGCTCTTCTACCGCTTCTAAAGTCAATATCTCTTAAATTCTGTCCTTCTGCTATTTGTAATGAATGTACAGTCGTATACCCTTCATTTATACCGTTAACTGTCGCATCCACTGTCGTATCTTGAAATCTCAGCTGCATTCCTTGCGCAGTCGAAGAGGCAACCTGATTCACCCCATTGATTGTCTTAATGCTTTTTATGTCTTCCTCAGTAAATGTGGCGTCGAATAAAGCGTATGGATTTGCATTTAACTCTTCGTCAGAAGGCGTATATGTCATATCAATGGCATTGTTTGGACCTGAAATCGACCCTTTTAACATTTGCTCACCGCCTTGACCGATAGCCACGACCGCAATGACCGATCCAACACCAATAATAATCCCAAGCATCGTTAAAATAGAACGTAATTTATGAGCTAAAACAGAATTCATCGCTATTTTGATATTTTCAAAAAGTTTCATTCATAGCGTCCCCTTGTGTCAATCTATCTTCAACGAGCCGTCCATCTCTTACAACGACCGTCCGATTTGTATACGCAGCCATTTCTTCTTCATGGGTGACAAGCACAATCGTTGTCCCTTCCTCATTCAGCTTTGTAAACTGTTCCATGATTGAGAAGCTTGTTTTTGAGTCAAGAGCGCCTGTCGGTTCATCTGCTAAGATAAGCTGCGGCTTATTGACAATTGCACGTGCAATTGCCACTCTTTGCTTTTGCCCTCCCGACAACTCACTTGGCATATGTTTCATTCGGTCTGCCAAACCAACCTTTTCAAGTGCCATTTCTGCGCGTTCTTTTCTTTCCTTTTGACTGATACCAGCATAAATCATTGGAAGCTCAACATTACGCCTCGCATTTAGCCTCGGCAGCAGGTGAAATTGCTGAAAGACAAATCCAATGAATTGATTTCGAATCACTGCAAGTTCTTGATCCTTTGCTGCTGACAGCTCTCTTCCTTGAAAATGATATTGTCCTGTGGTTGGTCGGTCTAAACAGCCAATGATATTCATTAACGTCGATTTACCAGAGCCAGACGGACCCATAATGGACATATACTCGCCTTTTTCAATGACAAGATCGATCTCACTTAATACATCAAATGTTTCTTGGGCAACCTCATAGCTTTTTGTCACGTTTGAAAGCTGAATCATTCAGCATTCACTTCCATTCCGTCATACATGTCATCTGATGGATGAGAAATGATTTGATCCTCTGCCTTGACACCTTTTGTCACTTCAAGGTCATTACCTGACGTTTCCCCTAGCACCACTTTTACTTTTTTAAGTACATTCTTTTTGACTACATAAACGTATTGTCCATCATTCTCTTTTTTTACAGCTGATTCAGGAATCGTTTGGGCTTGACGCTTATCTGTTTCAATTTCCATGATCATTTTAAAGCCAGGTTTTGCCTCAGGCTTTTTCCCTTTTATTTCAATTTCAACAGGATATTGCACCGTTTGATCGCCTGAAGTTGTTTCGGATGCTGCCTGAGCAGGTACAGTTCCCACTTTTTTCACGACCCCTTGCCAGCTCTTTCCGCGAATGACATCGGACGTTACCTTTACTTTTTGTTTCTTTTTCACTTTTATGGCGTCATACTCTGAAATCAGACCTCGCACAATCATTTTTTTCTCATTGCCAATATGAATGATTGGCTTTCTCTCTTCCGGCTTTCCTGCCGCTTCTTCTTGCTCAATCGAAATCACTGTGCCGTCAATTTTACTATGTACGGTTAAATCTTCTATTTGTGCTTTTACTTTTTCTTGGCTGATCTCTACTTGTTTTTGTTCTAATTCAGCCGCTTTCAGCTCTAATTCAAGCTGGTCTCGCTCGTTTTTAGGATTGATGGCGGTGTCGCCTGCTTGTTTTTCATCTAATTCGCTCAGTCTATTTTGTAATTGTTCGCGTTTTAGCGTACTTGATTCAGCCGCAAGAGCTTGCTGCTGCTCTTCAAGCTCCAGCTCCCTATTTTCATATGTAAGAAGCGGCGTTCCAGCCTTTACCTTTTCTCCTTCTTTCACAGAAATCCCCTTCAAGTGTCCTTTTTCCTCTTCTGCATAAATGAACTGCTCTTCAGAGAATGAAAGTGTCCCTGGCGTCATTACCGTAGTGGTGATTTCTTTTTGCGCGGGTTTTACTGTTTTAATAGCTGCTGTCGAAGCAGGCTTTGATTGATTTTTCGCAATGTTAAAGCCAATAAATAGACCGATGACAATAATAAAAATGGATCCGATGATGATTTTCTTTCTCATAAAAACATTCTACCCCCTGCTTACTGATATGTTGATTGCGGTTCCTACATATTGAAGAATGAAAGAAATGACATAAAAGACTCCTATAATGATCCAAGATAATCTTGGAGATATATGACCGACTTTAATCAATAAAAAGCCTGTTAAAATAAGATTCCAGATCACAAATAGATCGATATTAGCAAGCACACCGTGCCATGGACCAGAAGTTTGAATGAATGCATTTAATGAGGTTATTGTGATGTTTTTTGGCACATGGAACAGGATGACGGACAGATGAGAAATAATCGTACCAATGATCGTAACTGGTGTAATAAACAGGACCGCTGAAAACAGCTGCTGAAACGATGCATCACCCTTTGCTAAAAATACGATGAACTTATATATAGCAGCATTGATCACAAGCCCGAGAATTAGACCAATTAGCGTCACCACATAAACGACCGATACCGGCAAGCTTAAATCTGCCCACATTCCTTCATTCACCTGCTCTGACAAATAAGTCACAATGACTGTCAAAAGAAGCACACAGGATAAAGGCCACCAAACAACCGGGTTTCCCCATACTCGTTTCAGGTGCTCTGAAGGTCTTGTGCTCACTCCAATGATCGTAGGCTTTTGCATATTTTCTTTCATCAAATGTCATCCTCTCTATGTCATGCAAGTATGCAAACGCACATGTTCTCTCTTGTTCTTTCTATTTTATCAAAAGATTGCCAATAAGTGATGAATGATTTGATTTTCTTATTTTCATTGATGAAAAAATTTATCTATTATTCTATTATCACGAATGACATCCTCCAAATGACACCATGACCAGACCATATTCATATCAAAAAATAGAGGTTTTACTGACCTAAAAACATTTTATCAAAAAACCACATGTCTTTCGGAATAAATATCCTTTTCCTTTGGATTCGTATGGTCTTAGTGAGACACATCAATTTTTTGTTAAAATAATCCTAGTAATTTCGACAAATCCCGGCTTTATAGGACTATGATTGATTTCTTTTATAGAACAAATAAGCCTTTAGTATCAATACTTTCATATTAAAAAATGAAAAACATAAGGATTTTACTTGATCAAAAGTTATTTTTTCATATAATGTAAAATAGAGGTAGGTTAAATGATAGTGGAAATGGAGTCAAGTGAATGTTAAGAGAAAAATTGAAAACGCAATTGATTTTACTTTATGAAAAGGAACAAGAAGCATGGCAATACTTTCGAAAGGAAAGAGAACTGATTTATCATGAGCTCAAATTACTTGATATGAAAGAAAGCAGACCCTCTAATGACAAAATATACTACGCTGCTAGATGTGTAGATATTATTAAAGAGAAAAAGGGAGGCATTGTGAGCACAAAAGAATTAAAAGAACAGCTTCAAGCCCAGACAGATTTCAATGTGAGACGAATTAGCGAATTGTATGATCTGATCCAGCAGCTCGATCCTCACATTTCTAAAGCACGAAGGGGATGTTTTATTTACGAAGATCACACCCAAATACCTCTACAATCTTTTCACACATAAAAAATTGGTTACAGCCGCTGGCCATAACCAAATCCTCTAATATCTATTATCCACCGCTTACAGGAGGAATGAATGCAACAGTGTCCCCGCTACGCACTTCAGCGTTTTCCCTCGTATATAGTTCGTTGACTGCAACCATCACGTTTTGTGCAGCATCAACACCATATACCTCCTGTAATTCTAATTTAATCTCATCAACCGTTGTTTGATCTTTTTGAATGATGATTTGTTGTTTACCGGCCTTCTCAGCAAGGCCGGCGAACAATAATACACTAATCAAGCTGATCACCTTCTTTCTTTGCAAGTTGAAGATCGCTAGGTTTCCCCTCTGGATATGAAACCTTTTCAAGCTGATCACCTATCCAGGCTTCCCCGTCTTCCCAATATTCTTTTTTCCAAATCGGAACGATTTCCTTAATTCGCTCAATGGCATATTCATTCGCTTCGTATGCAGCCTTCCTATGAGGAGATGAAACGGCTATCGCAACAGCAATATCCGTTATATCAAGTGTCCCGATCTTGTGCACAATGGCTGCTTCAGTATTAGGCCACCGTTTCTTGATTTCTTGTCCAATTTGACTTAGCATGCTTTCGGCCATTGGTATGTATGCTTCATAAGTTAAACGCAGGGTTTTCTTGCCGTTTGTCCACTCTCTGACCGTCCCGATAAACGTCGTAATGGCCCCTGCCTCTCGCCTTGTCACATGCTGAATCAATTCGTTCACATCAATCGGCGTTTTTGTTATTTTAAAAAGTTCACTCAAATAGAGCCGCCTCCCTTCAATAAGTTATAACAAAATGTGTTCGCACCTTTTTCAAAGGCTGAAAACACAGGAAATGAGTAATTTTCGGTTAATTGAAACTCTTGAGACAAATAAATAGCTGCTTGAATATTGGAAAGAGTTGAAAGATCAATGAGCTCCTCTTCATTCTTCACACAAACGATTTTACGATAAGGTGCCTGTTTATACCCTTCTATCAGGACAGCGTCTAATGGAAGATGCTGACACATGTTGAGCAGCTGCTCTAACGTGATGTGCTGCATTGAAAAGTGAAATTCACCCTCCCCTTCCACGCCAGCGGCAAATGCACCTGCCCCGACATATCGATCGGTGTCTTTTTCTTTCAAAAGACGATCTGGTTTCCCGCCATGTCCATGGTGTTTGAAGCAGCCTAACTTCAGCCCGTCAAGTACAGCCAGCTGACAGAGCTTTTCAATCAACCTCGTCTTGCCGCTGTTTTGATAACCGACCACCTGTAATATGCTTAATGTGTCATCCAGCATGGAGAACCTCCGCCTTCTTGCTGAAACAGCAGAACATGGACCTGATCACCGGCCTTAAAACCTCTTGTTCCTCCGGGCAGCACGATAAAACAGTTAGCATCTGCAATAGAGGTCACTGCACTTGATTTATCAAGACCTGTTGGGGTGACACTGAGCTGACTGCCCGTGAATTGAAGTGCCGCTCTGACAAATCGAGTGAACGGATTGGCTTTGGGGAAATCGTGTGTCAGCTTCGCCTCAGCAAAATCGGGGAACGGCTGTTTCTTCAAAGACCATTGATAGATGATCGGTTTCACAAATAATTCAAAGCCAACAAAACAGGCAGCAGGATTTCCTGACAGCCCAAACAGCAGTTGACCATTTGGCATTGCAGCAACCGTCGTCACACTTCCGGGTCTCATCGCCACTTTATTAAACAGCACTTCAGCTCCCAGCTTTTTATAAATCGCAGGGAGAAAGTCAAAATCACCTACTGACACACCGCCTGTTGTGATCAGGAAATCTACCTTGCTTAAGGCTGCTTTGACTGCATGATAGCTTTTGTCAAAATCATCGGACACACCGCCTAAATCAAGCGGCTCTCCCCCGGTCTCAAGTACCTGGGCATAAACCATACTAAGATTACTGTTTCTAATCTTACCGTCCACCATCGCATCACTCACTTGAAGAAGCTCTGTACCTGTTGAGATGATGCCGATCACTGGCTTTTTGACAACTGGCACTACTGCATATCCAAATGTCGCCAATAGAGCCGTAACGCCCGGAGTTACTTTGGTTCCTTTTTTGACCATCACATTCCCTTCAAGTACCTCTTCTCCTTGACGAGAAATATTGTCCCCTTTTTGCAGCGGTCTTTTAAGTGACATGTATGATTTGCCGTCTTTTTCGAAGGTCTTAGTCAGCTCAAGCATGATGACGACATTTGCTCCATCCGGGATTTTTGCTCCTGTCATGATACGGATGGCTTGAAAGGGACCGATGGTTTTTGCTGAGACCATTCCTGCACCAATATGGTCAATGACCTCAAATTCAACCCGATGCTCGCTTGACGCTTCTTTTGTATCTTCTGCCCGAAGTGCAAAACCATCATACGGGGAACGATCAAATGCAGGAACATCGTGATCTGCCAAAATATCTTCTGCAATGAACCTTTCAAGGCTATTTTTTAAAGGCACCCATTCTGCTTCTCCATGCTTTTCATATTGATGGACTTTCTGAATGGCTTCTTCTACTGAAATTGGCTGACGTCTTTCCATCACACTTCACTCCTATATCCCTAGCAGTCTTGCTAGTAATGAATTGGCTGCTTTTTCATCATTCGTCCCATGGATTAATGCACGTCCACCTTTGAAAAAGACAATACGATAAGATTCATAGCGGACATGGATTAAAAAGTCATTTACTTCCACCTCACAAATAGATGACAGCCGCTCTTTCACATGCTGAAATGATAGATTTGCTAAATCCTTAGATACAACTTGTACTGTATCCCGCCCGCAAAGGATCGTCGTTTTTTTACGCTGCTCGTGTAAATAAGGATAGGTTCTTTCTTCCCCGCAAGATGGACAGTCCTTCTGCTTAGTACGAGACAAATCCATTTTAAACGATGTGGCCTGCCAAAGATCAAATGTGACAAATTTCCGCTCGATTTGTTCTTCATATCCTGTTAAATATTTTAGCGCCTCTGTTTGCTGATAAGCTGAAACCATTTGAACTGCTGGAGAAATAATCCCCGCTGTATCACACGTCAAGCCGCCAACAGGCAGTTCTGTAAAGACACACGATAAACACGGCGTTTTATCCGGCAAAATGGTCATATACATCCCCTGACTGCTCACACAAGCGCCATATATCCACGGCGTCTTCGTTTCCTGCGATAAATCATTCATCACCATTCTCGTCTCAAAATTATCCGTCGCATCAATGACAATATGTACGCTCTGAAATAACGGCCTTAACAGCTCGACCCCTGCATCTTCAATCAGGGCGTGTATGGTCACTTCATGATTGATCTCTTGAAGACGTTTTTTTGCCGCAGCTGCTTTTGGCACATGTGCCTTTGCATCTTGTTCTGTGTACAGCTGCTGCCGCTGTAAATTTGAAAACTCTACATAATCACGATCAACAATCGTCAACGTGCCGATCCCAGACCGGACAAGCCCTTCCGCAGAGGCAGTTCCAAGTGCACCGGCTCCAACGATCAGAACATGACTGTCAGCAAGCGCACGCTGACCCTTTTCCCCAACCGGAGGGAACAAGATTTGTCTTGAATATCGGTCATTCAATGCTGTTCTCTCCTCACCATTTTTATGTATCATATCATACCGTTTTCAGGTAAATCGCTTCTTTTATTGATATTTCGAAATTCATTTGGTGTTACGTTCAGTTCCTCCTCTGGGACGATGCACACCTTAAGCCTTTGAAGTAACTCTTTGATGGCTAATTGATTCTCTTTTAAACACGCATCAATGGGCGGCAGACAGCGGCGGTGATAAAGCGCAAATAAAGGCTGTAATCTGCCCTGAACAAGCGGGATGATAGCATCTGCGTGCTCACTGCAATAGGACGATAATGCTTCGGCGGTCTCCCTCCGTATGAAAGGCATGTCACATGCCGTCACCAAATACCATGCTGCTTCTTTCTTTTGCATCGCCGTATACATGCCGGCAAGCGGCCCGCATCCGCGCACCTGTTCATCATCTAACCACACACTTCGTTCACCTCTTTCTTTAAAAAAGGACAGAAGTGATGGATGACTGATGATCACTGTCTGTCCTTTTAAAAGCTGCGTTTTCACATGCTCATATAGTGGTTTCCCTTGATACGTATAACTTGCCTTTGGCTCTCCAAAACGTCTGGAAGCTCCTCCAGCTAAAATGACATTTACTACGTCCATCCGCTCACCCTCCTTTGATATGGTTGTTCTAATCGCACTCATCTCGCATACTTTATTGGTAACATGAATAAGGAGGGTCTATCGATGAACAAGCGCCATGCTTCTCCCCTATTCCATGACCTATCTCAAGAGAATTTATACTTAAAAGCGGAAACAGCCAAATATCAACAAATGATCTCAGATTTACAATCCTCATATACGTATGCTAAAAATAAGAAGTTAACTCAAGAATATCACGAGATGAAAAAGGATTACACGCAATTAAAACAACAATTGGATGAAATGACCATTGATCAAGACGATGCAGCCTCAAAAATACAGGATCTCTCCTCAAGCAAATCTGAATTATTACATAAAATAGTCTTTCTTCATGAAATGCTCCAAAGGGAAACCTTTCATAGAAGGAAAGAAACGGAAGAAAAACACCGGATGCATTTAAAAGTAGTCAAATATAAAGAAATCTCTCACCAATTAAATGAACGGATGCAGGATCAAGATAAACAGCTTGCAAAAGAGGAGAAAAAAGGAAATACTTTATCCGCTGTGATTGAGAAACTGCAGCAAACATTAGGTGATAAAAACGCAGAGCTCAATCTATTACAGGAAGGCGTTAGACACCTGCAGGAGCGTTTTTATGAAACACAAGAGAAATTACTGCAAATCGAAAAAGCAAAGGAAGCGATTTTTTATGAAACGCTCACAAGCTATCAAAAGCAGTTAGCAGAAAGTGAGGAATGGATCGCATCTCATTTTGCTGATATTGACCAGTCAGCTCAAACAAATTCACAGCCATTCTCTCGAGACAGCTTCCTGCAAACAACGGAAGAAATCGAACCCATCTTGAAAAAACTGAACGAACAAGTTCAAATACTCCAAGCACAAGTCGATGCGGTGCAGCGAAATGGAGAGGTCATGACAGTGAAGATCGATGGCTTCAAAAAACAGCGTGATCACCTGTCAAAGGAACGAAAAATTGTCTATACAGTTGATCAAAAAAAGTAATTCTCGCAATAAAAAAACTGCTGGCGTAAAACCCAGCAGTTTCTTTTTATTTATTCGTCTTCTGTTTGAATGTCGCCTTCTAAAATATACTGTCCGCGATATGGCTTTTTCACTTCAGGATACATTTTAATTAAGCTTTGCATAAACGTTGTCATATTTGGAATTTCAAGACCGCTCTCTTTTTCAATCTCTTTTTGAAGCTCAGAGCTTTTAATCGCCGCATTATGACGCTTTAACGTTTTAATCGCAGCTTCACGAAGCTTAGCTGCCTTTGAACCAGGGCGGGCTGTGCCTCTTCTGCGTCTTGTAGATCCTTCGGGAATACCTACAGGTGCACCGTTTAGCTGTCCTGTTCCTAAAGATGATGCTGGATTTGATTGTGATTGTGCCGGCGGCTGATAGCTTCTCATTTCTTGTGCAGCTAGTTCAGCTAATACAGGCAGTGAATCCGTCTTTCTCTCTGTACGCACTTCTTTTTTTGTATCTGACACTAGACCTGTTCCTTGACGGTCTAATTCTCTTAATTTTGCATAAATGGCATCTCGCTCAATTTGATATTCACGGATGACCTTTACTTCTGCTTCGTTTAATTGTTCCAATCGTAATCGTAACGCTTCCCTCTCATTAAACAATGGATTTCCCCCTCATCATATAAAAAATATTCTATAGTAAATATTAGATTAGAAAACTAATTTTATCAACTATTTTTTTATCATTTTACAATTTGCTATCAGATAGGTATTTTCAACTAAAATTTTGCCAAAGTGGAACAATCGGCATCCATTTCATTGCCACTAAAGGCTTTTGACAAACTTTAAAATATTGTAAAAAATTTGAATAAACACTTATACTACTTGATTTACATCGTGATTTACCAAACTGAAATTTCTTTTGTGCAAAAACGTTCTGAATAGTAAAAAGTTAAAATCTTTACATTTTCATTTCAAAACAAAAATGTAAATAGGTCGTAATACCTTTTTGTTTCAGGAATTTTTTTTAATAAACTCCCTCAATTTCTCTTTTCTTAGGTAAGACACGTACATAAAAAGTCCATTCCGTGCAATAGGTCGCCTATTTTTGTCCATAAAAAAACCCCCATTTATGGGGGAAAGCCTATTCTGCAGCCTTTTCAGACTCAGAAAGCACTCGATTGACACGTTTCTCAAGCATTTTCATTCCGCTTCCGCCCGCTTGGAAGTGGCGTAGAGCACCTGTTTTATCAAATACATAATATGCTGGTACATATTCATTTTCAAAGGCTTCTGTTAATTTATGATCACTGTCTACAAAAATCGGCTGCGTGATTTCATGCTCTTTCGCAACTTCTTTGATTTTATCTAGATCTAGGTCATCCTCTGAACGTGGCATGTGAACTGCTACAACGTTTAGTTGATCCTTGTATTCATCACGGAATTGATTGACTTGAGGCATTGCCTCTTTACAAAGATGACAGCTGACTGACCAGAAGTGAATCAATGTTGGTTTGTCACCAATCAGATCTTCTTTTGTTACTTCTCCATTTAACCATTCTTTTGCACCAGTTAGTTCTGGCATTGGTTGACGTAATTTCATTATGAAGCGCCTCCATCCATTGTATGTGTCGAAACAAAAAGGTCTAACATCAGTTAGACCCTCCTGTTTCTTCAGCTATCAATTAAAGTGTTTTTTGACCAGGCTTCCAGTTCGCTGGGCAAAGTCCACCAGTTTGTAATGCTTGAAGAACACGTAATGTCTCATCTACATCACGACCGATATTGTTGTGGAAAACTGTTTGATATTGAAGTTCGCCTTCTGGGTTGATAATGAATAGACCGCGAAGTGCAATACCTTCTTCTTCAATTAAAACGCCGTATTCTCTAGATACTGTGTGGTTTGTGTCAGCAGCTAGCGGATATTTCAATTCGCCTAGACCATTGTCTTTACGGTCTGTGTTGATCCAAGCAAGATGTGTATGGATTGTATCAGTAGATACACCAATGATTTCTGCATCTAAATCTTCGAACTCATCATAACGATCGCTCATTGCTGTAATTTCAGTTGGGCAAACAAATGTGAAATCCATCGGATAGAAGAAAAGAACTGTCCATTTGTCATTCTTCATGTTTTCCTCTAAACTCACTTTACCAAATTCCTTGTTAGCAAGTACTGCTTCCATTTCAAAACGTGGAGCTTGTTTTCCTACAAAACGCTCTGCCATATGTAAATCCCTCCAAAAAATAATATCTTTATACAGACTTCTAAGCTGTATATAAAATGAGAATCAAAAGTTGAAATTCTCATTTAGTTAATAACTTCACAATTACAATTATAATACTTAAGCGGTTTTTAGTCAATATTAATTAATAATAAATTTAATTAACGATTTGTCACAATCTCTTGCTCCACTTAACAAAAGTTTAACATGTCTTGCATAAGGGAACAAATGATTAGCTTCTCTATTAGAGCATACATAGAAAGGTTTTGAAGAATCATGAAAGTATTTGAACAAGTAGATTGGGTTTCCATTATCCTCAATAGCAGTATGATTTTGCTAAAACTCATCGCTATTTTTGCGATTTATATTATCATCAGAGCCATCGGAAATAAGATGATTAAGCGTGCCTATTCCACATTCTCTGAAAAGCATGACGTCTCTTTATCAAGAGCTCAGACGCTGCAAAGTCTCACGTTAAATATTTTCGCCTACATATTGATTTTTATTCTAGTGGTCATGATCCTCGACTTATTTCATTATAACCCGACCGCTTTGCTAGCTGGCGCAGGCGTTGTGGGGCTTGCGATTGGTTTTGGCGCTCAAGGACTAGTGAGTGATATAGTGACAGGATTCTTTATATTATTAGAGAAACAATTCGATGTGGGAGAATATATAACAGTTGCTGGCTTTGATGGGATCGTAGAACAAATTGGACTTAGAACCACGCAGCTTCGAAGCTTTGACGGCACCCTTCATTTTATCCCAAATCGAAGCATATTGAACGTGAGCAATCATTCAAGAGGGACTATGCAGGCACTCGTTGATATCGAGCTATCTCCAGAAGAGAATGTGGATCAAATGATCACAGCCCTTCAAGCTGCGTGTGATGAGGTACGGGAAGACATTCCTCAAATTATCGAAGGACCTCAAGTTGTCGGCGTGGAGGCGTTCGGATCCTCTTCCCTCGTACTGCGCATCATAGCTAAAACCGAAACAATGGAGCAATGGCGGGTAGAACGAATCTTGCGTAAAAAAATGAAAGAAGTACTCGATATAGAAAAAGAGCAAAAAGAACCGGGATTATAATCTACCGGTTCTTTTTCTTGTTTGTTTTATTGAACACGCTGTTCTACTTCTTGACAAATTTCATCAGCCGTCATACCTGACGCGGTAATCACAGATGCCTTTGTCGTTGTGTCTGAGATGCCAAGAACATTTGAATCTAGTCCTGTGACCACATAGCAGTCACACTGATCCATTTGCTGTTCATTTTGAATACGTACGACGTCATATCCTTTTTGCTTCAGTAGTTCTTCTACATCGGATAAAGATGGTTCTACACCAATTCTTGTCATAATCAAGAACACCTCCTGTTCATAAGGTGTACAGGAGGCAGCTTGATTATTCATTCCCCTGCTTGCTTTTTGAAATAAGCTGTCATAACGTTTACAGCTGTTTCAATCGCTTTTTCATCAGGCATGAGTTTTGCATGATGCAGGCCATACTCTGAATCGACCCCTAACCAAAACATGAATCCAGGGTATTTTTTCAGCATGTAGCCAAAGTCTTCTCCTGTCATAGCTTCTCTGCATTCAACCACATTCGCAAGCCCTTCTCCGGCAACATATGACATAAATTCCTCTGTCAGTTCCTTTGAATTATCCACTTCGTAATAAGATGAAGGGTATCGCACGGTTGCCTTGCATTCGTAGCCAATTTCAATCCCTTTTGCTAGTGCTTCAATTCGCTTTCTCACTTTTTCCATAGATTCTGGTGAAAGTGTACGAATGGTGCCATCAAGCTTCGCATGCTGCGCAATGATATTTTGAGCCGTTCCCCCGGTAATCGTGCCAACCGTAATGACCGCACTATCAAGAGGATCCACATTACGAGAAATAACCGATTGCAGCTGACCTACAAGTGCACTCGCAGCCACAACCATATCATTCGCTAAATGAGGGTAAGCAGCGTGCCCGCCTTTTCCTTCAAGATCAATCACAAGCTCACTCGTATTGGCAAAAAGCAGCCCTGGCTTTGTGGCTATCGTTCCGACAGGATATTCAGGTGCAATATGCAGTGCTGTAATAAAATCTGGCGTCCATTTTTTCAGCACATCACTTGTAAGCATCGGTTCAGCTCCGCCTGGACCTTCTTCTGCCGGCTGGAAAATAAATAATAGATCTTCTTTGATTGGCTCATGAACAAAATGATCAATGATCCCAAGTGCAATGGTCATATGAAGGTCATGTCCACACGCATGCATGTTCCCTTCATGTATAGACTGAAATGGATACCCTGTTTCCTCAGAAATAGACAGGCCGTCCATATCTGCACGATACGCAAATACGCGCTCAGGATTTGTTCCCTTTACTTTAACAAATAATCCAGTGCGCCATGTTTCCATCTCAACTCGATCTTTTGAATAAGCACCAAGATGCTTGATGAGATACGCTTGTGTTTTGAATTCCTTAAAACCAAGCTCAGGGATTTGATGTAAATCTCTTCGAATAGATATTAATTGCTCACGATTTAACAAGTGAACTCGCTTCCTTTCCTCTATACGAATAAGACGTGGATATATCATCCACGTCTATGTCTTCAGCTGCGAATTATGTGAATTAAAGCTGACGCAGTTCTTGTTTGATTTCTGTTTTACCTTTTGTTTTTTCATCAATGTCTTTGATTTTCTTTGCAGGTGTACCTGCTACAACTGTGTAAGGCTCCACATCGTTCACAACGATCGCACCAGCAGCTACGACTGCACCTTTACCAATTGTCACACCTTCTAGAACAACAGCGTTCGCACCGATGACAACATCATCTTCTACGACAACTGGTTTAGCAGACGGCGGCTCAATGACACCTGCAAGAACAGATCCAGCACCGATATGACAGTTCTTACCTACTGTCGCACGGCCGCCAAGCACCACGTTCATGTCAATCATCGTACCTTCGCCGATCACAGAACCGATATTAATAGAAGCCCCCATCATGATGACTGCATTATCACCGATTTCAACTTGGTCACGAATGATAGCACCTGGCTCAATACGTGCTTTAATGTTCCTTAAATCTAACATCGGGATTGCAGAGTTTCGGCGGTCATTTTCCACGACAACATCTTCAATTTTGTCTTTGTTCGTTTCTAGCGCTTCTTGAATTTCGCTCCACTCACCAAACACAACACCAGTGTTTCCAGTGATAAACGTTTTTGCATGTTCACCAAATTTAATACCTTCTAAATCACCTTTGATGTAGACTTTGACAGGTGTTGATTTTGTACTATTTTGAATAAATGAAATAATTTCATTAGCGTCCATTTGTTTCATGTATGTATGTCCTCCTCTTAATTTATACTTCATTACTGTACCAAAGGAGAGTTTTAATGACAAGTGAAAGAGTTGACTCTTCAATGGAAAATAAAACAAGCGGGACCGATTACCCTGCTTCCTGCTGGTGAAGATGAACAAATTGCTTGCCAAAAGAAATCAATTTCTCTTCTTCTTCTCCTTCTGGATTCAGCTCAATCTTGACTGATGGCAGGACAATGTCACCGCCAAGTTCCTTCACTTTTTCTTCGATTAGGTCAACAGCTCCGCAAAAATGCTCATAAGACGTATCCCCGGAACCGAATACAGCAAATGCTTTTCCCGTTAAATCAAGCTCTTCCATTTCTTCATATAAATCAATAAAATCATCAGGAAGGTCACCATCTCCCCATGTATACGCACCTAACATAATGTGTGTGTAATCATTGAGAAGCTCTGCATCAATATCCATCGCTTCATGCCGGTCCACGCTAGCTCCTGCTTCTGTTATTCCTTTTTCAATTAAATCTGCCATCGCTTCTGTATTCCCAGACATCGTGGCATACACCAGTAAAACCTTTTCTGTCACTTTTTCTTCCTCCTTATCAATGAATCAATGCCGGCTCCTCATATGGCCTCACAAACTTGCTTTCATATAAACCAGCACAGAAAAAGTTTTCATTTTGATTGGCTACACGAAAACCGTGTCCTTTAATCGTATCAAACCATTTGAGCTCTTTTTGCTCAATATCAAGCTGATACACTTTAGAAAACCCGAGTTCGTCTTGTGAGGTGGTCACATACACAATGCCATTATCCTCTGACACATCCAAAAATGATTCCTCCCTAGCAAAGGCTTGTGATTGAATATCATGCAGCATATTGGTATGTAAATCTAAAATTTGAACAGATCCCTTTTTGCCTTTTTTTGATCCCAATGCGCAAACTAGAAGATGTTCCTGACAGAGCAGCATAGAGGCTGTCATCCGGTGATCCTCTCTGTTTAGGAGAAAAACCTGTTCACTCTCCAAGTCATACACCCATATTCCTCCGTGAACCTCATGAATCTGTGTTCCAATATAAAGGTGATCACCCGCAGCACATAAAGAACGAATGACAGGCGGGTGGTTCACATGAGCAAATGGCTTCTTAATTTCCCAGGAAATCCCGAAATCATTTGACACATAAATACTATGTTTTCCATGCGCACACACAAACCCGTCTTTGCGTCCTGTAATAGACCAAACGACTGCATTTGTTGGAAATGATGATAGCGCCCATGTATTGCCTTCATCTCCTGATCTAATCACTGTGCCATTTTCACCAACACCGAATAAATAAGGTCCGATATAGCTGATGGCATGAATTTTATGCTTGAGCTTAAACAGCTGCTGCCACCCGCTCTCCACACTATAGTGAAAAATACCTTCACGTTTTACAGCGACAAAGTATCCACCACTTTTAGAAGCAGCAACAGCTGTCGATCCTTTATGAAACATGATTTTCAACTCGTTTCTCAGATAACGCCGCCCACGTTAAAAAGCTCGTGGCAAATTCCCGGCAACACGCCACATCCTCATCTGTATCTGGCGCAAGCTCCATTTTTAATGTTTCAGGAAATACGGATGCACCGGTTGATTTGAGCATGTCATGAAATGTATGGACAGCCTCACAAAACTTCGGGTAGCTGTAATCTCCAGATCCGAACACAGCTGCTTTGATGTCACTTAGTTCTAGCGTAGAGATCTCTTCATAAAAATCCTCTGCTTCATAAGGTAAATCACCATCACCCCATGTATAAGAACCGATGAACACATAATCGTATGAAGAAAGGTCCTCTGCGCTTGTATCATCAAATTCCATCATCTCTGTATCTATCCCTTTTCCTTCAAGTGTTTGCTTTATGATTGCTGCCATATCTTCTGTATTACCAGACATACTCGCAAATGCAATTAATGCTTTCATCTATCGGTCACCTCATCTAAATGATAATCATTTTCAATTATTATATGTACACTTTAAATGATAATGATTTTCATTGTCAAATGATTTTATGAAAAGGCTTTGATCAAGATGACCAAAATCCAATGAAAAACCCGCTCGTTCCAACTGGAAGGCGGGTTTTTCATATCGAAGAGATCATCGGTTCCTCATTCATTCTTTTCATCTATTTGAATAAAATATGGACCATAATCTGTTTCGTGCGTCATTACAAATGTCCATTTTTCATTCCAATCCATCACATACATATCGTTATAATCCATATTATTAGATTGATATGGTAAATCATTGATTAAAAGTGAGCTGGCATTTTCGAAAAGATACGCATCGTTTACAAATTGATAAAAAACAGTACATTTGTGCTTTGATTGTTGAAGAAATGCGTCTATCGCTTCAGTCTTTTCAAGGCATGTAACCATTCCAGAGCTGCATAAATGCCATAGAAAATCATCTATTGATATCTCGTTTTGTTCTTTAATTGAAAGGTGACTAGCAAAACGTTCACGCCACCTCGCACGCAAATGATCTCCCCATTCAGGTTTGTTCGTTTTGATTAATTGATTGTTTTTCATAAGATCGAAGTCTCCTCTATGATTCGCTCCATCTATCTGTTGCTTATATATGCGTTCAATAAATAAATTTAATCAAAGATATCATTTACCTAAAAAAAGCACCTTCCTCTTCCAAGAAGGTACTTACATCGCATCACTTTCAAGCATTTCTTTGACCACACCAACAAATGCTTGCACCTGTTTTAATTGAAAAGAAGCTTCATAGCCTAGCAGCCATGTGTCACGTCCGATTTGCTCTCCATTCACGTCAACAAGCGGTGTTTTATGAACACTTTTTTCGTGGTCGTATAAGGTGACTGATGGCAAAATGGCGTAGCCGATGCCGTGGTAGGCCATTTGTTTACACGTCTCAATCTGGTCCACTAGAATCGTCTGCTTTGGAGACACTTTAAATTTTTGGTGCCACCAGTGCTGAATTTCCTGATAATACGTGCTGTCGCTTTTAAATTGGATAAACGGGCGTTCTGTCTCGATTAACTCGTCCACGTCCTTGATGACAGAATCGACTAAATATAAGTGATCTGTCATCAAGTATTCCTTTGTTCCCTTCCAATCAGGGTTTCCGCGAATAATCCCAACGTGCACGTGGTCCTCGTATAAGCTTTTGAGCATTTCACTACTCCAGCCGGTCACAAGTGACACCTTCGCATTTGGGTATTTTTCGACATACCGCTTTAACACCTTCGGCAGCCAGTGCTGTCCAATAATGGACGCAACTGCAAGCTTAAGTGTACCGTGAATGTCCCCTTCAAGTTCATCGATTCGTTCTCTCACTCGATCTTGCTCAACCGTCACCTCTTTTGCGAATTGAATGATCTGTTCACCTGCCGAAGTCACGGTGAGCCCTTTCTGAGAACGAAAAAAGATTTTAGTTCCCCACTCTTTTTCGATCGTCTGCAATCTTTGTGATAAAGCAGGCTGAGAGACAAAGAGCCGCTCCGAAGCCTTTCTCATATTCAATTCTTCACTTAGCACAACAAGCATATGTAACTCCTGAAGCTGCATGGGCGTCCCCTTTCTCTCTATAAGTTTTTCTTATTCCATATGGTCATTATATAAATTTTAGCTTATGAAGGCAAAAAAAAATAAGCTGGGCTGCAGCTCATTTTTTTGCGGAATGAATGACTTCATTTAAGCGCTTTAATACAACACGTCGTGTAAATATTCCTTCAAAGACTTGCTCCTCATTTACTACACAAACAAATCCATTATTCGTCACAGCGTGAACGCCTTTTAGCACAGGGTCCGTCGTTTTAAGTCTTGGAATATCGGTCAGCATGACCTCTTCTACCTTGAGTTGATCCAGTTTTTCAAATTCAATTCGTTCTAAACCAAAGATCTTATCCATGATCACATTCGTTCCAATTAACCCGTGCAGATGATAAGAAGCATCTAATACCGGGATGGCTGTATATCCTGTTTTTGTCAGGACCAATAGGGCGTGCTCAAGGTTATTTCCAATTTGAACATGTGCCACTTTATCTGCATCAATCATATGCTCGGCTACTGTTGACTCCAGCAATTGAGTTGGTTCTATCTCTATCATGTTTCTTCGACCCCTTTTCTCTCGATCATCAATCATACATTCCCCTTTACCATTAAGCATAAACTAAAACGAAATTTGTCGAAAGATTTTTTCTGCATAAAAAAGATACTCAGCTCCCGAGTATCTAATAGAATGTTAAACCAATATTAATTCTCAAACCTTACTCTGTCATACAATGTGATCAATTGCTTATACGTATTGTCGTCGACATTTTTTGTTCCACATTCTATATCATTGATCTCACTGCTTAGTAATTCGACAGCATATTCCTGATTCAGCAATACGTTTAATAATAGCTTTTTCTCTTCTTCATTAAAACGATTTTCGATGACGTTCATCCAACATCAGGCCCCCTGTTTCATATATGCTTTTATATTGATTAGCAGGCTTTTGAATGTCTGCTTCCTCTCTATACAGCTAGAATAAGGAACTAGAATCGAATCGTCAACCGCACGTTTCGACAAGGTTTGGAGAAAAATGACGGAATTTATTTTGTGTATCGATTGGCATAGCAAAATGCTGCATATGAGTCGGGTTTTATTTTAGCTTCAATTCCCATAGCTGTGATCATTCCGGTCATTTCCTGGATCAGCTCTTTCGTACTTCCTTTTTTGCCAATATCTAGATGGGCTTCAAAACGGAGGTCTGCCCCTTCCTCAGCAAACGGAAGAAGCAAATCCATCAGTTCTGTTAAAGGTCCCTCAAGGATGTCTGCACATACCTTTTGGCTAAACGCTGTCTCTAATGAAATTTTTTCTCTAAGACTTTGCACAGGCCTGCTGATCACTTCTTGTGTGAGGCAGCCCCAAGCCCCTTTGCCAATCCGGTGGAGATGAATTGCAGTCATAAATCTTGTGACATTTTGATTGACCTGAGAGTCCGTACCAATCGATAACACATAGGCGGATCTAGGGTCTTTTCGAATAAAGTCTTTCATTCTCATGACGACATCAGAAAACGCTAAATGATCTTCAGAAAGATTGTAGTAAAAAGAATCACTCACAGAAAGGAACTCCTTTTTAATGGTCTCTTATCCGAAATGTGCGCTGATTGATCATCTTCCATTACACTGCCAAAAATGACACGTGTATATTGCCGCAAATAAACAAAGGAATCCTTAGAAAAAACATTTCATACGATTCAGCTTAGGATTGTAGAAGCTCAAAGATCTCAATCGAAATCATATCAATGTTGTCAAATGGGAAAGTATTTGGCTTATCCCCTTGTTGAAAAACAGTCAATTCAAACGTTTGATTCTTTTCGAAATACTTAACACTACAGATTTTCTCACCGTTCACTTCGAAATAACGCTGTGCCGGTTCGTTTGCAGCTTCTGCTGTCTCTTGAAGACTTTGCAGCCTTGTAATGATACCCATTAATTGTGACATTCTAAAAAAAGACTCCTTTCAAAAAAACAACTCAAGATGAACCCGTATTGATTATACACAAGTCCTACAAAGCATCATACCATAAAGTGTTCTCAGATGATATTTTTCCTCTTGAATTCAAAAAAAGAAAAAGAATCTGTTTTTTTAGTTTGAGTCTTTTTTCTGATCTCATGCACCATGTTTTTATAAACCCGCAGATCTCATCAGCCGTTTGGCAATTTCGTCAAAATCCTCTTTGGAAATGCCTGGGGCAAACTCTTCCGGTAATTCTCTATAATCTGGCACAGGTGCTCCTTGCGGGGTGCCCTCAATCACTGTCAGCGGCTTTCCATCAATCGGATGGCTGCCTTTCCAAATCTTATTGATATCCTTGTAATCCGTATCACTAAATGTGTACAGCTTTGTATGAACATTTTGGTCTTCAAATTTCCTCGCTGAATCAAAGTATTTGTTGTCGAGGTTTGGGATCGGCAGCATCTTCCCTACATCTACTCCTGTGGCTACCTCAAGCGCCTTTGCATATGCCACAACATGCACACCGCCCCTCACAAGTAAATAACCGATCATCTCTCTTGCTGTAGGATGATCTGTCATTTCATATACGCGCATTTTGTGCGTACGAGCTCCGCATTCAAGGAAGAAATTATGAAGGAGGTCAAGAATTAGGTTACCGCTTGAGAACACATTCTCTCCGGTCCAAGGTTTTGCCATGGAATCAAACGGATAGCCTGTTTGGGCCGTTTGAATAAAATGCTGTGTATTTCGTTTATCGACAGCCGCTTTCATCGGTGTCGTATCTGGATCTCCACCATGGGTGGTCCCTGTAATCATGAGATTCACAGCTGTGGTCACTAGCTCTACATGACCGAATTCTTCAGCCGTAATACTGGATACGAGGTCATAAAACGGCTTGAGTTTTCGTTTTCCTCTGAAGTTAAAGGATTGAAACATGTAATTATTTAATGTGGACATTTCACCGAATTTTCCGCCGAGTAATTCTTGCACAGCAGCAGCACCATTTGCATCTGGGTGATCTGGTCTTGGCAAATCAATCAGCAGCCGCTTGTCGCGTTTAATCATGACGTTCCCTCCTACCGTCTAACTATCATCACTTAAGATGTATGGAGGGATTGGGATGTCCTATGCATGAGGGCAGATGAAAAGCACAAAAAAAACTTGGCGGGGGTAGCGCCAAGTTTTTTGGATCTTGATCTGATAGAGGGGTTGGGGAACAGAGAGTAGCTTCTCTCTATAACTAAATGATAATGATTATCAGTTTCATTGTCAACCATTTTTTATTTCTTTTTTTTCTATCAAAAAAAGCAGCCTAAAAGGCTACTTAGATTGTTAACAAAAGGCTAAAATGATCTTCATTTCAGCGTGATAGAAAACCTTTGAAGTCTAGGAAGAACGAGTACCAGAGCGGAGCGAATTGTACATTCGTGAGCACTGGCACACAGGACTGCGGGCGAATGCGAGGGTTTGTCTTCACGCTGTGCTTTTAAATTAATCCGTCTTGCTCATATAAATAAGCATACGGAAGATCTATAAACAAATACATGTCTCCCTCTAACGGGTAAGAAAACGTACGTATCCTCTCACCAGTTTCTAAATCGCTGTAAATATCACTGAAAAATCCCTTCCCGCTCATTCTCATTTGGAGAATATTCGCTAGGAAATAAGGACGCCAGCTCCAGTTTTTCTCGATATATTCAGGCTGAAACAGCCATTCTTTTTCTTTTTTAAACACATTTCCAGTGATTTGAAAGCCTTCTTCATTACACATATAAATCCGAAAGCTGCAATCCGATAATTCTAATGCCAGCTTTTGGATGAGTTCATCATTTGTGCTGGATGATTTTTTTAAGGTCGTGACAGCTTGGTGAATTCGCTTATAAAATGATTCAGAATGTTCGTAGACAGTTTGAAGTTTCTTTTTCTCATGGGCAATAAATTGCTGGAATTCTCCTCTAAGCTGATCTTTTCGTTTATTGCGGTCGATTAATTCCGCCGCAGGCTCGTGAAGATAGAACCCTTGAAAATATCTGCCGCCATTTCTCCAAGCATACTGCAGCTGAAAATTTGCTTCAATGTCCTCATAAATTAAAGCCGCCCCTATTTTTCTCGCAAGCAATGAAATGCTGTACAAGACATATTCATAGGAAGGAGAAGGAGCCGATGCCCTTAATGCCTGTAAATCTATTTTTAATAGATCGGGTGAGAGCAGGGCAATCCGGTCAAGATTGCTGCTTTCTTTTCCGATATTCGATATGGCGATTTTAATACCATATGTACGAAAATACGTTAACGTATGGTAAAGCTGTTCAATATCGCCGCTAAACGTATGCTCTGTAAATTCGATAACAAACCGATTAAGCTGAATGCCCCTCGCTTCATATTCCTTCAAAAGTTCTAAGAAACTTTCACCATGATCAAGCATCAGGATATTGGCATCATGATTAATAAAAATAAGCAAATCATCATCTTCTGTTGTGAAGAGATCGAGTGCTTGCGTCAGTACTTTATGATCTACTTCCACTTTATATTCGTCAGGAATAGATGAATCCGTAAAGAAGGAGCCTAGGCTAACTGTTTCAGATGCAAGCTTCATTCTTCCTAAAATCTCATAGCCTATCACTTTTTGCTCTTCCGCACTGAATATCGCTTGATAGTGCGGGAAAACATCTTCAATATTCGTTAAAATATCCAATGGATCGACCATTTTCATCACCTACTTCTCTCTTTGTGTGATTATAACACATCAAAAGCAGGTCTTACATCGTCATTCAAAATGGTGATTGGTTGAGCCATTGACCCCCATCCATCGTGATACAATCTCCATTTATATATGAGGCTTGCTCAGATAATAAAAAGCTCGCAAGCTCTGCAATTTCCTCTGGTGTGCCCAGTCTGCCAAGAGGAACACTATCTAATGTTCTTTGCGCTGCCTCTTCCGATTCCCACAGTTTATCCGCACCGCCTGTTCTCTCGATTGGTCCTGGTGCGATGGCATTGACACGAATTCGATATTGCTTTCCCCATTCCACTGCAAGCGTTCGAGTCAGAGATAAAACACCTGCCTTTGCTGCCGCTGAATGCGCCACACCTACACCAGCACCCCATGCATAGGTAGCCACCATATTGATCATACTTCCCCTTTTCTTGTGACGAATCCAGTAATTGCCCACTGCATGACTGCAAAAAAATGTTCCATTTAACACAATATCAATAACAGCCTTCCAGCCGTTTGGAGACAGTTTTTCTGCCGGGATCAAAAAGTTCCCCGCCGCATTGTTTATGAGAGCATCAACATCGCCAAATGTATCCACCGCAAACTTCACCATTTGATCGGCATCCTCTGGGTTTCGCACATCCATTTGGAAGTAAGCAACCGACCCACCTTTCTGCTTGATTTCAGTGGCGGTCTTTTCCAACGTTTCTTCTGTTCTTCCAGTAATCACAACATTCCAGCCTTCGAATGCCAAATGGGTAGCCATCTCCTTCCCCATTCCATTAGATCCTCCTGTGACAATCACTGTTTGTTTCGTCATTTGTTCTCCCCCTTTGTATAACTTGAATGACTATTCATTCATTATTTTCCTATCATATCATGATTTCCCCTCCATGCACCATATGGGAGATTTAACAAATATCATGCTATACTTAATTTTATTTTTAAAGGAGTCTTATATGAAGCAACTTTCCCGCAGACAGTTTTTAAAAGGAGCAGCTGGTGCGAGTATTCTCGGCTTTTTGGCTACAACATGTGGATATGGCTATGCCATATATATTGAGCCGCACATAATCGATGCCGTGTCACTGACCATTCAGGATGCTCAGCTTCCAGCTTCATTTGAACAGTTTAAAATCGCTCAATTTAGTGATGTTCATTTAAGTGATACATTTCCAGCAAAGGAATTAGAAGCCGTCGTCCAGCAAATCAATGCTGAGTCTCCAGACCTCATTGTGTTCACAGGTGACCTCGTTGATTTTCAAGCATCGATTGAAGAGCATGAAAAAGCCAAGGCATATTTGACCAAGCTCCATGCCCCGTTTGGTAAGCTCGCGATATGCGGAAATCATGACTACGGCCCATTTGGCATTGATCTTTATGAGAAAACGATGAAAGCTTGCGGTTTTACAATATGTAAAAATGATGTGTTTCAATTAGAAAAAAAAGGGGCGCATATTCAGATTGCTACACTGGATGACCTGATGATGAGTGTGCCGGACTATGACCTGATTAAGCGCGAAGTATCCTCTGATTTATTTACGTTACTGCTCGTACATGAGCCTGATGCAGCATTGGAGTTAAATACAACTCCCATTAACTTGCAGCTTTCTGGACATACCCACGGCGGACAGGTGCAGCTTCCTTTCTACGGACCCATTCTCACAGCACCTTACGGCCATACATATGTGGAAGGTTTATACGGAAGTTATCAGCACCGAATCTATGTCAACCGCGGACTTGGGACAACAAGACTGCCGCTTCGATTTTTAGCCAAACCTGAATTAACCTTTTTCACCCTCTCCTCTCGCATTTAGACAGAAGCCAAACCGCTCCTTTTTGCATATGTATAATCAAAGATCTTTCTCATGACAAATGTTAGGAGAAACCTTCCTTAGCCTGATTCCGTCAATATATAGATCAACTGATGGGCATCATGGCTTCTTTTATTTGAGCAAAAGGAGTGTACTTTGGTGCTGCGATATACGGTGAAAAATGGAGAAAACCTTGCTTCTATAGCGCTTGATTTCCGAACAACAACAGATGCCTTAAAGGCTGCAAATCCGTCACTTCAAGGTCAAGAGCCTGTACAAAATGAGGTCATCATCATTCCTGGTCTGCCCGATCCTAATACGATCCCTTACCGCATCTCTGTTTCGATTTCAAGCAAACGTCTCGTATTGTTTTCTGGATCACAGCTTATTCGGTCGTATCCGATTGCAACAGGGGAAATTTTAAATATGACACCGACAGGTTCTTATTATATTGTGAACAGACAGCCAAACCCAGGAGGTCCCTTTGGCGCCTATTGGCTGAGCCTCTCGAAAATTCATTACGGCATCCACGGTACGAATAACCCGTCTTCAATTGGTAAAGCTGTGTCTAGAGGATGCATTCGTATGTATAATCAGAATGTCATCGAACTTGCTTCACTCGTTCCAAACGGAACACCTGTGACCATTAGCCAGTAGGAGAAATCAATTGTATGAATGCTTAAAATTTTATATGATATAAAGTGGGATCTTCAGGTTAAGGAGCGTATTTATGGATATTTTTAAAAACAGAAATTTTATTCGTCTCTTTTTTGCAGCACTTGCTTCGCAAATGGGGACAACAGTAGGCAATATGGCGTTTGCCTTTTATTTGCTCGATCATTTTAGTCATCAGCCCGCCTATGCCACATTAGCAGAGCTCATGTATTCTCTTCCTACCGTCTTTGTCTTTTTTATGGTCGGTGTGGTCGCAGATCGTTTTGATCGTAAAAAAGTCGCAGAGAATTGCGATTGGATACGAGCTGGGCTGACGATTGTTTTATTCATTGTTATTTATTTCAATTCACTTCCACTTATTTTCTTGATCTTGTTTATACGAAGTGCCATTACGAAGTTCTTCTATCCAGCTGAAGCCTCTCTCGTTCAGGCGATTTTAAATAAAGATCAATATGCAAAAGCCGCTGGCTTAAATCAAATGCTGTTTAGTTTATTCATGGTATTTGGTGTTGGAATCGGTGCTATTATGTATAAGACAATTGGACTTCACGGTGCCATTACTATTGATTTGATCAGCTTTATTGTTTCAGGCATCCTGATTCGTTCATGTAACATTCCAATTGAAGCACGTCAGCCAAATGGACAAGCAGGCTGGAGAGGCATGACCATTAAAACGTCTCTAAAAGATTTTAAAGAAGGCATTCTTTACATTATAAAAAATAAATTATTGGCTTCTTTAATTTTTGGCTTTTTTGTTTTTGGTCTAGTCAATGGCGCATTTGCTGTACTTCCGATGTTTACAATGAAATATGGCCTTTCACCGGACCATTTTGAACTGCATACATCCTTCTTTACAATCGCGATCGGTGCAGGCCTGCTTGTTGGCAGCTTAATGGGCTCTGTCCTCGCTAAAAAAGTAAAGATGCAATATCTCATGTCGCTTCCAATTCTGGTTGCAGGCATTCTGATTTTTGTACTTGGTTCCACCCATACACTATGGTTGTTTTATGTCACATCATTTGTCATTGGTACATGCATTGGCCCAGTCAACATTGTCATTGGCGGCTGGCTGCCAAGAATCGTCCATCCTCGTCTGATGGGACGTGTGTCAGGATGGGTTGATCCGCTTACAATGTTTGCTCAATCCATGACATTAGGTTTGATTGCAGTACTATTTCCAAAACTCATTTCAAACGTTTCTTATATTTATTACGGAATGGGCGTTATTATTTTACTCGTTTTCCTTTTTTACTTCTTTACACTGCCAAAGTTCAGCAGAGAAGCTGCCGACTTAGACGTGCAGCGTGAACTAAAAGGCCAGGGAGCGCAATAATTGAACAGGAAAAGGGCTTTCGTTAAAAGGAAGTCCTTTTTTCATAGCTGAAACGCCCTACGACGTTATCTACTCTGTTGATTAAGCCATTTGAAGCAACATCAACCAATAGAGGAGTCAACATGCCCTTCAATCGATCCTTTCTTCTCTTTTAACTTTTACATTTAATTGTGGTGCACTCTCTTACATCCATACTATCAATCCATTTCATTATTCACACATTATTACTTTTTTTCAAAAAGGAACGTGTATAAAATCGCAAAAATTTTTATAAAATTTCTTTACACCTTTGGAATTTTTATAGTAGGATAGTCAGGTTGGAGGTGAGGATATGCTAAAAAGTTATTATTTTATTCATACAAAAGATGATCAAGGACAATATGTTGTACATACAGAAGATTGTGCATTTTTAGGTGATGCTGCAAGCCGTAAATTGATTGGTCTGCACATGAGTGGCGAGAGCGCCATTGATGAAGCTAAACAAATGACGAATGAAACTGATTTTAATGGTTGCTTTTATTGCGCTTATTCAAGTCATAAGAAATAAACCATATGTTCGGGCATGTTGTCTGGCATATGGTAAAGCAAAATGAATACAATTTGAGAAACTACCCATTTATTTAAAATAGGTAGTTATCATGAACTAATAGTTCACTTCATATATATTTCATTCAGTCAACTCTTCTATCCTCTTGCAATGAACGTCTCTTCTCCTTTGCCCATTAACGCCAATGGCCAGCATTGGATTCGCCATCATTATCATGAAAAGGTGCTACTTCAAGATATCGCTCATGCCATGCAAACTAGCTAAACAGCTCTGAATGATGCAAATCCTTCAAAGATGTTTTAAAGAAGTTAAAAGAAGTGACCTCCTCATTATGTAAAAGTTCAACAAAGCCTCGTCCTGCTTCAAGAAACAGACTTCAATATAACAAAATTGCATACCAAGTGAGCTTCAACAGCACAAGTTATGAATATGTTTAAAAGAATGAATATACAACACCTTTAGCATATAGAAAATTAAATGCGGCGCATTCTTTCCACCTAAAACAGATAGAAGAAAAATCATAATGGATAGATACTGGTGTCTTTGCTGATCATTCTGCCATTTTTATATTCAACCACGTTTTAGAACCCTCCTGAATGGCAATTGTAGATAAGAGGGATAGGAATCCTATCGCTTTTTACAATAACTCTATTTGCAATTTACTAATAAAAACGTATAATTTATACTAAGCACAGGAAGACGAAAGACAAAGGAGAGAAAAAATGGACGATTATGCTCATACTAAAGACATAGAACCTACAGCAGAAAACATCGCAAAAGCCATTTATACCGTTAACCGCCATGCTAAAACCGCACCAAATCCCAAGTTTCTTTATCTTTTGAAAAAACGTGCGCTGCAAAAACTATTGCAAGAAGGTAAAGGAAGAAAAGTGGGCCTACATTTCTCTAACAATCCAAAATATAGTCAACAACAGTCCGACGTGCTGATTGAAATTGGAGATTATTATTTTCACCTGCCACCAACCAAAGAAGACTTCGAATTTTTGCCACACTTAGGAAATTTAAATCAATCATATCGCAATCCGAAAGCGAATATGTCATTAAACCGAGCAAAGCAGCTACTTCAAACGTATGTCGGTTTAAAAGAAAAACCTACCGCCACAAAACAAAAATCACATTACACAAAACCCGTCTTCAAACGACTGGGGGAAAGTTATTTTTAAACAAAAAACCACTCATGCCGAGTGGTTTGAGATTGTTGACAAAGGGCTAAAATGATTTTGATTTTAGCCCTTTGTCTTCTTTTCAGCGTGATAGAAAAACTTTGCAGTCTAGGAAGGACGAGTACCGGAGCGAATTTGACATTCGTGGGCACCGGCACGCAGGACTGACACCGAATGCGAGGGTTTGTCTACACGCTGAAACCACTCATGCCGAGTGGTTTTTTTCTTTAGATAATAAAGTGATCGACTTTTTCAATCAGCTGATGAATTTCTGGTTTACTAATTTGATCATCTGCACCGATTGTTTCCCCTTTATGGCGCAAATCTTCAGTGATTAACGAAGAGAAGATGAGAATCGGTATGGAACTCGTTAAAGGATTTTCCTTCAACAGTTTCGTTAATCGGTGACCATCCATTTTTGGCATTTCAATATCTGTAATAATCATATCAATTTCTTCTGTCACAGTGATTCCTTTGCTGACAAGGTCCATGACGTGGTCATAAGCCTGTTTCCCATCTTCAAAGGTCACAATGTTTTTATAGCCTGCTTCGGTTAATTCATTTGTTAATAAACGCATGAGAAGCGGAGAGTCTTCAACGACATAAAGCTTCTTCCCTGTTCTTCTCTCGTCTTTCTCACCGTCAAACATATGATACGTTTCTACTCCAGAAGCGGATTCAATATCATAAATGATTTTCTCGTAATCTGGAAGGAAAATCATTTTTTCATCAAGCTTAATGATGCCTGTTAAATGACGATCCATCCCTTGATTGAGTGCAGTTGGCTTTTCAATCTCTTCCCAGCTGACGCGGTGAATTTGTGATACCGTTCCTGTATGGAACACAAATTTCCGTTGGTTGAATTCAGTCACAATATATTTCTCTTGTTCTGACTGATCTGACTCGACATTAAAAAAGGAAAATAGATTGATGACTGGTAAAATCTCGCCTCGTAAACTAATCATCCCTTCTACATCTTGGTGAGAGTGCGGTACAACCGTCAACTCAACCGGCTGAATGATTTCTCTTACTTTCATGACGTTAATGCCGAATTGATTTGAACCAATTTCAAACTTCACAATTTCCAATTCATTGGTACCAGAGTCAAGTAAAATTTCTTGTTTGTTTAAAGCCACGGAAATCCCTCTATTCTTCAATATAAGATTGTACTTTTTATATCGGCAGCATAGGTAAAAAGTTGACGTTTCTTTACGCTTTCTCTCGTACGAATTGATGAATCACAAGTCCTATCGCTGCAAGAATGAGTAAAGACCCTAGTGCAAGGCGGCTTGCGAGATTTCCGTGCTCTGCAAACAGCAGAGTGACTGAGCCATAAATGATGGGTCCAATAATGGAAGACACCTTCCCTGAGAATGCAAAGAGACCAAAAAACTGTCCTCTCTTTTCCTTCGGTGTCAGCTCAATAATCAATATTCGTGATGCCCCCCAGCTTGCGCCGAGTGAAATGCCGAATAAACTGCCGGCCACCCAGAAGACCCATTCCGTTGTGGCTGTCACAGCCAGAATCAGGGCAACGATCAAAATCACATACACGACTGTAATCGAGCGCTTTGCCCCAATGGCCTTTGTAATATATCCAAATAGAAAGGAGCCAATGATACTTGAAATGGTCGACACAAGATAAAGCAGAATAAATTGCCCAGCGGTAAAGCCAATGATGATTTTGGCATAAACAGCCATCATCGCGATCGCTGTTTGTAAGGCATCATTCATAAAAAAGAAAGCAATCATAAAGATAAAAGCCGGCTTGTATTGCTTCATCTCTTTGAATGTGCGAATAATTTCTTTATACCCGCTGAAAAATGACGCCTTTTTCTCTTGCTGCGGCAGCGGATGAGGGTCTTTTACAAAAAAGAGAAATGGCAGGAAAAAGAGAAAGAATAAAAGTGCTGTCGGAATAAATGCTTCATGAAATTGGTCATTGCCAACAAGTAAATAAACTGAAAGACCGACAAGCGTCCCTAAATAACCAACGGCAATGCCAAATCCAGAAATAAGTGGTATTTCATCCTTTGTCCCAAGATCGGGCAGAATGGTATCATAAAACACTAAGCTCGAGTGATAGAAAAATTTTGCGATCACAAACAAGGTGACCACTACTAATAAGGAGACAGGCAGCCCAAACCATTCGCTTGAGAAATCAATTCCAGCAAAGATCCCCATTAAAAACGTACAAGCTATACAAATTAGCGTAAACACTGTGATGTAGCGCTTCTTTTTTCCTGTACGATCGATCAAGACTCCGTATAATGGTGTGAAGATGACGAGAAAAAAGCTGGCTAGTGCGTTTGCATAAGAAATAAACGTACTGGCGATCTGATCCATTCTCGCACTGTCTCCGATCGTTTCCTGCAAGTAGAACGGGAAGAAAATGGTGATCATATTGGATGAAAATATCGTATTTGCAAAGTCATACAATGCCCAGGCCAAAACGGGTGCTGTCAAAAACAGCCCGAAGCCTGCCCCTTTTTTCTGCATGGTCTTTTTTCCTGTTCTCAATCGTTTGTCTCCCTTCCCTGCCTGATTTTTCACTATCATTCTATTTTATGTCATGCTTCCCTCTTCCATACAAGCAATCTATACAAAAAGCACCCCTTACTATTGAGCAGAGGTGCTTTTTTCGTTATTTCTTCACAACAATCGTACTTGCAATTAAATCGTGAAGTGCTTGTTTTTTCTCTGTGAAAAAGGCAATGATGTAGCCAATACATAAGATTGGAGACAAAAAGCCTTTTGCAAAAAAGCGGCCAGTTGCTCGTCCGAATGTGACTTTTCCGCCCGTTACTTTTGTCACTTTGATCCCAAGAGCCATCTTACCAAGAGTTCCTTGCAGTTTTGATGCTTCCATAATAGCGTAATAAAGCCATGTCAACACGATACCGATTAAGATCGATGCTACGTAGAATAAGATAAGCCCCATAATGACTGCCCATTCCTCATCCGTCATGACGGTTGTGGAATAGTAATAGCTGTCGTCATCTAGCATCAATGCTGCCTCTGGGCTTGAGACAAAAAAGAGTGTGAACAAAATAAACATGATGAAGGCATAAGGAACACTGATAATGACGCCGTCCAAAAGGTGGGCAAGAAAGCGGTAGCCCACTCCTGCTAGCTCAGGATGCTTCTTTTCTTGAATGTGTGGTTCTGTCATGTTTGTTTCCATCCTATTTCTCCTTTATTATGTATGTTTTCTATAAATTTCTTATAATCATTCGTTATTATATCTTATGAATATAGTAAGATCAATGGAGCTTCACACTTTTACATATATTTTAGATCAGTTTGTTCTCAATGTTTTATGAGAATAAATACTGAAAATTTGTAAAAATCATGGCAATTCTAGTTCTTTTACCTCCTGATTTTTTAACATTTTGTGATATTTTCGTCTTGTTTCCATTCTGCTGTTGACAACCGCTCTTCACATGGTACAATAGTCAAGGATTTTTTAAAGAAAGGTGTTCATGATGGGAACTGTCGTACTATTAAAGAACAACGAAATGACTGTGATTGAAGATATTTGCGAAGCTGATTTTTTGGACATGAAGCATGATTTGTCAAATGATGACGCAGCTTATATCTCTTGGTATGAAGATTACGATACTGCTTATGGATATTGATTTCATTTCATAGATGAAGCGTAAAAAAAGGCGATACAACCTAAGTTGGTTGATCGCCTTTTTTACGTTTGTGAAGTACTTTCACTTTCAGGTTCTACATGAATAAAGATTTGTGCATGCGGAAATTTTTGCTGAATCTTCTCTTCAATTCGATCACATAATTGATGAACATCTTCAATCGTTGTCTTACCATCTACAATCAAATGGAAATCAATATATTCCTCTGCACCGGATCGTCTTGTTCGAAAATCATGATATTCGATGAACTCTTGGCTGAATCCTTGAATGATTGCTTCTATCGATTGTTCTTCCTCGGGTGTGAGCCGGGCGTCTACAAGCGGCGGGAAGGCTTCTTTCATGAGTTTAAATGCTTCACGCATAATAAAGAGAGCAAGTATCATTCCAATGATCGGATCTAGGAAATACCAATCGGTTAATGCCACAAGCAATAAACTGAATGCCACCCCTAATGACGTATACACATCTGTTAACAGGTGCAGCGCATTCGATTTCATTGCGACAGAATGTACTCGCTCCGCCTCTTTGTTCACAGCCTTCGATACGATAAAATTGATGAGCGCGCCTATCAGCATCACCACAATGCCAAGCACAGGCAGCTTGACTGGCTCCGGGTGCATTAATTTGTGAACACATTCGTAGATGATCCAAATGCCAGCAACGAAAATCAGCAGGGTCTCAATCGTTCCAGAAATATTTTCGACTTTTCCATGTCCATAAGGATGTTTAGAATCTGCTGGCTTTCTTGAAATACGAACAGAGATAAATGCAATAAAAGATGCCATTAAATCGAGAAAAGAATGAATGGCTTCTGATAAAACGGCAACAGATCCAGTGAGCAGACCCACAATGATTTTTAAGATGACAACCAATGTGTTACTTATCACGGATAGAAACGCTATTTTCGATGTCTTCGCTGATTGTTCCATTTATCGTCCTCCTTTAGGAGATCGTATGTCTATGAAAGCAATTCCCATGACTTCATTCTCACGTTCTTTCAGTTTACGCAGTTGTGACGTTTTCTAATCATGTTCACCGCAGCCTGTATTTTCTCGTGAGGTTACGCTATAATAAATGTTGCTCTTTCTTCAATATATCACTCATGCTGTGATGAATAGGAGAATAGACTACAGATAATGATATCCAATGCCTTTCGCAGGTGACATTTATGCAGTGAATGGTAAAATAGGATAAAAACATAAATTTTTAAGGTGATGAGAAATGGAGCATTTGCTGAATCCAAGAGTAAAGGATATTGAAATTTCAGGCATTCGAACATTTTCAAATCTCGTATCGTCATATGAGGATGTCGTTTCTTTGACGATAGGCCAGCCCGATTTTTATACGCCGCATCATGTCAAAACAGCTGCCAAAGCAGCCATTGACGAGAATTTTACTTCGTACACTCATAATGCTGGTTTCCTAGAGCTAAGACAAGCAATCCAGCACTACATCAAGAAGAAAGTCCATCTTGATTATGATGCAGAGTCTGAAATCATTGTGACGACAGGTGCAAGTCAAGCGATTGATGCTGCGTTTCGAACCATTTTATCAGAGGGTGACGAGGTCATTTTACCTGGACCTGTCTACCCTGGCTATGAACCGATCATTCGAATGTGCGGCGGGAAGCCCGTACATATCGACACAACGAATGCTGGCTTTAAATTAAATGCCAAGCTGATTGAGGATGCATTAACGGAAAAGACAAAGTGTATTGTACTTCCTTATCCTTCGAATCCAACTGGTGTCACGCTTTCGGAAGAAGAATTGAAAGAGATTGCCCAGCTCCTTGAAGGAAAAGACATCTTTATTTTATCAGACGAAATCTATAGCGAGCTGACATTTGACCGGCCGCATCATTCAATTGCCTCTTTCTTAAAGGAACAGACCATTGTGATTAACGGACTGTCTAAATCTCATAGCATGACCGGTTGGAGAATTGGCTTTTTATTTGCTTCAGCTCCAATTGCTAAACATGTATTAAAAGTACATCAATATAACGTGTCTTGTGCCTCGGCTGTCTCACAAAAGGCGGCACTTGAAGCTGTGACAAATGGTGTGGATGATGCACTCATCATGAGAGAGCAATATAAGAAAAGACTCGATTATGTATATGATCGACTCATTTCTATGGGGCTTCCGGTCATTAAGCCTTCTGGCGCTTTTTATATTTTTCCATCCATTGAATCGTTTGGGATGAGTTCCTTTGATTTTTGTATGGAGCTGTTAGAAAGTACAAGAGTTGCTGTCGTACCAGGCTCTGCTTTCTCTCCACTCGGCGAAGGGTATGTGCGTCTGTCCTATGCTTATTCACTTGAAACACTGAAAGAAGGACTTGACCGCCTAGAACAATTTGTTCTTGAAAAACGTTCCATTCATTCGCTAGATTGAAACAACGGCTCTCTTGCCGTTGTTTTTATTTTGCAGGAAACATGATGTGAAATACGGTGCCCTTTTCGGGATGACTATCCACACGGATCGTCCCGTTGTGATTTTCTAAAATATTAAATGTCACCATGAGGCCAAGTCCAGTGCCTTTTTCCTTTGTCGTTAAAAAGGGCTCACCTATTCGCTTCATGACCGATTCAGGAATGCCAACCCCTTCATCACGAATGGTGACGAGAATCCCATCCCTTTCTGCTTTGGCCGTGATGTCTACCTTTCCTCCGTCCGGCATGGATTCGACGGCATTTTTGATTAAATTGATAAACACCTGCTTGAGCTGATTTTGATCCCCGTTCATCAGGAGATCCTCTTCTATTTCACTTGTGTTCATTAAAATGCCATTTAAGTTCGCTTGTGTTTCTAATAAAGCCGTGACTTCACTGATGATTTTTTTCAAATCAAGTATCTGCATCGAAGCCGTTTGCTGCGGTTTTGCCAGCATGAGCAGCTCGCTTAAAATAATTTCTATCCGGCTCAGCTCGGAAAAAACAATCTCGAAATATTGATCCCGATCTTTTGTTTTCGGTTTAATGAGCTGTAAAAAGCCTTTGATGGCGGTCAATGGGTTCCTGATTTCATGTGCGATGCCAGCAGCCAATTGACCTGCGATCGATAATTTTTCAGACCGGAGCATGAGCTCTTCTGTCTGCTTGCGTTCGGATATATCTCTTAAAATAATTTGAACGGCTGTTTCTCCAAAAAACGTAGTTGGGATACACACCATTTCTGTATAAATCAGCTTGTGTTTAAACGTATGACAGCTCATCGTGACAATCTCGGAATCTGATGCTCTTTCAATAATACGTGATAAGCTCTTTTTGACTTTTTGCTGGTCACAGGAATGGATTTGATGGAAAATATCTTTTCCTATTAATTTATCGTAATGCTCGGCTTCAAATAATTTAATGCCTGATTCATTCATAAACACCCATTTGTGATCATGAATGACTGCAATCGTATCAATGGAGTTTTGGATGAGCAACTGATACCGCTCCCGGCTTTTTTGAAGAACGGTTTGGAATTTCTTACGAGATGAGATGTCTACTAACAGCAAAAGCTCTGCCTGCTGATTTTGATAGATCGTAGGTGATGACTTCACTTCGATATGAATGCTGCTTCCATCTTTCCGCTTCCAAATCTGTTCAATCATTCCGACTGGAAGACCTTGTTGCAGCCTTGTAATTCGGCTTCTCACAATGTCATGGTACTCCTCAGCAATAAAGTCAAATGCAGTTTTGCCGATCATGTCATCTCTTGTACATACCCCCATTAATTGAAGCATCGCATCATTCGCATAAACAATTTCCCCTAAAATCGTAATACATAACGGATTTGGCAGCATGGCAATCAATTGTTCAGCTTCACTGACATGTTGGAAAGCCGGCAGACTGCCTAACGACTGTTCTGACACTTCTGATGTTGTTTGAAATGCTGCTTTTTGCGGTTCAGCGTCCAGCACCCTCATTTTTAGGATCATTTCTCTACTTAATTCACTGTCTAACTCATCACAAGCGACAAAATCAATACTAGCTTCAATCCATACAGCTGTTAGGTCACTTCTAAGCAGCCTAAAGTGGCAAATCTCCAGCATGTGCTGATTGTAGAAATAACTCTCGACGAGAAATTGATCTTCGGTATGAACATAGTCTTTCAAAAAACACCCTAGTAAATCCTTTTGTTCATAGAGCAAAAGCTGCTTACAGTTAGAAGAAATGTAGAGAAAGCGGCCATTAGAAGAAAGAACGGCATGTAAATCGATATTCGAATAAAGCTGATTCGAATCTTTCATTTTTTGTTCCATCGTCGTCCGACCCTCCTTTTCATTTTTTAGGGTTGTCCTTAGATTGATGTATAAAAAAGATTCGCTAGAAAACCCGTATTTTCCTTCCGTCATCGAGGGAAACGTCCATATTTTCAGCAAAAAAGAGCACATTCTCTTGATGTGCTCTCTGCTGTTTACTGCTTTTCGTATTTCTTTTGTAATTCAACGTACTTATCAATAATTTTACTTGGGATGGTTTTAATGACGGAATCTTTATCTGAGACATAAGGTGTCACGACACTAAAAGCCACCTTCGGATTGGACGATGGATAATATCCCCCAAAGGTTAAATTGTATGTGGGATTTCCCCACCAGCTGCGGTTGGCACCATAGTAAAAGGTTTGGGCCGTCCCTGTTTTTCCTGCGACATCATGCTGACCAAAGCGGCCAGCGGCAGTACCGCCGGTCGATGTGACCATTTTCAGCCCCATTTTGACGCGGTCAATATCTGCTTTCGAGTTGTTAATCGTGTTCAGCACCTTCGGCTCATATTTTTTCACGACTGGGCCTACTTCATCCTTCTTCGTTGGAAGGTGAACGCTTTTCACCACTCTTGGCTGAACGCGATTTCCTCCATTGGCGATCGTCGACATGTACTGGGCAACTTGAAGCGGTGTATACGTGTCATACTGGCCAATTGCTTCATCGAGCAAAAGTCCGCCGACCGTCTTAGGATGTGTCTGCATCCCGCTTGATTCCTGCGGCAGGTCGATCCCTGTTTTTACGCCAAGACCGAATTGCGCATAGTAGTTTCTCATTTTTTGTAAGTGCTCAGGTCTTGCCGGTAACGGACCATCCTTTTGATAGGTGATGCCCGCCATTCTCATCGCTACTTGGAACATGTAGACGTTGGAACTTTTTTGGAGAGCCTGAAGGTCATTGACCCATCCAAGAACTTTGTAAGACTGTTTCGGCTTTCCACCACTTCCTGCAAAATAGAGCGGTGTATCCATATAGGATTGGTTATGTGACATCCCGTCCTGATAACCGCCAAGTACTGTGGCTCCTTTGACAACAGAGCCCATTTCGTACTGGGTCGTAAATGTTCCGATGGCATAATCTGTGACGTCTCTACCGTCCATTTTCTTGCCTGACATCGCGAGAACATCCCCAGTGTTAGGGTCCATCATCACGACAAATGCACGGTCCATCATATAGTTTCTCGCACTAGCGGATCTAAGCTCTGATTCGACGATCTTATCGACTTCCTTTTGCAGCTCCATATCAAATGTCAGTGCAAGATCAAGTCCTCTTCGTCCCTCTGTCCTCTTGATTTCATCGAGCAACTTCCCGCCAACCTGAGTATATTGAACGGTCGCTTTCTCTGGGTTCAGAAAATCCTCATATTGATACTCTAAATAGCTCTTCCCTACCCGGTCATTTCGTGAGTAGCCTCTTGCCATATAGTAATCTTCACGCTCTTTTATAATGCCTTGCTCTGGTGTGGTCACACCGCCAAGTACATTATAAAGCGTCTTTTCATACGGGTATTTTCTTGTCCAATCATTGATGACATTCACACCAGGCAGTTCATCAAGATGCTCTGACACAAGTGAAATCTCTTCATAGGTCAAGCTTACGGATGACGTCTGCTTGGATTCTTTTGTTTCATCAAGCAAAGCCACTTTTTCGTCCCCTTTTTTCTCTTCGTTCGGGTCCATTGCTTTCACAATTTGAGGCTCAAAGGCATATCCGCCTGTAAATCTACGATAGATCGCTGCAACTGCTTTTTCCTCTGCATCGTTTTCGATCGCCTTGACTTCTTTCTTAGGCACACGCTCTACTTGAAGCGGATAGACATCCTTTGCTTTAAGATCCTTTTTCTCTGCTTTTGAAAGGAGCTTATCCGCTTTTTCCGGGTTGCTCGCCAGCCAAAAATCTCGAATGTCACGCTCTCTCAAAAAATCAGTATCCATTTTTATATAAGTCGCAAGTTTTCTTGCTACCTTAATCTTATCCTTCGCTTTCACACCGCTTTCTGATGTATAAACGATGGCAGGAACACTTACGTTATCAACGACGACTCTTCCTCTCGCGTCATACATTTTTCCTCTTGGGGACGGGTATGATGCTGTTTTGACCTCTGTTCGGTTTGCTTGCTTTTTATAATCCTCACCATTGACGATCTGCAGCACACCAAGCTTGATCACAAGTCCAGCAAATAAACTAAAGACAGCGAAGAAAAAGAGATTAATCCTCCAGGCGTTCCGGCGCTTGATTTTTTTCTGCTCGGCACCACCTTGATGCTGTTTCTCTCCCACTTATGTAGCTCCTCTCATCCTTTCAATCTTTTACAATTACCACTCATTATTGTAACACTTTTGTAATAGTTGTTACAGCGAAACAAGTGAAAAAAAGCTGTCAATCCCTATTATGCAAAAAAATATACTAACACTTTAAAATATTGGTAAGTTTATGTCGTTTTCTTTAAATGGAAGAATTCCCTATCCTTTGATATGAGGCGGCTTTTTTTATGACTTTAACAAAAATGACAAACAGGCATTGTCAATGGAGGATGCTGGTACGTTTATAACAAAAAGTCCATGTTATGATTTTCTGTGAGAAAACAAAACAAAGATTTTAGGAGGAGTTACAATATGAAGAAGAAATCATTCTTTTTTTCAGCGCTAACGGCTGCTGCACTCATCACGTTCACTGGGGGACATTCAGCTGATGCGAAGGAGCTTAACCTGAAACAAGTAATACATGTACAGCATCAAACCATTGATCTTCATACATTAGCTGCAAAATTACATATCTCTTCAGATGTAAACAAGCTAAGCAAGTCGAATCAAAAAGAGATCGAAGCTCTTTTAAACAAGCTGATCAAAAGCGGTCAACCTGTTACTGGCACAAAAGTGGTGAAAGAAGTAAACAAAGCAAAAAATGAACAAAAACAAGAATCAGTGAAAAAACCTACTGCTTCTAAACCAAGTACGCCAGCAAAACAAAACACAAACAACAATAACAACACAAAAGCTGACGAAAAAGACACAACGGCAACAAAAGCAGACAGCAGCTTGAATGCATTTGAAAAAGAAGTCGTTGAGCTTACAAACAAAGAGCGTGCAAAGCAAGGATTAAAAGCACTTTCTGTTGATTCAAAACTAAGCAAATCTGCTCGCGCAAAATCTCAAGATATGAAAGATAAAAACTATTTCTCTCATACAAGCCCAACTTACGGATCTCCATTTGATCAAATGAAGAAATTCGGTATCACTTACAAAACAGCAGGTGAAAACATTGCCCAAGGTCAAAAATCTCCTCAAGAAGTTGTGACTGCTTGGATGAACAGTGAAGGCCACAGAGCCAATATCTTAAACAAAAACTATACACATATCGGTGTAGGTTATGTGAAATCTGGCAACTACTGGACGCAGCAATTCATCGGAAAATAAGATATCTAAAAAAGCCTGTCCCTAAGTGGGACAGGCTTTTTTATTTCACCCATAATTTATATATACTCTGTGTGCCGCTGTTTTCTTCGCCCTGTTCGCTCAGCTTTTCATAAAGTGACTTTGCAAGTGAGAGTCCTGGCATTTCTTCTCCCATCAGTTCTGCTTCCTCAAGTGCAATGCCCATATCCTTGATAAAATGCTTCACGTAGAACCCTGGCTCGAAATCACCTTTCAGCATTCTTGGGGCAAGGTTTGACAAGGACCAGCTTCCTGCCGCGCCTGTTGTAATGCTTTTGAGCACATGCTCTGGATCAAGCCCTGACTTTTCGGCATAGGCCATGGCCTCTGCAACACCTACCATACCTGCTGCAATCGCAATTTGGTTACACATTTTGGTATGCTGCCCGCTTCCAGCAGGTCCTTGATATTGAATGTTTTCGCCCATTTGCTCAAATAAGGGCAGGCACGCTTCATAGGCTGATTTTTCTCCGCCAATCATAATCGCAAGCGTTCCATTTTTTGCTCCTACGTCTCCGCCAGAAACTGGTGCATCTAATGCAAACAACCCTTTTTCTTTCGCTTTCACTTCAATTTCTTTTGCCAGCTGAGGCTTCGATGTAGTCATATCAATCAGATAAGTACCAGGTGCAGCATGTGCCACAAGCCCTTCTTCACCTAAATAGATTTCTTCTACATCTGATGGATATCCTACCATTGTGATGACAGCATCTGCATGTTCTGCAATCTCTTTGACTGCCGGCTTCCATGATGCGCCTTTTTGAATGAGTGCATCTGCTTTCTCTTTTGTTCTTGTATAAACGAGAACTTCATATCCGGCATCCATTAAATGCCCTGCCATACTGCATCCCATTACACCTATTCCAATAAAACCAACTGTTTTGATTTGCGTCATCACTTGTTCCTCCTTAAAGAGACTTTGTCAAACCACCATCAATGATGAGTGTTTGACCTGTCATATATGTATTAGCTTCAGATAAAAGAAAGGCTGCATATGCTGCAAATTCCTCTGGCTGTCCATAACGTCCAAGCGGAATTGCACGTTCAGCCTGTGCTTTGATTTCTTCAACCGTTAGGTGCTCTGCCTGTGCGCGGTGCTTGTCAAGCTGTTTGACGCGGTCTGTTTCAATTTTCCCTGGGGCTAACGTATTGATTAAAATGCCATCCTTTGCAAGCTCCTGAGCGGCTGTTTTTGTCCAGCCGGCTATAGCCGGTCTAAAAGTATTCGACAGCATCAAGCCTGGGATCGGTTCTTTCACTGACATAGACGCAATGTTTAAAACCCGTGCGCCGTGTTTTTTCAAATAAGGCAATGCCTCTTTTAATAATCGAATATAGCTGAGTAAATGAAGCTGAAATGATTCCATCCAGTCTTCATCAGTTAAGGTTTCAAGCGTCCCTGTTTTAGGCCCGCCTGTATTGTTCACAAGAATGTCTAGACACTTCTCATCACCAGCTGCCGCTTGAACGAGTGCCTTGATTTGCTGCGCGTCAGACACATCACATACTTGATAAGTCAGCTTTCCTTTTACAAGCGGAGATAATTCTATGACCGTTTCTTTCAGCGTGTGCTCATGCCTTCCTGAAAGCATCACATCTGCTCCCTCTTTTGCTAGAGCAAAGGCAATGGCTTTTCCAATACCTTGACTGCTTGCAGCGACCAAGGCTTTTTTTCCAGATAGATTGACATCCATGTCAACACCTCCTCTGCTCTTATTTTATCATACAAAAAGAACCTTGCTCACGTCGCAAGGTTCCTTTCCGCTTGATTACAGCTTAAACCGATCAACCGCCTGACGTAATGCCTGGCTTGATTCGTTCAGCATTTCAGTCGAGGTTTTCGTTCTTTCTAAAGCTTGGACTTGTTCATCTGTAGACGCATGCACTTCCTCAGCTGAAGCCGCAGATTCTTCTGAGATTGCAGCAATGCTTTGAATGGAGTCATTCATTTTCTGCTGTTCGTCTGTCATTTCATTGATCTGGGTATGAATGCTGTCAATTGAGCCGACAAGTGCCTGCATTTCCATTGTGATGCTGCTCAGTGCCTCGCCTGTTGCATTAATGGCGTCACCTTGTTCCTCATTCATCTTACTTGCTGCTGTCATCGCTTCAGCCGCCTTCTTCGATTCATCTTGAATGAGCTTGACGGTTTCACTAATGTGTTTTGTTGATTGCGCAGATTGTTCAGCAAGCTTTCTGACCTCTTCTGCAACAACAGCAAATCCTCGTCCGCTTTCTCCGGCTCTCGCTGCTTCAATGCTTGCATTCAGTGCAAGTAAATTCGTTTGATCAGAGATTTCAGAGATGGCGGTCACAACGTTTTCAATATTTTTCGTTTTATGCTCAAGGTCAAGCAGCATTTGCTCCACTTTCTTCGATTCCTCGTTCGCTTGTGTTGATTTTTGAACGAGCATACCTAGTGCATCGAGCCCTCTATAGCCGGCATCTTCAGATGATTTTGAGTTGGCTTGCATTTGCGTAGCAAGCTCACCCATATGACGTACTTTTTCATATAAATGCTCTGATTTCTCATTAATCGTTTCTGCTTCTGATGCCTGCTTAGACGCACCTGTTGCCACCTCTTGAATGGCCGTTGCAATCTGTTCGCTCGACAGTAAGGTTTCATTTGATATTTGTGTGACTTCATCCGTTGATGTCACTACTTGGTCTGAAGCCCCTTTTACTTTTTCAATTAATTCTCTGATCCCCTCGGTCATTTGATTAAAGCTCTTCGTGAGGAAACCAATCTCATCTTGAGATTTCGTTTCAAGCGAGCTGGTTAAATCACCTTCAGACACCTTACGCACATGCTCGATCAGACGCTTGATTGGCGTTGTGATGCTTCTTGCTAATAAGAAACTGAGAATGATCGCAAGAACAATGGCAATGACTGAAATAATGATGCTTGTCTGATTCATTTGTTCTGTGATCCAAAGCAGTTTCTTTTTCTCAAAGCTGACACCTATTGTCCAATCGGCCTCTTTGATTTTAGATATGACCGTCAGTTCTTTGTTATCATCAATACCGGAATTGTCGATCGCTTTTTTTACAGAAGCGACTTTTGATATGTTTTTTCCTTGCTCAGTTGGATGTGCCAAAATCGTTCCTTTGCCATCAACTAAGAAAGCGGTTCCCATATAAGGAATCTTTTGTTCCTTTATATACGATTGAATGGCAGACAGCTTCAAATCAAGTCCTGCGACTCCAACAACCTTTCCATTTCGCACAATTGCCTTGGTGGCTGAGACAACCATTTCATTCGTTGCTTTATCAATATATGGATCTGTCCAAATGACCTCATCAGGCTTTTCAGCCGAATTGATAAACCAATCTCGCTTAGTTGGATCATATCCTTCACCAAAATCAGATTCTGGGAAGGCAAACATTTTACCGTCACTTGTTCCTATATAGGCAAGTGAGATGAGTTCATCCTGCTCCTGCAAGACTTTTAGTTCATCGTTTTCAAAGGCTAATGTTTGTTTTGTTTGCTTTTGTGCAAAATCTTCAGTCAGTGTACTTGTTGCCAGTTTGTTAATTGTATCCCCGTAATTATCAAGCTTTTGTGCAATAATATCTCTCATGCTTTCTGCCGTTGCCGCTGTGGTGGTTTTTGCATCCCGTTCAATGAGTGGTGTTAATACTATGTTGGAACCCACTTGAACGGCCACGACGGTTAAAATTAAAATAACTGAGATGAAAACAGCTATTCTCACTTGAAGTTTCTTAAACATCTCATCACCCCTACATCCTACTTTCGTATCTTATTTTGTATATCGGCAAAATTGGTACCGCATTCAATAGTTGTAAGAAAATTTAAATAGAAAAAAACAAGCCATAAAGGCTTGCTTTAAGTAAAATATTCAATTTTTGCAGACGGAAAGTACTGATCAATATATGATTCTAACGTCTGTCTTAATTCTTGTTCCTCATCTTTTTGGTAGATATATTTCCCAATTCCATATCTACCCCACTTGTATCTTCTTTTTTCTTCATCTAATTCTAATTTTGATTTCGGATAGTTTTTTTGGATCACACGCTTCGCTGGTTTTGTAAAACGATGCTGAATCATCTCAAAGGTGATATCGTCTCTTACATCTTGAGAAAGGGCTGCATCGAGCTTTGCAAAAAGAACTTTATACCCTTCCTGCCAGCCTTCATGGATGTAGATTGGGGCAATAATAAAGCCAAGAGGATAGCCTGCCTTTGCGACCTTTACAGCCGCTTCAATCCGCTGATCAAGCGGTGATGTTCCAGGCTCGAAATATTTAATGACATAGTCCGCATTGATACTAAAACGGAATCTTGTTCGGCCATTATGCTTTGCATCTAACAGATGATCGACATGATGAAATTTAGTGACGAAGCGAAGTTTTCCTAGGTCGGTCTGCCCGAAGTATTCAATCGCTCGTTTGAGAGTATGTGTCAAATGGTCAATTCCTACGATGTCTGAAGTACATGATGCTTCAAATCTCGTGATATCCGGCGCTCGCTCGTTCATGTACTGCTCAGCCTGATCTAATATTTCTTCTACATTGACGTACGTTCGAATGTACGGCTTACTTCCCATTGTTGTTTGCAAATAGCAATAATGACAATGACCCATACAGCCTGTCGCAAATGGGATCGCATACTCTGCAGATGGTTTAGACGTATCAAACTTCAACGTTTTCCTCACACCAATGACAAGCGTTGATTTCGCATTACGATACTTTTGCAAATCATTTTTACCCGGAATATTTCTTACTTGGTTATGTGAAGTCGTTTCTCTTATTTCAATACCCATACCCTCGAACTTTTCCTTCAGCTCTCGTCCTAACGGGTACTCTAGCGCCCTTGGTTCAATGTACACAAGCTGGGGCACAAAAGGTTTGATCATATTTAGCACATCCTTACCTTATAGGTTTTCATACCGTTACTTTAACCGCGCAGGATGGCTTTTATCCTTTCTAAAATCTCCCTTATTCAAACAAATCTTGATAAAGAGCTTCTGCCTCTTCATATGTCGGAAAGACCGCATCATCTGGAGCTAAAGGATGATACGTTTCAAGTAAAAATAGGGCAAGCTCCTCTTCGTTGTATGGATGTGAAACAATTTCTGCTTCTTTGATTTGTGCTACGTTTGCTGCATGTGGATTTCGATAAATCACATATACTTGATCACCCGGTTTATAGTCTGAGAAAGGCAATCTGGTCACCTCCATTTTTCTTATAGGATGCCCCTCTCTCTGCCGGATATGACCCAATATGATAAAATTCGACAAAAAAACCAGACAGGGTTACTGTCTGGTTTGAATTCACTTAGTTAAGTTGAAACGTTTTCTTCACGAAATCAACTACTTCTTCTGTTGTGCTAAGTGATAAAATATGCTCTTTAAATGATGCGGCTTCTTCCTTAGAAAGCTTGCTTAGCTGTGTTCTTGCTGGAAGAATAGATGTTGCACTCATTGAGAATTCATCTAATCCTAATCCAAGTAGAAGTGGGATTGCGATTTCATCTCCTGCCATCTCTCCGCACATGCCAACCCATTTACCTTCTTTATGCGCTGCTTCAATAACAAGCGTAATCAGACGTAAAATCGCTGGATTGTAAGGCTGGTAAAGATAAGACACTCGTTCGTTCATTCGATCAGCAGCCATTGTGTATTGAATCAAGTCATTCGTTCCAATACTGAAGAAATCCACTTCTTTTGCAAATTGGTCTGCGATGACAGCTGTTGATGGAATTTCTACCATTATACCGATTTCAATGGAATCGGATACGTCTGTACCAGCGGCAACCAATGCTTCTTTTTCTTCAAGTAAAATGGCTTTTGCTTCTCTAAATTCTGATAACGTCGCGATCATAGGGAACATAATTTTCAAGTTTCCATATGTACTTGCACGAAGTAAGGCGCGTAGTTGTGTTCTGAAAATCTCCTGTTCTTCGAGGCAAAGGCGGATCGCTCTAAAGCCAAGGAACGGGTTCATTTCTTTTGGAAGCTGCAAGTAAGGGAGTTCTTTATCGCCACCAATATCAAGTGTGCGGACAACAACCGCTTTACCTTCCATCTTCTCTAACACTGTTTTATAAGCATTGAACTGTTCTTCTTCTGTTGGAAGCTGATCTCTGCCCATGTATAAAAATTCTGTACGGTACAATCCGACTGCTTCGCCGCCATTTTCAAGTACACCTTTTACATCTTCAGGTGTTCCGATATTTGCAGCTAGCTCTACGTGAACGCCGTCTTTTGTGACCGTTGGCTGGTCAACCAGTTTCGCCCATTCCGCTTTTTTAGCTAAATAGTCTTCATGCTTTTTTTGATACGCTTTCACTTCATCTTCAGAAGGCTGAATGATGACGTCTCCGCTAATACCATCGACAATGATCAGATCATTGTTTTTCACCGTTTTTGTTGCTTCTTTTGTTCCAACAACTGCTGGAATCTCCATTGATCTTGCCATGATCGCTGAGTGAGAAGTACGACCGCCGATATCTGTCGCAAAACCTTTGACGAATTGTCTGTTCAGCTGAGCAGTATCAGAAGGTGTTAAATCTTCAGCGATGATGATGACTTCTTCAGAAATCATGCTTGGATTTGGAATGTCAACGCCTAGCAAATGTCCAGTTACACGTTTTGTTACGTCGCGAATATCCGCTGCACGTTCCTTCATGTATTCATTGTCCATTGCTTCGAACATGGTGACAAACATTGTCGCTGTTTCTTTTAAAGCAAATTCAGCATTTACTTTATCAGAGTTGATTTTATCCTTTACTGGGTTTAGCAGTTCCGGATCACTTAACACAAGAAGGTGTGCAGAAAAGATATCTGCTTTGTCTTGGCCAAGCTCTTTTAGCGCATGTTCTTTAATTGCTTCAAGTTCTTGTTTAGAAACATGAATTGCTTCTTCAAAACGCTTCACTTCTGTCTCTGGATCGTTGATGTCTTTTTGGTGAACTGTTAAATCTGGTTCTTCCAGACGATATGCTTTTGCAATCGCAACGCCTGCTGAAGCACCGATTCCTTTCAGTTGTTGCATTACTCGCCTAGGCCTTCACTTTTCATTGTGTCTTTAAGCGCAGCAAGTGCATCATTTTCATCAGAACCAGAAGCAGAGATTGTGATTGTAGCACCTTTCGCAATTCCTAGAGACATTACACCCATAATAGATTTCAGGTTCACTGTTTTACCATTATATTCTAAGTTGATATCAGCATCATATTTACTAGCAGTTTGTACAAGAACTGTTGCAGGACGTGCGTGAATTCCAGAATCTGCAGTTACTTTGAATGTTTGTTGAGCCATTTTTATCAATCTCCTTTTTATACAATTAATACATCCACAATATTATATCATACTGCCGAGCTTGTCATCTAACAAGAACGGCAGTTATGAAAATTATTTTGAAATTTTCATGATGTTTTCTTGCCCAGCTTTGATTTCACCGGATTCTTGAAGGTCAATAAATTGTCCTTCACTTAAGTTGGTAAATACAATTGGTGTCATCAAAGATGGTACTTCAGAATTAATTTTATCAATATCAACCTCTAAGAGTTTTTGACCGATTTCTACTTGATCTCCCTCTTGTACAAATGCTTCAAATCCTTCTCCTTTGAGGCTGACCGTATCAATACCGAAGTGGATTAAAATTTCAAGTCCTCCATCAGATTGCAGGCCAATTGCGTGTTTCGTTGGGAATACATTTAAGATCTTCCCTTTCACCGGTGAAACCACCGTTCCATCTGTTGGCAAGATGGCGAAACCGTCACCCATCATTTTCCCTGAGAATACTTGATCTGGTACATCTGTAATTGGATGAAGCTCCCCTGTAATTGGTGAAGCAAAGATTTCTTCACCTTGCTCGTTTTGAAGCGGTTTTGCAATGACTTCTTCGACCTGCTGGCTGACTTCTTCTTTTGCAGAAGGGTCTTTAGCTGGGCGAGGCGTGCGGCCTGCAATGATGTCCTGCATTTGTGTTTTTAAATTATCAGAGCGTGGTCCGAAGATGGCCTGGATGTTGTTTCCTACTTCGAGAACTCCTGATGCACCAAGCTTTTTCAAGCGGTCCTTGTCCACTTTCTTCTGATCATTAACAGTGACACGTAAACGCGTAATACAAGCATCAAGGTGTTTAATGTTTTCTTGGTCACCCATCGCTTCAAGAATTTCATAAGGTAAGTCATTACCCTTTTCAGACTTAGCACTATCTGCACCGTCAGCTGCTTCATCCTCGCGGCCTGGCGTTTTTAGATTAAATTTGCGAATGGCGAATCTAAATCCGAAGTAATAAATAGCAGCAAGTACGAGACCAACTGGAATCACAAGCCACCAAGCGGTTCTGTTTGGCAAGATACCGAATAAGAAGAAGTCGATTAATCCTCCTGAGAAGGTCATACCGATTTTCACGTTTAGAATATCCATTATCATAAAGGATAATCCAGCAAATACACAGTGGATGGCAAATAACACTGGTGCAACAAACAAGAATGAGAATTCAAGCGGTTCAGTAATCCCTGTTAGGAAAGAAGTCAGGGCTGCCGATCCCATAATTCCAGCGACAAGCTTTTTATTCTTTGGTTTTGCTTCATGATAAATCGCAAGTGCTGCTGCTGGCAAACCAAACATCATGAACGGATATTTCCCTGTCATGAATGTACCAGCTGTCAGCTGAACACCATCTTTGATCTGTGCCATGAAGATACGCTGATCACCACGGACAAGCTCACCTGATAAGCTCTTATAACTAAAGAACTCATACCAGAATGGCGAGTAGAAAATGTGGTGCAGACCAAACGGAATTAATGAACGTTCAATCACACCGAATACAAAGGCAGCAAGCGGCTCATTCGCTGCGAGCAGTCCTGTTGAAAACGAGTTCAGTGCACCTTGGATTGGCGGCCAAATGACGAGCATCAAAAGCCCTAAAATAAGTGCTGAAATAGATGTAACGATTGGAACAAAACGTTTACCAGCAAAGAAGCCGAGATATTGCGGGAGCTCAATTTTATAAAATTTATTATACATATAAGCTGCTAATACCCCGACAATAATCCCGCCGAAGACGCCGGTAGACAAGGTCGGAATGCCGAGCATATTAATATACGCTGGATGGCTTTCCTTAAAGAACTTAGCCAATTTAATTGAATCGGATGGAATCGATCCATTGGCCATTAATACGGCGCTCATTGTCACGTTCATGACAAGATAACCGATAATTGCGGCAATCCCTGCCACACCGTCCCCATTAGCAAGACCGATGGCAACCCCTACAGCAAATAAGAGCGGAAGATTTGAGAAGACAATGTTCCCTGCATTTTCCATGACGCTTGCAACAAGCTGAATTGTATCATTGCTTAAAAATTGAGCCACATCAATCAGCTGCGGATTTTGCATCGCATTCCCAAGCGCTAGTAAAATACCAGCAGCAGGAAGGATCGCAACTGGAAGCATAAGTGCTCGTCCAATTTTTTGCAACACACCAAAAAGTGATTTAAACACTGGTTGAACCTCCTTTTGTTTTCGCTTACAACATACATGCGGGACGCTCCCTGACGCACATTTCATAATTAACCGTTTACATTTCACTTTCAAACACAAAAAAAGGCATGGTGATATAAGGTTGCGCAAATAACAGGATCTTATCCTGTATTTACCTTAAGTCACTCATGCCTGATCGAATCAGTTACACGTTTCAAGGAAACTATGAAATTTTATTTGTCAATCTGTACAGATGAAGTGTCAGGTAGACAGCCTCCGCATCCTGTACAGGCTTTTTCAATGCATGTTGTAATATTTTGATCATTTTCCAAGCAGTATTGTAGCATAAAGGATATTCATTTTTCAATAGATGAAGCAATTTTTCTGGCTCCTCTAAAGATTCTTCCCGTTTAATACGCTCAATCGAAAACGTAATATGGCGCAATAAGCGTAAATAATGAATACTTTCTCTGTCTACTTTCATATGAAAAGAATCTTCTATGACTTGGACCATTTGCGTGATGAGCTGCGAATGACGGTTCACCTCAGATAATGGCCGATTCGTCAAAGCCGAGTGAATATGGAGCGCAATAAAACCAATCTCTCCTTCTGGCAGCTTTGTTTCGGCATCTGAGCGCTCGTTAATTAGCTCAACGACTTCCTTTGCGACCTCGTATTCTTTCGGATACAGCGATTTAGTCTCAAGCATAAAGGGATTGGTGATATCATATCCTTGCTGCACCCGCTTAAAACTAAAAGCAATATGGTCAGTCAGGGCAATATGAATATGCTCATTCAAACGGTGTCCCATTTTTTCTCGTATATGATAAATGACGTCATTGGCAAGCTCGATCATGTTCTCGTCAATGTGGTGAAGCAGCTGTTTATATTCTGTTTGTTCTTTTATATTTTTAAGTACAAACATTTTTTCAAATGTGTCTTGATCGAGAACATCACCCGATTTTTTCCCAAAGCCGATTCCTTTCCCAATCAGAACCACTTCGCTCCAAGAAGGGTGTCTTGCGATGATGACATTATTATTTAACGCTTTATCAACGGTGAAGGATTCCATGAACATCCCCACCTCCTTCTTATTCAATCCCTCTTATCGTACAAAACAGATGAAACGTGCGTCAACGATTGTTTTTGAAAACGGTGGTTGATCGCTCGATCAGGCGAAATGGCAGCATTCTTTTTTCTGGTGCCTCTCCCTTTATAGCCCGGTCGAACAAGTCAAACGCTTCCTGCCCCATTCGTTTAAGCGGAATGTCAATGCTGGAAATCCCCAAAGCCTCACTCAATTGATCATTTTGAAAGCCGAGTATGGCTGGAAATTCTCCTACTTTTATATGATGACGCTGCGCCTCTAATAAAAAGCCTGCTGATACGTCATCATTTGTGATGAATAATGCTGTGGGGCGATTCTTCATCTCCTGCCACTCTGTAAATAATTGTTTTCCATCAAAAAGTGTTAGCTTCCCTTCGATGATCCATTCTTCATCTATCTCCTGCCCAAGCGATTTCATCATATCTTGATAAGCTTGAAGACGTGATTGGCTGTTTGCTCCTTCTATTCTGGCTAGAACAATCGCGATTCGCTGATGCCCGCATGCTGCTAAATGATGCAGCCCTTCTTTAAATGCTTGATCATGTGCAATCGACACCGTTGAGCAGTCTTCAATTGGCGCCGGATGGCAAAAAATAATCGGTCCGGATTCCTGCCACCTTAAAATGTCTCGATCACTTAACGCATTTGAGCAAAAGATTAACCCATCCACGCGGCGCTCTTTTAAACTCATCAATGCTTCTTTTTCTTTTAAAGGATCATACCCTGTTTGAAACAAAGCAAAATGCATACTGCGCGCCTGTGCTTTCTCGGCAATCCCTGTGACAAGTCTGCTGAAATAAGAATGATCAATCGTTGGAAGAACGATGCCAAGCATATTTGAATAGCCCTTTGCTAAATGTACAGCCTGAATGTTTCTCGTATATTTAAGCTCTTTCATCGCATGTAGAACACGTTCTCGTTTTTCTTCTTTGACATAAGGATGATCATTCAACACACGTGATACAGTTGTCACAGATACGCCCGCTCTTTTCGCAATCTCCCTTATGTTTGACATTTTTTCTCCTACTTTCTCTTGATATGGTAAGCGTTTCATACTTTAAGATGTATGTGAGCTGAACAAATCACTGGATGGAAAGGGGAATTCAAGATGGGGTTCATCATATGGATTATATTATGTATGACTGTTTTGTTTTCTGCTCGTTTTGCACTACATCCTTTAGGAAAAGAACATAAAATCAAACCGTTTCAATCAATTGATGATTTTTTTGTTGATAAGGATCGAAAAGAGTGACAAAAAATCACGATGACACTTCCAAGGCATGGACGTTCATCGTGATTTTTTTATTACTTGATGATCGTCAGTGCTTTCGGATAATTGGTTAAAGTGACTGGACCGTCTGCTGTGATCAGTACATCATCTTCAATTCTGACGCCGCCGACTCCTGGAACATAGATTCCCGGTTCGATCGTATACACCATGCCTTCTTGGAGAAGATCATCATTTGCCTGGCTCATAGAAGGAAACTCATGAACAGACACCCCTAGACCATGCCCAAGGCGGTGAGGGAAATAGTCCCCATATCCAGCTTCTGTGATCAGCCCGCGTGCTTTTAAGTCCAGGTCCCCAATTCTCACGCCCGGCTTACTCATTTCAAGTGCCGCCATTTCTGCGTTCAGGACGGTTTGATAGATGTCCTTTTGCTTGTCAGAAGCTTCCTGGTAGATGAATGTTCTTGTAATGTCTGAGCAATACCCATCAACAATGACACCAAGGTCAAATAACACAAAGTCGCCTTTTTTTAAGGCAGCATGTCCTGGATTCCCATGAGGCTCTCCTGATTTTTCGCCAAAGAGAACCATCGTCGAAAAGGACATGCCTTGAATGCCTTTTTTCTTTAGTTCATATTCAATGACAGCGAGCACTTCTGTTTCGGTGATTCCTTCTTTTAAGGCGTCCACCCCAATTTTTACCCCTTCATCTGCCAATTGAGCGGCTTTTTTCAGTGTAGCAATTTCAGATTCATCTTTAATCAGTCTTAGCTGATTGAGCTCTTCTTCTGCCCGGACAAAAGTTTCTGCCCCAGTGGCAGCTTGGAGCTGCTCTGCTCTTTGAAGCGGAATCGACTCTTTTTCAATGGCAAGTCGAGTTGCTCTTACACCGCGTTTTTCTACTGCTGATTGAATGAAAGCAAATGGATTCTCATGGTCTTCATAACCAATGATATCGCCTGACCATCCAGCATTTTTCGCCTGCTCAACTTCCATTTTAGGTAAAATAAAAAATGGATCTGCCTCTTGAAACACAAACAGCCCCATTACTCTTTCATGCGGCTCTGTGAAGTATCCAGATAGATAAAACACATTTTCCTTTGTATGTATAAATGCACCTTGAATGTCTTTTTCCTTTAGCCAAGAAGACAAGCTCTTCATTCGGTTCATCGTGATCCTCCTCACACGTTTTACTACTGATCTATTGTATCAGTTTTTGCTGTATTTCGCACAAAAGCGCACTGGCAGAAGCCAAGTGCGCTATGAATAATTTGCTTAAGATGCACGAAGCAGACGCAGTCCATTTAAAATGACCAAAATCGTACTTCCTTCATGCCCGATGACGCCAAAAGGCAAATCAAGGACTTGTAAGAAATTTGCACAAATTAACAAACAAATCACCGTTAATGAGAAAATCATATTTTGTTTAATGATTCGATTCATCTTTCTTGAAAGACGGATCATCTTCGTTAAGTTATTTAAATTGTTCTTCATTAAGATCAGATCTGCTGTTTCTAATGCCACGTCTGTGCCTCCACCCATCGCAACCCCCACATCTGCTGTGGCGAGTGCCGGTGCATCATTGATTCCATCTCCTACCATGATGATGGAATTACCTTGTTTTTTTAGTTGATTGACCTCATGTACCTTTTCATCTGGAAGGCACTCAGCGACAACCGTTTGGATGCCGGCTTCCTGCGCAATGGCTTCAGCCGTTTTTTGCTGATCTCCTGTCAGCATGACGGTTTGGATGCCTAAATCATTCAGCTCTTGAATCATTTTTTTAGCTTCAGGTCTAATTTGATCCTTAAGGCCAAGGCAGCCAACGACTTCTTGATTCTTTTGAACATACACCACTGTATTTCCTTTTTCAGAAAGATGCTCTCCTGTCTTTTCAATCTCGCTGTCCATTGAAGCCTTGCCGGCAAAGTCTTTCTTCCCAATCCGCCACGTTTCTCCATTCAATTGTGCCTTTACACCAAAACCAGAGGTTTCTTCAATGGTGACATGAGCTGATCTTTCTACGTGATGCTCTTTTGCCATATCAGAGATCGCTTTCGCTAACGGATGGTTTGATTGACTTTCAATTTGATAAAGCGCCTGATAAAAAGCAGCTTCCTCTTGTCCTTTAGCTATCACAACTTGCTCTACAGCTGGCTTTCCGCTTGTAATCGTCCCCGTTTTATCAAAAGCAATCATGCTGCTTGTGCCTAGCTTTTCTAAAAAGACGCTCCCTTTGACAAGCATTCCGTTTCTTGCGCCGTTTGATATTAGTGACAAAGCAGCTGGCATAATGGATGCAACAAGCGCACAAGGTGATGCAACAACCATAAACACCATGGCCCGGTAGAAAGTTTCACTCATGCTCCAGCCTAGTACAAAATGAGGCAGAACCATTAAAATCGCGACGGTGATCAGCACACCTTTTACATACACACCTTCAAATTTTTCAATAAATGCCTGACTTGGTGACACACTTTCTTGAGCCGATTCGACAAGTTTAATAATTTTATGGAAAAGCGTTTCTTCATTATATTTGGTGACTTCTACTGTTAAAGAACCATTTAAGTTCACTGTTCCTGCAAACACGTCTTCGCCCTGCCCTTTTTCCTGTGGCACAGACTCACCCGTGAGCGCAGATTCATCCACACTTGTTCTCCCGCTTAAAATCACACCATCTGCTGCAATACGTTCCCCAGCTTTGATCATGATACGGTCACCTGGTGTTAAAGATGAAGCAGCGATTTGAATGGTCGTGCCACCTTCTTCAATTAAAGTCGCTTCATCTGGTGCAATGCTCATTAAGGCAGTTAAATCCTTCTTGCTTTTATTTGACGTATACGTTTCAAGCGCACCACTAAGTGAGAAAATAAAAATTAAGATAGCGCCCTCTGCCCAATATCCAATGATAGCTGAGCCTATGGCTGCAAAAATCATTAAAAGTTCAACATTCAAGCTTTTAGACGAAATGGTTTCTTCAATTCCTTCCTTCGCCTTTGCAAAACCTCCAATCATAAACGCAAGGATAAATAAAGGAATACTCCACATGCTCTCATCCTTTAAAATCCATCCAATCAAAATGAGAATCCCCGAGATACCTGCTGCTATTAATTCTCCGTGCTGTGCCCATTGACGAAGGGACCATTTCGATTCCTTTTGATTTGTTGTTTGATAAAGTGCTGTATTCTCATTCATGATTGTTTTCTCCTCTCTAATTGATAATGGTTTTCACATCATCAATCGTTGCCCGTTTCCTTTTTTCATCTATATTTTCTGCTATTTCAAGCTTTTTAAAGGTCTGTAATTCATTATAACAGGTTCTGATTAATTTTCAATTAATAATTATTATAATTTCTTTTTGATAATAATTATCATTATTAACATGGACCATTCCGTCTTCTTCTGAGCACAGTTTATTCAGATGAAAAGCAATTGAACACTAAAAAAGAACCGAAGGAATGATCCTTGGTTCTTGACAATAAGGTTTCGTTCTAAAAATTCGTCCACTCTTTGATTTGTTTTTTCGTCAGTGGACCTACATGATTTTTCACTATTTCCCCTTTTTCATTTATCAAAAAGGTGGTTGGAATGGTGATGATTTGGTATTTCTTCATCATTTCTCCTCGCTCATCTAGAATGACCGGGAATGTAAACTTTCTGTCTTTCACAAATTGGGCAACCGCATGTTTACTTTGTTCAGCACCTAATAAATTCACAGTCAAAATCTCAACATCACTCTGATTTTCTTTCACGATCTGGTCAAATACGGGCAGCTCCACTTTGCAGGACGGGCACCATGTTGTCCAAAAATGCAAAATGGTTTTTTTTCCTTTCGTCGGAATCATCTGCGTTTCACCAGTTAATGTAGGAGCCTCTATCCTTGGCGCCATAGCGGGCTCTTTTGCTTCAGCCTCGGTGCCTATGAGAAATAGAAGCAGGATTATCATGAGAAGACTGGCGGGTAGATATTTACGATTCATCAGGATCTTCCTTCCCAGTTTTCTTATAGCTTGCCCTCTCAACACAATGACATTCAAGCTTTTTTCATTCTAAGAAACATGGAAACGCCGAGCTCCTTACAAATCGTCGCATAATGCAGTGCAGTCAGCAGCAGCATGCCCGTATTCATTCCTAATATAACCCCCATCATATTTAAGCTTTCAATTGAACCAAGAAAATAGATCATAGAAAACGAGACGACATGCACCCATATATTATGTAGGAACACATCTTTAATGAGCCCCATACCGATTAAACACGCTTGAAATGGCATCACAAACAGGTGGCATAAAAAGTATGGCCAAAGCAGCTGTAAATACACAGCAGCTTGCGGTGAATCAAAAAAGAGCTGTGTGAGCGGATAAGCAAAATAATACATCACCATCACGGCCGGCACCCCGTACCCAAACGTAATGATTATTGCCTGCCTGACACGTTTTTTCACAAGATCATACTGACCTAAAGCATAGGCTTCAGATACATTGGGAATCATCACAATCATGATCGAATGAGCGATAAACGCTGGGAAAAAACCAATCGACATCGCGACACCAGCCAGCATGCCGTAATGATCAACAGCAAGTGTGCCAGAGATGCCTGCTGCAATAAGCGCTCCTTTGATTAAAAACGGTTCTATCGCATTGGCGATCGCATGAAAAATCCGCATGCCCGTTGTCGGAATGGAGACGGCTAATAGGCGCTTTCTCACGTCAATCCCTCTTAATTCAACAGACCTGACATTGACAGCATTTTTCGCCATGACGTATTGGGAGTATAAATATATAAAGACGACGAGATCACTCGCGACAATAACACCGATGGCAATGAGTACCGCTGTTTCAATATCAAACGAATACCAATGGAAGAACAAAAACAAGCAGATAAGCTGGATCGTTTTCTTCAGCATATTGGCGAGAGCGATTCTGCCCATTTGCTGCTTTCCCATAAAATAACCGCGTGCGATAGAGGTAAACGCAATAATCGGAATGAGAGACAGCACCAGCCCTTTCATGAGCGGATGATACGACTGAAACACAGGAATGAACGGCAGTACAATCGCTGCGATTCCCGTTGTTGTACATGTCACCACAAGCGTCATTTTAAACGCATGGCGGAGCATACTTTTATGGAGCCGCTCATGCGATTCTGCAATGAATTTAGAAATGGAGACTGGCAGCTCTAAGCTGGCGATCACAAGGACAAGCATGATGATTGGAAGGATACTCATATATAGACCCATTCCATGTTCTCCAAGCTCTCTCGCTAAAATCATATTGACTAAAAACTCGATACACTCCGCAATGAAAGCTGCGACAGATAGCAGAATGACCCCTTTTACAAATCGATTCATGTAGCCTCCCCTTTGTCTAAAAGCAAATTCTTTTCACATTCTATGAGACAAGTCCTGAAAATATTTTGATAAATGAAGACAAAAAAAGAAGCGATCTGATTGATCACTTCTTTGCAGATTGTTGACAAAGGGCTAAAATGATCTTTATTTTAGTCCTTTGTCTTCTTTTCAGCGTGATAGAAAACCTTTGCAGTCTAGGAAGGACGAGTACTGGCGCGGAGCGAATTTGACATTCGTGAGCACCAGCACGCAGGACTGACACCGAATGCGAGGGTTTGTCTACACGCTGAAAGAAGCGATCTGATTGATCACTTCTTTTCTTTATACGGCAAATACGTGACGACCGATACGTTCTACAATTTTTCGGGAACGAATCCAGTTATCTGTTGCCGTTTTGGGATTATAAAAATATATGGCCTTTGTTGTTCTGTCATGTTCTTTCACTACCTGTTTCACAGCTTTAACAGAATCTTGATCTGCTTTATCATGAATACTTCCATTCGATACTGGCTGGAAAGCATTACGCTGATAAATAACACCTTTGACACTGTCAGGAAAAGAGCGATGCTCCACCCTGTTTAAGACGACGCTTGCCACAGCTTTTTTACCTGCGTAAGATTCACCTTTCGCTTCAGCATGTACCAATCGTGAGAGCAGCTCCATTTCTTCATTAGAATAGCGTTTGGCGCTTTCCTCATTCGTCGTTTCTGATTTTACTCTTTTCTTTTGCTTCGTTTTTGAAGCCTTTTTTTCTGTAGACGTACTTAGCATTTTGACTTTCGGCTGACGCTTCTCCTCTGAAAATGCTGGGATGACTTGATCGTGATCATCTTGATCTATATATGAAAGCTCATGCTTAACAGGTGCTTGTGAAAGTTCGTGACTTAGTGTGCCTTGCTGCTCTTGTATGTTGTCCATCTTCATGGCTGCGACCAGCATAAGGATGACAAAAAGAGCTGTATGAATTTTCATCATTCGCCTCATTCCTCCTTTAATCAAAGTAGGCGGTAAGATACTTGTCCACTCTAACAAGAGCTCCTTCTATTTTCACGCACAAAGATTTACATGCTTGTCCAAATTCCGTCATTAAATAGCATGTTTTAGTTGAATTGCGTATTAACTGGAATTGTCAGCGCTTAAAAAGGCCCTTTTTCCGCCTATAATCATCCTTATGCTCCTGATTATGGGTTATTACATTTTCTTTTCAGATGTATCAAGCTCGTTTAAAGTGTGACAAAAGAACTAAAATAAAAAAGCTTTCTCTCATCAATGAGAAAAAGCTTTAGCTTCTTGCTTCTGTAAGATATTCAAAAATAACATCTCCACCATGTTTCGCAATGCCGCGAAAATGCTTAAAATCATCTTGATTCACCAAGACCGAACGAAACGTTAAAAAATCATCTTTTTGGATGGTCACTTGCTTTTCCGTCCCATTTCGTAACGATTCAAGTATTGTGAGGATTTGTTCTTCAGTCAAAAAAACCGCTCCTTTACAGCCATTATCAAATATTAAATATACCATCCGTTAGAAAAGCATACAACGAAAACGAAACAAAAACGTCTTTATCCTTTACATTGGTATGAAAATATTGCAAAATACTTTTTAATAGGGAATGAAATCTGTTTTTAAAGGAGAGGGATCGGTTGAAGATTGCAAAGATTGGTAATGTGATCGAATTTAGAAATGGTTTAACAGGTGTAGTTGAAAAAGTGAATGAAAACTCTGTCATTGTGGATGTCACCATTATGGACAACTATAGAGATTTAGAACTGGATTCACTAACAGTCGTTAATCATAAAAACTATAAAATCATCAAAGACTCCGTACATTAATTTGCAATCCTCAATTTAGACTATCGTTACATACGTAAATACGAAGCAAAGCTGCTTATGTTTTGTCAAAATGGTGATTCGATTTCAATTACCTTTTACTTTTAATAAAAAAAGTGATGAGATGCAGTATTAGCTCTAGGCAGGAGAAACTAATATGCAAAATTCAAATGATATCATTATACGTTTTGAGAAAATGGAAGACGCTGAAACTACTTTAGACATCCAGACATCAGTGATTGCTGAATCAAATTATTTACTTACAACGCCTGAAGAAAACAAAAAAACCCTTTTAGAACACAAGAAATGGATACAAAAAAGAATAGAGAATGAAAACGAAACGTACATAGTTGCTCAAAAAGTCGGAAAAGTCATTGGGTGGATAGGATTTGAAAATGGATCAAATAGAAAAAGAACTGCTCACGCAGGTTCATTCGGTTTGATGGTTCATAAGAGCTTTAGAGGTTTAGGCGTAGGGGAATGTTGCTAACAGCGTTATTAAATTGGGCAGAAAAGAATCCTTCGATCGAAAAGGTTAGTTTAGCCGTATTCTCCACAAATCAAAAGGCCATTTCTTTGTACAAAAAGATGGGATTCATAGAAGAAGGACGTAAAATAAAAGAATTTAAAATAAGTGAACATGAATACTGGGATGATGTTTTAATGTATAAGCTGGTTTAATACTATAAAAACAGATTGCAAAAATAAGGACATAACATAAATTGAGTCATCAATTTGTTATGTCCTTTTCTTATTATTTTACCTGTATGAGTGTCAGTCTTTTTGCGTATGAAAGGTTTGCATTTCCGCTTTCGTCTTGTACATGTCGACTTCCTCGGGGGTGATAACGCCTTTATCAATCAAAAGTGCAATCACTCCAAGCAATGTGGAGGCACTCCATTTATATCGTTCTTTGTTTTGATGTTCGAGCATTTGAAGCTCTTCTCTTAGCTCCATCAGCAGCTTCTCTGTCTGTTCTTCTTTGTTTGCCAACTCAAACGCCTCCGTTTTCCATTCATTGCCCCTATTTTATCTCAAAGCAAATAGGATAAGCAAAAAACACGATTCATCTTTACAAACATACGTTCTGTCATATATAATATATTTACGAGCTGGTAGCCCCCAGCCGTCCTAGCAAGTTCTATTCCCATTTGTATGAGAAGAGCGACATGACTCTTCTCTTTTTTTATAACTTCAGCCTGATTGATTCATTTCAACCCCATAAAAAAAGACATGTCATCAGGCATGTCTTTTCCTATTGATTAGCGATTATCAATCGTTTCTGGATACATATCATGGTTCATCATACGATATGATGCCATTTCTTCATATTTGGTACCAGGTTTTCCGTAGTTCGTGTAAGGGTCAATTGAAATACCGCCTCTTGGTGTAAATTTGCCCCATACTTCAATGTATCTTGGGTCCATCAATTCAATGAGATCGTTCATCATAATGTTCATACAATCCTCATGGAAATCACCATGGTTACGGAAGCTGAACAAATATAATTTTAGTGATTTACTTTCGACCATGATTTCATTTGGAATATAGCTGATATAAACCGTCGCAAAATCCGGCTGACCTGTTTGCGGACAAAGTGACGTAAATTCTGGGCAGTTGAATTTCACAAAATAATCTCTATTTGTATGTTTATTTGGAAATGTTTCAAGCACTTGTGGTGCATAATCAAACAAATAATTGGTCCCTTGATTTCCTAGTAAAGTGACACCTTCTAATTCTTCTGGTTTTCTTGTCGTCATGTCGTCTCTTCCTTTCTATACGCCTCGTTTATTTCCCCACAATAATGTGTGCAGCTGCGGTAGCACTCTTACGCGATTTAAGTCTCGATCTTGCGCTACTTGATCGACAAGCGCTTCATATTTCTTTAATAAATGCGTCAATAAGTACGCATCATCACCTGTCGTCGTGTCATCATTTCCTACCTGCAAATAAAAAGGAAGCTCTGGGTATTTCGCATGAACATCCTTCGCATAGGCTAGATCGCGATCGTCAAAGATCACGACCTTCAGGCTTGCATGCTGCAATCTATTTCCGCTTTTCAGTTCATCTATGATACGTGTTAGTTTCGTAAAATCTGTTTTCATATTCGAGCTTGGCGGCTTTGGAGAAATGGTTAAATCATCGATTTTCAAAAACCAGTCCTGATACATCGTCCCTTGTGTTTCAAGCGCTGTATCAATTCCTTCTTCGTGCAGCAAATCAATGAGTGATTCCATTTGTTTTAAAAGGGCAGGGTTTCCTCCTGAAATGGTGACATGAGAAAAAGCCTGTCCGCCTATTCTTTTTAATTCTTTGACAATGTCTTCTGCTTGAAGCCACTGAATGTCATGCTTCGCTGAGCCATCCCATGTAAAGGAGGAATCACACCAGCTGCATGAGTAGTCACAGCCAGCCGTTCTGACAAACATGGTTTTTTGTCCAATGACCATTCCTTCTCCTTGAATGGTCGGACCAAAGATTTCTAATACAGGAATCGCTTTAGCCATTGTTTTCAACTCGTTTCGGCCGGTAAATGCAGTAGCTTGTTGGTGTCTCCCTCACAAAGACCTGAACACATACTGGGTTATTTGCTAAAGTCGATAAATACGCTGCGACTTTGTCATGGACTGTCTTTGCCACAACCTCTGTAGTAGGCATCGCGTATGGATCGGTTGATGAGAATTCCTTATGATCATTGAGCAGCGTGTGATCATACTGACCATGAATGAGCTTCTTCAATGTACTAAAATTGACAAGGAAACCCGATTCATCTAGGTCGTCTCCCGCAATGGTTATATTGATGGTGTACGTGTGACCATGTACGCGGCTGCAAGCACCTGCATCTTCTCTTGGGATGAAATGGGCAGCCGATATATGCATATCTTTGTTCAATTCAAATGAGTATGGATGATTCGTTTGTGGATAGATTTGAGAAAGCATTTATTTTGCCTCCTTCATTTCCATATAAGTGTCATAGCCATTTTTCCGAAGCTTACACGCAGGACATTCCCCGCAGCCATCAGAAATGATGCCATTATAGCAAGTGAGCGTTTCATTTTTCACAAAATCCAATGCATTCAGCTCGTCCGCGAGCTTCCATGTTTCTGCTTTATTGAGCCACATAAGTGGTGTATGGATCACAAATGGTTTTTCCATGGCCAAATTCACTGTGACATTACAAGACTTTACAAACTCGTCACGGCAATCTGGATAGCCGCTGAAGTCTGTTTCACATACACCTGTGATAATATGTCTTGCTCCGATTTGATACGCAAGAATAGAAGCGAAGGATAAGAATACTAAGTTTCGTCCTGGTACAAATGTGGAAGGCAGCTCTCCTTCTTTTTCCTCAATGTCAATGTCATCTCTTGTTAAAGCATTTGGTGCAAGCTGATTCAAAAGAGACATATCTAATAGATGATTCTTCACACCTAACTTGTCAGCAATTCTTTTGGCGACATCAATTTCTTCTTGATGACGCTGATTATAATGAAAGGTCACGGTTTCTACCTCTTCGAATTGTTGAAGTGCCCATAATAAACATGTCGTACTGTCTTGTCCCCCACTAAAGACAACGACTGCTTTTTCATTTTTCATTTTCTGTTCTCCTCCTTTTGCAGATCTATACACTCGTACAAAGATGCATCTGAAAGGCTCTTGAAAACCCCTATTTTTCTCAAAAGAAAAGACACCTTTACATGTGTATGAGGTGTCCCAGCCATAAAAAATAAAAAATGCCACATCCAAGGATACGGCAAGTCCTTAGTTTTTTATAGAGGGTTTTGCTAGAACCTCTCCCGTTTACACGGATTTTTGTTCAATTTTCACAGAGGATAGTGTACCACATATTTTTCATGTAGGCTATCCCTTCTTTACTTATCAAGAGATGCAGGTACTTTCTTTAGACAAAGAAAGAGGATAAAAAAGATGCTCACATATCCAAAAATAGGATAAACCGTTGATATCAATGTACCGTAACCAATTTTACTAATCACATAGCAGCATAGGAGAATAAGGGATACTGTCAAGACACTGTTCATCCGAATATACGCCCTCACCTGTCTCTCCAGCCCATATAAATTGCCTATGACGGATGTAAAGACTTCGCCGAAGATCACAAATAAATAAATGAGGTGAATGGAATTTGCTACTTGATACACTACCTGAGCCATTGGAATATCAAATGCCTCCAGCATATCTAATGAAGAAAGAGATAAAAAGCATGCCAGTAAAATAACTGTCAGCATGACGCCCCCAAGCACAGCTCCCTTTTTAATCACCGCTTCAGAGGTCATTTCATTTGCGACGGGCACTAACACTGCTTGAGAAAGTGCTAAATTAAAAGCACCATATGAGATAGCTGATAAAATCCACTCTCCCTCACCCATTTGCAGCGCAAGAACATAACTTTCACTACTGCTAAAAACGAATGAATCAAGAAACACGATCAATGAAAAGAAAATAAGCATTGGGACAACGAGAACATTGACACCAAATAATCCTTTTGAACCTTTCAAAAGCACCATGACGCTCAGAATGATCGTCAAAAAGATCCCATATTCCTTTGATATGCCAAGCTGCTCTTCAAATATAGCACCTGTGCCAGAAATCATCACTGAAGTGACGCCTAGTAAAATAAAAAACATGACGACATTAATATACCTGCTTGCAGCAGCGCCAAATAGAAACCGGTTCATATCTTGATAAGACTCTGCTTCAATTCGTTTAGAAATGAGCATCATTTTTGCCCCAAGTCCAGTAAAAATAGCGCCGCTAATCAAGATTCCGAATAGTCCAATCCAGCCAAAACGAACAAAAAATTCTACGATTTCTTTTCCTGTCGCAAACCCAGCTCCAACCACTGTTCCTACATATACAAAGGCAAGCTGAAAAGCGGATTCATTTGAACGTTTCATGTGACCCCTCCGCACCCATCACTTTCGATTGTCTTTTTTTATCCTATGAGACAAGTTCCTTGAAAAGAAGGACAAACCATGATTAAATGCAAAAAAAGGATTTTTACCCGGCTTTGAGCAAAACAGTTGAAAGTCAAAATAGGTCAGAGTATACTATAGTCAAAGATGGTCAAACAATAGACCATTTTCTTTAACACTCATTGGTCAAATAAAGTCAAACTTTATCATAAGGAGGTCATGGCAAATGTGTTGTCAACATTGTCAAGTAAATGAAGCAACTATTCGCCTGAATATGCAAGTGAATTCATCCCGGAGCCAAATGGTTTTATGTGAAGACTGCTACACCTCTTTAATGGAGCAGTCAAAAATGAAAATGGGACCTCAATTGTTCGGGGGAAGCTCATTCTTCTCTCACCCAACAGAACATGCACAAAGCATACAGCAGCCAAAGCAAAAAGGCTTACTCGATGAACTTGGCCGAAATTTAACAGATGGCGCAAATGCTGGTTTAATTGATCCAGTCATCGGCCGTGATGAAGAAGTCGCAAGAGTCATTGAGATTTTAAATAGAAGAAATAAAAATAACCCTGTTCTGATTGGTGAACCAGGTGTTGGGAAAACAGCGATCGCTGAAGGACTCGCACTGAAAATTGCGAGTGGCGATGTACCAAATAAATTAAAGAACAAACAAATCTATTTATTAGATGTCTCCTCCCTTGTAGCGAATACAGGGATACGTGGCCAATTTGAGGAAAGAATGAAGCAGTTAATTAAAGAACTGCAAAGCCGTAAAAATATTATCTTATTTGTAGATGAAATCCATCTTCTTGTAGGCGCAGGATCTGCCGAAGGGTCAATGGATGCTGGAAACATCTTAAAACCAGCCCTTGCACGAGGCGAGCTGCAGCTAGTAGGTGCGACGACATTAAAAGAATATCGTCAAATTGAAAAAGATGCCGCACTTGAACGACGCTTCCAGCCCGTCATTGTGGATGAGCCAACACAAGATGAAGCGATCGAGATTTTAAAAGGCATTCAAGATAAGTACGAAAGCTATCATGGCGTCACCTATTCAGACGAAGCCATTCAAGCGTGTGTCCAATTATCTTCGCGGTATATTCAAGACCGTCATCTGCCGGATAAAGCTATTGATTTAATGGATGAAGCAGGTTCAAAAGCGAACCTCTCCATTGATGCAGCAAGTGAAGATGAACTAACGAATCGTCTGACAGAAATCGCTGCTGAAAAACAAGCTGCTTTAAAAGAAGAACAATATGAAAAAGCGGCGAAGCTTCGAGATGAAGAAGAAGCCATTGAAGCAAGACTTCAAAACAAAACAAATGACAAAGAACATGTCGTCACAGCAGAAGACATTCAAGCCATTGTGGAACAAAAAACAGGCATCCCTGTCGGCAAACTGCAAGCAGACGAACAAACCAAAATGAAAGAAATTGACGTCCGCTTAAAAGCACGGGTGATCGGTCAAGAACATGCGGTTGAAAAAGTAGCAAAAGCTGTGAAAAGAAGCAGAGCCGGATTAAAATCAAAACATAGACCGACAGGCTCCTTCCTTTTCGTTGGACCAACAGGTGTCGGGAAAACCGAATTGTCAAAAACACTGGCTGAAGAATTATTCGGTTCAAGAGATGCGATCATCCGTTTAGATATGAGTGAGTACATGGAGAAACACTCAGTATCAAAACTCATCGGTTCTCCTCCAGGTTACGTTGGACATGATGAAGCAGGCCAGCTGACAGAAAAAGTGCGCAGAAAACCATACAGCATCATTTTGCTGGATGAAATCGAAAAAGCACATCCTGATGTGCAGCATATGTTCCTTCAAATCATGGAAGATGGCCGGTTAACAGACAGCCAAGGCAGAACCGTCAGCTTTAAAGATACTGTTATCATCATGACAAGTAACGCAGGAAGCACAGATAAAACGGTCAAAGTCGGCTTCCAGTCTGATCAGGAAGAAGCGATTGAGGAACAATCACTCATTGATTCACTCAGCGCCTATTTCAAACCAGAATTCTTGAACCGTTTTGACAGCATCATTCAGTTCGACTCATTAGATAGAGATGATTTAGTGAAGATTGTGGATCTTCTGCTCAATGAGCTGTCAGAGCAATTAAAAGAGCAGAATTTAACAGTCCACGTGACAAAAGAAGCGAAGAGAAAAATTGCAGAACTTGGATATCATCCTGCATTTGGTGCTCGTCCACTGCGAAGAACCATTCAAGAGCACGTTGAAGATCAAATGACGGAAATATTGCTTGAAGAAGAAAAGCTTTCAAGATTTACTGTAGATGTTGAAGATGACGAAATTGTAGTAAAAAAAGGATAAGTACATCCTAAGAAGGATCTACAGCTCCATCATGTTGCGGCGTCTAAGTTCCACCCGCACGCCGACGCTCCCCCGCCTCTTTTCCTTTACGATAAAAGAAAAAGAGGTGGATCACATGATGAATTGGAGCTATGATCTTGTCAAAATCATGTATGAAGAAAAATTAAAAGAGCTGCTTTTAGATGAAACTGCTCAAAGAAATTAAAAAGAAAACTCCCTTAATATCAGAGGGAGTTTCTTTTTTAAGGGATTAGAAAGCGCTTTCGTCAAAATTTCTTCACAGAAACTGCCTTAATTTTATATTCTGACTAAAACCCTTCTAGAAGACACCGATATTAACTATAGAAAAAGATAGTTAAAGGATTTGGTGAGATAATGGACAAAACATCGTTAATTGGTATTATTTTAGCATTTATTGCACTGAGTGTCGGTATGATTTTGAAAGGTGTGAGTCTAACCGCTCTTATCAACCCAGCGGCTATATTAATCATCATTGTTGGGACGGTTGCAGCTGTTGTCATCGCATTCCCTTCTAGTGAAATTAAGAAAACACCAAAATTGTTCGGCAAAATTTTCAAAGACAACCAGCTTCCAACGATTCAAGAAATGATCCCTCTTTTTTCAAACTGGGCACAAATTGCGCGTCGTGAAGGTCTTTTGGCATTAGAAGCTAGCCTTGAGGAAGTCGATGACGATTTTCTCAAGAACGGCTTAAGCATGGCGGTTGACGGTCAAAGTGCAGAATTTATTCGTGACGTCTTAACAGAAGAGGTAGACGCCATGTCTGAAAGACATCAGTCCGGCGCATTAATCTTTACACAAGCAGGTACATACGCTCCGACGCTTGGTGTACTTGGCGCCGTTGTCGGACTAATTGCCGCACTTGCAAACATGGGAGACATTGAAGCACTTGGACATGCAATCAGTGCGGCCTTCGTTGCCACGCTGCTTGGGATTTTTACCGGTTATGTATTATGGCATCCATTTGCCAACAAGCTGAAGCGTAAATCAAAGGAAGAAGTAAAGCTTCGTCTGATTATGATCGAAGGGATTCTTTCTGTTCTTGAAGGTCAATCTCCAAAAGTGATTGAACAAAAACTTCTTATGTACCTACCAGCGAAAGAACGTGCAAATCTTGTCATAGAAGAAGGAGAAAAACAAAATGGCTAGGAAACGTAAAAAACATGATCATGATGACCATGTAGATGAATCTTGGCTGATCCCTTATGCCGATCTTCTGACGCTTCTACTCGCTCTCTTCATTGTGCTTTTTGCATCTAGTTCGATTGATGTGGCAAAGTATGAACAGATGGCCAAGTCTTTTAATGTCGTCTTTACGGGCGGTACTGGTGTCATGGATCAAACCAGCATGCAAAGCACCGAAGAAACTGAAAATAGCAACCAGGAAAAAAAAGCTGCCGAAGAAGATGAAGAAGCCAAAGCAAAAGCTCGAGACCATGCCGTTCTCACAAAGGTCAAAAAGCAAGTGGATACATTCATTGCCAATAAGAAACTTGGAGCCAAGCTCGAAACAAAGCTCACGGATGAAGGTTTGCTCATTACGATTGAAGACAGTATTTTCTTTGATTCTGGCCGGGCGGTTATTCGCCCTCAGGATGTCCCGTTAGCAAAGGAAATCTCAAAGCTACTCGTCATTAACCCCGCTCGTGACATCGTCATTAGCGGACATACTGATAATGTACCGATCAGAAATTCAGAATTTGAATCAAACTGGTATTTAAGTGCCATTCGTGCTGTAAACTTTTTGAGTATTATTCTTCAGAACAGCAATCTAAACCAAGAGAACTTTAGTACAAAAGGTTTCGGTGAATTCAAGCCGATTGCTTCAAACGATACAGCAGAAGGCAGAAGTAAAAACCGACGCGTAGAAGTACTCATTTTACCGATTGAGAAAAAAGCAAAATAAAAAAAGGAGCCTGCGCGGCTTCCTTTTTTATTTATTCTTTATGATCATATAAATGCTTTGCTCGCAGTCCCACATGTTTCAGCATATCAATGCAGACATCCTTCTCTTCTTCGCTCAGGACACTGATCATCTCATGAATTTCTTTCGCATGATCCGGAAAGATGTCATCAAGCAAAGCTCGTCCCTGCTCGGTAATATGCGCAAATGTGACCCTGCGGTCTTCTGCACAGGCCTTACGACTGAGGAGTTCTTTCTTCTCCAATTTATCGACCACATACGTGATGCTGCCGCTTGCAAGTAAAATCTTATCACCAATTTGCTGAAGCGGCTGATCTCCTTTATGATACAGTAATTCTAATACTGCAAATTCAGTCGGATTCAGCCCGTGCTTCACAATATGTTTATTCATGTGGTGATTAATCGAGCGATAGGCACGCGATAATACAATAAATAATTTCAAAGATTTTTCAACATTATGATTTTCCATTTTTTATCATCCTTTATGAAATGCAACCCACTAATGTGACATTAATAAACAATAAGTAAAATGTCAACATCTTGATCCATCTTTAGCATGAAAATGAGACCAGAACGAATCACCTAATTTTTTAAAAATCACACAAGTCATCGTAATAAAGATAGGTTCAATGCTATAATAAGTCTATTAGGTAATACGTTGGAGCGATGAATGATGAGTATACTGAAAGGGTTTTGGAAAAAGATCAGGCTGTACCTTATTTTGGTCATGATTCCAACCCTAATCATTAGTTATTTTATCTACGAAAAAGAAACGGAAAAAATCGACTTAAAAAACAAACAAACTGCTACACTTATGTTAAATATTCATAAAAACCAAATGAATTATTTAATTAGTGAAACAGAAGCGAGATTAACTTCACTTGCCATGGGATTTAACCAGCCTCTCGAGACGAAAAAAGTACAAAACATCCTAGAGAAAATCTATAAACAAGAACCTCGTTTTTCAGGTCTGTATCTCCTAGACAAAAAAGGAAATGTAACAGTAAGCACCACAACGTTAAAGGAAAAAATCAACCTGTCATTCAGAGATTACTTTAAGCGCATTCAAGTGACCAAGCAGACGGTGATCACAGATAACTATGTGAGCCGCATTACAAAACAGCGGATTCTTTCCATTTGTGTGCCTGTACTGGATGAAAACGAAGAAGTCACCAATGTGCTAATTGCTGCCATTCAAATTGATTATTTAAGAAATATTATGAATGTATTGAACCCTGATCTCCATTTTAAGATGCTGAATCAAAATGGACACGTGGTGTTTACAAGTGGTCCGCAGCCAGCATCAGAAAATGGCAGCACCGTGTCTACATATTTAGATGAAAACAGCTGGAAGCTGGAAGTCTTTCCGCAGCGCGCTTCTACAGGTGAAGTGCTGTCTGTTATGCTGATCCCTTTATCCAGTGCTTTTATTTTATTAAATATTTTATTCACACTTGTTCAATATATCATTTTAAGACGTCAAACCCAGCAGGAGCGTCACCAAAATGAAGCACAAAAGCTTGAATTAATCGGAACCCTCGCAGCAAGTACGGCACACGAAATTCGCAACCCATTAACAGGGATCAGTGGATTTATACAGCTTTTGCAAAAGAAGTATCACTCTGAAGAAGATCAGCTCTATTTTTCTGTCATTGAAGAAGAAATTAAACGAATTAACCAAATCGTCAGTGAGTTTCTTGTATTAGGGAAACCAACGGCTGAAAAATGGCAGAATAACTCTGTCAAAGAAATTGTAAGTGAGATCATGCCGATCGTTTTCTCTGAGGCGAACCTTTATAATGTTGAGGTCGATTTGCAAATTAATACGATTCAAGATGTTGGGGTGTATTGCACAAAGGATCACATTAAACAAGTCGTATTAAATGTGGCGAAGAACTCGTTAGAAGCGATGCCAAATGGCGGTCATTTGAAGATTTTGATTGAGGCTGAAAAAGAACATGTCATTATTAAAGTGAAAGATACGGGTGAAGGCATACCAGAAGAAATGTTAAAGCATATCTTCCTCCCTTTTATTACGTCGAAGGAAAAAGGCACAGGTCTTGGGCTTGTCGTGTGTAAACGAATCATTTCGATGTATGGCGGGACAATTGATATCGAGAGCGAAGTGAATAAAGGAACAACTGTCATGATCATGCTTCCTTCTGCTCACTCATCATAGCTGAAGCATTCAGCCGGTTTTGCTTAGGCAAGACCGGTTTTTCATGTCAATAAGAAGGGCGGTTCACAGATAGAAGACTCATTTGAGATACAAGATCATGAAAGGAGGGGGCAGATTGTTTCTCATGAAAAAGGATATGCTGATACTCATTCATCAGGTTGTCTAGTTCTTGACTATATTTAATGGTCGTCTCACCAGTGTAGCCTTCCGCTTGAGCAGCTTCTACCATCTGTTTTCTCTTCTCATCAATGGACATCAGCAATTGTTCTTTCCTTACATAAATATTCATGATCTCAGCTCCCGCAATGAATTCGACTGTCTATTCTCAAAATGATCCGACACCAAAATTATACTTTATTTGTAAATTAAAATAAATATGCTTATTTTATTTAATTTTTTACAGCCTAAAGACCTCTTACCCAACCTTATTTGGGGTGAACTTCAAATTTGGACAGGACTGACACATGGATTAAAAAGAATTTTATCCTATGCAGAAGATCAAAATCAACTATTTTCTTTCTCATTTTATGCCTATTTTCCTAAAAAAAAGCTGATCATCCGCCTCATGCGGAATGATCAGCTCCTGTCATTAAACCGTTTCTTCCTCGTAAATTGGCACCCAGCCCTCAGTTGTGACAAATATGCGAACTGTGACCACTTTGCGATCCTCTTGAAGTGTAAAGTAGTGACGAATATGTGGCGGGACAGAAATTAAATCTCCTGGATTCAGTCTCACATCAAAAAAAACGCCATCCTTGCCCTGAATGGCAAAGATCCCATGCCCGCTTACAATAAAACGTACTTCGTCATCTGTATGATGATGCTCACGCTTAAAATTTTGGAGCAGCTCATCTAGATTTGGTGTGGCGTCAGATAATGAAATCACATCCTGCGCTTTGTACCCTCGTTTTTCAGATATACTCTGGATTTCCTTTTGAAAAACAGTCAAAATCTCTTCCTTTTCCTCATCTGTTAAATCATACTTTTCTGATAACCGGTTTGGCAGCTTTGCAATATCCCAATGTTCATAAATGACTCCTTGCTTTTCTAAATAGACTGCTACCTCTTGCTCGCTTTCAAGTAATGTGTTCTCTTCGTTATGAATCAAAATCGTCGCCATGTGCTTTTCCTCCTTTTTATCTGACAAGCTGCTTTTGATAAAGCGTTAATTTTAAGTGGCAGCTAAATAAAAATTCATACGCCTCTAATACTCGTTTTGCTTCAAAGGCTGTTTTTCCCCATACAGTGATGCCATGATTTCGAATGAGCACAGCACCTGATTCCGACTCTTCAGTGAGATGCTTTGCAAATTGTGCTGCAAGATGCGGAATGTGGGCTGGATTTTCAATAATCGGTATCGACACTTCTGCATCCTCTTCCCAGTAACCAAGCGCCTTGATGATTTCGTTTCCTTTCAAACGAACCTCGCCCTTATCCCCATACAGCTCAGACATCACATTATTATCGATTGTATGGACATGGAGACAGCAGCCTGCTTTCGTCCGCTCATACACGTATGTGTGAAGCAGTGTTTCAGCTGATGGTCTAAGCGGTTCGTTCGGATTATCAGGCTTACCTGCTCCATTCACTAAAACAAAATCTTCATCCGTTTCTTTTCGTTTATCTTTGCCGCTTGCCGTCACCAAAAACGTGATTGGATCATCCGACACCTTGATCGATAAATTGCCGCTTGTTCCGTAAAACCAGTCTCTTTGTGCCAGTTCACGTTTGACGTCTGCTAGCTCCTGCCAGCGCTTGCTCTTTGCGTCTGCCATTCTTTCACTTCCTTTATTTGATCAAATTTCGCTTTAAGATCAATAAATGTCTCATACTCTTTATATACAAGCCCAAGCTCCTTACATTCATTCAGCAAATAGTCGCGCGCAAATGTGAGATCCGCATGCTTTGCCGCCTCCACATCCGTGACTGAATCTCCGATCATGATGATGAAGTCATTCTCATGGGTCAGCTCTCGAATGATTGACGGCTTGCAGCATCCGCAGCCATTTTGACATTGCGAATCGCAGGCATGCGGCCATTCAATCTGAATATGATCTTCCCCAAATGAGGCATGATTGCAATAAATATTGTCTCTGCCCACAATGCCCTCGAGTATGGGATAGACAAAAAAGTCCATCCCGCCGCTTAGCACATAGAAAGGGATATCAGCTTTTTTCACATGATCAACAAATTGCTTGAACCCTTCTCGAATCTCTGTATCTTTTAAAATAAACGACTGAATGGCTTCCTTTTGATCACTCTTCAGTAATTGAAACATCTGCCTGACGCCTTCTTGAATGGTGATCTCCTTTGAGAGAACATCATCCTTAAGCTCCGTCCATTCACTTGGTGCAAAGTGTTTCATGATGCGAATGATATTATCATTTTTCGTAATTGTTCCATCAAAATCACAACATACTATTGGCTTTTTCATTTATTCCGCTACCCTTCCCCATAGATCAAGTGCTGCTTTTAAGTCCTGGCATGAAGCTGCCTTATCTTGGATCGACTCTTCATGTATCACCGCATCAATGATCGATCGAAATGCTTTCCCTCCGCCGATGGCTCCACGCGGATGTCCATGAATTCCTCCACCAGCGTTAATCACATGATCGAGTCCAAAATCTTTCATCAATACTGGAACCATTCCAGGATGAATGCCTGCTGACGGGACTGGGAACGTTTTTTGCACCAAATCCTCTTTTACACAAGCTTCATAGATTCCAAAGGCATCTTTTTTTGGAAGTGCGACCGACCCATACGGTGAGGGAAAAAGACTCAAATCTGCGCCTGCATATCGATTTAATTTACCTAAAAGAAGAGAATGAGAGAATCCATATTCAGGCGATGATGTCAAAGCGCCGCTTACTGCGGGATGGGCCATGATAGGCAATGGAATATCTGGATCCTCAGCTAAGCTTTGCATGACATCTAGTCCGTAGGCAAAGACATTGAATAAGAGTGCATCCGCTCCGAGTTCAGCTGCCTTTCTTGCTCGATCCTTCAGTTCAAAGGTTCTGCCTGTTAAATTAACGGCATATAGCGTTCGGTGCCCTGTCTCTTCATATGTTTCTTTTAATATCTTTTTTCCTTCTTTGATTCGCTCTTCAAAAGGGGCTAGTGGGCTCTCAAATAAAATTTCATCGTCTTTGATAAAGTCAACGCCGCCTAATGCTTGTAAACGGAGCTGTTCTTTTAAATCCGCCATATCACGGCCAATGACACCTTTAAAAATGCTCATCAACAAAGGTCGATCAAACACGCCTGCTTTTTTTCGTATACCATCAATTCCAAATACCGGTCCCGGCAGACTTCTTTTAAATCTATCCGAGAATTGAATGTCGACTAGCTTCACTTTTCCATCTAATGAAAGCTTTCCAAAGATCGTCGTCAAAACGGCCGGTATATCCGTTGAAAAGTTAGCCTCAGGATAAGCAATGGTCATCTCAGATTGATATAGGCCATTTTCGGCTGGAGCAAATTTTCCTGATACTTTTTCTACCCGGCCTTTATGCTTTTGAAGCTGCTCCTTTTTGAGCTGCGGCAAATCTGTCCATGATCCCACTGTTAAACCAAGCGCGATCTGCTCCGCTTTTCGGTTCACTTGTTCATCCTCTCGATGTGTTAATACGTATGTTGCCAGTAATTCACTCACTAGGAATCCCCTTTCGATTGCGTCATGCATATGGTCAATAAAAAAACCTCTTCAAGTGCTTTGTCAGCGCCTTAAAGAGGTTGTTTCGTGTCATTCATCCGAATCTTATCTCTCAGCGCTTGCTGCAAGAATTAGCACCGTGCTTCATGGAAGTCGGTTGCCGGGCTTCATTGGGCTAGTCCCTCTGCCTACTCTTGATAAGAATATTCTATTTTCTTAAATATTGTCTGAATTATCGCACCATTTTTTTATGTTGTCAATGGCTTATTTTCAAACAGATTCAAGGCATCGATCCGTCGAGCGGCTTCTTTTAACCGCTCTTCACTTGTTAAAAGTCCTACTCTCACGTATCCTTCACCGTGAGCACCAAACCCATTCCCAGGTGCCACAACAACATGTGCCTTCTCTAATAATACGTCAGAAAAAGATTCAGATGTATATCCTTCTGGCACCTTTAGCCAAGCAAAAAATGACCCTTTCGGCGCAGTGACCTCCCAGCCAATCTCCTTGCAGGCAGCGATCCACACATTTCGCCTATTCTCATATCGATCATTTTGCACCTGTACGCACGTTTGGTCGCTTAATAGGGCTTCTGCTGCTGCATCTTGAGTTGCTTTAAACAGTGAGACAAACAGGTGATCCTGATAAAGCTCAATCGCTTCAATAACAGACGGGTTTCCTGCTGCAAAACCTACTCTCCATCCGGCCATATTATACGTTTTAGACAATGTATAAATTTCAATACCCGTCTCTTTCGCTCCATCTGTTTGCAAAAAGCTGATCGGCTTTTCCCCATCAAACCCAATGCCGCCATAGGCAAAATCATGGACAACACAGAGCTTGTGATCTTTCGCAAACGTAACCGTTTCTTCAAAAAATGCACGGCTTGCCGTGGCACCCGTCGGATTGTTGGGATAATTTAAGTACATCAACTTTGCTTTTTTCTTATCATCCTCTGGCAATCGATCATAGTCAGGTAAAAAATCATTTTTTTCAAGAAGCGGCATCGTCACCATCTGAGCTCCAGCAAGCACGGCACCTGACCAATAATCAGGGTAACCAGGGTCTGGAACAAGAAGCGTATCACCCGGATTCAGCAGGCATTGCGGCAGCTCAACAAGTCCCGCTTTCCCGCCAAATAAAATCGCAATCTCCTTCATCGGATCAAGCGTGACACCATATTCTCTTTCATAAAAGGCGGCAGCAGCCTTTTTTAATTTCGCTGTTCCGCGGAATGACGAGTATTGATGATTTTCAGGTTTTAATACCGCTTCCTGCATGGCTTTTACAATATGCGAAGGGGTTGGCTGATCAGGATTCCCCTGCCCTAAATTAATGATATCTGCCCCTTCCTGCACCTTTTTCTGCACCTTTTGGACAAGAGACGCAAAAAATTGTTTCGGTAATTGTTTCAGTACATCTGATTGCTGGAATTCCATTTATCTTCACCTTCTATTCAAGTTACATAGCAATACAAACACTGTAATGGATTGTTTTACGAATTGTAAAGCAATTTCGAAAAAGGATTGACATGTGAAGCGGAGCTCTGATAATATCTTGAATTAAGAAATGCAAACAGACACGAAACAATTACATATTGATTTCTCTTATCGAGAGTTGGGCGAGGGATTTGGCCTTTTGACCCCAACAGCAACCGACCGTTAATACCACTGTGAAGTGGGGCGCAGCAAGTAAAGCGCCAAGACAATTTGTCTTATAGGGCACGGTGCTAATTCCATCAGACGTATGTGCTGAGAGATAAGAGAGGCTTTGAGCATACACGCTATCAAGCCTCTTTCTCTCAGGAGAAAGAGGCTTTTTTATATGATTTGGAGGGGAAGCAATTGGTTACACTTACGGCATCATATGAAGAATTAACAGAAAGCTCGGCAGTTGCACTCGCAATTAGACTTGGCTTGATCCAAGAAAGCAATCATTTGACATGTACGGAAATCGGTGACGGGAATTTAAATTACGTCTTTCATATTTTTGATCACAAACAAAAAAAAGGATTGATCATCAAGCAGGCCCTGCCCTACGCCAAGGTGGTCGGGGAGAGCTGGCCGCTTACATTAGACCGTGCGAGAATTGAAAGTACTGCCCTGATCAAGCAGTCAGAATATACGCCGCATCTCGTACCAGCGGTCTATTATTCAGATACAGCTCTTGCTGTGACGGCAATGGAGGATCTATCACACCTAGAAATCGTCAGAAAAGGGCTAATTGCCGGAAAACAATATCCGCATTTATCCGATCATGTCGGAGAATTTTTAGGAAAAACACTTTTTTACACATCTGACTTTGCCACAAATCCTAAAATCAAAAAACAATTTGTGAAGCAATTTACGAATCCGGACCTTTGTGACATTACTGAAAAACTCGTCTTCACAGATCCTTTCTTTGATAGCGGCACAAATGATTTCGAAGAAGAATTAAGAGAAGCTGCTGAAGCGCTTTGGGCAGATCTTGAAGTGCAGGCCAAAGCAGCCGAACTGAAGCGTATTTTCCTGACATCCGCTGAAACTCTTGTTCATGGAGATCTTCACACAGGCAGTATTTTTGCCAGTGAGACGGAAACAAAAATCATTGATCCAGAGTTCGCCTTTTACGGTCCCTTTGGGTTCGATATTGGTCACTTTATCGCTAACCTGTTCCTGAATGCTTTGTCTCGTGAGAATGAACACGATCAGCAGCACCTTTTTGACCATGTCGTCAATGTATGGGCGACATTCAAAGAAGTGTTCGCAAAAGCTTGGAAAGAAGACAGCATTGAAGCATTTAGTGTATCTGACAGCTTTTTAGAAACAACCTTTGACCGTATTTTAAAAGAAGCGACAGGCTTTGCAGGCTGTGAGCTTGTCCGCCGAACAATTGGCCTTGCTCATGCCGCTGATCTCGATGCGATTCCATCACCATCTAGACGGATTCAGCAGAAAAATGCAGCACTAACGCTCGGAAAAACATTCATCAAACAATATCATGCAGTGGAAACAGCGTCTGACCTCGTCGCATTATTCCAGCAATCTGTAAAGGAGTGACGGGTTTTGTCTAAAGAATTCGAAGTCCCCCGTTCTGTCGAATGGGAAGAAAACCATATTAACATTTTGAATCAGCAAAAATTACCGGCCGAAACTGAGTTTGAGCATTTATATACAAAAGAAGACGTGTATGATGCCATTGTCACGCTAAAAGTGCGAGGAGCACCTGCCATTGGCATTACAGCAGCTTTTGGACTGGCGCTTAGTGCCCAAGACATTGAGACAGAAGAAATTGATGTTTTTAAACAAGAAGTCATTCGGATAAAAGAATATTTAAACAGTGCTCGTCCAACCGCTGTGAATCTAGCCTGGGCATTAGAGCGATTGTTGCAGCGCATTGAGCGTGCAGCTTCGGTCAATGCAGCCAAAACAGACCTTGTCCATGAAGCCATTCAAATTCAAATTGAAGATGAAGAAACATGCAGACAAATCGGTCAAAATGCACTCCAGCTCTTTAAATCGGGTGATCGTATTATGACCATTTGCAATGCAGGCTCCATCGCCACGAGCCGGTACGGAACAGCCCTTGCTCCATTTTATTTAGCCAAAAAGAAAAATCTCGATCTTCACATTTATGCCTGTGAAACACGCCCTGTTCTTCAAGGGGCTAGGCTGACAACATGGGAGCTCATGCAAGGCGGAGTAGATGTGACACTCATCACAGATAACATGGCAGCCCATACGATGAAAGAAAAGCAAATTTCTGCTGTCATTGTTGGAGCTGATCGTATTGCCCGTAATGGAGATACGGCGAATAAGATTGGTACGTTAAGTCTTGCCATTTTAGCCAAGCATTTTCAAATTCCGTTTTTTATAGCTGCACCGCTTTCCACCTTTGATGTCTCAACCCAAGACGGGGCAGATATTCCAATTGAAGAGCGTGATCCGCTGGAAGTAAAGGAATTAAACGGCGTCCAAATTGCACCGCCTGATGTTCAGGTTTTCAATCCCGCCTTTGATGTCACGCCTCACCATCTCATTTCAGGTATCATTACAGAGAAAGGCATTATCACATCGAACTATAAAGAAGAGATTGATGCTCTGTTCGCTGAAAGCATCTCACTCTGATCATAAAAAAAGCGCCGTGTACTTATTATTTAAGGGCACCGCGCTTTTTTATTTCATTCGTTTTTGCTAAGATTTCTTTTTTCTGTTCTTCTGTTAAAACGTTCATTTTGACACATAGTGATGTGACGGCATACATTTTATTCTTTTTGCCCCAAAACATTCCCTAGCGCCCTCCTTTTTCCCTCAACCAACTTTTTTAGCTTAATAAAAGGATATGTCGCTTGACAAACATTTGGAACAGGTCAATCGATTTATTTTTGAACAAATGGGATACCTTCTAATTCAAGCAGAACCGCTTTCATATCTGTCTTCGTTCCTGCATAGCCCGTCAGAGAGCGGTCTTTTCCAATCACTCTGTGACAGGGGATAAAAATAGGTAATGCATTGCGTCTGTTGGCTTGTCCAATCGCTCTCACAGCCTTTGGGTTACCAATCGCTTCTGCAATGTCTGCATAGCTTTTTGATTCACCATACGGAATAGTCGAAAGTGCTTCCCACACCTGCTCTTGAAACGGAGATCCCTTTTGCTTGAGCGGGAGATCGAATACTTGGCGCTCACCCTTGAAATATTCATCTAGCTGCTTTTTCGCTTCTTGTAATACAGACGTTTCTTCTTCTTTTAGATTGGCTTCCTGTTTTTTTGCTATAAACGGCTCATCATCAAACATCACCTCGATGATGGCACCGTCTTTTTCTAGTATGTATAATGCCCCAATTGGTGCGTGATAGACGGTATAATACACTTTAATGCTCTCCTTCTTGTTTCTTCTGCCTCAGTGGAAGCGTGAGATGGAAGACGCTTCCTACCCCTTCCTCACTTTCTACCTCAATCGTTCCTTGATGCTCTTCAATAATTTTATAACTAACCATTAAGCCAAGTCCAGTTCCTCTTTCTTTTGTCGTATAAAATGGTTCCCCTAGACGCTTTAGCTTGTCCTCTGCCATTCCGCAGCCTTCATCCCGCAGTGAAATGACAATATGCTCTTCACCCTTCCGCTGAATGCTCACATAGACATTTCCTTTTCTTGGCATGACTTCAATTGCATTTTTCAAAATGTTAATAAAGACCTGTTTTAATTGGTTTTGTTCACAATAAATGAGCGGAATCTCATCCAACACATTGAGATGCATTTGAACGTTGCCGAGGTTCGCCTGTGCGTGCAAAAGATCCATCGTGTCTTTCATAATTTGCACCACATTTTTTTCTTCATATACGATGGCTTGTGGTTTCGCTAAAATCAAAAATTCGGTGATGATGGATTCAATTCTTTTTAGTTCTGATGTGATGACATTGAAATAGAGCGAATACTCCCCTTCTATATTTCCTTTTAACAGCTGAATGAAGCCTTTTAATGCTGTCATCGGGTTTCTAATTTCATGCGCAATTCCAGCGGCAAGCTCTCCGACCACATGAAGGGTATCTGATTTTCTTACCCGTTCTTCTAATTCCTTCCGCTCTGTCACATCTCTAAAGATCGCCAAATTCATATTATGAATAATGTTGCGTTTAAAAGAGAATTCCAATATTCGCTGATCTGGATGGTTCAGCACAAACGGAACTTCATTGTCCATTTCATCTAACGACATCGCTTGGGCAGGCTGTGCCAAATGTTCAATTTGATAAGGCGCAAGGATATGGAAAAGGTTCATTTCCGTTAAATGATCGTCTTTCAATTCGAGCAGCTCGCTTGCGGATGGATTGACTTCGATAATGCGGTATTGGTTATCAAAAAGAACAATGCCGTCCATTGATCCATTAAATACTTTACGGAATTTGAGCTCACTTTCGCGCAGCTCCTCCTCCATCCTTTTTCGATCACTCACATTACGTAAAATGGTTAAGTGCTGTCCTTCTAATACCGCATGCTTTGATGTAAACTCGAGCTCTTTAAACTGACCATTTGCCATTCTGAACAAAAGTTCTTCCCTTATTTCATTATTCCGAATATAACGTCTTCTTGTCGGCCTATATCTCTTATCAGATTTCACGAGAAAGTCTGTGAGTTTCTTGCCAATCAGTGAGTGCATAGGCAATTCAAAAATTCGGCAGGCTGATTCATTGGCTCTCACAATCTCTCCATCATCTGCCCATATGATGATCGCATCCATCGCATTTTCAAAAATTTCTCTAAAGCGTTCCTCACTTTTTAACAGCTTCTCTTCCATTAACCTTTTTTCTGTAATATCCCGCATGATGGACATATAAAAACCACTCATCACATTTGATGTTATGGTGAGCTCGAATAATTTGTGCTGGCCAGATTGAAGGGTAACGGGAAGCTCTCCCTTGGCTTTCCCTGTTTCTTTAAGTGACGTTAAAAGGTGCTGCAAGGCTGGAAGATTTTCAGCTTCGACAAATTCATTTAAATAACGATCGGTTAAATCGGTCTTTTGCAGCTCAAAGCTCTGACAAAAAGAGTGATTGGCGTCGATCATGCAGCCATCCTGATCAAATATGACCATCCCGTCAATGGCTCGGTCAAACAAATCTTTGAACAGCTGCTCATTCATGGAGCGTTCTCGTTCTAGTATTTTCTTTGAGGAAATATCTCGCATGACCACAATATATTGCTGATTCACGACGTCATGCTCTGCGACAAATTCAATGTATTTTGTTTCGCCGTTTTCAAGCTGAATGGAGATTTCTCTTCTTAACGTTCCTTTTCGAAAAAATAAATCAAGGGAGCTTTCAATTTTGTCTTTCGGGATGCCGTATAGGAAATCTAGAACGGATTTATTGAGGAGGTCTTCTTTCGATGTCTGTACAAGCCTGCATGTCGCTTCGTTGGCTTGGATAATATTGAGGTGCTGATCAAATATGAAAATGGCATCTAACGTCTTATTTAACAGCATTTTTTGCTGCATCAACTCTGTTCGCAAATATTCGTTCTCTTTTTCTAATTTTCTGATATCTTCTGCGCCATCGAGCGTTTCAGTCATTTTCTTACACTCCTTTTCCAGCCTCATTCCTCTACAATATTTCTACAATATTTTCATTGTTCCTTCATTCGACTCATAAAAAAAGATAACTTTTTACACGAAGACTGTCTCATTTATTTCATTTGGATGACAGGATCGAACCTCGATTCTCTTTTCTTACGCTTCTTTTACAACCGTTCTACAATTTCACATCAAATAGCGAAATGAGCCAAAATGTATTTTAAAATGGGGCAAATACGGGAACAGTGCACGTAGAACATTTATGTTTAAAATCAAGCAGGAAAGGTGATGTTATGGCATCTTCACGAGATAGTTATTTTGATAATGCGAAATTTCTTCTGATTTTTCTAGTTGTTTTTGGTCATTTGTTACGATCATTCATTCATGATAATGATTGGATGCTCTATTTATACAAGTTTATTTATACTTTTCATATGCCCGCCTTTATCTTGGTTTCCGGCTTCTTTGCAAAAGGGTTTAGAAAGCCAGGTTTTATGAAAAAAGTCGCTATTAAGCTGATCATCCCATATTTCATTTTTCAGGTGATCTATTCAGTTTACTATTATCTCTTGCAGGATCAAAGCATGGCCAATTTAAATCCAATTGATCCGCAATGGTCTTTATGGTTTTTAATTAGTTTATTCTTTTGGAATTTGCTGCTCATTCCTTTTTCTAAACTGCCATTTCACTGGGCGATGATCGTCAGTTTGTCGATTGCGTTACTTGTCGGTTACGTGGACAGCATCAGCAATACACTCAGCTTATCGCGTACGTTTGTCTTTTTGCCGATGTTTTTAGCTGGCTTCTATTTAAAAAAGCAGCATTTTGAATTCATCCGTACAAGCAAAGGAAAGCTGGTAGCACTCCTTGTATTAATGGCTGTATTCCTGTTTTGCTATTTCTATGAATTTGATTATTCCTTCTTATTTGGGTCACAGTCATATGCTTCTCTTGGAGATGAAGGAATGATTGCGGCAATGAAACGAATGGCATGGTACCTGCTTGCATTCGGCGCTACATTCAGCTTCTTTGCATTAGTGCCAACACGCCGTTTCTTCTTTACGAAATGGGGCACAAGAACGTTATATGTGTATTTATTACATGGCTTTGTGATCAAGCTGCTGAGAACGACTTGGTTTGATGACTGGGCCCTGAATGCAGCAAGTATACTGATGTTATTGCTGCTGACCATTCTATTAACCTTTACACTGTCTAGCACCTTTGTTAAATCCGTTGCACAGCCAGTGATTGAGCTCAAAATGACCAATCTCATGCGAACAATCACTGGCAGGCAAGGCAGTTATATCAAATAAAAAACGATCCCGCGAGGATCGTTTTTTTCTATTTTTTATTTTGCTGTCCATTGTGACATTCAGCATCTTTCTTAGGTTTTACAAGCGTATCAATCCATTTGCTGCTGTTGATATCTCCAAGCTCACTGCCAAATTCCTCTTCTAAGATATCTGGGTCCATTGGCTTTTTATGGTCTTTCATGTCCTTGCTCTTCACATGCTTTTTAGTCACGAGATGCTCCCCCTTGTTTCCCTTTGTGAGAATTTCGGTTTGCCTGACGATCTCTTGATTGTTCATCAAATTGGGTTTGTCCTTGATCATGTGCCATGCTTTCTGTCGGTGTCATATTATTTGTCAGTGCTTCATTTTTCGCTGCTTTTCTTTTCATTTGAAATCAGTCCTTTTTTAACATGTTTAATTCTTCTCTTAATTGTTCTAGAAGTTCCTTCATTTGCTTGACCGTCACGGGCTTTTCCTCTGGCTTTAACTCATAGCCAATTTGTCCATTGGCTTCTAGGCTGGCTTTTTTGAGACAGCTGATGTCTGTGATGCCTTGCTGCTTTAAGCGCATTTTGAATTCATCCCTTGTGAGCCTCGTTTTCTTCAGCTTGTGATCAAGCATTTCTCCATCCTGCAAAATGACCACAGATTTCCCTGAAACCAATTTTTCAAAGAAATCAGATTGGATAGACAATTTTTCCATGATGACGAGTGCAATGATAAATGTAGCGGCGGCATAAATCGTTTCAAGTAAATTGTGCTCAATAAAGGGTTGGATAATAATCGATCCGATTGAAATCATGATCACTGTTTGTTGAACAGTTAATTGACTAATGGATTTAGGCCCTGCTATTCTCAGCAGCAAGGTACCAACTAGCAGCATGACAATTGCTTTCCATATTACATCCAGCACGTCTCGTTCACCTCTTACCTATAGATTGCGAACATCTCGCGTGATTTAGCCAGTTAGATAATGGAAATTAATTAAAAAACAGCATTCGCTCGGAATGCTGTTTAGCCGATGATGACGCGCTCTTTCGGATAATGATAATTCGCTTCGCTTTCTCTTCGGCCAATTAAATATAAGAAGCTTGGAATGCCGATCCGTCCAATAAACATGACGACCATGATGATACATTTACCGAACACCGTAAGGTCAGAGGTGATTCCTAGCGATAGCCCTGTTGTTCCGAATGCAGAGCAAACTTCAAATAAATTTTCTAGAAGTGTATTATGCTCAGATAAGGATAACAGGAACGTAGCGCCAAACACCAAAATAAAGGCCATCATCGTCACCATCAAGGATTTGTTAATATCCGCTTGATGAAGCTCTCTTTTGAAGATTTTAATGGACTTATTTCCCCTAGCAAAATGAAACAATGCGAGTAAATTAAGGGCAAACGTGGTTGTCCGAATTCCGCCCCCCACTGAGCTTGGGGAAGCTCCGATAAACATAAGCATACATAGAAATAAGAGTGTCGGTTCTGTTAGCTGGGTAATATCTAATGTTGTCAGACCCCCGCTTCTTGTTGCGGTCGATTGGAAGAAAGAATAAAACAAGATTTCGTGCCAGCTTTTCCCTAGGAAGCTGAACCCAGCTTCAAGTGCATATATTCCAATCGCTCCAACAACGACAAGACCGCCAAACGTAATCGTTGTGATTTTTGTAAACAATGAGAACGATGCGTGCTTCCGGTCCTGATTAAATAAGTAATCCTTTACTTCCACGAGCACAGGAAAGCCAATCGCTCCAAAGATGATCAGCAGTATCGTAATAAATTGGACAAAATAATCATCTTTGTAAGGGATGAGCGAATTCCCTGTAATATCGAAGCCCCCATTGGTGGTCGCACTAATACTTGAGAAGAAGCCATGCAAGAATGCTCCTTGCACATCGTAATATTTGAGAAAATACATGCTTAAAATCAGACCGCCTACAAACTCAATGAGCAAAATTAAATATAAGACCTGCTTCATTAATTTCACAATTCCTGATAAATTGCTCTGGTTTTGATCTGCCATGATGAGCTTTCTTTCTTTAATCCCGATCCTTTTTCGCGTGACAATCCACACAAAGGTACCGAGCGTCATAATGCCGATACCTCCGATTTGCAGGACAAACGCAAGGATCCACATACCTGCCACACTAAATGTTTGCGAGGTATCAACAACAGTGAGTCCTGTGACACTTACCGCACTCACTGCCGTAAATAATGCATCGATAAATGTCCACTTCACCCCATCTTGATGAGCGACTGGCAAACTTAGAAGAATAAATGAGACGGTCACAGCGAGAAAATAATAAAGGGCAATCAGCTGGAAAGCCGATAGCCGGTCAATTAGTTTTTTAATTGGGTTCATTGTCATTCCTTCTTTTAACTTTCATTTTTCAATACTTATCATTTTAATGAAAAGAGACATGATTTTAAAGATATTTTATGCTTTATTTACTTTTTCATCAAAAAAGAAAAGACATCCTGTAACAGAATGTCTTTTCGTCTCTCTTATTTTGCTTCTAGTCTTCTGATTCTTTCGTTTAAATCAGGGTGTGTTGAGAAAAGAGAAGCTTTTCGTTTACCACTGATTTTAAGCGTAGCAACTGCTGTTTGATCATCATCTTTGATTCTTGACGTATACGCCTCAAGTGAGCGAAGCGCATGAATCATTTTATCTTTACCGGCAAGGTCAGCTCCGCCGCGGTCTGCATGGAATTCACGGTGTCTAGAATATGCAAACACGACAAGGCTTCCTAGGATAGAGAAAATGATTTGGAAAACAATCACAGCGATAAAATGAACAATCGGCACAAGCTCTTCACGCGGAACAAAGCGGCTTGCGATCCATGCCGCAATTCTTGAAAGGAAGACAACGAACGTGTTGACGATCCCTTGAAGCAGCGTCATTGTCACCATATCACCGTTCGCAATGTGAGCAACTTCATGAGCAATTACACCTTCAACTGCTGCATCATCCATTTCATGAAGCAATCCAGTGGAAACCGCAACAAGTGATCTTCTCTTAGAAGGACCTGTCGCAAAAGCATTTACTTCAGATGATTGATAAATACCAACCTCAGGCATTTTAGAAAGGCCTGCTGCTCTTGATAATCTGTGCACGCGGTCAACAAGTTGCTGCTCATCATATGTTAATGAATCCTTTTCAGGGTTTAACACACGCACACCCATCATCATTTTTGCCATCCAGCGAGACATCGCAAGTGACATGAACGAGCCAACAAAACCAACAACTGCACTGAATACTAGCAATGCCACAAAATTAATTCCACCATCTGCTCCTATATAAGAACCAACACCAGTTGCTGCACTAATAACCGATAGTACAATACCAATCGTAGTGATAACAAGAATGTTCGTTAATATAAACAGAAATATTCTTTTACCCATACATAACCTCCGCTGTCATATTAAGTTCATTTGAACTTATTAATAAAATTATAAAAATAAACGTCTCAAATTGCAAGGAAAAAGGAATCATTCCTTCTGTTTATCATAACGGCTTAAGCCCCGTCACTTCAATATTTACGACATTTGCTACAGCTGAAAAGTGAACAAATTGTGACGCCGCATCCTGGATTTTAGTTTATTTTGCATTTTCATCAAAAAGAGATTATGATGTTGAATTAGATCAATAATCACGTTTTTGACGTACAAATGAGGTGGAACATGGTGACTTTTAAATTAACGAGAATTGACATGACGAGACTTCTATATTCTCTAAAAGGAGAGGGAGATCTGACTCCGCTTCAGCTTTTGAATCTATCTGTAAAGGGCGATAAGGATCATGAATATGATGAGTTAAAAATCCCTTCGTTTTTTGAAAAGCTCGAACGGCGGAAGCAAAAATCAGAGCACGGTCTTTCTACAAATGAAATTGTTGAGCTTGGCAACTTGTGTGAGCTAACGTCTCTTAAATCGACAGCGATTCAAAATTGGATCAAACGTGATATTAAAGATATGATTGGTCATCCAGAGCTTGGCAAAAAGTACTCCATTGATCAGGTCGTTATTTTATTAATTGTCAGGGATTTAAAATCAGTTTTTGACTTTGATGCCATTCGCATGATCTTATCTGCCTTATTTAACACGATCACAGATCGAACAGATGATATTATTAGTCCACTGCGCTTTTATGAAGCATATGCGCATGTCCTTGATTTTATTTATCATCATACTCATTTTCCGTTAAAGGAAACAAATTTACGAGAAATGACTGAGGAGCAGACAGATCAGCTTCGTGAAGATTTTTCAGAATTAACACAGCATCAATGGCATTTGATCAAAGGCATTCTCAACTCAACCGTCTTTTCTGTCTTTACTTCGCACTTGCAAAGTACGTCACAAGAAATGATGTTTTATACACTGCAGCATCAGGATTAAAGAAGAACCGAGGTGAATCATCACCTCGGTTCTTTGTGCAGCAATTGCCAGCATAATTGTACGCCGTTTTCTTCAAAATAAGAAGGCGCAACAAACATGAGGTGAAAGGAGGAATATGGACATGGCAAATCGAAATCAGCTTCTTGTTCCTGGAGTAGAACAAGCATTAGATCAATTTAAATACGAGATCGCTCAAGAATTTGGCGTGACTCTCGGTTCAGATACAGTCGCACGTGCAAACGGTTCTGTTGGCGGTGAAATTACAAAAAGACTCGTTCAACAGGCTCAATCACAAATGGGCAATCAATCTAAATAAAAACATGGTGAAATACGCCGGAGCTATTCTGGCGTTTTTTTATTGTTCATATGTGTGCTCATACCGGTTCTCACGATATGGGGATGGTGCACCTTTTCCTTGCTTCATATGTTCTTTTTTTCGTTCAGCGGACGGCCGTTTCTGATCCCTGTCGTTTTTTTTTGCGTGCTTTTCAGCGCCACCACGTGATGTGCCGTTTGGATTCCTTTTGTCATCAGGTTCCGTTGAGTGATTTTTTTTTTGTTCTTTATCGAAAGAGCGTTCCTTTTCTTCCTTTATTTGATTGTCTTTGTTTTCATCATCAGGTTTTGTTTGGTGAGGCTTTTGAACAGATCCTTGCTCTTCCCTCTCTAGTTCCTTCTGCTCTTTGTCTTCAGCTTCAGGAGCCTCTTGATCTGGCTTCACTTCTTCGCTATCGTCTGTCTTGACGTCTTCTTGTTTGTCTTTGTCTGCTTGATCTTCATCGTCTTTTTTAGGCTTTTCTTCTTTGACAGCATCACTCTCTGCTGCATCTTCATCCTTTTTAATGTCTTCTTGTTCTTTGTCTTGCATTTCTTGATTTCTGATATATGTGCCTGTTGAAATGCCTGCCTTTTGAGCTTTTTCTCTTGTTTCCAGGTCACTTTCCACAGTTTCTAGCTTGTAATCGCGCTTTTGATATTCACCAGAGATGGTGTTAATTTTGCTTTTGACGTTGGTTTTATATGTATGGTCCTGCTTGTTTTCATAAACCGTTGAAATATAAATGCTCTTAGAGTGGTTCACGTAACCTTTTTTGTCACAGTCGTCTATGATTTCCTGCACGACTTTGGTCATGTCGTTTTTTTCCAAATCCTTCATACTGGAAAGTACTTGTTTCGCATCTTTATTCAGTGGTGTGACACCGATCACTTGATAATTGTGATCAAGCTTCAGTTCAAAGCTTGGATTAATGTCAATCGTCATATATGCATATGCTTTTTGACTTGAGAAAGATGGCATCATAGTAAAAATCACGACAATAATCGCTGCGATTGATAGGATTCCTGCATTTAACGGACGTAAACGAAGCAGGTCAAAAAAACCGGCTCTTTTTCTTTCGAGACGCGATTCATTCGGAAATGTCACTTCTTGACCGATTTCATAGTCTTGCTGTTCATATTTTGTCCGCAGAAATTGTCCATCAGGGGTCAGCAGCGTGACATATTTTTTGTTTTTCTCTACTATAATGCCTCTTCTCATGAATTAAGCACCCCTTTAAGGTAATCTTTCAAATACACATAATCACCCGTCATAATGATCGCCATCGCAATGATATATTTTCTATTTCTTTCAATCGTTTTACGGCTGACTTCCACTAGCTTTTCCAGCTGTTTGACTGGCAATTGTTTTTTCTGAAATAAAATGGTTCTGAGCTCATCGTGTTCAACGAGTGTGTGGGCTACTTTAATGGCATTTTGCCTGGCATCTGCATGCTTTGGTGAATGTTCAAGCAGCTCTTGAAACGTGAGACCGTATACTTTCAATCGTTCTTTAAAATGTTCAATTTCTTCTCTTCTGTGTTCTTGTTCAATTAAACGCCTATATTCATTGGTAGACAGCTCTGCTTCAATCATGCTTTGAGAGTACTCGCCATTTTCACTTTCTTGCAGGTCCATTTGAACCGTTGGCGCATTTCTCGCTTCTTTTCGAATATAGTCGATCACTTTTCTTTTAATAATTAATTCCGCGAAAGCAAGGAGTGAATTTCCTTTTTCGGCAGAGTATTTTTCTATCGCTTCATTAAAGGCAATTAAGCCTATGCTGAATTCATCATCTTTTTCATCTATATATCGTTTACAAACGGATGAAACCGTCTTAGCGACAAATGGTTTGTATTGCTCTATTAATGCATTTTGCAGCTCGATATCACCTTGTTGAATACTGATAGCCGACTGCTCTAATGTTTGCTTTTTCTTTCCTTTTTTAAACAAAAGGCTAAGCAATGGTTTCACCTCAGTTCTCCCTATATTACTCATTTATGATAGCTAATTTATGAGGGAAGCGCAAAGGAAGAAATGAGGAATTCATTTCCTGTTACTCAATTGTGACATGTATGTCATCATCTACTTTACAATATTTCGTCTAAAAGCAAAGAAATAAGGGGGTATCTCCCCCTTATTTGTAATATACGTGTTATGAAAATGAAATGATATTTCTTTCAAAAAACCTACTCTTCTAGGCGTCCCTCTTGTTTTTCCTTGTTTTCTTGCCCGCCTTTTCTTGATGGACTTGATAAAAACCAGCCAAATGCTGCAATTGCGAGAAGCACTGTCCAGAAAATCACTTTCCATAATACTGAATGAATAAAATGAGAGGACACGATACCAATGGCTGGATGTGACAGTGTATAAAGTGTGAGCTTTACACCAACCCATCCAACAATGACAAAGGCTGCTGTTTCTAGGCTCGGTCTTGTTTTAAGCAGTTTCACAAAGACAGTAGCTGCAAATCGCATGATGATAAGACCGATGATACCACCTAAAAGAATGACAATAAATTGACCGCCATCAAGTCCGCCGATTTGCGGAAGATTCGTTTTTGGCAATGTCACGGCTAATGCGACGGCCGCTAAGATGGAATCTACAGCAAAAGCAATGTCGGCAAGCTCGACTTTTACGACTGTTGCCCAAAAGCCGCTTTGCTTCATGTTTGTGTCTGATTCCTTTTTCTTAAATACGTGCGATTTTAAAATATGGTGAATGGAAATATAAAGAAGATAAATTGCGCCAATGGCTTGAACTTGCCACACATCCACTAAAAACGAAATAAGAAACAGGGAACCAAATCGCATGACAAACGCACCCGCAAGTCCGTAAAACAATGCCTTTTTTCTTTGCTTTTCAGGAAGGTGTTTGACCATCACAGCCATGACCAGCGCATTATCAGCTGCTAAAATCCCTTCTAATCCAATCAGTACGAGAAGAACCCACCCGTACTCTAAAATAATTGCTGCATCCATCATCATTCCTCCTTGTTTTTATCTATTGTCCCACAACAGACAAAGGCTTATGAATACAAAAAAGACCTTTGCCTGTAATGGCAAAGGTCTTGCTAGACATGTGATATGTAGAATCATGCCAACAAAGCCGATGGAACTTAAGTCCATGTAATGACGACTTTGTTTCCGGTAAAAAACCGGACGCTACTCCCCTTTGGTGGGATTTAAGAATATTTAGATTACTTATATCATAATCAATAGACACTAGATTGTCAACGGGTGACTTTCACTTCGATTCAGTGATTAGGCAGTTGGTGTTTCTGTTTTTCTTTTTCTACGTTTCAGCCATATATACATCACGAACAACAACACAATCCCGATCCCAATCGGCAGGAGATATGGATCTAACATAGCGCCAACCTCTTTCCAGTTCTCCCCGAGCACAAACCCAAGATACACATAAACAAATGTAATGGGCGTAATCGCCAAAAACGTATACAAGCAAAAGACCCACACATTCATCTTGGCAATACCGCACGGGATGGAAATAAGCGTTCTGACCCCTGGAATAAACCGGCCGCTAAAGGCGACGAATCCCCCATGCTTTTCAAAGAAGGCATCCGATTTATCAAGCGACTCCGGTTTGACAAAAAAGTACTTCCCATATTTATTTAAAAAGGGTCTGCCGCCATAACGCCCTAACCAGTACAAGGTCAAAGGGCCAGCCACGCCGCCAATGGAGCCGGCAGCCACAACACCGATGAAGGCCATGTCCCCTTCTGAGACCCAGTAACCCGCAAGAGGCAGAACCACTTCAGCAGGAACAAATTCAATACATAATGCAAGGAAGATGCCAAAGTACGACAAGTTCTTAAAGGCATCAGCTAAAGAAATAATAAAATCTTCGATGTTTATCAATCCCTTTCACACATAATCGTGACTGATTCTATCTCTTTTAGAATCACACCCATATATTAAACGAATAAAACCGAAGAAACGATTCACTTTTCGTCTTTTTTTTACATTAAATTTGATTTTACTATAAAAGACAGGTGAAAAAAACGTTGATTGTGGTATTTAAGTGAAGGAAAAGTGAACACAGAAGCCATTCGATCCGATATATTAAGTATACGTCTGTTTTAAGATACTGGAGGTTTTCTCACATGACCCATTTAACAGGAAGCTACAACGGATGGCTTGTCTTTCTGTCAGTCGCTGTCGCCGCTGTGGCCTCCTACTCAGCTCTTCATTTAGCCAGCCGAGTGGCACAGTCAAGCGGTGCAAAGAAAAAGGTATGGCTGGTCATTGCTGCAATGATCATGGGGATGGGCATATGGATGATGCATTTTATTGGCATGATGGCATTTCACGTGCGTGCTGGCATCACATATGAAACACCCTTACTGATTTTATCGGTTTTGGCATCATTTGTCGGATCCTTGATCGCATTCACAATATGCATCCAAGAGCAGCTCTCCACAAGTCGGCTGCTCATTAGTTCAATCACCATGGGCTCAGCTATTTGCAGCATGCATTATCTTGGAATGGAATCAATGGCCAATGTCTCAATCAGCTATGATCCAGTCCTCTTTTTTCTTTCGTTTTTCATTGCTGCGCTAGCGTCTTTCTTTTCGCTGCATCTCTTTTTTCGGCTCCATCGATCCGAGAAAAAGCAGAAGGATCATCTGTTGAAAATAGCTGGTGCACTCGTGATGGGCGGGGCTGTTTCTGGCATGCATTATACCGGTATAGCTGCTTCTACTATGTTTTTTCATTCAGATGGGCAGTCCGCTGCAGGCGGCTCTCTTGAAATGTCGCCATTCAGTCTGTCGATTTTCATCGGCTTAATGACACTGATTGTACAAACAATGATGATCTTTGGTGCCTATATTGATCATCGAATCATGAAGCAGTCAGATAAGGTAAAGGAAAATGAACAGCGGTTCCAATCGCTCATCAAACATAATATCGATGGCATTATTGTGTTATCTGTCAATCGAAAGGTGCTTTCTGCAAACGACTCAGGTAAACAAATCCTAAAAATGTGCAATTCTTGGATTGGTGATGATGTCAGTCAATACGTGATGCCGACTGAAATGTGGGAGGAATTTATTTACGAGTCAAAAAAAGCCATCACACGTGAAGCAGAACTAAAAGCAGCAGATCGCTTTTATTATTATCATGTCACTTACATACCTGTTCATGTCAACAATACTCTTGACAGTATTTATCTTGTCTTAAAAGATTTAACGCAGCAGCGGATTGCAGAAAAAGAAATTCATGTCATGGCACATTATGATGCGTTAACTGAGCTTCCTAATCGGCGCCACGCCATCAACCATTTAAAAGATGTTCTCTCCGCTCAAGAAAAGACAGGAACATCGACGGCTGTTCTGTTTCTTGACTTGAATCGTTTTAAAATTATTAATGATGCACTTGGTCATAACATAGGGGACTTACTTCTTAAAGCAGCTGCAAACAGACTGACGCAATGTTTACCAGACAACGGCTTTATAGCAAGACTGGGCGGGGATGAATTTTTAATGATCTTCCCTGACATGGGACATGACACACAGAAAATCGAACAGCTTTCTCAAAATATCATTCGTCAATTTGAACGTCCTTTTTTTATCAAGAACCATCAGCTTATTACATCTATCAGCATTGGGATCGCCATCTCACCTCAAAATGGCAAAGATGGAATGGAATTAATGAGGAAAGCCGATATGGCGATGTATTTATCCAAAAAACATAAGCAAAGCCGTTATGAGTTCTTTACCGAATCAATGGAAAGATCAAGTGAAGACAGGTTAAATCGAGAGCTTGAATTGCGGGATGCCATTCAGAGAGAACAGTTTGTGCTCCATTACCAGCCGCAAATCAGTGCGAAAACGAGAAAGATGACTGGCGTTGAAGCCCTTTTAAGAATGAAGGCACCAGATGGTTCCTTAAAATCACCTGAGGCTTTTATTGAGTTAGCAGAGGAATCAGGGCTGATCATTGATATTGGCAGATGGGTCATTGATACCGCATGCAGGCAGGCTAAAACGTGGTATGAAAACGGGCTGGAAATTCCAGTGGCTGTCAATTTATCTGCGAAACAATTCAATTCTGAAGACTTAATTGATTTGATTAAGCTGACACTGAAAAAATACGACCTGACACCGTCACTGCTCGAGCTTGAAGTGACAGAAAGTATGACAATGGACAATATCAAGCAATCAAAACAGGTGCTGACGTCACTGAAACATCTGGGCGTTCGCATTAGTATTGATGACTTTGGTACAGGTCATAGCTCCTTAAGCTATTTAAAGGATTTGCCCATTCATCGACTGAAAATCGACAAATCATTCATTGAAGATATTTTAAATGATTCGAAATCTGAACAGATTACAGGGGCCATTATTGCGATGGGACATCAATTATCTCTCGAAGTCATAGCAGAAGGTGTTGAAACCTTTGCGCAGGCGCAGCTTTTATCTGCGCAAGGATGTGACGACCTGCAAGGCTTTTATTATGCAAAGCCCCTTCCAGCAACCGATATCGAAAAATTCATTGCCTATCCGGCGCATCAGCTGGACACATAAAAAAGGTGCCAATCATGGCACCTTTTCGTTCTATCTAAATAATAAATGTTGACTGTGGATGCCTGCTTTTTTCAATAGACTAATCAATTGCTCTTGTTCTTCACGCGTCAGTCCAGAAAATGCACGTGCAATCCGAAGAGAATGAATCGGGTAAATCTTATCAAGATAACTGCGCCCTTTATCCGTTAAATGGGCATAAACCGACCGTTTATCCTTTGGGTCCTGCTCTCTTTCAATGAAACCATTTCGTTCTAATTTGTCAATTACGTACGTCACATTCCCGCTGACAAGCAGGAGTCTTGAGCCGATTTGCTGAAGCTTTTGAGCCCCTCTTGTGTACAGCAATTCAAGAACGGCAAATTCAGTTGGATTAAATCCATGCTCTTTGCTGTCTCTAATGCTGTGTTCTGAAACGCTTTTAAATGCTCTTGCAAAAACCTTGTAAAGCGTCATTGAACGTTCTACTTCTTCTTCATTAAACGATAGTCTCATCACATATCTACCTCTTATAATATTTTTTTAACTTCAAGGCTTTCTTGCGGTGCAGTTGGAGCCTTTCGTAAAAAATAGAAGTACGTTTTTGAAAACCCTTTCAACCACATAAGTGACTCCATTCGTGTTATGTATAAGATTTCGATATAAACTTTTAAAATCCTTCTTATTTTTCACAATCATCTCGAAAAAAAGCTTTTTTAGCAAACCATCAAGATGCGACATATTTTAACATAATCTGTAAAGGCTCTACATTTCCTTACACTGCATTCGTCAAATTTCTACAAAATTCAATATTGCTATAATATTAAGCACAAAAAAAAGAACCCTTTATGTGACATACGCACATTTCAAGGGATTTTCACAAATCACGCTCTGTTTTGTTGAAAAAGAAATGATACTCTTTTTTCAAGTCACTAATTGTCATGTTTTTGGCCGCATCAAGGCTATAAACTCCTAATGAACAGAGCTGCTTCGTATAATAATGTCTTTCCTTTGCTAAAGCTTCTGTTAAGATACGCCGCACCGATTATCCCCTCCTATCAAGTGATCTGGACCAAATGCTTATGAAGATCTTTTATACAAATCATTTTGTACGGCTCTTAGAAGAGCATGCGCATTCTGACCTGCAGCCTGCATGAATCGCTCCAGTAATTCATCCCTCTTCATATCTAATGCGATGATTTCTTTTGCCATACAGATGATCTGTTTTTGCTCCATCATTTGCTCCTCCTCCTATTTCAACTCATCATCATTATATGCACGCGCAACACTCATTTCACATTTGTTGTTATCTTTCCTCCCATGGTTTTTTCGTTTTTTTATTTTTGTGTTATATTTTCTAACAAATGATAGGTTTTTTTCCTTCTCGTTCTGTATAATATGAAGAAAAGACTTGCAGGGGTGAGTATATGACGCAGGAAGATGTATCTTATAAAGATAAAAAAGTCATTTCAATCGGGATTGTCAGTGAATTAACAGGGCTATCCGTCAGGCAAATCCGATATTATGAGGAACGCAGACTCATCTACCCCCAGCGCTCAACAAGAGGCACGCGTAAATATTCTTTTTCTGATGTAGAACGTTTAATGGACATCGCCAATAAACGAGAAGACGGTGTGCAAACAGCGGAGATTTTGAAAGACATGAAGAAAAAAGAACAGGCATTAAAAAGCGGACAATATAAGAAAAAAATGCTGGAAGGCCAAATTAATGCACACTTTCGGTACAAAAATCGATAAAGCAATAAAAAGAGACAGCGATTGCTGCCTCTTTTTCAACTAAAGACCTGTTAAGTGCAGGCGATCTAGTGTTCATCCATTCGTTCAGGAATCGAAACAGTTCGTTCATTGACCACATTCCCCGTGTTTAGAGTCGTTTTTGGCTCAATTAAGAGCAAATGAACTTCTTCTTCAGCAATTGGCTGATGTTCAATTCCTTTTGGTATCACAAGAAACTCCCCTTCATTAAGAGCTATTTCTCTATCCCTAAAACGGATGACTAGATTTCCTTTACATACAAAGAACATTTCATCCTCGTCATCATGGTGATGCCAAATAAATTCACCCTTAATTTTTACCATTTTAATGTATGAGTCGTTCAACTCTCCGCTTATTTTCGGATTCCAATAATCCTTTATTTGCAAAAATTTCTCTTGGACATTAATCTTTGAAATCAATAGATTCCCTCCTTATTTACTTGAAAACGTCTGTTTTATCTTTTCCTAGCTAAAAGTAATTCTCCTCCTCACAATCAGATACCAAGGGACACAATTTAGCATCAACCTCTTATATCATTAAGTTTACTTATTCTATTGCATCACGTAAAATCAAAAAATAGTGTATGGTTCATCACAATTTGTGATGCAAAAAAGGAGCGTTATTTTGGATATTAAATCTTTGGAAATATTTAAAGCAGTAGCTATTGAACAGAGTATTACAAAAGCTGCTGAGAAATTAAATTATGTGCAGTCCAATGTCACTGCACGAATCCAACGTCTTGAACAAGAATTAGGTGTTCCTCTTCTCTATCGATATCATAAGAAGATATCCTTAACGCCTGCAGGACGTGAACTATTGCCATATGTAAATAAATTACTCTATAATTACGAAGAAGCGATTGAGGCAGTAAAGCTTTCCTCTACTCCGCGGGGAACTTTACACATTGGATCTATAGAGTCAACTGCTTCTACAAGATTGCCAATCATTTTTACAGAATATCACAAGAAATTTCCACAAGTAGAATTGAGCTTGTATATGGCACCTACTGTAGATCAGGTTAGTGCTATTCTCAACTACAAGGTAGACGGTGCATTGGTTGATGGGCCAATTCTTCACCCGGACATTATTGAGTACCCTGTATTGGAAGAATCCCTTGTTCTGATTACAAGCTACTCCCAGGAGGAATTCCAGGTAGAATCAATTTTACATGAACCATTACTTTCGTCATTTGCGCATTGCATCTATTTGGGGCGTTGGCAGCAATGGTTAGAGAGCAATGGCTACCCTCCTATGAAGGTAATGGAATATGGCACTTTAGAGGGCGTGCTTAAATGCGTTGAAAACGGGCTAGGAGTCACCGTATTACCAAAATCTATGGTTGAATCTCGGATGCAAGGCAGATTTACCTGCCATCCATTACCGGAACCACATAGAATAGTGCCCACTGTGTTTATAAGGCGCCGCGATTCGTACATGACCAGTGCCCTCTCACGATTTATGGAGTTAATAGGCATAACTCATATGTGATCAGGTCATTTGTAGTAAAAAAGAGGATAGATAGAGCGAAGTTCTTTCAGCTCTTCTATCCTTTTAAATAAAAGCATTTTAGCTTATACCTTGTCTTTTAATAAAATTTTTCATTGAGAGGAAGCGTCAGTTCCTTCAACGACCCCTACAAAGTCAATCCGTACACCGCCTTTTTCAGGATCTTCTATTACCCGCAGAGCAAGTGCCTTTTTCTCCCCTGTTTTTTCATCTTCGTAATTCGCATGAAAAACATGAATGCTGGCTTCTTCTAATTGAAAATCTTCATAAGAAAGCGTCTCTATGCCCCATTCTTTTTTCAGCTTTAGAATGTCCTTTGGACTTGGGACAGCGCCTTCAACATAGATGTTTTCTATTTTTCGTTTATTTCCTTCGGTAATCGCTTGAATCATATGCTCTGCTGCCACCAGTCTTCTGTCTTTCCCCTCGTCTTCCCTTGAACATGCACTCAGCAATACAATGCATACCATAATGAATAAAAGCTTCTTCATTTTTCTCTCCCACCTTCTCCTTAAAATGTAAAGGATGGAAGCGCTATATGCAAATCTTTATTCAAAAAAGACTGTAAAACGTTATGTTTTACAGTCCTCTTGCTACATCAGTGTATGAAGGAATGCTGTTGCAATTCCAAAATAGATCAGTAAGGATAAAATATCATTCAATGTTGTGATCAGCGGGCCAGATGCAATGGCTGGGTCCACGTTTAATCTGTGTAAAATAATCGGCACGACCGTACCTGCCATTGTCCCAATAATCAGTGTTGCAAGGAGTGAGGAGCCGACAACAAAACCTAAAATCATATTGCCCTGCCAAACCATTGCGACGACTGTAATAATAATGGAACAGACGATCCCAATGTAAATACTTGTTCTCAGTTCTCTAAAAATAAGGCGCATGATGGTTTTTTTCGTTAATTCTTCTTTTGAAAGGCCTCTAATAACGACCGCAAGAGACTGTGTACCTGTATTCCCTGTCATACCTGCAATCATCGGCATGAAGAACGCTAAAGCAACAACTTGCTGAAGGGTATCTTCAAAATAATTTAAAATACTGCCTGAAATCAGCCCAATGAACAAGAGCAAAATGAGCCACGGAAGACGGCGGTATGCCGCTACAAATGACGGCGTTTCAAACGTGATATCTTTACCAGAGGCAGCAAACTTCTCATAGTCTTCGCCTGCCTCTTGAATGACAACATCAATGATATCATCGACTGTAACGATTCCGACTAGGACATTGTTTTCTTCCACAACAGGAATGGCAAGAAAATCATACCGTTCAATCAGCTTTGCGATTTCCTCCTGATCTTGAAAGGCTCCAACAGCAATGACTCTTGTAAACATGAGATCCTGCACCTTTTCATCCGGTTCACCTAAAATAAGGTCACGGTATGAGAGAACACCTACAAGCTGTTTTTGATCATTAATCACATATAAATAGTTGATTGATTCTGCAATTTCAGCAAAGCTTTTCAACTTCACAACGGCATCCTGCACCGTATAATGCTGAGGAATCCAAACGTACCGGTTGGTCATGATCCGGCCCGCTGTCTCAGCAGGGTAATTCATGAGAAGCTGGACGGCCTTTGATTCCTCTGCTTCCATGTTAGATAAAAGCTGATCCTTTAGTTCATCCTCCATCTCATCAAACAAGTTGGCTAGATCATCGTTATCCATTTTGTTTGTAACGAAGGTAGCTTTGTCTTTCCCTACTTTTTCAAGAACGATTTCTTGGTATTCCCGCTCCAGCTCACCCATCATTTCTGTTACGTCATCGACTGGTAAAAAGCTAAGGAAGCGGCCGCGGTGTTTTTCTGGAAGCTCTTTAAATAAGTAGGCCATATCATATGGCTGAAGTTCTTCCATGATGTTTTTAAATTCTTTTCGTTTTCCATCTCTTAGTAAAATAATGATGCGTAAAATGAGTTCATCGTACGTAATATTTTGTATCATCGCTGTTACCTCCCCAAAGTCAGGAGATACCCGAATCCCTTAGAATGTGCGGGGGTCAGGATCTCCTCTATCTGATGTCTCAATCTGATCTTTTGACATATTCTCTATGTGTCTCGAATCGGGATGATCCATCCCCACACCTCCTTTTCTCATAAAAAAGCACCTTCAACCGAATGAAGGCGCTTTGTAAGCATGACAAAATAAACACTTACTCCTTCAATCGTAGAGCTTTAGCACTGTATGGCATAGGAAAAATCCAGCTGCATTAAAAATCACCTTATGTCGATGATTTCTGTTGACCCATTGGCGTCTTTGGACATTTTTGGGCAGCAGCGTATCTCCATACAGGAGCCTCACCTAACGAAGTCTCATATTGTTGACACACTGAGATTACAGAAAAAGCGCAGTGATGTCAATAAGCAAGATGCCAAGTTTCCTTATGTATTCGCTTACTTTTCAAAAAAAGAGCGATAGACAAAGTTGACCATCGCCCTTTCATGTCTTTTATTCCTCTTCTGGCTGATTCATGTCCTCTTGGGAGAGGAGATGAAAGGAATCATGCAAAAACAAAGCATATCCTTCTCCATCAGGATGCGGAACATATTCCGCATGGTCCATTGTCTGCTCTTCTTCTTTTTTCTTCATATTCTCTCGCCTCCTTTCCCGTAGTTTGTCCCAATGAAAAAACCTTACACATGAAAGTGTAAGGTTTGGTGATGACTTAATCATCCCATTCTTGCTTCAGGATTTTGCCTGTTTTAGCGGAAATCTCAAAATCAACTTCCTCGCCGTTTGGTGTGGTGATTTCGACTTCATACAAGTACACACCATTTTCTTTATCTAAATCAGAATCTGTAACTGTGCCTTTTACTTTTGCAAGGGCAATTTGTTCAGCCTGCTTTTTAGTGATTTTCACATTCTGTTTCTTTTCTTTGACTGGATCATTCAGCGCTTTTCCTGTTTTGGCATCGACATATACTTTATATTCAAAGCCGCCTTTTTTAATCTCGACCTCATACACCCATTTTCCTTTTTTACGCTCAAGGTCCACATCATCCACATAGCCTTTCACAACTTTTAATGCTGCTTTTTCAGCTTGTTTCTTTGAGACAAACGATGATTTCTTTTGCACCACCTGCTCGGCGTTTGCTGTTTGATTTGTATTTTGCGCTTGAAGTGTGAAACCACCTGCGACAAGAGTTCCTGTTAATGCTGTAGCTACTAGTACTTTTTTCATCATGTTCATGTCCTCCTCTGATTGATTTCTCCTTTATCTTAAAGAAACAAGATGATAAAGAAAGGAAAGAAACATGAGAAAATCATGAGAAAAGGATTAGTTTTCGTACGTAATACCTTCAATGTCTCCTGTATATGCGTTCACAAGCACCTCTGCCTCTCGCCCGTCAGGCAAATCCAGCTCCACCTCAAAGACGAGCATACCGCTAAATGTTTCAAGATCTGCATCATCCACTGTCCCTCCGACTTCTTTTACCGCAATTCGGATGGCTTCTTCGACCGTGATTTTTGTCATTTTCTTTTCTTTAGAGGTAGGGCTTTTCTTTTCTGCTTCAAGCACCTTAAACGTTTGCTTCTCGACATCGACTTGATATAATTCTTTTTTTGATTGGATCGTAAAAATAAAACGATCGGACTTTTCTTTCTTTTGAATGACAGTACCGCTTACTTTTTTAACAGCCGCTTCTTCTGCCAGAAGCTCAGCATTTTTTTCATTTGGCTTTTGATAGCTTTTTAACTGCTTGATTTCTTTCATTTGACCGCTTGCGGAAGATGCAATGATTTGATAGATCCCATTTGAATTTTCCAGCGTCAAGGTATAGTCCTGTTTATGATTGATTAAATCAATATTTGTAATGTTTCCATTGTAGTCTTTTGCGATGATTTTTTTGATTTCTGCTTCACTTAATATTTTTTGATCAATGGTTTGAATCATGAGCATTGCAAAGGCTGCAAGAACGACGAGACATCCTGCGAGCGCAAGCACCATTTTCGTTTTTCTAGACATGCAGCGCCTCCTTCCTATTTCCTATTTTATAAGGAGGAAATGAGAAATTGATGAGAAAAGACCTATTTTATTTCTGAAAAAGAATGGTCATGGTTGTCCCTTCGCCGATACGACTGTCCACCTTCAGTTCTGCCCCGTGCTCTTCCGCAATTTGCTTCGCAATTGAAAGACCAAGTCCGGTTCCGCCCGTCTCACTGTTTCTCGCTTCATCCACACGAAAAAAGCGGTCAAAGATTTTCGGCAGATCCTCTTCTTTTATGCCAATCCCATGGTCAACGACTGAAATAAACGGCTTCTCTCCCGCCCATCCGCAGGTCACATCAACTGGCTCTGTACTATATTTAACTGCATTATCAATCAAGATGGTCAAAAGCTGTTTGATTTTCTCTTCATCCCCCTCAGCGACGAGCGGCTGATCTGTTTGCACATCAGGATCAATGGTTCGATTGGTTGCGACTTCAAGTGTATGACATACCTGCTTGCATAAATGACCAAGATCAACTGGCTTCATGTCCAAGTAAAGCGGCTGACCATTTTTCGCAAGTGTTAATAATTGATCTGTCAGCCTTTTCATTTTTTTCGCTTCATCATGAATCGCTTGGGAGGATTCTTCTATAACTTCTGGACGTGTTTGCCCCCAGCGCTTTAGTAAATTGCTGTAGCTCATAATGACGGTAATCGGGGTCTTCAATTCATGAGAGGCATCATGCAAGAATTGCTGCTCTTTCTCATAATGCTTCTCGAGTATTTCTGACATTTCATTAAAGGTTTGTCCCATTTGATACAATTCATCCTTTGAATCGCCTGCTAGTTTGATTCGCTTAAACGCCTTCTCCTTCATACTTGCCTTCATGGTGCTCGTCATTCTACTAATAGGGCGTACGATTTGTTTTGTTAAAATGTGGCCAGCAAAATAGGAAAGCACTATAATTAAAACGCCAGCAGCGATTAAAATCATTCTTAATAACGCCAAATTCTCTTCCGTATTTTCGATTTCTTCATATACTTGAAGCGACACAATCTCTCCATTTGTCCAAATGACCGGAATCGCAGCGAACGCAATCATATGCTTGTTGTATTCTTTTATTTCTGCTGTCTGACCAGTTTCATATGTAAAAGGCAGTGAGCTAAACGTTGATTCCTTTGTGACAGTCAGCTTTGACTCACCCTTTTCTGTCACGACACGGATCATGCCATTTTGAGGCAGGTACGCCTTCAGCAGCTCCGAGGATGGAAGACCCTCTTCTTCTGATTTTTTTAAAGCAATGGCAATATTTTCAGCGACCTCAGACAGCCGGGACATATCTTTTTGCGTCAAGGTCATCGAAAAAATAAAATAAATGGCTGTATGAAACAGCAGCACCATTAAAAACAAGGACAACGATGTATAAAGCTGGATTTTATTTTTTAATCTCATTCTTTATCCTTTCATCACATAACCCACACCTCTCACTGTGTGAATCAGCTGTTTTTCGAATGGGTAATCGACTTTTTTCCTTAAATAACGAATATAGACATCCACTACGTTTGTGTCACCGAAATAATCAAAGCCCCAAACGGCTGTTAAAAGCTGATCTCTTGTAAGCACTTGCTGCTGATGCTTCAGCAAGTGGACAAGCAGGTCATATTCTCTCGGTGTGAGCTCAAGCATTTGACCGGCCCTTTGTATGTCTCTTGTTTTCTCGTTGACGGTCAAATCTGCTATGCTAAGTTCTGTTTCCTTTTCTTCTTGCGCCTTTATATTCAACCTTAGCTGCGCACGAATTCGCGCTAATAATTCTTCTATGTCAAAAGGCTTTGTAATATAATCATTCGCCCCAAGATCGAGGCCGCTTACTTTATCAGGCACACTCCCTCTTGCTGTTATCAAAATAATAGGTGTGGCTGTATTTGTCTTTCGAACCCTTCTCAGCACTTCAAGACCGCTTAATTCTGGAAGCATGACGTCAAGCAGCACCAAATCGAAGCTTTCCTCTTCAAGAGCCTGGAGTCCATCCATTCCTGTCTCTTTGACTGTCACCTCATATCCTTCATATTCAAGCTCTAGTGACAGCACCCTTGCAATTTTCTTTTCATCTTCGACTACGAGTATCTTCCCTTTGTTCATCTCTATCTCTCCTATCTGAAAGGCAAGCTTGTCTTTCACTTATTATATGTTGCCTTTCCCATTTGGAACAGTCACAATCTTCACGTCTTTTTTTCAAAAGAAAGGAACTTATATTGACCTAAAGGAACATACGTTCTATAATCAAGATAATATCACCTTACATATAATATAGGTTATGCTTTTTTTGCTCATTTATAGAAAAGAAAGGAGGAACATCACTTCATGACAAGAAATCAAAACATCACATTAGCACACTTTTCAAAGACATATATAAAGGCCTTAAAGTCTTTTGATCTAGACAAAGAACAAGCAAAATTCACTGCTTTACCAAGTGAATATTTTGAGTTCACTGAAGGACAATACAGAATTGTCATCCTTAATGAAAAGGAATCGGTTGGCTTCTTTGTATTAAATGCCACAGATCGTGTTAAGGATTATTCAAATAACCCACACGCTTTGTTGTTAACTTCATTATCTATTCATCAAACGCAGCAAAGAAAAGGGTATGCCAAACAAGCCATGTCGTTATTAAAACAATTCGTCACCTCTGAATTTCCTACCTATAACGAGATCGTACTGGCTGTGAATCATCAAAATATCCCTGCTCAGACTCTGTATTCACAAGTAGGCTTTCAGGATACTCGTAGAAGAAAAGCCGGTCCAAACGGTGAACAGATCATTATGAGTTTGCTGTTAACCTAACTGTTCATGAAGCGAATACTAGAGAGGAAATATTTTTTGGGGAAAATGTTTTTTCTCGTTCCCCTTCTCCTCACTACTCACCTATCAATTATTTTTGTTGTTTAGCAAGATAGTCTTTGTTAGTTCTTTTCACCCATTTTCATCTGTACAGGTGCAACCTCACTATGCAGCATTTCCTTCTTTTTCATATGATATCAAGAGTTTTCCTCAAAAGCTGAGTTTTTTCATCAAGAAGTGAGGAGAACTGCACTTTTGATAATAGATTGATTATTTGAAAAATTATTACAATTGACCCTTTCCGATCAAAAGTATCTTTTATACAATAACATTACGCAGCCTGAATCTACTTTGAAAACAAAATAAGGAGGGCTTTCTTATGAAAGGTGAAATTCGCTTAATTCCGTATGAAGTAAAAGCCAATGTGATGGAAGCGAAAGAGACGCCGGAAAGTATTCAGGAGATTAAAGCACCCGAACTTTGGTCAAGTGGCTTCAAAGGAAAAGGCATAACCATTGCTGTCCTTGATACAGGCTGTGACACAGAGCATCCCGACTTAAAAGATCAGATTATCGGAGGCAAGAACTTTACCGATGATGACAATGGAGATGCTGAAAATGTAAAAGACTACAATGGGCATGGTACCCATGTAGCAGGAACGATTGCAGCAACAGATCAAAATGGCGGAATTCTAGGGGTTGCCCCTGAAGCCAAGCTGCTGATCGTGAAAGTTCTTGGCGGTGAAAATGGCAGCGGGAAATACGAATGGATCATTAATGGCATCAACTATGCCGCTGAGCAGAAGGTGGATATTATCTCCATGTCTCTCGGTGGTCCAAGCAATGAGCCCGCCTTGCAGCAAGCCATTCAAAACGCGGTGAAAAGCGGTGTACTTGTTGTGTGTGCAGCAGGAAATGAAGGGGACGGGGACGAGCGTACAGAAGAATTCTCCTACCCAGCAGCATACAATGAAGTCATTGCCGTCGGCTCTGTCTCCCTTGCAAGAGAATCCTCTGAATTCTCCAATGCCAATAAAGAAATCGACCTCGTCGCTCCAGGAGAAGACATTTTATCCACTCTCCCTAACCATAAATATGGTAGACTCACAGGCACCTCAATGGCTGCCCCTCACGTGAGCGGTGCACTAGCCATTATTAAAAATGCTGAAGAAGAAGCGTTCCAGCGCAAGCTGACAGAGCCTGAGGTCTATGCTCAGCTTGTCAGAAGAACCCTTCCACTGAAGCAGTCTAAAGCCCTCGTCGGAAATGGATTTTTATATTTAACTGCGCCTGATGTCCTTTTAGAAAAAACATTGGAAGCAGATCTTTTATCTCTATAGCTTGAATAGAGGTCCTGAGAATAGATAGAATTTTCTCAGGATTTTTTTAATTAAAATTATTCAAAATTTACTTTGACGAAATGAAATGGACGTTATATAATCGAACACAATAAATTCATAGTTTGAGAGTCGGTAATTCGATCATACGTCGAATTTTAATTGGGAAGACCGGTGAAAATCCGGCGCGGTCCCGCCACTGTGAGTGAGGAGAGCTTTTCTCATGAATCCACTGTCATAAGGATGGGAAGGATGAAAAGCTTGCAGATTCACCAGCCAGGATACCAGCCGCTCTATCACATCAAACCCCCTACGGTTGATAGGAGATGTCGGAAAAAAGCGTCAGTTATGCTCACGCCTTATTTCGCACACACATTTTGTCTTTTTAAACCAGACATTTGCCCTCATCAATCTCCACTATGAGTGTAAATGTCTTTTTATATTTAGAGGAGGAATTGGAATTGACAATTGTTAAAACAAGTAATCTAGGTTTTCCGCGAATTGGTTTAAACAGAGAATGGAAAAAAGCACTTGAGTCTTATTGGAAAGGTCAAACAGACCGCGAAACCCTCTTAAGCACACTGGATGAACAATTTTTAACTGCTATTAAAACTCAAATTGACCAACAAATTGATGTTGTTCCTTCTGGAGATTTCACCTTCTACGATCACGTGCTCGATACTGCTGTCATGTTTAATTGGATTCCAGAGCGCTTCCGCAGCTTAAAAGACCCGCTAGATACATACTTCGCGATGGCAAGAGGAACAAAAGATGCTGTCTCAAGTGAAATGACAAAATGGTTTAATACAAACTATCACTACATCGTACCAGAATACGAAAAAAGCACCGAATTCAAACTCACACATAACAAACCGCTTGAAGCTTACGAAAAGGTGAAAAAAGCGTTTGGTGTTGAAACAAAACCTGTTGTACTTGGTCTTTATACATTTGTCTCACTTTCTAAAGGCTATGAACCAAATGAAGTAAAAGAGATTCAGCAGCGTCTCGTCCCGCTTTATACTCAGGTTTTAAAAGAACTTGAAGAAGCCGGCGTCAAATGGGTTCAAATTGATGAGCCAGCACTTGTCAACGCTTCAAATGAAGACGTGAAAGCCGTAAAAGAAATCTATCAAACGATTAAAGAAGACGTACCTGCCTTAAACATTCTTCTTCAAACATACTTTGATTCAGTAGATGCCTATGAAGAGCTTGTCACATATCCTGTTGAAGCCATCGGTCTTGATTTTGTCCATGATCAAGGGCGCAATCTTGATCAAGTGAAAAAGCATGGCTTCCCGAAAGATAAAATTTTAGCAGCAGGTGTCATTGATGGAAGAAATATTTGGCGATCAGATCTTGGTGAAAGATTGTCATTCATTTCTGAAGTCATTGCTGACGTTCAGCCGAAGGAAGTATGGCTGCAGCCATCAAGCAGCTTGCTGCATGTGCCAGTTGCAAAACACCCAAGCGAACAGCTTGAAGAAAAACTATTAAACGGACTGTCTTATGCCACTGAAAAGCTGGCTGAATTAACAACATTAAAAGAAGGCTTAACAAAAGGAGCCGCTGCGATTGATGCGGACATCAATGAAGCCACGCAAGCACTTCTTACTTTAAAAGAATTTGCAAAAGGAACCAATGCGGATTTCACAGCAGAACGCAACAATCTTTCATCGAAAGACTTTAAACGTCCAGCAGCTTTTGAAGAGCGTCTTCGTATCCAAAACGAATCTCTTGAACTTCCGCTTTTGCCAACAACAACGATTGGCAGCTTCCCGCAGTCTGCTGAAGTGCGCAGCGCTCGTCAAAAATGGCGTAAAAATGAGTGGACAGATGCCGAGTATGATGAATTTATTAAGAAAGAAACAAAAAGATGGATTGATAATCAGGAGGAAATTGGCCTGGACGTTCTCGTACATGGAGAATTTGAGCGGACAGATATGGTTGAATACTTTGGTGAAAAGCTAGCCGGATTTGCCTTTACGAAATTTGCTTGGGTACAATCCTACGGCTCACGCTGCGTAAAGCCGCCAATCATTTATGGAGATGTCGAGTTTACAGCGCCAATGACCGTGAAAGAAACGGTTTATGCACAAAGCTTAACGGAGAAAAAGGTCAAAGGAATGCTGACAGGTCCTGTCACCATCTTAAACTGGGCTTTCCCAAGAACAGATATCTCCCGAAAAGACATTGCCTTCCAGATCGCTTTCGCATTACGTAAAGAGGTAGAAGCGTTAGAGGAAGCAGGGATTCAAGTTATTCAAGTGGATGAACCTGCGCTAAGAGAAGGTCTTCCGCTCAAAGAAAGTGATTGGGCAGAATATTTAAACTGGGCAGCAGAGTCGTTCCGTCTATCAACATCATCTGTTCAAAATGAAACGCAAATTCATACACATATGTGCTACAGTAACTTCGAGGATATTGTCGATACGATCGAAGACCTTGATGCCGACGTGATCACTATTGAACATTCACGCAGTCATGGTGGATTCCTTGATTACCTAGAGAAGCACCCGTATTTGAAAGGACTTGGACTTGGTGTATATGACATCCATAGCCCGCGCGTTCCATCTGTCGAAGAAATGAGTCAAATCATTGATGATGCGCTGAACGTATGTCCAACAGATCGCTTCTGGGTGAATCCCGACTGTGGTCTAAAAACGAGACAAGAGCCTGAAACCATTGCTGCTTTGAAAAACATGGTGACGGCTGCTGAAGTCGCTCGTAAAAAGCTGGCGCAGCATGCATAATTGATTCCCTCTCCCCTGCCGAACATGGCGGGGGTTTTTATGCGCAGATTGTCCTACTTGACCATCTACTAGGATGTTTCCTTTTCTAGCATGATTCGTTTATACTAGAGAAGTCAGTCGAACAAAGGGAGGAAGACAATGAATCACGAAGATTTTTTACAACGCGCAATTGATCTTGCAGTAGAAGGAGTCAATAGTGGTACTGGCGGCCCTTTTGGAGCAGTCATTGTCAAGGATGGACAGATTATTGCAGAGGGAAGCAACAATGTGACAACAACGAATGATCCAACTGCACATGCTGAAGTCACAGCCATTCGAAAGGCGTGCCAGACGCTGAATACATACCAATTAGAAGATTGTATTTTATATACAAGCTGTGAGCCTTGTCCGATGTGCCTTGGAGCTATTTACTGGGCTAGACCAAAAGCGGTGTATTTTGCTGCTGGACATCAGGATGCAGCGACTTCTGGTTTTGATGACTCGTTTATTTATGAAGAAATCAACAAGGATTACGAATCAAGAAATATTCCATTTTACCAGCTGACACTTCAAAAAAACCTTGCACCGTTTGAAGCTTGGGAAACATACGAACAAAAGAAAGAATATTAAAAAAAGACACCTGCGCTCATCAGCAGGTGTATCTTTTTTTCAGCGTGATAGAAAATCTTTTTTATTCAGCCACTTCAAGCTCAACTTCGATGTTTCCTCTTGTTGCTTTTGAATATGGACAAAATTCATGCGCAGCTTCGACAAGCTCTTTCGCTTTGTCATGGTCAAGGCCTTTTGCAGATACAATCAGCTTGACACCAAGCTTAAAGCCGCCATCACTTTCATCCTTTAAAAGGCTGACATGTCCCTCTACTTCTGATTCAATGTCTACCCCTTGCTTTTTCGCTACTTGTTCAAGTGCCCCTCCGAAACAAGCTGCATAGCCCGCTGCAAATAATTGCTCTGGATTCGTACCAGTTTCTCCGTCTTTCTTTGCATTAGGCATGACAATGTTATGATCGAGCACACCATCTTCTGAACGAACATGTCCAGCTCTTCCATGCTGCGCCTTTACTTTTGCTGTGAATAATGGTTTCATCTTCATCTCCTCCTTTATCTATTTATTCCTTTCACGTTCTATCCATTTCTCAAACATTTATCGCATATTAAAGAATTTTTCATTTTTGGGCTGTATTTATTTTAAAAAGGAAGAAAATCTTATACAATGATAAGTATGACAAAAAATAGTTGGTGACTGACATGACAAATGAATTCGAGCATATGAAGCTGGAAAATCAGCTTTGTTTCTTGTTATATGCAAGTTCAAGAGAGATGACGAAGCAGTATAAACCATTACTAGAAGAGTTAGACATTACGTATCCGCAATATTTGGCACTGCTTTTATTGTGGGAGCATGGGACATTAAATGTGAAAACGATGGGAGAGCTTCTATATTTAGACTCCGGTACACTCACACCTATGCTGAAACGGATGGAGCAAAACGGACTCATCATCCGCGAGCGCTCGAAAGAGGATGAACGTTCTGTGCAAATTCGTTTAACGGACTATGGCGAACAACTAAAAGAGAAGGCTACTGCGATTCCATTTCATATGCTGTCTGGGACAGGCAGATCGGAAGAAGAGTTAAAAACGCTGCGCGCCTCTTTGCATGAGCTTTTGCAAAAATTAACACAACCAAAAGGCTGAGGGAACATTCCCCTCAGCCTTTTATGATGTCAATTATTGTGCGACAGCTACTAGTTCTACTTCGATATTTCCTTGAGTTGCTTTTGAATATGGGCATACGCCGTGCGCTTTATGAACAAGCTCTTCTAATGCTGATTGATCGATTCCAGTTCCTTTTACTTCTAGCTTAACGCCTAGTTTGAAGCCGCCATCTGAACTATCTTTCACTAAGCTCACATGTGCTGTTACTTCACTTTCAAAACGGATACGCTCTTGTCTTGCGACCATTTGAAGGGCTGAATCAAAACATGCAGAGTAGCCTGCTGCAAATAATTGCTCTGGGTTTGTTGCTTTTTCAATTTTTTTCGCTCTTGGTGTTCCAGGCATTGCTACATCATGCTCAAGCACACCATCGGTTGAAACAACCTTTCCTTCTCTTCCTCCGACAGCTGATACCGTTGCAGTAAATAAAACATCTGACATGAATATAACCCTCTTTCTCTCCAATAATATTTTCCACAATTTAATTGTACGCAATTTAAATTGTAGAGTCAATGAATAAACACTCTTTTTTTAAGATTTCCTTCTCGCCTCTCTTTTATGAGCATGTCACGCAGATTCATTTTTAGACAGTAAAAAAGCCCTTTAATAAGGGCTTTTAGATGATGTCATATTGCGCATTTGGTTGTTCTAGCGTATGGTTTCTGTTATCCGGGTCGGCATTTGGTGCTGCCAGCCATAATGCCAGGATGGTGATGCTTGTACAGACGACTGTCCATTTTTTAAAATTCATATAAACAATCCCCTCTCTGAATATAGATTCGAGCATGTTCCGCTTCTCCGTAGAACATGGAAGATTTTTCATAATCCTCCATTTCATTATAATACTTTGCGGTGTCTAATGCCAGCTCCTCTATATCTGGATATGCATAGGCAGACTCTAAAAAATGAAAAATTCGTTTAATATGCACCGCATCTTGCTTTAAATACAATGCTTCTAAAAATATCGTCTTCTGAATATGAATGTCATCCTGAAGTGCTTCTGCTCGTTTCATACATTCTTCTCTGTAGTATAAGGCTTCTTCGTGTTTACCTTGTTTGTATAATATCTGAGCGGCAGTATAAAGAGGGTCTATAGATCGACGAAGGTGATCGGATTGATTTTGGTCAAATAACGAGATGGATTCTTTCATTAGTTCGAGTGCGCGGTCAAGATCTCCCATACGGTAATAACTGTTGCCCATATTAAACAAAGAGGAAGCAATAAAACGCACATTCTGAAAGTCTCTTGATCTCGCAAGTGCTCTCTCGAGATGTGGTAATGCCTTTTCATGCCTTCTCATATCATCATAGTTACCGGCCACAATAAATTCGCACTGGATCGTGCGAAGCGCATATAGCTCATGCTGAATATAGACATCCAGCGCCAGTTTGGCATGGTGCATCGAAATATGTGTTTGTTTCATGTGATAATATATTTCTGACATTTTAAAATGAAATTCCGCACGTTCAATATCATCTGACACAAAAGAAAGCTTGTGCTCTGCCTTTTGATAAGACGAGATGGCAGCAATATACTGCCTACGGCCAAATTCATACATGCCTCTGAAAAAATGATAGTAGTATTCAAGCATGCCTGTGACATGTGTTTGATGCTCATCTATTTCTTTCGAAAGCTCGGAAAAGTTGGCGCGAAGCTTTCCTTCCTTTAATGGCTTTAAATAATCGAGCATGACCTCATGCCTAAATTCCATTAAAGAAAAATAGAGAAGCAAATTCTGATCTTCTTCCATTGAATCAAGAGAGGTGCGAATTTCCTGCTTTAATTGTTCTGCTTGTTCTGAATCAAATCTGCGGATCAATTCATACCACTTGTTGATTTTCACTCCAATATCCGAAGAGGGAATGATTTTCGCCATACGTTGCCTTCTCCAATCTTCTCAAAATATAAAACATTACCATATTTTATCATACTTGACCGAAGAAATACAAAAATGAAAGGAAAAAGAGAGCCTATTGTCACAAGACTCTCTTTTGAATTTGTTATTCTCTTATTTGTCCTTGACCACGAATGACAAACTTTTCAGAGGTTAAAGCAGGCAGACCCATGGGTCCTCTTGCATGCAGTTTTTGTGTGCTAATCCCTATTTCCGCTCCGTAGCCAAATTCAAAGCCATCTGTGAACCGAGTAGAGGCATTATGATAGACAGCGGCAGCGTCGACAGCTGTTAAGAACAGTGAAGCATGCTGATCATTTTCCGTAATGATCGCTTCAGAGTGCTTGGAGCTATACGTTTGAATATGCTGAATCGCTTCTTCTATGGTCTCTACGATTTTAATACTGACAATCGGCGCTAAAAACTCCGTTTCATAGTCCTCTGTGGTCGCTAGTGAAGCACTAGGCGCAAGGGCGCATACAGCTTCATCTCCCCGTATCTCTACCCCATTTACGTGGAGGGCTTCAAATAACGAAGCACCATATGTTTTTGCCCATGTTTCATGAATGACGATGCTCTCGATCGCGTTGCAAACAGATGGCCTTTGGGTTTTAGCATTCAGCACAATCTGCTCAGCCATTTCGTTTTTCGCTGTTTCATCAATGTAGATATGACAGTTCCCTGCACCTGTCTCAAGCACTGGCACGGTAGACTCTCTCACGACAAGATCAATTAAATTTTTCCCGCCGCGCGGAATGAGGACATCCAGATATTCATTTAAAGTGAACAGCGTTTTCGCCGTTTCACGACCTGTATCTTCAATCAATTGCACACTGTCTACTGGAATATCCGTTGTATGAAGCGCTTCATGGATCACCTTGACAATCGCTTTATTACTATGAATAGCAGAGGAGCTACCGCGAAGAATAACAGCATTCCCAGTTTTGAGGCAAAGGGTGGCAGCATCTACTGTCACGTTTGGTCTTGCTTCATAAATCATTCCAACCGTTCCGAGAGGCACACGCACCTTTTCGATGAACAGACCGTTTTCTTTTTGAATGGTTTCTAATGTTTCACCAATTGGGTCTTTTAAGTGAATCAGCTGAAGAGTAGCGTCTGCGATGGCTTCAATCCTCTCTTCTGTAAGAGTAATCCGGTCAATGACAGAAGGTGTGAACTGCTTTTCCTCGGCAGCCTGTACATCCTTTTTATTCTCCTCCAATAAATAAGCGGAAGATGCTTTTAGTGCATTTGCGATGGCATGTAAAGCAGCATTTTTTTGCTCCGTCGTTTTTAGCAGCAGCTTATCTTTGGCTGTACTTGCTTTTTTTGCTTTTTCAACAACTTCATTCATCGTATTCCCTCCTCAGTTTTGTACATGCTGTACCCAGTGATCTCTGTGTATGACTTCAGGCTTCTCATTTGAAAGCTCATCACTTCGCATCCCTTTAATGCCGAGAAGCTCATCGGATGCGTACAACGTTTGTCCCTTACCCACTAATCCGTTCGGACCGACCACTTCAACGACCTCTCCTTTAGAAAAGTCACCAGCGACATCAATGACTCCAGCCGGAAGAAGGCTTCTGCCATTATGCAAAATTGCCGCTTCCGCTCCTGCATCTATCATGATTTTCCCAGAGACAGGTGAATGGAATTGAATCCATTGACGGCGGTTGTTGACGGCTGATAAGTCCTGTTCACCGATATACGTTCCGTCTCCTTGACCCGCTAGAATATGAAGCAGCTTATCTTCACCAGTACCTGTGCCAATGAAGACTTTCACGCCTAGTGAAAGTGCCGTTTGTGTAGCAGACAGCTTTGATTTCATCCCGCCTGTTCCCACTTTTGAACCAGTGCTCTTCGCATATGAAAACAATTCTTCTGAAATGTGTGTCAATACATCAAAACGCTTCGCCTCAGGATGCTCATATGGATTTGCATTATAAATTCCGTTAATGTCTGTTAAGATGATCAATTGGTCTGCATGAATTAATCCACTGACAAGAGCTGACAGCATGTCATTATCCCCAAAGGTAAGCTCCTCAATGGAAACTGAATCGTTTTCATTGATAATTGGTAATATTTTTCTTTCCAGCAGCTCCATCATCGTTGCGTAAGCATTTCGATATCTTGTTCGATCTGAAAAGTCATTACGGGTTAAAAGCATTTGTGCAGGAGTCATGTGAAACTGTGAAAATAGTTCTGTATATTTCTGCATTAACAAGCTCTGACCAACCGCTGCTGCTGCCTGTTTCCCCTTTAAGGTCACAGGTCTTGATGGGTACCCTAAGCTGCCGAATCCTGCTGCAACGGCTCCTGACGAAATTAAAATGATTTCATGCCCTGCCTCTTTCAGCTTTGCTATCGCTTTCACATGATCCTGCATTTTTTGTTCATCAATGGCTCCTTTTTGCTCTGTTAATGAACTGCTGCCAATTTTGATGACGATCCTTTGCTTTTTCATTATTGATTCCCTCCGCTATACCTTTAGGCACAAAAAAATCCCTTTTTCTCCTTATGTAAAGGACGAAAAGGGATTTTCCGTGGTACCACCTTCATTGAATAAACATGCGTCTGCTTATTCCACTCAACTCCTGTAACGCCAGGCACGCGCTTAGATTTTTCCTCTAAGGCTCAAAGGGCAGGTTCAGCAGCTGTCTGCGGCAAATGTTTCAGCATGTCATTTGCTCTCTTTACGCATCAGTTCCTGCTTACTATTCCTTTTCAACGCTCGTTAATTTTTTTATATTATCACCAATTGCTTCAGAAAAGTCAAGCGGTCAATTAAACACGATCGTTTTATTCTCATGAACAATAATACGATCTTCTAAATACCATTTGACAGCACGTGCAAGTACACTTCGTTCAATCGTACGACCAATATTCTTTAGTGCCTCTGCATCATCCCGGTGATCTACCCGCTCAATATCCTGTTCAATGATCGGCCCTTCGTCTAAATCATTTGTTACATAGTGAGAAGTCGCACCAATTAATTTGACCCCCCGCTCATATGCCCGCTTGTATGGGTTCGCACCAATAAACGCTGGCAGGAAGGAATGATGAATATTAATGATTTTGTTCGGGTGCTGTTCAATAAATTCAGGCGTTAAAATTTGCATGTACCTAGCAAGCACAATGGCATCAATATCATACTCTTCTAATAATGCGAGCTGCTGTTTTTCCGCTTCTTTGCGAATGTCTTTGTTTGCCTTCACAAAATGGTACGGGATTCCAAGCGCTTCAACTGTATCTTTTGCCGTTTCATGATTGCTGATCACGACCGCAATTTCAGCCATCACATTTCCGCTTTGCCATTCCCATAGCAGCTCATGTAAACAATGAAGCTCTTTTGACACAAAAATCGCCAGCTTTTTCAGCTCACTTGCACGCGACATGCTCCACGTCATTTGAAATGATGCTGCAATTGGCTCAAACTGATGCTTCAGCTGATCCATATTTGCCGAGATGTCTTTCCAATCAAATTCAATTCTTAAAAAGAACCGGCCGCTTTCATGATCTGTTGTGTATTGGCTGGATTCAATGATATTCGCTCCGTGCTCAAATAAAAAGGAAGAAACAGCTGATACAATTCCAGGCTGATCCGGGCAGCTGGCAAGCAATCTGCCTTTTTGCTCATGCTTTTGTCTGTGTAACTCAAGTTTCTCTGTTATCAAAGTTCTCATGTATCATGACCTCATTTACGTTTTCATTCTAATGAAATATTATACTGGACTGGAAAGAGAAAAAGCAATGTAGAGCCCTATTTTTTATTGAATATTCATTCAATTCTGCACCTGGCGTGATATAATGTGAATAGACCTTTTATCATAAAAGGAGTGATGGAGATGATAAGTATGACTTTGTTTGGTAAAGTGAGCTTTTGGCTCGGCATCGTTTGTCTGATCACAGGTATTTCCCTTTTTATAGCCGGTGAAAGACTCATTCCTTTTCTCACATTTGGTGTGTGTTTTCTGCTTGTGAGCCAGCTTTACCGCAAAAATGAAAACGATTCCAATCATCATTCGATGTAACCAAAAGGCTGGCATCTATCTGCCAGCCTTTTCTTATTCAATGATTTTCAATCCTACTGCCGCAGATAAAATCAGTGCGATGAAGAAAATACGTTTTGCGTCTTTCGACTCTCCGTAAAACAGCATACCGACCATTGCGCCTCCAGCAGCTCCGATTCCAGTCCAAATGGCGTAAGCCGTTCCCATCGGAATCGTATTCATTGCAAGAGACAGCATCAGAAAGGACATCGAAAAACCTGCTGCAATGAATAAAATCCATTTGACATGCTTGTCTTTTTGGAATTGGTTCATCATGGTCACACAAAGCATTTCTAAGATGCCTGCTCCAATAAGTAAAAGCCAGCTCATGATTCAGCCTCTCCCTTCTTTTCACCTGTTGTCAGCTTCAGTCCTAATACTCCGCACAAAAGCATCACAATCAAAAGCAGTTTGACAAGCTGAACCGGCTCACCAAGCACCATGCCTATGAGGACGGTACCTGCTGTTCCAAGCCCGGTAAAAACGGCATAAAGTGTGCCAACTGGCAGTACATTTGTTGCTTTCATGAGTAAATAAAAGCTCACGATAATACAAACGATGGTTGCGCCCCATTCTATGAGCGAGTGGGCATATTTCAGCCCCATCACCCAGCCGACTTCAAAGATGGCCGCAATAAAGACATTTCCCCATTTCATCTGATCTTCTCCTTTCTGAACGATTCCAACCAATAAAAAAAGCCTGGAAACCGATCGTTTGATCAAATCTCCCGGGCTTTTATCCCTCCGTGTCCATATGGCCTCTTCTAAGACCCTATGTGTTTTCTCTCGGTCCAGACTGCACCAGCGCACGGAACCCTAGAAAACCAATTCATGATATACAGACCTGACTTAGAGCAGATTCTGTATTAAAAATCTTATCACACCCCGATATGCCGGTCTACCAGTTTGCTCTCCCTCTTCAAATATACTTGTTCATTTTTCGAAAGAAATGATATGGGACCGGCGTATACTAAATGATAGACAGAGGAACGATCACATCGCTGATATAATGAAATAAGATTGTTGTGATGAACGATCCAAGATGATGCTTTGTTTACCTGCACAAAGTACGCTGAATCACATTTTATAGGAAACCAAGAGGTGGATCGTATGATGATAACCGAAGAACAGAAACATGAATTTTATCAAGCACTGGTTGACAAGAACCCGCAATATGACGGTACCTTCTTTGCCGGCATTAAGACCACCGGTATCTTCTGCCATGCCACATGTACCGCTAGAAAGCCAAAATATGAAAACTGTGAGTTTTTCTTTACAGCAGAGGAAGCACTGCTAGCAGGATATCGCCCGTGCAAGCGCTGCACACCATTAACATACCCTAACAGCATTCCGGAAGAAGTCAAAACGCTCGTTTCAGCAGTTGAAACAAACCCTGAAAAACGCTGGAAAGAAGAAGACTTTCGTCAATTAGGCATTCACTCTGCAACGGCACGGCGAAAATTCAAAGAAATCTATGGCATGACCTTTGTTCAATATGCGAGATCACGCCGCATGGGACTTGCCTTTAAAGAAATTCTGAATGGAAAGAAAGTGATTGATCAGCAGGTCGCCTTGGGCTATGAATCTTCGAGTGCCTTCAATGATGCATTTACGAAAATTATGGGAAATCCCCCAAAAAAGGCGCAAACCAAGATTCTCCACGCCAATTTTATTTCTACACCGATCGGGCGGATGATCAGCGTGACAGATGCGACGCATGTGTACTTACTGGAATTTATGGACAGGCGGGGACTCGAAAAGGAAATTGAGAACATGAGAAAAAAGCATCATGCCCGCATTTTATTCGGGGAAACAAACGTCCATCAGCAATTAGCAAAGGAATTGACCTTATATTTCGAGAAAAAACTCACGCAGTTTACAGTACCACTTTCCTTACATGGCACTCCATTTCAAATGAAGGTGTGGGACCTACTCACGCGCATTCCATCAGGCGAAACAAGTTCTTACAAAGAGCTTGCTATGATGCTAGGCGATCCGCATTTGGTCCGGGCGGTTGGTAATGCAAATGGTGCCAATCAATTAGCGATTATCATTCCATGCCATCGCGTCATTCAAACAAGTGGTGAACTCGGAGGCTACGGCGGCGGGGTTGAACGGAAGAAATATTTGCTTCAGCTAGAACAGCGTATATAAAAGAAAAAACGGCTCTGCTTATTCGGTAAGCGAGCCGTTTTCTTCGTTACGGGTGATGCTGTATACATCAATGATTTGGTCCCATTTTGAAATGGTTTTTTCTTTTTTCATCCCCATTTTTAAAGCGACCTTTACAGATGCTTCATTCTCCGGGCGAATTAAGCTCACCATTCGTCTAACCTTCATTTCTTCAAAGCCATAGGTGAGACAGCCTTTTGCGGCCTCAGCAGCATAGCCATTTCCCCACGCTGCTTTCTTAAGCATATAGCCGATTTCAAGTTCTGTTTGTCCTTCGATGTTTTGTAGAACAATCCCGCTTTGTCCAAGTGGTTCATTCGTTTCTTTATCTTCAATGATCCACAAAGAGGTATGATACATGCGGTCATTCTTTTGATTCCATGCAATCCACTCTTTCGTCTGCTGTTCATCTTTTAAGGAAGGATAATACTTCATCACTTCTTCATCTTGAAACAACATGTCATATAAAAATGGCGCATCCTGTTCATTCATCGTTCTCAGTCTAAGGCGCTCTGTTTCAAGCACTGTCCGTGTTTGATGTTTCATTTATCATCCTCACCTCGCTTACTGACTAAAAATATCTCCGAACAATCCATTTGAATCCGGGGCAAAGTAATGGAAGCCCGCACCGGTTAAACTAGCTGCCAGCGCTGTCCACATCATTAAACTAACCGTCATCCACACAGCGACTTGCTTTCTTTTCGTTCCAAAGCTCATGCACATAAACGCCGCTAAATGACTGCCTATGATAAAAGGACCGACAAGCGCTAATCCTGGGAGACCATATCGTTCCCAAATTTTTCTGGCTCGCAGCTGCTTTTTTTCTCCTTTTTCATCACTTTTGTCCTCTTTTCTCTTCAACCGCCATGCTTTAAACCGGTCTACGAAAACAATGAGAAGTAAAACGGTCAAAAAATTGCCGGTGAATCCAATAATTGCTGTCGGTACAGGATGCATGCCACTTAAAATAGCCAGTGGAACAACACCTACCACTTCAAAAAAAGGCAAAGCAGCCAATACAAACACTAGTACATATCCCCATAAAATATCCAAGCACAGAACCCCTTTTCATTTTTGTCCTCTTCCCATTGTAATGAAAAACAAGATACCATTTCTACATTTTTTTAGAAAAAGAAAAGCACATCGTATAGGATTATAGGATGTGCTCTGTTTTTACATCGTGTTTTCATTTTTCTTGTTCGCCCGGCGTAAGACCATGAGCATAAGCCCGATTAAGATCACAACCGAGAGTAGACTTTGCAGCAGAAGCACGCTTGGTGATGTCCATCCAAGCCATTCGAATATGAGCTGCGGTCCGAAAAAGATGATTGGAATCAATGAAACGACATTTGCCTTCAAGATTGCATTAAAAACAATGATACATAACAGCATAAGCAGGATGACGCCCCATCTTTGACCTGAGGTCAGCACAAGCAATGGTGTGCCGAGCTTTTGATCCAATAGTTTGATTGTGACCATCGCAGTCAGCTGAAAGATTCCTAAGATCCAAAAGTAAAGGAATGCCCTGCGGCTAGTCTGAAAGGCAGACGCTCTAAACATCACAATTGTCATGATGACATTGGCCACTAAAATGAACGGGTAGCCAATCAAGGCATACCAAGAATAGGATAAGCTTTGACTGATCGCATCTGATAAAATCATGTAAAAGAGTGACCCGATTAAAAAGGCACTGACGAAGGGAACCCAGTCTTTATGGTGTCCTGACAGCTCTTTTGCAAGTTCATCAGCGTAGCCCCGCGGATCTGTGCCAAACACAGCCTCCCCTGTTTTGCCATCTTTTTCAGCCTCAACCGCGTGTGTTGTCAGTTCATCCATCAGTTCATCAATTTCGTCCTCATTTTTCCCCTTTGATATGAGATAGAATTTCAGCTCTAGTAGGATTTGTCTTGTTTCTTTTGATACCATAATCTCACTTCCCTTTTTGTAATAAGCGGTTTACATTTTTTGAAAGCTCACTCCAGCGGGTAATAAACTCTGTGAGCGCTTGTTCTCCAGCTTGTGTGAGCGTATAGTATTTCCTTTTCGGCCCGCTTGCTGATGATTTTGTGACAGTCGTCACGAGCTGTTCCTTTTGCATACGCAGCAAAATCGGGTAAATACTTCCTTCACTAATTTGATCAAATCCATAATGAGCGAGCTTCTTCGTCATTTCATACCCATAAATCTCACCCTCAGAAATAATCGACAGCAGGCAGCCTTCCAAAATTCCTTTTAGCATTTGTGTGGATGTTGTCATCTTTGTTCCTCCGATTCCAGTACCTTGCATCACAAGATAGCATCATCTTATCACACACTATCTTGTCATGCAAGATACCGTCCTAGAAAAAAACCACCGCTTAAAGGGTGATTTTTTACGCCCATGGTTTATCTGTCCCAAGTGCGTCAGCCAGCGCCTTGCTATGCTTTCGGCGGCTTTTTCTTTCTTCTGCCCGCTGTTTTGCTGTTTGATGCAGCATGATTTCTTCCTCTGTTTCCGGTACGACTTGTGGAACTCGTTTTGGCTTTCCGTTTTCATCTAACGAGACAAATGTGAGAAATGAAGTCGCTGCGAGTCTGCGCTCTCCAGACATCAAGTTTTCTTTCATGACTTTGACGAACACTTCCATGGAAGACGTGCCAACCCATGTCACGTAAGATTCCAAGCATACTGATTCTTTTTGTCCTATCGGCTCTAAAAAGTCAACAGAATCCATCGACGCTGTGACCGTTTCACTGCGGCTGTGCCTTGCTGCCGAGATGGAGGCAATGTCATCTATATAACTCATTAATTTCCCGCCAAATAAAGTTTGGTGGTTATTCGTATCGAGAGGAAATACCCTGCTGGTTTTCACAACTTTCGATTCCTTGCAGTATTTGAAATTTTCTTCACTCATCATCATAGCTCCTTCTTGCTGTTTTCGTGAATGCGGAACGACTTTTATTAAACACTATTCTTTTAGGTTTGTCTAAACTTTTTGCTTTACTCTCTTGTGAGAGATTTTCTTTCGGAAATGTTTCAACTATGACTAGAACGAGGAATAATAGAACTATGAACAAACAAGGAGGCCATTTGATGGATTCTATGAGAGCAGAACAAATACACAAAATGCCGCAATGCATGAGTGAATATGACGATTTACAAGAAGTCCTTTTATGCAGTCCCATCTATATGGAAATCAAACAGATCATCAACGAAACCCAGAAACATTTTGCGAGAGAAAATATTTCGCAAATGAAAGCCGTTGCTCAGCATAAGCAATTGATCCAAACCCTAAAGAACCATCAAGTACGCCCCATCATGCTTCCGGCAAATGACCGCTTTCCTGAGCAAGTCTTTACTCGGGATATTGGGTTTACGATTGGACATACACTATTTGTTTCAAGCATGGCCGCCCCGGTCCGGCAAGGGGAAGAACAATTGTTAAAAGAGTGGGCACAGGGAAAAGGGTGGAAAACTGTCACACTGACAAATGGAACGATTGAAGGCGGCGATGTGCTTGTGGATCAAACTCGCGTATTTGTAGGAACGAGCAAAAGAACAAACCCATCTGCTATCCATCAGCTCAAAAAAGAACTGCCTGATCATGACATCATTCCCATTCATCTTCCTCCTCACATTTTGCATCTCGATTGTGTGATGAATATTCTGTCTCATGATGAGATATTGATTTATCCTGAAGCGTTCAAAAAAGAAGATCTTCACCTGCTCAAAACGCATTATGATCTGATTGAAATAAGCGAACAAGAGCAATTCACACTCGGACCAAACGTTTTGTCCATTGGACAGAAAAAAGTGATCAGTCTGCCCATCAATCAACAAACAAATGCTGCATTAACCGTTCACGGATACACTGTCATTGAAGTGGATTTTTCAGAAATCATTAAATCTGGCGGCTCTTTTAGATGCTGCACATTGCCGATTCGGCGTTCATCCACTAAAAAAGCCAGCGTGTAGAACAGCTTGTTCTACACGCTGGCTTTTTATCTGCCTATTTTTATTTCCGATCGTATAAATGACAGGCGACATCATGCCCTTCTTCTACTGCTTGTAATGTTGGCTTTTTTTCGGCACATACATCCATGGCTGCAGGACACCTTGTTCGAAATACACAGCCGCTTGGCGGGTTCACTGGACTTGGAATTTCTCCTTTTAAAATGAATCTTTTGCGCTTGTCCTCCACGTCAGGATCTGGAATGGGGATCGCAGACAGCAAGGCTTGTGTATATGGGTGCAGCGGTGTTTGATATAACGCATCACTGCTGGTCAATTCAACGAGATGACCTAAATACATGACACCGATTCGATCGCTGATGTATTTGACCATCGACAAGTCATGCGCAATAAAGAGAAATGTCAGCCCTTCCTCTTTTTGCAGTTTCTTCAGCAAATTCACGACCTGCGCTTGAACAGAGACATCTAGTGCAGAAATTGGCTCATCCGCCACAATAAATTTCGGCGCTAAGGCGAGTGCTCTTGCAATACCGATTCTCTGCCTCTGTCCTCCGCTGAATTCGTGGGGATAGCGAGTGGCAAAGTCATAGCTAAGTCCAACTGCTTCAAGTAGTTCTTTCACCCGGGCAATCCTTTTCTTTTGACTCCCGTAAAGGTTGTGAATCTCCATTGGCTCCAGCATAATATCTTTTACAGACAGCCGCGGATTTAAGGAGGAATATGGATCTTGAAACACCATTTGAATTTGCCGATTGAAATCAAATGATTCTTTTTTAGAAAGGTGATGAAGACTTTTCCCTTCATATAAGGCTTCCCCATCTGTCGGTTCATAAAGACGCATAAGCACTTTTCCAAGTGTGGATTTCCCGCAGCCGGACTCGCCAACGAGACCAAACGTTTCGCCTTGTTTCAGCTGAAAAGAAACACCGTCTAGCGCTTTTAACGTTCTTCCTTTCGATAGATGAAAATGTTTTTTGAGATTGTTAACTTGTAAAAGTGGTTCAACTGCCATGACCTTTCCTCCCCTCGCTTGGCAAATACCGTCTTGCACCTGCCCATTCCTTTTCATATGAAGTGCCAGAAAGGGAAAGAAGCTCAATTTCCCTGCCGGTTTTAGGCGAGTGAAGCATCATACCGTCACCTGCGTAGATCCCCACATGGCGGACAGCTCCCTTCCCGTTGTCATTTGCGAAAAACAGTAAGTCGCCTGGTTCTAAATGGCTTGATGCGACCGGTGTTCCTTGCACCGCTTGGTCACTTGCGTCTCTCGGCAAAAGATATCCGCACGCTTTGTACATGCTGTAAGCAAAGCCTGAACAATCATAACCAAAGCTGCTCATGCCCCCCCATAAATACGAAAGACCAACAAATTGCTTTCCCGTGTCTACAACATCTTTGCCGGTCATAGAGGAAATGGATGAAACTGGCTGCACATCTGCTTTGTTGATTTCTCTTGTCCCTGCTGGGGTCACCACATGAAAGCAATCATCCGTTTCTTCTACAGCTATCAGCTCTGTTAAAAAACTAATCTCCATGTCCGCTTGCCCGTTTCGATAGAGCATGGCCTTTTTCTGACAAACGATATGAGATGCAGCTGGTGCACTTCCCTCTGTAACTTGCTTTAATTGGTTAGCAGGTATATAGCCAGGATAGCCTTGTGGATGTTTCCGGCTGGCCTGCTGCGGAATGACGACTTTCATCCAGCCGTCTGTCTCTTCTAATCCAATGACTCGTTCACCGAACAGTACTTGAGACTGGATCAGATTTTCTTCACATAAAGCCAATTTTTCTTCATATGTCTGCTGGTCAATCCACTTTTTGATCTTGAAGGAGCCCTGAAGTACCTTTTGATCGATTTCTCTTGGCGACTGCGGTGCTGTCCATACGTTGGCAACTGGAACCTTTGATTCAAATATCATCATGAGACTCCTTTCACCCCTTGAATGCCTAACCCATGATGTGGCGGAAAAAATAGATCTTTTCCTTTGTACACGATTCCGCCTTCTATCTTGTCCTCTTGCAGCATAAGCGGGGCATCAAAATCGTAGCGGGTGATATTCGGCTGGCTTGCGGCGAGATGAGCAGCTGCTGTAATGCCAAGTTTTGACTCAATCATACTGCCTACCATGCACTTTACGCCGTATGCTTCTGCTAGAGCATTGATTTTTAGGGCTTCTTTTATGCCTCCTGATTTCATTAATTTTAAATTGATCAAATCACAGCTTCTCGTTTCAAGTACCTTGATGGCATCATGAAAACTGAAAATGCTTTCGTCTGCCATAATCAATGTATCTGTTGCTTCCGTCACACGGCGCAGGCCTTCGATATCTTCTTTCGGCACTGGCTGCTCTACTAGTTCGATATTCAGCGCCTCCATTTTCCGAATGGCTACGATCGCTTCCTTCCACGTCCAGCCCTGATTCGCATCGAGCCTAATCTGAATATCCGGCCCGACTTTTTCTCGAATCCGCTTAATACGCTGAATATCCGTGTCTATGTCATCTTTTCCTACTTTGATCTTTAACGTCTGAAAGCCTTCAGCTGCGTATTGGTTTGCATCTTCCGCCATCTCAAGCGGCCGGTTTACACTGACCGTATAATCGGTTTCAAGCTGTTCACGATATCCGCCAAGGTATTGATAAAGCGGAAGTCCTGCCTGCTTCGCTAAGCCATCATAAATGGCCATGTCAATGGCAGCCTTTGCACTAGTGTTGCAAGCGAGCACGCGGTCCATGCGAGAAAAAATTTGTTCATACTCTGACAAGGAGGCCCCGAGCAAAATTGGTCTGATCACTTCACAGATGGCATAGTCGATGCTTTCCAGCGTTTCACCTGTAATCACCGTTGTCGGGACTGCCTCTCCGTAGCTGACGTCATCTTGATCATATGTGATGATAACGATCAGAGATGCTGCGTCATACACCGTTCGTAAAGCGGTTTTGAAAGGCTTTTTTAGCGGTACACTCATTCTGCATGTACGAACATCGACGATTTTCATTTGATCGCCTCTTTCGCAGCGACACCTGGAGAAATGTGCAGTTTTTTTCCGGTCGCATCTAGTGCAGCCTGCGTGCCCAGTGGAATGGCAAAGTTCGGTGATGAATGACCGATCCGAAAGCCCCCAAGTGCAGGTTTTTTTTGAGTCACAATATAGGTATTCCATACTTGATTCAATGTGAGGGACTGTTCTTTCTTTTTTGGCTCACATTGATGAAAATCGCCAATGATGAATCCAGCCGCATCCTCCAATTTTCCAGCAGATGTGAGGTGCTGCATCATACGATCGATTTTATAGGGCTCTTCGTCAATATCTTCAATGAACAAAAGCTTTCCCTTCGTATCGATTTCAAAAGGTGTACCAAGTGTTGTCACGATGAGGGCAAGATTTCCTCCTACAATCTCACCTGAAGCGGTGCCCGGATAAAAAGTATGAAGGGGTGACAAATGATGTGCATACGTAAAGGCTTTCGGTGTGAACAGCTGTAAAAAGGTATCTTTCGTATACGGATGGACCTCCTCAAGTCCCACATCAGAGGAAAGCATTGGACCATGAAACGTCACAAGACCGGTCTGCTGCTGGATAGCCGTATGTAAAAACGTAATATCACTATAGCCCCAAAAGATTTTTGGATTCCGGCGAATGAGGTCATAGTCAATGGCTTCCGCAAGTCTTCCAGTCCCGTATCCTCCGCAAGCACAAATAACCGCCTTCACTTCTGGATCTTGAAACATGCGATGAAGGTCCTCCACTCTTTCATGATCATGACCTGCTAAATACCCATACCGGCGGTCGATATACTTCCCTATTTTCACCTTCAGCCCGAGGCTTTCTAAAAAGGCAATCCCTTTTGCTAATTTCAGCTCATCAGGCGGGCTTGCTGGTGCAATAATCCCCACCGTATCCCCTGTTTGAAGTGCCACTGGCAACTGGCTCATGCCATATCCCCTCTTTCTCTTTGTTTCTTTCAATCTATGGGCTTCTGCTTCATAACATGAACGAATAAAGGAACAGACGCTTTTATTTCAAAGCGTCCTTTGTTCCTCCTTTACTTCAATTACTCCCCATCTACTTGTGCCCATTTCAAATCGATATAGCCAACGGGGTGGCGGACAATCCCCTTCACGCCTTCTTTTTGTAAATGGACTTGGTTATAAAAATGAATTGGAATGATCGGTGCTTCTTCAATAAGAAGTGCTTCCGCATCATGAAGAATGCTGTTTCTCTTTTGTTCGTCTACTTCCTGGCTCGCTTTTTTGATCAGCTGATCATAGGTATCGTTTGACCATCCTGTCCGGTTCATGGCATTCCCTGTTTGGAAGCTCTCTAGGAAATTGATCGGATCTGCATAGTCTGCTAGAAATGAACTTTGCGAGAATTGGAATTTGAGCGCCTTTTGATCTTCTGCAAATACATTGGCTTCCATGTTCGCAAGCTTCACATCTACACCTATCGCTTCTTTCAGCTGCTGCTGAATGGCTTCCGCTTTTTTCTTGTTCTCAGGCTTTGTACTATATGTTAATGTGACGGGCGGAAGCTTTGAATAGTTTTCTTCCTTCAGCCCTTTTTCTAATAGCTTCGCAGCTTCACTCTTATCATTCTTCACAAGCTCACCGCCAGCTTCTCTGAAATCCTCACCCTTTGAATCTAGAATGCCTGGCGAGACAAAGGCGCGTGCTGGCTTCTCTTCATTTTTCGTCACATAATCCACGATATCTTGCGGGTTGATCGCCATTTGAAAAGCTTTGCGAATGTTCTTATTTTGAAATGGTTCCATGTTCACATTTAGACGATAAAAGAACAGTCCAGCCTGGTCTTCAATTTGTACATCTTTATTTTTCAGCAGATTTTCACTTTGCTCTGCTGGAACAAAGGCAGTATCTAAATCTCCTGATTGATACATTTGATAATCTGTGTTTCGATCACTGATCATCAGCCACTTCACCTGATCCAGCTTGACTGTTTTTTTGTCCCAATACGTCTCACTTTTTTCCATTGTGAAGCTCTCATCATGCTTCCATTCTGTCAGCTTAAACGGTCCATTTCCGACAAAGGTTTTGGCGTCCTTTGCCCAGTTTGGGTCCTTCTTAGCTACCTGTTCATTGACAGGAAAAAAGGCAGGGTTTGCGGTCATATTTAAGAACGACTTCTGCGGATAAGCCAGTGTGATCTTAAGCGTTTTGTCATTTACAGCGCTGACTTTAACGTCTTCTTTCTTGCCTTTTCCACTGTTAAATGCCTCCCCGCCTTCAATCATGTACGCTAAGAACGATGCAGAGGAGCCTGTTTTCGGATCGAGCAGCCGCTTCCACGCGTATTCAAAATCACTCGCTTTCACTGAATCACCATTTGACCACTTGATGCCCTCTCTTAAATGAAACGTGTACGTTTTTCCATCCTCTGATATCTCCCATTTTTCCGCCATTGCAGGAGATGGTTCGTGCTTTTCATTCAGTCTCGTTAACCCCTCCATTAAGTTATTAAGTCCCTGCCACGATACATTATTAAAACCAATCGGCGGATCAAACGACGTCGGTTCGTTTTCGTTATTTAAGGTTAACACTTTCTTTTCATCCTTATTGCTTGATGTTCCTTTCCCTGCTTGCTCATTGGCTGTACATCCTGCGAGCAGCATGATTGTGAACAAACATATACTGATGATCCACCCTTTTTTTCTCATCAAAAACTCCCCCTTTGTGTTGAAGATAAAACCGTTTGATTCGCGCGCTCATCTTGGAGCCAGCAATGCACTGTGTGGGTAGGTGACCGCTGCGTTTCGTGCGGCATGATATGATCACACACCTTCATAGCGGCCGGACAGCGATCTGTATACGGACAGCCCTTTGGCGGAGCAAATAAATCAGGCGGGCTTCCTTCAATTGGAATGAGTTCATCTTTCATATCAAGTCTTGGAACGGATTGCAGAAGTCCTTTTGTATAAGGATGCTGCGGACTGTAAAAAATATCTCGCCTCGTTCCGACCTCCACCATTTTTCCTCCGTACATGACCGCCACTCGGTCTGCGACTTGGGCGACGACCCCTAAATCATGTGTGATTAAAATAATGGTGACACCTGTTTTTCTCTGAATCTCTTTAAATAGCTCTAATATTTGTGCCTGTATGGTCACATCCAGCGCGGTCGTCGGTTCATCTGCAATCAGCACTTTGGGCTCGCAAATCAGTGCCATGGCAATCATGAGCCGCTGCCTCATTCCCCCGCTGAACTGGTGAGGGTATTGCTTTAACCTTTCCTTCGGCTGCGGAATGCCGACCAAATCAAGCATCCGAATGGCGGCTTCTTTCACTTCTTTTTTCGTCAGCTTTTGATGCTCCTTTGCCGCCTCCATGAGCTGGTCCCCTATTGTCAAGGTTGGGTTCAGTGCGGTCATTGGATCTTGGAAGATCATCGAGATATCGACACCTCGTATGGCGCGCATTTCTTTTTCAGATAATGACAGCAAATTGCGGTCTTCAAACCAGATCTCTCCCTGATTGACATGAGCGCTGTAAGCTGGCAGCAGCCTCATAATGCTTTGTGAAGTCACACTTTTCCCGCAGCCTGATTCTCCCACAATGGCAAGGGTTTCTTTTTCATATACATCCACATTCACTCCGCGTACCGCTCGAACTGAACCGCCGTATGTCCGAAAGCTGACGTGCAGATCGATGATTTGTAGAACTTTTTTCAAAGCGCCATCACCTCTTCATCTTCGGATCAAGCGCATCTTGCAAGCCATCACCTAAATTGTTAAAGCAAAACATCGTGAGTGAAATAAAAAACGCAGGGAAAAATAAGCGCCACCAATGTCCGTTATCTGACAGCACTGTCGGCAGCGCATCACTCGCCATTACGCCCCAGCTTGCAAACGGTGCTTGAATGCCTAAACCAAGAAAGCTTAAGAACGCTTCAGCAAATATCGCGGTCGGCACAGTCAAGGTCATCTGAACGATAATCGGCCCCATCGTATTCGGCAGCAGGTTGCGGCGAATGATACGCAGGCTCTTTGCACCAAAGGTTTTTGAGGCAAGGACATATTCCTGGCTTTTCAGCTGAAGAACTTGACCTCTCACGATTCTTGCCATTCCAATCCATCCGGTGACAGTGAGCGCTACAATAATGGTGACAAGCCCTGGCCCCATCAGGACCATCAATAAAATGACAACAAGTAAATAAGGAAGACCGTAGAGCACCTCGACGATTCGCATCATGACATGGTCATATCTCCCGCCCTTATAACCAGCAATGCCTCCATAAATCACGCCGATGGCAAAATCAATAAGGGCTGCCATGACGCCTACAAATAACGAAATACGCGCCCCGTACCATGTACGCGTGAACACATCTCGTCCAAGCTCATCCGTTCCGAACCAGTGAGCAGCGGATGGCGGCAGATTTTGCATCGAAAGACGCTGCTCTGTCACACTATTTGGCGCAAGCAATGGACCTAATAGCGCCATGATAAAAAGAAAAATCAGTACCGATAGACTAAACATCGCAAGCTTATTTTGCTTCAGCCTTCTCCACGTGTCTGCCCAATACGAAAGAGAGGGTCTTTTAATGGCATGGGCCTCCGTTTTCTTTTGCTCTCTCGGAGAAAACCATTCATCCGGCACTTCATGATGCGGATTTGGTTGATCCTGCTGCAAATGTATACTCATGCCTTTCCTCCTTTCTGATGCAACTGAATCCTTGGATCAAGCAAGCGATACGCCACATCGACAATGAAAAGAAGTGTGATTAAAATAATGCTGTAAAAAACAGTGGTCCCCATGATGACAGGATAATCACGGTTGTTAATACTCTCGACAAAGTATTTTCCCATTCCAGGAATCGCAAATATTTTTTCAATGACAAAACTTCCTGTTAAAATGCTTGCGACAAGTGTCCCAAGAATGGTCACAACGGGCAAAAGCGCATTTCGAAGCGCATGTTTAAATACAATTTTAAAGGGAGAAAGTCCTTTTGCCTTGGCAGTGCGGATATAGTCCTGAGACAGCACTTCAATCATGCTCGATCTTGTTAACCGGGCAATAATGGCCATTGGACCGACAGCAAGAGCGATGGTTGGCAGCACCATGTGCATCGGACTTGTCCACATCGCTGTAGGAAAGAGTTTCAAATTCACAGCAAGCTGCTGAATTAATAAGGTAGCAAAGATAAAGTTTGGAATGGATATACCGAAAACAGCAATGGTCATGGCGATATAATCAATCAAGCCATTATGCCGGAGGGCAGCCATGACCCCAAGCAGGATGCCGGAGATGACAGCAATCAATATTGAGATAAGACCAAGTTCTAATGAGACTGGGAAGCCTCTCGCCAATAAATCATTGACACTTTCTGCAGGCTTTTTAATGGAAGGACCAAAATCAAAGGTAACGATGGATTTTAAATAGATGACATATTGAACATAGAGTGGTTCGTCTAAGTGATAGTAGCTTTCGAGGTTTCGCTGGACGGTTTCGTTTGTATTTCGTTCTTCATTGAAGGGCGACCCTGGGATGACCTTCATTAAAATAAACGTTAAAGTCGTAATCGTTAAGATCGTGGCAATCATCGCAATAAAACGCTTGAGCAAAAAGCTGGCCATCTGCTGTCTCCCCCTCGTTTAACAAAATGTTGTACGTGCGGCAAGCTCTGTCATGACAAGCATCGCTTGGTAGGCTTCTAATATATTTTCTGCTTGATACGTCACCGTTGTTGTCCCTTCTATGATGGCAGTACCCAGCATTAAATTCGCCCATTCAGCTTGTCCATAATTGGCAAACTCGATCTTCAGCAGCGGCTGATCAGGAGGCGTCAGCGGCTTGATGTGATGAATCTGTTTCATTGCGGCTTCCACTTGCTGCGAGATTTGTTGATTGACTTTGGCAGGAGTGAAGCATTTCACAGCAGATCTTGATATAGTCTCTTTCACTGCTACTGTTTTCACACCAGGCATCAGCTTTTCTGCTTCAAGTGCTGCTTGATCATCTCCGCAAACAAGAATCACCGGCACACCATAGTAGCCTGCAACATACGCATTAAAGCCCATTTCACCAATTGGATGATCATTTATGTAAAAATGTCTGACACCAAAAATCATACTGTGAGACATCACACCTTTCATAGATGCCCTCGCATGATAGCCTAAAAAAACAGCAGCGTCATAGGTTTGATCTAATCCTTGAACCATTGAATAAGGCTTGACGTCACCAGATATAAGAGCAGCCTCTTCATGCAAATCTTCGATCAACAGATTATTCATTTTAGAATGACTGTCATTGACCAAAATATCGGTTGCGCCATGCTGAAGAAGTGCCTCTACACAGGCATTTACTTCACCCGTCATCATCTTTCTGCCCCGTTCATAATTGTGCTGACGGGCATCGACAAATGTATGATCAGCTAGACCAGTAATCCCCTCCATATCGACAGATACATAGAGCTTCATCCCCATCCCCCTTTAATTATACTTAAAATTTGTGTATATTTTTCTAAATTTTCTAAAAAATTATATGATTACTTGATTGATTTTTCAATACAATGTCTGAAAATAAGGAAATTAGACTCAGATAATACAGGTCAAAAGACTGTCTAACAAAGGATTTTTTTAACAAATAAAACACCACTAACTATGTCTTTAGTGGTGTTTATCAGCTTCGTTAATCTGTGATTTCAGCTGTTCATATTTCTTCATGGTTTGTGTAAATAGATCATCAAACATCTGAGGTGCCTGCTTTTGAATGACCTCGGCGCCTTCTCCTGTAATGCCCCCTTTTGTCGCCACTCTATCGACGGTTTCAGCAAAGGTGAGGCCTCGTTCTACAAGGACTTGACCTGTGCCTAAAAGGGCATAGGTTAAAAATTCATACGCTTCCTCTAAGGAAAGCTCACTATTTCTCACAGCAGCTCTCGCCATTTCTTCAAAAATAGCAGCGATAAAACCAGGAGAGGAGCTCGTCAAGTTACTCGCCGCATCAAACCGGTCTTCCTCTACTTCACGGACGATGCTAAAAGCTGAAAGGAGACGGTGCAAATGCTCCTTTTCTTCCTGTCCTGCGGTTTCACCATGCGCAACGAGAGATACGCCCGTTCCAACAGCTGACGTAAGTGTTGGGATGTATCTGGATACTGGTTGAGTCGTATGCTTTGATAACTTGTCTAACGTCACAGCCGCTGCTACTGACACAATATGTACCGATTTGGCTGCTGAAGGCAGTTGATCCAGCACATCAAGTACAGCAAGCGGCGGCACGCAGACAAAGAGTACATCACATGACGCAGAAAGTTCGTCTAATGAGCATATGTTTATTTCTTGATGCTTTTCTTTGAGCTGATGCAGGCGGTCCGTTTCACTTCTTGTATGGATCATGATTTGATGGGCTTTGAGTATCCCCTTTTCCAGCCATTTTTGCACCATCATATCAGCCATGCTTCCATATCCAATCATTCCAATTGTCTCCACAGTTTAATCTCCTCTATTTTGCTTAGATCACTACTTATTTTAACAATTTCCCACAATGTTTTCATTTTTATCCCACACTTTTTTCTTACGATCAAGTCAGTATCCACCACATAAGGTAAACCCCCTTGAACTACACATGAAAAATTGAAGAAAGAGAGTGATTCGAATGACACATCACAAAAATGAAAAACACCCTTCTCATGAACTTCAAACAATGGAACAGCCACAAAAACAAAAGAAGAAGCCTAGCGACTGGTTTAAGCCATTTGTCAGCGGTGTTGTAGGCGGTACGCTGGCGTTAGGTGTGTACGTCCTTTCGCCATATGCCCAGCACGCATCAGACAACACAGCACATAATTCGGCAGCGAAAACAGAAGCGGTATCTACAAATGATACAAGTGCCAATTCGTCAAAAACAACCGCCGTCCAAACATCACATTCATCGAACAGCATCTCCAGCATGGTCGAAAATGTATCACCAGCCATTGTCGGCATTACAAACTACCAAGCGCAAAGTCAAACAGACACGAGCTTCGGCGATTTCAATACGCCTTTTGATGAATCACAGCAAAACAAAAGCAGTCAAGAGGAAAAAACAGGTACAGGCTCAGGGGTGATTTTCAAAAAATCCGGCAGTAAAGCCTATGTTTTAACAAACAACCACGTCATTGAAGGGGCAAATAAATTAACAGTATCCTTGCACGATGGCAAAACCGTTGAAGGTAAACTGGTTGGAGCTGACCCGCTGACTGACCTAGCGGTTGTAGAAATTAGCAGCAGTCATGTGACGAAGGTTGCGGCATTAGGCGATTCCTCCTCGCTGCGTGCTGGGGAAACCGTCATCGCGATCGGAAACCCGCTTGGTGAAGATCTATCAAGAACGGTGACCCAAGGAATTGTCAGCGGTGTCGACCGAACAGTCTCTATGAATACATCAGCAGGCGAAAGCAGCATTAATGTCATTCAAACAGATGCAGCTATTAACCCAGGTAACAGCGGCGGCCCGCTTCTTACGACAGATGGAAAGGTTGTGGGGATCACGAGTATGAAAATTTCTGAAACAGGTGTTGAAGGCATTGGATTCGCGCTTCCAATCAATGATGTCAAACCAATCGCCGATCAGCTTCTCGCAAAAGGAAAGATGGAGCGTCCATATATCGGCATCAGCATGCTGGATCTCGAACAAGTCCCGGATGTGTACCAGAAAGAAACACTCGGTCTCAAAAGCAGTCAGCTCGATAAAGGCGTATACGTCAAAGAAATCGCCGCAGGCTCACCTGCCGCCAAAGCTGGCTTTAAGTCAGAGGATGTCATTACCGCCATCAATGGGAAACAAATCAACACCGGAAGTGAATTACGTCATGAGCTATACACAAATACAAAAGTAGGAGACACCGTGAGCATCACGCTCATTCGAAACGGAAAAGAAGAAACGAAGAAGGTTACATTAACACAATCTGAATCTAAGCAGGTAAGTTCCTAACGCATAATGTGCAGGCAAACCCTCGCATTCGTTGTCAGTCCTGCATGCCGGTGCTCACGAATGTCAAATTCGCTCCGCTCTGGTACTCGATCTTCCTAGACTTCAAAGGTTTTCAATCACGCTGAAAAACAGACAAAAGCAGCTCAGTGAGCTGCTTTTTTATGATGACTGAATTGGCGTTAATCTTTGTTCTATTTCTGCTCGTTTGTGCTCTAGAAATGGCGGAAGGGCTAATTGATCACCAAGCTCATCCACCCCTTCATCGACTGTAAACCCAGGGCCGTCTGTTGAAATTTCAAATAAAATACCATTCGGCTCTCTAAAGTAAAGGGCTTTAAAGTAGAAACGTTCCACAACACCCGAGTTCGTGAAGCCTGCTTTTGATATTTTGTCGTACCATTTTTCCAGCTCCTCTGCATCTTCCACGCGAAAGGCTACGTGATGCACACTTCCTCTGCCGGAACGCTCAGAAGGTCCCTCTGATTTTTCAATCACATGAATTTCCGTTCCAGCACCGCCATTTCCTGACTCAAAAATGGTCACGATCTCACCATCATTTGATTGTTCACGCGCTCTTTCAGTGAAGCCAAGAATGTCCGTTAAAACACGAATCGTTTTGTCTGCTTCTGCAACGGTTAATTCAACTGGACCCAAGCCTTTAATGGCAAACTCTGCTGGAATATCGTCATGCACTGGCGGTGAGCCTGCTTCTTGTGCGTTCGGTTCTACTGTTAAAAATAGCTGCTGCCCTTCTGGATCTTGAAAACGCAAGGCAGGTCTGCCTCCTCTCAAGGAAGCCGTTTCTTGCTGCACATCTGTCTCTTCAAACCGCTTTTCCCAAAATGAAAGTGCTTCTTCAGAAGAAACGAGAAGGCCTGTGCTTGTGATGGCATTTGTTCCTTTCAATCGACGGGCAAGCATTGGAATTTCAAAGAAGGTGAGCTCCGTTCCCGGTGAAGCAACCTCATCTCCATAAAACAAATGATACATAGATGGGTCATCCTGATTGACAGTTTTCTTTACAAGTTTTAAGCCAAGAATCTGGCGGTAGAAATCAACATTTTTTTGAGCATTGGCTGTTAATGCAGATACGTGGTGAATCCCATTGATTTTCATTACGTTCACTCCTATTTCAAAATATCTTGAATTCAAGATAATATCCTTATGAATAAAATATGTCATTTTTCAAGAAAAGTCAACCATTTGGCTAGATGTTCGGTTTCTGACGATAAAATTAACATTAAATCGAAAATAATCTTTTATTGTTCGTTTTTAAGACAACATTCATCCTGATATCTCCAATAAACGAACACTTTTAAATACAATTACGAAAATCAGAAAATTTTTTTAATTCTTGTTTTCCTAAAATCGTATTACAATGAACAAAATACATGTCACAGTAACGTACGAAAGTGATGCAGGAGGTCGCGAGTAATGAACAAGGAACAACCAGCGTTAAAACAGGACATCGGCTTATTTTTTGCCCTATCTCTTGTCATCGGGACTATTATCGGGTCTGGCGTCTTTATGAAGCCAGGCAACGTCCTTTCCTATTCAGGAAGCTCAGATATCGCATTATTCGCTTGGCTGCTAGGTGGAATTTTAACCCTTGCAGGCGGACTCACTGTTGCTGAAATTGGTACACAAATCCCTCGGACTGGCGGATTGTATGCCTACCTTGAAGAAGTGTACGGTGAATTTTGGGGCTACTTATGCGGCTGGGTGCAGATTATCATTTACGGACCTGCCATCATTGGTGCGCTCGGTCTTTATTTTGGTTCATTGTTAGCCAACTTATTTTCTCTTTCTTCCTTATGGTCGACAACAATTGGCATTATCACTGTTTTATTTTTATGTTTGATTAACATCATGGGAACAAAATACGGCGGTTTTGTACAAGGGCTGACCACCATCGGAAAGCTTGTCCCGATTGCCGCTATTATTGTGTTTGGCTTATGGAAAGGAAACGAAAATATCTTTACGGCTGTCAACGAGAGTATCGCTCAAATGAATTTCGGTGCAGCGATTTTGGCTACGTTGTTTGCCTATGATGGATGGATATTGCTTGCAGCACTTGGCGGTGAAATGAAAAACCCAGAGAAGCTGCTTCCTCGTGCGATGGCAGGCGGGATTTTAATCGTCACGGCTTGTTACCTCTTTATTAATGTCGCTCTTTTGCACGTGTTACCAGCAGATCAAATCGTCCAGCTAGGTGAAAATGCGACCAGTACTGCTGCAACACTGCTCTTTGGACCAATCGGCGGTAAGCTCATTAGTATTGGAATCATCATTAGTATCTTTGGCTGTTTGAATGGAAAGGTTCTTTCGTTCCCACGCGTGATTTTCGCGATGGCAGAACGAAAGCAAATTCCTTTCGCAAACGCTATTTCACGTATTCACCCTACCTTCAAAACACCTTGGATTGCTGTATTTGTGCAAATTTTGATCGCCATTGTGTTTATGATCGTCAGTAATCCAGAAAAGCTGTCAGAGGTTTCAATTTTCATGATTTATATTTTTTATGTCATGGCCTTTTTCGCAGTTTTTAAGCTGAGAAAACAAAACAGCGGAATGAAGCGTGCTTATAGCGTACCACTTTACCCGCTCACACCGATCGTTGCGATTATCGGTTCTTTATTCGTCTTAATCAGCACCATGATCACCGACTGGAAAAGCTGTTTGATTTCCATGCTGATCGGGGTTGCTGGACTGCCTATTTATTATTATATGAAAAAAGCACAAAATAAAGCAGAGCGCTAAACAGCGCTCTGCTATTTTTTATATTGCTTGATCACTTTGTATGATTCGTTTAAATATCTCATGAGCCGGTATGGCTTACTAAGCACGCGGATTGGGAGTCTTGAGATAAATCCATTCAAATTCGCCTTATATTCCTGCGTCACCCGCTTCGGCTTTGTCGCAATTTTTTCATATACTTCTTTGTAAAATTCCTTCATGATGTCGACTTGCACACTGATCTTCTGATGACACTCTGTACACTCAACGCTTTTCATCTGATCATTCACATAAACGATGCTGTGGAGGGTCTCTTCTTGGCACCGAGTACAATGTAGGTTTGCTTCCATTTCGGTTTTCTTCAAGATACACAGCTCCTTTCTCGTTTGATGTTGCTCTTTTTATACAATTCGATTGCTATCAGCCGTTTATTGGACGGAAGCTTCCTTTAAAATGGCTGCCGCCGTTAGTTCGTCTGTCACCAGTACTTGAATGAAGCCGCCATTTAAAGCCCCTAAAATACTTTCAGCTTTATGGGTTCCTTCTACAACAGCGATGACCGTTTTGACGCTCTTTAACTGCTCCAGTGATAAACCAATGACCTTTTGGTTCAGTTCATCTTGGACAGGTTTACCTTGACCGTCAAAGAAACGAAAACCAATATCACCAACAGCCCCTGATTGCCTTAAACCAGATAAATCCTCTTCTTTTAAGTAACCAACTGTTTTTAAAGTTGAACCTTTATGCGGGTTGCCAATACCGATGAGGGCAATATCTACATTTCTACCTTCTTCAAGCACAGCTTCTATATCCTGCATTGCCATAAGCCGCTCTTTTAATTCTTCTGTTTCTAAAATCGCTGGGGCATATAAATAGGAACACGTGCCATTCATTTTCTTTGCCAGCTCATATGCCAGCTGATTGGCATGAATATCGACTGCCTGCCTGCCCATTCCACCCTCTAAAGGAATGACCTTCACATCGTTTCTTCGCTCAAACGGGTATTCCTTTACAAGCTCAGCCAGTGTGGTTCCCCATGAAATGCCGATTTTCTCCGCATCTTTCATGTTTTTAGATAGATAATAGGCGCCTGCTTGACCAACTGCCCGTTTCACCATCTCAGACATTGTCCCAACACTTGGGACAACGACAGCATCTGTTAATTGAAAGGTGGTTTCTAGCTGCTTTTCCAGCTCCACAGTATGAATACTTTCGTCCTTAATGTACACCTCAACGATTCCCACATCTTTTGCTTTTTGTAAGAGCTTTGAAATGACTGGTCTTGAGACATTGAGCTTTTTTGCAATTTCCTGCTGCGTCCACCCGTCTGTATAATAAAGATGAGCAACTTTGACGAGCTGTCGCCTTTCTTCCCAATTCAGCATGTGACATCATCCTTTTAATATACTATGATTCCCAGTATACCAAACATTCGTTTCTAATTGGAACAATTGTTATGAAAATGACAAAAAGAGCGATTACCTCTCCGCTCTTTTTCCCTCCGTATATTTCGGCTGATACGTTCTCCCGCCGTCTAACAGGATAATTTGTCCGTGCAAATAGCTTCCCTCGTCACTTGTGAGAAATAAAGTGAGTTCTGCGATATCCTCAGGTCTTCCTAATCTCCCAACAGGAATAAGCGATTGCAGTTGCTTTTTCTCCTCCTTAGTAGGATAGAGCGTATCAAGCATTTGAGATTCAATCACGCGGGGTGCAATCACATTGATACGCACATGGTGTGCCCCTAATTCCTTTACGAGCGAACGCATCAGGCCAAAAGCACCTGCTTTTGAGGCGTAATACTGAATACCGCCGCCTGAGCCAGTTATAGCAGATCCTGATCCAATCATGACAATGCTTCCTTCTTGCCGCTCACATATATAAGGTGCTGACGCTTTGATGCAATAGTAAAGACCATACAAGTTCACAGCCAGTGTCTTTTTCCAAAGTGAAAAATCGACTTCTAAAAAAGGAAGTGATTTTGTCATCCCTGCTGAATACACAAGATGAGCAATGCCGCCAAGCTCCCTTTCAGCTGCTGAGATCATCTGCTGAACACTTTCCCACGATGAAACGTCAGCTTGAAATGTCAGCAGCTGAGAATGCTGTTTTTTTAAAAGCGAAAGTCCTTGTTCATCTATATCAGACACAGCGACTCTGTGCCCTTCTTTTAAAAAACGCTCGGCAATTTCCTTTCCAATCCCTTGGGCACCGCCAACGATGAGAACTGGTTTTTGATCATTAGCCAGCACTCTCACCCCCATCAAGCATAATCGCTGCACCATCTGTAAAAGCGCCATATGATGTACTTAAAAAGACCGTCATATGGGCCACAGTCTCCTTGATTTGCTCTGTGTCAGGAACCAAATGAAGAGGAGGCGGCAATAGGGCGAGCACCCGGATGCCTTTGTCTTTAAATTCTCGCGCCAGCCCTTTTGTCATAGCATTCAGCATAGAATTGGATGTAGCATGTGAGATCCCGCCATCACCTGTAATACTGCCTGATGACGATATATTAATAATGCAGCCTTGCTTCTGGTCCACCATGTGCCATACGGCGGCTTGACTGGAAAGAAAGACAGTATTCACAGCTGTTTCCACTTCGTCCACCCACTCATCAGGGTGAGCGGCATCCAGCTCCGCTTCCGCTCCTTGCGCTGCTTGATTGACCAAAATATCCAGTTTACCGCATGTATCGATCACTTGCCTCAACATACGGGTGGCATCAGTCGGCGTTTCTAGCGGGTTCATGATGATACTCGCCTGACCGCCCATTTTTTGAATGTCTTCATAAATGGATTTAGCCTTTGATTCATCATAAAATGTGTGTAAAAAAACATGTGCACCTGCCCGGGCTAAAGCCAGGCAGATGGCTTCTCCAAACCCATCTGTGCTACCTGTCACAAGTGCCGCTTTCTGATGAAGCTGGACGTGCACATGCATCTCCTCCCTATCCCTTGTTTGGCATTTATTTCCTCAGCTTGCTCACGATATCAAGAGCTGCTTCATAAAAGCCTTCTGAGATGGTCGGATGCGGGTGAATCATTTTCGCCATCTCTTCTGCTGTTCCTTCTAAATACATAAAGGAGGAAGCTTCTGAAATCATCTCTGTGACATGCGGACCAACCATCGTTGCGCCGATCACTTCACCATATGCTGTATCGTACACCAATTTAATAAAGCCTGATTGAACACCTGCCGCTAGCGCTTTACCGCTTGCCGCTAAATCAAATCGTTCTGTTTGTACATGAAGCCCTTTAGCTTTTGCCTCTTTCTCCGTAAGACCGACACTTGCCACCTCTGGTAATGTATAAATACATCTAGGCATGATATCAGCATTCATTTTTTCAGACACGCCGCAAATATTGCTGACCGCAACAGCAGCCTCTGCCATCGCCGCATGAGCCAGCTGATAGCCGCCGGCAACATCCCCAACTGCATATACACCCTCAGCACTTGTCTGCATCTGATCATTCACCTTGATAAACGGACCATTCAGCTGAAGATCAAGCTGGCTAACAGCTGATACATTCGGTCTTCTTCCAACGCAGACAAGCAGTCTTTCCGCCGTAAAGATGTGTGTCTCCCCTTTATCATCTATTGCATGAACCGCTTTGACTCCTTCGCTTTCCGTCACCTCTGTCACAGAGGTTTTCTTTGCGATATGGATGCCTTTTTTCTTCAATTCTCTTTCTAGCAGCTTAGATGCTTCTTCATCCTCTTGCGGAATAATGGACGGAGCCGCTTCAATAATGGTGACTTTTGATTTAAGACTCTGGAAAATACAAGCCAGCTCAAGCCCAATGACACCTCCGCCAATGATGACGACAGAAGCTGGGATATCTGGGATGTCAAAGATCGTATCACTTGTATCAAATTGAATGTCTCCAAGCCCAGGTATTGGCGGAATGGCTGGTGTAGATCCGGTGGCAATGATCAGTTCTTTCGTTTCAATCGATTCTGATCCATCTTTTTTTTCAATCTCAATCCGATGCTTTGTCACAGCTGTGCCTCTGCCGTTATACACATCAATCTTTCCTTGTTTTAATAAAAAGGCGATTCCGCCTCTGAGCTTTTCAATGACGTCATCTTTGCGCTTTCTCATTTTATCGAAGGAAAGGATCATGTCACCTGTTTCGATTCCCCAGCTTTTCGCCTTTTCAATGGATTCAATCACTTCTGCATGTTTCAGCAGGGTCTTTGAAGGGATACAGCCTCGATTTAAACAAGTACCGCCTAGAAAATCCTCTTCAATCAAAGCGACCTTCCGTCCGCGCTCAGCTGCTTGAAGGGCGGCAGTATACCCGCCAGGCCCTCCGCCAATGACTGTCAGATCATACGTTTTCGTCATCCGATTCATCTCCTACATTAGCAATTCAAATGGTTGTTCAAGCACTTTTTTAAGGTCTGTTAAAAAGGCAGCTGCTGGTGCGCCATCTACCACTCGGTGATCAAACGATAAACTGACACCCATCATTGGCCGCACCTGAATTTCTCCATCTACTGCAACAGGTTTATCTTGAATCCGTCCTACACCTAAAATCGCCACTTCTGGCTGATTAATAATCGGGGTAAAGGCATCAATGGCATACATGCCTAAGTTACTAATCGTAAAAGTGGACCCTTTCAGCTGGTCTGGCAGCAGTTTTTGATCGCGTGCGTTTCGGCCAATTTCTTTCGCTTCTTTTGTCAGTTGTTTTAATCCTTTTTGATTCGCATGAGAAATGACTGGTACCATCAAACCTTCTTTCACCGCAACAGCGAGACCAATGTGCACATCTTCATGGAAATGGAGCTCATTTTGTTCAAATGTCATATTGATTTGCGGATGGCGCGTGAGTACATGGCTGACCGCATGAATGATGATCTCTGTGAACGACAATCGGTAGCCTGTCTCTTTTTCAATCGCTGGCAGTAGCTGCTGACGCACTTCTTTTGCTTTCGTCATATCAATTTCACTTGTTAATGTGACGTGCGGTGCTGTAAAGGCACTTTGTGACATGCGATCAGCAATCACTTTTCTCATGCCAGCTAATTTTTGTGTTTTCACAGGCGAAGCCTCTTTTGTTTGCGTTGCTGCTTGTACGTCACTCTTCATGATCTTACCGTGAGCGCCAGATCCAGAAACTGCTGCTAAATCGATTCCTTCACGAGCAGCGACTTTTTCTGCAAGCGGTGAGACGCGCTGGTCTTTCTCGCTAGAATGAACGACTGCCTCGACATCCCGCTTTTGGACTCTGCCTTTTGGCCCTGTGCCAGATACCTCTTGAATCGCCACATGATGATCCTTTGCCGTTTTTCTCGCTGCGGGCGTGGCACGTACTTTTTCATCAGATGTTTTTGGGGCTTCAGTAGAACTGGATGAAGACGAGTCTGGTGAAGACGATTCGCCGCTTTCTGAGGAATCTTCATCAGCCTGTGCTGGCGGCTCGCTTGGCACCTGTTCATTTGCCTCTCCGATATATCCAATAACAGCATTGACTGGAATTTGATCATCAGCTTCGTAGTATTTCTTTAGAAAAATGCCATCATCATAGGCTTCCACCTCGATGTTGATCTTGTCTGTCATAATTTCAAAAAGAGGCTCACCGACTTCAACCGAATCTCCTTCTTCTTTCAACCATTGAAGCAAGGTTCCGATCTCCATCGTACTGCTTAGCTTCGGCATAAATATCTCTTTTGGCATGATCTTCTCCCCTTTATTTAAGAGCGTACAAGCTCTTTTACTGCTTCAATAATATCTGGCACTTGTGGAATGACCGCTTTTTCAAGCGTTGGGTTATAAGGTATTGGTACCGCAAGTCCGCCAAGACGTTTAATAGGAGCATCTAAGTAGTCAAACGCTTCACTTTCCGCTATCATACTTGCAATCTCTCCGCCATAGCCGCCTCGTTTGACCGCCTCATGAACCACGATACATTTACCTGTTTTCTTCACAGATTCGATAATGGTTTCTTCATCTAATGGGACGAGTGTTCTTGGATCAATGATTTCAACATCGATTCCCTCTGCTTCTAGTTCCTTCGCCGCTTCTAATGCTTTGTGTACCATAATCGCTGTTGCTACAATTGTGACGTCTTTCCCGCTTCTTTTCACATCAGCTTTCCCTAAAGGAATCGAATAAGGCTCTTCAGGCACTTCGCCGATTGTTTTATATAAAAGCTTGTGCTCGTAGAAAATGACAGGGTTGTCATCATCCATTGCTGCTTTTAAAAGTCCTTTGGCATCATAAGCTGTTGAAGGCTGAACCACCTTTAGTCCCGGAATATGAGCCATCCACGCTTCTAAGCTTTGTGAATGCTGCGCTGCGGCACCCGTTCCTGATCCTGCTGGTGTTCTCACAACGAGTGGTACTTTTCCTTTTCCGCCAAACATGTATCGTGTTTTGGCTGCTTGGTTTACAAGCTGATCCATTGCGATTGTAATAAAGTCAGAGAATTGAAGCTCTAAAATCGGACGCATACCTGTCAAAGCCGCTCCGACTGCACCTCCTGCGATGGCAGCCTCAGAGATTGGTGTATTGCGTACGCGCTCTGGACCGAACTCTTCAATCATGCCGCGCGTGACCCCAAAAGCACCACCATATACGCCGATATCCTCACCTAAAATGAATACATCTTGGTTCTCTCTCATTTCCTGACTCATAGCCTCTCGAACGGCTTCTAAATATGAAATCTCTCTCACTGTTGTTTTTGTCACGTGATTCCCCTCCTAATTAGGCGTATACATCCTCTAATAGTGTATCGATTGACGGTTCTTTACTGTTTTTAGCAAATTCTACAGACGCTTCAATTTCCTGCTTCGCTTCTTCCTGTAAGACCGCTGCCTGCTCTTCTGTCAAAACATTTAGTTCAATCAAGAGAGACTTAAAGCGCTTAATTCCGTCTTTTTGTCTCCACTCTGTTTCTTCTTCACGTGTACGGTATTTTTTCGCATCACTCTTAGAGTGGCCCTTCCAGCGATACGTTTTCATTTCAATGAGTGATGGACCTTCTCCAGCTCTTGCGCGGCTGACTGCTTCATCTACTGTGTTCATAATCTCGACCATGTCATTTCCATCAATCGATTTTCCTGGTATTCCGTAGCTTTCTGCTCTTGTTGAAATGTCTTCAATGTTGACCATTTCTTTCACAGGGCCAGACATGCCGTACTGGTTGTTTTCACAAATGAACACAACAGGTAAGTCCCAAATGGATGCAAGGTTTAGTGCTTCATGAAAGCTGCCTTCATTTGTCGCACCATCTCCGAAGAAACAAAGAACAACAAAGCCTTCCTGTTTCATTTTAGATGTAAGCGCCGCGCCTGTTGCAAGCGGGATCCCGCCGCCAACGATTCCATTTGCACCAAGGTTCCCTTTTTCTAAATCAGCAATATGCATCGAGCCGCCTTTTCCTTTACAATAGCCAGTCTCACGTCCGAATAGTTCTGCCATCATTTTATTGACCTCTGCACCTTTTGCAATACAGTGACCATGTCCACGGTGCGTGCTGATGATCTTATCTTCGTCCTTTAATACGGCAATTGATCCAACAGCTGACGCTTCCTGTCCGACACATAAATGAGTGGTTCCATGGATAAGTCCTTTGGCAAAGAATTGATCGACCTTTTCATCAAAATATCTCACTAACCACATTTGTTTATATAAATCTGCTAATCTCTCATGACTAATCTGTTCAGGCAAAGTGATTTGTTTTTGCATTTCTTCTCTCCCCTTTACATTTGTTCTTATATGTTACATTTGTAATTATCATACGTTTAAGTATCATTGAAGTCAAGCATTTCTCTTTCATTTTTAAGCGTTTTCATCTTTTATCAGAAAAAAAGAGAAAGGCAAAGCCCTTTTCTAAAGAACTTCTCTTTCTCTTCCAATCTAGTGCGCCCTCATTCATCTGGATACATCATGATTTTGACACTCTCACCTTCAGGATGACTTGCGCATTCTATTGCCTGAAGGAGCTGACTTAACGGATAACGATGCGTCACCATCTTTTCTGTATTGACTACTTTTGCTCTTAGAAGTTCAAGGGCTTCGAGATAATGATAAGGATGTGAGGAATAGGCTCCAACTACTTTCACTTCATCATGGAAAAACCGATCAGCCGGAATGGAGACGTCTCCCTTTGGAAAATGAGCAAACACTAAAATCGTTCCACCTCTCGCTACCGCTTGAAACGCTTCTTTTAAAAGCGCACTACTCCCAACAGAAATAATGACGAGGTCTGCTCCCTTTCCATTTGTTTCTCTCATGACCCGGTCTTCCACCGGCTCAGAGGCAGGATGAAAAGCGACGTCTGCACCTAAATTTCTCGCTTGCAGCAGCCGGTTCTCATTCACATCCGTTATCATCACTTTCCCAGCCAAGTAATGCTTGGCAAGCTGTAGTTGAATACAGCCAATTTGCCCCGCTCCAAGGATCAGCACAGAATCTCCTGGATGAACAGGTGCTCGTTCAAACCCGTGCAGGCAGCAGGCGACTGGCTCCACCATCGCCCCTTGCTCATATGAGACGTCATTCGGGAGCTTGCCCATTGTGTGCTTGACATGCAAAGCAGGTACGCGGATATACTCTGAAAACCCGCCTGGCTCTACATTAGTGGCTGCAAACTGCGGACACATTGTATAAAATCCCTTTTGACAAAAGTCACAGGTGAAGCAAGGTACATGGTGCGCAACATAAACCCTGTCTCCCGTTTTTATATTTGTTACATGCTTTCCAGTTTCAACAATATCACCAGCGATTTCGTGCCCTAGTACCGTTCCTGGAGGTACCGTCTCATGTGTTGCTTTGTAAATATCTGTGCCGCATAAGCCGCAGGCACGCATTCTTAATAGCACTTCATCATCACCAATCGCAGGCCGGTTCCGCTCCTCATACCGAATGTCCTCTGAAGAATAAAAGACAGCTGATTTCATGTAGCTGCATCCTCCTTTTCATCACCTTTCGCAAAATCCTGCAACGTTTGCACAAGCTGCTTGTACTCACTCATCTCACTGGATATCCAGTAACGTCCTCCAAATATGCGAGATGGACCCACCCTGACATAAACTTTTCCGATATGAGGGTATGGCTTGATAAAAAGCTTTCCTTTAATATCAGAGACCGCATATGTGTGCCATCTGCCAAAAGCTCCGATTTTGAGTTTATCTTCACTAATGATGACGTTTGTCGGCTGGTTCAGTCCAGTGATGCTAGAAAGCATGAGGATAGGCAGCGTATAAACGCCTAACACAGCTAACGGTTCAGGTCCTGCTGACATTAACGTATAAAGAGACCAAAGAAAAAACAGACAGATGAGTACGGCTGGAAGAAAAATAGACAACACTGCAGACGTTCGGCTATAAGCATGATGCTGCATGAGACGTCCTCCTTTCAGATATATAAAAGGAGCCGGGAAAGCTCCTCCATGGAATGATTGTTTACTTAATATGATCGATGATTTTTTCAATATCATCTTCAATGCCAAATCCGGTTAAAAAGGATAATGTTTGAATCACAGGCGTTCCTTTCGTATCACTCACTGGTGTTGTCGTTACGATTAAATCGGCGCCCTCCGCTTTTTGCGGGACTTCAGATGCCTTGCACTGTTCAACCACGACATCATATCCTTTTTCCTTTAACGTCTCTTCGACCTTTTTGGCAACAACCGTTGATGTTGCAACCGCTGTTCCGCATGAAACCAATATTTTCTTTGCCATAAGAATCCCTCCAGCTCTTTTATTGATCTTTCTGATCTAAGCCCATTTCTTTCGCATACTGCTTTCTAATATCATTTCGCACCCAGTACCATAGAAGCGCATAAGCCAGAGCACAGATGATGGCTGCAATAAAGTACGGGTTGCTCGGATCAAGAAGTCTCACCATGATCCAAGGAATGACGTGGGAACCAAGGTCAATACCTGAAATCATATTGGCTCCTTCTGGGAAGTCAAACCCGACTGCTTTCCCCATTGTTGTCGCAAGCGGTGCGAGATTCGTTGCGATAAAGAAGACAATCATTAATGTAAAAATACTGTTAATAAGACCGCGAATAATGTTTCCACGAGCGGCTGCTACTGCCCATACAACTGTAAATGGAAGAACCGATAAGTCTGCAAACGGGAGCATGCCATTGTAAGGCAGAACGACAGCAAGTAAAATCGTAATCGGCACCATAAGAAGGGCTACCGCCATATTCGCCGGATGTCCAATCACAATCGCTGTATCTAAACCAATATAGACATTTTTCCCAGGGAAGCGCTTTTGAATATAAGAACGTGCGCCCTCAGAGATTGGAATAAGACCTTCCATTAATAACGCAACCATTCTTGGCATTAGTACAAGAACTGCTGCCATTTGAATACCAAGCGTCATGACGCCTTTCGCATCATAGCTGCCTAAAAGACCAATAATGATACCAAGTATGAGACCCATCACAAGCGGTTCGCCAAAAATGCCAAAACGTTTCTTCAATGTTTCTGGATCAGCATGAATTTTGTTTAAGCCAGGGATCTTATCAATGACGCGGTTGGACGCATACATAAGCGGCGCGAAGTTGACCGTTTCAGCATGAGCCATCGATACGCCTTTTAATCCAAAATGGTGTTCGATTGTCGGTGCCGTCCAATCGGCTAATTTAAGCGTGATAGCAGAGACGATCAAACCAACAGCAAGTGCCAAGAACATATTATGATAAGCGTAGTAAGTAACAGAGGCTGCGAAAATCAAATGCCAGAAATTCCAAATATCCACATTCAGCGTTTTCGTAAAGTTAACGGACAATAAAATGACATTTAACAAAAGCACAAGAGGAATCATCAAAGGGGCAACGGGTGTACCAAAGGATATAGCAGCTCCAATCGGCCATCCAACATCCAAAATATCGAGCTTTAGCCCAAGGGAATTAACCATGGCTTTTGCTGCTGGTCCAAGGCCGCTCACAAGCAAATTAATGACAAGATTGACACCGACAAACCCAATGCCGATCGTAATACCGGCTCGGAAGGATTTCTTAAAGCCTTGCCTTAAAATCATACCGAAAATCGTCATAATAATCGGGAGCATAATAGTTGGCCCAAGGTCTAATATAAAATCGACAGCTTGCTTGATCATACATCCACCTCCTGAATTTTTCAGATAAAGCGCTTACATTTTTTTGTGAAAGGCTATTGGTTTAATTCTTGCTTAAGCACGTCAACCGCTTCTTCATACGATGTCATGTGAGACAGCCTCGTCATCACTTCTTCTTTTCTAAAAAGTGTCATGAGCTTCTCTAACATCACGAGCTGCTTACTAGGTTCAGAGATTGCTAGGACGAACACAATTTTGGCTAGCACGGTTTCATCAGGGCTCCCCATCTTGTGAAACATAACAGGTTCCTTTAAAGTGGCTACACTTATCGCAGGTTTGTTCACATGCTCAGGATCTGTATGTGGAATCGCTACCCCAAAGGTCGCAAGTGGAAGGCCTGTAGGATATGTTTTTTCTCTTTCAAGCACTGCTGGTAAAAAGCTCGATTTAATGTATCCTCCGGCTTCTAATCGCTCTGCTAAATATGTGGTCACCTCCTCTCTCGAAGATGCATCGTACTGCAGCTTGATCAGCTGTTCATCTAACTCAAACAAGTTGTTCAAACAACCACCCCTTTCATTTGGAATAAATATGAACACATGTAACAAAAAGAAAGAACATTTTGGAATAGAGCCTTTTATAAAGCGCTTACAATTATACATCCCGAAAAATGTTCAATGCTGTTACCTTTGTAAAGATATTATAATATTCGAAATTATAAGTCAATGTTCCTAGGAAAATTTTTATAAAAAAGATGCAGTCTTTGCTGCATCTCTCTTCAAATACGCGTTAAATATGACTTCTTCTATCTAAAAACTCAGATACAAATCGATTCGTTAACTGAACAACCTCTAAAAGCTCGGTACCCGCTCTTTGATGTCAGCAGCAACCTTGTCATTCATACGCGCAAAAAAGACCCTTAGCCATTGAAATACATCACAGTCCTGTACTTCAAATGGCCAAGAGCCTTCGGTTGTCTGATCAGCTATGTATGATTCAAACTATTCTCAGGTTTCAGCTCTGTTTTCCTTATATTTAGACAAAAAAGAAACGCCATCCTCAAGAGGCGCTTCTTTTCCCGGGAAATGTTCTTAATCGGCAGAGAGCTTTAAATTGACGCCAACGGCAGTTCCGTTTCTCGAGGAGTCAGCCACTCCAGTAAAGGTTCCTGCTTTTCGATCAATGAGTAGTGCTTGAACATTTCCTATATCAATAGGCGAACTGCCAAAACGATGCCCCATATCATTAAGCTTTGTTCTCACATCGAGAGGGACACCTACTTCATAACGATAAGAAGTTGGACTGTTTGTATAAATTCTTGGTTCTTCAACTGCATCCTGAAGCTCCATGTCATATTCAAGCAAATTTAAAATGGTTTGTGAAACAGAAGCAATGATGGTCGTTCCTCCCGGTGATCCTACTGTCATGACAGGCTTATTATCTTTAAAAATGATGGTCGGTGTCATACTGGACAATGGTCGTTTATTCGGCTGAACTTCATTTGCTCCGCCGGGTCTTGCATCAAAATCTGTTAGTTCATTGTTTAAGAAGAAACCATATTCCGGGACGAGAATCCCTGTACCAAATAACTGTTCAATGGTTGTCGTGAATGACACTATATTTCCCCACTGATCAGCAACAGTAAAATGTGTGGTCTCACCAATGGTTTTATCTTCTGGCTGCGGGACAATAGGGGATGGGTTTTTTTCATCCTCATACGCCCATGGATCTCCTTCTTTAGGGTTACGATTCATTTGATCTAATTGAATAAGAGAGGCTCTTTCTGAAATGTAATCATCGTCTAATAGTCCGTTTAGTGGAACATCTACGAATTCGGGGTCGCCGGCATATGCAGCACGGTCAGCATAGGAGAGATGCATTGTTTCAGCAAGCAGCTGATATTTTTCGAATGATTTGGGGTCATATTGAGATAGGTTAAAGTGATCAAGTATTTTGAGCATTTGTAGCATAAACACCCCGCCTGAGCTTGGTGGAGGCATACTTGCAAGCTGGTATCCTTTATAGTCTCCCCAGATAGGCTTGTCAGTCTCGACCTCATAACGAACAATGTCATCAGTTGTCATCGTCCCGTCAAAATCTTGGACTGTATTTGCAAGTGCCTTTGCTACTTTTCCTTCATAAAATGCTTTGCTTCCTTTTTTTGCAATGAGCTTAAATGTTTTTGCAAGACCTGGCTGAACTAGGAGGTCCCCTTCTTTGAGCGGCTGACCATCTGGAAGAAAAATTGGTGCAGCGGCCGTTTTTTTCAATTTTCCTTGATGATCATCAATGGCTTTTGCCAGGACAGAATCGATTTCAAATCCATCCTCTGCAAGCTGAATGGAAGGCTCGATCAATTCCTTCATCGAGCGGGTTCCCCACTTATCTAAGGCCGCCTCAAGACCTTTCACAGTCCCTGGAACACCAACAGCATTACCGTGTGTGGATCGCTCAGCGAACGGGATGACTTCCCCCTCATCTGTTAAAAACATGTCTGGTGTTGCGCCTTGTGGTGCTCTTTCTCGACTATTGATGATGGATGTTTCTTTTGTCTTCCCATCATAAACCATCATAAATCCTCCGCCGCCAATTCCAGACATCATTGGCTCTGTCACATTCAGTGCGTACTGAATGGCAACAGCAGCGTCAACAGCGTTACCACCTTTCTTTAATACATCAGCACCGACTTCTGATGCGAGCGGATGGGCAGTAGCCACCATGCCATCTTTCCCAACAGCTACTTTATTCCCATGAGTTTCGTTTGCAGTGACCTGACTGACAGGCAGAAAAAACGAGAAAACCAACAGACATATGGACAAAACAGTTAGAGAAATGCGTTTCATACACAACACCCCTTCCATATTCTTACTTTGACCATACCGACTTCTTGACCAGAATACAATAGATTATTCTAAAATTTCTAAAATTTTCATTATATCTTCCTATATTCATCAAATATAATGCGGATTTTCAAAACATATGACACACTTAATAAGTAGGGATAAAGACATAACACTTCCATGTCTTTGATTTCACGGTATAATAAACGCATCACAAAGGGGGAAGAATGATGAATCACAAAAGCACCTTATTTTGGGAAAAATATTGGGAAGAAAAATCAGAAAGTGCACCAATTGACGTGTCTGTTTCCGCTTGGGCATTTGGAGCAGACCCAGATCATTTGCTTGACCTTGTTTTGCAAGGGAAAAAAACAGCCACTTGTTCTGGACACCTTTTTTACGAAAAGGAACAGGAGCCGCTTCCAAAGGCAGGACAATATGCTGTCATTTTGGACAGCCATGACGAACCAAGAGCCATCATAGAGATCACGCATGTAGATGTCATGCCAATGAATGAGGTTCCAGAATCATTTGCACAAGCAGAAGGTGAAGGCGATCTTTCATATAACTATTGGTACAGAGCCCATCAAGAATTTTTTACAGAAGCACTCAAACCGTACGGATTAGAATTCAAAGAAGACATGCTCCTAGTTTGCGAGCGATTTAAACTTGTTTATTCAGCTTCTTAAGCTTTAAGCGGCGCCAAAAATGGACCGCTTTTTTCATTTCTTTTCTCCTTTCTGAAAAAGGTGTGTTGAGAACACTTCTTTAGGTCAGAATAAGATCAAATAGAAAAAGTGAAGAAATTTTCGACTACACCTGTTTTTTTTCGACAAAAGAATATATAATTATTTGATGTGTGCATTGTCTCATTTATACAATGGAGGGTTTTTACATGTTAAAAAGGAAAAAAGACAAGTTTTCCGTCTTGTTAACGGAAATTGCTAAAAATTTAGATGAAACTGCTGAGTATTTTGTTAGCTATAAAGTAACAAATCAAACCACTCTGAAAGAATTTTCTGACACATTGAAGGAATATGAGACAAAAGGTGATAATCATGTTCATACTATGATTAAAGAGCTGAACAAAGCCTTTATTACACCGATTGAACGTGAAGACATACTTCAATTGACGAATAGCCTCGACGATGTTTTAGATGGAATTGAGCATTTTTCAGCGACAATGGAAATTTATTCAATGACAAGCTCTGACGAACATATCGACAAATTCAGCCACTACATCAGAGAATGTGCAAAGGAAATTTTAATTACAATTGATTTACTGGCTGAAAATCGCTTAAAAGATATTCAACCACACGCAATCAAAATCAAAGAGATCGAGCATAATTGTGACAATCTTTATCGTAAATCACTAAAGAACTTATTTGGAAAAGAAACTGATCCAATCAAGGTCATTCAATACAAAGAAATTTACGAAACACTTGAAGAAATCGCTGATTCCTGTCAAAGTGTTGCCAACAATCTAGAAACAATCATTATGAAGAATGCGTAACGGGGTTAGTTAAACATGGACACATTACTCATCCTTACCATATTTATTGTCATTTGTGCACTTGCTTTTGATTTCATCAACGGATTCCACGATACAGCAAATGCCATTGCCACTTCGGTTTCAACAAAGGCGTTAAAGCCTAGACATGCTATTATTATGGCAGCGTTCATGAACTTCTTAGGAGCAATGACATTTACAGGTGTGGCAAAGTCCATTACAAAAGACATAGCAGATCCTTTTACACTTCAAAACGGTTCTGTCGTCATTTTGGCTGCTTTAATTGCGGCCATTACTTGGAACTTGCTTACTTGGTATTACGGGATTCCGAGTAGTTCTTCGCATGCACTGATCGGATCAATTGCAGGAGCTGTTATTGCCTCTGCTGGTTTTGGCGCTTTAAACTATTCGGGGTTCATTAAAATCATTCAAGCACTATTGCTTTCACCTATCCTAGCTTTCGTATTGGGATATATCGTGTATACCATTATCAAAATTATATTCAGAAACAACAATCTCGCAAAAACAAATAAACAATTCCGACGTGTTCAAATTTTAACTGCTGCACTGCAATCGTATACCCACGGAACAAACGATGCGCAAAAAGCGATGGGAATTATTACGATGGCTTTAATTGCAGGTAATTTGCATACAACAGATGACATTCCTTTCTGGGTACAATTCTCTTGTGCGCTTGCAATGGGACTAGGTACTTCTATTGGCGGCTGGAAGATTATTAAAACAGTCGGCGGTAAAATTATGAAAATTCGTCCAGTAAACGGAGTATCTGCCGACTTAACGGGTGCAGCTATTATCTTCGGTGCGACATTTATTCACTTACCTGTTAGTACCACTCACGTGATCTCATCTTCTATTCTAGGTGTAGGTTCTGCACACAGAGTAAAAGGAGTAAACTGGGGTACGGCAAAACGCATGCTTGTCACTTGGGTGATCACATTACCGATTTCGGGAACTCTAGGGGCTCTTATATACTTTGTGTTAAATGCGATGATTTAATATCAAAGACCTGTCTGACAGGTCTTTTTTTATTTGCCCGCACACTTCAACACCTTATTCCTACAAACCATTTTTTCATGAAGCAGGGTTTCCAATCATATCCATAGAAATAAATAAGTATCCAGCTGTCTATGGGAGAGAAGAACATGCTATTATTTTTTCAATTGACCGTGTGGTTATTGCTAGGTGCTCTTGCTGTATATGTATTTGCCGTATGGCGATTTGAACAAAAAGTAAAAGAAAAGATGTTTGCCATTCGTAAAACGTGGTATTGGATTTATGTAGCTGGTGCTGTTGTGTACTGGACAAATGACCCTTCTTCAATCTTCACCGATTGGATGCACTACTTGATTATTGCCGTTTTTTTTGCATTAACCGATGCATTCATCTTTCTCAGCTCCTATATTAAAAAACTCGGAAATCACGAACTGGAAACCGACACCCACCAACTCCTAGAACAAAATAACGATCTACTTCATTCTTACCTCAATAAGCTAAAAACGTACCAATACCTATTGAAAAACGAACCGATCCATGTATATTATGGAAGTGTAGAGGCATATATAGAGGGAATTGAGCGGCTCATTTATTCTTTTGCCGATAAGATGAATATTCAAGCGGTTCTTTGTCCATACGATACGCAGGAACAAAAAGATGACCTGCTGCGGACACTTGACCAGCGAGCTCTTATTCAGGCGAAGCTTGACAGGCAGGAAGTCTATTATGATGATTTCGGCAAATTGGTGCTCATCCCGTTTTCTGTAGCAGATGATCACTTTGTCATTAAGCTCACCTCTGATGAGATTGTCACTGAGTTCGACTATTTATTAATGACGTCACTTACAACAATTTATGATCTAATCTTGCCTGACGAAGAGGAAGGTGATGAAGATGGACCACGCACTTCAAGGGGATAGCAACAATCGCAAGAAAAACCCTTTTAAGATTTTAAAGAAAAAGCGCCATATCAGTATGGCGGATTACAAGGTAAGCCCCCATACAGAGCGTATTTTTAAAAAGAATGAACAGCTCTTGGATGAGTATAAAAATAAAAGGGCTTGATTACACTAAAGGACGCGGAACAAAAATCCGCGTCCTTCTTCCATTTTCACATAGACTTGCATACAATAATCTATACGCTGAACGATTGAGGTGCCAATAAATGAAAAAGAAAATCAAACAATTGAGATATGTTCAGTTTGCTGAATATAAGTCGTCGCCTTATATTCTTCGATTAAATGAACAAAGTGAAGCAGTTATCCAATCATACAAACAGAAACACTCACTGATTTAACAGCTTCAGAAGTTTTTCCTTCGTTTTAGGTCCGTATACCCCATCGCTTGTCAGACCATTTATCAGCTGAAAACGCGCTACAGCGTTCGCCGTTTTTTCTCCGTAAACTCCGTCTATTCCTTTATTTGCAGCTGCTTTATCAGGATAAAAATAAACAGCAGCAAGCGCTTGTTGGACGAGTCGTACGTGCTCTCCCTTTGTCAATGGAGAAGTCACCTTTAAAACCCCATCTGGCAGCTCATACATGCTCTTTGCATCGTTACGATAAATTTTGAGAACCTGTCCAATTTGAATCTTATTCGGATCACTAATGTCATTCCACTCCTGTAAATCTTGAACTGTGACCCCGTGAGCTTTTGCAATACTCGTTAACGTATCCCCGCTTTTAACGACATACGTGATGACCGTCTCCGGATCTTCTGCCGTTTCAATTCCTTTTTTAAATTCACCCCATGTAGAAAGAAGCTGGCGTGGACATGCTTTTCCAGACCAATGCTGATGTGTGACCACGTTTGCTATCGGAATGTGATGTTCTTTTAATAGCTTTTGAATAAGCCATTGTGCATGTTTCACCGCTTGCTGAAAATTCCCATCTTCATTCTCACAAATTTCAATTCCGATCGACTTCCGGTTACCATTCCCATGTCCATCCCCTGCATGCCAGCCGTTTTCATTTAACGGCAGATGCTGAAAGATTTCATGATCATCCACTGTAAAATGCCAGCTCACCTCTGTCGCTGGGCGTTTTACATAGGCCGCATGACTTTTCGCATCCGCTCCCTTTGACGTGTTTGCTGTGTTATGCACCGTCACATACTCCGGTGTCATCGCATATCCTGGCCGGTTTCCGTTTCCTACTGGAATAAAATCTTGATAAATTTGTACCATGTTCTGCACTCCCTTTTGCTAGATTGAATTGATCTTTCTCATCAATCGGTGGCGTTCGTAAGACGATACTTGTTTGTTTTCATGAGAAGATTATGGTAAAATTCAAATTCAATCCACTTTTTTTAGTAGTGGAAAGTGCAAAAATACAGAAAAAAACAGGAATTAATTCCAATTTTCCTTGATTTTATGTTAAAATTGTTAAAAATAAGCCGATATAAAAAATAAGAAATAGCTCAATTAGCTATTTAGTCCTATATGGACTTTTCTTTTACGCCAAAAATAGAACGTACGTTTGCATGGAGGTTTTTAAATGACTGGTTTTTTAACCCATTTAGAAGAAGATATTAAGCGGTTATATGCTCAATTACAAATAAGCGGTCCTGCTTATAGAGAGATGCAAAGGATCGCTTCTGAATTTCATGTATGGGTTCACTACGAGGAGACTGGCAGCATGATGATCCAGCATCAAGGTCTTTACAGTATTATATTAAACAGATCCCTATCACCTGAAGAACAATGGCAGGATTTTGCCCACGAGCTTTGTCATGTGCTAAAGCATACAGGCAATCATTTCAAAATGAACAAACTTTTTCGAGAACTGCAGGAGTTTCAGGCAAAACAATTCATGTATCACTTTTGTGTTCCAACCTTTATGCTGCTGCAAATGAAGCTTCCAACCCTTCGGCAGCAAGCCATTTTGCATATTGCTCAAACGTTTCACGTCACCTGGGCTTTTGCTGAAAAGCGGCTTGCCTTATTCGAACAGCGAAAAGCAGGCATTCGCTTTCAACAGGAGTTTACGTCTTATTTAATGAAAGCAGAAAGGGTAGCAGAAAAAGAAGCCGTTTATCAAACGTAAATACTCGGACATAAATCGATATAGTTTATTCATAAAGGGCTAATACTTGTTTGAGTACATTTGTGTATCGATAAAATTGTTCAGTTTGTGTATCACGCCGGTAGCGACGCCTAAAGTCTTGAAAGAATGCTCTTCTTTGCGCCTGACTAATTTCAAGTTGTACACTTTGGCCTGTCAGACATTGGTTATTAATATTATCAGGATGTGTTCCAGAAAAACGATCAGATTCAGATAGCAGCAATGCGTGAAAGCCATTTAGCGTTAAACGTTTCACTGTTTCTGCCGCTCTTTCTCTGTCCGTACCTCCCACTAACGTTTGAAGCTCCTCTGTTTCTCCGTAACCATGGAGTGCAAACGTATAATGATGGGTATGCACCTGTGAAAGGCAAATCGGCTCATCAAAACGTGTACTTGTAATATGAAGAACATGATTGCCTTTTACTTTAAGGCCTTCAAATAAATACATAGAACAATCGCTAGATATTTCATGAATGAGCTCACTCACGCCGGATTCAATTCCTCCGGCATGAGGCGACAAAACCAGAAGCTGGTCACCTTTCCGCTCGTGAAGAATTTGATAATCAATGCCTTTTCGTTCATGAGCGGAAAGCTCTTCATAACTTTGATACGTATCGTTGATTTGCCTCATGTCATCTGCCCCATTTCTCTATATGAGCATAAGTCTACTGATCCCTCATTCTTTTGTAAAGAGGTTTCGAATCAAATACACCACTTGAATTTTTCCTTAAATTTTCCTTACATTTACGGCTTTCTGTTGAATTTTGAGAAAAAATGACCGATAATTGAAAGGAATAGAACTTTTGGACTATATGAATCTTTTTGTATTCTCTCTCATAAATTAGAAATATTGTGATCTACATCTGGAGGAATTCATGTTAAAAAAGAAAACCACCCTCACCCTTATCATCTTACTCCTTAGCTTCGCTGGCATTATTTATTGGAAATGTTTCTCTCTTCAAGGCGTGTCTCACGGAACATTCATCCGCTCGATGTCATCACCTGACGGAATGTACATCATCAACACCTATCAGCATAGCGGAGGAAAGCTAAAGGAAAACGCAGTCAGAGCAGAAATTGAAAACAAACTGACCCACCGCAAGAAAACGATTTACTGGAAATACCCTGATAAAGACCCTCTCATCCAATGGAAAAACGGACAGCTTGTTCAAATTGGACATGAGTTTTTAAATGTGGTGAAGGGCGACACGTATGATTATCGCTTTGATCAGAACAAAAGAAAATAGCGCATCAAAAAAACGAATCCCTCTTGGATTCGTTTTTTACGTTGACATCACGGTTTGCATAAATTCCTTCATATCTTTACTAACCGTCGTCAATCGTTCAACAATTTCACTAAACTCCGTCACAAGTGAAGCCTGTTCCGATGAAGAACCTTTCATATGGTCCATACTTTCAAGTAATGTATGTATATTGGAGGAAATTCCTTGCAATGAGCTTTCGATGTTTTCTGTTGCACTTGAAGTTTCACTTGAAAGCTTTTGAACCTCACTTGCTACAACACTAAAACCAGCCCCCTCTTTTCCTGCCCTGGCCGCTTCGATTGACGCATTCAATCCTAGCAAACTCGTTTGTTTCGAGATACCTTTAATCATTTTTGTAATATCAGATGTTTTTTTCGAGCTTTCAAGTGTTTGCTGATATGGCGCGGGAAGGTGTTGAATTCAAAGGAGAAACAGCCATTCCCCATTTGACGTTCGTACAAGGATTTTTAAATCGCTACGTACAGTACGCTATAGTAACAACCAACCTGAACGTCTTGAGGCGTATCACCGGATGCAATCTTTCTTAACAGAATCGAAAAAGACATCATCAACTTAGAACAGCTGCATGACATGATTCAAGCCGACACCTCTGGAGAAACTGCTGGATGGTGGAGTCAGTGGGATCAATAGGGTGATGAAGGCAATCGAGCTTTTTTCCATGAAGCGGTTCCTGACTTTCGTTTGCAGCACCTGCTATCATTAGATTGAAACAAAAAAAGCCCCTTCGTGGGGCTTTTTCATTAACGTAATAATTGAAGTACGTTTTGCGGCTGTTGGTTTGCTTGAGCTAGCATCGCTTGAGACGCTTGAGAAAGAATGTTGTTCTTTGTGAACTCACTCATTTCTTTCGCCATGTCAACGTCACGAATACGAGACTCAGCAGCTGTTAAGTTTTCAGCAGAAGCACCAAGGTTGTTGATTGTGTGCTCGAGGCGGTTTTGGACTGCACCAAGTGCTGAACGCTGTTTAGATACTGCGCCGATGGCTTCATCAATTTTTGCTACTTCGACGTCAAAGTCAAAACCATCTTCATTTACTTTAATATCTTTGACAGTCAAGGTTTCAGCGTCCATTTTGCCGATCTGAACGTTGATATTTTGCTCAATGTTTGCGCCAATTTGAAATTGGAATCCATCTTCAACACTACCATCCAACAGATTCTTTCCGTTAAATGCTGTGCGCTGAGAAATCCCATCAATTTCATCAACCAATGCAGTGAGTTCTTCTTGAATAGCTGTTAAATCTTCTGTTTGTTGAGTACCGACGTTACCCGCTTGAACTGTCAATTCACGCATACGTTGAAGAATCGCATGTGTTTCAGTTAATGCACCTTCAGCCGTTTGGATAAGAGAGATACCATCTTGTGCGTTTTTAGATGCCATTTCTAATCCGCGGATTTGTCCACGCATTTTTTCAGAGATGGCTAGACCTGCTGCGTCATCTCCTGCACGGTTGATACGAAGACCAGAAGAAAGCTTCTCCATGTTCTTTTGCCCTGCTCCATTGTTTGCAGACAAACGGTTCAGTGTGTTAAGTGCTGCGATATTGTGGTTAATTCTCATGTTTCATGACCTCCATGTGTTTGAACCAATTGAACATCCTTGTCCAAAAGTTCTAAATTAGAATTTTTTTGTAAGCCTTACAATCCATTTATCGAACTTTAATGGAATTTGTTTAACAAAAAAGGGATAAATGAGGTAAAAGTCTCATTCGTTATGATCGTTTCGCTAGAGTATGCCAAATTTAAAGGCCATTTTTCATGATTTGTCAGAGGGATTTAAGAATCATAAGACTGGAGAAAATACGAAGAAAAAACAGCATAAAAAAAAGCCCCATAAAAGGGGCTCTTCATTAACGTAGTAATTGAAGTACGTTTTGTGGCTGTTGGTTCGCTTGTGCAAGCATTGCTTGAGACGCTTGAGAAAGAATGTTGTTCTTTGTGAACTCACTCATTTCTTTCGCCATGTCAACGTCACGGATACGAGACTCAGCAGCTGTTAAGTTTTCAGAAGATGCACCAAGGTTGTTGATTGTGTGCTCTAGACGGTTTTGAACCGCACCAAGTTTACCACGCTCAGAAGATACTTTATTGATTGCAGCATCTACTTTGTCTAATAGAGCATCTGTATTAGCTGTTGTAGCAGTTGTTACAACATAATCAGCTTTCAACATATCAAGACCAGTAGCAGCAGTACTCATGTCACTAATTTGAACTGTCAGCTGTTGTGTTTTGTTAGCACCAATTTGGAAAGTAAATCCATCAGTTTGAGTACCATCAAGAAGGTTTTTACCGTTGAATGCTGTACGTTCAGAAATTCCATCTACCTCATCAAGAAGGTTATCAATTTCATCTTGGATAGCTTTAAGATCTGTTGTTGCATCTTGAGTACCAGTGTTACCCGCTTGAACTGTTAATTCACGAACACGTTGAAGGATTGAGTGAGTTTCAGTCAATGCACCCTCAGCTGTTTGGATAAGAGAGATACCATCTTGTGAGTTTTTAGAAGCCATTTCTAAGCCGCGGATTTGTCCACGCATTTTTTCAGAGATTGCTAGACCTGCTGCGTCATCTCCTGCACGGTTGATTTTAAGACCAGAAGAAAGTTTCTCCATGTTCTTTTGGCTAGCACTGTTGTTTGCAGATAAACGGTTCAATGTGTTAAGTGCTGCGATATTGTGGTTAATTCTCATTTCCTATTACCTCCATGTATGTGGGACCTGACAGACGTCCTTGTCTGAAAAAAGTCCTTTATTCTAGGGCTTATCAACCCTGACAATTTTATTATCGGATGTGATTATAGGATGTTTAGCAGATTTCTAAAAAAATATATCATTTTTTCATGACGTTGATCCTAATTTTAACAATTCTATAAAAAAATGCTACTGATTTAAAATCAGTAGCTCTCTTCTGTTGACCCATCACCTGGTTTTGTTCCGTCTTGATCCTTTGGTTCTTCGCTTGTTCCATCATCTGGTTTTGTTTCACCTTCAGCAATCTGCAAATCTTTTAATGAGATAGAAATCACTGATTTGTAATCACTTTTAATCGATTTTGAATGATAATATTCTTTGAAATTCCTTCCACCTATGATATATATCGTACCATCAAGTGTTACAGCACTTGATCCAACTCTAGCTTCAGTCAATTCACTTATACTTTTTTTCACAGAATTAGAATTGAATTGCGACCATCATAAAAATGGTCAAAAGCACTAGAAATAATCCTTTTTTGATCATTTTTTCCCTCCATATCTTAAATAACCCTCCTTTTATATACATAATTGTAATAAAATTTAATTTTTATCATTATTCACCAGAATGAATATTTCCAAAGTACACCTTCTATTTACCCTCACACATACATCACCGGCGTCGATATTTTAATAATCTTCCCGCCTCGACGATAAAACCTTGGGACGCGGCGGCTTAAGGTGGCGATGACTTCATAGTTGATCGTATTGAGCATTTCAGCAATTTCATCGACAGAAATTTCTCCGCCCTTTTGACGGCCGTAAATGACAACTTCCTCGCCTTGCTTTGCTTTCATTTCTCCTAAACTGATCATCGTCATATCCATTGTGACTCGGCCAGCAATCGGCATTCGTTTTCCGCGGAAAAGCATAAATCCCCGATTTGATAAAGCACGTGAGTACCCATCTGCGTAACCGATCGGTATGGTTGCAATGACTTCATCAGGTTTTGCTACATACGTTGCACCGTAGCTGACGGTCCTTGGCTCTGTCACCATTTCTTTCACGAACGCAATCCTTGCTTTTAAACTGAGAGCGGGCTCTAGCTGAACAGCGTCTAAGCTTTCAATGTATTGCGAAGGATACAGCCCATATAGCCCAATGCCAAGCCGAATCATATCGGCGCTAAATTCAGGGAACGCGATGGCAGCCGCTGTATTGTTCATATGTACGGTCGGCAGCTTAATTCCTTGTTTTTTCAAAAACCGAAGAAAATCAATAAAAATGCTGTGTTGCAGTAGCGTGAAATCAGGGTCAGGCTCATCCGCAGTGGAGAAATGCGTAAAAATCCCGTCCCATCTAAGGTTTTCACTCTTTTCAAGTGCCTCAACCACTCCTAACAGCTCTTCCTTCGTTCGTACACCTAATCGTCCCATCCCTGTGTCGACATTGACATGAATCCCAAGCCGGCGCTGACTATCTTCTTCCGCTAAGATCTCATTTGCTTCAACAATCCAGTCTTCTCGAAGGCCGGAGAGGTCAATTCTCCAGGCCGCAGCCCTTTTCACACAATCTAGCGGGGTAAATCCAAGAACCAGAATCGGTGCTTCAATTTTTGCTCTCCTCAATACAATGCCTTCCTCCAAACTAGCAACCGCAAGCTCCGTCGCACCGCTTTCCAGTGCCTGCCGGGCTACCTCCACTGAACCGTGTCCATAAGCATTCGCCTTCACGACAGCCATGATCTTACTTTTCCTCGGAATATGCGCTTGAATGGCTTGGATATTTCTTTTAATCGCGTCAAGATTGACTTCGATCCAGACTTCCCTGCAAAGCTTTTGCATTTATGTTTCCTCCTCATCACATGAGTCATATCAATATCAATGCTCGTTTTCGTGTCTAGTCTATCTTTATTCATTTTTGAGAAAAACATTCAACTACAATAACCGGACCAGCCTTGTCAGTAGTTCATTTTATGTGTAAAAGAAAATGGGACGAGAAATTTTCCGGTTCACTTCACCCTACTATTTTCATTAAATTCCACCATGCTATAGGTGATCAAGAACCAAGATAAAAAAAGGAATCACATGAAACTGTGACTCCTTTCTTTATAGTAACTTCATGGAATGTATTTAATCAGCAGATTTCATCATTACATCAATATCATGATACAACTCATCCAAACTTTCTCGTTCAGCCAAATATTCAGCGTTATTCTTACTAACAGGTAAATCAAATTGCAGAAAAGTGATGGTGATAGTTGATTTTTCTTTATCATTCATTGTTAACCTTAATTGAAGCGTCGAAATCTCTTCTGAAAACGCTCCTGTATAGTCGATCTCAATTGAATGTTCACTCGGTACACCATCTTCTAAAATTTCGACTTGATGAATATCTTTCAGTGAAAGGTCAGTGACTGCAAATGTAGATTTACGAGATGACCCGCCAGATTGATGTTTAATAAAACGTATTTTCTTTGCCTCTTCATTAACAGCCAATGCCTTGTCAACATTTTGTGAAAAGAAGTATTTTGAGGAGTGAAACCCATCTTCGTGAAAGAGCATCATCATCTTGTCTAACATGATATTTGGATCGTTCTGTTCTCTCTTTCTTTGTAATCTACCCGCTATCAGTAAAATGATCATTGCACCAATTATACTGATAGCAGTTCCCACGCCATTACCAACTTCTAATAAAACAGTAAAGCCTAAAAAAGCAATAAAAAAAGCGATAACGATACCTATGATGAATAACACAATGCTCCCCCTATCATGATCCTCCATTTACAAATTGATCTAGTCAAAGTATAGCATGGGGACATGCTGATGAATGAAGTGATGAAGAAGAAATGGCATCAAGTTTTGATTCTACAGACACTTGTTATTGAATCTATTGAATGATTCAACAACAAAATCCTCTATAAGGAGCTAGCTGACAGATCGATTAACGGTCTGTTCTTTTAGTAAAAAACACTCAATCGTGATCCCCTCAATTGTTATATGTCCAATCGACTTTGTTTTAAGCTGTTTATTGATATAAGAAAAACATCACCCAGCAAAAAGCTGAATGATTTTTTCTTATATGATGAAAACATTTTCTGTACATCTTCAAATGAATATAGCGTTAGCAACTTCATTGCTTAATTCGATTATTCCCCTGGAAATCTCCCCTTAATTTAATACCAACGTATGCCAGCTATAGGTTTATTCACATTTTACCGAAAGTCTACTATATTTAACCAGTGAACGTTACACTTTCAATCTTGTTCACATCTATTAAACTAGTTGCAGTACCTCCAACCGAAGTTGGGTCATTAAAAAATACAATGCCCGCTGTTTGGTTATAAGTGACAAAACTACCCGGTCCATAAAAATAACCTGAATCACCGACGATACCGAGAGCAGTACCTGGTGTAAGTCCCGCAAAAAGCCCATTAAATTTCGAACTTGCGGATTGGTTTTTATCAAAACCTACACTTTGCGAGATGTTTAAACCAAGAGCCGATAAATCCTGTGTTATATTTCCCACGATAATGCCTCCTTCTCTAATTTTTTTATTCCATATAGTCTATTCCCATCGAAATTTTTTGAATGAGTTTATAGTGGAGTTTTACGATAGAAAAATGAGACACGAAGGACTTTTGAGACTGCGTTGTTCAGTTATCGACTTATACGCCTGCCTTCCATTCCAGGCGAATAAAGGAATGATGTTTTGTGTGAACTGCACGGCACCTATCAATCAAGCGGGCCTTCATTTTACTAATAAGGACAACATAATAGGACGCTGGTGCCCCTGGAAACACAGCCATATTGAATAGGCTAATCATAAAAAATATAGTGAAAATCCTTCGGAATAATGTTGATTTCAACATTTTAATCACTCCTCATTCATGCGATATATTCAATATCGCACTCTTAAAATAAAAAGCCCCATTAAGGGCTTTCAGCGTTTAGACAAACCCTCGCATTCGTTGTCATTCCTGAGCGCTGGTGCTCACGAATGACAAATTCGCTCCGCGCCAGTGCTCGTCCTTCCTAGACTTCAAAGGTTTTCTATCACGCTGAAAAAAAGACAAAGGGCTAAAATAAACATCATTTTAGCCCTTTGTCAACAATCTGAACAGACCATAAAGGTCTGTTTTCATTATGTCTATAGGTTGTGCTTATTCGGACTACAATGATGAGTTTCGTTCATTCTTTCAAGGATTGTCATTGTCCCTCAGCTTCACTTCCTGCATTGTCGTTATCTTCGTGTCACATCTACAAATTTATTCTGGTTTTAAAAGATAGGCAGTAAGAACTCACACACCTTACCTTCGCCTTCTTCTTCTCTATATCGCTCTATAATAGGAGCCTGACGAATGTCCAAATGATTGTTTTGAATAACATGAGGTAAATGACTCCAAAACAAATTCACTTTTTCAGTCGTATGTGTCACCGTAAAAACGGCATACTTTCCCCCTTCAAAATGACCAGTCTGAACCATTTGATCTTTTGAGAAATCTCTATTTGTCATTAACATGAAATCATATCTGCATCTTTCAGGTAAAGTTCTTTCAGGATCATCTTGAGGAACACCATATATGCCATATTCCTCTAATTCATCATTTAAATGATGTTGTGCTATCCATTTTTTAAAACTTTTCATCATATCTAAATTCTTTTTGCTGCCGTATGGTCCTATATTTCTCATAAACACCATTTTCATATTCTTTAACATTTCAATTTTGTAATTCATGATTTCCCTCCAACACTTATTGGAAGACTGGCCAATCATTCCTTACATCCAACGGTAACATCCTTTAAAATATAATGCAGTAGGTTATTAAAAATAAATGAATTCATTATAAAAAATACATATTTAGGAGTTTTAATCTGATGGATAGGTGAAATATTAAGTAATCTCATTTTCTCTTTTGTAAGATGTTAGATTTTTCCAAATAAAAAAGAACGGCCATTGGCCGCTCACTTCTTATTGATTTTGCTTAGAAGACTTAGTATTGATAAAGGTAAAGATCAAATAGATGATTGTTCCGAAAAACATACCATTTAACAAGCTGATAAACAACATCTTACAAACCAGGCCAACATAATAAGACGCTGGCGTCCCTGGAAACACAGCCATATTGAAAAGACTAATCATAAAAGTTAAAGCAAAAAATATAATGAAAATTCTTCGAAATAATGTTGATTTTAACATTGTCATTTTCATCCCTTCTAATTATATTTCCCTTAGAAAGAAACCACTCCTCATCAGGTATACCTTAAAATAAAAAGCCCATAAAGGGCTTTTTAAGCAGAATAGCCGATACTTGCCGTATGACCTCTCCTAGCTTCATCATGACTTGCTGTCACTTCAGACGTAAAATAACTAACAACACTTATGACACTGATCATCACGAATACTACTGATAACGTTTTTATACTGAGAGTCCCCCCGCTTTACTTGAGTTTGGAAATAAAGAATCTTTTCATAGAAATGCATCGCATTGTCTTTATCTCCCATCTCATTATAATCTTTTGCTAAATCTTCAAGGTCAGGATACATTGACTTTACTTCTAACAATTCCATTATTTTTTCCAACTGCTCAAAATTATTTTCAATGTATAGTGATCTTAAAAACTTGAATATCAATAATAGAACATGATCATTATGAATCGTCCGGCACCGAAAAGAAACCGCAAAAGAACAAAAAAAAGCTTCTTTAAAGAAGCCAAGTGAGTGATCGTCATTTTGATAAGGAGGAATAACTGGGCTCGAATCAGCGCCCCCCTATACTCTCTGAAATAAGATGATACAATCAGGTTTAGTTCTAACGAAATATGTACATCTAGTATATCCTTCACGTCATACTTGTTTTAATCGTTTCCATTTACGAATTTGAGTACGGAAATTTTTAAATGGGGCAACGGTATTCACATGAATAAATTTATAAACTGGCCAAACAGCCTTTGCTGTAGCGTCATCCGCCCATTTTCGTTGATGAGGTTTAAACACTTCTTCTTCACTCATACGATCTAACATATTACAAATAGTTAAAACGTTCTGTTTGAGCTGAGCTCTTAATGCGACTAGTGATTGACAGGCATACTTCTCATTAAAAAGAGAATATAATATGCCAAGCTGATTCCATTTATAACCTTCTGCTGGCGTATGGACAACCTTTCCTTCAGTTTCGTCTTGCTCCCATTGAAGCAGCAGGGTTGTCCAACCAACTTGATAGGCCAAATTTTCTGCAGGATTTCGGCTTACATCCTCTATTCGATCATCTTTCATTTCTTCTGGAATCATATCAAATTCTTCATCGTATTGATTGTACGTCTTCATTATTGCTTGCTTTAAAATATCCTTCGACTCATAGGTTGTCATATTATTCACCTCTATTCTTTTTGTGCAAATTTTTCTCGGAACATATCTTTCACTGGAGCTCATAATACTGAATTATTCTATCGTCTTCTGTTTTACAGTCTCTATTATAATCAAACTCTTAATCGAGCATAAAAGCAATAGCATTCTCTGGTTAAATGAAAGCATCTACGCAAGTTTAATAAAGAAAATCTATAAAACCGGCTGCGAAAAATGCAGACACTCTTTACGTTCCATCATAAACAAGCACCCAGTATTTCCCCCAGGTTCTCCTTCTTCTATCACAGCCTTCCAGCCTCTTTTTTGATAAAAAGACAAAGCTTTGTGATTGTCAGAGAGACATTTGAGGGTGACCAGTGTTCTCAGCACTTTTATAGCATGTTTGAGCAGCAGATCACCAGCCCCTTGACCAGCAGCTTCGGGATGTACAAACAAGAGGTGAATAAAACGATCTGGTACATATATATAGATAAATCCGAGGAATTTTATTGCTTTCCTCAGCTAAGAAAATTTGCTCTTCCAGCGTATCCTGATCAAAGTCATGTAAATTCATGTCTTCTGCGTTCACCCAATGAAAGCTTTGATGACGGGCAGCTAAATAAATATCTCTTCATTGTGGGTAGTCGATCGTTTTTGCTTCTCGAATGAGCAATAAAATCCCCCCGTTTTGATTGAAATTTGAAGCTGCATGATTTAACTTGACACTTCTTCCTCTTTTCTACCTAATTTCATTGATATCTGAACGCCAATCATCAACATGACGATGACAAGCATTGCAACAATGGAAGCATAAAAATGTCCGCTTAGATCGAAAACCAAGCCAATGAAAAACGGACCGAATCCACCCATGATGTACCCGCCCATCTGCGACATCGCGGACCAGGTTCCGGCTTCCTCCGGAGTACTCGTCTCCATAATAGGGAGCATAAGCGCTAAAGGAAATAACCCTCCGGCACCCATACCTAGGAAAATGACAGCTGGCAAGATCGGCATTGGCAGAAGAAGAAAGATGAGTCCAATCAGCTCAGACACACTGCATAAGATGAGAAATAATTTCGGCTTGCCTAAGCGATTCACGATTCCAGGAACGAGTAAAGCAATTGGAATCTGAATGAGTGTAAATATGGTCAGTAGCATGGCAGCATATTGCGGACTGTTTCCGAAACTAAGAGCAATCGGTGAAATCCATGCCGTCAAAGAATAAAACATACTGGACATAAAACCAAAAAACAAGGTGAATTGAATAGCCTTTTTGTTTCGCAGCGGCAATTTTAGCGGCAAGGTTACATGATCACTCTGCTCATTTTTGCGAACTAAACCTACCCATAGAATAAGTGCAATCACCCCTAGAATAGCCCAGCAGGACAATGCAAACGGAAGATGATGCTGACTGCGTAAATAAATCGGAATGGTGAAGCCGGAAGCGAGCGCTGCACCTATTGTCATCGAAATTGAATACACACTGACAATACCAGGATTTCTCGGGAAATATTTTTTAATAAAACTAGACAATAAAGGACCCGCGAAGCTAATCCCCACCCCTCCTGCAAACGCAGTCATGAGCAGAATAGCAACCGATTGGCTTGTACCACGCAGTGCCGTGGCAATCGTGATGAGAAGAATTGAGAAAAAAAGTGTTCTCTCTAAGCCAAAACGCCGGCTGAGTATTGTCGCAACGGGAGCAAATACCCCCATACAAAGGACAGGCAAAGTGGTCAAAAGACTTGCTGTCAGTGCGTTTACACCAAGCTCTGATTGGATCATGCTCATCATGGAAGCCACGGACGTAATAATTGGACGCAAGTTTAGTGCAGCTAAAAATAAAGCGGCTAAATAAAATATTTTTTTCATCAATACCCTTCCTTCTCTCTCATCTTGTTGAGGTTACTTTGAGTATAAATCTGCCGCATTCATTGATCAATACAATAATTCGTATTATGATGATAGTAAAAAACTATTATTAATGAAAGGATGACATATGGATACTCGGCATATCACATATTTTATGGCTGTATTCAATCATTTGCATTTTACAAAGGCTGCTGAGCAGCTAGGCATATCACAGCCTACATTAAGCCAGCAGATCCGGCTGCTTGAAGCAGAAGTTGGGATGCCGCTCTTTGATCGAATCGGCAAAAAAGTCGTTGCTACCGAAGCTGGTTCACTGCTTTATCAATACGGCATGAAAATGCTTCAAGCTGAAAGAGATGCAAAAAATGCGATGAAAGAGCTGTTATCTGAAAAACGCGGAACCGTACGACTTGCAGTACTCCCCTCCGATCTTGATTTTCAGCTTGTTCCGCTATTTGTAGAATTTAAAACACTTTATCCCGAAACCAATCTGAAGGCATATTCAAATATCTTCGTGCGTGAAGAAGTCCTTTCACATAAAGTGGATCTCGGCATCGGGCTGCGAGGGCCTGCAGATAAGCGCCTCGTTCAAATTCCACTTGGAAGTGAGCCCTACGAATTATTTGTTCATTCAAAAAGTGATCTAGCCCAAAAGAGTGAAGTGACATTGGAAGAGCTGACGCAGCATGCTTTGGTCATGTATCCGAAGGGATATCTAGGAAGGGATTTAGTAGATGACGTATGTAAAGAACAGGGTGTTGAACTAGACACTGCCATGGAGGTTGGGTCCGCATCTTCGCTATTGCAGTTAGTTGAAGCCGGGATCGGTGCAACCATTCAGCCAAGAGGATTACTAAAACAACATTCGACGTGGCCCAATATTGTTTCGATTCCTATTGCTGAGCCGGCACCTGTTCGTCACTTGGAATTAATTTATTATGCAGACCGATTTGTCAGCAAAGCACAGCAGCAGCTATCTGAATGGCTGATAGACTTTTTCAAATCAAGAACAAACTAAAAGATGAGGGTAAAACATGAAGAATGCAAACAGCATATTTACAAGGACAAACCGGGTTGTTATTCGCCAATTTGATCTATAAGATATTGAAGCGTTCTAACAATATCGAGCATATCCCTCTATTGCAACATTTCAATCCTGAGAAAACTATACGTACAAAGAAGCTGAATCATTTTGACGCAAAACCTAATCAGCCGGGGACATGGTTTCAATACACTATTGCCTTATCTGAATCCAATCAGCTGATAGGAGAGTGCGCCATTCATACACTTGACTGCGAGCCTAGAATTGTTGAAACTACAAAATTATATGTCAAAAGGACATTGGGTTGATGAATATCAATATGCGATTCTTCAATCGGAGTGGGCCGCTAAGCGCCATTAAAAGACGCTTTTGATAAACCTTCTATATACATTTAGAACTTTTCTATAACGCTCACCATGCTTTCTTTTTTTATAATTGAAAAAAAGAAATGTGGTGGCGAATATGTCTACAACGATCGGAATTACGGGCGGGATGGGTCCTTTAGCAACAATTGATCTGATGAAAAAAAGACTCTTCAAAATGGTGGTCATGTTAAACTCATTAATGAAGACTGGGAAGTTTATTCAAATATTATCATTAAGGACAAATTAGCTTATTTTATCCTCTATCACACTCCTGAAGATTCTAAGAATGTGTCTTTTAAAGTAGCAGTATTTGATATAGAAAAGAAAAAATTAAGGGGAGCATATTTACTTGGCAGCTATAAAAGTGAAGATCAACTAATTCCACCAAATGAAAAGCACTTCTATATAAAAGACGATATTTTATATCACTTAACTGCAAATTCTAAGATTTATACATTTAACACAAAAACGATGAAACGAGAAGGATCCTATTCCTTAGAACAGCAAGAGGAAGGACTCAATGTTAAGTTCGTCTATTTAAATTCTGATCATATCTACTTATTAAACCAAAAAAAGACCGGAGAATATGAAATTTCTTCTTATTCATACCAAAAGGGAAAAAGATTGAATTCTTTAAAGATAAAAGGTCTCGACAAAATTCTGGATAAGAATCATGTATCTGAATATGATTTTTTGATGTTAGAACAAAATAGAAAGGATATTCTCAAGATATTTAATAGGTGATCCTAAAGGGAGAATTGATATGACTCATTTAGAATTCGTATTCGGCTTGCTTCCAGTAAGTATAATCATTATTTCATTTATCGTCACATTGTTTGTACAAAAGGTTTATTTCATGCCAGTTGTGAGCTTTATCATTTTACTCATCCTGACATTTACACTTTTTAATGTCTCCTTCTTAGGGTGGGCAGTTGTTTACACTTTTGGCTCATTCATTGCTTCATATATAGCATTATTCATCATGAAAATTTTAAATAAAAAGAGGTCATAAACTACACAAAAAGCCCTTTTCAGGGGCTTTTCTTCTTTCACTATGGTTTTTTCACTGGACGAATGTCTTCTCCCAAAAAGATGGTATTAGGCTCTCCACTCTTTTCTAGAAACTCAGCAATTTCTTGCAGCTCTTGATTGATACGGTCATTCCTTGGCATATCCGGGTTTAACAGAAGGACGGAGTGAATCGTTGTCGCTGCTTCATACAAGACATGTTGATCTATTATCTGTTGGATGCATTGTTTCATACGATTGAAAAACCATTTGATCTCTTCTGTTTCTTCCATCGGATAATGTGCCATTTTGAAGAGAATCTGCTGACAAAGGTCCTGACTATCAAATATGTGTTCAAGCTCTTCTTTACTGACATAAAAATCTGAAGCTTCCTCCTCAATCTCTACTACTTCGACCATCGCATCTTCAGCTGTATATAATTTCTCAACAAAATCATCGAAAGTATCTACCAGCTTAAAATCTACATCCATCTCTAAATCAAAATAGTGAATAGGAGGATGTTCTTTCGTTTCTCGATAATCCATTGCGATCCATGTATCTTCTTCACCGCTGATGAAAATAAGTCCCTCAGGCAGATCCAATTCATCACTTAACTGAAGGCTGTTCATACTTCCATCACCTTTGGCAATTCCTCTTAGATGGTCAAATTGAACATGATCCTTTGCCCATGAATTTGCCCGTTCGGTTGGAAAAGCATTACAAACTGAAAAACCGCCATTCCATTCTTGAATGAGTTTTTTGTATGTATCAGGTAAAGTGACACCAAGTGTTTCCTCTGCTTCACGAATTTTTTCCTCATCTATCTTTTCTAACGTGAAAGAACTCTCTTCTTCTCCCAGAATAATTTCAAAGTGTATGCCGCTAGAACCTAATGTGATCAGTATATATCATTGATCACTGTACATGCACTTTAATTATTATTACAATCTGACAGCTATTAAATCCTTCCCCATAAAAAAAACAGACCCCTCCAGGTCTGTTTTCATTTCACCTATACGTTTTGAATTGTTGCATTTCGGTCGATCACAGTCGTGTTTCGATCGATTTTTTGTTGTTCTTCCATTGTTGTATTTCGAATCGACTTTGTTTCAATGGCCTGCAAAGTTTCTACTGCTGATACACTCAATAATACAATGCTTAATATGAAAAGTACCCTTTTAATAATCATATAGACATTCTCCTTTTTGAATATCATTTTGAGCCTTAAGAGCCTTTCTGTAATATTCGGCAGCTTTTTCAAAGTTCCCTTTTTTTTCATAAAACAACCCGACACTTTGAACAAATGCTTCCACATAGACATGTAGTTTCTTTTCTTCAAAAAGCGCCAACACTTCTTTAAACGCTTGTTCATCAGTATCCATATAAATCGCTTTTAATGCTTTAAATAACAACACACTTAGCGAATCATTTACCTTTAAGGAATACATAAGACCATCTTCAACTAACAGATCTGCTTCATCAGTTTGATTAGACTTGTACAGCGACCAACACAAACTAAATAGAGTGATTGGCTTTATGTCATTTTTTTCTGAGGATATTAAATCTAACACTTCTCTATAATGCTTTATTGCCTCTGTATATTTTGATTGCCTATCATATGTATTACCAATATTTAATAATGTTTTTGCTACTAAACGTTGATCGTTTGCGCCCACAGCAATTGAATAAGCAGTTTTTAAGTGTTGCAGCGACTTTTCATATCTTTTGAAATCATCATAATTTCCTGCAATGACAATTAGACTTTGAATTTGGCGAACTTTATACTGCTCATGTTCTTTATAAATATCTAGCGCCTTTATGATGTGATGCATAGAAACATGCGTTTGTTTCATAATATAGTAGGCTTCAGCCACCTTGAAATGAAACTCTGCTTGCTCAATATTATCGACAACCAATGCAAGCTGCCTTTCAGCGATCTTATAATATTGGATAGCCTGTATGTATTCTTTCTTACTAAATTCATGCATTCCTCTAAAAAAGGCATTGTAATATTGCAACATACCGGAAAGTTGATGATTTGAATTTTCGATTTTATCAACTAAGTCTGCAATGGATAAAGATCGCTGCTGTGAGGGTTTAATATAATCAAGCATAAGCTGATGACGAAAGCACATCAATTGATAATAAATCAGTAAATCCTGGTCTTCTTCCATTCGTTCAATTTCTTGTTCTACCTCAGCTTTCAAAATCTCTGCATCGGGTACACTGAATTGTCGAATCATTTTATACCATTCATTTATTTTCACACCTACATGTGAAGAAAGAACTTTCTCCATCCCTTATTCCCCTTCCATTAATTCCCCTTATATTACATTTATTATCACATGCAGGAATTTACAAAGCACCGAAAAGAAACCGCAAAAAGAACAATTGTTACATCAATAAACCTTTGGCACATTTCATTATCATTACAAAACAAAAAGGCAGACTCATTTCAGTCTGCCTTCATCTTCTAGGTTTCCATGGGAACACCTTTTGTCTTTAGAAAATATGCAATGAATCATTTAACCACTCTTCACAATGTTCAATAAGCCATCTCAAATATTCCACATATTGACCGACGTGATAGCCGTCACAAACAGCATGATGTACTTGAATGGCGACTGGTAGGATGATTTTTTCTTCTTTCATCTTAAATTGACCTAACGTAAATATTGGCAGTAAATAAGTTTCATCTGTAGATATATTAAGATGAAAAGAAGTGAAATCAATCCACGGTAGACTTGAAATATTGAACATGTTTTCTGGCATATGAGGTTTCGGAAATAGTTTGCTGCTTTCGCTAAATGTTTCAATGTCCGCTGCACAGCTTTTATAAAAAAGAGCAAAGTTTTCGTCATAAGGCGTCCAAATACTTGAAAATGTCTTCGTTTCTTTATTTAAAATCGTATAACTAGGATGGAGAAGCTCCCAGTAACCAAGTTCATCGTTCACTTGATCCATTCGAAACTCCGGTATTTTTTGCACAGCTCTTGCTAATAAATAAATTTGCACAGGATATACTTTTAGCTTTTTTTCTTTCAATATTGAATACAATGTCGTGATGTCTAGATCGATCAACAGGCTATATGAGCATTGGGTTAACGTCATATAATGATGAAAGTGCTCTTTTCGCGGGTAATTTTCGTCTATTTGTTTAAACATTTTTTATCTCCTCCTGAATGTGATTTCATGTATTCAGGAGGAGACTTTATCTGTTTTCACCACCACAATCATCCTTTCAAGAGATATGTCATGTTTCTGTCTATCAGTAATGTGAGTTTTAACGTTTTCATTCAAAGGCTACCATAAGCTTAACCTACGCTAAAGCCTCCAGCAACTCTTCGTAAGTAATCTTGCCCAACGTGAACTTTTCTAGTGCTATGTATTTTTTCTCCGCTGAGGTATTCATTCTATTATGACATTCATTGACTAACTCATTTTCATTTGGTAATGGCTCATGTATATGTTCTTTTTTTCGAAATGCTTCATAGTATCTTATACCAAATATTCTCTGAGACATCGCATTGATGTGAATTCCGTCTGGGTTAGATGCAAGGCCTTTCGCAGTAACATAATAACAATTTTCATTATGATGTGCATATTTTTGTAGTTCCTGATTAATCAATTGATATTCCACACACCCTGCGCCAAATGCCACCTGTCCCAAGTAATCACCCAAACCTCCTATCAAAAGCGGAATGTTAGGTGCAGATAATTCAGTTCTTAGTTCATTAAATAATCTTAGTATTTTTTCATAGTATGCTTTGTATTTCCCATCTTGGCTGTCACTTTCTCCTTGATGCCATAATACCCCGACCAATTCGCTATTTTCCTTTGCAAATTTAGCTTCATTTATTGCATGACGAAATAATGCTCCATCTAGCGACCACTCATCAATGGAACTGCCACCTTCTGCACATGGAATCAGACCAATCTTCTCTCCTTCATGATCCTTACACCAAGCCTCCGCAAAGGAAGCCGCTAGTCCTACACCAGCTACCGACCTATCAAAATGAATAGGTTCAGTCATCATTTGCCATCTACCATTTCGCAGCATCATGATTCTTTCATTATAAATCGGAGGCACTTCATGTTTAAAGCCGCGCCCCGCCATATTTGATTGTCCAATTAGTAAAAGTGACTTCATATCTTTCTCCCCTCCACTGAATATTTTATCAAATGTGTATTCTCCTGAACGTTATCAGTTTATCTTTCCTCTGTTATTTCTAGATTAGGGCTTCATTTAATTTATTCGAAAAGTGCATAAAGCTATTAATCTACAATTTTTAAAACTGAACTTGGAACAACCACCTATACCTCTAACAAAGAGACAGGTAATATTTCTGTTTCTAGTAAATAGCCGCAATTGAAGAACAAGTAAATAAGATTGCAAATAGCATTGTATTAGAAAATCAAATGAATAAAGTTAGTAATTCTCTTGAACAGTTAGCGAATAATAATTTCACAACACAAAAACAAAAGGGAAAATGGGCGTGGTCCAAATATGATCATTACCGTGTTACGGTAGAGGGAAAGGCAGCTGTAGGAGTAATTGCAGCAGCAATTTTAAACCGTATTCCTTATGTTGGCTGGATTGCTGCTACTGCTCAAGTAATGATCCAATTGAAAATGAAAACAGATTACTTCTCCGTACGTTGGGGAACACGTGCAGACACTGACATTTGTTACTATGAAGAAAGAGCCATTTGAAAATGTTCTCAGACAGTAAACGTAAAATAAAAAACTGGACGAAATAAGTTCTCCAGGAAAAGTGTATATGTGTGGAACTGGTTGAAAAAAATCGCCCCAGTCTAATGCACTAGGGCGTCTTTTATTGCTGTTTTTGTTCTTTTAGTTTTTTGAAAATCACAAATTGATATACTCCAAATAGTACGGTTAGGATGATGATTGCAGTAAATATTTGATCGACTGGAAGCAAGAAATATACGACAATAAAAGATAAAAGCAAAACAAAATAACCTATATTGAACGCTTTTTTAAATGTCATTATATTACCTCCTTTTTACAATCATATCACGTTTTATCTACCCTTATAACCAACTTTTCCCCAATTAAAACACAAAAAACCCATATCCAATAAAGGACAGGATTTACTTATTTCGATGCTTTTTGAAGAGCTACTTTTGTCTTCGGACCATAGATGCCTTCAGCGCTAAGCCCATGCATGAGCTGGAATCGTTTGACCGCATTTTCTGTTTTTGGTCCAAAGTAGCCGTCTTTCCCATTGTTTTTGACTCCCTTTTTCAGGATAAAAAAATACTTCAGCCAGTGCTCTCTGTAGGGCTTTTACTCTAACGCCCCTTGTCAATTCGGTCACTTTAACGATGCCAGATGGTAAGTTGAACACTTTAATCGTTTTAATCCTAAAAATACTGAGAAACAATCTGGTGGATAAAGTTCGTCCCAAATTCGTCCCAAATCAAAAGAAACAGAACAAATATTTGTTACCGAAAAAACAAAAAAACCCTTGCTACGCAAGGGTTACAAATATGATTCCGACTGGGCTCGAACCAGCGACCTCTACCCTGTCAAGGTAGCGCTCTCCCAGCTGAGCTACGGAATCGGGTTATGTATCAGTTCTGGGCTTTCTGTTACTGACAGTCTCTATTATATAACCATCCTGATTCGTCGTCAATGGTTTTATTCAAAAAAGGTCAAAAAGCCGGCGGCCGTGCCGGCTTTTTTTCTCCTTTATGATTGATTCACAAGGACGGGCTTTAGTTGATCGAGTGCTTGTTTGAAGTCGCGTTTGAGGTCTTCTCCGTTTTCGACTCCCACACTTAGTCGAAGCAGGCCATCTGTAATCCCTCTTTTTTCTCTTTCTTCTTTTGGCATAGCAGCATGTGACATTTTAGCTGGATATGACAGAATGGATTCGACGGCGCCGAGGCTGACGGCGAATACAGGTAATGTGACGGCATCTACTAATTCTTTGACAGCCGCTTGGTTTTCTAGTTCAAATGAGAGAACAGCTCCAGCTCCTTTTGCCTGCTTTCGCTGAATGTCTGCCCCTGGATGGTCATCTAAGCCTGGGTAGTATACTTTTTTCACCGCAGGATGTTCTTTGAGAAATGAAGCCAGTTCGAATGCCGTTTGGCTTGCTTTTTCTAATCTGACCTGAAGGGTTTTTAACCCTCTGAGCACGAGCCAGCAATCCTGCACGCCAAGGACTGCACCGAAGGAGTTTTGCAGCGAATAGAGTTCTTCTCCCAGCTTCTCGTCTTTCACTACAGCTAAGCCTGACAGTACATCACTGTGACCGCTCAAAAATTTCGTTGCGCTGTGCAGGACTACGTCAACGCCAAGGTCCAGCGGGCGCTGAAGAGCAGGTGTTAAAAACGTATTATCTAAAAAGGTCAGACAGTTATGCTCTTTCGCAAGCTGAACGACGCCCCCAATATCCGTAATACCTAGAGTCGGGTTTGACGGTGTTTCCATGTAAATGACCTTTGTATTCGATTGTATGCCTCTTTTGACTTCATTCAAATCGGTCATGTCCACAAAGGTATGCTCAATGCCAAATCGCGAAAGAACTTGGGTGATCATCCGGAAAGTTCCGCCATACACATCTCTTGTGACAAGGACGTGATCTCCCTTTGATAATAGAAGAAAAGCAGTGGAAATGGCTGCCATCCCTGATGCAAAAGCAAGCCCTCTTGTTCCTCCTTCTAGCGCCGCAATCGTATCCTCTAACGCTTGACGTGTAGGAGTTCCCGATCTTGAGTAGTCATATTGACCAAAATCATCAAAGCTGCTTTGATGAAAGGTGGATGCATGCTGAATCGGTACACTGACTGCACCTGTTGAACGATCTGTTTTAAACGCATTATGAACGAGTTGGGTTTCGAGTGTCCAATCGCGCTTGGTCATTTGGCGTGTACCTCCTCTTTCACTTGTGATAGTGCCTGTTTCAGGTCTGCTTTCAGGTCATCTACGTGCTCAATGCCAACGGAGAAACGGAGCAGTTTGTTACATACGCCATTTGCAATGCGAATCTCTTCTGGGATGTCCATGTGCGTTTGCGTCGCAGGATACGTAATGAAGCTTTCGATTCCGCCAAGACTTTCAGCAAAACAAATCGTTTTCAGCTGCTTCAAAAATGGATTGACCCAGTCCTCTTCGGCTACACGGAATGACAGCATTCCTCCCTTGCCTGGGTAAAGGACATCTTGAATTTCTGGCTGTTTCTTTAAAAACTCTGCGAGCTCCTTCGCATTTGCCTCGTGCTGGCGCATTCTAAGAGCAAGTGTTTTCATTCCTCTCATTAAAAGCCATGAGTCAAACGGAGATAGAACCGCTCCTATAGCATTTTGATGCTGGAACATGTCTTCAGAGAGCTTCTCTCCTTTTGTGACGACAAGCCCGGCAAGGACGTCATTGTGTCCGCCTAGATATTTGGTTGCGCTATGAATGACAATGTCGGCTCCAAGCGTAATCGGCTTTTGCATTACGGGTGTGTAAAAGGTGTTATCGACAATCACCAAAGCGCCATGTCCTTTTGCAATCTTTGCTATTTTTTGAATATCGGCTTCCTGCATCAATGGATTTGTTGGTGTCTCAATAAAGACCGCTTTTGTGTTTGGTGTGATTTTAGAGCGTAAACAGTCTTCGTCTGAAAAATCATCATAAAGAAAACGTAAGCCGTATTTTTTCCATTCGTTTTCAAACAAACGGTATGTACCGCCATATAGGTCTGATGAGACGATAAGCTCATCTCCGCTTTCAAATAGCGCCATGATCGTTTGGATCGCAGCCATTCCCGAACTGAAGGCAAAGCCGGCCGTCCCTTCTTCGAGTGAAGCAATTGCATCCTCTACAAGCTGTCTTGTTGGGTTTTTCGTTCGAATGTAATCAAATCCGGTTGATTCCCCTATGCCTCTATGTCTGTATGCTGTTGAAAGATAAACAGGGGGGCTGACCGTGCCAGTCGCCTCTTCGCTGCGGTTTCCAATTTGCGCTAATGTCGTTTCCACATGTTCTGTCATTTGACACCATCCTAAGTAAAAATCTGATTTCAAAACAGAAAACCCCTTCTTCATAAGAAGAAGGGGTTTAATCGCTTCCTCTTATCTTCCAAGCAAAAAAGATGCTTGCTGGATTTAGCACCTTGGTACATCACATGAAGTGATGCATACCGGTTGCTGAGGTTTCAAAGGGCCAGTCCCTCCACCTCTCACGATAAGAATGTATTGTCTGTCTGTTCTAATTCTTAATACTGTAACCCATTAAATCTCATTTTTCAAGAGGAATCGGAACAATTAATTGAAATTTTCTGTATTTTATAACAGATACGATGTCAACTGAATGGATTGCATGTTAGCATATAGGAACAACGCTGTTTTTCATGTTACAATGAATGGAAACGTTTCACTTTGTGATGAAATTGGTTAGCTGGAGGAATGGATTATGGTGAAGAAAACAGGCATTATTCAAGAAGAAACCTTACATTCAAAAGAACTTGGGGTGGATATGACCCTTTTGATCTATTTGCCAGTCAATTACTCCCCCCTTTATACATATCATGTCATCATTGCCCAGGATGGTCATGATTATTTCCGCCTAGGAAAAATAGGCAGACAGGCGGAAGAATTGATGCAAAACAAAGAAATGGAACGCTCGATTATCATCGGTGTCCCTTATGAAAATGTCACGGAAAGACGGAATACGTATCATCCAGATGGCACAAAGTTTGAAGCGTATAAACGCTTTTTAGCAAATGAACTTGTCCCTTATATTGATACGCACTATCCAACCTATCAAATTGGCTCAGGACGCACGTTTATTGGTGATTCGCTAGGTGCTACGATTTCCCTTATGACAGCGATTGATTATCCTTCTTTATTTGGCGGACTGATTTTGCAGTCTCCTTACGTTGATGATTCTGTCCTAGAAGCCGTTAAACAGTCGAAAGCCCTTTCTCATTATGCCATTATCCATCAAATTGGACTGGAGGAAACGGCTGTGAAAACGACAGATGGCCAAGTGCTTGATTTTATTCAGCCGAACGAAGATTTAAAGGCGCTACTTGAACAGTCAGGTGCGGATTATTTATTTGAGACATTCGAAGGGGATCATAAATGGACGTTTTGGCAGCCGCTCATTGCGCCTTCGTTAAAAAGAATGCTACCATATTCGTTAATCAACTGAATTTTGTTATAATAAACAATAATAAATACTTTCTTAATCAGGAGGGAACACGATGAAATACGGAGTTGTTATATTTCCATCAAAAAAATTGCAAGATATTGCGAACTCTTATCGGAAGCGTTATGATCCGAACTATGCACTTATACCGCCTCATTTAACATTAAGAACACCTTTTGAATTAACGGATCTAGAAGCGGCTGAGGTCGTCTCAACGTTAAGAGAGTATGCAAAAAATGTTTCTCCTATTACGTTACGTATTAAAAAATTCAGTTCATTCGCTCCTGTAAACAACGTCATTTATATGAAAGTAGAACCGAACGAGGAAATCATGGCGCTCAATGAAAGATTGTACGCAGATCCACTTGCTGGCACACCTGAATATGCCTTTGTTCCGCATGTGACAGTGGCTCAAAAACTATCAGATGATGAGCATTCAGACGTTCTTGGCACATTAAAGCTGAGAAAGATTGACCATGAAGAAACCGTGGATCGCTTCCACCTTTTATATCAATTAGAGAACGGATCTTGGACCGTCTATGAAACATTTATTTTAGGAGAAGAGGGTTAAGGACATTTGAAAACAGTCATCGCAACAGCACAAACACAACGAGAAGATGCATATTACGTTCGAAAAGAAGTATTCGTAAAAGAACAAGAAGTTCCATTAGAGATTGAAATAGATGAACTAGAGGACGAGGCCATTCATTTTGTCATTTATAATGATGAAATGAAGCCTCAAGCAGCCGCTAGACTGCGGATCATTGAAGGACCAAAGGCAAAGCTGGAACGAATTTGTGTGTTAAAAGAGGCACGCTCTTTCGGCCTTGGCCACAAGCTATTAGAAGCGCTAGAAGCTGAAGCCTTTGCTAATGGAGCGAAGGAAGCGGTTATGCACGCACAAGTCCAAGCTCTTCCTTTCTACGAAAAAAAAGGCTACAAAGCCGTATCTGAACCGTTTGAAGAAGCGGGGATCACACATGTCAAAATGACAAAAATACTGTCTGTTTGACCAAAAGAAAAGCCAGAGCATCCATGATGCCCTGGCTTTTCTTTATCATCGTTCGTCAAGGGAAGAAAGCGCAATCATTTATATATACGCATTAATATGAACGCCCTTGCCTTCCTCCATAAACATATCTCGTACAAAGCGTTCCCGCTTTTTTTGCTGTACTTTCGTTTCCGCTTCTGTCACTAAGTCCTCTTTTTTCTCCAGCTCTCTGTATACCTTGTCATGAAAGGTGCGAGTAACCTTTGTTACTTTCGCGTAGTCTTCTTTATCCTGAGGAGCTGGACGATTGATATATTGAAAATACAGATCCGGCTGAATCGGGGCTATATATCCCATCAAGAACGCCTCCTTTGCTTCTCTTCTACTCTACTATTCCCTAATTATGACTGTTTGAAACACGCCTCATTTGATATGATTAGATGTGTTTCTTTTTAAGATTGATTGACTATTGGAGGACTAGCTTTGAAATGCGCACGACGACATGATCGAACGATCTCATTACATACGTATTCGAGAGAACATTATCAATTCCTCCATGACGAGGGAAAAAAAGGGCACCTATCCTGCCCATATTGCGGACAACCAGTCTTTTTCAGATTAAATATACATGAGGAACCTGCCTTTCTTCACAAACATATGTCTCAGCAAGAGATGTGTGAACAAGCAGAAGAACAAGAAGATCAGAAAAAAAACGCAGAGCGAGAGGAAAGGGCTTCCTATAAAGAACTTGGAGGCTTCCGTTTTCCAACAGGCAAACAGATCATCTCACAAACGAATGAATCATATGACTGGCAGGAACCAAGGTCGATTCAATTTAGCGATGCGTTACATTTAGAAGAGAATGAACAAGCACATACCATCGATCTCTTTCCGCATATCACCTTTAGCACGCCGCAGCTTCAAGCTGTCACACATAAAGACGGTCCAATGCTTGTGCTGGCTGGCGCCGGCAGCGGGAAAACAAGAGTCTTGACGGCTAGAGCGGCTTATCTCATGTCACATCATCACATTCCCGCTCACCATATCTTACTCGTGACTTTCACCACAAAAGCCAGCAGTGAGATGAAAGAAAGACTGCGGAAGCAATACCAGCTTCACCCATCACAAGCAAGCCAAGTGGTGACAGGCACCTTCCACAGTCTTTTTTATAAAATGCTGCTTCACGATGACGCAAGCAAATGGAATGGCCAGCACCTGATTAAGTTTGACTGGCAGAAGGAACAGTACATTCGGAAAGCCATCATGAATGAAGGACTTGATGAAAAAGACTACCCTACCGATCAAGTACTGCAATCGATCGGCTATTGGAAAAATGCTTTTTTACCAGGCGAGCTTCCTGATTTGAAAGATGAAAAGGAAAAGCACATGTGGACGATCTATCAATCTTATGAACAGCAAAAACGAGACAATCAGCAATTTGACTTTGATGACATGGCGATTGCCTGCTTACATATGCTGTCGGAACAGCCTGAACTGCTGAAACGATATCAAGAACGATTCCAGTATATTTTAGTGGATGAATTTCAGGATATTAATCCAGTTCAATATCAATTGATTCAGCTGTTAGCCGGAGAATCTGAGCAGCTATTTTGTGTCGGTGATGATGATCAAGCCATTTACGCCTTTAGGGGCAGTAATCCTGCTTTCATTCTTGAATTCAAACGGGACTACCCTTCTGCTCATATTGTCCACTTACATGCCAATTACCGGTCTCACCATACGATTGTCGCAAGTGCAGATGCCATTATTAAGAAAAATCAGCATCGTTATGAGAAAACGTTAAAAGCCGTCCGTTCGGAGACAATCCCTCCTACGCTCTTTTATCCATATGACGAGGAAGAGGAAGCGACCATGATCGTGGCAGATATTCAGGAGAAAATTAAAAACGGCGCAAAGCCGAATGATATCTGCGTGCTTTTTCGCACCAATACAGGAGGCCGCGCGATTTATGAGCGTCTTCATCAATCCGCGATTCCGTATGAAACGGAGGCTGGTGTCAAAGCCTTCTACAGCAGACGAATTGTTCGGGTTCTTCTCGCCTTCCTCTCTTTAAGTCAGGATGCCGATGATGTGGCTGCTATGAAACAGCTGCTGCCGGTTTTCTTTTTAAAGCAGCAGACCTTGAACACGATGAAGGCACTAACCATCACGGAAGATTGTTCAATGGTAGACGCACTCGGAAAACTAACAGATATTCAGCCGTTTCAACGGAAAAAGCTGCAATCCATTGTTCCTCTGTTCCGTACATTACGAACGTTAAAGCCGTCTGACGCTGTGGCGTTTATTGAACAAAAGATGGGACTTGGTGATTACTTAAAAAAACGAGTGAACGATACGAATGTGCTTGAAAAAGGGGCGGATGATGTACGAGATGTAAAAACCGCTGCCAAACGCTTTGAAACGATTGAAGCCTTTCTCGCACATGCCGAACATATGAAATCTGCCGAAAAGGAAAAAACAGACGAACCAGGTGTTCAGCTCATGACGATTCACCGTGCAAAGGGACTGGAATTCCAAACGGTGTACATCACTTGCGTGGTCGACGGAGCATTGCCTCATGATTTCTCACTTGATGAACTCAGAAACGGTGATGAAGAAGCCTTGGAAGAAGAGCGCCGTTTATTATACGTGGCCATGACAAGAGCTGAACAATCTCTTTATCTATCGGTTCCATCATTTAGACGAGGGAAAACCGCTCACCGCTCGCGTTTTTTATATCCCCTTCTAAAGAAAAATCGAGAATTATTCACAGAAAAACAACAGGCCCCCCTTTAAGCGGAGAGCCTGTTGTTTATTTTTTGTTGTTCATCATTTTAGCGATTGTATTGAAATCAAGCTTTTCTTTTCCACTTGTAATCGATTGAACGATTTTGTCTTCCATTTCTTTCGGTACACGTTTGTTCGCAAGCTGCGCTACTTTTTTAATGACGCCTCGAACCGTTGCTTCGTCTTTAAAGTTGGCATTTTGCAAAGAACCTGCAAGCTTAAAAACATCATTCATATTCACACCCGTTTTATTTTCCACGCTTTTAAAGAATTTATTATCCATTCATTTGCCTCCTCTTTGTGGAGTAATCACCTTACTATATGAAAATAGGCGAGATATGTGCCTATCCTAAAGCCTCGTTTGCCCAAAGAGAAAGGAAAGCAAAAGGCTCCCCAATTGCTTCCCTCACCTTCTTACTGTTTAGTTAAAGAAAGAAGCACCAACGATGATTAGAAGGATGAAAAGCACGACGACAAGAACAAATGTTGATCCATATCCGCCGCCATAACCTCCGCCGTAGCCGCCGCAAGAACCGCCACCGTAACCGTAACAACTCATATATAAGCACCTCCTTTTCTCCCTTACAAAATATGAAAAATACTACAAATGGTTTGGACGATCACATAAAAAAGTGCGGAATTTTTATTTCTGCTGTTTAAAGACGTAATCTGCCTCTCCATGACGTATCATGAATGCTTCTGTTTCTTTCGCAAAAGCATCCATCTTCTCGCCAAATGCCTTTAAGTGCTGCTCAAGATCCTTCGCTTTATCCGCTAGATCCATTTCACCCTTTTCGTGCGCTTGTTCTTTTCCATCATGAGGTTTAGTGAACAAGGAGCCGATTAATTGTTCGAATGCATCCATTCTGGTCACCCCTTCTCTCTTACATATGCATCACTCAAAAAAAGGGCAACAAAAAAACCGGATAAATCCGGCTTTTGTTTTCTCTTCTATTGAGGTTTCTTTTTGTTTCCACAGCCGCAGCCTGTTTTCTTGATTTTCTTCGTATAAACAGATTGTTGATTTGACTGCGCTGGATAACCTTGAAGCGTATGTGACGGCGTTTCAGTTGGTTTCATCGCAACCCTTCCTTTCCTATTCCATGATAGTATATGCATTTTTTAAAAGCGTGTCTGATCAGAATGCCTGTTTATTTCACCAGCTTTGAGACGATCGCTTCAATAATGCCTGCTGCTGCGGCAATCGCTAATAGTAAATTAAGCCACATGCTAATGACAGGAAATAATATGTATATCAGAAGTAAAGCAGCAGTGCACCACATGCCAGTACACCAATAACAGCTTAACAGCTCTCCTACCCAAGACCGCAGCCCTTTACCTTTAATGATGATATATGTCTCTACTTCACCTTGTTCATTGACCTCTTCCTGTTCTTCATGAAATAAACGGCGGAAAGGAGCAGTAATGGTATCAAACACAATCAGCCTCGTCAGTCTAAAGGATGCGAGGGCAAACACGACAAATGACAAAGCACCGCTCAGGAGCCTTCACCTCCTTTTTTATTCTTTTTCCGTCCTTTCTTTATATATGCAAGGAGAAAGACCGCCATGATGAATCGAGCGGAATTAAAATTGGGTTGTACTTTTTCACACTTTCCGATTCCACCTTGAGCCTCTGCTGCATTAAATAATGTATAGATAAGAAAGGAGTGAAAGTATTGTCTATTGAAGAAAGTGCTGATTTATTATACACACAACTGTTAAACGAATTAATCAGCAATTATGATGATTTCATTGAGATCAAAGATTCCGAAAATGTCACAATTCATAAAACAGATGTAACAGCCGCACTCTCCCTTCAAGCGACCGTAACGACAATCATTACTCTTTTAATTCAACTTCTTGTACCAGACGATGAATTGGCTGCAGACATCACAGATGAGCTTTTATCCACACAACAAGTGACAGTCCAAAAGAAAACTGTGATTCAAATCATCAACTGCTATAACATTACAATTACATTATCAGATGCATCCATTATGAGCTCCGTCCAAATTCTCACTCAAACATTGAATGTACTCTTAGTTGAAGCCGGCATTCTTTGACCCTTTCTTTTCTAACATGACGTATGAAAGAGGTGAAATCATCGTGGCTGAAGAGAACGAAAAAAAGGAGTTTCAAATCAATACTGATGTTGATCCATTAACGAGTCTTCTTGTAAGTGATGTTTTAAACAAAAACAATATCACCGATGATCAGAAAGCAAATATTACAGATGATCAAAGAAGAATGATTTTGAAATTAGTGGAGGACTTACAAAAGAAAGCAGATGACTTCGTACAGCAGCAGCAGGAGAAAAAAAGGCAGGCAGAGACAGCAAAACATGTGGAAGAAGTACAGCCTGAACCAAAAGTACGTCCAAAACGAAATTCACTTCGAGATCGCATTCAGCAGCGCCGTGATGCGCAGCGAAACAACGATTAAATAAAAATGGGTTGCGTGATAGGGTAAATGCCCGAGACAAAACCATGCATTCCAGCATTTAATAAAGTAAACGGAAGGAGGAATAGAAATGGATTCTAAACCATATTCTTGGGTCGCTCTAGATCGTAACTGTACACACCATGGCGATTACAACTATGAAAGAAAAGCAGTTTGTGACGGCCACTATTATAATGATGAAGATGTCTTACAAGAATTTGATCAAGTGAGTTTTACAAAGCAGACATCTGAGGAAGTCATTATCGTCAGAGACTCTTGTGACATTAACGTCTCTTCTGTTGATGCACAGGTTGCAGCATCTATCCAAGTAGCTGTTCAAACAGCGATCGTCACCATTACAAACATCTCAATCGCAGACGGTGATTTAGCAGACCGCGTCACACAGGATCTTTTACAAGCCGCTACTCACAAACAAACAAACCGTCAAAAACTTGTTATCGAAAATTCAAGAAACGTTACAGTATCGACAATCGATGCGGACATCTCGATCGCAATCCAAACACTTACACAAACACTTGTTGCGACAATCATTGCAATTGGTATCCTCTAATGTCCAAAAGCAGAGCGAAAAGCTCTGCTTTTCCTTTTATAAAAATACAACAAATATAAATAGTCATTTACCCACACCATCTAGAGGGCGCATACATATGTTGTTAAGGACTAAAGTCAAATACCTTGTTAAAGGAGCTGAAATCCATGAGCTGCGGAAAACACCATGGCCGACATGATGAAAACTGTGTATGCGATGCGGTTGATAAGATTTTAGCAGAGCAGGAAGCTGTAGAAGATAAATGTCCTACGAGCTGCTACAGTAATTTATTAAGCCCAACCGTTTCTGGAAAAGATACGATTCCGTTTTTACTTTTCGATAAAAAGGGCGGATTGTTCTCTACTTTCGGAAACATTGGAGGATTTGTTGACGATTGCCAATGCTTCGAATCCATTTTCTTCCGGGTTGAAAAATTACACGACTGCTGTGCTACGTTATCTGTATTAAGACCTGTTGATGTACACGGACATACGCTGAGCGTGTGTCACCCTTGTGACCCTGACTTCTTTGGTCTAGAAAAAACGGACTTTTGTATTGAGGTTGATCTAAACTGCTTCTGCGCAATCCAATGCTTAAACCCAGAGCTTGTCGACAGAGTCATGCCATCGAAAGATAAAAAGCATCATCACCACGGCTAAATCAACCGGCCAATGATCTCACTTGTCATGAGTCAAAGCATCCCCTTCCTCACGATAACAGTCAATCATGCGGAGCAGTCAGCATAAGAGCTGCCGCTTCCGCATTGATTGAAAGTAGAAGTATCAATCGGCAAAACAAAAAAGCTTGTAGATGATGACAGTGCTCAAACACTCAAACAAATTTCCCTAGTATAGGAGGGTTGAATATGAGCCGCAAACATTCATGGAGCTGTGTAGCAGAGGCTGTTGAAAACATTAACGACTTACAAAATGCCGTCGAAGAAGATTGCCCGACCAGCTGTTACAGCAATCTCCTTTCTCCATCCCATTCATTAGGTGACACTGTCCCGTTTGTTCTCTTTACATCCAAATCAAAACCATTCGTCGCATTCGGAAACGTCGGAGAAGTAGATGCAGGTCCTTGCTTCAGCACTGCATTTTTCAGAGTCGAACACATCTCTGATCACTGCGCAACACTCAGCTTGCTTATTGCATTTGACAAAGACCGTCATATTTTAGATTTTACAGATAAAGATTCCGTATGTGATGTGTTCCGATTAGAAAAATCGAAGTATTGCATTGAAGTAGATCTTGATTGCTTCTGCGCAATCGAGTGCTTAAATCCACGACTCATCAACCGTAACTGCTAACAAAAAAGTCCCTCTATGGGACTTCAGATTGTAGAGAAACTCATGTTTTTCTACAATCTTTTTTATTTTCATCGTAATGATGATGGATGAGATTTAATGAAAAAGGCCTCCCACACACCTAACCTAGCTTCGCTAGATGTGTGGCAATCTTCTTCATGTTCTGACAGGCAGCTGTGAGAAGAACTTGCTCACTCACGTTTTGTTTTCCCCTCAACCGGCAGTAGCGAAGCCCGTGCAGTTGTTTTGAATCTGCAAAGCTTCGCTCTATTTTTTCTTTTCTTTTTTTATATAGCTCTTTTCCAGAGACAGATAGACGATTTTGTCTGATCTTTTCTTTATGTTCTTCCCATATGTGTCTTGAGATGACTTTTTGATGATTTTTCGACCTTGTGCATCTTTCAAGGAAAGAACACGATGCACATTTTTTAGGATCTGATTTGTAGAATCGATAACCTTTTCGATCAGTTGTTGTATATAATAGCTTCTCACCATTTGGGCATATGTAATGATCATGTTCAGAATCATACTTGAATTTCCACTTCTCAAATAAACCTCTTGTTGGATGAAAGCGTCTATGTGCGATGACACCAAAAATACGGCGATCTGATAAACCTTTACAGATTGGGGTAGTCAAATAACCAGAATCAAGGGCAACAGCTTCTACTTGAAAACCAAATCGTGCGATTTGGTGATCCAACCGATCAAGATACGGAACAGAATCATGGACATTACCGGGCGTGATGTGGGCATCCGTGATGATATTGTACTTCATATCTGTTGTACGATGGTCCAGGTAGAAAAAGCCTTCCGGTTTGTTTTCACGATAAAGATAGCCACTTTCAGGGTCTGTCATACTTTGCCGAATGTCTTTTTCCGTTTTCACCTCCTCTTTTACCTTTAAGGGCTTTTTTCCGTGTGCCACCCGATCTTCTTGGATCGCTTCTTCTAAATCATTTATATAGTTCTGGGTATCTTGTTCAATCGTTTTTCTCGTATATTTATGTTTATTGGCATTGGCTTTAAGATGAGTTGAATCAGTAAAAAGAACGCGGCCTCCTACCATATCATGATTGATAGCTTGAAGCACAATCTCGTCGAAAATGTCTTGAAAAATCGTTGTATCTTTGAATCGAGTACGGCGATTCCAGCTAATGGTCGAGTGATGAGGAACGGGGTCATTGATGTTCAAACCTAAAAACCATCTATACGCCATGTTATAGTAAATTTCTTTTTCAAGTTGTCTTTCAGAACGGATACCGTAAGGTATCCGATAAACATCATTTTGAACAAAATAAGTGGATCAAGAGAAGGACGACCTTTATTCTCGCTATAATACGGTCTTACTTTATCTACGATAAATGAAAAATCAATGTACTGATCAATTTTACGAAGCAGGTGATCCTCTTCGACCAGTTGATCTAGCAATACAAATTCAGCTTCGTGCTGAGAAGAATTTCTAGTGTGGAACATGAGAAAAACACCTTCCTTTAGTGGGCTTTTCTCTATTATAAAATGAGGAGATGTAAATTTTAAGAAAAAAATAAAGCTGTCGAGATTTTCTCGACAGCCTGAAGTCCCTCTATGGGACTTTTTTTAATTCGTTAAAAGCCAAGCGGATGAATCGAGGAAATTTCATCTATTGCTAATTCAACTGGATTCCCCCCGCCCGCTGTTCGAATGACTACTGTATTTTCTTTTCGATCCATGATAATCCCTCTATATGTTTTACCATCAGCTTCAATCAGACAAAGGGCTCTTGGCATATTATGAGGCAGGCTCGTGAGAAAATCGACTTTTTCGTCAATACTCATCTGACTTAAAGGCTTTTTCACTCGTTTTCTTCTAGGTTCTTCTTTTGTTTCATGAAATACACCTTCTGGCGGCTTTTCCTCTTCTTGCTGGGGCTTTCTTTCTTGTATAAGCTCTGGTTCTTGTGTGATGTCTTGTTCTTGTGTGATGTCTTGTTCTTGTGTAAGCTCAGCTTCTTGCGTGATGTCTTGTTCTTGTGTAAGCTCAGCTTCTTGCGTGATGTCTTGTTCTTGCTGAAGTTCAGGCGGCTCGGCTTCTTTTTTCTTCTCAATTTCTTGAGCGACGGGTTCCTCGTGCGTACTTTCTTCGATCACGTCTTTTTCACTCGTATGACTTTCTGGCGGTTTTTCTGATTTCTTTCGCTTTCTCACGATATTTTGCATGGCCGGCATTGATTCATCATAGCTCGGCTGAACAATATACATAAGCGGCTTTTGGTTCTCATCACCTTTATTTGACATACTAATCCCTCCCGAATGATTCATTCCTTATATATATGAGCGAATGAATCAAATCAGAAGAAAAATAAAAAAACAGCATACCCATCTTCGGTATGCTGCAAATCATTTATTTGTTTAGCGGGCAATGATATGGAAGCCAGAATCAACATGCAGATTCTCACCTGTCATGCCGCGTGATAGATCACTGAATAAGAATAGAGCTGTATCGCCAACTTCTTCAGGAGTCGTTGTACGGCGAAGCGGTGCACGCTCTTCAATATCCTTCAGGATTGTATTAAAGCCGCTGATGCCTTTTGCAGACAGCGTACGAATTGGCCCAGCAGAAATACTGTTCACACGGATACCTTCTGCGCCTAAATCAGCTGCTAAGTATTTCACACTTGCTTCAAGTGCTGCTTTCGCTACACCCATTACGTTATAGTTAGATACCACACGCTCTCCGCCTAGGTATGTAAGCGTGACGATGCTTCCACCTTCTGTCATCAATGGACGTGCTGCTTTTGCTACAGCTGTTAATGAGTACGCACTAATGTTGTGCGCCAAAAGGAAACCTTCACGGTTCGTGTTTAAATATTCACCGACAAGCTCTTCCTTGTTTGCAAATGCAATCGCATGCGCAACGCCATGAATGACTTGTACTTTTTCTTTAATTGTCGCGAAACATTTTTCGATTTCTTCATCACTTGTCACGTCACATGGAAGAATGATTGAATCATCGCGCTCAAGTGTGCTTGCAAGTTCTTTTACAGATTCAGCAAGACGATCTCCAACATAAGTAAAAATCAAACGAGCTCCAGCTTCGTGAAGTGAGCGGGCAATTCCCCAAGCGATGCTTCGTTTATTGGCAACACCCATTACCACGATATTACGGCCTTCTAAAGAAAAGTTCATATGTAATAAAGCCTCCTATTTTTTCAAGACATAGTATTAGTACCTGATCATAATATTATCACAGATCATGAGAGAATGACAATTTCCGCCGAAAGAAAGTTTTTCTTCATCAAAAAACCGTCCTCGCAAGTGAAGACGGTTCATCTCTTTTTGACCCTATTTTGCTGATAAGCAAAATGGTTGGTAGGTCCGTGTCCAGCTCCAATATTCAAAGGGAATTTGATGGCTTCATGGACAAAGGTTTCTGCTGTTTCAAAGGCCTCCCTCATGGAGTATCCTTTCGCTATTTCAGCTGTTAATGCCGCTGCAAACGTGCAGCCTGTGCCATGTGTATGCGGGGTATCAATATGTTCGTTTGTGACTTCTATAAAGCCTTTTCCATCATACAACAGGTCTGTTATCATACCGCCAGAGGGACCGTGGCCGCCTTTGATCACAACATATTTCGTGCCGAGCTCATATAGACGCTCCGCTGCTTGATAGCGATCCTCTTTTGTCTGAATCCGCATGCCTGTCAGCACTTCTGCCTCAGGAAGATTCGGCGTTACGGCATAGCTGACAGGTAGCAAATGTGTTTTCAACGCAGAGACCGCATCTTCATTTAATAAAGAGGCACCTCCCTTTGCGATCATGACTGGATCGACAATCAGCTTCATCTCATATTGAACCGTTTTTCCAGCAACCGTATTGATCATTTCGGCACTCCACAGCATTCCTGTTTTGACGGCATCTGGCAGCAAGTCTTCTGCGACTGCATCTATTTGACTTTTTAATGCCTCGATTGAAAGAGGGTAAATACCATGAACACCAAGTGTGTTTTGCGCTGTTATCGCTGTGATTGCAGACATTCCGTACACACCTAGCTCCTGAAAGGTTTTCAAATCTGCTTGAATGCCTGCTCCGCCGCTAGAATCTGTACCAGCGATTGTTAACGCCTTTTTGATCGTCATTTTATCATTCCTTTTCATTAGCCTATCCATTGATGATAAATGCTTCTCGCTTTGGCCATATCATTTGTACCATGGACAAGTGCTCTGCCATCTTTAAATAAAACAAGTTTATATTCATCCTTTTGACAAGAAAGTAAATACGGATTTTCAAGCACATCCATTCCTGCTTTCTTTAAGCGGAGAGCCACTTCGTGTAATGGCGGCGGGATTTCAGCAGCACTGCGGATTTGGACCGTATTGCGGCCGCATAGTACATCTGCCTTCGCTCTCTTGTCATAGGAGAGAAATGGATATGTCTTCAGCCCACAGCTTGGACATTGCTTCTTCTTTAAGGAGCTGGCTGATCGGATGTCAGATCGTTCATTGGTCCATAAATCAAAGGATCTTAAAATTGGCGTCACTTGATGGCCTGTTAAATATTTAAGGGCATCTGCCACTTGATATGCCGCCACCTGCTGCACCACTGGACTAATGATACCAGCTGTATCACAGGTCATGCTTTGTGAGGGTAAATGTTCAAGTAGGCAGTGTAAACATGGCGTCTCACCAGGAATGACAGTAAATTGAATACCATAGCTGGCTACACAGGCTCCATAAAGGAATGGAATCTGATGTTTGACAGCAGCATCATTTGCAATCATCCTCACCTCAAAATTATCCGCTGCATCCACGATAATCGAAGCCCCGCTGACAAGTTCATCAATATGTTCAGCGGTCACATCAATGACAATTCCTTTGACATGCACGTCACTGTTTATCTGCTTGAGTCTATTTTCAGCCGCCACAGCCTTTGGCAGTCGATCCTGTACATCTTGCTCCGTGTAAAGTTGCTGACGCTGAAGGTTGCTCCATTCAATATAATCTCGATCCAAAATGGTGACAGATCCAACGCCAGCACGAACGAGCATTTCAGCACTAGCTGTTCCAAGCGCTCCTGCACCAATAATGACAGCCTTTGAGTCATTTAACCGCTTTTGCCCCTCTGTGCCGATTGGCTGAAAGAGCTCTTGGCGTGAATAACGTGTGCTCAAAATGCCGGCATTCCTTCCTGCGGACTACTCGCTGTCCCGTAGTTTTTCAAAGGAATCCGTCCTGCCTCAAAGCCTAGTCTTCCTGATTCAATCGCCAGCTTCATGGCTTTTGCCATTTTCACAGGGTCTTTTGCACCTGATACAGCTGTATTCAGTAATACAGCGTCAGCCCCTAGCTCCATTGCATAAGCTGCATCCTTTGGAGAGCCTACACCAGCATCAATAATCACCGGTACCTTCGCCTGCTCGATAATAAATGAGAGATTCAGAGGGTTTAGTAAGCCTTGCCCTGAACCAATTGGTGACGCACCCGGCATGATGGCATGGACTCCAAGCTCTTCTAATTTTCTCGCCAGTACCACATCATCAGATGTATATGGCAGCACGATAAACCCTTCTTCGAGTAGCATTTCCGATGCTTTTAACGTTTCGACTGGATCTGGCAGAAGAGATCTTGAGCAGCCAATGACTTCTACCTTGATCATGTCACACAGTCCAGAAGCCTTCGCTAAACGAGCAATACGAACTGCCTCTTCCGCTGTACTTGCACCAGCTGTATTCGGAAGCAGCGTATATGTTGATAAATCAAGCTGCTCCAAAAAGTTAGGCTGAGATGCTTCGAAAATGTTCATTCTTCTCACAGCAAAGGTTAAAATTTCTGCTTCTGATACGTTCACGGCTTCTTTTTGAACTTCAAATGATGGATACTTCCCTGTACCAAGTAATAATCTTGATGTGAATGTTTTTCCGCCAATGTGCAGCATGTTGTCATCCTCCTCCTACAAAGTGAACGATTTCAATCGTGTCATTTGGTTGAATTTCTACTTGTTGAAACGCTTCTTTATCAATGATTTCTTGGTTCTTTTCCACGATCACTACTCGATTTTCAAGCTGATAGGCTGATAGAAGATCATAGATCGTTCCATTCTCTTGATCGAAATCAACGATTCTGCCATTCAATTGAATTTTCATACAAACAGTGCCTCCTTTCGGCCAATGCGAAATGCGTGAAGCCATTCCTTTTTGACCGGTTCACCTAATATCAGGTCGCGAATGATCTCTCCAGTAATCGGGGCAAGTAAAATGCCATTTCTGTAATGTCCTGCAGCAAAAAGAATACGCTGATCTTCTGGATGTCTTCCGATGTAGGGATGCCGGTCAGTTGTCGCCGGACGAAGACCAGCCCAGCACTGATCAATCGGCATCTCCTTGATCGAAGGCATAAGCTGAGACGCCTTTTGAATCACAGCTTCGATGCCGCCAAGCGTTGGCACAGCCTGCCACTCGTTTGGCTTCATCGTTGCGCCAACGACCAGTTTTCCGCTATCCCGTTGAACGATATAACAATGATCATGGTAAATGGTGTGTGCGAGTGCTGGACCATTATTCCATACAGACACACATTCCCCCTTTACTGGATAAAGAGAATGAGATAATCCAAGCTCTTCAAAAAAACGGCCAGACCATACACCACTCGCTACAGTCAGATCATCACATGTGAATGTTCCCTTCGTTGTTCTAATCGCTAACGCTTCTTTCTCCCGCTTCACTTCAATTACAGGTGTACACTCTTTCACATCTGCCCCGTACCGAACCGCCGCCTGCCAAAATGCCCGGCATACCGCATAAGGTTCGACATGAACATCCTCTTTAATCAAACCTGCTCCTAAGATGTTATCTGCCATTTGAGGCATGCATTTTTTTACGCTGCTTGCGTCCAGCCACTCAAATGTAGACAAACGCTGCATCCGGCAAAGTGCTTGTTTCTCTTCTTCTGTAAAGGCTACCTTCATGATACCGCCCGCTGATGTCCGAATATCAATGCCAGATTCATGCTTTAGATCGACTTTTAACTTCTCGTATAATGCCTGGCTTGCTCTGCCTGCTTGAAAAAAAATATCCTCATGACCCTCTCCTTCAGCATGTGCACCGAGCATCCCAGCAGCCGCACTTGTCGTTTGCTTCCCTACCTCATTCGCCTCAAGTAAGATGACCTGCTTTCCTGCTTTTGCAAGGTGATAGGCAATGGACATCCCTATGATTCCACCACCAATGATTGCAACATCATAATGCTTCTTCATAAGGATGCTCCTTTACCTGTTTAGAAAATGCTTGCGCCATCATGCGCGGCTGATGATGAGTAAAAATCCCAGACATGACAGCAATCCCTTTCACATTCGCGTGTCTCAATTCTGGAATGCGGTCAGGTGTCAGTCCACCGATCGCCACCACTGGAATAGACAGTGTAGATGTCAGTTCTTTCACAAGCTGTAGGCCTCTTGCCTGAAGTCCTGGTTTACAAGTGGTATCATATACGTGCCCAAACATGACATACTCTGCTCCATTTTTCTCCGCTGCTTTCGCTTCTTCTATCGAATGAACAGAGACACCCGCATGAAGGTGAGGGAATTTTTGCCGCAGCTCTTTTGGCGAAAAGCTATGGCCCGGGAGATGCACCCGGTGAATATTGGTGAGCAGTGCAACGTCTACTCTGTCGTTAATGACGAGCTTCTCTTTCGGTACACCTTCTAAAAGGAGTCTTTTCACGAGATCAACAAGCTCACTTGCTGTTTTAGACCGTTCCCGGATATGAATAAAATCCACTTCAGGTGCGATGGCTTTTATTTGTTTGATCAGTTTATCCACAGGAAGCGAATCATTTGTCACTGCGTGGAGTTCCATTTGCACCAACCCCATCTAAGCATGCTGTTTGCCACATTTCTTTTTGATACGCCATCTCCCAGAAATGGTATTCGTAATAGCTTGAAATCACAAAATTTTCTTTCATATTAGCTCGTACATGTTCTGACGCTTTCTCGGCTAGTTCATCAAAGCGGTTGACCTGTTCAAAGACGAGCTCCTTAAACCAATCCCCTCCATATGTCAAAATCCATTCCTGATAAATCGGATGGTCAGGTGTGGTTTGTTTCAGCTTTTCACCCACCTCATAATAAAGCCAGTAGCACGGCAATAACGCCGCTAATATCTCTTCAAATCGTCCGCTTTTCACAGATCGGTACATATGAGAGGTATACGCATAAGCAGTGGGAGAAGGCTTAAAGTTCTCAATGGCTTCATCTGAAATCTGCAAAAGCTCTGTGAACTTTCTATGCAGCGACAGCTCTGCTTCATACGTACCCTGCGCATGATACGCCATTCTGCCAGTCGTATGTAAGTCCTCACTAATCGCCGCTCCATATGCTTGCACCTTTGCAAAATGAGTTAAATAATATGAATCCTGCATCACATAATACGTGAAACGATCGAGTGACAGCGTGCCATCTCCAATCCCTTTCACAAAGGGGTGTGTAAAGCTTCCATTCCACCATGTTGCTGCTGCTTCTTTACATTCAGTTGAAAACGTCATGTTCCTCTCCTCCTGTTTTTCCATATAAAAAAGCCACTTTCCGCGTGGAAAGTGGCTTGGAATTTGTAAAAAGCATAGTCAAAAACCGCACCACTTCCCTACGCAGGTATGAACCTGTTCAGGTAATGAGGGTCTAAAAGTCGACACTTTTATCTCAGCCCTTTTAAAGGACTCCCCTAGTGGATCAAATATATGATGTTGTACTTCTATCTTAATCAGGAATTGTTCATTGGTCAAGGGTTCATTCTTACTCTAATTGGGCTCTTAGTCCTGCCACATACTCACGAGAGCCTGACACAAGCACACGGTCGCCGTTTCTAAGCGTCGTATCTCCATGTGGTACTAAGCTGTCTACCCCTCTGAAAATACGGACAAAGACCAAATCACCGGTAAACGGAAATTCCCTCAGCATGACATTGTGATAACGATGATTGTTCATTTGAATTTGATACAAAGAAGTATCCTCATTTGTTAATAATCGAATCGCATCCGGTGCTTCAATCAAGGCTCTTAGCACCGTTTTAGATGATAGGAAATTAGAAAACGTATCAATGCCTGCTTCCTTCAATGTCAGCTCTGTCTCAGCTTTGTTGACACTAGCAATGACTTGTTTCGCTCCTTCTTCCTTTGCAAATAAAGCAATTTCCTTATTTTTCGTCTCACTGCCTGTTGCGACGACGAGGACATCCTCCTGGCCAACGCCTGCCTTTCGCAGCGTCTCATCGTCGTACTCTTCAATTGATTCGACTTCAAAGATGGAGTCAGCAAGCAGCGTTTCTTTATTTTCTTGAAAGACATGCAAAATCCGAATATCATATTCATCCTGATGTAAATCAAGTGTGACAGGTAAGGTCAGCTGATTGGCACCAATAAAGGTCACACGTTTTTTATGGCTCGCAGCTTGTTCTTTTTTAAACAGCGCTTTAAACCAAACAGGCGTTAAAATACTCGTGAGTACCGCGACTAGAATCAGTGCTCCAGACATTTTATGATCGATCACTCCGAGCCGCTCCCCGATCGTCGCAGCTGCAATGACGAGCGATAACGTCGATGTTAATAAAAAGCCAGAGCCGATCACTTTTTTCATGTCATACCATTTTTTCAAATAGAGAATCGGGATGAGCTTACTAATCAGTAATGCAATAAACAGCAGCGGGATCATGATCATAATGGTTGGGTCCTTGAACAGTGCCCATATATTCAAATCCACTCCGACCATCACAAAGAAGATGGGGATCAAAAAGCCGTAGCCAAATGAATCCAGCTGCTGGACAAGCTCTTTATTCGGCGAAAGAAGGGACACGAGTACGCCCGCTAAAAACGCCCCAAGAATATTTTCAGCACCGAGTGATTCAGATAAGGCAACTAAGACTATAATGAGAGTAAAGATCGCCCTTGTCCCAATTTGCACGGTCCCTTTTGACATGGACTGAAAAATTGACTTTGTCTTAAATACGCGGCCAAATAAATAAAGAAGTATGCCCGCAGCAAATAATAAGAGCAGAAGCCACATATTCCCTGTACCATCGCCATAAATGGAGGAAAACACAGCAAGTAAAATCATCGTCACCAAATCAGCAATGACGGCGACAAGCAAGATGATTTGACCAATATTCGTCTGCATCAACTTTTCCTCTTTTAAGGTTGGAACCACGACCCCTAATGAGATGGTCGATATAATGAGCGTCATTAAAAAGGCATTTTGGATAAACCCTGCAAGCACAAACGCATAGGACAGGATAAAAGAAATACTAAATACGCCAAGAAAAATAATCGTGGCTGCCTTAAACGTATTTGGTTCTTTTAGACCATTTGGCAGTTCTCGTGCTTTCTTCTTTGACTCAAATGAAGAAAAATCTATTTCAAGTCCACTTAAAAACATCAGAAAAATAAAACCGAGCATGGATAACGTATCTAACCATGCATCATGTTCAACTACCAGTTGAAGACCGCTTTTTCCAATGATGAGCCCCATGATGATTTCAGCAACAACGACCGGAATGGTCAGCTTAAATCGGTGCAATAAAAGTGGGGTGAAAAAGGCGACAATAATAACGACAACGAGTGATGAAACAGATGTATGCTCCATTGGCTAAAGCCTCCTAACATTGATGTTTAATCTTTTAAGGTTTACGTTAAAGCATTGATTCTAACAATTGACTAAATGAAAAGAAAGCCATTCGTTATATGTTCTAAAATTCAAACTTCTTTAACCCCGATGAATGGATAAGAAAGATCAGGAGGAAATTTTATGAAATTTGATATCATTGGTGATATCCACGGCTGCTACGAAGAGCTACTTACCCTCATACACAAACTAGGATACGAACTCAAACATGGATTACCCGTCCATCCTGATAAGAGAACGCTAGCCCTTGTCGGTGATTTAACAGATCGAGGCCCTCAGTCAGTAGATGTGATGCGATTTGTCATTCATGCCTACGCACACGGCGCGATCCGCTACGTACCTGGCAACCATTGCTTTAAGCTTTATCGCTATTTGAAAGGAAATCCCGTGAAATTACTTCATGGCATCGAAACCACAGTGAACGAAATTAAAAAGCTGCCCCTTCATGAACAAACCAAATTGTCACATGAATTTAAGCAGCTATTTGAGAAGGCTCCGCTTTATGATGTGCTCATTCCTGATGAGCTGATTATTGCTCATGCAGCGATGAAGGAAAAGGACATTGGAAGAAAGCCGAACAAACAGATGCGATCCTATCTATTATTTGGCGCAGTCACAGGAGAAACGTGGCCGGATGGACGGCCTGTGCGGAAGGATTGGGCAAAGGAATATCGCGGAAAACCGTGGATTGTATACGGACATACACCAGTGAAAGAACCCCGATTCGTTGGCAGAACCGTCAATATTGATACAGGCTGCGTATTTGGCCATCAGCTGTCTGCCCTCACATATCCTGAGCTTGAAACGGTCTCTGTTCCTTCCTCTATGCCTTATGACGATTCAAGGTTTCAGCATTTCACATCATAAAAAAACCCGGTCCTGCGCTTGCAGATAGCCGGGTTTCTCTATTTAAATCAGCAATGATTTCATGTCTTCTGGAAGTGGAGCTGAGAATGTCATTTCCTCTCCAGTCATCGGATGAGGAAAGACAAGAGTCTCACTATGCAGTGCCTGCCGGTTCATCCGCTCACTCGTTCCGCCATATAGCGTATCTCCGATGAGCGGGTGACCAAGATACTTCATATGAACACGAATTTGATGTGTTCTCCCCGTTTCAAGTGCTAGAGCCACATCTGACATGTTCAACTCAGCGTCCACCGCTCGCACTGTAAAATGCGTCACGGCTTCCTGTCCAGTATCATCGACCATTCGCTCGATGATACTATCTCCTTTTCGAGCAATTTTTGCCCGAATAGTGCCGCGCTTTTCTGAGATCATGCCATGTGTAAACGCTCTGTATGTTCGTTTGACCGCTCCACTTTTCTGCGCTTTTGATAAAAGGCTGTGGGCAAAGCGATGCTTGGCCACAAGCATGACGCCAGATGTATCACGATCAAGACGGTTCACCAAGTGAACCGTCAGCCGAACAGACTGCTCTGCATAATGATGCAGTAATCCATTCGCAATACTGTGCTCTGGATGCTCCCGAGAAGGAATGGACGGGATATATGGCTTTTTATTCAGCACAAGGACATGCTCATCCTCAAATAAAATATCAAGTGGAATCGGAGCAGGCTTCAGCCCTTCACTCACTTTTTCCTCCGGGAATAAAATGGTGAGCCTGTCCCCTTCATGCAGCTTGTATCTCACAGTCACATGCTCTTCATTAATGAGGAGATCACCGCCATCAAATTTAATATCCGTCAGCATTCTTTTCGAAATGCCAAGATCTATTAAATAATCCTTTAAAAGCAGCCCTTCTTCTTTGGCTGTCATGATTTTGTTTAGCGTAAAGTATTCCAGCGAGAACGACCTCTTTCTTATTCTCCTTTTCCGATAAAGGAATCTTGCACCCTTTTCCAAAACGGAAATGGTCTAAATCGGGCAAAACGGACATTCTCGTCTGCCACCCGGCATTGAATGGATTTAACGTCCTTATGAAGCAGCGTTAAATGATCAATGGTTACCTGAAAATCGACATCATTCATCGGTTTTATGACACAAGTATGGTGGTCTGGCAAAATAAGCGGTGAACCGACCGTTCGAAACACTCTGTTGTTGATTGAAGCCATTTCTGCCAGCTGAATGGCTCTAATGGAAGGATGAATAATGGCGCCCCCAAGTGCTTTATTATAGGCTGTACTGCCAGACGGTGTAGACAGACAAAGACCGTCACCTCTGAATGTTTCAAACAGCTGACCCCTAATTTCAACATCTGCCACAAGCGTCCCTTCCATACTTTTAATGGTACATTCATTCATAGCTAAATATTTCTCTTCTCTGCCGCCGTCGTTGTATCTGACAATGACTTCTAAGATCGGATATTCCACAATATGATAAGGCGTTTTCGCAATAGCCAAGACGAGTTTTTCAATTTCACTTGGCACCCAGTCAGCATAAAAACCAAGATGACCTGTATGAACACCGACAAAAGCTGTTTCATTCAGACGGTCGCTATAACGGTGAAACGCATAAAGAAGGGTGCCGTCTCCACCGACCGTAATGACAAGGTCCGGCTCCTCTTCATTGAGTTCCATCCCAAAATCCAATAAGTAGGTCTGAATTTTATTTTTGAGTGTGTCAGAAACAGAATTCCCTTTCGAAGAAACTGCAAATTTCATGAATTCTTCTCCTTTTCCACCTTGCTGCTATGAGAGGGCAGCATCATATTTGATCAAGCTCAGGCTCAGCTATCGTTTTTCTTTTTCCGGGAAAATGCCACTTGTGCTTCTTGAATTTCCCCTCTGATTTCAGACATCTCATCATCAAGAAGAGATGCTGCCTCAGAAGCTCTTTGAAGGCGCAGTTTGACTTTTTCCGGGATATTCCCGCTATATTTATAATTCAGAGAATGCTCAATGGTCGCCCAAAAGTTCATCGCAAGTGTACGAATTTGGATTTCGACGAGGAGCTGCTTCTCTCCGTTGATCGTTTGCAGCGGATATAACACAACAAGGTGGTACGAACGGTATCCACTTTCTTTATGCTCAGCAATATAGTCGCGTTTATCAACAACCACAAAGTCTTTTCGTGACTGGAGCATTTTTTTCACGACTTGTATGTCTTCTACAAACTGGCACATAATGCGAAGCCCGGCAATATCCTGCATCGTTTCGATTTCATGCATCGGGATGTTTTTACGCTTTGCTTTTTCTAATATGCTGGCAACGGGCTTCACGCGGCCTGTGACAAATTCTACTGGTGAATGGTCATCCTCGAATTCATACAGCTTTCGAATGCCTTTTAGTTTCACTTTTAATTCTTCGACTGCTTGTTTATACGGTGCGAGGAATTGATCCCATTGTTTTTTGTCCATGAAACTTCCCCCAATTCCATATACCTAATTATTTCAGAGGAATGTGCTCTTCACTTTCTCTTCCATATCTCCGTAATTGGCATTGTCTTTAATATTGTCGATTAAATAATGTAATTCTTGATGAAGCTGAATGAGTTCTAACGAATATTCTTCCGCTGCCAAATAGACAGGGATGTCAAGATTCATTGCTTCTTTTAATGGAGCCCATGTATGTTCCCCTAAGATAAGATACGAAAAGGACTCCTCGTTTTCAAGTATGTAAACGAACGCAAAGTGATCAGAATCAACAAGCACTTGTCCTGATGCTTTTGCTTTTTGGATTTGCTCTCCTGACTTGGTCGTCAAAATCAGCCTGTCTTCTTTTAAAGTTGCTTCTGTGATTTCAATTCGATTTTGCATCATGATCTCCTTTACAACAAAGTACAGCTTTATTTTATCATATCAAGTTCAATATTGATAAACCGAACTTTTTGAGAAAATCCTATTTTCTTCTTATAAATGATCCTTTCACATGATTCTCCATTTATTTTGGCACATGTGGAAAGAGAAATATGAGATAAAAACAGTCTTTTACATGATGAACACACTTCATGTACAATAATCATATTTCCTCTAAATGAAAGGTTGATGTCAAAATGGCACAGGAAATTGAAATAGAACTAAAGCAATTGTTAATGAAAGAAGAATTTGAACAGCTGAAACAGCATTTTCAATTGAAGGATTCGGATTTTCACACGCAAACCAACTATTACCTTGATACACCTCAATTTGATATAAAATCTCAATTCGCTGCACTAAGAATGAGAGAAAAAGACGGTCAGTGGGTTCTCACGTTAAAGGAACCACACGAATTAGGCTTGCTCGAAACCCACCAAACGATCGCTCCTCCTTCAAACCTTGACGATTTTCAGCTGCCAGAAGGCGAAGTGGCTGACAGGTTAGACCATCTGAACATTCAAAAGGATCAAATTGTATATTTTGGTTCACTTGAAACGTCGAGAGCTGAAAAAATGATCAAAGAAGGCTTAATTGTTTTGGATTACAGCCGATATTTAACAGTAGAGGACTATGAACTTGAATTTGAAGTGAGCGACCTGGAAATCGGACAAGCCGTATTCTCCGCATTGCTCCAAAAATTCCAAATCCCTGTACGAAACACGAAAAACAAAGTCGTACGTTTTTATGAAGAGAAAATGAAAACACAGAATAGATGAATTCCTTTAAGGAGGAACATGATGAACGTCAATCAACTTCAATCCTTTATGCAGCTCCAAGCGCTTAAAACGTTACAATCAGACCCTGGACAAACGCAAATGCCGGCCGGCCAAGAATCGAATGCACAAGCTTCATTTCAGTCGCTGCTGCAAGATTTTTTAGGCGGATCAGAATTATCACGCCTGCCGCTTTCTATTTCTGCATTTATGGGAACGGACCCATCAACGGCACCGAACACACAATACGCGCGTACAAACCCATATTTGTCTGCTATCGCTGGCAATGAGCAGCTTCAATCTCAATCTTCATATGCAAATGACGCTCAATTGAATACAGCGAATGGCATTGGGAATGTCTTAAACAACAGCAACACGCCGCCACTTCAACAGGCTGTTACAAGCGGCTCATCATCAAAAGAAATTAATCAAATCGTGTCACAAATGGCTCAAAAACATGGAGTTCCAGAGAAACTGATTCATGCGGTCATCAAACAAGAATCCGGCTATCGTACGAATGCGGTCAGCCATGCAGGAGCACTTGGCCTCATGCAGCTCATGCCATCCACTGCTAAGTCACTTGGCGTGAATAATGCCTTTGATGCGGCCCAAAACATTGAAGGCGGCACGAAGTATATCAAACAAATGCTTCAGAAATATAATGGAAATGTCTCACTTGCCTTAGCTGCTTATAATGCAGGCTCAGGGAATGTTGATAAATACGGAGGCATTCCACCATTTAAAGAAACTCAAAATTATGTAAAGAAAATCACAGCTCAATATTTCGCTTAAACCGAAGAGAATAACCTCTTCGGTTTTTTGTATGTCGCTTTTCACCCTTTTTTGACTGAATGTGTTATGATATGGTCAATTGATCACGGAACCCGCCTCTCCCCTTATTTCAATAGACCAAAGCGGTTTGTTTGTGGAATTGAGTTGAGGTTGTTAAAATAAGTATACAAGAATAGAAACAATAAAATAGAACAAACTGAATATCACTTTTGAAATAAATGAATTCACAATAGGGCGCTTCATCCTATTAACTACGAGTAAAAGGAGTAGTCAACATGGTACAATCGTTTAACGCACCTTACGAAGCGGTTGGAGAGGAACTTCTATCGCAACTTGTTGATACTTTTTATGAAAATGTAAAGTGTCATCCTTTGCTTCATCCTATTTTCCCGGATGACTTAAAAGAAACAGCAAGAAAACAAAAACAGTTTTTAACGCAATATTTAGGCGGACCCCCGCTTTATACAGAGGAGCATGGCCACCCTATGCTACGGGCGAGACATCTCCCTTTTCCAATTACTGAGGAGCGGGCTGACGCATGGCTTGAATGCATGGAGGATGCAATGGATCAAGTAGGACTAACCGGCGATATTCGTGACTTTTTATTTGAGCGACTTTCTCTAACGGCTCGTCATATGGTCAATCAAACACCTGAAAAGGATGGACGATCTTGAGCTGCAATCCGCACGATCAATATTTCTCACACTGTCACGGACATCCTCAAAAGCCGATTGAAATCTATGTATTCATTGATCCTCTAAGCCCAGACTGCTGGTTATTAGAGCCATCCATTAAAAAATTGAAAATGAAGTACGGCCGTTTTTTCACTTTACGAACAGTGACAAGTTCTAGTATTAATGCATTGAATCGAAAACGAAAAAAGCATTTACTGACCGAAGCATGGGGGAAATTTGCTACCAAAACTCAGACCAAAAAAGAACAAATGCTGTCTGAACAAATTGTGACTTCACCCTACCTCGCCTCACTTGCATTAAAAGCGGCTGAACTTCAAGGCAGAAAATGCGGAATGAAATTTCTGCGTCTCATTCAAGAGTCACTTTTTTGCCATCAGCAAGATGTGACAAGTGAACATGTGCTGCTAGAAAATGCAAAAAGCGCTGGACTAGACATCGAGGAATTCCAGCGTGATATTCATTCTCAAAGTGCTGTCAAAGCACTAAAATGTGATATGAAAATTGCCGCTGAAATGGACGTATCTGAGCTTCCAACATTCGCCTTTTTTAATACAGTAAACGGAGATGAAGGATTAAAAATTTCAGGTGCGTACTCTTATGATGTATACGAGGAAATCCTTTTTGAAATGATTGGTGAAAAACCAACCCCTTCAGAACGGCCTCCAATTGAATGGTTTATTGCTTACTTTCAATTTGCATCTGCAAAAGAGATTGCTGTCGTTTATGACCTGACACTTGAAGAAGTTGAACGAGAAATGAAAAAGCTGGCTTTCGCTAAAAAAGTAGAACGTGTACAAGTACATCAAGAAATGTTTTGGCGCTATAAAGAAGATGATCATCATTCAGATCTTGATGTCTATCGCTGTGAGAATGAACATGGGTGCTGACCCATGTTTTTTCTTTATCCCCCAAGGGAACATTTGTTCTTTTTCAAACCACGAAGAAACCGCGCCGGGATAAGCGCGGTTTCACTATGTCTTAACGACAACAAAGGGGATGGGAGAAATTTTTCACGGTCAAACAAAGGGGTAATGTTTGTATGTGATTAATTTCACATCTGTAGTATATCAAATTTTGTCGACTTATGACAACAGATATACTATATGTTCATATTTTTGTCACAAAACATAAGAGGGTTGTCACTTTCATATAGTGAAAGTAACGAAAAAATGGAGGGATCTGCATGCGCAGCACAACCATTGGACTTGTTTCCATTGGCTTATGTTTCTTTTTAAATATATTAGGCTTAATGAAAATGCTTCCTCTTTATTTCACATCCCCACTCTTATTTGCTGCAATACTTTTTACACTTTATCGGATGAACCACCGGAAGACCTTTAAGGGATTTAAAGGTTGATGATAAGGAACGGCCTCTACATGCGAAGAGGTCTTTTTTTTTGAGAAAAAAACTCCTGTCAAAAGATGAGTTTCCACTCACACGTCTGACAGAAGTCTTTTCATTACTCACCCGTTTTAGAGATGAGCTCTTCCATTTCTTTCAGTTTTTCTTCGAACAATTGACATGCTGCTTCAATTGGTTCTTTGGAAGCCATATCAACACCTGCTTTTTTCAGCACATTGATTGGATAATCAGAGCTTCCTGCTTTAAGGAAGTCTGTGTAGCGCTCCACCGCAGGTTTTCCTTCTTCTAATATTTGCTTGCTTAATGCCTGAGCAGCACTATAGCCTGTTGCATATTGATATACATAATAGTTGTAATAGAAGTGAGGAATTCTCGTCCATTCTAAGCCGATTTCTTTATCCACAACCATGCCTTCTCCAAAATACTTCTTATTCAGGTCGTAATAAAGGTTCGTCATAAATTCCGGCGTTAAAGCCTCTCCTTCTTGCGCTTTCACGTGAATCAGATGCTCAAACTCAGCAAACATCGTCTGTCTGAATACCGTTCCTCTAAATCCTTCTAACAAGTGATTTAACACATACAAACGCTGCTTTTTATCATCTAGGTGATTCAGCAGGTACTCGCCTAGTAATGCTTCATTTGTCGTAGAAGCCACTTCAGCTACAAAGATGCTATAGTTTCCATACGGATATGGCTGGTGCTTTCTTGTATAGTAGCTGTGGACAGAGTGCCCAAATTCATGAGCCAGAGTAAATAAATTATCAATATTATTTTGCCAGTTCATGAGGATATATGGATTTGTACCATAGCTTCCAGATGAATACGCACCGCTACGTTTCCCTTTATTCTCATAAACGTCTACCCAGCGATTGCTCAGTCCCTCTTTTAACACGGACACATATTCTTCTCCTAATGGTGCTAACCCTTTTAGCATATAATCCTTTGCTTCATCGTAGGTTAGTTTCATGCCAGCATCTTTTACAAGTGGTGTATACAAGTCATAATTGTGTACTTCATCAAGCTTTAATACCTTTTTACGCAATTCAATATAACGGTGTAATAACGGTAAATATTGATGAACTGTATCAATTAGATTATCATATACTTCTTCTGGAATACTGTTTCTAGATAGTGCCGCTTCTCTTGCCGATTTATAATTTCGTACTTTTGCATAAAAATTATCCTTTTTAATCGAACCGCTCAGTGTCGAAGCAAGCGTGTTTTTATACTGATCATACGTTTTATACACAGCTTTAAAGGCATTCTTTCTCACTTCACGGTCATCACTGTTTAAAAATGTGATAAAGTTGCCGTGTGTAATCTTCTTTTCTTCCCCATTTTCATCCTTTACAGAAGGGAACGAAATATCAGCATTGTTAAACATACTAAAAGTAGTAGATGAAGTTGAGAGAGGTTCAGAGGCCTCAGCTAATAAAGCTTCTTGCTCCTCACTTAAAATATGTGGACGCTCTTTATTAATTTCTTCGAGAGCATGGGAATACAGTTTTAATTCTTCCTTTTCCAGAATAAACTGCTGCAATTTATCTTCTTGAATTGATAAAATCTCTGGAACAATATAAGCAGAAGTACTAGAAAGCTGTGTAAATAAATTCGATGCTTTATCATTCAGCGCTTGAAATGATGAGTTAGTTGTATCCTCATCGTATTTCATGTGCGCATATGTATAAAGCTTGCCAAGCTTTTCAGAAAGCTGATCCTGAAAGGTTAGGGCTTCATACAGTACATCAGCAGAATGGGCCAGCTTACCTTTTAATTGGGCTAGCTTAGGAATTTCTTTTTTGACCGCTTCGAATTCCTTGTTCCATGCATCGACGCTTTCAAAAATATCTTCAAGACGCCATTTGTTTTCTTCTTTTACTTCGCTTCTGTCTGGTAAATGGTTGTTTTTGCTTTGTGAAGTCATATGAATCCCCCTTGCATAAGTTGTGTTGAACCAACCTTTCGGAAAGTGAAAGAAATTGGTGTTGTATTTATCTTCTTTGTTTTGAACTATATTTGTCAAATCATATGCAGAAATAAATACCAAACAGACTAAAAAAATGAGAAAAAAGCGTTTCTTTCTATTCAATCGCAGCACCACCTTTTTCTTATCATGATCAAAGTGGGCATGAAACATGCTAATGAAATAAGAAAGCATCTCGTTTGAACGCTTCATCTACTGTTCGTATTGGCATTTGATTCGACGCTACTTCATAATTACCCTCTTTCGTCATGTGTAAAAACCCTTGTCTGACAAGCGCTTTAACATATGCAGTGATGACCTCTTTTATTTCTTCTATTGAAATATCGCCAAATCGGAGCTTTACTTCTTTCATCTGGACACACCGCTTGATTTCTTTCATCAGCAGTGGAATCGTTACTGGCCTGTTTCCTTTTTTCCTCATTATCCAATCATACAGACACCCCTGCCAGACGTAAACGGGACTTGTGAAGATATACGCTTCTTTCAGCGGGATAAATAATTCAGTTGGCAGAAAAGGAAAAACTGTTTGATGATGCTCATAAAAAACGTCTCTCAACCGTTTGCTTTCATTTGATAAAATGCGAGGAGGCCGCTGCCTAAATTGCTGTATACATCTAAGCCATTGCTTGTAGACTGAACGCTTGCTTGAGGGCGGAGATAGGAGCGCCGAAAGTTCGCGGTATGCTGTTGGCGGTCTGACAGTCATGGCGGCACATATTTTCATTGGTTGAAATACGAGGAGTTGAGCAAGATGAATGAATGTATTCTGAAGCGGACAGTAAAAAATCAGACTCGCTTTCTGTGATTCCCTTAACATTCCCCAATGAATGGAGGAGAAGGAAAAGAGCTGGGCAGATATTCGCTTTAAACGATTTGCCCCTATTACCCATATAGGGATGAGCCCCGCTTCACGGAGACCTGCTGTTCTTTTACGCAGCTCTTGCCGGGTAATATTTGAACATTGATATTCAATTGCATAGCTTGTTCCCCCAATAGAGACGGCCACGTCAGGACGCTGATGAACCTTTGACACATACTTTTCAAGCACCGGTTTATGTCCCAGCTGCTGAAGCCAATTCATCATGGCTTCTTTTCCCGCCTGATGATAAGCCGTTTCGCCTGAGGCTAGAGGACATGCTGTCAGCTGTTTATGTGCAAAATGATAGACACGTTGTTCACCAAGCTTTAATTGCACCTCTTCCCTGCATTCAGGACAATAAAATTTGCATGTCGTTCTTACATGCTCCAGCCGGCTTTTTGATAAATGATGTGTAATTCGAATAAGCTTTCCATTATCCATGATCGCTGTATTCATTCAGCTCGCCCCTTACTCTTTGATGACCGTATTATAGCTTGTTCGTCTATTAGGGAGCGAATAAGCAAAATAAAATTTTATTGTATCAAAACATGATTTTACTGATATTTTCCTGAGGAAAATGAAAAAACCCCCTGATTAAAAGGGGGGAAATACAATCTTTATAGTAATGGTGATAATAATCTTGCTGTGGATTCAAACAGTCTTACCCTTAAAGGTCTCTTTGCAAATTCTTCTGGGACAATTTCATGCGACTGCTCTAAATCACCTAAGAAGTCATTGACGAGCTTCTCTGTGCTTTTCGTTTTATAGAGGAAGGCATTCACTTCAAAATTCAAATGAAAGCTTCTCATATCCATGTTGGCCGTTCCTATCGAAGCCAGCTCGCTATCCACAATGATAAATTTACTATGCATAAAGCCTTGATCATACTCATACACCTTCGCCCCTGCTTCTAAAAGCTCTGGGAAGTATGAACGGGACGCATGGAAGACGATCCGTTTATCTGGATTCTTCGGAGCAATAATCCGTACGTCTACTCCGCTTAATGCAGCAATTTTCAATGCAGACAAAATATCATCATCCGGCACAAAATATGGTGAAGCGATCCAAATAGACTTTTTGGCAGAGATGATCATGGAGAAAAAGAGATTTTTAATGACCTCCCACTGTTTATCAGGACCGCCAGCAATCATTTGTACGCCTTCTGTTGTAATCTCAATGTGGCTGAAATCTTTGAAGTAGTCCACACCTGCGCATCTCTCATTCGTCATATAGTACCAATCCTGCATGAAAATCTGCTGCAGATCACGAACAGCTTCACCCTTAATCATCAAATGCGTGTCACGCCAAAATCCATATTGTCTGCTTCTGCCCATATATTCGTCTCCAATGTTCAGGCCACCGACAAATCCGACTTCTCCATCAATCACGACAATTTTTCGGTGATTTCGGAAATTGATTTTATTATTTAACAGGGGGAGCCTGACTGGTAAAAACGGAACGATCTGAACGCCAGCCTTTTCGAGGTCAGCAATATATTGACGAGAGAGCTTTAAGCTTCCTACATCGTCATATAAAAAGCGGACAATCACGCCATTTTTCGCTTTATCAATTAGAATATTCTTTAATTCTTGCCCAAGGTCATCGTGGCGGAGAATATAATATTCTAGATGAATGTGATGTGTCGCTTTTTTGATTTCTTCAAAAATATGAGAGAATGTTTCTTCTCCATTGGTCAGGACTTTAGAGGACGTGCGATACGTAATAGGGGTATGTCCAAGTCTGTGGGCCAGCTTAAATAAAAGCTGCTGATGATCACCCATATGCGTCATTTTCTCAATCGCTTCTCTATGAATATGTTCATCTTCCTGGATTAACTGTTCGTCCAGAATGGCTTTCTTTTCAAACAGCCGGCGCTTTTTGATATTGCGTCCAAAGAAAATGTAGAACAAAAAGCCGAATAACGGAAAGCTACCAAGCAGGACAAGCCACGTTATCGTTTGAGATGGATTCCGGTTCTCCAAGAATATGACAAACCCGATGAAGATAATCGATAAAGTGAATAGAACACTGACAGAACTTAATACACTTACCGCTAAATCACCGGCAATTAATTGAATGACTAAATAAGCACCTATCGTAATGATAAGAAAAAATAGAACTTTGACTAAATTTCTCATTTCATTTTCTCCTTGCCGATCTCTTTATTTACCTATTCATTCAGATAAAAAAGCCGATTCCTCTATAGAAATCGACTTTTGTTGGTTACGAGAAGTGCTGTTGAATCGTTTCAAGGGCATTTCCTTCGATAATCAGCTGACCGTATTCTTTCAGTCTGTAAATGCTGACCACTGATTCATGAGCATATTCAAGCAAAATGCTGAGCTTATTCTCCACTTGCTCATCTGACAAATCCTCGTGGAAGTCAACATATAGATAATAACGGTTTTCAAACGAATATAAACTTGTGGTAAAATCCTGCATATTTAATTGAGAAAGTGCAATCAAATCTTCAAAGTCATCCATTATCAACACAAATTGAAGTTGAAGTTTTTTGTCCTTCTCATTATGGTCTTCTTGATCCTGCTCTTCTTTTTGAAAATCATCAAGCAGTGCGTCTAGACTTTCTTCGTCTGTTTGATCTTTTTTATCTTCTGGAATCGGCAATTCGAGCTTTTGTCCATCTTTAGAAAGTTGGGCTTTCGTCACGACAATTTCAAGACCTTTGTCAAGTGCCTGCACTTGAATCCAAAGCGGTCCCTCTACTGCAAATTCTTCTTCTTCGTGCACTTCGTCCATTACTTCCCAAAACAGCTCTTCACTGCGCTCACGATTATACCAAATCTCTTCACGGTCAAATCCGCGATCTTCAATATCACCGTAGGAAATATAAAATTTCACTGTATGTTCATTAATTCTTTCAATTTCCATTTTGCCAACCTTCCCTTCTATATAAGATGTTGAAGGGACATACAAGCTCCCAATTAATAGTACTTTACTACACTTTACCCGTTCCGTCTACATGTTAACCGTTTAAAGAATTGAGGTATTACTTCGTACTGTCTATTTTATGATAAAACATGAATAAAAGAAATAAAAACGCATTTTTTGCAGAGAAAACTTGCAGAAACATATATTTGAATTGTCTTCATATATTGGTTGTACGAGCTCTATTAGACATGAGGTGAAATGGATGGAAACAGAGTGGATCGTATCCTTACTGATGATTATTGGCATAGATCTGATTTTAGGCGGAGATAACGCGTTGATCATTGCGATGGCTAGTCGTAGCTTGTCAAATGACAAACGCAATAAAGCCATATGGATCGGCACACTTTTGGCAGTGCTGATGAGAATTACAATGACAGGTGCCGCAGTATATTTATTGACCATCCCTTATTTGCAATTTATCGGCGGGCTTTTTCTCCTTTATATAGGATACAATTTGTTAATTGAACAAAAGAAAGAATCGATTCGCATTAAAAGCAGCGGCTCCCTTTGGCGTGCGGTTCAGACCATTGTGATTGCCGATCTCTTTATGTCACTTGATAATGTGATTGCAGTTGCAGGGGCGGCAAAAGGCAACATGCTGCTGACCGCTTTTGGCCTTATGATTTCAGTACCGATTATTATTTGGGGAAGTAAGCTGATTCATGCCGCTTTAACCAAATTCCCGTTTCTTTTATACGGAGGAAGTGCTCTTTTGGCTTTTACTGGCGGTGAAATGATTGTTCGTGATGTGAAATTGAATGAATTTATGGCTCAGCATGCGACTCTTGAATTCATGCTCCCGTTTTTAACGGTCATAATGGTCATTTTAGCCAGCCTATTTTACGAACAAACGGCTGAAAACAAATAAAAAAAGCTGCCAAATGGTCGGCAGCTTTTCGTTTTTCAATTAGTTAGCAAGTCGCTGAGCTTCTCTTAGTTGGAATGTACGAACCGTTCTTGGAAGGAAACGTCTAATTTCATCTTCATTGTAGCCAACTTGTAGTCTTTTTTCATCCAAGATGATTGGACGTCTTAAAAGACCTGGATGCTCATTGATCAGTTTATACAACTGTTGAAGAGGCATTGTCTCAACATTCACATTTAGCTTTTGGAATACTTTTGAACGTGTAGAGATAATTTCATCTGTACCGTCTTCAGTCATTCGAAGAATTTCTTTGATTTCATCGATTGAAAGAGGCTCAGAAAAGATGTTTCTCTCTTGATACGGAATATTGTGCTCTTCTAACCACGCTCTTGCTTTTCTACATGATGTACAGCTTGGTGATGTGTATAATGTTACCATAAATCTTCACTCCTCAATTTGTAGAATGAATATTGATCTGTATTCTTAAATTAAAATTGTTCTAAATAAGTAATCTTTATAGTGATTATACTATAAAAAAGTAAGTGTGAACAGGTTTTCTTGCAATTTTTGTGACAAAAACTAGACAATTTCATTCATTTTGTGGTGCTGCTTGATGTCTGAACATTCTCATTTAGTCGAGATGATCGAAAATATTTTTTTGTTTTCTATTTTCAATGACCTTCAATACATCATCAACATCCTCATACGACTGCCCATACCATTCTTCATCTTTATACGTATGGATTCGTTCATAGGTCTTCCTCATAGCCTCCATCATTTCTTCCTCATTATCTGTAAGAGGCGACCAATAAAGGATTTCCATGCGGTTCACTTCATTTGTTGCAAGTGACCTGCGTTTATAACCGATTGATTCTGCATGCTTGAAGTGCTCTCTTTGGTAAAACTTTAGGCGTTTCGCAGTATCTGCATCATCTTCATCTACAGGCTCGACCTCAAGCAAGATCGGTTTCTTTTTATCCTTCAGCTTATGAATGAGCTTTGATCCGAGGCCTTCACCTCTTGCATCTCTGGAAACAAATAAATAATCAATAAAGATGAAAGAATCAAATTCGGCGTACATCATTACATGATGAGGTCCTTCCTCCTTATGATAAATATCACTTCTTTCCTTTAATAAAGCTTCCATATGCTCTTTTGACTTCATTTCTTCTATCGGGAAGTATTCACTGAGCTTTTCATACCAATTCATGGATCCGCTCCTTATGATATCGTTAAGAACCACTTCCTTAAATATTCCCTATTTCCTGCTATTTAAACGCCTGTACTAGTAAGACGCAGCAAAGCCTTCACTAGTTTCACTTTTTTTCAAACAACAGAAAAAAGTTTTATATCGAACGGTCCATGAGTAGTTGAAAACAGACAAACAGGATGAGTGTCATCGCTATGTGAAACATGATGAAATAAAGATACTTCATGCGCCGTCCTTCCTGCTTCTGATTGCTTGTCTTTCGGTTAAGCATATATTCCACTGAAAAAGACACAATGCCAATGAGCACCATAAACACGAGCATCCACTGTCCTCCATTTGATTTCCTCAAAAAAGACGTTGAAAAAAGCATGAATACGATCAGAAAATGAAACAATGAGTAGCGAACGTCATCCATATCGCATCTGATTTCCTCCTAGAACCTACTTGTTGTTAACTAGAAATTACCATCATCTTGTTTTTTTGTAAAATAAAAAAAGAAGCACTGACGCAGCAGTGCTTCTTTCTTCTTATGATTGTTTTGCCTGAAGCTCTTTGAATTCTTCCTCTGTGCAGCTCACAAAGTGACCTGGCTTCACCTCACGGAACTCGGTGTTTGTTCCTTTGTGAACAGATGGATCATACTTGATTCGTTTACGGTTACGCTCATAATCAGGATCTGGAAGCGGAATCGCAGATAGTAATGATTTTGTATATGGATGAAGCGGATTTTCGTATAATTCATTCGCTGGTGCCAGCTCAACCAACTTTCCGAAATACATCACGCCAATACGATCGCTGATGTATTTTACCATAGAGAGGTCATGGGCAATGAATAAGTACGTTAAGCCTTTTTCTTCTTGAAGCTCTTTCATTAAGTTGACGACCTGCGCTTGGATCGACACATCTAATGCAGAGATTGGTTCATCGGCGATGATAAAATCTGGTTCAACTGCTAATGCACGGGCAATCCCGATACGCTGCCTTTGACCACCAGAGAATTCATGCGGGTATCTGTTTGCATGCTCTTTGTTCAAGCCAACGGTTTCAAGCAATTGGTACACACGCTCTTTACGCGCTTGCTTTGTTTTCGCAAGACCATGAATGTCGATGCCTTCTGCAATGATGTCAAGCACTGTCATTCTAGGGTTCAGTGAGGCATATGGATCTTGGAAGATCATCTGCATTTGACGGTTGAACTCAAGCATTTTTTGTCTTGATTTCTTCCCGTGTACACTTTCCCCTTTATAAAGAACCTCGCCATCTGACGCATCATAAAGTCTAATGATGGATCGGCCCGTAGTGGATTTACCACATCCAGACTCCCCTACAAGGCCAAGTGTTTCGCCTTTGTAAATATCAAATGAAACGCCGTCAACTGCTTTCACAGTTCCTCTTGCTGTATGGAAATGCTGCTTCAAATTTTTGATTTCTAACAGTTTTTCTGCCATGCTATTCACCCTCTTTTACTAATACAGGTTTTTCGTAGCTACCTTCTAGTTCACGCATTCTCGCCTTTACAGAAGCAGGTGGTTCAACTTTAGGTGCATTTGGATGAAGTAGCCATGATTTCACATAATGCGTATCTGATACTTTGAACATTGGCGGTTCTTGTTCAAAGTCAATTTTCATTGCATAATCGCTTCGAAGTGCAAATGCATCTCCTTTCGGCGGGTTTGTCAGATCTGGCGGTGTTCCTGGGATTGCAGTCAGCTTTCCTTCATCTCCGCCATCTGTGTCAAGGCTCGGCATTGATGCTAAAAGTCCCCACGTATATGGATGTTTTGGGTTGTAGAAAATTTCATCAACAGTCCCTGTCTCCACAATCTGTCCTGCATACATAACGGCTACACGATCAGCGACGTTGGCGACAACACCTAGATCATGCGTAATAAAGATAATAGATGTTTCCACCTTTTGCTGAATTTCTTTCATTAATTCTAAAATTTGCGCCTGAATCGTTACATCTAGTGCTGTCGTCGGCTCATCGGCAATCAATAGCTTCGGATCTGCTGCGAGTGCCATCGCAATGACAACCCTTTGTCTCATCCCGCCACTAAATTCGTGTGGGTATTGCTTGATTCTTTTTTCAGGCATTGCAATTCCAACAAGTTCCAGTAATTCAATGGCTCTTTTTTCAGCCGCTTCTTTTGAAATTTGTTCGTGCTTGAACAGTACTTCTGTAATTTGTTTCCCGACCTTCATCGTTGGATTCAAAGAAGTCATTGGATCCTGGAAGATCATTGAGATGTCTTTTCCTCGAATGGTTTGCATTTGTTTTTCAGTTTTCTTGACAATGTCTTGCCCATCAAACAGGATCTGTCCGCGCTTGAAATAACCCGGCGGCATTGGTATTAACCTCATGATGGCCTGTGATGTCACACTTTTACCAGAGCCAGATTCACCCACAATAGCAAGTGTCTCGCCTTTATTTAAGTGGAAGTTCACACCACGAATGGCTTGAACTTCTCCACCATATGTTTTAAATGAGATTGCAAGGTCTTTCACCTCTAGAATACGTTCACGTTCCATCCTAATCACTCCTTATTTACGCAACTTCGGATCTAAAGCGTCTCTTAGTCCGTCTCCAACCACGTTAAAACCAAACATTGTTATACAGATAAATGCGGCTGGGAACCATAATCTCCACGGGTAGTACGTCATGGCCGGAATTCCATCAGACGCCATCGTTCCCCAGCTCGCTAATGGAGCCGGTACACCAAGTCCTAGATAGCTTAAGAATGCCTCCGTGAAAATAGCTGAAGGAATGGTGAGTGTCATTGTGACAAGAATTGGTCCCATTGAGTTTGGAATTAAGTGTTTAAATAAAAGTCTAGATGTTTTCGCACCTAATGTTTGTGCAGCAAGAACGTACTCTTGACTCTTTAATTGTAGAACCTGTCCCCGAACGATACGTGCCATGTTTATCCAGCCTACGACGGTCATGGCGAGGATAATCGTTAATAATCCTTTTGGCAGAACAACCATCATTAAGATGACCATTAGAAGTGTTGGAATTGCCCATAAAACGTCAGCAATACGCATCATCACTTCATCTGTACGGCCGCCTTTGAATGCTGCAATACTTCCCCAAATAATCCCTATGATTACGTCAAGAATAGCTGCAGCAAGACCGATGAAGATCGAAATTCTTGCCCCGACCCATGTACGGACAAACATGTCACGTCCTAAATCATCTGTACCGAACCAGTGCTCTTTTGAAGGCGGCTGGTCTGCATTCAGTAAATCAGTCGTTGAGTAATCATACTTAGAAAAAATCGGAACAAAGATGGCCAGCATCACAATAATAAAAATGATTGTGAGTCCTACCATTGCAAGTTTATTTGCACGGAAGCGAAGCATAGCATCCTTCCATAAAGATAGACTAGGTTTAGAAATTTTTTCAGATTCTGCTGCGTCAGCTGTCGCAGGAACAAATAAATCTTTTCTCATCTCTTCCATGTGTTAGACCCCTTTCTTCGCCTTCGTCAGTTTAATTCTAGGATCGATAATACCGTAGAGGACGTCAACGACTAGAATACTGATTAATAGAATAATACTGTAGAAGACTGTGACACCCATGATGACTGTGTAATCACGGTTTGTAATACTTGTGACAAAGTGAGAGCCTAATCCAGGAATACCGAAAATCTTCTCCACGACAAAACTACCTGTTAACACTGAAGCAGCCATTGGTCCCATATATGTAATGACAGGTAACAATGCGTTTCGAATTGCGTGTTTAATCGTTACAGCTGATTTCGTTAATCCTTTCGCTCTAGCCGTTCTAATGTAGTCACTGTTTAGAACTTCAAGCATACTTGACCGTGCAAGTCTAGCGATAAATGCCATAGGCATGAAGGAAAGTGCAATAGAAGGTAGTACGGTGCTGGCCCAAGACTCCCATCCTGCAACTGGGAAAATCGCTATAACGCTTGCCTCAGATGCAAATACATATTGTAGTAGTGCAGCTAAAATGAAACTTGGAACTGAAATTCCAAAGATCGTTAAAATGGCAATCGTATAGTCCTGCCACTTGTTATGATAGAGCGCTGCAAGGACCCCAAACAATACACCAAATGCTAATGCGAGGAGAATTGCCTCAATTCCGAGGGTAAAGGAAACGGGGAATCCAGAACTGATTAAGTCATTTACAGTTTGTCCTTTATATTTAAATGAGGGACCAAAATCTAATTTTGCAACTGAACCTAAGTAGTTTACATATTGAACAAATAAGGGCTTGTCCAACCCGTAGTGCTCGTTTAGGTTTGCTTCAATTTCAGCAGGAAGTTTCTTCTCACCAGAGAATGGACCACCCGGTGCTGCCTGCATGAGAAAGAAAGTTGCAGTTACAATAACAAACAGTGTGATTAAAATATATATTAATCGCTTACCGATATATTTAAGCAACGGAATTGCACCTCCATGATTTTACAACATTTTCTCTAATCAGCAAGAAAGGTATATGGAGAGACATCCTCCATATACCTTAAGATCCTTGCCGTAGATCTCTTATACTATAATTCTTACTTTTCGAAATGTGCCCATTTGTATTGTGCATCACCTAGTCCAGATACAACCACACCTTTTAGTTTTGGATCTTGTACCCAAAGCTGAGTGTAGAAGTAAATTGGTGCTATAGGCATATCGTTGATGATAATTTCTTCTGCTTTTTTCAGCATTTCTTCACGTTTCGTTTTATCTGTTTCTTTCGCAGAATCATTCAACAATTGTTTGTACTCTTTGCTTTCCCATCCAGTGTCGTTGTTTCCACCGTCTTTATCTTTGTAAAGCTCAAGGAAGTTCACTGGATCGTTGAAGTCACCTAACCAGCCCATACGTCCAATTTGGTAATCTCCACTATGAAGTTTATCGATATAAACGTTCCACTCAGAGTTATCAAGTTCAACTTTTAAGCCTAAGTCTTTTTTCCACATTTCTTGAATTGCTTGCGCAATCTTTTGGTGAGCTTCATCTGTATTGTAAGAAAGTTTCAATGCTGGAAGATCAGAAACTGACTTATAACCTAATTCTTTCACACCTTTTTCAAGAAATTCTTTCGCAGTTGCTACATCATGATCTTTGAAGTATCCAGTTTTGTTGTCCTCGAAACCTTCCATTGTTGGAGGAACGATTGCCATTGCTGGAACTTGTTCACCTTGCGTAATTTTGTCAACAATCGCTTGACGATTGATTGAGTAAGCAAGTGCCTTACGGATGTTTGCATTGTTTAAAGGTTTTACTTCAGTGTTAAATTTATAATTATAAACACCTGCAATCGTCTGGATCTTAAGATTGCCTTTATTTTTCAATGATTTTAGAGACTCAGTAGGAAGGTTTCCAGTTGGAGAACCAGCCCAGTCAAGCTCGCCTTTTTCAAACATGCTAAGCTCAGTGTTTGTATCTTTGATCATAGACATGTTAATCTTTTTCAATTTCACAGTATCTTTATCCCAGTATTCATTGTTCTTTTCAAGCGTGATTGAACCACCATGTTTCCATTTAGTAAGAGCAAATGGTCCGTTAGATACGTAGTTTTCACCAGCATTTGTGTACCAGTTTTTATTCTTTTCAGCCACTTTTTTGTTGACTGGCATATACGTATAGAATGCAGTTAGTTCAGTAAAGAACGGTGTTGGGTTCTCTAGCTCAACTACAAGCGTTTTGTCGTCTTTTGCTTTAATGCCAACATCAGCAACTTTCGCTTTCCCTTTGTTCGCTGCTTCAGCACCTTTAATATAGTAAAGCTGGTAAGCATATTGAGATTCATTTTTAGGATCTAATGCCCATTTCCAAGCATATTCGAAATCTTCTGCTTTAACAGGGTCACCATTAGACCATTTTGCATCACGAAGTGTGAATGTGTATGTTTTACCATCAGCACTTGTTTTGATATCAGAAGCCATTGCATTTTCAGGCTTTCCTTCAGCGTTAATTCTTGTTAATCCCTCAAAAGTCTGACGGATGACACTTCCTGAAGTTGAATCATTTGCCAATCCCGGATGTAGAGAAAAAGGCTCAGTGGAGATATTCACATTTAATGTTGTTTTAGCCTCTCCAGAACTGCTATTGCTGTCGCCTGATTTGTTTCCGCTGAAACCACAAGCGCTTAATACAAGTGTGAAAATAAGCATTAAAGTAACAACAGACCAACGCTTTTTCAACTGTATTCCCCCTTATAATATGTTTTAGTTCAAAGGTCTCGATAGAAGATGAGATTCAGATTTAAGAAATAGCGTAAAAAAGTCCCTAAATAGCTTACTTTCTATTTCTTTTGTTTTTTCTGAATTTTCACTATGTAAAGAGCCTAGCACAAACGTGTGAACAAATTAATTATAATGAATAGAATAATTTATTGCAATATCAATTTCATATATTTTTAAAAAACGTAAATGGGGATAAAGAGGGATTTTTATAAACTAAAGTCTCAATCACTTCAACAAATTAAAGCGTAAATTGATTAAAATAATTTAACAAATTCAGCTAGAATAATGTTTTATACATATAATTAATCATCCTTTTTTAAAAAATTCTAACAGATAGTTAGTATTTTATCTAAAATTTTAAGTGTCAAACGACATGATGAGAAGGTCACATGGGGCTTCGTGACTTTTTTATGGTCATCCTTTATAATAGATAGACATACTGTTGCGATGAAAAAGAAGAGTACATATATTCACTATTTACAGAGAGTCTGCGGCTGGTGGGAGCAGATAATGGCATGTATGGAATGGGCTTTGGAGCAGCTAACCGAACACTTTTAGAAGTAAGTAGGCTTAGACGGAGCAGTCTCCGATATCAACGTCTTGAGTGATTTCTTTGTGAAATAACAAGGGTGGTACCACGGTTCATTCGTCCCTTTTCTGTTGAAAAGTGACGGGTGGGCCTTTTTATATTGAAGAAAAGAGGTTTTAGTATGACAAAGAAGACAATTTTTTCTGGCATTCAGCCGAGCGGTTCTGTGACTTTAGGGAACTATATTGGGGCAATGAAGCAATTTGTCGATTTGCAGCATTATTATCATGGCTATTTTTGTGTAGTCGATCAGCATGCGATTACAGTGAGTCAGGACCGGCTAGCGCTTCGCCAAAATATTAGAAGCTTAGCAGCTCTTTATTTAGCCGTTGGACTTGATCCAGAGAAGGCGACATTGTTTATTCAATCAGAGGTACCTGCTCACGCCCAGGCAGGATGGATGCTGCAATGTGTTGCTTATATTGGGGAATTAGAAAGAATGACCCAATTCAAGGATAAATCCGCTGGTAAGGAAGCGGTTGTTTCAGGCCTATTAACGTATCCCCCATTAATGGCTGGCGATATCTTATTATATGGTACTGATTTAGTCCCTGTTGGAGAAGACCAAAAGCAGCATCTTGAATTGACTAGAACGCTTGCTGAACGTTTTAACCGAAAATACAATGACATCTTCACTGTACCTGAAGTGAAAATTCCAAAAGAAGGCGCTCGGATTATGTCTTTAACAGATCCAACGAAAAAGATGAGCAAATCCGATCCGAACCAAAAATCCTTCATTACCTTATTAGATGAACCAAAGCAGCTTGAAAAGAAAATTAAAAGTGCTGTGACGGATTCTGAAGGCATCGTCAAGTATAACAAAGAGAACAAGCCTGGCATTGCTAACTTGCTGACGATTTATTCTGTATTAGGTAACATATCGATTGCAGAGCTGGAGCAAAAGTACGAAGGCAAAGGGTATGGTGAGTTTAAAGGAGATCTTGCGAACGTTGTCGTTGATGCTTTAAAACCAATTCAAGATCGATACTATGAACTCATTGAATCAGACGAGCTTGACCGCATTCTAGACGAAGGTGCTGAAAAAGCAAACCGCGCAGCAAACAAAATGCTGAAAAAAATGGAGAATGCGATGGGTCTTGGCAGAAAGCGCAAATAAAAAAAGCTTGCAGCACATCAAGCTGCAAGCTTTTTCTAATTCACCTTTGATTCGTTTTCCATTTCCCAAAGCTTTTCAAAAAACGGCTGTCCTTTAATCATTTTTTCACAGAATGCTAAATGATTCTCTGACCACCCATCAATCGTTTCATTGTAAAGCATGTTCCAAATCTCTTCGAATGACATTCGTTTGATTTGGTTGTACATGCGCGGGTTCCATTCTGTATACCAATACGCAATTTCCGCCCTGTTTTGGAGCCCTTTTAATTGATCGAGCGCCATAAACATTAGCTGCTTCAGCTGTCTTTCTTTTCTCGTTAATCCGCTGATATGTTGCGGCGGCAGTGATAGAATGTGGTACTCCTTCGTCGATTCAAGGCTGCCCTTAGAGAATTCATATTCCTCTGCCTTCACATCTTTCACCATTTCATACACCAATTGCTCCTGCCTTGGAATCAAACGGCTTTTTCTCACAGGAATGGAATACCCAATCGTATCCACGGCAATGATTCGAATGCCGTCTGTGACCACAAAGCAATACTCTAATTTACGCCGTTCATGATTTTTTCGAATATATGATTTCTCAAATACAGATTCTAGCAGCGTCTTTGGCAGCTCTGAAAGATCGTTCTCTATGTAATCAAACAAAGGACTCTGCACCTTGAGTAAAGGCACTTGATCTAACAGCTCAACACTGTCCTCCTTGCGCCACTCATGAAAATGACACACATTGTAGCCATTTTCTTCCCCTTCAAACCAATTCACCCATACGTCATGAAGAAATAACATAACCAATCCCTCACTTTTTAAAAACTGTTGTCCACAGTATGGGCAAGGGATAGAGAAATTATTCCAACTTTATTAAACTTCAAGCTGTGTAGCAGTTGAAGTGTCTTTATTTTTTTTCGTTACAGTTAATAAGGCCGCAAAACCTTTCATTCGCATTGACAATAAACTGATAGCCAACAATACTCCGCCGGAAATGGCAGTAATCCATATAACACCAATATATTTAGAAAAAATACCGGCGATGATTAAACCGAGGATGATACCAAAATTAGAAAACATTTGTAAAATGGACATCGCACGTCCTCTATAGGCATTTGGAGTAAGCCCAAGAAATAAACTGCTAATCGGTACATTCAAGAAAGCGTTCATTAATCCTATACCAAACATCCAAATATAGACTGGTGGTAATCCATATAGTGTTTCTAAAAACTCAATCGGTAGGATGGCCGTCATCCAAAGCCCCATAAAGATCGTCGTGGTGATTAAGATATAGCCTGGTTTTAATTTACCTAACAAATATGGACCTAAAATGGAACCAATAACCGCACCGATCCCTGAAAATGCTTCAATCATTCCAAAATGAAAACCTGTGACTTGAAACTCGTGCAGCAAAATGGAGTTTGATGTTGTGTTAAAAATACCAGCGATAAACATTACTTGTGTTAATAAAATGATTAAAAAAGCAAGCGGTGCTGATTGAAATACAACCTTCAATCCTAGTTTGATCGCCGTCCATTGTTTTTCTTTAGATGATGAGGAAATCTCTTCTTCTTTTTTATTTTTCTTTTTCACAAGTACAGCCGTTAACAAAATCAAACATGCGGATAGACTATAAGAAAGAATATCGATCATGAGCAGTATAGTTGGAGAGAAAAAAAGAAGCAACAGCCCTGCAATACCAGGTCCCGCAATTTGCATAACAGAATAAATACTCTGTGAAACGCCCATTGCCTCTGTAATATTTTTCTCCCCTACTACAACCGGGATATAAGAGGAACGCGCTGGATAAAAAAAAGCACTTCCTATACCTGATAAAAAAACAAGAATAATTACATAAACTGGGTGGTTTATACTAAAGATCATCCCTATTAATATGAGAGCTCGAAATAAATCGGCAGCTATCATGATATGATGTTTTTTAAAATGGTCTGCCGCAACACCACCAATTAATCCGAAAAAAAACATAGGTGAATATTGACAAAACAAGACAAATCCAATTAATAAAGGATCATCGGAAGTGGTTCCAACAATATAAAGGATGACAATAGTGGTCAGACCGTCCCCAAAACGGGAAATCAGTTGCGCTAAACAAAAGGTTAAAAATCGCGGCTGTTTCAGGATAGCGATCAATAAAATCAACCTCTCTATCTTCTCTTCTATTGAATTATTTTACGTAAGAAAGTGCGTGTTCTTTCACACGCACTTTACAGAATAAATATAAATGATTCGTTTTCTATAGACAGTTATTTTGGTACGATGATGATTACGTTTGTTTTCATATGACTCACCCCCTTTAATGCTTTATTTAGTGCATAAAAGTATCGTGTTGTGAGCTTCTACGGTATAATGATTACCTTCAAAATCTCCATAAATTTGTTGGACGATAAAACCAATATCTTTTAACATATTTGTGATTTCAGAGACACTGTATAACCTCATCGTAATAACATGTCTGGTTGTTTTGTATTTCACTATTCTTGTTTGCTCTATCTTAATGGTGCTGTTTACAATGTCTAACTGTCTTCTTTCTAAAGCATAGCCTGTCTCTTCGTCACCAAACCAAATAAGAGGATGGAAATATTTTACTATAAATTCTCTATTTGCAAGATGGAGAAGAAAAGTTCCGCCTTCTTTTAAACATGCATACATGGTTCTAAGCATTTTCATGTTTTCCTCATCTGACATATAGACAATGGACGTTTCCATATTAAGCACAACATCATACGTTCTAGGAGGCTGAAAGTCTCTTCCGTCTGCTAAAAAAGTTGTCACTCGGTGATTTGAAACTTCTTCAATATGCGCCAAAAAATCCTGATTGAGGTCTAGTCCATCTACCTGATATCCTTCTTCCCAAAGTTTAAGGAGATGTCTTCCATGCCCGCAACAAAAATCTAATATGTGCGGATGATCATAAGTTTGAAGGATTTTTCTGCGAATGAAATCAATTTCTACATCGACATTACGAGATAAAAGATGTGAGTAAATCTCTTTATACTGAGCACCAAAGAAATCTGTGCCTTCATCTGAAATTGGTGTTTCCACTTTAGCAGACAATTAGGAGCTCTCCTCTCAATCTCTTTATTTATTGTAAATCTATGGTACCATGCAAAAATACCTTTTTCAACCTTTTTTGTTATAAAAATACATATTTTTGCTACTTAAGTATTGAGATTCACTTCAGCTTTTTAGGATCAAGCGCATCTCTCAGCCCATCTCCTAAGAAATTAAAGCATAAAACGGTCAGCAATATCAGTAAACCAGGGAAGAGCGGATACCACCACGCTTGCACCATAATCGAGAAGTTTTGTGCATCTTGCAGCATGTTGCCCCAGCTTGCTGTTGGCGGCTGTATGCCAAACCCTAGATAGCTCAGCGTTGATTCGGCTAAAATGACGGAACCTACTTTCAGTGTAGCTGACACGATAATAGGACCGATACAGTTCGGTAAAATATGCGAAAAGATGATGACATGGTTTTTCGTTCCAATGGTTCTCGCCGCGAGTACGAATTCTCTTGTTCGAAGTGATAAGAATTCACTGCGGATGAGTCTCGCGGTTGTTGTCCAGCCGGTCAAAGCAAAGATTAAAATCAATTTATCAATGCCCGGTCTGAAAATGGTGACGAGCGTAATCAATAGAAAAATGTCTGGAATCGACAATACCACATCAACAAATCTCATCAAGACAGAATCAACCAATCCTTTGAAATACCCCGCTACCGCTCCGACCACAGTGCCAATGGTGATCGCCCCGACCACTGAGACGAAGCCAACTAACAGAGAGACCCTTGCGCCATAAAGCACCCTTGAGAAAATATCTCGGCCAAACTTGTCAGTTCCCATCAAATGCTCAGCACTTGGCGGCTGGAGCCGCTTCAATAAATCTTGCTGCTCTGGTGCATATGGAGCGACCACTGGAGCGAAAATGGCTGAAAAGATAATGACCAATAAGATCACGGAGCCGGCAACCGCCAGTTTATTTTTGAAAAATTTCTCACAAAATAAACGCAGCATCGTCTCTGGCTTTGGCGGAAGACCCTCTTTTAATTTGAGATCAACAGGAGGTGTTCCCATATTAGGCTGTGCCAATTGTGCTTCAGCTCCCTTCTAATATTCAATACGCGGATCAACGATCGCATATAGAATATCCGCTATTAAATTTCCAACCACCACGAGCACTGCGGAAATAACAGTCATCGCCATAATGACCGGATAATCTCTCGAAAAGGCAGAATCGATGAACAGCTTTCCAAGCCCTGGCCAAGTGAAAATTTGTTCCACCACGACTGCGCCGCCAATAAAGGATGGAACCATCAATCCGAAAATCGTAATGACAGGCATGAGGCCGTTTCTTAATCCGTGCTTGAAAATGACTTTGTTTTCTCGAAAGCCTTTCGCTCTTGCGGTGCGAATGTAATCCTGCCTCATGACATCAAGCATACTCGACCTTGTGTACCGGGTGAGCCCTGCCATATCAGCAGTTGCTAAAACAAAGGCTGGTAAAATGATATGATGGAGCCGGTCAAACACATTAAAATCGGCATTTAAGGTAGAGACACCGCCTGTCGGGAACCATCCTAAATTCACAGATAAAACCATAATCAGAATGAGTCCAAACCAAAAGTTCGGAATAGCCAGTCCGATAAAAGATGTAACCGTAATGCCATAGTCTAGCTTTGTATATGGACGTTTTGCTGAAAGAACACCAAATGGGATGGCGATGATTAGGGCGACTAATGTAGAAAAGATCATGAGGATGAGGGTATTTGGCAGCCGGGCAAAAATCAAATCAGCCACGGGCGTCCCCTTTTTAACAATGGAGGTGCCAAAGTCACCTTGAAGCATATTGCCAAGCCATTTCATATATTGCACATATTCAGGATCGTTCAAGCCGTACTTATCAATGAAGGCCTCCCGGTCTGCGGCACTAATGGTTGGGTCCATCATGAGTGACATCGGATCGCCTGGTGCTGCTTTCATAATGGCGAAGGACAAAATGGTAATCCCAAATAAGATGGGAATGGAAAGCAGTGTCCTTCTAATGATATATGTAACCATATGCACAACTCCTTTTTCATCGGATTGCCATACTGTGATGAAAAAGGGCTAAAATGGTCTTTATTTTAGCCCTTTGTCTTTTTTGTTGTCTTCACGCTGAAAGGGGAAAACCCTCCTCTTTTTCATTAGCAGCCTACTGTTCAATCCACCATTTCTCGATTTTGTAATACTCATCTTTCGGATGATAAGAGTAGCCTTGTAGGTTAGATGGCATCGCGCGATGTGAGTTGGCATAATAAAGGAACGTATATGGCTGATCTTCTGCGATCAGTTCATAAATTTTTTCATATGCCTTTGAATATTCTTTTCGATCGCTTAAGTTCTTAGCATCCACTAACAGCTTATCGACCTCCTCATTTTTATACCAGATGTTATTCAAGCCTTTTTCTGACTGGCTTGAGTGGAAGATGCTGAATTGATCAGGGAATGTGGCAAGGCTCCAGCCGAGCAGCAGCGCATCATAATCCCACTTAGGCGGTGTCGTCTGCTCAATGAGTGCACTGAATTCCACAATTTGCGGCTTCGCTTCCACACCAACTTCTTTGAGCTGTTGCTGGACAACGACAGCGATATCTTCACGAACTTTATTTCCTTGATTGGTCTTGATGACAAAGGAGAATTTTTTTCCATCCTTATCAAGATAGCCATCTCCATCTGTATCCTCCCAGCCCTCTTCTTTCAGCATCTTTTTCGCTTTTTCTTGATCAAACTCAAATACTGGAACACTATCATTCTTCGGATAGTTCCATGACAGCGGACTTTCTGGAATGTTGGCTACTTTGCCGTCTCCATCCAACACTTGATCGACAATCGTTTGGCGATCAATGGCATGTGTCAGCGCTTGGCGGACCTTTTTACTTTTAAAGAGATCATTTTTCTGGTTCCAGCCAATGTATGAATAATTGAGCCCTAGATCAGATTCAATTTTAATGTTGCTGACTTTTTCAGCCGTTTGCAGCTCTGCTCCCGGTACAGCAAAGAAATCAATATCACCTGCTGACAGCTGGGCAATCGCTGCATTCTGATCAGGAATGGTTTTAATCGTGACGGTATCAAGGTATGGACGCCCATCCCAATAATCGTCAAAGGCCTCTAGTTTAACGTAGTCCCCTTCTTTCCACTCAGCAAATTTAAATGGACCTGAACCGATTGGTTTTTTTCGGTTAAATTCATTTTCACCGAGATCCTTTACAGGCACATCACCTAAAATATGCTTAGGCAAAATGCCATAGCTTCCTAGTGTGACATTATAGAAATAGGGATCTTTTTTATTGAGCTTGAATTCGATTGAGTAATCCCCTGTCTTTTTAACTGAATCTAATACTTCAAAGCCTGATCCGCGCTCTCCATTGTAGTCCTTATTGATCGGAATGCTGTATGTAAACACAACATCATCAGCCGTCAATTCTTCACCATCATGAAACTTTACGCCTTTTTTAATGGTCACATCAAACTGCTTGCCGTCATCAGATTCTTTAATATCCTCTGCCAGCGATAGTTGAGGGTTTAGCTTTCCGTCCGTTTGAAGTAAAAAGCTGTAGATTCTTTCCTCAATATCAGAGCTTGCCACGTCTGTTGAATACAGCGAATTAAATAATGTTGGTTCTGCAATGGAACCGATCACAAGATCACCACCTTGTACAGGTTTACCAGTGGATTTCTTTTCACTTTCTCCAGAGGTTTTATTTCCACTAGAGCAAGCCGCAAGCATGAGTGTAAAGATCAGTAGTAAACTGATCAAAATGGACTTTCTATTTCTACCTTTCATATACAATTCCCCCTATCTTTTTTAGAAATGATACAGATGCCGCTTCATCCCCCCTCTCAAAGATGAAATCATCCAAGCTGATTAAGCGTCGTAGAGGTGGCAGGCAACGAAGTGGTTTGTTTTTAATTCCTGAAATGCTGGTATTTTTTCTTTACAGATTTCCTTCGCATACGGGCATCTTGTGTGAAATACGCAGCCTTTTGGCGGATTTGCAGGACTTGGCAGATCGCCTTGAAGCATGATCCGTTCTCTTTTGATCTGACCCTTTTTACGGGTAACAGGAACAGAAGAAAGCAGTGCCTGTGTATATGGATGGAGCGGTTCATCATACAGGTTGTGCTTATCGGCAAGTTCCATCATTTTGCCGAGATACATCACGCCGACTCTATCACTAATGTGCCTGACCACACTTAAATCGTGAGAGATAAATAGATATGTCAGGTCAAATTCCTCCTGAAGCTCCTCCATCAGATTAATCACCTGCGCCTGAATGGATACATCAAGTGCTGATACCGGCTCATCTGCGATGATCATTTCTGGATTCATGGCAAGCGCACGAGCGATGCCGATTCGCTGCCTCTGCCCGCCAGAAAATTCGTGAGGGTAACGATTTGCAAAGCTTGGATGAAGTCCCACCTTTGATAAAAGCTGTTCTACTTTTTCATTTCTTTCTTTTAAGGAATATAAGTGATGTGTTTTGTAGGGTTCTTTGATGATGCTTCGAAGAGTTTTTCTAGGGTTGAGTGATGCAAAGGGATCTTGAAAAACCATTTGGATGTTTTTTCGTGTTGATTGTCTTAGCTTTGATTCTGATACGCGGGAGATGTCTTGCCCTTTAAAAAAGATTTGACCGTCAGTTGGCTCATATAAGCGAATCATTGTCCGGCCTAGTGTAGATTTACCGCATCCTGACTCCCCAACAATGCCTAACGTTTCACCTTTATAAATCTTCAAGTCTATGCCGTCAACAGCTTTGACTGCACCGACTTTCTTCTGAAAGACGCCTGCTTTAATCGGAAAATGTTTTCGAATATGTTTCAGTTCAAGGATGGTTTCTTTCTCTGTTAGATCTGTTGGCTGTGGTTGATTTTGAGCAAGGGTCATGTTTGGTCTGCCTCCTCATATAAGAAGCATCTGACGCTTCTGCCATTTTCAAATGTCCTCAGCTTAGGCAACTCTCCTAGGCAGCGCTCCTTCACATTCGGGCATCTAGGAGCAAATCGGCAGCCGGCCGGAAGCTGATCTGGCGCAGGGACATTCCCTTTGATCGCTGCTAGCGGCTGTATGTCTCCGTCAATGACAGGAATCGATTCAAGCAGCCCTTCTGTGTAAGGATGAAGCGGCTGATCAAATAATTCTTCGACGGTCCCATTTTCAACAACCTGTCCGCAGTACATGACAATCACTCGATCTGCCACTTCAGATACGACACCTAAATCATGAGTTATGAGAAGAATCGATGTACCAAATGTCGAGCATAAATCTTTCATCAATGTGAGCACCTGGGCTTGAATCGTTACATCTAGGGCAGTTGTCGGTTCATCTGCAATGAGAAGCTTCGGATCGCAGCTTAGCGCAGTGGCAATCATCACTCTTTGCCGCATGCCGCCTGATAAACGGTGCGGGTAATCTTTGATGATTTGTTCCGGTCTGGAAAAACCAACAAGCTTCAGCAGCTCAATCGCTTTTTTAGTCGCTTCTTTTTTTGAAAGTTTTTTGTGATAGATGAGAATTTCTGTAATTTGCTCCCCGATGGTTAGGACGGGATTAAGTGAGGTCATCGGTTCCTGAAAGATCATAGAGACGTCATTACCACGAATGCTGCATAATTCCTTTTCACTATATGTAACTAGATCCTTGCCCTCAAGCTTGATGGAACCGTCCATAATTTTTCCACCAGTGCCGTTAATCAACCCCATAATGGATAAGGACGTAATACTTTTACCAGATCCAGACTCACCGACTAATGCGACAGTTTCTCCTCTATTGATGCTGAAATCAACGCCATCAACAGCGGGTATCGGTTCTTTTTTTCGAAAAAAATATGTTTTTAAGTTTTGCACTTCAAGCAGCGTGGTCATTTATTCGCCCCTTTCTCCATGAATCAATAGAATCGAATTGGAAAATTCAGTTTTTTTAGAATAAAAAGAATGATCAAAATTTATATTTGTATATTATTACATTGTTATGGCGAAATCAAGAAGAATTTAGTAAATTTGTAATATGTCTCTTTTTATGTGAATTATTCACTTTATGAGTCTATCGCTTTTAAAAAAGTTTCCGACGGCTCTGCAATCATAGACTCCTCACTGATTCGGTGCTCACTGAAATACTTTTTCACGATATAAAACCCAGTGGCGTAACCAAGCATTTTGGGGTAGTTCCCTTTTCCATAAAGGAGGTTCTGTATCAGTCTTTCGTCATCCTGCACTTTTTGATCAAGATGACTGGATACCCATTTCTGATACATGCGCTGAAGCTGCGTTTCGTCATAGAGAGTGGTCCATTTGGCTGTATAGCTTTCTCCGTACCTATGATACACAGCATATTCAGCGAGCCCTTCCATCATGATTGTATCAAGGAATGTAAAATCTTTTTCTTCTTTCGTGAGAAAATACAACCTGCATACATGGTGATATTCATGAGTCAGCAATGTACCGATACGTTCTTTCGGAGTATTTGGCGACAAAAAGAGAAAGACCTTGTCATCAAATGCCATGCCGGATTGATAATAAAATTGCTCTCTAATTTCTTTGCTGCTCTCATTGACTGGCAAAATAAAGACAGGAATGTCAGGGCCTTTCCACTGCTTTTGCAGCGCCCGGTATTCTTTCATGACGAGCTGGAAGTACCCCTTTTCTTTGAGCTTGTCGATCATGTCTTTGCATGATCTAAAAGACCGAATCATTCCGTGATAATGCAGGTGGGAGAGAATAGAGGACCATTCTTTTTCCTCTGCCCCTTTAAAATAAGGAACAAAGCGTGACGCAAGCTCCTGAAATGATGATGATTGATGAATGAGATATTGTGTATTGACTAGACCCATACCGCTAAACACCTCCATTTTCATCATATGCAAAAAAGCGGCGATCTGTTTATGGATCGCCGCCTTCTTAGGAAATATTACGCTTCGTATTTTTTAAAGATAATTGTCGCATTATGTCCACCAAAGCCAAGTGAGTTACTTAGAGCCACTTGTACTTCTTTTGAACGTGCTTCATTTGCCACATAATCAAGATCACATTCTTCATCCGGTGTTACAAGGTTAATGGTTGGAGGAATGACGCTGTCTTTAATCGCAAGAATAGAGAAAATGGCTTCTACTCCGCCTGCTGCGCCAAGTAAGTGACCTGTCATTGATTTTGTCGAACTGATGGCAAGCTGATTCGCATGCTCTCCGAACACTTCTTTAATGGCCATTGTTTCAAATTTATCATTGTAAGGTGTGCTTGTTCCGTGGGCATTGATATAATCAATTTCTTCCACAGACAACCCAGCATCTCGAATCGCTTCTTTCATTGCGCGGACGCCGCCTTCTCCGTTTGGAGCTGGTGCTGTAATATGATAGGCATCACCAGTTGAACCATATCCAACGATTTCTGCATAAATCGTCGCACCACGTTTTAACGCATGCTCAAGTTCTTCAAGAACGATAACTCCTGCACCCTCACCCATAACAAATCCGTCACGGTTTTTGTCAAATGGACGGCTTGCTGTCTCTGGATCAGGATTTGTCGAAAGGGCTTTGTTCGCACAGAAACCTGCAAACGACATTTTTGTTAACGGCGCTTCTGTTCCGCCTGTGATCATCGCATCTGCATCTCCGCGCTGAATGACTTTAAATGCATCACCAATTGAGTTTGTACCTGTTGCACATGCTGTCACAGTACAAGAGTTAACCCCTTTTGCGCCAAGTGCAATTGAAATTTGGCCTGTTGCCATATCTGGAATCATCATTGGGACGAAGAATGGGCTTACGCGTCTTGCCCCTTTATTTGAATACACTTCAAACTGCTCTTCAAATGTTTCAAGACCGCCAATACCAGACCCAACCCATACACCAACACGCGGTGCGATTTCATCTGTGATTTCAAGACGTGAATCTTCTAGCGCCTTTTGAGCAGCAACGACTGCATATTGCGTGAAGCGTGCCATTTTTCGCGCTTCTTTTTTCTCCATGTAATCTTCAATGTTAAAATCTTTTAGTTCTGCAGCTACTTTTGCGGTATATTCACTTGAATCGACACGTGTGATTGGTCCAACTCCTGATACACCTGCTACAGCATTTTTCCATGTTGACTCTACATCGTTGCCAAGAGGTGTCAAAGCACCTAATCCTGTAACAACTACTCGTTTTTTATCCATTAATTTGTGCACCTCACTCTTTTATCGGCCCCATCGCATAGCGATTGCGCCCCACGTTAATCCGCCACCAAAACCTACCATTACAATCACATCGCCGTCATGAATTTTACCGGCTTCGATTTCTTCACATAGTGAAATTGGAATAGATGCTGCTGATGTGTTTCCATATTTATGGACTGTCTTCGACATTTTTTCAACTGGCAGCTCTAGGCGTTCGCGGGCTGCTTCCATAATGCGAATATTTGCTTGATGCGGGATCAAGAAGTCAACGTCTTCTTTTGATAGTCCAGCTTTTTCGATGACGTTTACGCTTGACTCGCCCATTTGTCTTACAGCAAATTTAAATACTTCTCGTCCATTCATGATTGTATGATCTTTTTCATCTAAGTACAAGTGCTTCCCGCCTCTTCCATCGGCTCCAAGCTCAAATGAGAGAATTCCTTTACCTTCGCTGACTTCTCCTAACACAGCAGCACCTGCTCCATCTCCAAACAGAACAGCTGTATTGCGGTCATCCCAGTCGGTAATGCGAGAAAGCTTTTCAACGCCAACGACGAGCACGTGCTTGAAGGTACCTGATTCGATAAATTGTTTTCCAGTAACAAGCCCATACATAAAGCCAGCACACGCAGCGCTAATATCCATTGCACATGCTTTATGTGCACCGAGCTGTTCTTGAATCATACAAGCGACTGTCGGAAATGCTTGATCTGGCGTGACTGTCGCCACAAGAATCATATCGATATCTTCTGCAGCCACATCTGCGTCAGCTAATGCTTTTTTTGCAGCAGCAAGCGCCATATGAGATGTATTGACATCATCAGAAGCAATTCTTCTTTCTTCTATACCTGTTCTAGTACGAATCCATTCGTCAGAAGTTTCAACCATTTTTTCTAAATCAAGATTTGTTAACACTTTTTCAGGTATATAGCGGCCAAGGCCAATAATTCCAGCATTCATTGAATAAGACTCCTTTTACTCATACGAGCATGTGATATTGTGATCTTATATTAGTATCTGGTACTAATTTTACCTTATTTTTTTCTCCTTGGCAATACAAACGTCTAACCTTTCCTCTCACTTTTTTCATAGATTATTGATATACCAATAGTAGAAAGGAGCATGTGATATGGCGCAAAAAGATATTTTTTCGGCTATGATGTTTGGCCAACCGCTTGAAAAGGAGAAAAGCAAGACAGAAGCAAAGGAGGAACGTGAGGAGACAACTTCAAGTGAAGACTCAATTGACTACATGCACGTCATGAATCAAATTGGGAACATTATGAATTCCATCGATGAGCTGAAGCCTGTGTTTAAAGATGTTGGCCCTATGATTAGTGCCTTCAAGAAAAAATTATCATAAAAAAAAGCCACTATTCTGTGGCTTTTTCTGATTCTGCATCTGCTTTTCCAAGCTCATATGCCTCTTGCATGACAGATGTAAACAATGATAAAAGCGGCTGAAGAGCTTCGGGCTCAAGCTGAATACCTGCTTTATCTAATTCTTCTTTTGCCTGCGGAAAATACTTCATGGCAATTTGTAAAAACTCCATCGATTTTTCGTGCTGCATCGTCGTATCCTCACTTTTCATTTGGCAGTTTGCCAGTTTTTTTGTAAGACGCAATATCACTTTCAATATCTTTCACAAAAGCACGGTCAATGGTGGAACTAAATTTCCCCATTTCGATCACTCCTTCTTTAAAGTCAAAGGAGTAGTCACCTTGTTCGTTTAGCTTGCCTTCATTAAATTTCTTCGCAATAATACTGTACGCTTTATCCACATGCTGGACTGTGCTTGTTAAGACGGTATGACTGCCGAGGTTGGATTGATCGGTGACATATCCGATCGCTGATAAGTTATCGGCTTTGATTTGTTCAATGACAGGGATATTATAACCATCACCTGCTGGATATACAACATCCACGCCCTGCTTTTTCAATTTTTGATAGAGCTTCACGGCTTTATCAGCATCATCCCAGTTTTCGACAAACTCTGCAAGCACTTGTACATGTTCATCTTGATATTTTGCACCTTTGATAAAGCCATCTACTTCGCTTTGCCAATCATATGTAGCAAGAATACCAATCTTTTTTGATTTTGACATATGTGCTGCTGTCATACCTCCGAAAAAGCCCATCGCTTCACCTTTAAACGTCACATTCGCGACATTATCCGCCTGAGGCTTGTTTCCATTTACCGTGATGAATTGTGTTTTCGGATAATCTTCACTAATTAAGTTGAAAATTTCGCTGTATTCATTGCCATGGCCAATAATCAAATTGACTCCTTTTTTGTGAAATTCTTCAATGGCATCAACGGTTTTCTCTTTGTCGACCATTCCTTCCTTATAATAAACATCTACACCAAATGCTGATTGAATGTTTAATAAGCCTTTATAACCTTTCGTTCCCCAAACTTGATCATTAATTGTATCGGGGACGAGTAAACCCACCTTCTCAATCTGTCCTTTTAAAGGTGCCTGTGTGCAGGCAGATAATAGGAGAAGGAACGAAAAGATCATGACAAGCCGCTGAAACTTCATGCCATGTTCAACTCCCTTTGCCACATGCAGGCATGAACCTGTATGTTAAATATAGGTTTATTTTATACTGAAAAAAGATAAGATGGAAGATCATTCTTGCTTTTTGTCGAAAAATGTTGAGTTTTGTCTTTTCCATTCTGCCATCATTTCTTCTGCTTGTTTGTCATCCGTTTGTCTTTCTACCTTCAATTCATATGTCATTTCCTGCCGTTGTTCAGTGCCCGATGCCCACTTGAACAAACCCCTTGCCACATCTTCTACAAAAAATGCTTCATCACGCTTAGTTCTTTCTTTATTAAGTGTCCATGGCCCGAACATGCGGGGAAGAATAACAGCCGGCACATTCTGATTGGACGATTCGTCTTCTGGTTTTTCGTAAAGAACCCGGTACATGCCATGCTTCGCTTTCATGTCTTCCGGTCTTTTATCTGGCTCTTCTGATTGAATAAAGATGAGGTCATACGTGTCTTTTCCATCCTGAAGATCAATGACACGGAAGAGATCATTTCTGCCAAGCCACATCATTCGCTCTTCTAATAACATCTCTTGCTCTTCTGTATGATCATGAGGACATGTGATATCCACTTGAATGCCCTCTTTCATCATATATTCACACAGCGCTAGGCCAAAAAATTCATCTGCCCCTATGATCAGTCCTGTTTCCATGTTCATGTCCCCTTTTTTAGCTTATCGAATAAAAAGAAGAGCCCTTTCCATGAAGGGCTGTTATCATCCTATTCATCACAATTCTCTTTCATGCGATTTATAAAACTTGTGAATGGATTGAAAGATTCTTCTCGGATGATCAAACATATGCAAGGTGAGATCGATCTGACAATGCTCTGGATTCCTCATATGCTGATCAATAAAAGGCTTTGCATGCAGTTCATATGCATATGGTGCGCCGTTTAGTCTTTGCCATATGTGAATCGGTACATGAGCAGAATGAACAGGGCAAGCAGGGAGTGGATACGTTTCCGCCTCCTTTTCAGAGCAGCCGTAGCTCTTCGCTAATTCTTTGATCAGCTGTTTATAAAAGAATTTGTGTTCCTTTTCTCTTTCTCGTTGTGCATAGAGATGCAGACATGGATTCACGAGCGCAATGGACCTTAGCACTTCTGGCATCTCTTCCGCAAGGCTCATGGCAACGAGTGCACCCATCCCCTCTGCCAGCACATGAATTTCCCGGTTTAATATTTCTTGTTTTAATGTGTGATGAACGAGCTGCTTTGCACTAAAAACAGCATCTTCGCATCCCCAGTGATTCCCATGAAGATGACTATTAAACAATGTATATCCTTCATCCTTTAAGGCAGTTAAAAGCTGGTTTCTTCCATAGTGCTGAAGCCAGAATGATGTATTTTCCTGCACAAAGTGATTTCGGTCACCGAGGATAAGAATGCCAAAGCCATTTGGTTTTTGAGGAAGGTGAATGACGTTCCACTGGGAACCAAGCTGGAAAAACCGTTCGCTTACACCCATATGGCCAGCCTCCTTTCAGTGATTCTGCTTTCTATGATATGAACAACAACTCTTGTAGGAATAAGGAAATCCCCTAATGACAGAAGAATTCTTTTTATTTTTATAGCAGAAGGTCTAAAAATGGTCACATAAAGGCTAAAACAGTCTTTTCCCCTCACTCGTATCTATGGTATGATAATCAATAGATTGTTACATAAAGGACGGTGGGATTATGCATTATATTATCACCCTCATTTGGACTTTTCTGCTGACACATATGGCTGGTTACATCGTTGCCTCGATGAATGGCGCTGCTTATGACTTTACTTTGACTTCTATTCTTGCAGTGGTGTTTACGGTTATTTTATTCATCTTTGCTGAAGTAAGTCCAATGAAAGAAACGGAAAGTTCAACAAAACACTCTTAATACGTAAGACATGAATGTGAGAAAGAGCTAAAATGATCTTGATTTTAGCTCTTCTTCTTTTTGATTGAAAAGCGGTACGCTAAAACCCCCTGCAGCCACAGGGGGTTTTTTGATCGGTTACACCTCGACGGTTTTGGACTTCTGTTTGTCTGCTGTCAAATGGCTTTTCGCAAGCCCTGTAAACAGGAAGATCGCGATACCTGATAAAATTTCAAGGACCCCGCCGCCAGCAATGACAGGTCCCGCTCCAAATCTTTCTGCCAGGACGCCTGATACGACAGCTGCAAACGGGAGAAAAACATTTGATGAAGCATTGATCACGGCGTATACTTGCGGCTGATCATCTTGGTCGACAGACGTTTGAATAATGACCATTTCCGGTACATTGATCGCACTAACGGCGGCACCGAATATAAAGGAAGCAAGTAGAACGACTGGTAGCCAGGTACTCATTCCTGTGATAAAGAATGCAGCCCCTTCAATCATACCAGCGACAATAAAGAACAAACCAAATCTCTTAATTTTCACTTTCGCTAGAGCAAAGCCCATCATAAACGCGCCGACTGCGGCAACACCTCTTAAAATGGAATACACCATGGAATCGCTTTGCAGTGCTTCTGCTACGTATACAGCAGATAGTGCCTGCCACGGAGCTGCGGCGACATTCATTAAAATACAATACAGCGTCAGTGCAAATAAAATGTGATGATTTTTGACGACGAGAAAACCTCTTTTTAAGTTATACAAATATGTATTTTTTGCTTGTTTAATGCCTGCTGCTTTTTCTTCATCGGTTTTCTTTAGTTTGACGCCGATAATAAACAGGCCGGATATGATGAATAAGGCAGTGGTGATGAGCAGGGTATCTGCAGGTCCGATTAATTTGACCAAGAGACCTGCCACCATAACTGCTGCAAGTGCGACAATCTCAAAAGAAGATTGCAGGATTGCATTTGCTTTTTGAATCAGATGCTTCGGAACAATCTGCGGTAAAATCGCCACAGAAGCTGGATTATATGCTGCACCTGTTGCCGATTGAATAACCATTAATGAGATCAATAACCATAAAGGTAATAGATGCGAAAAATGCAGAAGCGGAATAATGAGTACAATTGTTGCTCGAACGACGTCTGAAGCGAACATCCATTTAGACAAATGGTGCTTTTTCATAAGAGGTCCTAGTATTGGGGCTAGCAAAGATGAAGGAAGAACAGTTACTGCTAGGAGAAGTCCTGTACCGAGTGCTCCATCCCCTCTCAAAATCAATAACCAAAGGACGGATGTAAAAGCAAAACTTTCTCCTGTGTTTTTTATGAGTCTTGATATGAATAATGAGGTGAAGCGTTTATTCCAAACACTTTCACTGAGATTCATCTTTTCCATCACACAAATCCTTTCAACAAGTTAATCTCAATTACATATTTTACCTTAAGCTCTCTCTTTTTCATACTATTTATTTGAAAATTTGAACTTAATTGTTTTTTATTATAAAGAAAAAAGAGGCATGACACATGCCTCTAAAGACTTATTCCTACTGACTCTTAGTCAATTGCTTACGGCTTTCTCTGGTAGGTCCAAACACGATTATGGTTCGAGTTATCCGGAAAGACGTCGCCTGCTTGAAGCTTAATCTTTAAAGGATCTTTCACCATACTGCCCGTTTCACCGATCTCGATATACACACCATTATTTGGCGCTTTATTCCCGGATTTAAACTGATGCTTCTGACCCATTTCCATCCTCCTTTCTCGATGATGTTATTATGTCCCGTCATTTGCCTCTCCAATCCTTTATGCAAAAAGTCCCTGCTCCTACGAGTCAGGGACACTTTTCATTATTTGGTTTGTTGATACATGAGCTCTTTGATTAACGCTTTTTGTACATGCAGGCGGTTTTCTGCCTGCTGAAATACTTTTGAGTGCGGCCCGTCAATAATGTCTGCTGTCACTTCTTCTCCGCGGTGTGCCGGGAGACAATGAAGGAAAATATAATCTTTTGCTGCATGACGCATTAGTTCGTCATTGACTTGATATTCTTTAAATTCAGCAAGGCGTTTCTCTGTTTCTGCTTCCTGCCCCATGCTTGTAAACACATCGGAATAAATGACATCTGCATCTTGAACAGCAGCGATTGGGTCTGTCGTAACGATGACTTCTGCGCCTGATTGTTTTGCAAACTCACGTGCCGTGTCTGTTACTTCTTGAAGTGGTTCATAGCCTTTTGGTGATGCAACGACAATGTCACAGCCTAGCTGCGCACAGCCGACCATCAAGGAATGAGCCACGTTATTTCCGTCACCGATGTACGCCACTTTCACACCTTTTAGTGTGCCTTTTGCTTCTTTAATTGTCAATAAATCAGCAAGTGCCTGACATGGATGGGAGTAGTCAGTCAGTCCATTGATGACAGGAATGGACGCGTATTGCGCCAGCTCCTCGACCTTCTCATGTTCAAAGGTCCGAATCATAATGCCATCTACATAGCCAGACAGCACCTGCGCTGTATCACTGATCGTTTCTCCTCTGCCAATTTGCAAATCATTTGAGCTGAGGAAGAGCGCATGCCCTCCAAGCTGCGTCATTCCCGCTTCAAACGATACACGGGTTCTAGTTGACGATTTTTCAAAGATCATCGCTAACGTTTTCCCTTTGAATAAATCTTGATAGGGATTTTGTTTCATTTCTTCTGCTTTTTCAATTAAATAAGCAATGTCATTGATTGAGAAATCTTTTAACGATAAAAAGTCTTTTCCGTATAATGCCGGTTGCACGTCGACTTGACTCATGCCGTCACTTCCTTTTTGTATAATTCTTGGAGTGATACTGGTGATACATCTCCATTTTTCCCTTGCAGGAATGCTTGAACTGTTTCATATTCGGTTAGGACTTGGACGCCATGTGTGAGTGCTTTTATACGCTGCTCTTTCGCCTCTTCATCTTCCCCTAAATGGATATGAAGGGATTTATCTTCGTTTTGCAGCCAAGTTTCAAAGCTGTCCGTCCAGACGTCAAAGCCTGCTTGTTTCGCTTCATCTACCAATTGGTCACTGCCTTTTATAAAGAGGCTGCCTTTCTGATGCCAGATCGTTGCAAACACTTTTTTCAAGGCACTTTCAGCGTTCTTGCCTACACACATTCCTTCTCCTGTCGCTTTCATTTCAGGTGTCAGCTTTAAGTCAATATCTTGAATGGCATGTGATGAGAAGACTGGGAATTTGACCGCTGTTCCCCCTTTGTTTTTCGTTGCAGGGTTCAGTTCTTCAAGCGTCGCACCCGCTAATAATTGAGTCGCAAGCGGAATCATGTCAATGCCCATTACTTTACTGACGACTGGAACGGTCCGGCTTGCCCGCGGATTTACCTCTAGTACAAGCGCCTGATCCCCTTTGATCACAAATTGAATATTCATAATGCCCTTAAACGCTAATTTCTTCGCTATTTGTTCGGACGCAGCATGCACCTGCTGTTTGATGTCCTCGCTGATGGAGACACTTGGTAAAATGGCAAAGCTGTCACCTGAGTGGACGCCCGCTTTCTCAATATGCTCCACAATCGTTGGAATGAAGGTCGTTTTTCCGTCAGAAATCAGATCCACTTCAACTTCCTTTCCAGTAACATACTCATCAATTAAAATTGGGTACGGCAAATGATCTGGCTGATCAAGCAGGGATGTCAAATGTGCTTCTGACTGGACAACGATCATTCCCATTCCGCCAATGACATACGATGGACGAATTAACACAGGGTAACCAATGCTTCTTGCATGAGCGAGTGCTTCTTCTTTTGAGTCAGCCGTATTTCCTTTTGCATGAGGAAGATTCAGTTCATCAAGAAGCTGATAGAACAAATCACGATCTTCCAGCGCATCTAGCGTGTCAAAGGATGTACCTAACAACGTGACGCCCGCTTTTTCTAAGCCTTCTGCTACATTGATGGCAGTCTGTCCGCCAAATTGGACGATGACGAAATCAATTTGTTCTGCTTCGACAACGTTTAAGATGTGCTCTAATGTAATGGGTTCAAAATATAAACGATCTGCGATCTCATAATCCGTACTGACCGTTTCTGGATTGTTGTTCATCATGATGGTTTCAAAGCCAAGCTTTTGCAGGGTAAGAACACCATGCACTGCACTATAATCAAACTCGACTCCCTGCCCAATTCGAATCGGACCAGAGCCAATGATGAGTGCACGCTGCTTTGTTTTCTCCTGATGCTCTCCATCACTTTTGCCAAAGTATGTGGAATAGAAGTAGTTCGTTTTTGCATCAAATTCCGCCGCACATGTGTCGACAATTTTAAATGAAGCCGTAATACCATATTCTTGACGAAGCTGTCTAATGGCCTCTTCACTGCGGCCTGTCAGAAGAGCAATCGTTTCATCAAGGAAGCCCTTTTCCTTTACCTTTTTCAAGGTGTCTTTTGAGAGCGTTCCCTCATGGTTCTTCAATTCCTGTTCGAGTGTGATCATATTCTTGAACACATGTAAGAAGAATAGATCGATTTTCGTCGCTTGATGAATCGTTTCGACCGTTTCTTGTCTTGAAAGAAGCTCCATGACAGCGAAGAAACGTCGATCGTCTGGTGTTTTGATCAGTTCAAATAGTTGTTCAGTCGATTGGCCTTTCAATTCTGGCAGGTGGAAGCCCTTTGTTTTGATTTCAAGGGATGCGACAGCTTTTTGAATGGCCGACTCTAAATTACGGTCAATCGCCATGACTTCACCAGTTGCCTTCATTTTTGTGCCTAATTGACGATCCGCCTGTTTGAATTTATCAAACGGCCAGCGCGGGAATTTCACGACGACATAATCGAGTGCCGGCTCAAAACTAGCATAAGTTGTGCCTGTGAGCGGGTTTTTCAATTCGTCTAGTGTATAGCCTACCGCAAGCTTTGCTGCCATTTTAGCAATCGGATAGCCCGTTGCTTTTGAGGCAAGAGCGGATGAACGGCTAACCCGCGGATTCACCTCAATGACAAAGTATTCTTTACTGAGTGGATCAAGGGCGAATTGGATGTTGCATCCACCGACTACATCCAGTGCTGAAATGATTTTCAGGCTCGCTGAACGAAGCATTTGATAATCCTGATCCGTTAATGTTTGCGAAGGTGCAACGACAATCGAGTCTCCTGTATGCACACCAACTGGATCGATATTTTCCATATTACAAACCGTAATACACGTATTTTGACGGTCTCTCATGACCTCATATTCGACTTCTTTAAAGCCAGCAATGCTTTTTTCAACTAAACACTGATGAATCGGGCTCGCTAAAAGGGCTCCTTCAATAAGCGGTTTAAATGCTTCTTCTGTTAAAGCAATTCCGCCGCCCTTTCCGCCAAGTGTGTATGCTGGTCTTAGGATGACTGGGAAGCCTACTTCTTTTGCAAATTGAAGGGCATCCTTTGCATTATCCACAATTTCACTATCTGGCACAGGTTCGTTCAACTGCTTCATGAGAGCACGGAATTTCTCTCGATCTTCACCGTTTTCAATTGTTTCAACTGACGTTCCGAGCAGGGTTACCCCGTGTTTTTTCAGCACACCGGCTTTTTCTAGCTCGACAGCAAGGTTTAAAGCGGTCTGTCCGCCAAGATTGGCTAAAAGACCATCTGGTTTTTCCTTTTCGATGATTCTTGTCACTGAATCAACTGAAAGCGGTTCAAAATAGATTTCATCAGCAAATGATTCGTCTGTCATAATGGTTGCTGGGTTGTTATTCACTAATATGACTTTGTAGCCCTCTTCTTTTAGAGCCATACATCCTTGTGTTCCTGAGTAATCAAATTCTGCTGCCTGACCAATAATGATTGGACCAGACCCGATGACTAGAATGGTTTGTATGCTTTGATCTTTAGGCATGTGCAACTTCTCTCCTTGCTTGTTTCACTTTCTCAATAAAATCATCGAATACCCATTCACTTTCAGCAGGACCTGGGTGTGCTTCTGGATGAAATTGAACTGACATAATCAGCTTCTCTTTATGAATGAATCCTTCGACAGATCCATCATTTACGTGAAGAAATTTCACATCCACTTCTTTGTCATTCATGCTTTTTTCATTCACCACATAGCTATGATTCTGACTGGTCATGAAAACACGTTTGGATTCTGTATCTTGTACAGGGTGATTCGCCCCGCGGTGGCCAAATGGAAGCTTATACGTATCCCCGCCAAGTGCTAGAGCGATTAATTGATGACCTAAGCAGATCCCAAGTGTCGGGAAGGTCATCATGATGTCATGTATGGTTTTTAAATATGGCTTCATTGTTTTTGGATCACCTGGTCCATTTGACAGCAGAATCGCATCTGGCTTGATCTCAAACACCTTTTCCAGTTGTTTGTACGGAATGACGGTTACTTTACAGCCGCGCGCTTCAAGCGAATCTGCAATTGATTTTTTAAAGCCAAAATCAATGAGCGCTATATGTTCCTCGCCGCTGCCTTGTGTGTAGATCTCGTCATCTGTCACCTGTGCGACCACATTGTCTTGTTTCATGGCAGGCGGTGTTTCGTTTTCGTCTACACTGATCACAGCGTTCATCGTCCCATTTGCCCGGATGTTTTGTACGACTGCACGCGTATCGGTATGTGTCAGAAGCGGAATGTTCCACTTCTGTAAATAATCTTTTAAGCTAACCGCTGCAAGATGGTGAGAGAAATGATCAGCTGCTTCATATACAACGACAGCTTTCACTTGTGGTTTTTTGCTCTCAAAGTCTTCATGATTAATACCGTAATTTCCGATGAGTGGATATGTGAAAACAATGATTTGTCCCTTATAGGAAGGATCTGTGAGCACCTCTTGGTAACCCGTCATCCCTGTAAAGAAAACCACTTCACCTGTCATGCCAGCTTCTCCTGTCAGATCTCCTTCAAAAGAGGCTCCATCTTCTAAATTTAAATAACCTTTCATGCTTGTGTCACCCCAAATTGAATAATTAGTAATACAAATGCATTTTTATGCGTTTTGGTGTAAAAAAATTTATACCGGCACTGTTTCATTTGCTAAAACTTGAGTAATCGCTTCTATTGCTTGATCTACTTCTGCCTTTTCCACATTCAGCGGAGGTAATAACCGAATCACATTCGGACCAGCTGGAAGTACTAGCAACCCTTGTTCTCTAAGAGCTGTGATATAATCACCGACTGGCTGATGACATTCAATCCCTGCCATCAATCCTTTTCCGCGTACTTCTTTTACGATATTCAGTTGTTTCAGATCTTGCAGCTTTTCTAACAGATAAGCGCCTTTTTCTTTGACTTCTGTAAGAAACGCCTCTTTGAAAATGACATCGAGTGTTGCATTCACTGCGGCCATTGCAAGCATGTTGCCACCAAAGGTTGTTCCGTGTGAACCTGGTGAGAATGCATCTCCTAAAGCCTTTTTCCCGATGACTGCACCGACTGGAAAGCCATTTCCTAAGCCTTTAGCAGAAGAGATAATATCAGGATCAAGTCCAGTCTGCTCGTATGCAAATGCTGTCCCTGTACGTCCAATACCCGTTTGAATTTCGTCTACGATCAGCAGTGCTTCATGTTTTTTGCAAAACGCTTGAACGGCTTCTAGAAATTCTGCTGTCGCTGGATTTACCCCACCTTCTCCTTGCACAACCTCGAGCATCACCGCTGCCACATCATCGACTTCACACGCCGCAATAGCGTCTGGGTCATTAAACGGTACATAATGAAAGCCTTCCAGCATAGGGCCAAAGCCAGTTTTGATTTTATCTTGACCTGTAGCAGCCATACCAGCATACGTACGCCCATGAAATGAGTGCAAAAATGTCACGATATTTGTTTTCCCTGTTGATTTACGCGCTAATTTGATCGCACCTTCATTTGCCTCAGCTCCGCTATTGCAGAAAAACACGAGGTCCCCTGAACTGTTTGCCGCCAGCTTTTCTGCTGCTTTTTCTTGCAGTCCATTTTCAAATAGATTCGATACATGCCAGACGTGATCAAGCTGCTTCTTGATGGCTTGATTGACCTTTGGGTGATTGTGGCCTAGATTTGTGACCGCAATGCCTTGTATAAAGTCTAAGTATTTTTTTCCATTTGTATCGACTGCCCAAGAACCTGCTGCCTCTTTAATTTCAACATTCCACCGTCCATATGTTTGAAAGAGATGACTCACAGGACCGCCTCCTTTTGTTTCACAATTCTTGTTCCTTTAAAGGTTTCCCCTGTAAAGATACTGCCTTTGCCATTCACGATCATGACTTCATCCACATCTCCTGATAAAGCACTCAAAGCGGATTGTACTTTTGGAATCATTCCCCCGGAAATAATACCTTCATCAATGAGTGAAAGAGCTTCTTGCTCGGTGACGACATCTAAAAGCTCACCATTTTTTAAGATGCCTTCCACATCTGTGACAAACATGAGCTTATCGGCTTTCATCGCTCCTGCGACAGCTGATGCTGCTAAATCAGCATTGACGTTTAACGTTTGGCACTCTTCTGTCATAGACAGCGGTGCAATAACAGGAATAAACTGTGCTTCCATTAATGCTTCTGCCATCTCTGGATGGACTTCTTTGATTTCGCCAACGTACCCGTACACGTCTTGATCGAGGAAATCGGCGACAAGCATCTGCCCATCTTTCCCAGATACGCCGACAGATGAAATATCATGCTTTGCGAGCTCTGACACAAAGTATTTATTGACCGTTCCCGAAAGGACCATTTCAGCTACCTCTAATACTGGCTTCGTTGTTTTGCGCTGCCCATCAACAAATTCTGTTTTCACTTCTAATTTTTGCAGCATGCTGGTGATTTCAGGACCTCCGCCATGGACGATAGCTAGCTTAAATCCAGCAGCTTGAAGTGAGCGGACATTTTCATAAAAAGTATCTGAAAGTTCTCGAATGACACTGCCTCCACACTTGAACACGATCGTTTTATCCATGTCTATCTCCTTCATTATGTGCGATAGCTCGCGTTAATTTTCACATAATCATAGGTAAGGTCACAGCCCCATGCTGCTGCTTCACCATCTCCCTCATTCATTTGAATCAAAATCGTGATCTCATCCTGCTCTAGATACGCTTTTGCTTCCTCTTCTGAGAATGGCTGCGGTTCATTATGTTTAAACAGACATTGTCCGCCTAAATACACTTCTACCTCTTCCGGTGTGACGGAAGCTGCACTATGACCAATGGCTCCAATGATACGCCCCCAGTTGGCGTCGGTGCCATATACGGCTGTTTTCACTAGACTTGAACCAACGATTTTCTTCGCTATGATACCGGCTTCTAAATTATTTTTAGCGCCTGCAACTTGCGCTTCAATTAATTTCGTTGCACCTTCTCCATCTCTTGCAATCTCTTTGGCAAGATCCTCACAAGCTAGCTTTAATCCTTCTTTAAACAATGGCCATTCTGGATGCTCTTCATTTAGCACTTCATTTTCTGCCATGCCATTTGCCATCACGAGTACCATATCGTTTGTCGATGTTTCCCCGTCGACGGTAATTTGATTAAAGGTCACATCGGTAATGTCACGAAGTGCGTTTTGCAGTGCTTCCTGCTCGACATTTGCATCCGTTGTCACGAAGCCAAGCATCGTTGCCATGTTCGGATGAATCATGCCAGAACCCTTTGCTGCACCTGAAATTAGAATCTCTTTGCCGTCTATCGTCAGGGTGTATGTTGTATTTTTAATGACTGTATCTGTCGTTAAGATCGCCTCTTCAAAATGACCATTTCCTGCTTTTGCTTCTTTCAGCTGAGTGATGCCTTTTTTGATTTTATCCATATCGAGACACTCTCCAATGACACCAGTAGAAGAGACAGCAATGTAATCAGATTCTACCCCTAACATATCTGCGCAGGCTGCCTGCATTTCGAATGCGTCCTTCAAACCTTGTTCACCGGTACATGCATTGGCGATGGCACTATTGACAATGACACCTTTTAATTGTCCTGTCTTTTTTAAGCTTTTCTGAGTGACTTGTAGAGGCGCAGCTTGAAAGTGACTTTGTGTATATACCGCTGCACTCGCTGCCGGCACCTCACTGATAATGAGTCCAAGGTCTTTTTTTGAATAGCGTAATCCAATATGAATCCCCTTCGCTTCAAAGCCTTTTGGTGATGATACGTCACCGTCTATTTTAACAATGCTTTTTTCATTCAATTCGATCATGTTTGTTGTCTCCCCTGTTCTTATGGATAGAGAGGTGTCATTGTGAGGCCCGCCTCTTCATCTAAGCCTTTGATGATGTTGAAGTTTTGAACCGCTTGGCCGGCTGCGCCTTTCATGAGATTGTCGATCACAGACACAATCGTGAGTCTGCCTGTACGTTCATCTAAATGAAAGCCAATGTCACAGAAATTACTGCCGTATACTTCTCTTGTTTGCGGATACACCCCGTGATCTCTCACTCTGACAAAATAGGAATCTTCATAAAAGCCCTTCATCTGCTTCATCAATTCCTCTTTTGTGATGTCTGATTTCAGCTGTGTATACATCGTCGCCATAATCCCCCTTGTCATCGGGACAAGGTGCGTTGAAAATGTGATGTTCGCCGTTTGCGGATTCCATTCTCTTAATATTTGCTCTATTTCAGGTGTATGTTGATGTTCATTTACCTTATAAATTTTAAAATTGTCGTTTAGCTCTGAAAAATGCGTTCCAAGTGAGGCAGATCGTCCTGCACCGGACACTCCTGTTTTTGCATCTATTATGATCATAGATTCATCGATTAGATTCTGTTTCATCAGCGGTGCTAAACCGAGAAGAACTGCGGTAGGAAAGCACCCTGGGTTTGCAATGACTTCAGCCTGCTCAATTGTTTCACGATTCAATTCAGATAATCCGTACACAGCTTGTTGAACAGATGCTTGATCAGCTGCCCTTCGTTTATACCAAGCTTCATAGGTTGCTCCGTCTTGAATGCGTAAATCACCTGATAAATCAATAATGGGCACTCCTTGATTCATGAGCTTCGGCGAAAGTTCACTTGATACGCCTGCTGGTGTCGCTAAAAACACAGCATCTGTTTCTCGCACAATGGAAGCTGGATCAATGGCTTTTAATGTTTGATCAGTAATAGTTGTCAGATGCGGATAAGATTGACTGTATAATTGCCCATCACCACTTGATGAATACAATATACATTCCTCCACATGTGGATGATGCTTGAAGATACGAACCAATTCCGCACCCCCGTACCCTGTAGCACCTATAATACCTATTTTCAACGTCAATACACCCTCTTGATCTTTGTGAAATTATTTAACATTATAACATGTATAAAAATTAATTCAATTGTATATTTAATATTTCTTTTCATTTTTTTTCAACAAAAAATCCGCATATCTTCATGAGACATGCGGATTTATCTTTCGTTTTTGATATAGATGACCATGAGCGCACTGCATAAATATAATATGGAGCTTGCATAAAAAATGAAATGAACGGTAAAGAAATCAGCAAACAGGCCGCCAAGCATAATCGCGATGGATGAAAAAAGAGCTGTCCAAAAATGATAGTGGCCAACCTCCTTCATTCTTTTATTACCTGTTGTCAGTTCCGTGACGAGCAGTTTCTCCCCGTGTTTTTGAAAGCCGCCTAACGCACCAAGTGCAAGCTGAATCATATACACTTGCTCCACTTCTGTTATATGCGGAAATAGCAGTAAAAGAAACGCCATACCGAACGAATGAATGATTAAAAAGAGACGCCTGTCAGTAGTTTCGGGTAGTTTCCCTAAGAGTAAATGAATAAACGCTCCGCTTAAACCAAAGAGGCCATAGGCAAGACCAAACTGTGAATAGCTTGAACCAACATTTTTAATAAAAAGAATATAAAAAGGGAAAATCAAACTGCTGGCGAAAAACAGCAGGCTTTGTGAGTAGACGAACCATTTCATTGCTTTTGCATTCATTGTGTATTGTACCTTTCATAAAAGTAATTGATAAACCTGCCATCTGGATCTGCTTTCTTTTTCTTTTGGAAGAATACATCGGTTTTAGGATACGCCCGCTTCATTTGTGCCTTCGTTTGATAAGGCATGTACGGTAAGTAATAGCTTCCATGGTGCCGCAGCGTGATATCTGTCATTTGCCGGATGATCCGCTCTGCTTCTGCCTTCTCTTCTTTCTCAAAACCATAATTCACTAAAAGAACAAGGGCAAACATATCTTCTTTCGCATATGAGAGATCCGCTTTTTCATTTTTTTGTACGTAGCGTATCGTGATGTTCATTAAATTCAATTCTTCCTGTTGTAAAAAGTCTCTCATTTCATCGATATACGCACGAAAGCGGTCAACTGGGACGAAATATTCCTGAAGCACATCTGTGTCTGACTCATTTTCATATTCTAAAAAAGCAGAATCTGAACGCATCACATTGTTTCTTGTGATCAGCTGATCATTTTGACTTTGGAAATACTTTTTTTGCAAATTCCAGAGCAGATCTTTCCCCATATCAAATCTTCTTGAAAGGCCGAGCATAAATTTCAATGGCATGACGAGCTGATCTTCCTTTAGCTCTCGGTATGGTTCGAGCTCTTGATGAGTTGAGAGGGAATAGTTCGTTACATACATCTCCTTCAAAAAGTTTGTTTTCGCTGTTGAGATTCTTGCGAGATGCATGCGTACTTCTTTATTGTGTTTGACATGCTTTTGAAAATAATCGGTGTATTCACGATAATCAAGAGAGGTTGTCTCCATTTTGTATAATTCATCTCTCGTTAGCGAAAGCTCAACATCTAAAATCACGCCGAACAAACCATATCCGCCAATCACGGCTGTAAACAAATCATCGCCTGGCTTCACTGTAACGATCTCCCCATCTGCCTTTAGCAGCCTAAAGGAACGAACCGTGTCAATGAGTGATCCGTAGCGAATGTCACGTCCATGTGCGTTTGCACTGAGAGAACCGCCAATCGTGAAGATATTCTGTGATTGCATGACCTTCACGGCAAGACCATATGGGTTCACATATGTTTGTATATCATCCCATGTAACGCCGCTTTGGACCCGAATCGTTTTCTTTTTTTCATCAAATGCTAAAATCTGACGGAATTTGGTCATATCAAGCACGATGCCATTTTCATAATACGTGTGGCCACCCATGCTATGCTGTTTCCCTGCAATGGATATCGGCAGGTTTTTTGCTTTCGCTTCTTTTAATACTTCTTTTAAAGTGTCTATTTCTTTTCCTTGAACGACTTTTTTTATTTTGACAGGCATAAGATGACTGACATCTGTAAAGGCTTCAAGATCTTGGCTTTTGTGTGCTTGCTCCTCACGAATGGTGATTGATGCAAAAAATGCAGCAGCGTATCCCACTAAAAGAACAATCCATAACCATTTTCGTTTCATTATGAGGCTCCGATCTGTTATATTACACCCATTATATCAATACGTTCTCTTCCTCCACCTTATTTTTTCATAAAAAAAACCTGGCATGAGTTCAACTCATACCAGGCATTTTTCATATGTGCTTATTGAATACCGAGCGCAATTTTTGCGTATCTTGACATTTTGTCCCGTGTCCAAGGCGGATTCCATACGATGTGAACTTCTGTTTCTTTTACTTCTGGAAGATCACTTAATGCTTTTTTGACTTCATCCACGATAATTGGTGCAAGAGGACAACCCATTGATGTTAAGGTCATGGTGACATCCGCTTTTCCATTCTCATCAAGATCGACATCATAGACAAGTCCAAGGTTGACGATGTCGACATTTAGCTCAGGGTCAATCACCTGTTCTAGGGCGCCTAAAATATTTTCTTTCAATGCTTCATCCATGATATCCACTCCTTTTCCATTAGTATAACGTACTTTTTCCTTTGACTAAACGTTTGTGCTTTTCAGATGTGTCACAAACCAGTCAATCGTTTCAAACATTGCTTGTCTTGAGACCTTATGGCCAGCTTGTCCGTCTGTGATAAAACGAATCAGGTGCGGGTCTTCTTTATATTGGGTTGCTGCTAACTCGTCATAAAGAGCCTTTGCATGCCGGTAAGGGACAACTGGATCGTTTTCTGCATGCCAGAATAACAGTGGTCTTTTGTTTAATCGATCCGTTTGCAGCGTTAAATCATAAGGGCGCAGGGCGTCTAATTGCTGATGAACCTCTTCGTCTGTAATCTCTTTCATCAACCCTTTGTGCCGCATGTCCATGATTTGTGCTTGTAGAAATGTCGTATATTTCGGACTGCCCATCAAGCTGACTGCTGCTTTAATCCAATCATGCTTGGCCAGTGCACCAAAGGTGGTGATGCCGCCCATGGAAGTACCCGCAACACCTATCAGATCGGCTTCAATCAATTGTTTTTCTTGAAAGTATGTTTTGAGTATATCGATTTCACGTATTTCGTTCAGGACAATTTCCCAGAACTTTGATGCCAGTTCCTCTAAGCTGAGGTTTTCTGATCTTACACCATGATAAGCACAGTCAGGCAAAATCACTCTCATGCCTTTTTCCGCCAAATGAAAGGCGAAGTGTAAGTTGTGCTCACGTGCACTTGTAAATCCGTGTATGAAAAATACAAGCGGAAGCGGTTTGTCTTTATTTTCAGCTTTTACGATATGTAAAAATGGAATATCGTGTTCAGTTTGCTCATCAATGGTGATCACAGCCTATGAATCCTCCTTTATCATTCCCGTCTTTGTTTATTTTAACATGTAGACAACAAAGATGTGATAAAGATACACTATAGGTAGAGGCGCCGCACGAACTGCCTCCTATCACTTACAGATCAAAGGAGATTTTATGGAGACTAAACCTTATCTAATCGCACTTGACCTGGATGGCACGTTATTAAAAGATGATAAAACCATCTCTACACACACGCTTGACGTCATTCAAAAAGTGAAAGACAGCGGGCATCATGTCTGTATTTCAACCGGCCGGCCATTTCGTTCCAGCTCTCCTTATTATCAGCAATTACAGCTTGATTCACCCATTGTGAATTTTAATGGAGCGTTTGTCCATCATCCTCTTGATGAAAAATGGGGCAGATTTCATACGTCACTTGATCTCCAAGTCGTTAAACAGCTTGTAGACATTAGTGAGGAGTATAAAGTGCACAATGTGCTAGCTGAAGTGTTAGATGATTTGTATTTCCATTACCATGATGAGAAGCTCATTGATATATTTAATATGAATGCAAATAAAGTCACCGTGGGAGACCTTCGGGACAACCTTGGAGAAAATGTGACGAGCGTGTTAATCCATGCAAAAGAAGAGGACGTCGGAGCCATTCGAAGCTATTTATCAGATGTTCATGCAGAAGTGATTGATCATCGGCGATGGGCTGCTCCGTGGCACGTGATTGAAATCATTAAAACAGGCATGAATAAGGCCGTTGGACTGCAAAAGATCAGTGATTATTACGGCGTTCCCCAAGAGCGGATTGTGGCATTCGGAGATGAAGACAATGATTTAGAAATGCTTGAATTTGCTGGATGCGGAGTGGCAATGGGCAATGGAATCGATGCGGTGAAACGTGTTTCAAATGAAGTCACTGATACGAACGAACAAGATGGGATTGCAAAGTTTCTAACGAATTACTTCTCGCTTTAATTTTTCCATTCATACATAACCGAAGGAAGCGGGCATACTACCGTTAGACAGGTTGTCCTGTCAGCTTGTGTAAAGGGGCGGATTCCGAATGGGTAAAAGAAGCAAATCGAAACGCTTTATACAACAAGGTAAAGATTCAGTCAGTCTGCATGACGCACGTTTTCCTTATCGTTCGACACTTGAAGAAGCGGCGGCGGACAAGGGAAATATGAAGACTGATGCTTCTGGAGGTTCATTGTGAGAAACGAACTTTTTGATCAAGCCAAATCATTTACTGAAGAAGCCCTTACTTCTTCATTTTCATCTGGGTTAGAGCGTCAACAGGCGGTCAAACGAGCCAAAAATGCCGTATCTTCTGCATTTGCCAATTCGACAGATGCAGAAAGAAACCAGCTGCATACCTTCCAAGACTTGCTCGATGATCTCTAACATAAAAAAAGCTGTCCACCATTGGACAGCTTTTTCTGATTCTCATGAAGCAGGAAGCACTTATTTCACTTGGAACGTTTTCTTTTCCGTGATTTGCTTCAGCCCTTCTGCTTTTCCTTTAAATGTGACGACCGCTTCATACATTCCCGGCTTGACACCGTTTGACCACGTATCTTGAAAATCATAGGCTTCGCCTTTCTTCAGTACAAAAGATTGGATGGCCTGTGTGAACATACGGTCTTTCGAATAGCGGTATTGTTCATTTCCGTTTTCGTCATACACACTGAGCTCGAATTTCTGGCTTGTGTTAAAAGTAAATTCAATATCTCGATCTGATTCATTTTTCAGCGACATGTTAAATTGAACCGAAGAACCTTTCTGGACGGGGTCTACTGTGAGTACAACCGTTTTTTCTCCCATTTGACCGGATACCTCCTTGTCTGGTTCATCCTTTTTTTGTTGTTCACAAGCGGCTAAAATCAATAAAACGAGAAGAAGCACCAACCCTTTTTTCATTTGCTACCCACCTTTTAATCTCGTCTGAAAAACCCAAGAATATTGGTTGTTTGCACAATATTTGTAAAGGCTTTTGGATCGACTTCTTTAATAATTTGTTCAAGTTCATACAGCTCATACCTTGTAATGACGATCACCATCATTTCTTTTTGCTCGTTGGTAAAAGCTCCTTTTGCAGGTACAGTTGTAATGCCCCTGACCATTTTTCCATAAATGGCTTCTTTGATTTCATCAGCTTTCTTCGTCACAATCATCGCGGTCAGCTTCTCATGTCTTGTATGGATGGCATCAATGACCCTTGTGGTCACATATAATGTGACAAGGGTATATAATGCTTTCTCCCAACCTTGTAATAATCCTGCTGTAAAGATGATGATTCCATTTAAAATGAAGAAATATGTGCCGACTGGTTTATCCTTCCACTTCGCTAAGATCATGGCAAGGATGTCGAGCCCTCCTGTTGATGCCCCGTATTTGAGGGTGATCCCAATCCCGAGTGCAGATATGACGCCGCCAAACACAGCATTTAGTAATATATCCTGTGAAACACTCGTTTCTGGTAAGATGCCGAGGAAAATGGTCGTCAGTGCAACACTGATGATGCTGTATAACGTAAAGGAACGGCCAACTTTCATCCAGCCTAAAATGCCGACTGGAATATTTAAAATAAATAATAGGATCCCTGTTGATATATAAAATGGCGCATATTGATCCATTAAGCTGGATAACAGCTGGGCTACCCCTGTAAACCCGCTCGCGTATACATCAGCTGGGATTAAGAATAAGTTCAGTCCAATCGCATTGAGCAGTGCACCAATGACGACGACAATGAGTTTTTTTGCTTCTCCAATGAACATATTGTCATTCCTCCACTTACCATTCTCTCTATGGTTTTCCCTAAAATTTAGAATTTGAACACGAATAGATGATTTCTGTGATATAGTTAGGCTAAAAAGATGTAAAATATGGCTGATATTTTTAGAAAGAAGGGATTTTGATGACTGTTCATATCATAGCAGACAGTGCTGCTGATCTGCCTCTTTCTTATTATGATGAACATAACATGACGCTCATTCCGCTGCGTGTGTTACTTGGCGAGCAGGAATTTGAAGATTTGATCACCATTGAACCAAAACAAGTATTTGATGCGATGAGACAAGGTGCCAGCCCAAAAACGTCACAAGCTTCACCAAACCGAATCAAAGAAGCCTTTGTTTCTGTCGCACAAACTCATACATCTGCAATCTATGTTGCCTTTTCATCAGAGCTTTCCGGTACATACCAAACAGCTGTGATGATGGCAAACGAAGTGAAGGAAGAATACCCTGATTTTGATTTGCGAATCATTGATTCTAAATGTGCTTCACTCGGCTATGGGCTTGCTGTCAAACACGCTCAATCACTTGCCATTGACGGAAATACAATACAAGAAATTGAAACGTCTGTAAAGCATTTTTGCGAATCTTTACAACATATTTTTACTGTAGACGATTTATCGTATTTAGCAAGAGGCGGAAGAATCAGTAAAGCGTCCGCATTTGTTGGCGGTTTATTAAGCATTAAGCCCATTTTACACGTCGAGGATGGAAAGCTCATACCACTTGAGAAAATCCGCGGACGTAAAAAGCTGTTGAAACGCATTATTGAACTGATGAAAGAACGTGGAACGGATTGGCCAAATCAAACTGTGGGCATTAGTCATGGTGATGATCCTGCACTTGCAGAAGACATGAGACAATTGATTGAAGCCGAATTTCATCCAAAAGAAATTGATATTCAGATTGTCGGCGCGGCTGTTGGGTCCCATTCAGGCCCAGGCACGCTTGCCATCTTCTTTACAGGCAAACCATCATAAAAAGCACCCTTCCCTGACACATCACGGGAAGGGTGCTTTTCTTATGACTTATGAAAGTTTAAACCGATGGACGGTTTCATTTAACCTTGCCGTCATACTCATCAGTTCTTCTACCTGTTTGTTCATTTGATGGAATGATTGCAGCTGTTCATTGGCCGAGGCAGAAATTTCTTCGCTGCCAGCTGCTGTTTCTTCTACAACCGCACTAATATTTTCAATCGAGTTCAGCACTTGTCCGCCAAGCTCTGTTGATTGAACAATTTGGTCATTTAAGACAGCCATTTCTTGTTTAATGTGCTGCGCTTTTGTTTCTATATCTTCAAAGGAGTGTGAGGTTTTGTCCATCGCATCCTGCTGTTGAAGTGAAAGCTTGACTCCTTCTTTGACAGTTTGACTAATGGATTGAATGCCTCTTTCAATATGACTGACCATATCAAAGATTTGTCTTGTAGCGTTAGATGATTCATCGGCAAGCTTACGAATTTCATCTGCAACAACAGCAAAGCCTTTTCCAGCTTCACCTGCTCTTGCCGCTTCAATCGCCGCATTTAGCGAAAGTAAGTTTGTCTGATTCGCAATGTCAGAAACAGTTTTGGCCATGGCCGAGATGCCGCTGGCGTATTGCGTGAATTCTCCTGCTGACTGCTCGATTTGCCTTGTGGCATGTGTATTTTTTTCAATCGCAGTTTTTGTTTCTGTTAACGTGTGCTTTCCACTTTCCACTGCTTCTATGGCATCCTCAGTACTTTGGATGACTGTTTGTGAACGTTCGGAATTTTTACGTCCATGCTGATCCATCTTTTCAATCAAACTGACGCCATGCTGGAGATCCTCTGAAATGGCTTGTGACCCATTTGCCATTTCGTCTGTCGAGACAGATACTTGATTTGCAGATTCCATCAGCTTTTTGTTTTCATCATCTAACTGGATCGAGAATGTCTCTACTTGACTTGAGACATTGCTGATTTCTTTAATCAGACTAATCAGCTGATCTGTCATTTGATTAAAGGATTCATTCAAGCCGCCGATTTCATCCTTGCGCTGAATGTCCATCCGTTCGACAGCAAGGTTGCCTTCTGCGATCTGCTTCGCTCGGTAGGATAGTGATTTGATGGGTGTCACGATGGATCTTGTTAACCCAATATTTAAAAAGACAGCAATGACAATTAGTGTGAGGGCTGCAACGAGTGCACTTGTGATGATCCATTGCACATTATCAGCTGTATTCTCTAGATTTTGTTTATACGCTTCTTCAGCTCTTTTATTCATTGTATGCACGTCGTTTAAGACGCCATCAATTCTTGCAGCGACCCGTCTTGCATCCGATGCGTTTTTTTCACCAATGGCATGATTCGCTTCCTTGGTCCACGTGTCATATTTTGCATTTAACCTTGTTAATGCATCTTTGTTGATATTTCCTGCATGTTTGTTTAACGTTTGCAGCTGTTTTTTTGCTGTAGAAATATCGGTTTGAACAACCTCTAGCTGTTCATCAGAAAGTGTCATTGAATAATTGGTCATGGCTTGTTCGACGCTTTCAAAGCTTGCTTTTGTTTTTTGAACGTTTAATAAGGTTTGAACTTCTGTTTCATTTGATGATTGGATCTTTGTCATACTGACAATGATAAAGGCGATGACGCCAACTGCTAAAAGAAGTGAGACGAGTGAGTTGAGTAAAATTTTGATGCGCAAGCTCATGATGCGTCCCCCTCTTCTTTCAGAAGTTTCTGCTTCAGCTCATTTACTTTTTTAGTCAATGTTTCAGCGTTCTTCAGCACCCGAATTCTTGCCATATCGATTCCGTCATTGCTTAAGTCGTAGATAACATGCCCATTTTTGATTTGATTGTTCTTGACGAGCTGTTCGCTGAATTGATAGACCACTTCATCGACTTTTTTTACCATGGACGAAATTACCGCTTTTTCAGCGGTGTAGTACTGATCACTATCTACACCAATGGCATATTTGCCCTGCGCTTGCGCTTCTTTTAATACACCGACACCTGTATAGCCAGCTGCGGCATATAAAACGTCAGCTTTCTTTTTGATCATGCCTTTGGCTATTTTACTGCCTTTGCCCGCATCACTAAACGTATTAGCATAGGTGGATAAGATCTTGATGTTCGGATTTACTGATTTAGCGCCTTTTTGGAACCCTTTTTCAAAACGATGGATCAAATCCGCATCGACACCGCCAACAAATCCAATGACATCACTTTTCGTTGTCATGGCAGCAAGTGCGCCCGCTAAATAGCTGCCTTGCTCTTCTTTAAACGTCACGGAGGTCACATTTTTCAGCTCAGATATGGCATCGATGAGAAGGAACTGCTTCTTCGGATATTTCTTTGCGACTTTTTCTAAATCTTCTTGCATACTGAAGCCTACTCCGATGACGAGGTCATTGCCATCTTTTACGAGCTCGGTCAGTCCTTTTTCATATGTATCGGTTTCTGCAATTTCTCTATAATCAAATTCAATCCCTAGGTCATCACGTGCTTTTTCTAATCCTTTAAATGATGAATCATTAAATGATTGATCACCAAGACCATCATCTGTGAGCATAACGCCAATATGCTTCGCATTTGATGCCGGTGGTTTCCCTTGCTGATTGCTGCATGCGGCGAGCACCATAAGCAGGGCTGCCACCAGAAGCAATGAAATTTTCACTTTCATCCACACACACACTCCTTTTATCATCCTTACTCCTTTCTTATCGGATTTGAGAGGCGTTGTTTCAATGATTAAATGAAGGTTTTTCAGCTTTTTTCATGACTTTTTTCACTGAAAAAACCCATTATTTATAACAAATATAAAAAAAGGGATAAAATCATGATGATTTTATCCCTTTTTCTTCTTTTCAGTGTGATATGAAAACCTTTGAAGTCAGGGTTTGCTTTCACGCTGCTCATTTTTTCTCGTATGTCCAGCCCTCTTTTTGGTAGACCAAGTCATTTTTCATCAAATGGCCTAATGCTCGTTTAAAGGCTGCCTTGCTCATTTGGAATCGTTCACGGATGTCTTCTGGATCACTTTTGTCCCCATAAGGCATAGCACCATTTCTCGTTCTCATATAGGTTAAGATTTCTTCTGCATCGACAGATAACGCTTCCTGTTTTCTAGGAAGCAGAGAAACGTTCACGGTTCCATCCTCTTTCACGGCAATGACGCGTCCTGTCACGGTCGATCCTAATCTTGGTTCTTCCTTTCGTTCCGTGCGGTGGATAAACCCTCGCACGCCTGTATCTGTCAGCATAAAAGAGCCTGTCGCAATTAAGCGATAAATGGTTCCAGTGATTTCTTTGTTCATTAAGGTTTCAGGTGCCTCAGTAAACAATTCACTGACCACATCTTCAGTGGCTGGCTTTGCGAACATTCTGCCGTAGCTTGTGACTTTCAGCATACAGTAGAGTTTGTCTCCTTTTTTTGGCCATGCTTCCTCAAAAGGCGGGAGGTGTTCTGTTGCAACAAGTGCATCCTTTGACAGCCCGACATCTACAAATGCGCCCATGTCTTCTACCACGTCTACGACTTCTACCCAGCCATATGTATGCGCATTGATTGTAGGTATTTTCATCGTGGCAGCCAGTCTTTCTTCATGATCTACATATAAGTAGACCTCTACTTCATCTCGGTCACCAATATCCTCTGTCATCTCACTGCGGTGCAAGAGGACCGAATCTTCACCATCTGTCAAAAAGTAGCCGTATTCCATCTCGTTCTCTATTTGCAAGGTCAGTTGCTCACCTGGTCTCATGTTCTCTTCCTTCCTATCTGCCCATAAAAGAGCGTTCGTTCATCTTTTGATTCACTTTATTCTACTATACTTCTCCTCACATGAACATCTCTAGTTCTGTTAGCTAAAGTGGACAAACTGGACACGATTTATACCGCTGCCGGCTGAACTCTTTGACTCGTCTCTTCGATAAAGTTTCTTCTTCTCCTATTTGCATGATAAAATAGACGCAATATCTATACATGGAGGTCATGTGTTATGGCAAAAGAAAGCTCATTTGACATTGTATCGAAGGTTGAACTGCCAGAGGTGCAAAACGCTGTTCAAGCAGCGCTGAAAGAAATTAAAAACCGTTATGATTTTAAAGGAAGTAAAAGTGATATTTCTCTTGAAAAAGAAGAGCTCGTTCTCATCTCTGATGATGACTTCAAGCTGGAGCAGCTAAAAGATGTGCTTGTGACAAAGCTGATCAAACGAGATGTTCCAACTAAAAACATCGACTACGGAAAAACCGAGCATGCCCTTGGCGGAACAGTACGCCAGCGCGCGAAGCTGATCAGCGGGATTGATCAAGACAACGCCAAAAAGATCAATGCACTCATTAAGCAATCCGGCATCAAAGTGAAGTCACAGTTTCAAGATGACCAAGTGCGTGTAACAGGGAAAAATAAAGATGATTTACAAGAGGTTATTTCTCTTATGCGCAAGGCAGATTTGCCAATTGATGTTCAATTTATAAATTTTCGATAAATTTCAAATTTTCCATTGATTATTTCCGATTTTTTCGATACAGTGGATGGAAGTTCAATTCATTGACATGTTCATATCGCTTTCTTATCAAGAGAGGCAGAGGGACTGGCCCTGTGAAGCCTCAGCAACCGGTGTAGTAGAAATATATTTTCTATGACCAAGGTGCTAAATCCAGCAAGCAACTGCTTGGAAGATAAGGAGAAGAATTACGATACAGCCAAAAAGTCTTCTTCTTATCAGAAGGCTTTTTTTGTTACATAGAAATAAGGAGGAAACCAATGGGCCTATTACAAGACTTACAAAACCGCGTACTGATTGCTGACGGTGCAATGGGAACACTTTTATACTCTTACGGCATTGACCGCTGCTTTGAAGAATTAAATTTATCGAAAGAAGAGGAAGTAAAGCGCGTGCATGAGGCATATGTGCAGGCTGGTGCTGACATCATCCAAACAAATACGTACGGTGCGAATTATATTAAACTATCCCGCTACGGCTTAGAGGAAGAAACGAAGCGCATCAATACAAAGGCCGTACAAATCGCAAAAGCAGCCGCAGGCTCCGCTTATGTACTCGGAACGATCGGCGGCATTCGAACATTTAACAAAAATGCCTACTCTATTGAAGAAATTAAACGAAGCTTTAGAGAGCAGTTGTACATTCTATTAAATGAACAGCCTGACGGATTATTGCTAGAAACGTACTATGACATGGAAGAAGCGAAGGCCGTTCTCCAAATTGCACGCAAAGAAACGACTCTCCCGATTGTCATGAACGTCTCAATGCATGAACAAGGTGTTTTGCAGGATGGAACCTCGCTCAAGGATGGTTTATCTGAATTGTCCTCTCTTGGCGCAGATGTCGTCGGCATCAACTGCAGGCTAGGCCCTTATCATATGATTCAGGCACTTGAAGGTGTCCCACTTTTGGAAAATTCGCATTTATCTGTCTATCCTAACAGCAGTCTCCCCTCTCTTGAAGAAGGCAGACTCGTCTATGATACAGATAACGATTATTTTCGAAAAAGTGCACTTGAATTTAGAAATCAGGGCGCACGTATTATCGGCGGCTGCTGCGGAACAACGCCTCAGCATATTCACGCAATGGCTGAAGCGGTCAAGGATTTAGCGCCGATCACTGAAAAAGAAGTGAAAGTATTAAAAGAAGAAATCATTTCGATTCAAGATCAGCGCACTGAACCAGGTCTTGATGAGCTCGCTGTGAAAAAACGATCGATTATCGTAGAGCTTGATCCACCGAAGAAACTGAACTTCGAAAAATTTCTCGTCGCTGCAAATGAATTAAAAAGTGCAGGCATTGATGCGTTGACGTTAGCCGATAATTCTCTTGCGACTCCTCGCATTAGCAATGTCGCATGCGGCGCATTATTAAAGCAGCAGCTTGATATGCGTTCTCTTGTTCATATCACGTGCCGAGACCGTAATTTGATTGGGCTTCAATCCCATTTGATGGGTCTTGACACCCTTGGATTAACCGATATTTTAGCCATCACAGGCGATCCATCTAAAATTGGAGACTTCCCAGGTGCAACTTCAGTTTATGATTTAACCTCCTTTGATTTGATTCGTCTCATCAAACAGTTTAACGAAGGCCTTTCTTTCTCAGGAAAGCCCCTTGGCAAAAAGACCAATTTTTCAGTAGCTGGCGCGTTTAACCCGAATGTGCGTCATATTGATAAAGCGGTCAAACGTCTTGAGAAAAAAATAGAATACGGTGCTGATTATTTTATCTCACAGCCTGTTTATTGTGAGGAACAGCTTGTGAAAATTCATGAAGAAAGCCGTCATTTGGATAAACCGATTTACATTGGCATTATGCCGTTAACAAGCAGCCGAAATGCAGAGTTTATTCATCATGAAATTCCAGGCATCAAATTATCTGATTCCATTCGTGACATTATGGCCAAGGCTGGCGAGGATAAGGAAAAGCAGCGAGCAGAAGGCTTAGCGATTGCCCGCTCTTTATTAGATACAGCCTGCGAATTGTTTAATGGCATTTATTTAATTACCCCTTTCCTTCGATCAGATTTAACAGCAGAACTGACCACCTACATTCATCAGAAAGAAAAGGAGTCAAACATCCATGTCAACTATCACTGAACAGCTCAAGAAACGCATCCTTGTCCTTGATGGTGCAATGGGGACCATGATTCAAAATGCCAATCTCACAGCAGAGGACTTTGGCGGAGAAGAGTATGAGGGCTGTAACGAGTATTTGAATGTAACAGCCCCTCACATCATCCGCGCGATTCATAGAGAATACCTTGAGGCAAATGCCGATCTTATTGAAACGAATACGTTCGGGGCTACAAAGCTCGTCCTTGATGAATACGGGCTTGGCCACCTTGCCTATGAACTCAATATACGAGCTGCCCAGCTGGCAAGGAATGAAGCTGACCGTTTCTCCACACCAGAGCAGCCTCGTTTTGTTGTAGGCGCAATGGGCCCCACAACAAAAACTTTATCTGTGACAGGCGGCACAACCTTCGATGAGCTCGCCAGAAACTATGAAGAGCAGGCCCGCGCTCTGATTGATGGCAAATGTGATGCCCTTCTTTTAGAAACAAGCCAAGACATGCTGAATGTAAAAGCTGGATTCAAAGGGATTCAGGAAGCCTTTCAGCAGGCAGGCATTCAATTACCACTCATGGTATCAGGTACGATTGAACCAATGGGCACCACCCTTGCTGGTCAAGACATTGAAGCCTTTTATATCTCGCTTGAGCATATGAATCCAATCAGTGTCGGCCTTAACTGTGCGACTGGTCCAGAATTTATGACAGACCATATTCGCACGCTCTCCTCCATCGCCAAGTCAGCAGTTAGCTGCTATCCAAATGCGGGTCTCCCAGATGAAGAAGGTCAATATCACGAATCCCCTGCTTCTCTTGCTAAAAAAATCGCCGCCTTTGCCAAAGAAGGCTGGTTAAATATTGTCGGCGGCTGCTGCGGAACAACACCTGCACATATACAGGCATTGTCAGATGAAGTACGCACGATTCAGCCGCGTCACATCGCGCATGAATCGTCTCAGCATACCGTATCAGGAATTGAGCCCCTTATGTATGAGGAATCAATGCGTCCTCTTTTTGTAGGCGAACGGACCAATGTCATTGGTTCTCGCAAATTCAAACGACTCATTGCTGAACAAAAATTTGAAGAAGCGTCAGAAATTGCTCGTGCACAGGTAAAAAACGGCGCTCACGTGATTGATGTGTGTCTCGCTGATCCAGACCGCGAGGAGGCGGCTGATATGGAAGACTTTTTACAAGAGGCCATGAAAAAAGTCAAAGCCCCTTTTGTCATTGATTCAACGGATAAACACGTGATTGAAAAGGCGCTCACGTATTCCCAAGGGAAAGCCATTATCAATTCCATTAACCTTGAGGATGGCGAAGAACGGTTTGAAGAAATTCTCCCACTTGTGAAGCTGTACGGCGGTGCACTTGTTGTCGGCACAATCGATGAAACAGGGATGGCCGTAACAGCAGAACGAAAGCTCGAGGTTGCCGTACGCTCTCATGATCTATTAACGAAGAAATATGGAATTCCCGCAAGTGACATCATTTTTGATCCACTCGTCTTTCCAGTAGGTACTGGAGACGAGCAGTATATTGGCGCTGCCGAAGAAACGATCAAAGGCATCCAAATGATCAAGGAAAATCTGCCTGAGTGCCTTACGATTTTAGGCATCAGCAACGTGTCTTTCGGACTCCCGCCTCTTGGCAGAGAAATCTTGAATGCCGTCTACTTGTATCACTGCGTCCAAGCAGGACTTGACTACGCCATCGTGAATACAGAAAAGCTTGAACGCTTCGCTTCCATTCCAAAGGAAGAAATTAAGCTGGCTGAAACACTGCTCTATGAAACAAATGATCAAACCCTTGCTGAATTCACCCAATTTTACCGAGGCAAAAAGAAAACGGTGAAAAAACCAAAGGTCTCCTTATCACTTGATGAAAGGCTGGCACTCTACGTCGTCGAAGGAACAAAAGAAGGACTTATCGATGATTTATCCCTTGCTCTAGAGCAATTCGAATCACCACTTCATATCATCAATGGTCCGTTAATGCAGGGAATGGCTGAGGTTGGGCGTCTTTTTAATCAAAACGAACTGATTGTGGCGGAAGTGCTTCAATCGGCAGAGGTCATGAAAGCATCTGTATCGTATCTCGAGCAATATATGGAAAAGCAGCATGCAAGCGGGAAAGGTAAAATTCTACTTGCGACTGTAAAAGGAGATGTCCATGATATCGGGAAAAACCTTGTCGACATCATTTTGAGCAATAATGGCTTTCAAGTGGTCGACCTCGGCATCAAGGTGACACCTCAAACATTGATCGAAGCTGTGCAAAAGGAAAAGCCAGATATGATTGGGTTATCAGGGTTGCTTGTGAAATCAGCACAGCAAATGGTGCTCACCGCTCAGGATTTACAAAAAGCGAAGATTTCCGTGCCCATTTTGGTTGGCGGAGCTGCACTTTCTCGGAAATTTACGAAAATGAAGATTTCGCCTCATTATGACGGACCTGTTCTTTATGCCAAAGATGCGATGGACGGCTTATCTTTAGCCAATGAGTTAAAAACAAATCCTCTTCAGTTTCAAACAAAGCCCGGAGAAGAGCCTGCGGCACCTTTCAAAGAGAAAGAAACAAAGCAGCCACAAGCTGTCATTAAATTACTAGAAAAACGTGCGGAACTCCCGCAGGCACCTATTTTTATACCAGAGAATACGGCACGTCATTATGTGCGGGACATCGATTTGCATCACATTATGCCTTATGTGAATGAACAAATGCTCATTGGTCACCACCTTGGATTAAAAGGAAAGGTCAAAAAGCTGTTGGCCGAACAGCATCCAAAAGCATTGGAATTAAAGCAGCTTGTCACAGACCTTCTAAACGAAGGAAGACAGAAAAAATGGTTTGCCCCTGCATTTGTCTATCAATTTTACCCTGCCAGTTCAAACGGAGATGATCTGCATATTTATGATCCCGAAGCACCTGACCGCATCATTGAAACGTTCCAATTTCCAAGGCAGGAGAAGCTTCCGTACCGCTCTATTTCTGATTATGTGCGGAAAAATGATGAAAAAGAGAAAGATTATATTGCCTTATTTGCCGTTACAGCTGGTGCGCGTATACGTGAAGTCGCGCAGCAATTTAAGCAAGAAGGAGATTATTTAAAAATGCATGCGGTCCAAGCTCTGGCGCTTGAGCTTGCTGAAGGATTAGCCGAAAGAACCCACCAAGTGATTCGTGACAAATGGGGCTTCCCCGACCCAGTCGACTTCACAATGGAAAAACGATTCCAAGCGAAATATCAAGGGCAACGCTATTCCTTTGGTTATCCCGCTTGTCCAAATCTTGAAGACCAAGAAAAGCTGTTCAAGCTGCTTCAGCCTGAAAAAATTGGCATCCATCTGACAGAAGGTTTCATGATGGAACCTGAAGCATCTGTTTCAGCGATCGTTGTTTCTCATCCTGAAGCTCGATATTTTAATGTTCATTAATGCGGGACCTCCGGATAGGAGGTTCTTTTTTGATTGTAAACACCCATTTTACACTATCCTTCTTATGGTATGATACATATAAATGAATTCAGCTAAGAAGGAGCTGCGTGTCATGACAAACGTTGTTCAACGAGCATTAACACTTGATGACATACCAGATCTTATCGCATTGTCTCAAGAGGTAGACTGGCCTGATTACAATGCGGAAGAACTCACATCTCTTTTAACAAATGGATATTTTACAGGTTTTTCAACAAAGGACGGACAAGTCATCTCATGTGCAGGACTTTTCCAATATGATCGAATGGCGTCAATTGGTGCCGTCATTGTATCTGAGACACATCGCGGCTTAGGTCTTGCAAGGAAAATGATTGACACCCTGCTAGATCAATGCGATCAAAGCATTCCTGTCGTTTTAACCGCTACTGTACAAGGACGGCCAGTTTACGAAAAAATCGGGTTTCACACGGCTGGTTATATTCATACTTACAAAGCGCAGAAACCAAACCCAGCGGCTCTTCGTGTGTCAGATGACATTCACCTGTCTCCTGCAGATGAAACGCGCCTTTCGTCCATTGAAGCACTTGATGAAAAAGGCGCAGGTACGAATCGATCAAGCTTTTTAAAAAGCCGGATGAACCGGGCAGCACGGCGTATCATTGCACAAAATGAACATCACGAAACAACTGGCTTTGCGTTTGGCGTTGAAACGCCTGCCAATTTAATGATTGGACCGCTTACAGCAAATGATGAACTTACAGCTCTCTCGCTCATCCATTCTCTCATCTCGTCTTATTCAGGTGCAATTCGTTTAGATATGCAGGAGGAAACAGCTGAGCGCCTGCACGCATCACTTGTTGAAGCAGGTTTTACGAAAACAAACAAGGCACATTTTATGATGATTCGTGGAAAAGAAAAACTGAACGATCCCGCACTTCTTTATTTCCTTGCCTCTCAAGCATTTTCGTAAAAATAAAAAGCTGTAGACGCTTGATGTCTACAGCTTTTCTATTACTTCTCACAGGCGGACGAAAGAACATGTGCGAGTGCATTTGTGACCTTCCCATGCTCTGACGCATGCGGGCGGTCATCCCCATCTCCGTACCCATAATCAATCATTCGATTACGATTTAAGCACAGCTTTGTCAGCTTCGGCTGGAATAAATCAAATAGTTCAAAACGGTCCTTTAGCTGTGGGAATTGCTTTTGATATTGCTGAATTTCTTCTGCAAGCAAGCGCCAGAGCACTGTTTCATCTAACAGCTGATGATTGTCTAACACATTTGATACGTAACGCAGGTTACAAATAAACAGTCCTGTAAAGATAAACTGCACTAACCCTTCCGGCGGCTCACTCCGCAGCACTTCTTTCAAATCTTCTCCTAGTGAAGCCAATTCAGGCAGCGGCTGATCACTAATATTCACATCATCAACGAAATCTTTGATCGCCAAACGATGCGGCTGATGATCTTTTAACACAAGAATCGTATTTTGCCCGTGTGGTGAAAAGACTGTGCCATATTGATACATAAAGTGCAGCAGCGGCGGCATCACGACATGGAAAAATTTCGCCATCCAATCTTTTGCTGAGAGACCTGATTTTTCAATCAGCTGTTTCACATATGGCTCACCTTCATGGTCCTCATAAGTGAGTGCCGCCAGTGTAACAGGGCTCTCTCCTTCATCTAAGTACGTGTAAATGCTTTCTCTAAAAATCACACCGAGCATCTCAAGATATTGATACGGCGCACCAGGCAGTTTGCTATAGTAAGGATGATCGACATTGATACTTGCATTCTCACCAGGTAAAATCACGCGGCAGACATCAGATAAAAATGAGTCTTGATCGGCAATCCCTTTAATATGTGCTGTAATGCGCGGAGCAATGACAGTCCGTTCTGATGGAAGTCCCCGGTACACGAGTGTATTTAAAATACTCATTGGCAGTTTAATATGATGCTTGCCTTTATTTGAGATGTTTGTAAAGGTTCTGATGGACTGCTGCGGGATATATTGATCCAGTCCCTCTCCTACATATACAATCCGGCGCAAGGCCAAATCTTCCGGGAAATGCTGAATAATCATATGTGTCCACTGCCACTTATGAACAGGCATCAAATAATAATCAGCTGCATTCAATCCTTCATCCTTTAACGCGCGGTGAAATTGGCGGATCGTGACTTCATCTAATTCTTTGGCGATCACCTGCTCATAATTTTCATGATCGACCGCATGGAATGTCGCAAGGTCCCTGTGAACAGCAATCCAAGACAGCTGCACACTTTCTTGCCTTTCCGGTGCATAGGCTAGGTAGTCATCGTAACTGAACCCAATGCGTCCTTTGTTATACACAATCCAAGGATGGCCTGTCATCTCTCCTTCAATCCACGCGTAATCTGTATCTGTCAGTTCATCCGCACGAAGTGCTTTTTTCGACAGCAAATGTACATCTGCTAACAGGGTATGATGAAGCTCTTTGATAAGATGGCCTGTTGTATCAGAAGACATTGGAATGAGTGGCTGAATGTCTAGTAAAAACACAATCGCACTGACATCCTTTGACCATTTCCCGTCTTGACAGCACTCGATTGATTCAGCAATTGTATCAAAACTATCAAACAAACGAGGTTTTGCGAGATAGCGATATTTCTTATGTTCGTGAATAATTAATTCATACTGAGCGATGCCATCCTTACGATCTAGCTGTACGGGATGAAGCATGTCCTCATACATGTATTCAGACAGCATTTTTGCCACCATTCGCTGGTTTGCCTTTTTCCAAGCAGCAGGATTCACCGCTTTTTTCAATTCATCTTGTACACTCATCGCTTCATCCTCCTTAACCTTTGATTTCTTCAAATGTGCTGACGTTCTTGTGTGTACCAAATGTCTGGAAGACGTGCTTTTCATAAAGTGGATACACAGTTTGACGAGCAAGTTCATTGATAATCACACTGTTTCGGTAAGCGCCAAGCCCTAAATCCGGAGCGCCAACCCCATGTGTATGAAGCTCTGCATTTTGCACAAAAATATCATTTTCACCCATTGTATTTGTTTTCAAGCGATATTCACGTTCGACTTGGAATCGTCCTTGATCGTCCCATTGAATGTGATGAGAAATTGGGTTGATAAACGGCGGCAGTACCGATTGATAGCCCGTCGCCAGCACGACAATATCGGTCTCATGTGTAAAGGAGTCCTCTTTGACCCATTGCATGCATGAAAGAGACAAGCCTTCCGCTGTTTCCTCAATCAAGTTGACCTCTGTCATCGCTTGAAGCACTGTGTTCAACTGCTCTCCGCAGGCAGAACGTTCGTAAAGCAAGTGATAAATATCACGGATCATTGCAGAGCTGATGCCCTTATACAGCAAGTCTTGCTGCTTTAACAACGCATCCTTTTTTGTTTGCGGAAGCTCATAAAAGAAATCAATATAATCTGGAGAGAAATATTCAAGACCCAGGTTTGAATATTCCATTGGAAAAAATCCTTTAGAGCGTGTGAACCAGTGAATATCCTTCGCCTCATCATCTGATAAAATATCATAAAACACTTCTGCCGCACTTTGGCCAGAGCCGATAACTGTCACAGATTTCCCTTTGAAACAGCCTTCTTTCTTTCGTTTTAAATAGTCAGCAGAGTGAAAAACTTTCTCTCCTAAAGCTGGCTGGAGCGATGCTGGTATCGCCGGCTGTGTACCAATTCCTAAGACGAGATGCTTACTTTCAAACACCTCTACCGTTTGGTCTTTCACATGACGAACATGCACTTCATATCGCTTTTCTCCTGCTTTCTCGATCAATGAGACAGATTCGACGTTCATGCCAAATCGGCAAGAGTCTAACTGGTCTGCGACCCAGCGGCAATAATGACTGTATTCCTTGCGCGGGATATGAAAATCCTCTAGAAAGTAAAATGAATACAAACGGTTTTGCTCCTGCAAATAGTTGAGAAAGCTATATTTACTTTTCACATCTGCCATGCTGACAAGGTCCGCTAAAAAAGGAACTTGCAGTGTCGTCCCTTCAATGAGCATCCCTGGGTGCCAATGAAAGGCTTCACTTCTTTCAAAAAACAAAGCGTCGATTTCATTTACCTCTTCAGATAATGCGGCAAGTCCCAGGTTAAACGGACCAATGCCGATTCCAATTACATCCACTACATTATTTCGCTTGTTGAACCGCGTCATGGTTATACTTCCTTTCGAATCGTTCTCGATCACAAAACATCAAAAGACCTGTTTTATCGGGTAAATTGACTGGTTTTACACGTTCAAAGCCGCATTTTTCAAATACATGGATCATTTTTTCATTGCGAATATCCGGCTCTGCGACGATTTTTTCTGTTCGTTTGTTCTGCTCAAATTGAAATGCTGTCATTGCCTGAAGCAGTGGAGCCGCAAATCCTTTTCCCACATAATCCGGCTCCCCTATTAATAGATGGATTCCTTGATCATGCGGAGAAGGCTGATAGTAGGATTCAATGACGTCACCTTTGACGTTGTATGCCTCAAAATAACTCATTGGCGTCCCATCAATTGTGCCTAAATAAAGGGTTTGATGTGGATCATGAATCGCCTGATAAAAATGCTTTTCAAAAGCATGAAACGGAATATTCAAATGCCAAAATGGGTGAACATACTCTTCTTGCATCCACTTGTGGACAAGCCGGACATCCCTTTCATATTCAGCGCGAATAAACCTAATACGATGCCTCATCCAATCAGCGCCTCCTTATGTAAAAAGAGCGGATTCAAGACAGCTGTGTAACGAGACTGTGTTTCCAGAGCTCCTGTCAGCTCATCCATATCTTCAAACCGTGTCAGCAAATTCGCTTTTGAAGGCAGTTCCTTTGAGCGGAGAAGGCTGTTTGTCAGTTCAGATGCCCCGTATGTTTCCTCATGAGCGAGCAATGTGTCTCTCACGAGTGCCAGCAAGTCTTCTTCCTTTGCCAGTCCTTCTGTGCCAAAGCCGTTAATGAGACCAAATAAATGATTAAAGAAGAAATAATAACGCAGTCTCTCAACGGCTACATCATCTGCACAAATAGTTTCACTTCTCACGCTCAAGTTTTGGACAAGTTTTGCGAGTTTATCCTTTTTCGATTCACTATAATAGTAGCCTTGGTTGTCACGATAATAGAAGGTGTCCGGGTAGCCAGCCTTCATTTGCACAACAGCATTTTGCTGATGGGCTTCCAGTGCAAGACCATATGTTTCAAACAGCCAGAGCATCGGTTCTAACGAAATGGTTAAATATTGCTTAAACCAATCTTGGCTCACAGCATTCGTTGATCGGCCTTCTGCGTCTGCAAGTTCATGAATGATCCCGGCTAATCGCGATTTTCCACCATACGCATGATCCTGACATAACCCAGCAATTAAGCTTGCCCCTTTTTCACGATACAAAAATGGATTTTGCCGAATGACTACTTCAAAGCCAGATTCCGCCTCTTCTCCTTGAATAGATAAATAGGCAGGATCTTCAATGACCCGGAATCCAGAGAATTTGTCGTATAAAGAAATGCCTAATTCTGTTTTTAAAATGCGAGACATCTCTACTCCGCGATCCAGTTCCTTTTGTTTATTGACGCGTAAGGAGTTTGTAATTTTCACAGGAACAGAGAATTTGAGCATGTAAGCAGAATCTTTTTGATAGACGGTTCTAAAGGATGAGGTCGCTGTGTATTCAGACCCCAGCGGTCCTAAATAAGTGAGTTTCCCTTCCTCTATATAACGCTGGACGAACGCTTTCTCCATGACCACTTTGACTTGCAGCGGGTGAATCGGAATGAGCACATATTCTCCGTTTTCTGTTAACGTATTCAGTCTCTCTGTTTCTTCTGGTACCTGGCGCATGAGCTCTTCTAGCATGAGGCTTGCCGCAGACTGTGCAATAGACGAATCTTGAAGCACAATCGAATGGTGCGCTTTAAAGTAATGAAGCTGGAAAGCCCCTTTCAGCTCAGGAGAATAGACCGCTTCTTCCTCCTCTGTCATCCCTTGTCTGCTTTTTGGAGTGGGATGCGTTAAATGTCCAAGAAGAAGTGACTGCTCAGCCTCGATATATTCAAAATCGGCTTCAGAAAGAGCTGCTCGATCACTTTCTCGCTCCTTTAAGAATCGTTCAATATTGCGGCAGCTTAAAATGATGCGAAGCATGAATTCATCCTCTGCATCTGTGCGGCCATATTCAATGAGAAGCTCCTTTGAACATAGAGCAACAAGTGTCGTGTAATCGACGATTGCGCCCTCTTGTTCACTGCCTTGCGGGCGAAAGCGAATCGGAAAATCAAAGAGATGGCGGCCAACAGATGAAAAATATCGGATCGGAATCACAAGCTCTAGATCTTGCTTTGCTAGTTTTGCGATGAATACAAGCGAGCCATCTGCTCTCTTCTCTTTTTTTGCAGATCGATCGATTCCTGTTTCGCGTAAAAAACAGTTTAAAAAGCTTTGCATGGTTGCATTTTCAGCCATTTGTTTATATTGACTCAACGTAGTACCCTCCCGGATTGAATATGAGCGATCCCGATATCAACGATGTCAGAAAGGATTTCCTCAATATGTGTGATTGTCGTTCTCGGATTTAACAAAGTGAATTTCAAGCATGTTTGGCCATCAACCACTGTTTTCGCAATGACAGCAGTTCCCGTTTTGAACAATGTCCGATGAATGATTTTATTGATGTCATCTGCTTGGTGCTCATCCTTAAATCGGAACACAATCGCATTGATTTCTGGCTCAGGATTGATGACTTCAAGGTGAGCATTTCTCTCAATAAGCGCGGCCACATCCTTCGCAAAATGAATGGTATGGTCAATGATGTCACCAAATCCTTCTTCTCCTATTAGACGAAGAGAGAGAAGTAATTTCAGAGCATCAAACCGGCGCGTCGTTTGGATAGATTTATTGACGAGATGTAGAATACCATCTAGTTCATCTTCCTTTGGATTAAGATAATCTGCATGATAATCGATCAAACCAAAATGTCTTTTATCCTTCAGCAAAAATGCCCCGCAGGATATCGGCTGATAAAATTGTTTATGAAAGTCGATCGTGATTGAATCAGCCAGCTCCATACCGTCTAATTTACTTCGGTAGGTTTCACTTAATACAAGTGCTCCGCCGTAGGCAGCATCTGCGTGAATCCACAGACCGTCTGGTTTGACGATGTCATACACATCTCGAACCGGATCAATACTTCCAAAATCAGTTGTCCCGCAAGTCGCTACTACCGCAAAAGGAAGCAGGTTCTGATCCTTTAACTCAACCATCTTCTTCTTCAAATCATTGAGGTCCATTCGGTGATGCTCATCCGTCTCGACCAGTACAACAGCCTGCTCCCCTAAACCGAGCTGGGATGCAGATTTTTTCACCGTAAAATGAGCATTTTTAGAGCAAAGAATTCTCATGCGGTGAGCTTCACTTGGTAAGCCTTTCTGCTGAACATTCCACTGCCATGTGTTTTCACAAAAGGCATCTCTTGCCAGAAGCAGCCCCATATAGTTAGATTGGGTTCCACCGCTTGTAAATGTCCCATCTGCTAGGCCGCCATAAGAAAACTTTGCACATAGCCACTTGAGGATTTCCTCCTCAACCAAAGAAGCAATACCGCTTTGATCGAAGGAATCCATTGATTGGTTAAAAGAACTCACCATCACCTCTGCGGCAAGTGCAGGAATGAGCGGAGGACAATGCAGATGTGCCAAGCATTTAGGATGCGATACATCAATCAAATGCGGCAAAAGATGTTCTTTTATATCTTGAAAGACAGATTCAATGGATTCTCCAGACGGTTGAAATCGGAATAACGATTCGACACTAGCCGCTAATTTCCCAGGCAATATTCCACTGTATGGTCCTGTGTCTTTTTGCCATTGATCCAGTAAACTGTCGATAGATGTATGAAGAGCCGCTTGGAAGGACTCTCTTCCAAGCTGGCTTTGATTCATAAATAATGAATCCACAGAAGCTTTAGTTGATGGCATCGTACACGGCCTCTTTAAAAATAGCGATGACTTTTTCAAGCTGTTCTTCTGTCATAATGAGTGGCGGCAGGAATCGAATGACACTTCCGAAGCGGCCTCCTGTCTCCACAATTAAGCCTTTATCGAAGCAATTCTTTTGAATAAGACTGGCCAGCTCTGGATTCGCTGGATAGCTTCCGTCCACATCCTGTTTCTCATTTGGATTGACTACTTCAACGCCAATCATTAAACCTCTTCCTCGAACATCACCGAGAGCAGGTACTTGTTTTTGGATGTCTTTTAGGTGAGCCTGCATACGATCTCCTAACCGTTCTACATGATCAAGCAGGTTGTTTTCTTTTATAAATTTAAGCGTAGCGGTTCCTGCAGCCATCGCCATTTGATTCCCTCTAAATGTCCCGATGTGTGCACCTGGATTCCATTGATCTAAATCTTTATCATAAATCACAACTGAAAGCGGCAGGCTTCCACCAATGGCTTTTGACAGCACAATAACGTCAGGTACAATTCCTGCATGTTCAAAGGCAAACATCTTACCTGTTCGGCCGATGCCTGATTGAACCTCATCAATAATGAGTGGAATCCCTTTTTCTTTTGTGATTCTTCTCATTTCCTTCATCCATTCAATTGATGCTGGAATGGAGCCTCCCTCGCCCTGGACTGCTTCAAAGATCATACCTGCTGGCGGAAGAATACCACTTTCAGGATCATTTAATACGCGCTCAATATACGAACTTGAAATGCGATGCGAATCCTTCCCTCCAATTCCAAATGGGCAGCGATATTCATATGGGTAAGGCATAAAATGAACATCAGGTATTAACCCTTGCACTCTTTCCTTTGGAGATAAATTCCCGCTTAATGACATCGTGCCATGTGTCGCACCGTGATACGCACCGTGGAATGAAAGAATGGAACGATTCCCTGTCGCTGTCTTGACTAATTTAATAGCTGCTTCTATGGCGTCACCACCAGTTGGCCCACAAAATTGAATTTTGGCTCTTTTTGCAAACTCTTCTGGTAAGTGTGAAAAAATTTCATTCACAAATTCTTCTTTAATTTCTGAGGTTATGTCCAGCGTATGCAACGGTCTTTTTTCATGAAGCATACGTTCAATAGCTTCTATAACAACTGGATGATTGTGACCAAGTGCAAGTGTTCCTGCGCCTGCCAGGCAGTCATAAAACTCTCTGCCATCCGCATCTGTCACGATCATACCCTCGGCTTTTTGCATGGCTAATGGGAACCGTCTCGGGTAAGACCTTGCATTCGATTCTCTTTGACTTTGCTGCTCTAAAAATTGCTGATTTTTAGAAACGGTTTTGATGGACATAATAAAACACTCCTCCAATTGATAAAGATTATCATTTTCATTTACTAGCCTAGAGGATGTGAGATATGAAAGTCAATTGTATTCAAAAAGATGATTCGAAAAGCATATGAATGCTATATTCTCTTTTTAGCGAGTATTTTCGTGTAATTTTTACAAACCTCTACTGCCATAAAGAGATAAAACGGATGAGAGGGAATGATGTAGAAAAAAATTACAAATCAATCTTCCTGGTTCTTTTGTTCTACTCATTACGAAACTCTTATTTTATATAGGAAACTGGATGAAAGTGATGTAGAAAAAGAAAGAAATAAACGCCTCTCTATATTGATATAAATGGTTATAATGGTATAATTTCTCTGAAACAAAAGGGAATGGAGAGGGATCTGATGATTTTAACGAAGCACGATCTTCACCACTACTTGGCGCAAGATAAGAAAGCATTAGCCATTAAGCGCAAAAGACCTAAGTGGTTTGGGGATGATATATGGAAATACCAAAGGATTTTACGCAAATATGAATACTATTCTAATAGCGGCGCTGCACTTCGCAAATGGTTTTATCGCTATTTACATAAAAAGAAAGGCATGCAGCTTGGCTTTGATATTCCGATTGGTGTCTTCGGCCCTGGCCTTAGAATCAATCATACGGGTCTCTTAATTGTGAACAAGCATGCAAAAATTGGGGCATTTTGTGATATTCATCAAGGGGTGAATATTGGTCAGAACCATCATGAAAAGGATGTGCCAACCATTGGGGATCATGTATGGGTTGGCCCGGGTGCTAAGCTGTTTGGGGACATTTATATTGCAAATCATATTTCCATCGGAGCAAACGCTGTTGTAAACCGTTCTTTTCACGAGGAGAAGATTGTTATTGCAGGTGTGCCTGCGCAAAAGGTAAAAGAAAAAAGCCCTTCTTCATGAAGGACCTACCTGATAAAAAAGAATGATACCGATCAAAACAGAGATGAGCAGCATGAGATAAAACAAGATTGTTAAAATGAGAATTGTCCAACCAAGTCCCTTCCTCTCTGTCTTGATCAAATAAATACCGAGAACGATGGTACTAAATAGGACGCCTAAAATAGCCCACAGCCATTTGTCTTTATCATGCTTTGGCGCATCAAACCATAAATAGATGGCAACAGCAAGTGAAACGAATAAACCCGTTATTCTCACGTTCAAACTCCTCCTTATGTAAAATGCTTGTTCTCTATTATGCGTTTTAGCCCCCCTTCTTCTTCAACTTACGATCCTTTTGTCCTAAAATGATTCATCATTGTTCAGTGGTATGACGCGGAAGGCTTTGCCATTCTTCTCTCAGCATCCCATAGCGCATCGAATCATAATATTCTCCTTGATAGTAACGGACCTTTCGCAGTCTCCCCTCAAGGACAAATCCGCATTTTTCTGCGCACCGCATCATCTGTTCATTTCCCGACCATGTGGTAAGACCAATTCGAGGGATATCAATATGGGCAAATAACTCATCAGTCCATAGACTTAACGCCTTTGTCCCAACGCCACCGCTCCAAAAGCGCGAGTCATAAATGAGAATGCCGCATTCAAGCCACCGTGTACGTTCATTCTCCCAATAATATGACACGGTGCCTTTGATTTCACCGTCTATTTCAATGCCATATAGCTTTGGCGGAAAGGATGTGTCCTGTAAGTATCGTTTTTTAAATGCAGCAAGCGGGATTTCGTGTTCATGAAAATATGGGGCATTCCACTTTCGATAGGACTGGTCTGGTGCTTTGAACCTTAAATGCCATACCACCTCTAAATCAGCTTCGTTTAATGCTTGTATACTCACAAGCTTTTCCTTTTCCCTTTTCATCTGTTCACGTTCCTTTACTTTGTCGTTCTTTTTGCGAGATGACGGTACTCGATAGGTGTCATGCCTTCGTTTTGCCGAAACAGCTTAGAAAAATAAGTAGGATCATCAATGCCTACGTGATCAGCAATAGCTGCAATTTTATCATTCGTTGAGGCAAGCATGCTTTTAGCTTTTTCGACCTTGAGACGATTGATATATTGGTTTGGCGTCAGTCCATAGACAGTCTGCATGCACCTTGTCATGTAATCAGGATGATAGTGCAGCTTCTCTGCAAGCTCCTCCATTTGCAATTTCTTCATAAAGTGACGCTCAAGATAATGAACCACTTCTAAGGCGACATTCTCCTTTGCACTTGGAATATGAAATGCTTCTTTTTGTAAATGAATGAGCATTTCCTCAAACTGAAGCTGCTTTTTCAGCGGCAGTTCAGACGCGTCATCATTTAGTGCCCGCATCTGTGCAAGATGCTTTTCTAATACATTCCTTCCTTTCACTTTTCCTATACGGGGCAGGCTAAATTCATATGTTGCCGGCTTTTCAAAAGTGGCTTGATTTTGTTTCATATCAAACCAGTGTTCTCTCGGCCGATTCGTCAGCTCATATGGATCAATTGAGAAATGCAACCACTCATAGTGAGTTTCTTCTTCGCATGGCAGGTGTCCGCCATGAGACAAGCCAGGTGAGAGAATGATATATTCTCCTTCTTTTACGTGATGAGCCTCTCTGTCTTCTGTGATCCATAGTTCCCCCTTTGTGACATAGAGAAGATCAAACACGGTGAAGGTTCTAGAGATATGTCTTTCTCCTTGATGAAATACCCCTTTGCCTGAAGCAATATAAACCGGGAACGGCGGTACAGTAAATGTAATAAATCGATTCATATGCATCCCCTTATGAAGTCGGATTTCTCCAATAAGTTTCGGTTTCATCTCTTCTTATTATAGTCGATGCAAGGTACACTATAAAACGGATTTATACGAAAGGAGGCTTATTGATGAAACCTCAAGCACTGCCAATTCAAAAGGTTCAAGCCGAGGATAAGAAAACCCATCCTTCATTATTTGCATTAACTTGGCCTATTTTTATTGAAATCTCTTTATATATGCTCATGGGAAGCGCGGATACCCTCATGCTCAGCCAATATTCCGATAATAGTGTTGCCGCAGTTGGTGTAAGCAACCAGCTCCTGAATTTATTGATTGTCATGTTCAGTTTCATTACAACTGGAACGACGATTGTGATTGCGCAGCTTTTAGGAGCAAGCCGCAGGCAGGAAGCGACTCAAGTCGCCTATGTCTCACTAGGAACAAACTTCTTGATTAGCTTTGTCATTAGTCTTCTCATGTTTGTATCAGCTGTTCCAATTTTACATCTGATGGGCCTATCAAGTGAGCTCATGCCGGATGCGTCGGTATTTTTACAAATTGTCGGGCTGCTTTCTTTTATTCAAGCGCTCATTATGACATATAGTGCTATTTTAAAAAGCTACGGATATACAAGAGATACGATGTATGTCACCATCGGAATGAACTTGCTAAACGTTGCCGGTAACTATCTGGTCATTTTCGGTCCGTTTGGCTTCCCTGTATTAGGTGTGATGGGGGTCGCTTTTTCTACCTCACTTGCTCGGTTGATCGGATTAATGGCAATGATCCTCATTGTACGCCGCCGAATTGGATTACGCTTTTCACTGAAGAAGATGTTTCACATCCAGCGGACACATTTAAAAAAGCTGCTGAAAATCGGGATTCCTTCTGCTGGAGAGCAGCTTTCTTATAACGGCTCTCAAATGATCATTACACTGTTTATTACATTTATGGGGACGCAGGCATTAGCAGCAAAGGTCTATACTCAAAATGTCATGATGTTCATTATGTTGTTTGGTGCAGCCATTAGCCAAGGGACACAAATTTTAATCGGGCGCCATATTGGGGCGAAGGAATTCGATGCTGCCTATCACAGATGCATGAAAAGCTTATACTGGGCCATTGGCATCTCCCTTCTTTCTTCCACTGCTTTATCTTTATCATCGACTCATTTGCTTGCTTTCTTTACTAGCAACAGCGAGATCATTCAAACAGCCACCACACTCCTCCTTTTGACAATTATTTTGGAACCGGGCCGTTCTTTTAATATGGTCATTATCAATTCCTTGCGGGCTGCTGGTGACGCGAAGTTTCCAGTGTATATGGCGATGATCTCAATGTGGGGCATTGGGCTTCCGATCGCTTACTTGTTAGGCATTCAGCTTGAGATGGGTCTCATTGGAGTTTGGATTTCTTTTATCGTGGATGAATGGGTAAGAGGCATCTTTATGTATAGGCGGTGGCGTTCAAGGGTATGGACAGAGTATCGCTTTTCTTCCACATAAAAAGGACTGCGGGTGCAGTCCTTCCTTTTTTACGTAATATCTTCTAAAATAAGTTCTTTTTCCTGCTTTGAAATAAATGATCGCTGTGTAAACACGCGGTATTCATTTTCTCTTGTTTTATCTAAAATGGCTTTATAAAAGTGAGCAGCTGCTTTCACTGATATACGTGAATAAAGCGGGAATTCATGAAGATGGTCAAAAAACTCCTCGTAGTATGCCTCTGCCTCAAAGGCAATGTACTCCCATACGTGCTGAAATGCTTGATTGACAATGCCTTCTTGCAATTCTTGCTCTGTATATCCGAATTGATCCATGACTTGCTTTGGCAAATAAATGCGGTCTCTTTCAGCCTTATCCTCGCCAATGTCACGAAGGATGTTGGTCAGCTGCATGCCAATACCTAATGAAATGGCTGCTTCTTTCAGCTGTTCTTTTTTACGCGGTGCAATAATGGGAAGCAGCATAAGCCCAACGGTACTAGCAACATGGTAGGAATAGATGAGCAGTTCATCTAACGTTTCATACCGGTGCTGCTCTAAATCCATCTCTTGACCTTGGAGCAAGTCACGGAACGGGGCTTCATCCATACGAAACTCTTGAAATGTATGTTCTAGCGACACCCACATCGGATCATTCCGATCTATCTCACCATGTAAAAATCGATCAAACGTCTCTCGAAAGGATGCAAGCTCCTCTTTTGGCGAGGGGGACTCATCTACAATATCATCTGCTCTCCGGCAAAAGGAATACACGGCCCAGACGGCCTGTCTTTTCTTTTTAGGCAGCATGGAAAAGGCACGGTAAAACGTTTTAGAATGGGTTTGAATTGTCTCCTCACATAATTTCAATGCTGTTTGTACATCAACCACTTAGCTTCACTTCCTTTCTGTCATTCAAATCTTTTAACAGCACAGAAGCCATCAGCTTCGCACTTTGCATCACGATCGGCACTCCGCCCCCAGGATGGATGGAAGCACCTACTGCATAAAGATTGCCCGTCTCAGCTACCTTCACTTGCGGGCGGAAGACACCTGATTGAAACAAGTTAGGCGCAAGTCCAAAGCTGCCACCTTCAAACAATCCTTCTCGCCAGGAATCATTTGGTGTTCTGATTTTTTTCCAGACAATCGACTCTCGCAATCTTGGTAAGCCTCTTTTCTCAAGACGATCCACCATTTTCTCTACAAAATCTGTCTCCTCTTCCCAGTTGATATGATCTCCTGAGGGAACGGGAATCAGCATATATAAAACACTACAGCCTTCCGGGGCAAGAGATGGATCAATAATCGATGGATTAAATGTATAAAACGACGGATCTTGAGGGATCGTCTTCGTTTGAAAAACCTCTTTCATATGCTGATCAAAGTGTTCTCCCATAAAAAATTGGTGAACAGGCGCATCATGGTACACCTTGTTTAACCCGAGATACACCATCACACAGCCAGAAGAGGGCACGTATTTACGCCGATCTTGTTCGTCTAAACCAAGCTGTTTTAACGCAGCTGGATAATCTCCGTTGATGACAAATGCATCAGCTGCTATATGGTTGTCACTGACTCTTGCTGTAACCACGCGCTTCCCCTCAAACTCTAGCTCCGTGACTTCTTCATTTTTTCTTACATGCACACCCATTTTCATGAGCTGCCTCTCCAATATATCTACTAAGCTCGCATAGCCGCCTTTTAAATAGTAGATTCCATGTGCGTGCTCGCTATATGAAACAAGTGAATAAATAGCAGATGCTTCATACGGATTCCCTCCGACATAGAGGGTTTGAAGTGCATATGCATCTCGCAGGCGTTCGTCTGAGAAATACTTTTTCAGAGCACTTTGAACCGTTCGATACGCCTTTAATTTCATTAAAATCTTCATGTTTGCTTTTGTAAAAAATGTACGTTTTTCATGAAATGATTTCTCTAGAAAGGCTTGCTGTCCTTCTTGAAAACGGTCCGTCATTTCTTCCATAAACCTTAGAAACCCTTGATCTTCCTTTGGAAAAACACGTCTGATTTCCTCTAGCTGACGAAATGCATCAGAGTATTTCGTGTAGGAGGTTCCATCTTGATATTGAATCGTATACAGCGGATCAAGCTGCAAAAGATAAAGAGATGCTTCGTCAATTCCAACCTCGTGTAAAATACCTTTTAACATATCAGGAAGTAGGACAATGGTCGGACCTTCATCTACTTTATATCCTTTCTCACTTACAAAAGCAAGTCTTCCGCCAAGTCGTTCATTTTTTTCGACAAGCGTAACATCATGTCCAGCTTTTTTTAAATAAAGCGCTGAAATCATCCCGCCAATACCGCCACCTGCAATCAATATATGTTTTTTCATGAGGCGCTCCCCTTTTCTTGATGCGGCAATGTTTTATGCGTATGTTTCTCTTTTGAAAGAATCGCATTTGTCGTGATACGTGCTGATTCTAAAATGGTCGGCAGCCCGCTTCCTGGGTGCGTTCCTCCTCCTACGAGCCAGCAGTGATCCAACTCATCAAATTCATTGTGAGGCCTTAGGACCATCATCTGCGTCAGCTGGTGGCCAAGGTTAAATGTAGCTCCTTCGTATACGTAAAGGTCTTCCTCCCATTGCTTCGGTGTGATCATCCGCTCGACTTCTATATGCTGTCTCACATGTTTAAAACCAGTTTTTCGCTCAAGTGTGTCCAGCACAAGTTCTCTAAATTCATCTTGATGCGCTTCCCAGTCAATACCGCTTTGATTGTTGGCAACAGGAGCCAGCACATAAAGAGCTGACTTCCCTTTTGGCGCAAGTGAGTCATCTGTGACGCTTGCATTCTGAATATAAATAGATGGATCATCTGGCAGTTCATACGTTTTCGTTATGCCTTTGACAAATTGAGCATAATCATCGGAAAATACGATGGTATGATGCGGCTCCTCATACATGGTATCTAATCCTAAATAAAGCATAAAGGTGGAGCATGAGAATTTTTTCTTTTTTAATTTTTTCTCGCTATATTTCTTTAAGAGTCCTGGCTCTACAAGCCTTGTCATCACATGTGCAAAGTCTCCATTTACGACAATCTCATCTGCCTGTACTTCTTCCCCAGATTCTAAGCGAATTCCTTTTACTTTCCTGCCATCTGTCAGCAGTTTTTCGACGCCGGCTGACAGATGAAGCGTCGCTCCAGCTTCAACCGCCGCTTTTGCCATCGCTTCTGACAGCTGATTGACCCCTCCCTTCGGATGGAAAACACCCGTGTCATGTTCCATAAACGAAAGAATGGAAAACGCACCAGGGCACTCCCACGGTGACATGCCTAAATACTTTGATTGAAATGTAAACGCATATTTCACTGATTCATTTGAGAAATAATCTGACAGCACATCATATAAACTCTTATTCAATGAAAGCTGGGGAAGTGCTTTGAGCACCTTTGGACGCAAATAATGATGAAAACGATCCATTTTACTTTGTAAAATAGGTGTAAGCCGATCCATTTTGCGCTTTGTATCGTTCATAAAACGTAAATACCCTTCGCCCTCACCAGGTGCAAAGGCTTCTAACCGTCTGTACATTTCATCACGATCTCGAATCATATCTAGCTGATCGTCTTGAAAAATTAATCTATACATTTCTTTTAATTCAATCACATCAATATAGTCATAAAGATTTTTACCAGCAAAGGTGAACAGCTCCTCTGCAATATGAATCATGCTGAGAAAGGTAGGACCCGTATCAAACGTGAAATCCCCAAGTTGAAACTTAGAGTTACGTCCGCCAACAAAGGGCTGTTTTTCGTATACATGAACATCATGTCCTTTGCTTTGAAGCATCATAGCTGCCGCAAGTCCCCCTGGTCCTGCTCCGATCACAACGATTTTCATTATCCTTTTTCCTCCAAATTAATTCACTTTAAGTTAATTATACAAATTAGAAAGATTAGATCAACTTTTGATGTGCTCTATTCGTCTCATGTTATGTATCAAAAAAGCCGGCTTCCCTTCAACAAATGTAAGAAAGCCGACCCTTTATTACGCTTCTATATCAATTCGATACGTTTCAAACCAATGATGAATCTGCGCCAGATGAGCGATTAACTGCGGGCCCTTCATAAGCTGGCCATACCAAGGCACTTGAAAGGAAGCCCCTTCCGTTTCAATCAGCTGCTTTAATTGATGTGGATCTAGAAATTCGTGAAGTACAGAATCTTTTTGCGCAAGGCAATCTGTTAACATCTCTTTCACAGCCTGGGTATAGGCTGGATGATGTGTTTTCGGGTAAGGACTCTTCTTGCGATAAAGCACTTCATTCGGTAAAATTCCCTCTAATGCTTTTCGTAAAACCCCTTTTTCACGATTTCCATGCATTTTCATTTCCCAAGGAATATTCCACACATATTCAACAAGCCTATGGTCTGCAAATGGCACACGTACCTCAAGACTTGCCCCCATACTCATTCGGTCTTTTCGATCAAGCAATGTTGTCATAAACCAGATCATATTTAAGTAAAATAGTTCTCTCCGGGCTTTATCCACTCCAGTTTCTCCATCTAAAAGAGGCGTTTCAGCCACGGTTTCTTCATATTTGCTTTGTGCATATTCCTTAAGTGACAGCTTCTTTTGCCACGAGTCTTGCAAAAGCTGCGTTCTGGCTTCCGTCGATCTCATCCAAGGAAAACCATTCGTTTCATTTGCCATATGGAACCAAGGATAGCCTCCAAAGATTTCATCCGCACATTCACCTGACAAACCGACAACAAAGTCCTTTTTAATTTCTCGGCAGAACCAAAGCAAGGAAGAATCAATATCTGCCATACCCGGTAAGTCTCGGACCTCAACCGCTTCCTTCAAATAAGCAGCCAGCTCCTTTTGTCCAATGACGCAGCTGTGATGATTCGTTTGAAACGCCTTGGTCATGCGGTCAATCCATGGGCCGTCAGCATTCGGCTGGAATTGACTTGCTTCAAAGAATTGATCATTTCCTTCGTAGTCAACAGAATACGTATGAAGCGGTGCTTTCCCTATTTTCTCAAAGTGCTTAGCGGCGATGGCGGTAATGGCACTCGAATCGACACCACCCGATAAAAATGTACAAACAGGCACATCAGAGACGAGCTGCCTTGTGACGGCATCTGTAAAGAGATGCTTGACGTGCTGTGCGGTGTCATCAAGTGAGTCCGTATGCGCCTTGCTTTTGACATTCCAGTATCTCCACACACGCAGTCCGTCTTTTGAAAAGGTCAAGGCATGTGCAGGTCTTAGCTCTTTTACCCCTTTAAACACTCCTTGCCCTGGTGTTCTAGACGGTCCTAAACCAAAGATTTCCGATAATCCCTCATGATCGACTTTTGCTTTCATATCAGGGTGAGCAAGAAGCGCTTTGATTTCCGAACCAAATAAAAAGGAATGATGACGTTCTGTATAGAAAAATGGCTTGACGCCAAGCCGGTCTCTCCCTGCAAATAATAATTCACGCTCACTATCCCAGATCACAAATGCAAAAATACCATTAAAATGGGTCACACACTCTTCCTTCCATTCTGTGTAGGCGTGAAGAAGTACCTCTGTATCAGAATGCCCAAGAAAGCGGTGGCCCCTTTTTAACAATTCTTTTCTTATATCCTCAGTGTTATAGAGTTCTCCATTGTATACAACGGTATAAGCATGGTTTTGATGTGTATATGTCATCGGCTGCTTTCCGCCTTCTACATCTACAACCGCTAACCTTTTATGCCCAAATAGAACGTGCTCACTTTTCCACGTATTTGTATCGTCTGGCCCTCTTTTAGATAATGTATCTGTCATTTGATTGATTACATGATCCTGTTGGATGAGCTGCTTTTTAAAGTCTGCCCAGCCTGTTATTCCACACATCATCATCAGCTCCCATCCGTTTTTCCTCAAGTGTTCTCATTCAGCCTTTCTTAGTTTATGCATCGTCTCCTTGATAGTTGATTTGTCCTTTTATCTCGGGCGTATAGGACAAGGATGATTTGGTAAGAAAAGAAAGAGGAAAGGAGCTTTTGCAAATGGAAAAACGAATGAAGCAGCTTGAACGCTGCACCCGAAGATGGTGTAACGGGTATTTACTAATTGAAAACGGGCATTGCCTTATTGAAGATGAAGAAGGAGAAGTCATGCTGCCAGAAAGTCTTCAAAGCACGATGATCTGTTTGAAGGAAAATGGCAGGTGGACAAAAGGGGAACTGATCGGGTCCATGATACTCCATGAAAATGGGCAGCTGTTAGACGTACAAGGCGGTGAAGTGATTCAATATACGGCATCACTTGCGAAAGGATGGCTTGACCTATTGATGTTCGTCCCTGAAAACGTCTTTTATGAAATCATTGCACAGGTAGAGCAGCTTGGTTTTTCCGTCTACGATTGTGTTTTCTCCTCCTTTCATTCTTTTGAGCGAGTTTCTTTCTTTCAGTTTTCGACAGATACACAATCACTTGCCCTTCAATGTCACCACGACTCCTCCGCAGGTCAAATTCGTTTTGAATGGACCACTTCTGATGGTCACCGGTCGATTTCGCAGTTTGATGGCATATAAAAAGGACACTGCTTCGTATAAGCAATGTCCTTTTTATATTAAAAGATATGGAAACCGATCGGCAGACGTAAACCGAGAAGAATGGTCACAATCGCAAATACGATAAAACCAATCAATACACCAGTGACCGATTTTCCTTTTTTCTTGCGTACAAGAACCATTTCCATGAAGCCGATCACAAGGATACCGAGAATCATTTTACCGATATACTCGCCACCGAAACCTGGAATCTTCATTCCTGTGCGAACATACAGCTCTACGCCTGTGGCGATAATGATCAAGTACAATAGTCTGACAATCATGTGCACAATTTTAGCACCTTTGTCGTTTTTACCTGCTAGAGCAAAGGCCACGAAGAATAAAATAATTCCTAGCACCCATGCTGTAATATGTAAATGCGTTCCCATCTGTTGTTTCCCCCTTTATCAGAACAATTACCTTCTCATCGTACCACGAAATAAGTCGAACACAAAGCGACAATCCTGTGTCATCGCGCACTTTATTTGACGCGATTCGATAGCGTCCCAATCGGTTCAATCGTGATGTCAATTCGATCCCCTGAAGCTAAGAACTTAGGCGGTTCAAAGCCTTTGCCAACCCCAGAAGGTGTTCCTGTTGCAATGATGTCACCAGCTTCTAGTGTCATCCCTTTTGAAAGAGTAGACACAATGTTCTCGATGGAGAAAATCATTAATTCTGTACTTGCAGACTGGCGAATCTCTCCGTTTACCTTTGTTTCCAAATGGAGCGCACCATGATCCTCGACCACTGACTTATGCACAATATAAGGTCCTATCGGGCAGGTTGTATCTAAGCTTTTACCTATGAAAAATTGTTTGTGTTTTTTTTGCAAATCTCTTGCCGTTACGTCATTTAAAATGGTGTAACCGAATAGATAATCGCGGACCTCTTCAGGTGCAATATTCTTCCCTGATTTGCCCATCACGATCGCAAGCTCCCCTTCATAATCCAGTTCACTGGTCACATCTTCATGAAGGAGAATATCCGCTTCATGTCCAACGACTGAAGTAGGTGCCTTTGTAAAGATCATCACATCTTTAGGAATATCCGCTGCACTTCCCATCTCCATGACATGATCTTGATAATTCTTTCCAACACACATGATGTTTTTAGCTGGCTTTGGAATCGGCGCATGGAGTTTCACGTCCGAAAACGGATATACATAAGAACCGCGGTCTTCTTCTTTTTTCTCAGCCCAGTCAAGGAGCTGTTTGACATGCTCAACAAACTTGTCCCCCATATTGATACATTCAACTAAAGAGTTTGGCAGTGTCTCAAGCTCGAATAATTTGGCTTCTGCCTTTTTGACGTCCATGACCCATTCATCATCAATGACTACCCCAATAAACATCCTGCTATGTATCTCACCTGTAAAAAACTTCATGTCTTCCCCTCACAATCTTCATTTCGCTAAGTGATGATGTCTCATTTTATTTCTCTATGAAATAAAAAAAACCCTTTTTTATCATACTCTCTTTTAAAAAGGGTTTCAAAAATGATGACCTGATGTTTAGCGGTAGCGGCGATACTCCCACATGTTCCCTTGATCCCATTTGCGATCAACATTTCCTCTGCTGCGGTAATGATGCTTTTTCTTTCCACATCTTTTGCAAGAGCGGCTGCGTTTATGGTGATGAGATTTTTTAGATCGATGGCTGCGATGTGACTTGCGGCAGCTTTTCTTATGATGGGATCTGTGTTTGCTGCGGCATGATTTTTTCGGTTCACTCTTTTTACTTCTGCAAGATTTCTTGCTTTTGCACGACTTTTTACTTTTGCATGGTTTCTCACTTTTCACGCTTTTCTTTGAACAGCGGCTTTTTTTCGAACGATAGCTCTTATAGCTTTTTTTACTGCGGTGTGATTTACGGCATCCGCCTCCACCAAAGAACCAATGACGGCGATTTGAATGGCGAGAACGTGCTGACTTGTGCGACCGTCTCGATTCTGGTTCACGATCTAAGTGATGATCACGTCCTTCACTTCGAAGTGAATCCACTGCATGTTCAATATGTGAATGATCAAATGTGCTCACGAACGATTCCCCTCCCAGTCTATACTTTGACAAAACAAACAGATCAAGCTGTTTATCTTCTCTGCTTTATGTTACGAGACTTGGTAGACAAGTGTTCTTGGCGGATGCCCCTTTCTTTTAAAACTCCATGAATACCTAACAAATGGGTACAGGACATTCCTTCATTTTCATATCGTAAAGAAGAGCATAGGAGGAGGATGAACGCATGACCACAGAACCTTTAAAGCAAATGGATATTTGGATTCATCCAAAGGACCTGATTGAATTAAGAAAAGACATATGGAACGACGAACCTGTTGAGGCCATTTTGAAAACCGGACAGATCAAATCACATATTTATGCTTCATACCGCGGGTCTCACATTAGAAAGCTGAAAAAAAAGTCCTATCAAATGGAATATCGTAAGCCAAAGCAAAGACAAGGCGAATCTATCTTTCATTTAAATGCAGAGTACAATGACCCTTCGTTTATCCGAAACAGGCTGTCCTTTTATTTCTTCGAGCAGATAGGGGTGCTAAGCCCTGCTGCGTCTCATGTGTTTCTCACTATAAACGGAAGAAAAGAAGGCATTTATTTAAAAATAGAATCCGTCGATGAGCACTTTTTTCAGAAAAGGCAGCTTTCAGGAGGCGGCATTTATTATGCAGTCGATGACGATGCCAACTTCTCCCTTTTGAGTTCGTTTGATAAAAAGCCAAAAAAACACCTTCTCCTCGGGTACGAGAAAAAAATGGGGACTTCTCAACATGACCAGCAGCTGAGTGAATTTATTTACTTTCTCAACACAGCGAAAGATGACATATTTGCAGAAAAAATTGAGCAATACCTAGATGTAACACAGTATTTCCGCTGGCTCATTGGTGTCGTGTGCACACAAAACTTTGACGGCTTTGTCCATAACTACGCTCTTTATGTGAATGAACAAGGAAAATTTCAAGTACTTCCTTGGGACTATGATGCGACATGGGGCCGTGACATTCATGGAGAAGAAATGGCATTTGATTATATTCCAGTAAACGGCTTTAATACTTTAACTGCTAGGTTACTAGATATTCCTTCATTTAAGAGAGCCTATTACACGCTTTTTCAGCATGTACTCAATACACATTTTTTAGAAGACCGGCTTTGTCCAATCATCGAAAAATGGCATGCCTCTATCGAGAACCGAATTGAAGATGATCCTTATACGAGAGATCGAAAAGACATCCTACAATCAGAACGAGAGATCATCCGGCAGTATATCAACAAAAGACGACGTTATTTACAGGCTGAAATAAGAAAAGAGACATATGACACGTAAGGAAGCTTTCGAATTTTGTCACTTTATTACTCATATTGACGAAACAGCTTTTTTTATAGAAAAATAGGGTATACTAACCATATCCTTCTATTATATAAAAAATGTGAGAGTTGGCGTCCGTTATGATCAATTATGAAATTGAACAAAAAAGATTACATTTAATTGAGACCGCAAAAAAATTCGGGATGAATGCCGAAGAAACCATCAGGTGCAGTCAAGAGCTTGATACACTCTTAAATAAAGGCATCAAATACACCTCGAATGAATGCTCTAAAAAAGGGTAAACCATATACCTAATTCCTCTCATCAAAAGCTTTCAAAAAGACAATCACACATTAAAAGACCCATCATAAGCTATGGTGAAACGCCCAAAAACAAAGTGCCTTATTTTTATAAAGGATGTGCACCGCTATGCCGGCTATTGTTGGAGCCTTTAAAGTAAATGCCGTCGGAACGAGCGGAGTCGTTCATGTTGGAGACTGCATCACCATTTCTCCAAATAGTCAGGTTAAAACGTTTGCTGGTGCAGGCAGTTTTAACACTGGTGATCAATTGCGCATTAGCAACTATAAAAGTGTGACAAATACGTACGACAGTGATGTCATTGATCAACCGCTTGTTGGTAACTTGTAAGGAGTGAGAATCCATTGAACTTCTATATTAATCAAGCGATACAAATTAATTATTTGCGTGTAGAGTCTGTTAGTAACTCCTCTGTACTGCAAATTGGGAGCGCTGGTTCAATTAAAGCTCTTTCCAACCTGTATAACACGGGCAGCTACGTAGAAGCAGCACCTGCCGCAGCAGGCACACAAGGAATTGAAGAATCCCAAGGCGCAAGCACAGCACCTTTTGTACCGCTTCAGTCACCAACAACTTAAGTTCATCTGCAATCCCCGGAGGTGTATGTCAATGTACGATTATCAAAGCAACGCTTCACAGGTGTACGGCATCATTCAAAAGCAAACACAACAAATCATGATGCTTGAAAAAAGGCTTAACGAGCTTCAGCAGGAAATGCAAATGATCAAAGATAAACCGACAACGACGATTGAACGGATTGATTATCAATTTGATCAACTGAAAATCGAGCGGCTTGAAGGCACGCTGAACATCGGCCTCAATCCATCTGATCCAAACAGTGTTCAAAACTTTGAAGTGGGCCAAACAACAACCCCGGGTATTGGAATGATGCAGCAAGAAATGGCTGATCAATTTTTCAATCAAACACGCCAGCTTGTCGACGCATTCTTAAATGAAGAAGCGCCAGAACTTCTTGAAGAGCTGGAGCAGCGATATGAAGGGTCTCTTGATGAAAGCAACAAGCACCACATCATTGAGGACATTCGCAAGCAAATTGACAGCAGAATCAAATACTATGCAGGACAGCTCCCGCACCAGGAAGATATGACCCCGCTGCAGCGTTCAGAGCAAATTGCTGAATATGTGAAGCATGATGTCAAACGAGCGATTGAGCACTTCTTAGCCCATATTCCAAATGAAACGAAAGGAGAGGAAAACGGATGAATTTCACAGTCGTCAACCGAAACATCGAGACCGGAAGCATTAAAGTAGTTGGGGTTTCGTCCTCTTCCCTATTTATCATCGGGGACACAGATCATGTACAATTATCCTCCATTTTTGATACACCGCCAGAATCTCTTATCATTGGCCCGTTTGTTCCTCTGGCACCTGGATAATGATAAAGCGCACATCTCAAGTGAAGTTCACGAAGGTGAATTCTGTCGGGATTTCAAGTGTTGTTCAAATTGGTGATACGCAGGAGCTATGCCCGAAGGTCAAGGTGTTAGCTGTTCAACGAACCGTTAGTTTGTTTTATGGCAATGAAGCAGAAAACTTAAATGCGAAGGAATTTGAAGTGTATTATGAGCCTATTCCATTGATGCTGCCGGAACGATCCGTCAGAACAGCATTTTACCATGAAAAGCCTGTGATTAAAGTGTCTTCAATACATGTAGAAGGGGTGTCTTCCTCCTCTGTGTTTCAAATTGGCTCTACGTGTGGAATGAATGGCGTTGCAAGAGTGAAGCATATTCGAGAGTTATTTAGCAACGACGAAAGTCCGCCAAACTCACAAATGGACCTACCTACGCATATGATGGTGATATGACTTCGAATAAAGGATGTCGATTATGCCAGCAATTGTCGGGCCCATTTACATTAACTCTATTTCTGGAGGCGTCGTAAACGTCGGTGACTCATTCTACCTGTCGCCTAAAAGTTCGTCAAAATCTGCTTTAGGCTCTGGAGCGGGAAATACCGGAGATTTCTTGATATTAAATAATGGCATTAGCGCCACCAACTATGTGGATCCTGACTTAAATGATCAGAATATGGTAGGCAATGCATAAAGCAGCTCCTCTACAGTCATTTCATTTAGAGGAGCGCTTTTTATGCTTATTTTTTTCTGCGTTGTCTCGATTTTTTTGTTTTAACCAGTTTGCTTGCCGGCTGTTTCCGAATCCATTTGATGTACGAAGCAAGCTTTTCATCCTGCCTTAGTGCATCAAGTGTGTTCAAGCGTGCGGCAAGCTCCTGGTTTGTAAAGAGGGCATGCACTTGTTTATGGCAGGGGATACACAGGAAGGCAGTCGGTAAAAAAACCCCACCTTCTTCTCTTGGTGTTAAGTGGTGTTCTGTGAGCAGGACATTTTGTCTTCCGCACAGCTCACATAATCCAATGGTTTGCTTTGCCACCCTGTCATCACCTCAACATTTACATTAACTCCATTGAGACCGTTGTCCCTTTCCCGCTTGGATCTGCTGGATGGACAATCAGTTTCTTCGGCAGTCTCATTTTCAATTCTTCCACGTGGCTGATAACACCAACTGCTAAATTGTGAGACTGCAGCTTCTCTAATGCGGTAATGACCGTATCGAGCAAGTCTTGATCGAGCGTTCCAAATCCTTCATCAAGGAAAAAGAATTGCAGCGGGAATTCACCTCTCAGCTGAATTTGTGCAGAAAGAGCAAGGGCAAGCGCCAGCGATGTCAAGAAGGTTTCCCCGCCGGACAAGCTGGACACAGGACGCCTGACACCGCCATTTGCATCATCACGCATAACAAAGCCGCCTTCTGAGTCGACCTCAATCGCATATCTTTGTCTCGTCAACATACCTAAGCGGGCGGATGCATCACGACTGACACTTTCAAGCTGTTCCTCTGCTAAAAATTCAACAAACGTATTCCCTTTAAAAACGGTTTGTAGTTTATCGAGGCGATCAATTTCTTGCTGCAGTGCTTCCAAGCGTTCGTGAATACTTGCAAAGCGCTGATGATTTTCTTCAATCACACGCAGGTGTTCATGTGCGGACCCACTCATTGCTGTCGCTTCTTCCAATGCTTTTTCAGCTGCATCTTTTCTGTGCTGAATGTCAGTCCACTGCTTTTCATCCAGTGACTCTTCTTTCAGTAATTCAGAAATTCGCTTTAAGTTTGCGGCACATTGCTTTCTTTTATCCTCAAATTCCTCAATTTCCTGTTTGACCGATTGACGTACTGTCTGTTCCATTGAAGCAGACTCAATTTCCTGCGGCATATGAAAAGGAGAGGATTCTGTTTCTTTTTCCCATGCTGCTTCTGCTTCTTGTTTTCGCCGGTTCGCTTCTTGAAGCTGACGCTCACTGCTTGAAAAATGGCTTTGCGCCTCACTAAACAACTGCTGCACGTGCTGCAGCTGCTTGTACGATTGCTGTTCTTTTTCATTAAGAAGAGAAAGGGCGTGTTCAACCTCAATCAGTTCATCAGAAATAGAGGCAGCTTTTAATGGGTATCGGCCTAAATCTGTTTCATATTGATGGATAAGCTGCTGCTGACTTTCTAACTGATGCGCTAGTTTATCAAGTTCTTTTTCGACATTGTATATCGCTGTCTGTAACTGCTCCTTTGCTAGCTGTTTTTCATCCAAAAACGAAATACTTTTCTCAATACGTTCTTTATAGCCTTCCGCTTGTTGATCCTTTTCATCGATTTGCTTTTGCAGCTCTTGTACTTGGTTCAATGTAAAATGCGGGAAGGCTTGTTCAAATTGAGTCGTTTGCTCTGAAAGCTCAGATTGAAGCTCTTTGATCAGCACCTCTAATTCTTCGATGCGCTGCTGTTCAAAAGCCATTTGCTCTTTCACCTTGCTCATCTCTGCTGCTTGAGTTTGCGTTTCATCCATTAAACGAGCTCGTTTACGTTCAACTTCTTGAATATCCTGCTTTATGCCTTTCCATTCTTGCATCAGAACCTGCAAAGGCGGATTTTGTACGGTTTCTACTGCTGCAGCTACTTCCGTCCCCGGGGCTTTCTGAGATAAGAAAGCGAATTGTTTCACTAATTGATTGGCATTCGTTTCGAGGAGCTGCTTTGCGGCATACATGTCTCTCGCATACTCCTCTGCCTGCTTGAGCTCTTTGTCCATCCGTTGAATGACTTCATCGACTTGTGCCACGGTTTCTTCATGGTCATTGGATTCCAAAGCCTTTGGATCATGATGAATTGATCCACAAACCGGACATGGCTCACCATCTACTAGCTCTGCCGCTAATTCTTTTCTTAATTCAGCCGCCCTTACCGCATCACGCTGTTTTAATCTTTCAAGCTTCTGATGTTGTTCTTTTTTACTCCATTCTGTCAGAGCTCGTTCGAGTTCACATACATAAAAATAGAGGTGTTCAATTGCTTGAAACGATTGGTCTATTTTTTCATGATGGTCGTTTTGCTGTTTTTGAAGCTTTTCATATGCTTCTGAAGTCTGTGAGGCTCGCTTTTTGAGCTCCTCAAGCTTTTTCTTTTCTTTTTGAATGCTGAGGTTTATTCTTTCAACATTTTCACTTAAACGTAAAGCATCCTGTACACTTTTCCGTTCTTTTATTGAAACATGTAACTGCTCCAGCTCATGCTTCAGCTGTGTTTGTTTCGCTAGTGCACGCTCTAATAAAGATTGAAGATTGTCCGCTTCTTTTTTCTTTTGTATGAATTGCTGCGTTCTTTCATTTTTTTGCTGTTCTATTCCTGCTTTCCCCTGAAGAGCTGCCTCTTTTTTTCGTTCAATTTCCTTTAGATGAATCAGCTGCTCTTTCTTTTGGAGAAGTTCTGGCTCAGTCTCTTTTTTCTTTTGCCGGGCTTGCTCATACTCCTGCGTCATTTGATCATAGATCGTTCGTTGATGCAGCAGCTGCTTTTCTGCTTCCCGCTTCTCCTTTGATGCTTGAGAAAGCTGTTTTTCAGCCTTTGTTAATGCATCCGCATAGGGCTTTAGTGTCTCTGCCTGCTCTGCGATATTGAGCTTAGCCTTTTTCTCTTCCATTGATGGTAACATTAGATTCAGTTTGTTTTGTTCAGTCTCATAAGCATCTTGTTCCTTTTGATATTGCCAGATCGCTTGCGCATTTGTAAAAGCAGTAAACGCTTCGTCCCGAGCTTGTTTTTTCTCATGAAAAATGGCTTTTGCCTGCTCAGCCGCTTCCTTTGCTTTTGCCAGCGCCTCTGGGCCGGCTTCTCCTAAACCATTCAATTCAGCCAGCAGTTCGTTTTTTTGCCCATATTGATTCTGAGCCTTCGCACGCAAACGCTTGACGAGCTGATCCCCATACTTTTCCAAGTTAAACAACCGCTGAAGCATTTGACGCCTGTCTGTCCCTTTTAGGGAGAGAAATTCTGCAAATTTCCCTTGAGGTAAGACAACCGCTCGCGTAAAATCATCAATGGTTAATCCGAGTAATTCTTCTACTTTACGATTGACCTCACTCGCTTTATCTGCGAGAACTGTCTGCGTGTCACCGATTTCAATCAAGCGGCACAATGTCGTTCTGACTTTCATTTCATCAGCTCGTTTGAAGGCACGCTCAACTTTATAAGAAATATGGTGTTCCTTTTGTAAAGCAAATGTAAAGGAAACCGACAGCTTTTCTTCCGCTTGGTTCAAAATACCATGTGTATTATTTAACGCACGTTCCACTTTCCCGTAGAGTGCCAAGGTCATGGCGTCTAATATGGACGACTTTCCACTTCCTGTCGGTCCAAATATGCCAAACACACCTGCATCACATAATGAGCTAAAGTCAATTGTTTGTTCTTCTCTGAAGCTATGAAGTCCTTTAATGGTCAGCGTAATCGGCTTCAAGTCGCTTCCTCCTCTTGCATTTCATTGGCTAGCTCTAAAAACAGTTTGACGGTTTTTTCATCAGGCAGACCGCCGCCTGTCTGGCGCTCATAAAACTTCACGAACCGCTCTTCGATCGAGAGCTTTTCCACTTGCTTTTGCTCTTCTATTTGCTGTAGTTCTTTGAACTTTGGTCGAATGTGAACAAACCCACTATGCTGCTTTCGAAGCTGATGAATCTCTTCAATAGAGAGCTGGTCTGTTAAATGAATCTCTAAATCAATCCACGCCTGAAGATCACGTTTTTCATCCAGCCACTCATGCACTTGACTCAGTCCCTCCGTCGCCTTCCATTTCACAAGTGGTTTTCCGCTTGATAGAAACACTTCTTTCCAGCTTGCTTTTTCATTAGGTTTTGCCTCTACAATTGTGACTGATTTGGCATAGCCTGATTCAGAAAAACTATAAGCAAGAGGTGATCCAGAATACCGGGCAATCGTTTTGGCACGTTTGATCGTTTGCGGGCGGTGCAAATGACCAAGGGCAACATAGCAAGCGGATTCTGGCAGACTTTCAGCCGCAACGGTATAGGCGCCGCCTACTTCAATCGGTCTTTCTGAGTCTGTTTGACTTCCTCCTGCCACATAAATATGGCTTGTTGCAATGTTGACCGTATCCGTTTGAAATTGAGTACTTAAATGTTGAAATGCTTGCTGAATTTTTAAATTGTAATGATCACGAAGCAATTTTTCTTCAAATGTTTCAGCTAGCACCTCATTTAGTCTCGCCTCAGACGGATAAGCGAGTGCTGCAATGGATAAACGTTCACTCGCAGAAGGAACATCGACACGGATGATGTCATTTGTCGGATATCCAATTAAATGAATCCCTTGATCATTTGTTAAAGGAGATGCGGCTGATAAGCGATCCGGATTATCGTGGTTGCCTGAGATGACCACTACCTGCCGTTTTCCTTTATCAGATAAGGCAGATAGACTTTCATAAAAAAGCTGCTCTGCTCTAGCAGGCGGATTCACTGTATCAAAGGCATCACCGGCCATCACAATAACATCAATGTGTTCGTCTTTTACGATTTGATACAGTTCATCTAAAAACTGTGCTTGCTCATCAAGCCGGCTTCGACCTTCAAGGGTTTTCCCTAAATGCCAATCCGCTGTATGCAGAATCTTCATGTGATTCACCTCTCATTCCGATACATTTATAAAGAGATTTCTAAATTCCCATCGAAGAAATAGAGAATTTTCTCCTCTAATGTTCTGTTTGTCAAACGCTCTACAGCTTTTGCATATAACGCTATTTGAGTTTCATAACGCTTTTTCAAGATAGGTTCAGCAGCGTCAAGTCCACCTGTATATCTGCCTTGCACTCTATCTGTTTTATAATCTAGTAAATATAGCTTTCCATCTGTTTCAAATAAACAGTCAATCATTCCTTGAATCAGAACAGGCTCTCCCTCAGTATCAATATGACTGTATACCTCTTTAACAGGTAACACCATGCTAAATGATACCTCTCGTTTCACCCAGTCCGCTTTTAGCAGTTTTTGACCAATTGAAGTAGAGAAGAAAGCAGCAATTCCTTCTTGATCAATTGACTGGACTTGCTCACCTGTTAGCAAATCTCGCTGCTGTAAGGATTCGAGCAGGTGCCCTATACGTGATTCATCATAGGGTTCCTCAGAAGGAAGCGGGATATGCTGCATGACTGTATGCATTGCGGTGCCTTGTTCTGCGGCAGTGAGTGCTTTTTTCTTCATGAAAGCCGGCCGGTCATACAATGTTGCACGAGCTTTTCGAATAGAAGAAGGAACACTGTACTCATCCTGTATTTCTTTCATCCTTTTTATCTCGGAAACAGACTGCTTTGTGCCGACTTGCGAGGCCGCTAGATATGGATATTTCCATGAGAGTCTCTCTGCCACCTTCTCATCAGCATCACCATAGCCTTCAACAGCCAGACCATCCATCAATGCTTGTACTACCTCGTCTTGCTGCTTCTTTTCAAGTGACATATCTTCCTTTAAAAGATCAGAAGCTTGCGTAAATGAGATAGTGAATGTGGACGGATGCGAAAGAACAACATCGCCTGTTTCTTCTAAAATAGATGACATCGCTTGATGACGGATGAGGGCAGGACCAATAAAATCTAAGTATGTTTTCGATTGATAACGTTCAAAATCAGGGAGCAGCCACTCTTCTCCAGTCACGGCATTTTGCCATTTGCTTAATGCTTTCACCTGATTTTTGACAGAGCCGACCAGAAATAATTTTTCCTTAGCCCTTGTGAGCGCCACATATAGGACCCTCAGCTCTTCAGATAATAACTCTTTTCTCATCTTTTTTTTCATCGCCACAAGCGGTAATGTCGCATAACTAATTCTCAGCTCAGGATGGATATACTTGCTTCCAAAGCCTAGCTCTTTATCAAGTAAGTAGGACTGATTTAAGTCCATCATATTAAAGTTTCTGCCGAGTCCTGCGGTAAAGACGACTGGAAATTCTAATCCTTTACTGCTGTGGATCGTCATCATGCGAACAACGTCCTCTGTTTCACTGAACGTTTTTGCCGCACCAAGATCATCTCCACGCTCCTGCATTCTTTCAATAAAACGAAGGAATCGAAACAGCCCTCTAAAGGCAGCTTTTTCATATTGCTTGGCTCGATCATAAAGAGCACGAAGATTCGCCTGCCGCTGCTTACCTCCAGGCATCCCGCCAACATAATCTAGATACTGCGTATCTCGGTAGACTTCCCAAATTAATTCTGCCACCGAATGATTGATGGAGAAATCACGCCACTTACGCAGCAATTGGAAAAATCGCTCTAGTTTTTTGCATGTAGGGTGATCAGAATGCGTCACGCTCATGAATGCCTTTACAGCATCATAATAAGTGCCTTTTTTATCACTCGTTCGAATAAGTGCCATTTCATTTTCGTCTAAATGAACAATAGGTGATCTTAAAACAGCTGCAAGCGGAATATCCTGATACGGATTATCGATGACTTTTAACAAAGAAAGAATGACAGACACCTCTGTTGCTTCAAAATAACCAGAGGAAAGATTCGCATATACAGGGATTCCCTGCTTCTTTAATTCCTCCATCATTTGCGGAGCCCACGGCATAGACCGAAGCAAAATGACAATGTCCCGATATTGTAAGTTACGGGTCATTTGCTGTTTTGCATCGTACACTTGAAATGGCTGCTCCACCAATTCTCTTATTTTTTTAGCAATGATTCTCGCTTCAAGTTGTACGGTCTCTAGTTCTTCTCGCTCTTCGTCGCTTTCTGCTTCCTGTTGATCTAAATGAACAAGGAGCATTTCTGTCGTTGTATCTTTGCTTTCTGGATAACTCGCTCCAAGCTTTAATTCAGCTTGCTCATCATATTCAATTTCTCCAACTGTTTCACCCATCAGCTGCTTGAACAAAAAGTTCGTACTGTCTAACACATCTGAACGGCTTCGGAAGTTTTTATTTAAATCAATTCTCTTCCCTGTTTCTTTGCCGTCTGGTTGAAAGTGTTTATATTTGTTTAAAAAGAGCATGGGCTCAGCCAGTCTAAAACGATAAATGGACTGCTTTACATCACCAACCATAAACAGATTGCCCTCCTCAGAATGTTCCCCTTTAGACACAAGCTTTAAAATCGTTTCTTGTACAAGGTTTGTATCCTGGTATTCATCAACGAGCACTTCTTCAAACTGCTGTTGATAGTACTTAGCAGCTTCTGTTTCGATCAAATGTCCTTCTGCATCCTGCTCCGCTAAAATGCGTAAGCAATAGTGCTCTAAATCCGAAAAGTCGACGATTGACTTTTCCTGCTTCGCTCTTTCGAAACGCTCTCCAAATTGGATCACAAGCTCTACAAGCGTCTCCACAACTGGCTTCATTTCAGCTAAGCTTTTTAAATGCTGGGCAGGACTGCGCATAAAGTATTCATCTTTTAGCTTTTCTAGTTGTTTTTTTGCTTGATTACGTGCATCTGTGGCCTTTTCTAACAAAACAGGGTCATATTCGTCCCCTTTGCACGTTTTGAGCCTTTTAAAATTGACGTTCGGCAAAAGCTCGTAAAGCTTCGCAAAATCATCTTGATGACGGATTAATTCATTGACTTGCTCTAAATCATCTATAAAATTCTCTGCTCTCGGAGCTGGGCCGCCCGGCTCTTTTGAGAGCGAAAGAGCTCGTTCAAGCAGCTCCTGGCAGCTCCGCAGAACGAGAGAAAGATCTTCTTTGATATATGGGTAAAATGGTAATTCTTCTACTTTTGTTTGAGCATCTACATCATAAAGAGAAAGGAATGCCCGCATCCATTGCTCCGGAGAAGGGTGAGATCTGGAAAACTCATAAATTCTCTTCACGAGCCATTGCAAATCTAAGTCATGGCGGTCTGAAGTGTAACGATCAACCAGTTCAAAGAATGATGGCTTTCCAGCCTTATATTCATCCTCAAACAATTCATCTAACACTTCATCTCCTAATAATTCTCCTTCTGTTTGATCGGCCAAACGAAAGCCTGGATCAAGATCAATTTCATAGTAAAAGGTGCGCAGAACCTGCAAGCAAAAGGAGTGCAAGGTAGAAATATTGGCACGATTCATGAGTGACAGCTGCCTTCTCATATGAAGTGATCCAGGATTTTTGGCTAATTCTTTTTCAAGTGCTTCAGTGATCCGATGCTTCATCTCTGCCGCAGAGGCATTTGTAAAAGTCACAACGAGCAGACGATCCACATCAACTGGATGTTCAGGCCGGATCATTTTTCGAATCAGCCGTTCCACCAAAACAGCTGTTTTACCTGACCCTGCCGCCGCCGCAACAAGGATATCTTGTCCTTCTGAAACGATGGCTTCCCATTGGTCATCCGTCCACGTACTGTTATTCGGTTTTGGTATTTGCATACTGATCCCCTTCTTTTTTGATCCGGTCTATCACAACATCATCTTTCTCAGAGGTAAGCACCCTAAAATCATTATCTTCTATCGATTCATCGAATTGGCATATAGACTTGAATGAACAAAAGCGGCAAGGTGTTTGATCCTTTAATTTATACGGATTAATTGCGACCTCTCCATTTGTAATTCTTTCGCCTGCCTCTTCAAACGTGCGCCGAACGTGTTGTGTGAGTATATGGAAATGCTCTTCACTTAAAACTGCAGAATCAGAACGGAAAGACCCATCTTTTTTCAAGCCGGCTTGAATGACTTGTGATTTACCTGAATCAAGCGTTTGATCCATTAGCTTTACTGCTTCTACATCTTCAAGCAATAAACCCTTCATTTTAAATTTCTTGAATATTTCCTGCTCAATTTCATCCTCTGCAAGCGGAATAGGTGCTTGAATGAGAGGATCATGGATATGGAAATATAAAATGCCAGCGGGCGTCGCTTCAACCCCGAGCCACTCTTTCGAATACGTAATGGTCAGGTCTAAGTAAGTGAGCATTTGCAAGGCCAGCCCATAGTATACTTCTGCTAGGTCAAGACCTTTCTCACTGGATTTGTAGTCGACTATTCTCAAGAGCAGCCCTTTTGAACCTTCTGCTTTATCTACCCGGTCAATTCTTCCGACAAGCTCCATCGTGCAGCCATTCTTTAATTGAAAAGTAAACGGCGGCAATGGCCCTTGCCCCCCAAAACCTAACTCAAGCCCTACTGGAGAAAATCCACTCACTTTGGCATGTTCACTTAATATAGAAGAGACTCGAATTAAGATTTTCTGGAGCTTTTCTTTAATATAAGCATGCCGATTAGAGCTTAATAGAATTTCCTTTTGAAGACGCGGAGCAAGCTGTTCGATTGCATGTCTTGAATAGGTGACACAATCTTCTTTCGTTAGGTTTTTCCAATCCTTTTTTTGTTCAACTAGCGTATCTGAAATATGCTTCAAAGCCGAGTGAAACAACTGACCGATATCGGGTGCTTCCAATTTATAAAATTGTCGATCCTTTAGTTTTAACCCATGGGAAGCAAAGTGAGAAAATGCACACGCATTGAATTTCTCCATTCTTGAAACACTGCCCTGAATATGATCACCGTAAAGCTCTTTTGTGACATTAGGCTTTAATGGCTTCGCTCGATTTGTAAAAAACAAACTTGACATGATGTTTTTTGATACATCCCGATTAGGAGAAGTCATTAAGTAATTATAGACACCCCACCATACACCACTAATGGGATATTGATTAAGCCATTGCTGCAGCTGTGAGACGGTATACGATAACGAAACATGCTCATTCGCTACAAATTTTAATTGCTCCTCGTCATCCAGCTGTTCTGGATCTAACACATAAAGAGCCTGCTGATAATTTGGCATAAGCTCTTGGCAATACTTGATGAGTGTCGAAGGCAAAAGAGAACGTCCTTCTGCATCAGAAGCCGAATAGGATAGATACAAATGACGGGATGGACTCGATAACGCTTGGTAAATTAAAAATTGCTCATCTAGCAGCCGTTCCTTTCCTGTCTCTGCCAGCTCTGCTCCTGCTCGTTTTAACCATTCACGGTCATCCTCAGACAATACACTCTCATCAGAGGGGCGTGCAGGAATAACGCCATCATTTACACCAATGATAAACGTACACTTCACTTGATACATTCTCGATAAATCCATACTTCCAATAAATACTTGGTCGAGTGAAGGCGGAATCAAAGCAAATTTTAAAGAAGCTAATCCTGTATCCATCATCTGTTGAAATAAAGGAAATGAGAGCTCTTCTTCACCTAGCATTTCAACAAATTCATCCATTAATTGAATAACCGCATCCCATACTTGCCCGTGCTGCATTGCTTCAGCTAATCTACCTGCTTCTTCAGCCTCAAGCCTCGCTTTTTCAAGCTTATCTGGTACTTGTATCTCTTCTAAAAAGACATAGACAGCCTCTACCATGTCTCTTACCTTTTGCGCTTTTTTGAGCCTTTTTTGCAACTGGTCAAGCGGGGGCACGATCCATTCTTTAACGTCATTTAGCATTTGCTCCATTTCAATTTCTTGATCTGTTTGTCCAAAATCCTCATCTAATGATTGAAAGCGCCTGTAATGAAACCGGGAACCGTTTGTCCAGCGTTCTCCTTTTACACCATAAGCAATACAATAGTTTTCGAGCTGATCTGCCTGCTCTCTCGCTTTGTTCTTAGCGAGTTCAAGCGGAAATAAGAACTCTGTTTTCACGCAGCGAAATACCGCTTCATACCGCCAGTTTCCTTTTATGACATCCAAGCTCGAACGAATCAATTCAATGAGCGGATGATACTGCATCGATTCATTTCCATCAATAAAAAAAGGTATATCGTAATCTCGAAAAACCTCTTTTAACGTATCGTTATAGTCGTCTACATGCCGTGCAACAATCGAGATATCTCTCAGTCTGAATCCTTTTTCTCTTACTAAATCAAGGATATCTCTCGCTACTCCCTCAACTTCAGCTCGTTTATTTGCACTTTTAGACACTGTGAGATGAGGGGTGTTTTCCTGATATGGCTGCACTGGCCGCTGCTCATATTGGTGTTCTAAATAAGCAAGATCAGGTGTATAAAGGTGCCGTTTATTTCTTTCCAAAACGTTCTCGGAAATGTCAGCTCCGCACTCTCTAGCAAGCTGATAGAGCTGGAAATACGTTTTACCTGTCATACGGAATAAATCAAGCTCATTTGGCTGCCTATCATGATAGGAGCGATCCACTGTGAAAGCAGCAGTTATTTTTGCTGCATGCAGCAGGAGCTGTTCAATGACAAGAAGCTGCTGCGGTGTAAATTGATAAAAACCATCTATATAAATGTGTGCTCCCTTTATTTCTTCAGATGAAGGGATTTGCTGCGTGAGAAGTGTCAAATAGTCTTCTGAGTGCACATATTCATCTTGTAAATGCTGCTCCATCTGCTGATAAAGAACATGCAGATCATGCAATTTTTCGGCTGCCCGTCTTTCTTCTGTATACTCTGAATGCATGCTGGACGCTGAAATTTTCTCAATATCCTCCGGCAGCATACAGTATCTTTTAAATTCAGCCATCGTCTTTTCTATTTGCTCCACAAACCCTGGCTTATCACTCGCCTTTTTAAATACCTTAAACTTGTCTTTCTGCTCTTCAATCACTTTTCTTAAAAGCATTTGAATTCCTGTGCTTGTCACAAATTGCCTGTTCGCTCCGCCAGTCTGCTGTAAAATAGACCAAGCAAGACGAGTGAAACTAAATACTTTGGCTCTGATCATTCCGCCAGCTTCAGACGTTTTTGCAAGCTCATATTCCATTAAAAATGTCATTTGATCCGGGACTAAAAAAATGATTGGCGGACCCAACGGATCAAGCCGAAGCTGTTCTTTGATTTCCTCTAAGATTGCAGTCGTTTTTCCACTCCCCGACCTGCCTGCTAAAAACTGAATCTCCACGTTCCACAACACCTTTCTTATGTACTCATATTCTAGCGAAAATAAAGGTAAATAGCTATTTTCCTATCACGTTCCCATTCTCCTATCTGATTGACATAACATAGGCACCTTTCCTCACTCTTTTCATATCATAAACCATCATGAACAAAAAGGAGGCTGGCAATATCATGTATTACGGTTACTATGACTACTCGCCATATGACATGCGCCAAAACACAAGGATCATTTCAGACCTTGAGAAGGCGATCAATGGTGAATATTCTGCGATCCAATGCTACGAAAAACTTGCCCAAAAAGCAAAAAATCCTGAGGCGAAAAAGGTCATTCAAGAAATACGCCAGGATGAAGTCAGACACTATCAACTATTTTCAAAGCTATATTATTCTTTAACAGGTAAAAACCACAAACCAAGCGTAACAGAACCTTGTCCAGAACAATTCAGAGAAGGACTTATGTTTGCCTTTAAAGATGAACAAAAAACGGTCGATTTTTACTTAAGCGTATCAGACTATGTACGGGATCAAGGAACAAAAGAGCTAATGAAACGTATCGCTCAAGATGAACAGCAGCATGCTGTATGGTTTTTATACCTTTTAACGCACCATATGTCTTAGATAGTCCTATTTTAATAGGAGATCGTATGTTCCGTCAAAAAATGAAATCGATTTTTCGTTCATTCAATATGGTAAAGAAAGTGCTAAATGTAGCAAATACTCACATCTCTTCCACATTTTCAAACGAGAAAATGAGAATTTGACCATTAAAAAAACTCCTCTGCCATTAATAGCAAAAGGAGTTTTTTCATGATCTTTTAATGAAATTTTGCTTCATTGCTTTGCTGCTGATGCTTGAGTACCCCATCAATTGACAGCAGCTTACTGCCGCTAAGAGTTAAATAAAGCGCCATGACGAGCAGGGAAAGTTCAAATTCATAACCGCCAACAAATCCTCTAGAAAAACCAACAGTGATAATCGCTACAGCCATAATTGGTACAAATAATGCTGCGAAAATACGTGTCCCTAGACCTAAAATCAAGGCGATACCACCGACCAGCTCAATTGTCTTGACAATATAGGCCATAAATTCAGGTATACCGATTTGTCCAAAGAATGCTGCTGTGTCTCCCAGCCCTCCTTGATATGCCTGAAGCCCATGTAAAAAGAAAATAATACCTAAAATAACGCGTACAAAAAGTGTTCCTATTTCTTGATTCGTTTTCATATAGTGATTTCCTCCTGTTTTTACACTACATAATGTAATGTTAATAAGTAAAAAAAATTAATAATCGAGGTTAAGCATAATCATTAAGACCACCATCAGAATGGCTGATGTGACAATTGGAATAATTGGTACATTAAAAGGAATATTGTATGTTGGATTTAAGATTTTTTGTATTCTTAAATTCAATGCCCGATCTCCAAAGGACACCGCAAACTTTGTTTGTTTTTGAAACTGGGTTCTCGATTTAATCAGTTTCAAAAGGGCCTGCCCTACTCCAAGCTCAGTACCTGTCTGCCGAATGGCATAGTCATCTGCAATCACTTCACGAAAAACAGAGTAGCTTTGTCTCATATGCTTTAACACTGGAATGTACCAAATGACTTTTGTGAGCATTGAGAACATGAAAGCTTTTAAGGGATCATAGCTGTATTTGTGATGCAATTCATGATGAACCACAGCGTCACTCTCCTCTTCATCCAGCATATCCATGAGAGCTGTTGATAAATAAACCTTTGGGTGAAGCATCCCCATTGCAAAGGCAAGCGGTTCTTGACAGTGAAACACAATGATGTCGTTTTGATATTTCTCTGACAGAGATTCGGTTGACTGTTGTTCGACTGCCAACATCATATGTCGTTTGAATTGAATGTACTTTCTGATTTGCTTTGCCATATAGAAAATCGCAAAACCCAATGTGTAGAGGACTAAGGCATCCAGAAAGTATTTTAAAGGAGTGAATCCATAGAATTCGAGCACAGACTGGCATACATGGATCAGGTTATATGCTTGATTCCAGCCAAAAAAGCTTGAAAGCACGTAATACCCCATCTGATAAAAAATGGCTAAACCAATCAATATACCGCCTAAAAACAGCAGACTCGACTTCATTTTATTCATTTTGCTGCTCCTCTTTTTTAGATGCTAGCCTTGCTTCTAGTACTTTGAGTAATTCAGGATCAGCACTTTCAATCGCATCCACCATATGATTCACTGCCAGTGGACCGAAATCGTCCATCAATCCTTGTGTAATCCATTTTGTTTGCTCATTTAGAAATTCTTCTTTTGTTAAAATGGGATTATAAATAGATGAGCGCCCTTTTGTTTTTTTCTCCACAATTCCTTTTTCGGTTAAGCGGTTCAGCACAGTCATCACCGTGTTGAAATTAATCGGTTTTTCATCTGACAGCTTCTGCTGCACCTCTTTAATCGGCATATCCTCACCTTGATAAAGGATCTCCATAATTCTTCCCTCTAAAGGACCAAAAAAACGATTCAATCCCTTTTCATTATATTTAAAAGAAGGAATTTTCATGTTATCACCCCACACTAAGCATTGTAGTGTAATTGAAAATGATAGTCAACTGATAAGATAAATAGGGGAAAATCGTTGTATATCGACTTTGATTTTGGTAAAAATTACATATTTCATTATAAAAATTTACTAACCATTTAGTGATAAGATAAACTTATGAAAATGGTGAAAAAATTCGTATTTTATTTATAGAGACTTTTGTATTATAGTGAAGATAACAACATTTCACTTACTGAACAAACATATAGGAAGAAGGTTTACATGTGATGAAACAAGGAAACAGCCTTCGAACCGATCTCATTCTGATTGCGATAAGCGGTTTAGGTGGATTTCTTTTGTCTTTAACAGGAATGTCTATTGGCTGGATGGTGGGTACATTAATCACCGCAGCTTTTATTGCTATGCGCCGCCCCACCCTGTTTCAGCGTAAAGGAACTAGCACCTTACGTATTCACAGCAGATGGCTGCTCCTTGGTCAATTCATTCTCGGAATCGAACTCGGACAGAAAATGAACATGAAAGTTCTTCACATTTTCGCTGAAAATTGGCTCCCTGTGAGTTTCATGCTCGTCTTTTCTATTCTACTGGCGATGCTCTCAGGCTTTGTCTTATGGAAGCTGAGCAAAACAGATATGCTGACAAGCTTTGTCGGAACTGCCCCCGGCGGATTATCCGCTATGCCGGGGATTGCCCAAGAGGTGGGAGCAAATACAGCTGTTGTGAGTCTCGTGCAAACGATACGTGTATTAATGGTTGTACTCACTATCCCATTTACAGTGTTTTATTTAAATACAAAAAACCAAGCGGATACGGCTGTAGCTACGCAAGGGAGCGCCTTTTCTTCGGGCGTTTTCACCCTGTCAAATATCTCTTGGACCGCTGCGCTCATTTTAGGGGCGTGGCTCATGTCACGCCTAGCGGTTCGGCTTCATTTTCCTGCCCCTTGGCTGATCGGCAGCATGCTAGGCGTCGCAGCTCTTCAAGTTGGTGCGGGCGCATTCATAGGTCATGATTTAATTCCTTATTGGCCGGCACAAGCGAACATTGCGTCTCAAGTATTTCTAGGTGCAACCATCGGTTCAAAAATGAATAAACAGATGTTTGTCGGGCTAAAAAACACTCTCATTGTGGCTGTCGTCAGCTCAGCCGGGCTAATTGCTGCGACTGTTCTCAGTTCAATTGCCATTGCAGAAATCACAGGTATTTCTGTCATTACAGCCATTCTTGCCTTTTCGCCTGGCGGTATTGCAGAAATGGCGACAACAGCAGTCACACTTCATGAGGATTCCACCTTTGTTGTCGCTGTACAAGTCGTCAGAATTATTCTCGTCATTGCAATGCTGCCACCGTTTTTCCGGTTCTTACATCATGTCTGGGCAAAAAGGCAGCCGGATTATAAAGCTGCGAAATAAAAAAGAGACGCTTTGCATATGCAGAGCGCCTTTTTTATTCGCTGGTATTCCTTTTGACACCGACGACTTGATCCTTTGAAATGGTGCCAAAATGCCGGCTATCAAAGCTATGTATTCGGTTATCTCCAACCACAAAGTAATGATTGTTTTTGATTTTATCGTCTCCTGTGATGGCTTTCAGCTGAAAATCTCCTGTCAGGACATTCCCCATTTTATGTTTTTTCTGCTCTTTTAAATAAGGTTCCTTCTTTTTTTCACCATCGACAAATAACTGATCATCTTCATACTTGATCGTTTCTCCTGGGAGTCCAATGACCCGTTTGATCAAAATTTGATTTTTAGGTCCGTGAAATAACACATAATCAAACCGGCTAATTTTCGTGAGTTTTGGTGAGAACTTATTGATTAATAATTCTGTTCCATCTGTAAAAGTTGGGTCCATACTAATCCCTTCTACTTTATACGTGACAAACATGAAATTCTTTACTTGGAACAATAAGACGATGCCTATAATAATCATCAACCATAGCAATGGCTTCTTTTTCATTAAGAGCCTCCTTTGTCCTCACGCTTGCTCATTCGAATGTTCAACCTATTTTCTACTCTCTTTCCAACATACCATAATAACGCGATAACTAGAACCGCAAAAACACTTCTTAACGGATTCTTAACTAAAGCAGAAAGATCATAGCCAATAAAACTAATGATAAAGAGCATGACACACTTGCCAGATAAAGCAGCTAATGAAAATTGCCAAAAGCTAATTCTTGATAAACCCGCTACAACATTGACGGCAGCAGAGGGCGTGAAAGGAAAGCAAAGTAAAATAAATAACGGACCAAATCCCCGCTTCTCCACCCAAAGCATCAATTTTTTAATGGAAGGATGCCTGCTGATAAAGTTGAGCATTCTCATCTGTCCAAATTTTCTGATCAGCAAAAAGACAAGAATAGACCCTGCACTTGCACCAATCCAGGTCAATAAAAAGCCTTCCCAAAGGCCGAATGCATTTGCATTCGCTACAGCAAACGCAACGAGTGGTAAAAACGGAAGAAATGCTTCTATTAAGGGGAGCAATATGGCCACAATCGGTCCAAAGGCCTTGTAGCTCTCAAAAAATGATGTGATATTTTCATGAGTAAATAGGGAAAGAAATGATGTCAACTTGTTTGACTCCTTCAAGGTTTGTCTACTTTTCATTTTACATGGAAAACATAAAAATATACAAATGAATCCCCCCCTTGAGATTGTTTGACTCATTCGATATAATAAACAGGAACATGCGTTCTATATATAAAGAAAGCAGGCTTGGATATGACGAGACTATCAAGAATACAGCTTCAGATGATGGAACAGGCCATCTTTCTTCCAATGGTCATCTCCATCCTCAATCGTGATTTGACTCACTTAAAACAACATCAAACATTTAAACTAAATGAACCATACATTCAGCTTGTGACCTCTGCCTTAAAGGAAGCACAGAAAGCACTTTATGAACTGAAGCAGCGTTTACGCAAAGAAAAAATGAAGGTACAGCAAATTGAACACGATGAAGGATTTACAACGTATTTATTTATCATGGATGGCTATGAAGAAAAGCATAAATACTTTAATCCACGTATACGCCACCGGGTAGAGGAACTGCTGACTCAGTTTTTTCTTCATCAAGCGAACTGAATTTGCTTAATTGTCGCGCTTACCCATTCAAAGCAAAAAGCCTGCCACAGCGGCAGGCTCCTTCTTGTTTATGATAATTCAAGCTGTTCTCTCAGCTCTGTTCTCACTTCTTCTAATCCAGCTCCATCTAACTCAAAGTAATACACATTCCCAGGCTGATAATCATGGCCCTTCAGCTGAATGGTATCCACTGATTTCAATGAGCTCAATAACGGGAAAAGACCGATAAACTGCTTCATGGACAGATTGGTTGAAACATTATCACCAAGTGTATCAATGATGTTGTCATATGACGGGATCGAAGAAATAGATTTAGATTTTTCAAAGATGGCTTGAAGTGCTTCCATTTGGCGCTTTCCGCGCATGAGGTCACTATCTGCCTTTCTCGTTCTTACAAAGGCTAATGCTTCTTCGCCATTCAGTGTATGTGTGCCTGTTTGCACATGAACTTTACCTTTTGAATCCTTTTCCATTTGTTTGGCGATGCCTTCATCTTCAATCGTTACGTCAATTCCATTTAGCTCGTCTACAATGTCTTGAAACGCCTTAAAGTTCCCTGAAATCACATAGTCTACCGGAATATTCAACAGGTTTTCGACCGTTTTGACTGACAAATCTGCACTCCCAAACGCATGGGCGTGGGCGATTTTATCATATCCTCTTCCCGGAATATCTACATAAGAATCACGAGGAATACTGAGGAGCTTGATGGTTTTCTCTGTTCGGTTCACCGCCGCCAGTAAGACCGCATCACTTCTTGCTTCGTCTACCGTTTCACCTGGACGACTGTCAATTCCAAGCAGCAGGACCGAAAAGCTATCCTTCCCTGGATCAAAAGCTTTCACACGCTTTTGCGAGGTGTCTCCTCTTTCTAATGACACTTGCGCCTTATTCGACGCTTTTGAAATTTTATAATAGGCGTATCCTGTCACGGATATTGCCATCACCATGACAAATGCCATGATAAACAGCACGGCTTTCACCCAAGGTCTCAGCCTTCTTTTTGATCTTGTTTTCTCCTTCATCCTTTCCGAACCCTCACTCTATATTAGTCTATCAATGTAGGTTCCACTATAACATATTTTAATGGAAGTTTCCTGCACGCAACATATTTTTATGAATCCACAATTAAAAAAAGCCGCTCAAGACGAGCAGCTTTTCATCCATTATTTTTGTTCAATTCCTTGTTTCACTTCATCAATCATGGCAGTTAATGATTCAAGACCACCGCCAGATAAATACCACATATCAGAGTTCAAATACACCACGTGTTTGTTTTTAATCGCTTTGACCGATTTCACATAATCATTTTCAACAAGCTGTTTCGCAGAAGTTTCTTCTCCGATCGCTGCGCCTCGATCAATGACAAATAAGTAATCCGGATTCGTTTTGACCATGTACTCATACGAAATGCTTTGTCCGTGTTTGTCAGATGGCTCAAGCTTTTGATCTGCCGGCGTGATACCAAACACATCATGGATGAGTCCGTATCTTGACTTAGCACCAAAGGCTGTCATTTTACTGTCGTTGGCCATGATCATTAAACCATTCTGTTTCAACTCTTTTGCCTGTTTCTTTAATGCATCTACTTTTTGATCAATGGCTGCTAGTTCTTTTTTGACTTCGTCTTCCTTATCAAAAATTTCCCCTAACGTCGTGGCATTCTTTTTAAATGATTCCATATAGTTGGCAGTGTCTACATCCATCAAAATCGTAGGAGCAAGTTTAGAAAATTCATCGAATGCATCTGATTGACGAGACTGAATAATAATCAAATCGGGCTTAATCTCTGCAATTTTTTCGAAGTTCGGCTCTTTTAAACCGCCGACATTCTCATATTTGTCATCCTCATATTTGGATAGATATTTTGGGACCACTTGTTTTGGTAATGCTGTCACATTTACACCTAGCTTGTCTAACGTATCAAGACTTCCCATATCAAACACGACAACTTTTTTCGGGTTTTTCTTGATCTTCACGCCATCTTTATTCAGCATGTCTTTTACCGTGACGGTTTCCTCTTTTGTTCCTTCTGTTTTTCCTTGGTTCCCGCAGGCAGCGAGTACAACAATCGCTGTTAATACAGTCATCATCCAAATCCATTTTTTCATACTTGATCACCTCTTCATTTTTTTAAGAAAAATATAAGCAAATACGCTCACCGCGAATGACTTCAATCGGTATGCGCATGTCATAAATTTGTTCAAGTGCATCTGTTTGAATCACTTCTTCTACTCCGCCTTCTTTGATCACCTGTCCATCTTTTAAGGCGACGATATGATCGGAATACACAGATGCAAAATTAATATCATGGAGAACCACAACAATCGTTTTCCCGAGATCATGGACGAGCTGCTTAAACAGCTTCATCATCTCAACAGAATGATTCATGTCCAAATTGTTTAAAGGCTCATCTAGGAAAATATAATCTGTATCCTGCGCCAGCACCATCGCAATAAAGGCTCTTTGCCTTTGTCCGCCGCTCAGTTCATCTACATATTGATGCTGGATATCGGCAAGCCTCATGTATTGGAGGGACACATCGATCATCTTCTCATCCTCTTTTGTCAGATGGCCCTGTGAGTAAGGAAAGCGACCAAAGCTGACAAGCTCCCGGACGGTCAGGCGTACACTCATATGATTGGACTGCTTTAAAATACTCATCTTTTTCGCAAGCTCCTGTGGTGGATACGCGCTATACGGCTTGTCTTCTAAATAAGCTGCACCTGTGTCTGGCTGAATCAGGCGGCTCATGATGGATAAAAGTGTACTTTTCCCCGCACCATTTGGACCAATGAGAGAGGTCAGCTGTCCTTTTTTCATACTGACAGTTGTGTCGTGAAGCACTGTTTTTCCGTTATATGTCTTACTGACTCCCTTCATCACGACCATGAACGACTCTCCTTTAAAAGTAAGTAAATAAAATACAATCCGCCAACTAAATCAATCAAAACACTCAGCGGCGTTTGAAAGGTAAATACCTTTTCGACAAGAAACTCCCCGCCTACAAGGGCAATGACACCGATGAAAAAAGAGCCTAATAGCAAATAGGAATGCTGGTATGTACGAAATAGCTCTCTCGCCACGTTCACGACGAGTAAGCCGAGGAACGTAATCGGTCCGACGAGGGCAGTCGCAATGGAAACAAGGACGGCGATTACAATCAGCATCTTTTTCGTGATACCGTCATAGTCAATCCCAAGATTCACAGCATGTTCCTTTCCTAACGACATCACATCTAATTTAGAGCGGAATGTCCAAATATAAAGACAAAGCGCCAAAAATAACACAGAGGCAACGAGTAAGATATCTGTGTTCATATGGTTAAAGCTTGCAAAGGATTTATCCTGTACGACCTGATATTCATTCGGATCAATCAGCATTTCCATAAAGGAGGAAAGGCTTTTGAACAATGTACCAAATACAATCCCAACAAGTAGAAGTAAGAAAATGTGCTTGTTTTTGCGTTTAAACATCACCGTATAAAGCAGCACGGAAAAAAGAATCATCAGACCAACGCAAAGGAAAAAATTCAGGTTTTTATTGACGATCATGAAATTGGTCGATCCAAACAGATAAATAATCGCTGTTTGCAAGAACAAGTACAGTGCGTCTAACCCTAAGATGCTTGGTGTTAAGATTCGGTTATTCGTTAAGGTTTGGAACACAACAGATGAAAACGCAATAGCCCCTCCCGTTAATGTCATCGCAAGCACCTTTTTTAAACGGCTCGGCACTGTGTATTGCCAGTACCCCATTTGAAAGGTAATGAAGATGACGACAAGCACAGCTGCAATGGCTGCAATGAGGAATAATGTATGTTTTTTACGCATAGCGTTTCCTCCTTAATAACATGTACAGGAAGATCGCACTTCCGATGATGCCGACCATGAGCCCAACTGAAATTTCATATGGATATATGATCACCCTTCCGAGCACATCACAAATAAGAACAAAAATGGCCCCTAGTAAGGCTGTATGCGGGAGGCTTTTTTTCAAGTGATCGCCGCGGTAGATCGATACAATATTCGGAATGATTAAGCCTAGAAATGGCAGCATTCCGACAGTCAAAATCGTGACAGAAGTCATCATGGAAACAATCACCAAACCAACCGCCATCACACGTTTATACGTTAACCCTAAGTTGATGGCAAAGCTCTCGCCCATACCAGCCACTGTAAAGCGGTCAGCATATAAATACGCGATGATCAAAAGTGGAACACTGACATAGAGCATTTCATAACGTCCCTGAACAATAAGCGAAAAATCCCCTTGAAGCCATGCGGATACGTTTTGGATCAGGTCATATTTATAGGCGATAAACGTTGAGATCGAACTGACGATCCCGCCGAACATTAAGCCAACTAACGGTACATAGATCGTATCGTTCACCTTAATATGACGCAGAATTTTTAAGAATAGGAGATTACCAGCTAAAGTAAATAGAAACGCGATCCCCATTTTCATGAGCGGGCTCGCATGTGTAAAAACGAGCATGGCGACTAAAATACCAAGCTTGGCCCAATCCATCGTTCCTGCAGTGGTCGGTGAAACAAATTTATTTCTCGTCATGCTTTGCATGATGAATCCGCATAAACTAAGGCTCATGCCGGCAAGCACAATACTCATCAATCGTGGGATGCGACTTGAAAACAAAGTATGCATCTGAACATCCGTTAGATGAAACAGCTGTAATATGGAAAGGTCCTGTACACCAACAAACAGCGATGCAATTGCCAAACACACAAATAACAAACTCAATTGATACAACTTCATACAGGTTTCTCACTTTCTATCAAGCTCTCCGCTACAAATGATTATCATTATCAATTAAGCGACAATTCATATATTATCACATCTAGTAAAATATTCAATACCGGAATGAGAAAGGACCGAAGCACATAAAAAAACAGCCTATGGTATCAGCTGCTTTTTCCCCAATTATTGAATATTCACTTGAAATTGTCCCTTCAATTCCTGTTCTGCTTCTTGAAATAACTGCCTTAAGCTTTCTGCATACTCGCCAAGAGCGTGTTTGCTCGTTTCAAAATTCACCCATGTCAGCTCTACAGGAAGATTCACTTCTCCTGTTAAACAGTCCCAAAGGGCATCAAGGTTTTTCCCGTAATAGTCAGGAAGGTGTAAAACTGTTTTTAGTTGGTCATGAAGCTCTTCTTGCGACCTGCACGATGCGCCGTCTAGCTGCACTTTTTCCATGTCATCTTCCCCTCTCTTGCCTTTATTTTAAACGAATTGATCAAAAAAGAGAAAGATGGGCATCTCACGTTTGTTTCCGACTGAAACCTGAGATAAACAGTATGAGACAGGCGGCCAAAGCTGCGGGCGCCGGCATTTATCCATTAAGTCCTTATTGATTTGAAAGCAATCGAAAGGGATTACTGCTAGGCTTCGCCTGTACGGACGAAAACATGATTCAAGTGGTATCCGCCGCTTAAAGCAAATCTTTATATGTAAAAAAGCCTGGAAGTCCGTCTTCCAAGCTTTTTTACGTTGATTGCTGAATGCGGCCTACTTCTTCAATAAATGCAGCTGTCTGCTGCAATCCATCTTGCAGATGATGGGTAGCGGATATAAACAGCTTTTCTTGATCAGGGCGCTTTAATAGCTGCTCCACTTTATCGACTCCTTTTTCAAATGAAGCAAGACCTGTCTTTAATTGTTGATCCGCCTTTTGATAAGCGGCTGGAACTTCTTGATGAGCAAGCCCCTTTTGAATCACACGATCAAAGGCTTTCGTCGCTTTTTTCAATTTTTTATTTACTTGGATCTTTCCATGTCCATCTGAAATAAATTGGTCGGTCATGTTTTCATAAGCTTCATTTAACTCATCCATATAACGCTGAACCCATTGTTCATACGCCGCTTCTTTTGTGTCTTCTTTTGAAGGCGATTGACCTGCTTGCTGACAGGCTGCTAGTAATGTCACTGTTAAAGTGAATAGCAGCATCAAATGCGATTGTTTTTTCATACAGAGCCTCCATTTCTTATTCCCATTCGTTCATATCGGTCAAAATAGGAGTATCCTTACCACATACGAACACTTTGCAAGAAATGATTTCTTTTATTGTAACAGACAGCTCGTGTCACTTCTGTGATTTATGAGTAAATGGATAAAAATACGTCTAAGGATCCACATTTCCCTGTCATTGGGTTGACAGTCTACCGATACACTCAATAGACGATTGGATATATGGATTTGGTTTCAATGAATTCATGTTCATGAAGGAGTCCAGCGGCTGTCCTGCCGCTGGTTTTAGTTAATATCTGTTCCGAAGCTCCCTTAATATAAAATCGTATACAAGGTTGAGCTGTTGTTCCTTTGGATACAGCATAAATTCTTGTTTTTTAGGAAGACCTCCATCAAGGCGATCTTGAAATTTCGTTCGGAGATACGCTGTTCTGTGCACCTGACTCTCAAATGATTTATATGAGACATCAAGTTTGACGGTTTGCTCATTTGTAAAGATGACCACCGTGTCTCCGAGGGATGATTCCTGGAAGGTATGAATGTATTTGTGGGAGATCCAGCCGCACTGAGGACGGTTGGATGAATAGGTTGGGAAGAAATACAGATGATTGGATGAGTCAATCACAATTGGAGGCTTGTGAGAAATTCCTGTTACTTCATATGTTCCCGCTTTTCTGCCCGCATAGCTTGAGCCGAAGAATCTGCAGCTGCGTTCAATAATTTGCAAGGGCTTTAATTCAACGTAAAAGCTTGTCTCTCTTTCTATGACTTTTGAATATACTCTTTTTCCTTCTTCAACCGGAAGGATCGCCATTGTTGTTTGATTAATGACGTATGAATCTAAAGGTGTTTCACTAATTCCTGACACTTCATTTCCTCCTGTGTTAATTTTTGGTTATTTTAGATACTATTAATCTATCACCAACATATAAGAAACGACAGGATTTTTTCAAAATTTATTAAAAATCATCTTTTTATCGTATTTTTTAGTCCATTCGATCTATCGAAAAGCCCTTTTTAAAGATATATCACATCCTGTCGATCGGACAAGAGGTGTCGATTTCGCTCAAAAATAAATTGTCTAAAAATTATAAATTCTTGTTGATTTTTTCTCTGCCAATCCATATACTATAAAAAAGGCATCGGGGGGATTCTTTATGAAAGAGAAAAAAACGTATGCTGAGCTCATGAAGTCCCGCAACACCCAAAAAACCGAAGAAAACGGCGTCACTATTTTAGACATCTATATTCAAATGGTTTTAGATGAGGCGCTTTATAAACAGCGCTTAACCTTCCTTAGAGAAGAGATTGATAAGGCACTGGATCAGCGTGATGAAAAGCGATTCAACGACCTGTCAGCTCAATATGCAGAACACTGCTTACATCAATCATGATGATTTTACTTGCGGCAAAGAGACAGCAACTCGTCTCTTTACCGCAAGTTTTTTGTTTATCCATTTAAAATGGTTCCGCCATTTACATGCAGGATTTGTCCATTCATATAAGAGGAGTCTTCGCTCGCTAAAAATACATAGCTCGGCGCAAGCTCTACTGGCTCACCAGGACGTTCCATTGGAACATCTCCGCCAAATTCAGAGACTTCCTTTTCCGTAAAGGTCGATGGAATGAGCGGTGTCCAAATGGGCCCTGGGGCTACCCCATTCACTCTGATCCCCTGTTTAATGAGCGATAAAGATAATGATCTCGTAAATGTCACGATTGCCCCTTTTGTAGATGAATAGTCGATCAAGGTTTCATGCCCTTTATAGGCTGTGACAGATGTAGTATTAATGATACTGCTTCCTTTCTTTAAATGAGGAAGTACAGCTTTTGTTAAATAAAACATGGAAAAAATATTCGTTTGAAATGTTCGAAGAAGCTGATGTGAGGTAATCTGTTCAATGCTTTTTTGCGGATGCTGTTCCCCGGCGTTGTTCACCAAAATATCAATGGAACCGAAAGCATCTTTCGTTTTTTTGACGACCTCGTTTGAAAACGCCTCATCTCCTAAATCACCTGCAATTAAAATGACGCGGCCTCCCGCCTTTTCAATATAGTCCTTCGTTTCCTCTGCATCGCGGTGTTCACTCAAGTAAACAATGGCGACATTGGCTCCTTCCTTCGCAAACAAGACCGAGACTGCTCTTCCGATCCCGCTGTCTCCACCTGTCACAATGGCTGTTTTCCCTGCTAACTTTTTATCCGGCACCTCTCGATCAAAAACAGGTCTAGGGTTCATTTTATATTCAAGACCTGGTCGTTCATTTTGATGCTGAGGCGGCAATGTTTTCTTCGGCTGCTTTGTTGACACGTCTGTCCACTCCTTCCTTTTATCTTGTTTATTTTTATGTGTTGGCTATTTTTTTATGTATGTCTAACTAGTTTCCTTGCGAATGTATGATTTTCTTCATCGTGGAAAAATTATACACAACAAGTCACTAACTGGGAGGAAGACAATATGGAGCAAGAACATAAAGGATTGGAACAGGCAAAATCATTATGGCTAGCAGAAAGCCAAAAGCATTCTTTTTCTGCTGTACATGAGGATCTCACAGCAGATGTCATCATTGTTGGCGGCGGTATTACCGGTATCACTACTGCGTTTGAAATGACAGAGCGCGGGCTGGATGTCATCCTCATTGATGCTGATCAATTGTTGCAAGGTACGACCGGACATACGACAGCTAAGATCACCTCACAGCACGATGTGTACTACCATGAGCTGATTCAGCAAATTGGCATGCCCAAAGCTCGTTTGTATGTAGAAGCAAATGAAAAAGCAAAAGAGCTGATTCAAGCCCGTGTCAAAGAGTACAACATTGATTGTCAGCTAGAAGTCAAAGATGCGTACCTTTATACAAAGGAAGAAAGCGGTGTAAAAAGATTAAAAAAGGAATTAGATGCCTACAAACAGCTTGGGATTGACCGGGAATGGAAAACAGGGCTTCCTTTTGATGATGGCATCAAGGCCGCCCTTGCAATGACGCAGCAGGCACAGTTTCATCCCCTTCATTATTTAAATGCACTAATTGACCAGCTCCTAGAGAGAGGTGTACGTATTTATGAACAGACAACTGCTGTTGACGTGAAAGAAGGAAACCGCCCTGCTGTCGTCACAAAAGACGGCCATCACCTGACAGGGCGCTATATCATTTCCTGTTCGCACTTTCCTTTTTATGATGGGAAAGGACTTTATTTCACGCGAATTCACCCAGAGCAATCTTATGTGGTAGCAGCCAAAACAACGAAGCCGCTCCCAGACGGGATGTATTTAGGGATTGACCAGCCTGCTCATTCTTTAAGAACGGCAGAACTGCATGGTGAGGAAGTGGTTCTCATCGGAGGAGAAGGCCATAAAACTGGACAAGGCGGGGATGAATCTGCTCACTATGAAGGACTAGAAAGGTTTGGAGACGCCACCCTTGGAATTGAAGAGGTGCTGTATCGCTGGTCGACACACGATATGGTCACAATGGATCAAATCCCTTACATTGGCCACCTGACCAAACACCACCAAAATATCTTCGTTGCGACCGGTTTTAGAAAATGGGGCATGACGACAAGCCATGTCGCAGCCACTCTTATCGGTGATTTAATTGAGGGAAAATCGAATCCATACGAATCAATTTTTACGCCATCAAGACCTATTTCTGACTCTTTCGTCAAAGATTTCGTTAAAGAAAACAGCAATGTCGCTGCCAAGCTGATCAGTGGTAAATTAAAACGAACCGATCAAACAATTGAGGATTTAAAGCCTGGTGAAGGCGGCATTGTATCGTATGAACATAAAAAATGCGGCGCCTTTAAATCAGAGGACGGGAATATCTTTCTTGTGGATACAACGTGTACTCACCTAGGCTGTGAAGTCGCTTGGAATAATAGCGACCGCACTTGGGATTGCCCATGTCACGGTTCACGTTTTTCCATTACTGGCGAGGTAGTAGAAGGCCCAGCAAAGAAACCACTAAAAAGGTCTTATAAAGAACAGTAAAATTTTACTGATTCCCTTTAAAAAATCCAATATTATCCGATAAATAATATAAAGTCTGATATTTTGTGATGATTATGGGGGGACCAAAACATTGTTATTTAAAAAAGAGACGAAAAGAAAAAACACTGCTTTTTTCACACAGCAGGATGATGTAATAAAACGTATCAACTTTCTGGACAATACGGATATCGCGAAACAAATCAAAATGATAGACCTGACGCAGCATGACCTATTTATTCTAAAACAGCTCAATCCAATTGTTCAGGAGGATATTGCACGTATCGTTGATAAATTTTATAAAAATTTAGAAGTCGAATCTTCCTTGATGCATATCATTCAAGACAATAGTTCTGTCGATCGTTTGAAAAAAACACTCCGCATACATATTAGTGAAATGTTTGCAGGTGTGGTTGATGAAGCCTATGTGGCAAAACGAATTAAAATTGCGCAAGTTCATTTACGGATTGGTCTCCAGCCTAAGTGGTATATGGCAGCATTCCAGGATCTTCTGCTATCAATTATGGATTTATTTGCTCAGCATATCCAAGATTTCAAAGAATATCAGACAGCAGTCAAAGCGACGACGAAAATCTTAAATTTAGAGCAGCAGCTTGTCCTGGATACATTCCAAAATGAATATTCTAAAATTCGTGATGAAGCAGAAGAACAGCAGCAGGAGCTTCATACAAAAATCACAGAAACATCAAATTCGCTTGCTTCTCTCTTCTCAAACACAACAAATGCAGTGGACAAGCTTGTATCAAAATCTGATGAGATGGCGGACATGGCGCAAGCTGGAACGCAAATTTCTGCACAGGTCGAGGAAAAATCGATCGGCGGTAAAAAAGAATTAGAAATTCAACAAACACAAATGAACCAAATTGATGGCAGCATGACAAAGATTGAAACAGAAATTAAGCGCTTAGAAGAAATCGCCAAACAAATTGAACAAATCTTTGGTATTGTCACCGGCATTGCAGAGCAGACGAATTTGTTATCTTTAAATGCCTCAATCGAATCTGCACGAGCAGGTGAACACGGAAAAGGCTTTGCTGTCGTCGCAAACGAGGTTCGTAAATTATCAGAGGACACAAAGAAAACGGTTTCAACCGTGTCTGAACTCGTCAACAATACCAATTCACAAATCTCCATTGTGTCTCAGCACATTGGGGACGTCAATTTACTCGTGACAGACAGTAAAGAAAAAATGACTCAAATCAATTCGCTCTTCGATGATATCGTCAGCAGCATGAACTTAAGCAAAAACCAAAATGGAAAAATTGAAATAGACCTTCAAACCTTCCTTAACGAATTGAAGGAAGTCAAACAAACGGTGTCCCAAGTTGCCAGCTCAGTCGAATCCTTAACAAGTCTCACAAATCGCTGATCCAGTCTTTTTTCTTCTGCTTTAGTATAATAGAAGAAAAGATAGAAAAGGCGGGATTTGCTTGACAACAATTTGCCTAGTCAGACACGGGGAAACAGATTGGAATGCAGCGAAACGAATTCAAGGACGAACAGATATCCCTTTAAATGACACTGGTAAATGGCAGGCTGAACAAACGGGACTTTATTTAAAGGATGTTCCTTGGGATGTTGTCATTTCCAGTCCACTCACAAGGGCAAAAGAAACGGCTCACTTGATTTTAAAACATGTAGATGCGCCTCTTGTCATCATGGATGATTTCATTGAACGTGATTATGGCGACGCTGAAGGCATGTCGTTTGAGGAGCGCCAACAGCTGTTTCCAGATAAACAGTATCCAAATATGGAGCCGCTTGAGGCGATTCAAGATCGAATGATAGAAGGCATTGAGAAAGTCAGAACAGCCTATCCAAATCAACAAGTCCTGATCGTGGCGCACGGTGCTGCTATCCATGCTTTACTCACCACCTTAGCGGATGAACATCTAGGTCTTGAGAACACGAGACTTGTCAATGCTTGCTTAAATTATGTGGAATGGAAAGATGGTGAATGGAAGGTCCTTGATTACAACGTGGTCAGCCATTTAACTCAATCCTCCCCTACTTAAAGAACCTGTTATGTTAACAGGTTCTTTTTAAATGACAAAAAAATGATAAAATAATATTTTTTTATATCGAAATTCGAAATAGATCCTAGACGTTTCTACCTATTTTAAGGCTTTTCGGGTATCGAATATTTATCCGAAAATGGATCATAAGAAAAAAAGCACACTTCCTTTTTAACAGATAACCGCTGAAATAGTAGAACAAACATATTTTTCCATCATTTCCAAGTGACTTAATTCCCCAATTTCCGCTAGGACTTTCACAAAAATTCGGGTCTACTCTTATTTGCCTACTTCCCTTAAACTGAATATACAGAATAGTCAAACAAATCATTCTTATAGACTACGAATGACTATTCTGAAATAAGAAAAAAGGGATGTGGATTGTGAGTGAAAAAGAAAAATGTGATGACAAGTGTTTTATTGGCTGTCCCTCTTCTGTTTTCAGCAGGGTTTGGAGGCTCCATGGCAAATGCCGAGACGGTCTCAAAGTCAGATAGTGAAAAGAGCTATATTGTTGGCTTTAAAGCCTCTGCCTCCACAAACAGTTCTAAGAAACAAGCGGTCACTCAAAATGGCGGAAAACTTGAAAAGCAATATCGTCTCATTAATGCCGCACAAGTGAAGATGTCCGAACAAGCCGCAAAAAAACTTGAACATGACCCTAGCATTGCTTACGTAGAAGAAGACCACAAAGCAGAAGCATATGCACAAACCGTCCCTTATGGAATCCCTCAAATCAAAGCTCCAGCTGTACACGCTCAAGGTTATAAAGGCGCTAATGTCAAAGTAGCTGTCCTTGATACTGGCATCCACGCTGCACATCCTGACTTAAATGTTGCAGGCGGTGCCAGCTTCGTCCCTTCAGAGCCAAATGCCACCCAAGACTTTCAATCACATGGAACTCACGTAGCCGGAACCATTGCAGCCCTTGATAACACAATTGGTGTTCTTGGGGTCGCTCCAAGTGCTTCCCTATATGCTGTTAAAGTATTAGACCGAAATGGCGACGGACAATATAGCTGGATCATTAGCGGTATCGAATGGGCAGTAGCCAATAATATGGATGTCATCAATATGAGTTTAGGCGGACCAAACGGTTCAACAGCGCTTAAAAATGCCGTTGATACAGCAAATAACCGCGGAGTCGTTGTTGTGGCGGCCGCAGGTAACTCAGGTTCCACTGGCTCTACAAGTACAGTTGGCTATCCAGCAAAATATGATTCTACCATTGCCGTTGCCAATGTAAACAGCAGCAACGTGAGAAACTCGTCTTCCAGCGCAGGTCCTGAATTAGATGTTTCTGCACCTGGTACTTCTATTTTAAGTACAGTACCAAGCAGTGGATACACATCTTATACTGGAACTTCTATGGCGTCTCCTCATGTAGCAGGAGCAGCAGCGCTTATTCTTTCTAAGAACCCGAATCTATCAAATTCACAGGTTCGCCAGCGCTTAGAAAACACGGCAACACCGCTTGGTAACTCCTTCTATTACGGAAAAGGGTTAATCAACGTTCAAGCGGCTTCTAACTAAACAAGCGTCAAAAAATCCGGCTGATTCAGCCGGATTTTTTTATTCATTGCTTCCTCGATGTTTCCTCTTTTTCCGCTGCTTTTTCCATGTCCATGATTCTCTCCATCATGGTTGGGTGCCCGTAGCGGAATACCTTCACTAAAAATGGTGGATTCACTTGAGACAGCCCTGATTTTGCAAGCTTTTGAAAAGAGGTCACTCCTGCTTCCCCGTCTTTTGTCAGGTTTACCGCATATTCGTCAGCTGCTCGTTCTTGATGCCTTGAAACTGCATTTGTAAAAGGTGAAGCTGCAAATGACAGCATCGATACAATAATGAGAAGAAGCGGAAGAGCAGCGATGTCATGTGGCACCTTCAGCCGAAATGGGACTGCTCCCTTTTGATAAAAATAAAAATAAAGACGGTCGATTGCAAAAAAACCGGCAAGCGACAGCACTAGATATCCTGCTAATCCTATATAGACATGCTTCATGACGTAATGTCCCATTTCATGTGCCATGATAAATAAAATTTCGCGATCTTTCAGCTTTTGCAGTGTCGTATCCCATAACACAATTCGCTTATTTTCACCTATCCCTGTGACATAAGCATTCATTGTATTCGTTTTCTCAGACATATTGACCTCATATACATGATCTGCCGGGATATTTACTTTGTCTGCAAGCGTTAAGATCTTGTTCTCAAGCGCTTGATCCTTCAGTGGATAAAAATTGTTATATAACGGATCAATGACGACCGGCTGTATAAAGAAAAGGAACAGCGTGAATGGAACTGTCAAACACCAGGCATAAAGCCACCAGCGTTTTCTTCTTTTTTGAATGAGCCAAAGGAATACAATTGCACATAGGGCAAGAAGTGGATATTGAATCCAAAAATCCAGTATTTGATCTTTAAACCAGCTTGCCGTACTTTGAGCAGATACTCCGTAGTGCAAAGACAGCTGATAGCCAATCCACTTAATGGGCAATGAAATCAGCATTGTCAAAAGCGACAGCACAAACACATATACAAGTTTGCTTAAAAATGTGAAGCGAGCTGCTGCCAGGCTCCAGTCTGCTAATTTTCGTGAAAACCCTGAAATGAGCAGAAGAAAAAAGACATACCAATCTAATGGAATTGTCATGAAATACAGCAAATTACGTATGTTTGAGAAATTCTCACTGATGACAAGCTCATGGCTTGTCATAAAGGTATGCGGATCTGCACTTGTTCCTTTTACACTTTCAGGAACCGATGAATCCCCAAATAGAAACAAATAAGAATAAATAAAAAGACCGTACAATATGTATGCTACCGTTGCAAGAGCTACCCATTTACGTACTCGCACAGGTCAGCCTCCTTTCCTTCCCTCTCTCTATTCTAATCATTCATTTTTTTGTTTAGAACATGTCTCATGTGGCTCCATCATAGCATGCCCCATCTGAAAAAGCTTTCGCGAAAAAAATGATTATGCTACTTGAAAATCGGAGATGCTACATATAAAACAGAGAGTTGGAGGATCAAAATGAAGAAAATCCTTGCAGGAGTTGTGATCTTTGGACTTTTACTTATTACCTTCTTTTATGTGTTCAGCCGGACGAGCGAAATCTTTGATGAGAATCGAGCAGAAAAATTGCTGCTTTCACCTGCAAACGAGTCCATTTCTTATGAAATAGATGATAAGGACACAGCAGAAGATTTAATAGAAGAATTAAACAAAGGCAAGCAAACAAGTAATCATCTCAAGAAAAATTTAAAGGAACCAGATTATATCGCCAAGGTGATGTACGGCCGAACAAATGGCACCACCTTTCAGCTCTGGACGAGCCGTTCACAGGTCGTTTTTTTAGTAAGTGGGACTTATTATGAACTGAATCAAAAACAGTCTAATTCTTTTCAGAAACAGTTAAAAGAAGCGATTCAAAAGGGCTAAAATGATTTTTATTTTAGCCCTTTGTCTTCTTTTCAGCGTGATAGAAAACTTTTTCAGACGTGAATGCGAGGGTTTGTCTACACGCTGAGGGAGTCTCCTCATAAGAGACTCCCTTTTTTATTTACTTTCCTCTGCTTGATACTTTTCCTTTAGTGCTCTTCTTAAAATTTTACCTGTTGTGTTCTTTGGAATATTATCTATGAAATGGATCGTTTGGGGCTGCTTATATTTCGCTAAAAAGCGTGAACAATGTGTGATGATGTCTTCGTGATTGATGTGAGCATGTTTCTTAGGGGAAATGTAACAGACGACAGCCTCTCCGGTGTTCGGATCTGGCACACCGATGACGACGGCTTCTGCTACAGCTTCATGTTGATAAAGCACTTCTTCTACTTCTCTTGGATACACATTATAACCGCCAACGAGAATCATATCCTTTTTCCGATCAACAATATAAATGTATCCTTCTTCATCTCTTCTCGCTAAATCACCGGTGTACAGCCAGCCGCCTCTTAGTGCAGCTTCAGTATCTTCTGGCATTTGATAATAGCCTTTCATAATGTTTGGTCCTTTTGCTATCAGCTCTCCGACTTCATTTGGACCGACTTCTTCTCCCAGTTCATTCACGATCTTATTCTTCACATTCATAATGTCGGTCCCAACTGAACCGGGTTTTCTTTTTCCATCAAGAGGATTGAATGCAGTCACTGGGGAAGCCTCTGATAATCCATAGCCCTCCAGCACCGTGACACCAAATTTTTTCTCAAAACCGTGAAGTAAGGCGACAGGCATTGAGGCACCGCCTGATATACAAATCCTCACTGAGGACATCGCTTCCTCGTGTCCTTCCTGGCGGTACAAATAGTTATACATAGTGGGAACTCCAACAAATAACGTTGGCTTCTCTTTTTCCATCATACGCAAAAGCTCTGATGGGCTGAAATGCGGAAGGACATAAATGGTCGCGCCATGAATCAATGGTGCATTCATACAAACCGTTAAACAAAATACGTGGAACATCGGCAATGCGGCAATGACCTTGTCCTTTTTATCAATGGATAGGTACTCAGCGACGTCTCTGGCATTTGAATAAAGGTTGAAATGAGTCAGCATCGCACCTTTTGGTTTACCTGTCGTGCCAGATGTAAATAGAATCACTGCCGTATCGTCCTGATGAATAGAAGGATGCACGTTCTCTTTCGCATGACCAGACACAAGCTTTCCAAAGAAGACAAGACGATCAGATACTTCCTTAAAACTTGATCTGCATGCAGATTCATTTTCTGCACAAATAATCACCCGTTCAATAGACGGAAGCTGTTCGTACACCTGCTCGTATACTGGCAGCAGTTGTTCAGGGGCAACAATGCCTTTTACATCACCTGTAATCAGCATATAGCCAATTTCACTAGGCGTGTATGTTGGATTGACTGGTACTACGATAAGCCCTGCCTTTAAGGCACCAAAAAAAGAAATGACAAAATGCGGTGAATTTCCTAAAATAAGCGCGATATGATCACCAGCTTGAAATCCTTCGCTCACTATTCCATCTGCAAATCGCTCGATACTTGTCATTAGCTCTCGATAGGTCCACTTTTTTCCTTCAAAGATCAGTGCGATATTTTCTCCCTTCTTCATCGCCGTCTGCTCTAGATTTTTGATCAAATCCATTCTCCCACCCCTTACATGTCTTCAATGAATGAATAACCATTCATTTTATGGCCAAACATTCCTCCTTTCTATTATAATAGACAATCGAAAAAATCCACAAGATCAAATATGAATCGCTTTCATTTCTTACAATCAAAAAAGCACCGCTATCTCTAGCCGTGCTTTTCCCTCTTAATAAATCAAATCAAGAAAATCCTCTTTTGATACATTGCCGAAATAGTGGCGCATGTCCATATCTTCTAAAACGTCACTGATCGTTTTGCGATCATATTGCTGCCCAATGAGTCTTTTTTCAATATCAGCAATATCCCCTACACCAAAGAAATCACCAAAGATTTTGCAGTCTTGGATGCTGCCTTTTTTCACTTCTAATCGAAGATCAATGGAGCCTGCTGAGAATCTTTTAGAATGCTGTAAATTAAATTTCGGTGAACGGCCGTAGTTCCATTCCCACTTTTGATATCGATCCCGAGAAATCTCGTGAATCTTTTCCCAATCCTTCTCAGTCAACTGATATTGAGGGACATCCCCATTCGTATCGAAAATGTAGCTTAAAAGAATTTTTCTAAATTCTTCTGTTGTCATCTTTTGATCCATCAATTCACTAATATTGGCAACCCTGCTTCTAATAGATTTAATGCCTTTTGATTCAATCTTTTCTTTTTTCACATTTAAAGCCGAAACGACATGTTCAATTTCTGAATCAAATAAAAGCGTGCCATGGCTAAAAATACGTCCTCTTGTAGCGAACTGGGCATTTCCAGAAATTTTCCGACCATCTGCCATGATGTCATTTCTGCCGCTTAATTCAGCTTTGACGCCTAGCTTTTCAAGCGCTTTGATGACTGGCTCCGTGAACTTTTTAAAATTATGGAAGCTGTCCCCGTCATCTTTTGTGATAAAGCTGAAGTTTAAGTTTCCTTTGTCATGGTAAACTGCGCCACCACCGGACAGTCGGCGTACAACTTTGATGCCGTTGTCTTCCACATACTTCGTATTGATTTCTTCTATTGTATTTTGGTTCTTTCCAATGATAATCGACGGCTGGTTAATATAGAACAGCAAATACGTTTCTTCTGGATCTAAATATTTTAAGCAATACTCTTCAATTGCTAAATTAATCATTGGATCATAATGTTGTTCGTTATCGATAAACAGCATTTCTATCTTCCTTCCTTGTTCCATCTAAGCCCTGAATGGGCAAGGTGTATATTGCCAGTATATAACGCCTGTGCTTCATTGACTAGGTCTTTATGACGACCAAAATGGGGCAGATGGGTGATGATGAGCTCCCCAACATTTGCTTCCTTTGCAAGCTTGCCCACCTCTGTACTGTTCATATGTCCTGCACCCAATCCGTCCTGTCCAGCGTAAAAATTGCTTTCAGCAATCAGTAAATCCGCATCCTTGCTAAATGGAATAAATGCGTCCTGATAACTTGAGTCTGCTGTATACACCACCACAGCACCCCCTGCCTGAATTTTCATAGCATAGCATTCTGCCGGATGAACCGTTTTCAAAAAATCAATTTGAAATGGCCCAATTTGAATTCCCTCTTCTGGCTGATAAGCCTCTGCCTTAGTATGTACACCATCCGCAAGCCGCCCAAATGCTTCATGATTACCCGTATGTCCATAGATCCGAAGCGGACCGTTGCTTTTTCCTAAATGATATCCCACTAGCTTCGCATATTGGAGTGGTCCGATATCTGCAATATGATCGTGGTGATAATGAGAAAGGAGAACAGCATCTAGTTCTTCTATATCAATGTATTGCTGCAGTTTGGAAAGAACACCGCTCCCGCAGTCTACAAGCAGGCGAAAGCCATCTGATTCAAAAAGGTACCCTGACGTCGCTTCACCAGCGGCCGGAAACCCTCCGTAGCATCCAATGACAGTTAATTTCATCATCATTTTTCCCTCCTTTTCTAAAAATCCCCTTCTTACAATATACCCATTTTTCATGAAAAAAGCATTCTTTCCGCCTATTGTTACAAAACAGATTGACAATTATCAATCTGTTATAATACAATGATAACAACAAAACGTATTGGAGGATGACAAATGCTAGGAAAAATCACTGAGTTTTTTAGAAATTTGCCCTCAAAGAAATGCACAAAATGTGGAAATGATTTAATGGAACAACACGAGTGTTACGGTAATGAATGTGAGGAATGCTCACAAGTAAGTTATCTTAAATAAGGTAAAAAATTGAATTAAAAAGCACTTTTTTCCTCCATCGTCAGTTGGAGTCAAAAGTGCTTTTTATTTTTTCTGAAAAATAGGTAAAAAGGTAAAACCCTTGTCCTAAAAGGTTTTTTTAGTATTTTCATATGATGAGTTTTAGTTCTGAAGGCACTTTTTATTGACTTGAATCAATAAAGGAGGTTCTAAATGTTCATTTTTTCAAATAATTTTGTATTTTCTTAATATAATTTAATCGTGGACGAATCTATTTAATTTTAGTTATACTTTAATTCATATATTAAAACTTAATATGATGGGAATATTCCTTTAATGAATATGTTAGGGAGGAAATCTATGAAAAAATTAAAATTTGGATTAGCTACACAAATCCTAATCGGTCTTATTCTCGGTGTCGTTGTCGGGGCAATCTTTTTCGGTAACCCAGGCGTTGAGACTTATTTAAAACCAATTGGAGACTTCTTCTTAAGACTCATTAAGATGATTGTTATACCAATTGTCGTATCTAGCTTAATTTTAGGTGTTGCAGGTGCCGGTGATGGTAAAAAAGTAGGGAAACTTGGTTTTAGAACTATTCTTTATTTTGAAATTATCACAACATTTGCGATTATTCTTGGTCTTGTGCTTGCAAACTTTGTTCAACCTGGTGCAGGCGTTGACTTTGGAAATACGGAAAAACAAGATATTAGCCAGTATGTTGAAACGGAAAAAGAGCAAAGCAGCAAATCAGTTGCTGATACGTTCCTTCATATCGTTCCAACGAACTTCTTCCAATCATTGGCAGAAGGTGATTTGCTTGCGATTATTTTCTTCACTGTGTTATTTGCTCTTGGCGTTTCAGCCATTGGTGAACGCGGCAAACCAGTGCTCGCCTTCTTCGAAGGTGTATCACACGCCATGTTCCATGTCGTCAATGTTGTGATGAAAGCTGCACCATTTGGTGTCTTCGCACTCATTGGTGTGACTGTATCAAAATTTGGTCTTGAATCTCTTATTTCATTAGGTAAGCTTGTAGGTCTTGTTTATTTTGCGCTCGCTCTCTTCCTTATCGTTGTATTCGGAATTATTGGAAAGATGATTGGCGTCAATATTTTCAGATTTCTTGCTTACATGAAAGACGAAATGCTTCTTGCCTTTAGTACATCCAGCTCTGAAACAGTTTTACCAAGAGTTATGGATAAAATGGAGCGCATCGGATGTCCAAAGGGAATTGTTTCTTTCGTTATCCCAATCGGTTATACGTTTAACCTGGACGGCTCTGTCTTGTATCAAGCGATCGCTGCGCTTTTCCTTGCACAGGTATACGGCATTGACCTTACGATCGTCCAGCAGCTCACACTTGTTCTTGTGCTGATGGTGACATCTAAAGGAATGGCTGCCGTTCCTGGTACTTCCTTTGTTGTATTACTCGCCACATTAGGAACGATTGGTGTACCTGCTGAGGGTCTTGCATTTATTGCAGGTGTGGATCGTATCATGGATATGGCGCGAACAGTTGTTAACTTAACAGGAAATGCACTTGCAGCTGTTGTGATGTCTAAATGGGAAGGGCAATATGACCCTGAAAAAGGACATCGCGTGATGACTGGACAAGATGTACCTGAACCGACTCAGCTTTCAAGCTAATCAAAAAGAACCCCTTCTATCGGGGTTCTTTTTTTATGCCGTGATTAATGCTGATTGAACATAGTGATAAAGAAGATTCGCTGTATGGACAAGGGAATCCTCATGCGTTCGTTCAAAAGCATGCGAGGAATCTATGCCAGGACCAATCAGTCCATGAATGATATCATGCCCTGCTCTAATCGCTGCTGATGCATCAGAGCCGTAATAAGGGTAAATATCTAGACGGTAATCAATGTGATTCTTTTCTGCTAATGCGGCTAAATGCTTGCGTAATCCATAATGATAAGGACCGCTTGAGTCCTTCACACAAATAGATACACTGTATTCATCTGTCGATTGGCCATCGCCAATAGCCCCCATATCAACAGCGAGGTATTCCACCGTTTCTTCTGGAATATTGGAATTTCCACCGTAGCCAATCTCTTCATTATTGGAAATTAAGAAGTGCGTCGTATGCGGCAATGTGATGTTTTCCTTTTGAATGCGGTGGATAAGTCTCAGCAAGAGCGCCACACTTGCCTTGTCATCAAGATGTCTAGATTTAATAAAACCTGAAGACGTCACTTCCACTCTCGGGTCAAACGAGATAAAGTCTCCTACTTGAATGCCAAGTGCTTTGACATCGTCTGCATTTTGCACCTTTTCATCGAGTCGGATCTCCATATTCTCTTGGTTTCGTTTTGCTTTTCCCGCATCCGCATAAACATGAACTGACGTTTGATGCATGAGAATGGTTCCTGTGTATGTATGGCCTGAAGCGGTTTCAATTTCACAGTATTCACCTTCGATTGAGTTATACTGAAAGCCTCCAATCAGTGCAAGACGAAGCCGTCCATTTGATTTAATTTCCTTTACCATCGCACCGAGCGTATCGACATGTGCTGTCAGCATACGGTGCTCCTTGTCGTCTGTTCCTTTGATTGTGGCAATTAAGCCGCCCTTTCGATTTCGTTTTGTCTCAATATTTACATCTTGTAAAAAGCGTTCAACAAAGCCGATCACCTTTTCTGTATTACCTGACGGACTTGGGATTGATACGAGCTTTTGAATCAGCTGAACGGTTTCGTTTACTTCAGTTGTCATTCGGCATTTCCTCCTTTGTCTGAAAGCAATTCCTTCCATGTATGCCTTTTATAGCATCTCTTCTTAAAATATATCGCTTCGGGTTCAAGATGTCGAATTTCAAATCAAAAACCCTTCCTCTATAAAGAGAAAGGATTCATTGATTAAGCTTCGTCTTGTTTCATTTTTCTTACGTTCCAAGCAAAGTATGCGGTTGTTGCCGCCATCATGATGATCGCAACTGTTCCAAGAATCGCTGCTTGTTGCCATAAATAGCTGTCATCACCGCTTGCAATGATCGTTCTAAATCCATTGATTGTATACGTCATAGGAAGCAGGCTATGAATGACTTGGAAGAATTTCGGCACAAGCTCAAGCGGGAATGTACCAGCACTTGCTGCGAGCTGAAGAACTAAGATAATGACGGCAATGAAGCGTCCTGGGTTCCCCATTGTTGTCGCTAGCAGCTGAATGATCGCTAAGAATGTTAGACTGACGATGATCGCAAAGAGATAGAAGCGCCATAGGCTTTCCACCTCAAGACCAAGCCCAAAGATGAGCATAGTACTTGCAATGACTGCTTGCAAGATACCGACAAGCAGGAGCACGCTATATTTGCTGACAAACCATTCAAACGCATTTCTAGGGCGCCCAGCAGGGTCTTTCATTGGGAATACAACAGTGAGCATCAGAGCCCCAACAAAGAGTCCCATGGATAAAATATAAGGCGTGAGCCCTGTTCCATAATTATCAATCTTCTTCGCTGTATCATTTTCTGTTTTAACTGGGCTAGCAATCATATTGTAATTGTCTTGCCCAGCATCAATTTCTCCTGTTTCATCAGCGGCGCTTTTCAATTTATTGGACAGCTTACCTGTACCGCTCTTTAAATCTCCCAATCCTTTATCAAGCGATTTTGAGCCTTCGGCAAGCTTAGATGTATTGCTTTGGATATTGGTTGAACCACTTTCCAGCTTATTTAACGCTGCGCTCAGCTGGCTTGATCCATTTGCAAGCTTATCCGCTCCGCTTTTCGCTGTATCAAGCTTTCCATTTGCTGTTTGCAGGCCATCTTGTAATTGGCCTTGACCTGTTTGAAGCTTCAGTGCACCTTGATACAATTTATTCGTACCAGATGTCATTTGATCGATCGCATTTTGTATCGCGACTGTAGACGTGTACAGCTGTTCCGTTTTCTTTGGCAGCTGTTTGACTTGCTGCAGCTGTGCTTTTGCAGAAGCAACCGCAGATTGAACCTCACTTGCATCAGGCAGTTCCTGCAAGGCCGCTAAGCTTTGTTCAAGTCCAGACAGATCAGGCAGTTCGATTTTAGGCAGACTGTCAAGCTGATCCATTGCCGCCTTTTTCTCTTCATCTGTCATGGAGCTGTTTTGAATAATGCTTTTTACTTTAGCATCTCGATTTGATAATGCTTCTTTTAATGAAGCAAGTTTCGTACTGAACGTTTTTGCGTCTTTTTTCACCTGATCGAGTTTAGGCGCCATCTTCTCTAGATTCGCTAATTCTGGTGACGACAAGACTTTTTCTACTGCTGCAATTTTTTCCGAAAAGGATTGGGCTTTGTTGTTTAGCTGCTCAATGCCCGCTGTGAATTGCGGCATTTTAGAAGCAAGCTGCTGATGTCCTTCTTGGCTTGTGTTTAACCCTTCGGTCAATGTATCAATTCCTGTACCAAGCTCTCCAAATTTCTGATCAATGGTTTGATAGCCTGTTAATAGTTGACCAAGACCACTGTCTAGAGACTGTATGCCTGTGTTCAGTTCACCCATTTTCCCTGCGAACTGATGAACACCTTCGCTATAGGTTAACGTACCTTCTGCCAATTTGGCTAAATTGTCTTTTAACTTTGTACTTCCATCTTTTGCGTTTTTTGTTCCTTCATCAATTTTCTTCGCACCATCGCTTGCTTGATCTAATCCTTTTGCAATCGTTTTGAAGTTATCAAAGATGACCTCAGCATAATTTTTTGTGACTTCCTTTGAAACCGAATCTTTTAATTTGATAATGGCATTATTCGCAATTTGTGACGCAGCATAGTTGGCGCCTGGATTCGTATAATATTTCAGATTCGATTTTTTCGGATGTTTATCTAGCACTGTACTTGCATTTTTCGAAAAATCCTTTGGTATTTCCACAACGAGGTAATAATCTTCGTTATTTAATCCCTTCACGGCCTTTTCTTCACTATCGACAAAGTTCCATTTGAAATTATCGTTTTTCTTTAGTTCCTTCACTAAATCATCGCCAACATGAAGGGTTTTCCCGTCATAATGACTGCCTTCATCTAAGTTGACAACCGCTACAGGCAGTTGATCAACTGTACCATATGGATCCCAATATGCTTTTAAAAATACACCACTGTAAATCAGCGGAATAAATAAGACAGCTAAAATCGGGATCAGTAGTTTTTTGCTCGTTACAATGTCTTTCCATTGATTCCGAATTAAATTCATTGCTGTTTTCCTCCCATAGATGAATGACTAAATATGAAATTTGGTCATTTGAACTCAAAAAAATTATGTTGTTACAGAAAGCCCTTTTAAAACATAAAGCTCCAGCGATTCGGCTACCTCTTCTTTTGTTAAAGGCTCGTATCGCTTTTCCCAATCAAAAATCAGTGCAATATATAGCTTCACCATCACAAATGCAGTCAATTCAGGATCACAAGGCTTAATGTCGCCTTTATCCATCGCTTCTTGTACTTTCATTTTGATATAGCGAATGATCATCTGCTCCATCTTTTCGATCATTTCCTTGACCGCTGACGTGCCAAGCTCCGTATTTTCCTGAAAAATCTTAATTGTGAGCTGGTGGTTTTTTCGAAATTCTAAAATTGCAAAGAGTGCTAAGTGAAGGTTTTCAGAGAAACTATTCTTCTCATCAATTGCCTCATCCGCAATTTTCCTCATCTCTAGTAAAAGGGATGTGAAAATTTCATCGAACAACTCTTCTTTGTTTTTGAAAAAGGTATAAATGGTTCCTTTTCCGACGTTGGCAAGCTTTGCCACAAGGTCCATTGTGGTCGCTTTATACCCGAATTGAGTAAATGCCTTCGTCGCACCATCTAAAATCATTTGTCTCCTATCAACACTCATGATCTCACTCCCGAAATGACTATTTGAACGTTTTGGTCATTAAGTACAGAAAGTAATATACCATATCCTTTTCCCCGGATGCAACAACTTTGTTCATATTTATGATTCCCAACTCTTTTCGAATGATTCGAACATGAAAAACTCCCTTTCCATGACAGAAAAGGGAGTTGTTTTTATGAAAATAGGTACGATACAGCCTCTGAGATGGCGGCTTTTCCTTGATCAATACAATCAGGGATTCCGACACCTTCAAAAGCAGCACCTGTGATATAAACACCAGGATATGATTGCTTAAACGTTTCTCGCATGTTCGAAATAGCTTTCTGATGACCGACGTGATATTGCGGCATACTGGTCTTCCAGCGAGTCACTGTCGTCAATTCTGGATCTGCTTTAATATCCATGATTCTCTTTAAATCTTCCAGCACAATGCTGACGATTTGACTGTCTGACTGCTCGACAATCGATTCATCACCAGCTTTTCCGACGTACGCACGCAATAGCGTTTTTCCTTTCGGAGCTGTATGCGGCCATTTTTTGTTTGTCCATGTACAGGCCGTAATAGAGAAATCACTGTTTCTTGAGATGACAAAACCAGTGCCGTCATATTCATTATGAACATCCTCTTCTTTAAAACCGAGTGCTACTGTTGCAACAGAAGTAGAGGTCATGTCATGCAAATACTCTAGCCCTGCTTCTTTAGGAAACATGGAATAGATCGATTGATGCGGAGTCGTGACAATGGCTGAATCGGCAAAAAGCGTTTGACCGCTGTCTAATTGTACGCCATAGCCTCCCTCTGTTTTTTCAATCTGCTTCACTTTTGTCCCTTTATACACCGTTGTCAGCTTGAGCTTACTTTCTACTGCTTCCACAAGCGACTGCAGTCCTTGATTGATCGTTTGGAACTGTCCTTGTTTTTTCGCAGTCACTTGCTGCGCTTTCTCATGCTGCTTTGATTTTTTCATCCCAAGAATCAAACTGCGATGCTGCTGTTCTGTTTGATAAAATTGCGGGAAGGTGGACATTAAGCTCAGGCGGTCAATATCCCCTGCATAAATGCCTGATAGAAGCGGCTCGATTAAATTCTCAACGACCTCATCACCCACACGTCTTCTAAAAAATTCACCAAGCGACTGATCTTCGGTCTGCTTGCTTTTTGGCAACACGAAATCCATCGCCGCTCTCGCTTTCCCCGCAACTGAAAAAAGACCAGTTGTAATAAATGGGCTGATTTGAGTTGGAATCCCCATCACAGCACCCTTTGGCATCGGGTGAAGCGTTTCATTGACGAGTACATACGCTTGCCCAGTTTCATTATTGACGAGCTGATCGGACAGACCGACATCCTTCGCCAGCTGCGGTCCACTGACCTTTCTTTCTAAAAATGAATCAGGTCCACGTTCAATGATGTACCCGTCTTTATATAATGTTTGTATTTTTCCACCTAGCCTAGGGCTCGCTTCAATAAGAGATATTTGAATCGGAAGACCTTTTTCTTCGACTTCCTTTTCCAAATAGAAGGCGGCGGCTAAACCAGTGATGCCACCGCCAATGATGACAAGGTGTTTTTGATTGTCATGCATAGGATCGCCTTCTTTTATATGATTACTTGCTTTCGTCAAGCTTCTTTAATACGACTGTTGCCAGAGCATCAATAAATGCTGGTTTCGCATTTGGCATTTCTGGACGATAGTAGGCTGCACCAATTTCATCTGTCACGACTTTACATTCATAATCGTTGTCGTATAACACTTCAAGATGATCAGCGACAAAACCAACAGGCACATACACGAATGTTTGATAGCCTTTTTGTTCAAATAAGTCGCGCGTTAAGTCTTGCACGTCTGGTCCAAGCCATGGATCCGGCGTGTTGCCTTCACTTTGCCAGCCAATTTCATAGCGTTCAATGCCCGCACCTTCCGCAATCATTTTGGCAGATTGTGCGAGCTGATCAGGATAAGGATCTCCTGCTGCAATAATTTTTTCAGGCAGACTGTGTGCAGATACAATAAGTACCGCGGAATCTCTTTCCTCTTGACTCATTGATGCATACGTATCCTTCACTTGCTTCACCCAATAGTCCACAAACTTCGGCTCATCGTACCAGCTTTCAACAGACGTAATCTGTAGATTGCCCAGCTTGTCTGCCTCATCTTGTGCACGTTTGTTATACGATTTCACACTGAAGGTTGAGAAATGCGGCGCAAGAACGATACTCACAGCTTCTGTAATGCCGTCCTTGTGCATGTCAGCAACTGCATCCTCGATGAAAGGCTCGATATGTTTTAAGCCAATGTAGACATGAAATTCAATGTCGTCTTGAATGTCATTCAAGTGCTCACACAAACCATTTGCCTGCTGCTCTGTTATTTTTGATAAAGGAGAAATACCGCCGATTGCCTTGTAGCGATCCTTTAAATCTTGCAGCATTTCCGGCTCCGGCTTTCTGCCTCTACGAATATGTGTATAATAACGCTCAATGTCTTCTTCTTTATATGGGGTGCCATATGCCATGACAAGAAGCCCCATTTTCTTTTTCTCCACAACCAACACTCCTTCAGATCATTTGAATAGTTTAGATGGATGATTTTTTACGTGTAGCTGAATAGTCGTGAATAAAATCGGTCAGCTTCTTTAACGTATCTGGTGAAACATCTGGAAATACCCCATGACCTAAGTTAAAGATGAAATGATCTGATTTCATCCCTTGATCTAAAATCTCTTTTGCTCTTTCTTCAATGACTTCCCAAGGAGAAAGTAAGATCGTTGGATCAAGATTTCCTTGTAACGTTTTTGTGAGCCCTTCTTTTCGCGCTTCGTCTACACTCATACGCCAATCCAGTCCAACGACATCTAGCGGGAGGTCATGCCAATCTTTCACGAGATGGCTTGCACCAACTCCGTACATGATCATTGGTACATTTTCACTCTTCAACTCTGTGAAAATTCGCTGCATGACAGGTTTAATGAATGTCCGGTAATCTGCTGCATTTAAAGCGCCCACCCATGAGTCGAAGATTTGAAATGCACTGACCCCTGCTTTTACCTGCGCGCGTATGTAAGTGATCGTCATATCAGCTAATTTGTTCATGAGCAGCATCCATGTCTCAGGCTCACGATACATCAGCGCTTTTGTTTTATGATAATTTTTAGATGGACCGCCTTCAATCATATAGCTAGCCATCGTAAATGGTGCACCAGCAAAACCGATGAGCGGTACATTCAGCTGTTCCTTCGTTAAAAGCTGAATGGTGTCAAGCACATATGGCAGGTCTTCTTCAGGATGAAGTTCCCCAAGACGTTCGATATCTGCTTTCGACTGAATCGGTGAATCAATGACAGGTCCAATTCCATTTTTAATTTCAACGTCCACTCCAATCGCCGGAAGTGGGGTCATAATATCTTTATATAAAATCGCGGCATCTACACCATATTGTTCTACAGGAAGTCGTGTTACATAAGCGCATAACTCTGGCTGATGCGTAATTTCAAATAGCCCGTATTTTTCTTTAAGGGCACGATATTCAGGCTGTGAGCGTCCTGCCTGCCTCATATACCAAACTGGTACATGGTCTGTTTTTTCCCCTTTGCACGCCTTTAAGAACGTGTCATTAAAAGCCATCGTTTTTCCCATTACCTTTCATTCCACCTTTCGCCTTACACTCTCTTTGTATAAGGCTCAAACACTGCTTTTACTATACCGCTTTTTCAAGGCACGGTATACTAAAGCGGCTCAATGTTCAAAAAATCGCCGAATATTAACGTCCAAAAGCCTCTGGCTTGACATACGGACTGCCTTCTCCTTCTTCTTGCGTTTGGGTATTATATGGAACAACCTTATACTCCGCATCTGAAAACACGTTGGCATACGGCATTGTGTAGCTGCCCACGCCTGTCACTGAATCGATCAGCGTCTCGTTTCCATTTCTCTTCTCATAAATACGGTATTCAACTCGTTTATCCTCCTGCTTGTCCCAAGACAGCTCTAATGTAAACAACCCTTTGATTTTAAACGCATAGCGGGCTTCAAATCCTGAAAGTCCCTCTAAATGGATTGGCGCTTGAAGTTCTTTAATCCCCTCTGGTTTTTCAAACGTTTCATTAGTAATTTGGGCTGCCGTTAAAATATCCTTAAACAGCTGCACTGGGTATTGACTGCCGCCAGTTAAATAGTGACTGTTATCGGTTTTGTCATACCCCATCCAGATCGCACCCGTTGTACTTGGCGTATAGCCGGCAAACCAAGCATCTTTTGTTGCACCCTTTACACCCGAATATGTGGTCGTTCCTGTTTTACCTGCTAAATCTCCAGCATATGAACCGCTCTGGGCTGTTCCGTCTTTGACGACTTGCTGCAGCATTCTTGTCATATTCCAAGCATTCTGCACACTAAACACTCGTTCTGGCTTACTGCGATTTTTCTCTACAGTTTCTCCTTCATCATTGGTGATTTTCTGAATGAAGAAAGGCTTTTTATATACGCCTTCATTTGCAAATGTGTGGAAAGCTCCAGCGATTTGAAGTGGAGAAACCCCTTTTTCTAATCCGCCAAGCGCCATGGCAAGTCCTTGATCCGAAATATCCATTCCCATTTTCTCGAGATGTGATTTCGAGGTATCGATGCCTAGCTGGCTTAATGTCCACACCGCAGCTGTATTCTTACTTTTCATGAGGGCCTCCACCATCGTGACCTTGCCTTCATACTGCCCATCGTAATTCTTTGGTGAGTAGCCGTCATAGCTTTTTTCTTTGTCTTCAAGCAGGGAATAAGGTCGGAATTTTTTCTCCTGCAGCGCCGGACCATATACCGCGATCGGCTTGAAAACAGATCCAGGCTGTCTAACAGCAGTGACCCTGTTATAGCCCCTTGCTTGATATTCTCGTCCTCCAATCGCTGCTTTTACTCCCCCAGACTCGTTATCAATAAAGACGGCGCTGCTTTCAGGAGAACCGCTTTTTCCCGGGAAATAACGGTTGTTTTTCATCGCATCGTAGGCGACCTTTTGCAAATTCATATCGATTGGAACTGTAATGGTATAACCGCCTTGAAGCAATTGTTCATGTGAAATGGCATACTCTGATTCTGCTTCCTTAATGATGAGATCGACATAGCTGTCCACCCAAGGTGTTTCTGATTTCTTTTTCAAATGAATGCCTAGTGTTCTCCCTTTTGCTTCTACTGTTTCTGTTGATGATAAATATCCTTGCTCATTCATTAAATTAAGGATGGTGTCCCGCCTTTGTTTATTTTTATCAGGATGTAAAACAGGCGAGTAAGTAGACGGCGCCTTCGGCATCGCAGCGAGTGTAGCCCCTTCGCTGACAGTTAAATCTTTCACATCTTTACTAAAGTAATAATTGGCTGCTGCCTGAATACCGTAAACGCCATGACCGAAGTAAAGCTGATTCAAATACATCTCAAGCAGCTTATCCTTTGAATAATCTCTTTCTAAATTAATCGCAATGATGACTTCTTTTGTTTTTCGAAGAAAGGTTTTGTCATTTGTGAGAAAAATATTTTTTGCGAGCTGCTGAGTAATTGTACTGCCGCCCTCTACCTTTCCACCTGCTAATATATCTCGATAAATCGCCCTTGAAATTGACTGCGCATCAATTCCATGATGCTCATAAAACCGCTTGTCCTCGACAGCCACAAAAGCTTTTGCTACTTTATCAGGTACATCCTTTATTGACACAGGGTCCCGATTTTCTGAATACATACTTGTGAGTTCTTTTCCATTCCGATCAATGATTTGGGATGAAGCGTGAAAAACAAGCTTCTTTTCATCTATGACATAATGTCCTAAAAATAAAATGGTCAGATAGCCAATAAATGAAAGTACGATGGTACTTCCTGCAATGACTAATGGAATGATTATCTTCTTTTTCTTCAAATTAGGTCACCTCATTCCTTTATACGGATAGTATGGGATGTATTGCTTCATAATATGTTTTATGGATTGACTACCAAAGAATTATATATCATTCTTTTGTTATACTATCAAGCAGGAGGCGGTTTAGATGAATGTCTATATCACATATGGAACAGCAGATTTCTTGCATAAAATCGCAAAGAAACACGATCAGGAACATCTGCTTTATATGGTCGGAAAAGAACAAGCAGCTCTTTTCCATGAGACGGAGGGCGAGACTATTTTTAAAGCCCCTCATGCCTATGATGTGATTTATGCGAAAGGTGAGCTAGTCCATTCTGGCTTCGTCACCTTGAATCATATCCCTGTGAAGCTTGAAAGCAGAGCACTTTTTGAATCTACTTTTCAGAAGAAGACAAACATCTCAGAACATCAGCGGGGCTTCCAGGCTCTTCGAGTTTTAAGACCGAAAAAAGATGAAGAAGTGTATTTGATTTTGACACTTTGGGAATCAGAGGACTTATTTGAAGACTTTCAAGAATCAGAAGCGTTCTTTCAGCCAAACGATGATACCGGCTCCATCTTCTCTCGTCCCGCCTATCTCACATCCTATCATGTCGTTACAGACAGTTAAGGAAGTAAAGAAGACAAAGGGCTAAAATAAAGATCATTTTAGCCCTTTGTCAACAATCTAGGAAGTGCTGCTTTCAGCACTCATTTTATCGTCGTGATGTCAGCTCGTACCGATGAATGATCGGCTGAAGCACATAGAAATTCAATAGGATCCATCCTAATAAGATCGGCCACTTCAACATAGGTGAAGCACCTTTCAATTGAATGAGCATCACCAATAGCGGAATCAAACAGATCATGAAAAAACTCATTTTTGATACAAAGGTTTCTTTGATTTGATGCCGACAGCTTGGACACATCATCATTTTCGTATGTGATAAATGAAACTTCTCAACGAAAGAAAATGCTTTTGAACAATTTGGACAGCTTCCCAAAACAATTCCCCCCTTTTTCCCCGCTTCATAGCAACTTCAACTTTTATGTAAAATGACCTTTTGATGCAGCATACGACATCCTCTTCTGTTGAAAGATTCTAACAATTACCATACAATCAGTAAAAGAGCATGAAGGAGGTTTTCAACTCAATGACAATATCCACTTTACAAAAAAGCATCAATGAACGTCTTGATGAACATTATGAGGAAATGGTTGAAATTAGACGCCATCTCCACATGAATCCTGAACTTTCTTTCCAGGAAGAAGAAACAGCCGCTTTCATCGCCAACTACTATGACACATTACATATACCAACACGTACACAGGTGGGTGGCCATGGCGTACTCGCCTTTATTGAAGGAGCTTCTCCGGGGCCGACGATTGCCCTCAGGGCTGATTTTGATGCACTTCCCATCCACGATGAGAAGGAAGTTTCCTACAAATCGACAAAGCCCGGTGTGATGCATGCATGCGGGCACGATGGGCACACAGCGACACTTCTTGTTTTAGCGAAAATCTTGAATGCGCACCGCGATCAATTAAAAGGGAAAATCGTCCTCATTCATCAGCACGCAGAAGAATATGCGCCAGGCGGTGCAAAACCAATGATTGAAGACGGCTGCTTAGACGGTGTCGATGTCATATTCGGTACGCATCTTTGGTCTCCAGAGCCTTGTGGCACGGTTCTTTATAAAAACGGGAACTTTATGGCAGCCGCCGATCGCTTCTCAATTCGAGTCCAGGGGAAAGGCGGACACGGCGCCCAGCCTCACTTAACGAAAGATGCTGTACTCATCGGTTCACAAATCGTCACAAACCTGCAGCAAGTCGTTGCCCGTAAAGTCAATCCAGTTGATTCTGCGGTTGTATCTGTTGGAGGTTTTGTGGCAGAGAATGCTTTTAACGTCATTGCAGATTCAGCTGTTTTGACTGGTACTGCACGATCCTTTGAAGAAAGTGCACGACACACCATCGAACGAGAAATTGAACAGGTCGTAAAAGGGGTGTGCGCCATGCATGATGCCGCCTACACATATGAATATGTGAGAGGGTATCCTGCTGTCAAAAATCATTCAAAGCCGACTGAATATATTGCTGACATCGCAAAACAGACAGAAGGTGTCACAGAAGTAAAAGAAGCGGAAACCCAAATGGGTGGAGAAGATTTTGCTTACTATCTTCAGCATGTCCCTGGTACCTTCTTTTACACAGGCGCCATGCCTGAAAACAGCCAGGACGTGTATCCCCATCATCACCCGAAGTTTGATATTAACGAAAAAGCAATGCCTGTCGCAGCAAAGGTACTCGCCCGTGCTGTCCTTTCCTACGATGAATGAAAAAAAGCCGCTGTCGCCAGCGGCTTTTGTCTTCTTTCAGCGTGATAGAAAACCTTTGCAGTCTAGGAAGGACGAGTACCGGAGTGGAGCGAATTGAACATTCGTGAGCACCGGAACGTAGATCTGACAACGAATGCGAGGGTTTGTCTACACGCTGATGCCGCTGTCGCAAGCGGCTTTTCTATTTCATTTCTTTCAACACCCGTAAGTGAAACACATGACGAGCGACATCTCCGAGCTGTCCTGTCAGGTGATGATTTGCCATACCGCCAACAGCGGCTCCAACGATCGGCATTAATTGAAACAGCTTCACTAGATCAATATAATCTCGATACTCCTGCTGAAAGCTGTACCAATCCATTTCCTCGCGGCTCGTTTCCCAATCATCTAAGATGTTCATCATTTTTTGACGATGTGCACTTCCGGAAAAGGCGAGTTGAAATATACAGAGCAAAAAGAGTCTTTCCTCTTTTTGAGACAAATCAAAGCCATAAATACATGCCAGCTCATAAAGACATTTCATCTTAATGCTAAGCAGCAGCGGAAAGTCTGCCATACCGAGCAATATACCACCTGCACCTGTTCCAATTCCTTCGATCGCAGCTGCCTTTTGATAGTACTTTACTTTCTCCTTTGCCAGTTCATTTCGCTCGATGATAGATAATTGCTCATCAATCACCGAAAATGAAGTGAAGTGCGATCCTGATACGGTGGATTCAACCATTGTTTTGACCGCACTTGTGATGACTTGATGAAATCGCGCAGGAATTCGGCGGTTCACCTGCTGCTGAACTCCTTTTGAAAACCGTTCGATCTTTGAAGATTTTCTTAAAAATCGCGTTTGAAAAAGAATGGCTTCTTCATACAACTCTCGTTCAGCTGCATTCATCCGGTCCCCTCCTTGATGTCATCATACGCTCGCTGTCATAAACATATTTCCGCTTATCTCATCTTTTTTAATCGACTGATTACGTAAGGCTTGAAGAGGACAAGCACAAATGCCAGCGAAATCAGAAGGGCAAGTCCACTTCCTTGCCATCCTCCTGCCGGGAGTACTGCACAGCTCAGCAATATCGATTGAATAATGAGCACATTACGAACGAGAACAAAAAAACTCCGATCCTTTTCTTGCTGAGCAACTGGATAAAGTGCCTGTAATGAAAGATGGGCAAAGTGCTTTGTTAACGGTACAAGCTGTACACCTGTGATAAACACGGTGAACAAGACAAGCAGCGCGCCCACCCAGCCTGCTACACCTGTATACAAAATAATCAGCACAAACACGGCCGTTAGCCTAAACACGAGACCAAAATAGTCATTCGAACGTAAAAACGCCCTCACATACATGTAAGAAAAAGTTTTACGCTGGTCATACGGAATAAACTGCAAGAGCCAGTCCATGTATGCTCTTCTTTTCACCTGTTTCTTTAAATGAGGCACATCTGTAAATAAGTTTGCCAAACGATAAAAGCGCTGTTTTCGTTTTAATTCGTCAGAAATATGCAATTCCCATTGAAAAGGCTGTTTTTTCACTGCATTGGTTAAGTAGACGAGATAGACACCATAGATCAGATAAAAAACGATTGCGATTGCATAGGATGCCTGTAAAACGGTATAGATCAAAATCATATTCAATAGAAAACGAAGGACTGCATCAAGCCATCTGATCTGTTTTCCTTGAAAATAAGTGATTCTCCATTGAATCGCTGTATTCAGACCCTTGATCAAAATCATTTGCGCCAATATCAGCACATACATCTTGAGGCCGCCTGAAGACACCGCAGAATAAAGCGGAAGTGCGACAATGGATACGGCAATCAGAGGAAACAGCTGAGAAATGAAGCTAAAGTTAAAAGCTTGTTTTAAATAAGGCTCCATCTTCCCTTCCAAAGGAAGCAAAAACACGAGATCTGCTTCTTTGATCAGCGTACGCACGTAAGAGCTTGTCAGCACCAATGAGAAGACAATTGCCATGATCCAGTAGGATGGGAAGTGAGCCGGAATCTGTTTGAGCCAGTTACTATACCAGCTCGCTCCGCCTGCAAGGAAAAAAATGAGCACAATGACAAGATGATCATTGAACATGTATTTTAAATATTTTCTTGTATCTTGCATGTGTTCCTCTAATCGGGATTTCCAAATGGTTTGCGTCGTTTTACTCATAGCTTTCTTCCTTTGTTAATTCCAAATAAAGATCATCTAGTGTCGCATCTCTCATATTGAACTGTTCTCTCAGCTCTGTCAGTGTTCCTTTCGCTCTGATTTCCCCTTCGTGCAAAATAATAAAGGAATCACAATAGCGTTCAGCTGTCGCCAAAATATGCGTCGACATCAGGACACTAGCACCGCTTTTTTTCGCAGCATTCATCCGTTCAAGCAGTGCATTAATCGCAAGAGGGTCAAGCCCTAAAAACGGTTCATCAATGATATACAGTTCTGGTTCAACAAGGAATGCACACATAATCATGACCTTCTGCTTCATTCCTTTCGAAAAATGAGCAGGGAACCATTTCAGCCGTTTCTCCATTCGAAATTCTTTCAGCAATGATGGCAGACGCTCATCTAATTGTTCCTTTGACAGGCCATAAGCCATCGCTGTCAGCTCTAAATGCTCTTTTAAAGTTAATTCTTCATATAAAACAGGTGTTTCTGGAATAAACGTAAATTGCGAACGATACGCCTCTTGATCGTCTTGAAGAGTTCGTCCATTCAATTCAATGACACCTTTATGCGGTTTCATGAGACCGATGATATGGCGAATGGTTGTGCTTTTCCCCGCCCCGTTTAAGCCTATGAGACCGACGATTTGATTTCTTTCTAATTCAAATGAGATATTTTTTAGAACGGGATTCTTCGTATATCCACCCGTTACATCTTTTACAGTGAGAAGGGACATGAATTCGTTCCTTTCTTTCGTTTTTCCTTTATAGTAACAAAAACGAAAGGTAATTTGAAATGTTTACCTATAGTCGCGTCCTGAATAAAAAATAGGCGCTTTGGTCATCATAATGTATGTAGAAGAAATGAACTTGATGACCAATAAGTAAATGAGGTGTTTGTTAAAGGCAAAGAACCGCATGACAAGTTGGTTTTTCATCTAAAAACCTTAGCTTCTGTTTTGCTTCACTGATTCTTGATTTTTGTGTCCTATACAATATGTATACGACAAACCAAAACGTCAAATGAGGTGTTTACGGCAGAAATAGCAGGCATATGAATTCTTTATTTCAGTAAATAGAGAATTCAAAAGGCATATCGAATGAAAGCATCAGCATTTCTTCTGCAGGAGCAGGATGAGCGACCAAAGGAGTTCGCTTGTCCTGTTTTCTTTTTTGTTTCTTTTTGTGATACGATAAAGGAAAATGAATGAGGAGTGACATGGCGTGAGCGACTGTATTTTTTGCAAGATCATTGATGGAGACATTCCATGTGCAAAAGTATATGAAGACGAGCATGTATTGGCTTTTCTAGATATTAGCCAAGTAACAAAGGGACATACCCTTGTAATCCCGAAAATACATAAAGAAAATATCTACGAGATGACACCAGAAGTGTCTAATCACTACTTCCAAGCGATGCCGAAAATTGCAAGAGCAATCAAACAGGAATTTGAACCAATTGGGTTAAACCTTCTGAACAACAACGGCGAAAAAGCCGGACAATCTGTGTTCCATTACCATATGCATATCATTCCGCGCTACGGAAAAGGCGATGGCTTTGGTGCTGTATGGAAATCACATCAAGAGCAATACACGTCAGAAGATTTAAAAGAGATTTCTTCTGCCATCCACACGCGGCTTACCTCATCTTAATAGATGAGGTTTTTCTTATTTCTGCCCCCTTTTATCCCCTCCATCTCTTAATAGTAAGATATTTAAAACGATTCAAATTTTTTGTCCAATTGCTTCAAATTTGTGATAGGATGGTTTTATCTTTTGATCCATTAACGCGAGAAATAGGGAGAGATTGTGATGAAGCGAACGACGAATTTTAATGCTGGTCCGGCGGCACTGCCGCTAGAAGTGCTTCAAAAAGCACAGGAAGAACTTGTTGATTTTAAACAAACTGGGATGTCTGTGATGGAGCTGTCTCATCGCAGCGGTGAATATGAAGAAGTCCACAATAAGGCAAAAGCACTGTTGGTGGAACTGATGGACATCCCTGAAGATTACGAAGTTCTCTTTTTACAGGGCGGAGCTAGTCTTCAATTTGCGATGATTCCTATGAACTTCTTACATGAAGGCGAAACGGCTCATTTCATTCAAACGGGCGCTTGGTCAGAAAAAGCATTATCAGAAGCAAAAGGGTTTGGTGAAACATCTGTGTTTGCTTCAAGTGAAGACGACAACTACTCGTATATTCCAGAAGTAGATGCCTCCGGTTTAACAGATGGCGCTTACTTACACATCACATCAAACAATACGATCTTCGGCACTCAGTGGAAAACGTTTCCTGGCACGTCATTACCGCTCATTGCGGATATGTCCAGTGATATTCTCAGCAAAAAAATCGATGTTTCTCAATTTGATTTCATTTATGCTGGAGCACAAAAAAATCTAGGGCCTTCTGGTATCACGATTGTGATCGCGCGCAAACGCTTATTAGAGAAAGAGAAAAACAGCACACCGAAAATATTAAAATATTCAACACACGCAAAAGCCAACTCTCTCTATCACACACCACCGACTTTTGCGATTTATATGCTGTCTCTTGTCCTTGAGCATGTGAAACATGCTGGCGGCGTAGAAGCAGCGGAAAAACGCAATGAACAAAAAGCAGGCATTCTCTATGACACAATTGATCAAAGCGGCGGTTTTTACAAAGGACACGCACGCACTGACAGCCGTTCGCATATGAATGTCACATTTACCCTTCGTGATGATGCGCTCACTGCTTCCTTTGTAGAGAAAGCAAAGCAGGAACAAATGGTTGGACTTGCCGGCCACCGTTCTGTTGGTGGATGTAGAGCATCTATTTACAATGCGGTATCGATTGAAGACTGCCAAAAGCTTGCGGACTTTATGAAAAAGTTCCAGCAAGAAAATGAGTAAAAAAGCTTTTCTATAGAGAAATAAATTTGTTATAATAACGAGAAATATAAAGTGATGACTCTTGCAATAAATGATGAGCCATATTATTGAAGAGTCCTAAGAGCTTAGCAGAGGAGAGCATAGAAATGAAAACAAAAGAATTAGTGATTATGTCATTGCTTGCAGCAATGGGAGCTGTTTTGCATACGATTTTCCCGCCCATCTTTTTCGGAATGAAACCTGATATGTTGCTGGTCATGATGTTTTTAAGCATCATCCTTTTCCCAAAGGTACAGCATGTAGTGGTTATTGCCCTAGTGACTGGCGTCATTTCTGCATTAACAACGGGTTTCCCAGGCGGACAAATTCCAAATATGATTGATAAACCAGTGACTGCCTTTATCTTCCTAGCCCTTTTCTTATCTTGCTTGAAGATAAAGAACAAAGTGGTGCTGACCGCTGTGTTAACTGCGATTGGAACCATCGTATCCGGCGTGATTTTCCTATCTGCCGCATTACTGATCACTGGACTGCCAGCTGCATTACCGGCACTTCTTATGGGCGTCGTCCTGCCAGCAGTCGTGATTAATACCATTGCCATGGTATTTGTCTTCCCAATTGCTCAGTCCATTCTAAGGCGTGCAAGAATGATAGAAGTTGCATAACGAATAATCGAACCTCTTCATAATAGATGAAGAGGTTTTTTTCATGCTTTTATAAAAGAAAAAGGGTCAGCAGCAAAATGAGGAGCGAAATCCCTGCACCTGCCGCACACACAAGTGCTTTTTGCTTTAATACATGTTTTGGTGGATAAGACCCTGCATACCCCAGCTGTCTTGCATAATGAATAGAACCAACTGTAAAAACGACACCGATACACGTAAAAACGAACAGAAAGACAGACAACCTTCTCCCCTCCCTTTTCTTCAAAAGTATGCTAAAATAAAGCAAGCTATGTATGGAAGTTCAATGAAGCTGATCGTCAGCTCAGAGAGAACATGCGAATGTGTAAAATTTGACTAGAGGTGATTTGAATGGCTAGTGGACGTTCTTTATTAACAGGATTATTTGTAGGCGGTCTCCTCGGAGGTGCGGCAGTGCTCCTGACGACTCCCTCTTCTGGCAGAGATGTGCGCGGAAAGATGAAAGACGGCTATGACAAATTCGAAGATACGCTGACAAGATTAAAAAGAGATGGACAAGCTTTAAAAGAGCAAATTGTTGAAACAGCAAAAGAAAGCGCAGAGGTCATTAAAGAAGTCGGAACTGAATTGCAAGCATCGATTCAGCAATGGCGCGAAGAAATCAAACCTCATCAGCAGGACTTGCAAAAGGAAATTCAGGAAATTGAAGAAAAGCTCAAACAACTGGAGAAAACCTTACAAAACTAATATACTTCCAAAAAAATATTCGTTTACAAAAGTGTGCGGGGTGCGTATCCCGCACTTTTTTTGTTGAAAAAAGGTTGTTTTGTCAATGTTTTTCATGAGTTTTAAAAATTCTTGAATTTTCAGCTTTATTAATCTTTATTTTATTGGCATAATAGAATTACAAGAAAAAGAGAAGTAGGTGAAATGGATGAATCATTCGGAACAGCCTTTCGATGTAAAAGAAGCACTTTTATTCAGTCAAAGAATGGCCCAATTGAGCAAAGCTCTTTGGAAATCCATTGAAAAGGACTGGCAGCAGTGGATCAAACCGTATAACCTAAATATCAATGAACATCATATTTTGTGGATTGCGTATCAATTAAAAGGAGCTTCAATATCAGAAATTGCAAAGTTTGGCGTCATGCATGTATCAACGGCGTTTAACTTCTCCAAAAAACTGGAGGAACGAGGATTTTTAAAATTTTCTAAAAAGTTAAACGATAAACGCAATACGTATATTGAGCTAACGCCAAAAGGCGAAGAGACATTCCATAAACTACTCGAAGATTTCGACCCGGCACGAACTGGTATTGTCAAAGGCGCTCAGCCGCTCCATGACATTTACGGAAAGTTCCCTGAGATTTTAGAAATGATGTGTATTATCCGAAACGTTTATGGTGAGGATTTCATGGAGATTTTTGAGAAATCGTTTTCAAACATTGAGAAGGGCTTTTTGAATGAGCGAGGAAAAGTCACGAAAAAGCCTGAGGAACTTGAAGACTCAGCTGATGCAGCAGAAAAATCGGCTAAAGCAAATCAAATTGTTTAATGATCTTTATAAATTCATTCATTAACGGCTGAAACAGCCCTTGATCATGCAAAGCAAATATCGTCTCATGTACATCCAGCTTTTCAATTAACTGTCCCGCAAAAAGCGCAAGCATATCGTCAAACATGACGTAGCCTTGTGCTTTTTGCTTGTCCATTTCCTCTGAAAGCTCAGCACAAATACGCTCAATTTCCTGCGCCTCTTCTTTCGATACCCGCTGCCTGATCAATAATGCATAATATGGAAAACGGCTCATATCGGTCGCCGTCAGCAAAAGTTCCATATAATATTCGAGCTGGCTCATTCGTTCCTCAATACTCATGTACGTTCCCTCTTTCTCTTAGTCTTTCTATTTTAGCCGAAATTACTCATTGACGAAAGAGACGAACCTCCCTCTTCTGTCTTTTTTTCTTGAAAAACCCCAAAGTTTCCTCTCTTTATTCCATATGAAGGCAACATTTTATTTTTTTTCAACAAAACCATTGATTTTTATCCTCAGGAAGAGTAAATTATCTTGAGATATTCAATTAGTCTTTTGAGATTGGAAGGATGAAAAATGAATTGTTGGAAAACCATTAATCTTGAAAAGGATTATGGTTATACGAGACTGCTGATTTCAGCCATCAGCCTTGCTATACTTTTTTTCATTATGGCTTTTTTATGTTTTCAACTGACTCATCCTGAAACGAGACTAAGCAGCCACAACGCACCGCTTTTTGCTATGCTTTTACTTGTGACATTGCTTGTCCACCGTGTGGTTCACTTGATCCCAGTGATGAAAAACAAGAAAAAAATGACGCTATTTAAACGAAATTGCTGGAAGCGTGTGCCAAAGAAAGTGATGATTTATTCACTTCTCAGTCCATTTTGTGTGATTTCGCTAGTTTACTTTGTGTTAGGCGTGGCGTTTCCAATGTATGCACACTATTTTATCATCATCGCAAGTATTCATGCAGGCTATTGTTTGCCTGACTTTTTATTTGCACGGAAACTGCTCAAAGCACCTAAATCCTGCATCATCGATCAAGCCCAAGACGAGTTTGATATTTTAGTTGACCAAACTTCCTCATCATGAGGTTTTTAAAGCCAACTTCTATCTTTTTCATAAAAAATTTGGTAATGTAGTATGGGAATAGCATAGAGAGGGGGGATCTCCGATAGTTTTATTTTACTTCATCGTCTTTGCCGCGTTTATTGTGTATTCAATAAACAGGCTTACTAATACATTATGCCTTGTCAGAGAGATTCCTGAAGAACGGCAAGATAAGGTGTTTCGCTTTATCAATGTATCGATACTGATCTTACTGATCTCATCATTTGTTGAAATTACCATTTCTATTTAAGATCAAAGCAAAAGCTGCCAGTTTGAGGGCAGCTTTTTGTGTATATTGATTGATTAGCAAATCCAAGATGCACCGATAATGATCAATAAGATGAATAACACGACGACTAGTGCAAAACCGCCAGCAAAGACTTCTCCTCCCATGTAAAAACACCTCCTGCCAGTTCTTGCTCTGTTCTAAGCTCAGTGTATGCAAAAAAATTGAAAACGTTTAGGCACCTGTCATCGTTTGAAAAAAGAACCGCCCGCACGCATGGCAGGACGGCTCCTTTCTGTCACAGCGATTTAATTAGTAAAGATATGCTGCACCAACGATGATCAGCAAAATGAATAGCACGACCAATAAAGCAAACCCATTAGAATATCCTGCTCCCATATAATTCAGCCTCCTTTTTGTGATCACTATATGTGTATGTCGCGCGCAAATTTTTGACTAGACGAATGCCCTCCCATTTGCATTTCTTTTTACAGCGTGTCACAATATGTTATGATACAAGCAATGATAAATAAATTGGAAAGATTAGGAGTGTTTTTTGAATGAAAAAAATGGCTTTAGCAGCTGTAACAGCAGTTAGTGTTTTAACTCTTGGCGCATGCAGTAGCGGTGATAAAGATGTCATCGCAACAACAAAATCAGGAGATGTCACAAAAGAAGAGCTTTATACAACTCTTAAGAAACAAGCAGGTGGAGATGCTTTAAATCTACTTGTTCAACAAAAGGTTCTTGCTGACAAATACAAAGTATCAGATAAAGAAATTGATAAGAAAATGGAAGAATATAAAAAGACACTTGGTGAAGATCGTTTAAAACAACTTCAAGATGAATTCGGAAAAGATTACATCAAAGATCAAGTGAAATATGAGCTGCTGACTCAAAAGGCTGCCAAAGCTAACATCAAAATCACTGATAAAGAAGTAAAAGCGTATTACGATGACCTAAAAGGGAAAATCCGCGCAAGCCACATTTTAGTAGCTGATAAGAAAACAGCTGACGAAGTGGAAAAGAAATTAGATAAAGGTGAAAAATGGGATGCCCTTGTGTCTGAATATTCAACTGATACCGCTTCAGCAGCACAAGGCGGCGATGTAGGCTGGTTTGCAAAAGAAGGACAAATGGACGAAAACTTCAGTAAAGCTGCTTTCAAACTAAAGGTAAATGAAATCAGCAAACCAGTGAAATCACAATTCGGCTACCATATCATTAAAAAGACCGAAGAACGCGGTAAATACGATGACATGAAAGCAGACCTGAAAAAAGAACTGCTTAATCAAAAACAAGCAGACACAAATGAAATCCAAACGATCTTAAACAAATTGGTGAAAGATGCCGATGTGAAAGTAAAAGATAAAGAACTTGAAAACACATTCAAAGAAAAGTCTCAACAACCCGCACAAAATCAACAACCTCAACAAAACCAGTAATCACAAAAACCCCTCTGCCGTGATCGTGCAGAGGGTTTTTATATGACCTGATTAAGCAATCGAGTGATCTTCATGTGCCGCCGTATCCTGTGATCTTTTCACTTGCTGATCCTGACGTCTGCGCTCTCTTTCTTGTTCCATTCGCTCGATAAAAATTTCTCCTTCTTTTTCAATAAAGGATTGATCAATTTCTTGCTCCTCTTTGGCCGTTGTCATTAATTTATACGCACAGAAAATAATGCCAATGATACATGCATACACCCACCATGGAAAAAACAACATTTTTTCATCGCCTCCTTTTTTCAGAACAGCTCTCTCTTCCTTTGTGTTACATGCTTATGCGAGAAGAAGACAAGTTATGAAAAAAACGCCCGCATAAACGGACGTTTTGACATGGTTATTCGTGATGAAAGGTTGGTTTATAAAATGAACGATTCTCTAGAGCAAAAATACGTTCTGTATATTCTCCTGGCTTCACATGCTCAAGCGCACGATCCATCATATTCATCTTCGCATCTAAATTATCAATATAGTGGAGAATTTCGGCTTCCTTCACCATTGGTGGTTTCGGGCTGCCCCACTCTCCTTTTCCGTGATGACTCAGTACTAAGTGCTGTAAAATCAGAATTTCTTCTGAATCAATACCAAGCTCTTCTGCAGCTTTCGCAATTTCTGTCACCATAATCGAAATATGGCCAATTAAATTCCCTTCCACCGTATAGGTGGTTGAGACTGGGCCCGAAAGCTCTTTGACTTTTCCTAAATCATGAAGAATGATGCCTGAATATAAAAGATCTCGATCTAATGATGGATATAGGTCAACAATTGATTTAGCCAAATGCAGCATGGACACCACGTGATAAGCAAGACCAGAGACAAATTCATGATGGTTTTTTGTCGCTGCTGGATAGTCAGCGAATTCCTGTCCATATTTTTTCAGCAAATGTCTTGTAACACGCTGTAAATTAGGGTTTTTCATATCAAAGATATATTGCATAATCGTATCCATCATATCATGTTTTGGAATAGGAGCTGTTTCGAGAAAATCATCAATTCGAATTTGCTCATTTTCAGCAACAGGGCGTATATTCCTAAGCTTCAGCTGATTCCTCCCGCGATAATGATGAATATCGCCTACTACCTTCACAATAGTTTGCGCGGCATAGGTTTGTTCATCATTCTGCTTTGCATCCCATAATTTCGCCTCAATATCTCCACTTTGATCTTGAAGAATTAACGTTAAAAATGGTTTGCCATTACTTGCAATCCCTTTAGTAGATGATTTAATTAATAAATGCAGGTCAACTTGTTCGCCGACATCATAGGTCATGATCCCTTTAGCCATTCAATAAAAGCTCCTTCCATGTTTCTGCTCATATAAGTATAACATAAGTCATTATTTGTCAATCATTCAACTGCTAAACTCGTAATCTGTTCATCTTCTGCTGCTTGCTTCATATGCTCATGACAAGTGAAATAAAACAGCTGTGTTTCAAAACGTGTGAGCTCATTCATCATCTCCAGCACTCTGCCTAGACGAACATGATCGAAATGAACGAAGCTGTCATCCATCATAAACGGAAGCTGATAATTTTGCTGATGAGACAAAGCGAGCGCAAAACGAATCGCCAGATAGATCTGTTCACACGTTGCCTGTGAAAGCTCCTCTGGTCGGAATATTCGTCCATCCATTCTTTTCACCATCAGCAAGTCATCTTCAGGTGAAAATAAAATCGCTTCATAACGATCATTTGTTAACGGTTGAACAAAACTAGAGGCTGTTTGAAGCAATGCAGGCAGCCTTGTTTCTTTATGCTCATTCAATTTTTCTCGTATGACGGAACGAACAAGCTGAATTGCCGCCCATTTTTTCGCAAGGTACTTCGCATGCTCCTGCTCTGCTGCAAGCTGATGAGTCAAATCAGATACCGTTCCAGAAGCTTCTATGTGCCGGATTTCCACTGCTAGTTCTGCTAAACGCTTTTCCTTATTCTCCGCATTCAATTGAACGCCATTCAGGTGATGCTTTGCTTCTGCACACTCCTCCTCAAGGAGAGGTAATCCTTTGCGAACAATCCATTCCTCCTCATCAAAACAACCGCTTCTATGAAGCTCTTGATTCAGCTGCTGCAACTCAGAAAGCCGTGCCCGGTATTCTTTCGATAGATGAGAAAGCACTTGGTAATCTTCTTTGGACTTTGCTTCTACTTGACGAAAAAGCTCGTCAGTTTGTTTTTCGTAGTATTGAATTTCCCCTTCTAGTGTCGTGAGCTGCTGCATCGCATGTTGAATGGATACGTGCAATGTCTGGCGTTCTTTTTCTCTTTTCGCCTCATCTTTCAATATCTCTTGTAAGGCTGAAATATTCTCCTGCATGGTTCCTTCCTTTTTTTGAAGGATACTGCTTAACGCTGAAACCCTGCGCTCATAAATCGATTGCTGATCGGAAAGCACGTTTATTTCTCGATGAAGCTCCTCATATGCCGCTGTATTCATTTTTAATTGTTTTAGGATATCGAATGCCTCTACTAGGAAAGAAAGCTCAGACGACAAGCCAAGCTGCCTCTTCTTTTCCTCTACTTGCTGCTGGACAGGTTCCAGCTCTCGCTCCCAGTCTTCATATTGCCGGATGATTCTTTCATACAGAAGCTCCTTCTGCCTCATAAGTGTTTCAGCTGAAGCAGCCTGCACTTGAAAGGAATCAAAATCCCCTTCGCCGTTTCTTTGTTTCATAGGGCTCGTTTGACTTAATGGGTAAATGACAAAGAAGAGAAAAACAGAAAATCCCGCAAACAAAAACGTGATCCACCACTCTGTTAAAAAGAATAGAACAAACAGAAGCACAGCATCAAATGCGATCAAGCCTCGGAATAACCACGACCGGGAATGAATCGGTTTCTTTTTCGTTCTTGTCCCCTTCGCATCATCTTCTGCTCCATGCTGTCTGACTTGCTGTTCCTTTAATCCTTTTAAAGCGGCTTCTGCTTCGTCAAGCTCATGTCTTGCATGATCAAATCGTTCATCTAACTGCGCCTTTCTGTCCATGAGACGGACGTATTGAGTGACAGTCTCCTTTAATTCCCACTCAAATTCAAGCGAATCGTCGATTTGTTCGAGCTTTATCGAGCGCTCCCATTTTAGCTTTGCTACCGCTTCGTCTATTTTTTGTTTCAATGAATCACGGTTTGCTCGACACTCTGCTATGCGCTTTTTCACAAGCTCAGCATCAGGTGCTTCATCTACGACTCGTTTTATCTCCATTAAGGTATCCTTGTCATAGAGCGGTTGAACTTGTTCGAGTGAGGTTTGCAAATGATCTAACTTATGCTTCAGTGCAGTCAATTGAGCTTTTTTCGGGTGAAGGTGTGATTCTAGTTTATCCAGCTCATGCTCTGTTTCTGCTCTAAAACGTTTGACTCGGTCTGGATAACGGGCTAATTCCTTTTTCAACTCCACTTTTTTCTCGATCATGGGATAAACTTGAATGGATTCAGTCAGTTTCTGTATGTGTTCTTCCGCCTGCTTCATTTCATTTTGAAGCTTTTCGATCGTCTCCGTTAATTCAGATTGCTCCCGTTTCTTTTCAGTATAACGACCTTCTACCAATTTGGCTTGTTTCAGCTGACCTGTCAGCTCTTTTAAACGATCAAGCTGCTGATTTAATTCCGGCTTGCGTCCATTTGGTTTAAACAGCTGCTCCTGCTGCTTTAGCAGCCTGCTATCCATCTTGGTGGCTGCATCTGAGCCAAATAAACTTGAGAAAAGTAGAAATTCGCCTATTTGATCCTGGTTTAAGGCTTGGACATTTTGCAGTCCAAACACATCAAATGAATAGATTGATTGGTATAATCTGCGATCTGTTCCCTTTAAAAGTGTCCGTAGAAAAGCTTCGTCTTTCACTTCACCATTCGGTAAAAACACCTGTGCTTGACCGCCTCGATCGGACGTTCTCTCAATATGAATAACGCCTAACTCGTCATCTTGGCAAGTAAGAGAACCGCCATAATAAGAGCCCTGTTTCGTCTTGTACATCTTGTTTTTCGGAAAACCAAATAACATCGATTCAATAAACGTTTTCAATGTCGTTTTCCCCGATTCATTCAGGCCGTAAACTAGCTGAAAACCGTCATCAGAAAAGTGAAAGGTCCGATTTGAAAATTTCCCAAAATGGGCGATATGGAGTGAACGTATTTTCATTGTGCCTCTCCTTCTCTCATAATTGCTTTAGCTGTTCTGTCAGCAGCCTTTGTGCTTCTTCTTTTATATCCACTTCATCCTCTTTTGCGAGAGCTTTTCCTGACTTTCTATAGGTTGGGTGACGCGTGATCGGTGATAGAAGCTCTTCATACGCCTCAAATTGCGAAATTTCAGCAGTGAGTTCCTTCAAAAAAGAATCTTCTGGATAGACGACATCCTCGTTTGTTCGGCAGTCAATCGATATCACCCAAACGAACACCTCTTCGTCTTCTTCCTGTTCATGAAGAACGGTCATCAGCTCTTCAAGCACCTCAAGCTGTGTACGCTCAAAGTAAGAAGGAGCATCACCTGTCAATTCAATTTTCACAAAATGAGGAACGCCCTCCTCTTTCAGTTCACTGATTTTGCTTTCCACTAGTGTCACAAGATCCGTCATATGAATCGTTTCCGTGATGTCTATTGCAAATGTCTCAAACATCACATCCGCACAGCTAATAAATTCCGCTGTCTCAGAATCCTCGGAGAGTTGAACAACGTAACAGCCTTTTTCTCCTGTTTCCTTTATATGTCTGCCCTGCATGTTACCAGGGTAAATAATCAACGGATCTTCATGCAGAAGGGCTCTCTTATGTATATGTCCAAGCGCCCAATAATCGAAATCCTGTGAAATGAGCTGCTGAAGCTGAAATGGTGCATACGCATCATGCCCTTCTTGTCCGGCTAATGTACCGTGAAGCATCGCAATGTGATAGGCAGCATCTGTCGTTTTGACATAATGAGATGTCATATTTTCATAGACAGCCCGCTCTTTGTAGCTAAACCCGTAAATACTTGCGACAAGCTGATCTCCTCTATAGTAGGAATGCTCACTTGGTGTACTGGTTGAAAAAACGCGCACATTCTCAGGCCACTCAATCGGTGTCCATTCACCGCCTAAATGATCATGATTACCGTAAATAATAAAGACTTCAATCCCTTGAGCTTGCAGTCTTAGAAACTGATTTCTTAAAAACAGCTGTGCTTTCAGGCTGCGATTGGATTCGTCAAATAAATCTCCGCTAAGCAGCACAAAGTCTACTGCTCGAGCAATGGCGAGATCAAACATATTCTTCGCACTTTGAAATGTGCTTTCTTTGAGCCGCTTAAATGGTAAGCTAGGGATATTCGACATTCCTGCAAATGGACTGTCTAAATGTAAATCTGCGGCATGAATAAAGGTGAGCTTAGTCAAACGTCTATCTCCTTGTCCGATACTGTCATTGTCCATATTTTATCATGCCATTTTTGCGAATGCACGTTCTATCGCTCTCATTCTAAAAAACACATTTTTAAGGGCTAAAAAAGAGGTTTTGTCTTATTCCTTGTTTAATTACATAGAAAAGCAGAGGAAAGGAAGATGAGGAATGGAGAAGACATACTTTTTAACTGTATTTGACCGGTCGGGTGAGACTTTATTAAATGAAAAAATCACAACGGATAGTGATGAAAAGGCAAAGGAATTAGGTCGCCATCGCTTAATCGAACAGCAATACACGAAGCATTCTCATCGGCTCGTTGATGATGCAGGCAAGCTGCTTTTATTTGAACGTTAAAAAAGCCGGCATTCGCCGGCCTCACACATTCGTTTATACATCCTGAAACACAGGTCGTCTTTTTTCTAAAAATGCCTGAATGCCTTCCTTATGATCATGGCTTTGCCTGAGTCTTGCCTGTGCTGCCCTCTCCTTTTGAAGAACGGCTAGCAGCTCAGGTTCTGACTGCTGAAAATAGATTAGCTTTGTTTCGATAAATGCTTGAAGCGGCATATTCATAAACGGCTTCACACATACCTTTTGATACGCATCGACTTCATCCTGAAACACCCCGTCTGCAAGGCGCAGCTTTAGCGCTTCTTCAGCCGGAAGCTTCTGTCCACTCCAAATCAATTGTTTCGCGGCTTGTTCACTGACTCTTTTTGTGAGGAAAAAGTGCCCTCCTCCATCTGGAATTAAGCCTACTCCATTAAAATTCATGGCGAGCTGTGCATCGTGATGCATAAACAAATAGTCACAGCTTAAAGCAAAGCTAAAAGCAAGGCCTGCTGCTGACCCGTGGACAAGGGCAATCGTCACCTTTTTCATACCGGCTAGAGAAAGTGTAATTCCCTCGATCAAATCCATCACACGATGAAAATCTTCTTCATTTTCCTGCTTAAGCATCATGCCAATATCTCCACCTGCGGAAAATCCTTTCCCCGCTCCCTTAATCACAACAACTTTTGCACTGCTTTCCTCCGCCGCATCACATGCCTCTTTGAATTCAGCAAACATGTCCATATGAAATGAATTATAAGCCTCAGGCCTATTGAAAACGATTTCAAAAATATCACTGTCTAGCTGACAATTGATATATGTCATCATCCATCCCCCTTTTCTTTTCAACTCATGACTTACTTCCATTTCAACCCGAATAATCCCTTTTCCTCTGCATGAAAATTTCAAGATCAATTGATACCAAAATAAGCATAATTATTGAAACAAAAAATATATTTTTATATAGTAAATTAAGAAAGAAAATGATTTTGAAAGGGGGAGGATGGTTGATAAGGTGTTCCATATTGATATTGGTTAGTTTCATCGTCATGTTTTCTCCTTTTTCAAATGTCGTTTTAGCTACACAGGCAGAAGCGAGCACACCTACTCTTATTTCTCCATCCATATACGATGAAGAAATACACGCTGTGAAGACACCTCCATTTTCAAAAAAACATGCCTCCTCTATTCTGTTAAAGGACAGATTATCACTGGCTGATTCAAAGGTTTTTCTTCTAAAACCTGCTCCATCAGCTGTGTTATCGATTGATCTATGTTTTTTGGAAATGAAGTGTGCGATCCCCATCATGTGTCAATCAAATTACCTCTACTGATTCATTTTATTTCATCCGTATTACTATATGAAAAACACAACCTATCATATTCGGAGGGATAAAATGAATATTAAAGAAAATGATCTTCCTGGGATCGGAAAGAAATTTGAAATTGAAACGAGAAATAGAGAAAAGATGACGATAGTGATTCATGATGATGGCAGACGGGAGATTTATCGTTTTGACGATGATGATCCAGATGAAGTGCTGTCCACCATTTCTCTCGATGATGCTGAATCACGGCAAATCGCTGCAATAATTGGCGGCATGGTGTATAAACCGCAGGCACTTGAAACCATTGAAATGGCCTTCAATGACTTGATGATTGAATGGTTTAAGGTGGAAAAAGGCGCAAAAGCGGTTGGACATACACTCGGTGATTTAGATGTGCGGCAAAACTATGAAGTCACCGTCATTGCGATCATAAAACATACAAATGAAAAATTACTCAATCCTGGTGCCGATTCGATTATTGAAGCAAATGATACGATGGTCATTTCAGGCGAAAGAAAACACTTAAAGCGATTGATACGTGATTTTCTTTCTAGAGGGGGAGAGTGATGAATGGATCACTTAGTCTTTGAAGTTGGGACGGCGCTGATTCTCATCGCCATCGCCAGCTTAATCGCCAATAAAATGAAATTCTCTATCATTCCTTTTCTCATTGTCCTCGGTATGATCGTTGGGCCGCATGCTCCAACCATCGGGATCATTGATCTAAAATTTATCGAAAGCACCGAAATTATTTCGTTTTTTGGCAGAATGGGCGTCTTGTTCCTTCTTTTCTATCTTGGACTTGAGTTCTCTGTCGGAAAGCTCATTAAATCGGGCAAATCCATTGCTATCGGCGGATCTATTTATATTTTGATTAACTTCAGCTTAGGGCTGCTTTACGGTTTGATCACAGGGTTTGGGTTCCTTGAGGTTCTCATTATGGCAGGGGTTATCACGATTTCATCCAGTGCCATTGTGGCCAAAGTCCTTGTTGATTTGAAACGGACTGCGAACCCTGAAACTGAGTTAATTCTTGGGATCATTATGTTTGAGGATATTTTCCTCGCTGTTTATTTATCCGTCGTATCTGGTCTTGTCCTTGGAGATGCCACAACTGTTAGCGGTGCCTTATTATCTATCTTCATTGCTTTTGGTTATATGATGCTTTTCTTTATCATCGCACGTAAGCTGCCAAAACTATTAAACAAGTTGTTCGATATCCGTTCGAACGAAGTGTTCATCATTGTGATTTTTGCGGCTTTATTTTTTGTCGCTGGTTTCTCAGAGACGATCCATGTCGCAGAGGCCATTGGGGCTCTCTTACTTGGTCTTGTTTTCTCAGAAACAGAGCACTCTGACCGCATCGAACATCTTGTGGTTCCATTTAGAGATTTCTTCGGGGCCATGTTCTTCTTCAGCTTCGGTCTCAGCATTGATCCATTTACATTAGGTGATGCCTTCTGGCTTACGATCGGCGCTGTGCTTCTCACCTTCATTGGGAACTTCACTGCTGGAATGTTCGCTGGAAGAAGAGCTGGATTTTCTCATAAAGCCTCTTCTAATATTGGATTAACCATCGTATCACGAGGAGAGTTTTCAATCATTGTAGCCGAGCTCGGTATTGCGGGCGGACTTGCCGCTACCTTGAAGCCATTTGCTGCATTGTACGTCTTAATCCTTGCGATTTTAGGACCGCTTGTGACGAAGGAATCTAAGCGAATTTATCAAATTCTAAACAAAATCTTCAAATGGAAAACAGAAAAACCAAAAGTGAAAAAGGAAACAACGATCTAATGAAAAAGGGCCCTATGCTTGGGCCCTTTTTCATATCTTATTCAAATTGCTGAAAGGCTGTTTCTTGCTTGACTGGCGCTTCCTTGACCCCACGAATGGTTTGAATCACTTTCTGGTTGCGGTAGATGGATAGTTTTAAATTGGTCGCCGCTGTTCCATGAGAGTGATCAAGATGTGTGAATGTAAAGAAATGATGAGGGCGCTTGTCTTTGAACACAAGCCTGAAGTCTTCTGTCACTTTAAAATGCTCTTCACTTTCCCATTCGATCAAAGGTTCATACGCACTAAACCAAGCTGGGATATTCGGTGTGTACCCTGTAGCCAATACGGCACGATCTGCTGTTATGCTCTTTTCTTTCTTTAGCTGCCACTGCTTTAGGTGCAGCTTCAAGGACTGATTCTCCTCCACCTGAATCGCTTCAAGCTCGGTCATTGGCTGAATGATCACAGATGGCTCTTCACCTGAAACAGACCGATGATACAATTCCTGATAAATACGTGAAAGCGTTGATGCATCTATACCATTTCTTAATCCAGTCAGCCTAGGCAATGTGTTCATTCGTTCTTCATAAGGAAGCGAATGGAAATATTCGACGTACTTTGGTGTAAATAGCTCCTGTCCAAGCTCTGCCGTCTCCAGCTCTCTAAATTCACTAGACCGGGTAATCCACGAAAGCCGCTGTCCTTTCTTTTGATGCTGAAGCAGGTCTAAGAAGATTTCGGCTGCACTCTGCCCAGAGCCAATCACCGTCACCGACTCAGCTTCATGAAGTTCTTTCTGCTGGTCTAAATAACGGCTGCTATGGGTCACATATGGCAGTGCAGCATCAGGCACATCGACAGGAATCATCGGTTTGCTCCCTGTTCCAAGCACGACATGCTTTGCCCGATACTCAGAAAGCGATCCATCCTTCAATCGCCGGACTTTCACAAGATAACCACCTTGGCAGTCCGTCACTTCCTCTACCTTCATACCAAATTGACAGCTATCTAATTCACCTGCGACCCATGATAAATACTCATTGAATTCTCTTCGCGGAATGTCAAACTGTTCAAATGTATAGAACCGGTGAAGTCTATTTGATTCATGTAAATAATTTAAAAATGTATATCTGCTCCTTGGATCCGCCATCGTCACAAGATCAGCTAAAAAGGAGACTTGTAAATCCGTTCCTTTGATCAGCATACCAGGATGCCAGGCAAACTCGGTCTCCTGTTCAAAAAAACAGCATGAAACCTCTTCATACTCCTCTAATAAAGCCGCCAAACCTAAATTGGCAGGCCCAATTCCAATTCCGATCACATCAATCATATGTACACCTGCTTTAACTTTTTATCACTTATATACCCTTTTACAAATGAAAAAAACACTGCGTCACCGCAGTGTTTAAACGTGAGGAACAAATAATGACTCAAGAAATTCAATTTTCTCTTCGGTATAGTGTTCATAGCGGTCATTATACGATTTTGGATCTTTTGGATTGGCATACTGCGTAATTTTCCCTGAACGCGGATCAATGAATTTACTAGCAGCACCGCATCCAATCCCAATGATTGTCTGCACTTCTTCCATAATAATGATATTATACAAACTTTCCTGGCCATCTAATGAATACCCGACATTTTCAAGGTTTCCTAAGATGTTTTTTTGTCTATATAAATAATAGGGGTGATAGTCATGTGCTTTCGTCCAAGCGACCGCTTCATCCATCATACGTGTGATTTCTTCTCGGTCTGCTACTTGATATTTGTCCTTATTGCGCGTCATCTCAGACGCTCTTTTAAAGGAGAGCGTATGCACGGTTAAAGATTCAGGCTTAAGTTCTTCAGTCTGCTGCAAGGAATGCTGGAATTCCTGTAGCCCTTCTCCCGGCAAACCAATAATTAAGTCCATATTAATATTATTCATGCCATACTGTCTTGATAAGTGATACTTTTCAATCGTTTCTTCTACACTATGATGCCGGCCAATGGCTTTCAGTGTTTCATTCTCATACGATTGTGGATTAATGCTAATCCGGTCAATATGATAGCGGTTTAGCACCTCTAGCTTATCAGGCGAAATCGTATCAGGACGCCCTGCTTCGACAGTCACTTCCCGTATATGTTTCACATCAGGGAATGAGCGATACATTTCTTCATACAGCAAATCCATTTCTTCCGCAGTGATACTCGTCGGCGTGCCTCCTCCAAAATAAACGGTCGTCACTTTGATCCCATGTTTTTTTAGCCAAGTGCCGATTTTCTGCATCTCATAATGCAGACCAAACAAAAACGTTCCCACTCTTCCAGCTTGTCCTTTAATGGCATAAGCAGGGAACGTGCAATAGGCGCATTTTGTTGGGCAGAAAGGAATACCAATATAAATACTTACTTCCTGCTGAAGGTCATACAGGTCAGGAATCGCTTGAAGCTGACGGTCGACAATCTCCTGCATCAAATCGATTTTTTCATCATGAATCAAATAATCACGCTTTAATGCGGCATGGGCATCTTCCTTTGTCATGCCTTCTCTCAGCATCTTATGAAGTAATTTTGTAGGACGTATCCCTGTGAGAATACCCCACTTTTGCGTCATCCCTGTGTGCTCCTGAAGCAGATGTAAATAAACAGACAGCACTGTGTTTTTGATTTGCTTCCAGCGCTCCTTGTCGTTCAAACCCTCTGGGACGTCTCGCGAAAAACGACTAGTGATATCTGATCCAGCGATGTGACCAGATGCTTCTACTATTCCATTTTCTTCTTTCCAGTTAAACACCATGGCTAGGCTGTCATCCAGTTCATCTGGATCAAACAGCACTTCACTATCTTCTTCAAATAAATTGGCTATATTGACAAGCGGGCGATGAAATCGTTCATCTGACAGCCCTTTAATTAAAATTCGCATCGTATCACCTTTATCTTCAAACTTGTTTCATTTTACAAAATTCATGTAGGAAAAGCAATGACTGGAACAGTTGAAGACCCTGCCATTTCTTAATTGACAGGGCCTTCGTCTATATTATCGTTTAATATCGAATTGATGTAAAAATCCTTCTCTTTGCTGCATTCTGAAGTATTCCTTGATCATATAAGCGACTCCCTGTTCATCATGCGAACGTGTCACCCAATCGGCTTTACGCTTGACAGAATGAGGTGCATTTCCCATCGCAACGCCTAAGCCAGCCAATTCAAGCATTGGGATGTCATCTATCCCCTGTCCAATGACCACCGTATCTTCTAAAGTCAAACCTAATGCTGAGGTCAAAAGAGAAAGTCCCGCTTCTTTCGATACTCCTTTGCATACAATATTCATTTTCTCATCACTGATCCGAATGAGATCGACAGATGGAAACGCTTGTTGAATGGTCCTGTGAATTTCAGGCTGAAGCTCTGCGGTCGAATATACTTCAATGACTGGTGTACTGACCGGTTCATCCATCAGCATATCACTTAACGATTCAACAAATTGCACGGGATAAAAAATCGGATCAGACGGATGAATCAACGTCTTTCCCATCAGCTGTGACTGAGTTTTTTTCCGGTTGCCAATCGAGAATTTTTCATGCAGCAAGCGAACATTACAATCAAAGCTTTCAAGGATTTGCACAAGGTTAAATGTTTTTTCTTCCGTTAGTTTCTTCACATGAAGCGGCTCATCGAGTTTATTCGCGATAAATGCACCACTATGCGTCACAAGGGTTGACGTTGGAATCTTCAACGCCTTGGCAATTTTTTGTGCGGAACGAAAATGCCGGTTGGTGACAATCGTCACGTAAACCCCTTTTTTCTTCACGTATTCCACAGCTTCTTTTGTAGCGGAATGGATTTTTCCATTGGAACGAAGTAACGTTCCATCTATATTGAGTACAAGTAGTTTTTTTGACACTGAGGCATCCCCCTTCTTGATGACTGTACTTACGATGAGGATATGCCCTAGCTTGGTGCTTTAGAACATGCAGTTGAAAGAGCCCAATTTATGAATCTTTTGTAAATAAAAAAAGCCTACCCCTAGGCTTTTTTTTATGTATAATTTGGATGCGTCACAATGAGGTGATGAAGCTCCCCATGATCCCCTTATCTTTCACACACCAAAGCATTGCTTATATCAGATCCCCTTATGCTTTGCGTTTCTCCCAGAAGCGCTTCTCTCTCGTTTGGCTAATCGCCGTAAATCCCAAGTGAAACGCACCCAATTGTCCCATGAGAGCGCTCATTTGAAAGCACTTTCAATATAAGTATTATCGCAGAATTTATGAGCTTCGACAACCTTTTTTTGAAAAGTTGGACAGGGAACATGTTAAAAAAAAGGGCGAATATCATCGCCCTTTTCATTCATTTTCTTCTGGATTCCCATAAAGCTCTTCAAGAGGCTTCATGATCACTTTATTTAATTCTCCGATGAGAACACTCACACGTTGTTCTGCTTCCATCAACTGAGAGATTTTATCGTGCTGTTGAACAAGTGCCACTGTTTTTTGAGCTTGCTCCACTTCTTCTTGTGTGATCTCTTGACCAGTCATCTGTTTTTGTTGAAGGTTTACTTGAATGTCCCGGAAGTTCTCGAACATTCTTTTAGAGGACTCATCCGCGTTTACCTCATCATAAAGATTTTTTAAAGTTGAATATTCTTCGCTATGACGCAGTGCTTTTTCAAGGTCATATGCAACATCATAAACATTTACAGACATGTTATGTCTCCTTTCTATCCGTTATCACCGATATGATCGGCGGACACCACTCCACTATAACAAACTATGGCTTTCGTTTCACATATATACAATGAATTCATCAAAATTTCTCTAGCTTGTCTTAAAAAAGCGTGACAAAGATTGCTTGGATTGCGCCGATTAATCCGCCTAAAAGACCGCCTAAGATTGTAATCATCTTGAGCTCCTTATTGGAAATACTGACGACAAGCTCTTCCATTTTTTCTAGCGGAAAAAGTTCAATTTGTTCACGAATGATGTCTTCAAATTGCAGCTTTGCAAGCAAACCCTCTAAAGCATTTGATGCCGCACTCATCCCCTTATGAATCAGTACTGGGGCAACGTGTGTTTTAAGATCATCCGCTACAGCACTGACATATGCTCCAACTGGTCTGTCTAATATCAGCTTTGTAGAGAAATGGGAAAGCAATTGGCTTTTCACACTAAATATAAGTTCCTTCACATTCCATCTTTCATCAAGTTCATGTAGGGAGAACTGCTTCACCTTGTCCCATTCTTGAACAAGCAAATCTGATAAAAACCTTTTTGTTTCTGCGTTTCTTAAAAATTTGATGATTTCAGGATGTATCCGGTCAATTAAGCTTGAATTCCCTAGAAACATTTGGACCATACTGCCGAGCATTCCTCTTTCTTTTAAGAAGTCATCAATCATATTACCGAGTCTTGATTTTCCTTCCTCGCTTTCAAAATAATGAATCCCTCTCTTTAAAATATAATCTGCTGCATCTGGAATTTTTGAAGATATTTTGTTTTCCACATCTAGCGGAAGCAATTCAGATAAAGTTTGCTCATTATATTTTTCAAGCAGTGAATTGAGTTTCTGATCAGACCACTCATGAATCCATTCATCTGCTTTGACGTCAGCCTGTGATACGCCGAATCTTTCAAGCAAAGATAGCACTGTTATCTCCATTTCAGTGCCTTTGTCAATATATCGATGGACTGTATGCAATATCTCTTGCTTTGCCTCTGATGATTCAAATCGCTTTTGAATACCTTCTGGCGTGAGCAAATGCTCCATAACCATGACACCAACCTGCTTGGCTACTTCGTCTCTTCTTTTAGGAATGAGCCCTGGTGTAAAAGGAAGCTGTTTCCCGAATAAGTAATACGGCTTATAAGGGCGGAAAAGCATTTTAATTGCAAGATGGTTTGTCGCTGCTCCAATGACTGCGCCTATCACAATCATAAAGATAAACGTTGTGAATATATTCAAAGTCGTCATCAACCTTTCAAATAACACCTGATGTTTATTGTTTTAACCTATACGTATTATAGTTGTTGTCAAGTTCCCAAGCAAATGAAGCATGCTGCTAGACATATGATCAATCGATCTGTCGTAATGATAAAGGAGCGCAATCTTTATGTAAAATCATGAAAAAGTGTTTTTCTGCTGGTAAAAAAAGAAGTTGAAAAGAAGGTGTTTTTTAATGACATCAACATTAGGTATTGTGACCCTTTCTCCGAAGTATGAAGAGAAATTCACACGTGGGCTAGCCAAAGCTGCCCCTGCTTATGGTTTAAAGGTTGTTCGTTTTACACCACTTGATTTAAAGCCGGCTTCAAATTTGATACAAGGTCAAATTTATACGAATGGTCAAGGATTTGCTGCATCAGAATTTGAGATTCCTGACTTGATTTACGATCGATGTCTTTACAAGCATGACGCACAATCTAAAAAAGCAAAACCAATCATGGAATGGCTGAAAAAGTATCCGAAAACAGATTTTTTGAATACAAGTATTTCAAATAAAATGTTGCTATTCGAGCAGCTCCGCCTCCTCCCTTCTTTACAGCCATATTTACCTGTCTGCTCATTATTAAAAGAGCCATCGGACCTTCTCAACATGGTAAGGAAAGACGGTTATTGTAAAATGCAGCCGCTCTCTCAACAGCATGCAGCATCTATTTACTTCATTTTCTTAAAAGACAACACTTTCACTGTTCAGCTAAGTTCTGAGCAAATCATCACATTTTCGCATCCATCAGATATAGAGCGCTGGTGCAAAAAGTACGTAGGACGATATTTCCTTCAATTTTTTCAGACGAGTGATCAAAAAGACTTTTTATTCAACGAAATAAGGATATTCCTTATGAAAGATTCACAAAATCAATGGAATCGCATAGGGATTCATACAAAATCACCTACAGAAAATAGTCATTTACGCATTACACAAAAATCAGCCACTATGATAGGCTTTGATCACTATCTAAACACTTTGCAGCCGCACATCAAAGAGCTTCTTTTAGATGATATTGCATCTATTCAAGCATCTCTCCCAGCATATATAGATAAAACCTTCTCCCCTTGCTTTGAATTCGCTGTAGACTTACTCCATACAAGTGAAGGCAGGCTATTCATATCAAATATAAGATCAAAGCCAGGGCGATCCGCTTTTTTAAAAGCTTATCCTGACAAGGAAAATCAGTTGATTCGTACCATTCTTGCACATGCCCAATCGATGAAGTCTCAACCGAAGGAGGTATCTTATGAACAAAAATCGCTGCATCATCGCCCCTCATCTCACAAGTGAAAAAACAGTTCATCTTCCCGTCCATTTTAAACAGCAGGAGGCGATCTATTCTCTTGCTTTAGGTTCCCGTTTAGTAGATGACTTCACCGTTTCCTATCATCAACATCCAAATAAAATTTTATTATCAGAAGATCTATACAGGGATTTACTAATTCCTTACCAATCAAAAGCTGATGTGATTGCCATTGATCATACACTGTTTATAGGGCCACTGCTTGGCATTTTCACCGCAGGTTTTGAGCAAAGCACGCAGCCACTAGGAACGAGATCAGACTTTTTTATCAAACTGCTGCACTCTTTCAGGCAGCATGCTGGTTTTGCCTATCTTTTTGGTACACATTCTATTGATTGGGATAAAGGAATAGTAGAAGGACTGTTGTACCAACAGCAAACATGGGTTAAAAAACAGATGCCTCTGCCGTCAGTCATTTACGACCGTCTTCCAAATAGAAAGGCTGCTCAGTCGGCATTCATTCAAGAAACAAAACGTAAACTCACTCAAGACTATGATATTCCTTGGTTCAACCCTTATTTTTTTAATAAATGGGATATTCATGAACAACTGTTAACAGATGAAAAAACATGTCCTTTTCTTCCACATTCCATACAATTGGACCCGGTGGACGCTCTAAATAAAATAGAAACGCTCCTCCTTCTACATCAGGTCATATACTTAAAACCGTCGAACGGAAGTCACGGCGACGGTATTTATCAATTAAAGAAGAAGGCTCATGAAATTACTGTATGCTCAAATCAAGGAAGGGTTGTTCCATATGACTCAATAGAGCATTTCATTAACAAGCTCCGGAAAGATCACGCAATTCAAGACTTTATGGCTCAACAAGGCATTGAACTTCTTCAAATAGACAATCAACCAATGGATTTCAGAGTTCATACCAATAAAAATAAGTATGGTCATTGGACAGTCACGGCAGCAGCAGCAAAAGTCTCTGGCAATCACACAGTCACGACTCACCATTCACATGGTGGCTCGGTGAAAACACTTTATGATGTTTTTCCAGGAAAGAAGAAGCGTTTGAAGACTTTAGAGCAGCTTTCTCATACTGCCATCACGCTTAGTCAGGTGATTGATGAAAAAATGTCCGGTCATATTGGTGAAATCGGTTTTGATTTAGGCATTGATCAGACAGGAGCTATCTGGATGTTTGAAGCCAATTCTCGCCCTGGCCGCGAGATTTTCCAGCATGTCTCATTGAGAAACTCAGAAAGGCTGATTGGGAAAAGAATCATGGATTACGCATCTTATCTTTCACAAACGACCTCAACAACTACAGACCACACAAACGTCTACTGACTGTTTTTCATTTTAAAGTGATGACTTTATGAAATCTATGCTTTTCCTATGCTCTTTTCATCAGATGAGATACAATAAAATCAAGTTCAAGGTTGTTTCCGTATTGTCGTGTTTATTTATTGTTTCATCAATAAAAGCAAGGAGGCAATGATGATATGATTTCTCATTTTCAATGGAAACCTCTCTTTAAAAAAGCACAGTTGCCAGGCTGGAAAATATCCTTTTTTCACAATGGTGCGCACTACGAAGGCATCTACCACAAAACAGGTGATATTGAATGGGGCTCTCAGCTTCCGCCCCATGAAGTCGAACCAACTTTAAAAGAAGAAATCCACGAATTAATGCTATTCCATGTCTATGATTAAACTGTTTAAGGAGCTTCGCCATGTTAGAAAGATTAAAGCTTGTTTACGGAGAGCATATGATGAGCTCACCTACAAATGATCATCAAATTCTTTGGTATCAAACAGACGAAGGCGAATTATTTGGAGTAGACAAATCAGAGCTTACAGCAAGAGAAACACTTCTTCTCAATACTTTCCTTACACCAATTGATCTATCTCATACCAAACAGACTGAGGATGAACAAAAATGGTACAGCTATCTTTTTGATAACAAACCACTAACCGTTCAGCACCCCGTCCGTGTATATTATTTTAAAATGTCACATCAAGCAGAACAAAGACAGCAAATAAAAGAGGCTGTGGTTCACAGCCTCGAACATACTCATTTTATTTGGACAGGCGCTGATACAGCGATGCTGATTCAAACAAACGCTACATCCGACAAAGGTCAATTAGATCTGCTAAACGATTTGTCTCTAGCCATTACAAGTGACTTTTTAACAGACTCAGTCTTTTTACAAGGACAGCTCCATTTGCCAAATGAACATTTACAGAAGAAATTGTTAAATGAACAGCAGCTTTTTTTGGACCATGTGCAGCGAGGAAAGCTTAGGTCAGGGATTTCCACATTTTATCAATGTCTGCCATCACTCATACGTTATGATGAATCCGCCCTCTCTCATGCTATTTCAGATGCTTTTAAAGAGGCGGTCTTTGATCGGGACGTTTACCGCACCCTCATGACCTATATGCAATGTAACTTAAATGCATCCAAGGCAGCAAAAGCTTTATATGTACACAGAAATAGCCTTCAATATCGAATTGATAAATTTATTGAGCGCACAGGGATTGATATACGGCATTTTCCAGAAGCATCTGCTGTTTATTTTATGATGAATCTTCTGGACCTTTCATAACCATCAATGACATGAGCATCCTGCCCAAAAATGAAAATGAGATGTTGTGCACGTTGTCCATTTACAGACGCTTCCCCATTTTATACACTTTATTTACAGGTAAAGCGCTTTCAATAAGAGGATGGGGAGGTTATCATCTATGGCTGAAATGATGCTCAATCAAATTTATAAAGTGTATGATAACAAGGTAACAGCAGTAGACAACTTTAATCTACATATAGAAGATAAAGAATTTATTGTGTTTGTTGGACCGTCTGGGTGCGGAAAATCAACAACCCTTCGCATGATTGCAGGACTTGAAGAGATTTCACAAGGGGATTTTCTGTTAGACGGAAAACGGATGAATGATGTAGCACCAAAAGACCGGGATATTGCAATGGTTTTCCAAAACTATGCATTATACCCTCATATGAATGTGTACGATAATATGGCTTTTGGATTAAAGCTGCGGAAGTTCCCGAAAGCAGAAATTGATGAGCGGGTTCGAAATGCTGCGAAAATATTGGGGCTTGAGCAATATTTAGACAGAAAACCAAAAGCTCTGTCTGGCGGTCAAAGACAACGTGTTGCACTTGGGAGAGCAATTGTGCGTGATGCAAAGGTCTTTCTTTTGGATGAGCCGCTTTCTAATTTAGATGCAAAACTTCGCGTTCAGATGCGTGCTGAAATATCTAAGCTTCATCAGCGTCTGCAAACGACATTTATCTATGTCACACATGATCAGACTGAAGCTATGACAATGGCTACTCGCCTTGTTGTGATGAAAGATGGCTTTATTCAGCAGGTTGGAGCGCCGAAGGATGTATATGAAAATCCAGAGAATGTATTTGTAGGTGGATTCATTGGCTCTCCTGCGATGAATTTTTTCACAGGAAAGCTCTCTGACGGTGCCATTGCAGTTGGAAAAACGCATATTCGTGTACCAGAAGGAAAGATGAAGGTATTACGCAGCCAAGGTTATATCGGAAAAGATATCATCCTTGGTATCAGGCCAGAAGATTTTCATGATGAACCCGTGTTTATAGAGGCGTCTGAGGGGACAAAGATCGATGCCAACGTAGAAGTTGCTGAATTAATGGGAGCAGAAACGATGCTTTACTCATCTCTCGATGGTCAGTCTTTTATTGCACGTGTTGATTCTCGTACCGATGTTCAGGCTGGACAATCTATACCTCTTGCCATCGATATGAACAAAGCCCTCTTCTTTGACTCGGATACGGAGCTCCGCATTCGCTCCGCTGAATAAAGAGATACATGCAGCACCATCACTCCTGATTGAGTGATGGTTTTTTTGCATATTGAACAACATTTACCATGTTCTTTTCTCGTATGTTTTTTTCAGAAATCACCATAATACTTAGTACAAAGCAGTTACTGCACTGGGTTTCGTCAAGTGGCAAATGACTTGCTCATTTCGCTGGTGCGATTCCAGCAAACCCAACCAAAAAAACAAATCATATACAAAAAGGAGATTCACATCATGGCAAATTCTAATAGTTCAAATCAATTACTAGTTCCTGGAGCAGAGCAAGCAATCGACCAAATGAAGTACGAAATCGCTTCTGAATTCGGTGTAAACCTTGGTGCAGAAACAACATCTCGCGCTAACGGATCAGTTGGTGGAGAAATCACTAAGCGTCTTGTATCTTACGCTCAACAACACATGGGTGGAACACAAGCTTAATTTCATATTTGGATCATAGAAGGCACCTCTTAAGGTGTCTTCTTTTTTATTTTTATCCCTCACCAATCCCCTTTCCAGCTCATATCATGTAGTAGAAAGGAGCGGATCTTCATGGACATTATTTCAGGTATGAACTTTGAACTTCTACAATTCGTAGGTATCTCTCTATTATGTGAATATGCTCATAGTATTCGGTCCTTTCACCTTTATAAAAAAAGCATCACATAAAAATTGTACCATTTTGGGTTCTTTTCACTTATAGTATGTAGTGGAGGGATCGAACAGATGAAAATAGCTCTTTTCGGTGCTCATGGACGTGTAGGACAAGCATTTCTTCGTTTTGTTCAAGTAGATGATCGTTACATAGTTCGTTCATTGATTCGGACAAACCGAGAAGAAATGCTTGAGGGTATGTTTCAAGTCACCGGCAATTCAAGAAATCGAGAAGATGTGCTTGAGGCGATCAAAGGAGCAGATATTGTTGTGAGCTGTCTATCAACAGATGGTGATGATACATTATCTGTTTCAATGGAGCATATCGTACAAGCCATGAAGCAAACAAATACATCAAGAATTATCACAATCGGTACGGCAGGTATTTTAAAAGCAAGGCAGCAGCCGGAGCTTTACCGTTTTGAAACAAATGAATCAAGACGGACCACTTCCCGAGCAGCTAAAGAGCATGCCAAAGCGTTTGAAATCCTTCAATCGACTGATCTAGATTGGACCATTATTTGTCCAACCTATTTACCAGATGGAGAAGTGACACGGTCATATCGCTATGAGAAAGATTTTCTCCCTATAAATGGAAAGAAAATTTCAGTTGAAGATACCGCACACTTTTTATATCAGCAGTTAAATTCAAAGGAATTTGTACATCAACGCGTGGGTATTGCCTATTGATGATGCAGCTCGTGTAAACGATTTAACGAGTAAAGGTCGAGGTCAAAAACGAATCCTCGACTTTTTTATGCAAATGAAAAGAGCCTCATTCAATGTGAATAGGCTCTTTTTTGTTATTCATCAGCTGTTTGCAACAGCACCCTTTTGCAGTTCGTACATTTGCGCATACAGCCCTTCTTGCTGCATGAGTTGATCATGACTGCCTCGCTCGACAATTTCACCTTTTTCTAATACCAGAATCATATCGGCTTTCTTAATGGTGGATAATCGGTGAGCAATGACAAAAGTCGTTCGACCTTCTTTGACGACATCAAGCGCCCGCTGAATGATCGCTTCTGTTTCTGTATCAATGTTTGCGGTGGCTTCATCTAAAATTAAGATCGCTGGATCGTACGCTAATGCACGGGCAAATGAGATTAACTGACGTTCTCCTGAGGAAAGAGTACTTCCCTTTTCAACGACTGGTTCATCAAATCCTTCTGGCAGGTGTTTCAATAACTCTGCTGCGCCTACTTGCTTTAATGATGATTCAATCGTTTCTCTTTTAATGTCTTCATTTCCTAAGCTGACATTGGATGCAATCGTTCCGGAAAATAAATACGGGTCTTGAAGCACAATGCCCATCTGTTTACGCAACGTTTGGCGTGACTGGTGATAAATGCTTTCCCCATCTATGAGAATGTCTCCTTGCTGAATGTCATAAAAACGCAGCAGCAAGTTCATAATCGAGCTTTTCCCAGAACCGGTATGTCCCACAAGTGCAACTGTTTGGCCTTTTTTGGCCTCGAACGTAATGTTCTTTAATACATTATTCCCTTCATTATAAGCAAAGGTGACATCTTGGAACTGAACGTGTCCCTCCATTTTCTTTTGAACAGGTTCTTCCACTGTTGTTCCTGGCTCATCCAATAATCGGAAAACCCTTTTCGATGAAACTCTTGCTAATTCCAATCTCGAGAATTGGTTCACAATGCCTGTAATCGGCTGAAATAATCGATTTAAATAATCGACAAACGCATAGAGCACACCAATTGACACAATGCCCGTCGCACTTAAGGACGCACCACCAAAATACCAAATGAGTGCCACATATGCTAAATTCCGAAGCAGGTTAACCAAGTTATGCGACAGAAGTGAATTTAAATGCAGCATCTTTCGCTGATATCGAAAGTGATTGTTGTTCAGCTCATCAAATTCCTCTTTCGTCACTTTTTCATGACGAAACGCTTGAATAATGGTCATCCCTTGAATGGCTTCATTTAACTTGGCATTGATGTCACTAATGATCGAACGAATGCGGTGGTTGTACACGGATGCAAACTTTCTGTAGGTCATCGACCATAGGAAAATAATCGGTACCGCCACCAAACAAATGAGTGCCAGCTTCACATTTAATAAAAACATGGCAATATAAATTCCAATCATGTAAATAGCACTCGTCACGAAATTAGCGAGGACTGTCACATATAAATCACGAATGGTTTCTGTGTCATTGGTAATCCTCGCTACAACCTTTCCAGCCGGTAAATTATCAAAATACCGGATAGGCAGCGTTTGAATATGCTCAAATACATCTACCCTCATTTTTTGAATAATTCGATTGGCTATCCGCTGAAGAAGATAATGCTGCGCATACTGAAAGAAAATCGCAATGATGAGAAGCCCTAGATAAAATAGAACAAGCTGCACCAAACCACTGATTTCCGGCTCATAAAAAGAGAAAATTTCCTCTTTTGATAAACGCTGTACTTGATAGATCTCACGCTCGTTCCCATTTTCAATAGTAAGCTGATCTCCAGAAATTTTTCGGTTTCCATCAAAGCGAATCGGCTCATTCACAAAATAGTAACCGAATCCAACTTGCACCACATTAATTTGTTTTCCAGATTCCATACCACTGTCTAATCGATCGCTTCGTATATAGTTATTTCCCTGGTAATAAACGGTTTTGTCTGTTTTTTCATTGACCTCGACATATGGTTTTTCTACACCTAAAATATGATCATCAATCATTTTCTTCCCAATAAATGGTCCTGTCAGCTCAGCACCTACTGCGATGATGAGAAAGATTAAGGCAACAGACAGTACTTTCTTATAAAGGAGTGCGTAGGCAAGGAGTCTTCTTCCTGTTGTCATGCCTCATCCCCTCCTTCCAGCTGGTTTGTCAGCTGCTGACGCAGAAATTGTTCTTTGTACCACCCATCTTGCTGAATGAGCTCTTCATGAGTGCCCTTTTGGACTATGCGTCCCTCTTCCATGACAAGTATGAGATCCGCATGCTCAACAGCTGATAGACGATGAGTCGTAATAAATGTCGTTTTCCCATGACGATTTTGCCTTAAATTTTCTAAAATAGCGGTTTCTGTTTTTGCATCTACCGCAGAAAGCGAGTCATCCAGTATCAAAATGTCGGGGTCTATTAATAAAGCGCGTGCAATGGAAATTCGCTGCTTTTGTCCACCTGACAGCGCCACACCTTTTTCCCCGACCATGGTTTCGAGACCCTCTGGCAAAAGACGTAAATCCTTTTCAAAATAAGCATCTTTGATCGCTTGTGCTAATTCATTTTGTTTTGCGTCCCGATGACCAAAGCGCATATTCTCTTCTACACTTTTTGAAAAAAGGATATGATCCTGCGGTACGTATCCAATCCATTGAAATAGTTGATCCAATTCGACCTCTTGGATTGGGACACCGGATAGCAGTATTTGGCCATCACCTGTTGGATATTGGCGCAGAAGCTGTTTTACGATGGTCGTTTTACCGCTTCCTGTTTTGCCTGTAATTCCGATTGTCTGCCCTTTTCGAACCGTAAAGGACACATCAATTAAATTATCCTTAGGGGAAGTTGGATATCTGAATGTCACGCGGTCAAACTGAATATCGCCAGGCTCTTGTAACGTTTTTGGCTGAGAAGCGTCTGTGACATCCGGCTTGTAGCTGAGTGTATGATTCAACCGGTCTAACGACGCATTTCCCCTTTGCATAATATTAATCAATTCGCCGATCGCAAACATTGGCCAAATCATCATTCCAAGATAGACGTTAAATGCGACAAGCTCACCAATGGTTAAATCGCTTTGGAATACAAGATAGGCTCCGTAGCCAATTCCTATTAAGTAACTGACACCGACAAGTAATTTCACTGTCGGCTCAAACAATGAATCAATGACCGCCACTCTCATATTTTTTTGAAATACATCATCTGTCATTTGGCGAAAGCGTTCGACATCTTGTTTCTCCTGTACAAAAGAACGGATAACCCGGACGCCTGCGACTGATTCAAGGACGCGATCGTTCATATCACCAAATGCATCTTGAGCAACTGTAAAGCGATCATGAATCTTGCTGCCATAATACGCAATCAAGAGCGCCATTAGCGGCATAGGGATGATCGCCATTAAGGTTAATTTCCAGCTAATCGTCAGCCCCATCGTAAAGAAAATCATCAGCATATAAGCAGTGGAATCAACCAATGTCAGAACGCCAAAACCTGTCGTTAAAGCCACAGCATTTAAATCGTTTGTACCTAATGCCATTAAATTACCGGTTTTTTTCTTTTCATAAAAGGTCGGTGTCATCTTAAGTAAGTGACGCATGAGCTTCCCGCGCATCACACGCTCCATGACATTTGCGCCGCCAAATAACTGATACATCCAAAAATATGTCAGCGTATAGACGACGACACCTAGCAAGCAAAAAATGGTTACATAAAACATCATACTGGATGTTGTAAATTGACCAGAACGAATGTCATCAACTGCCTGCCCAAGATATCTTGGCGGCAGCATTTCAAGCACATTCACAATGAGCAGGAGCGTAATGGCGATCGTATAACGCCTCCACTCTTGTTTGAAGAACCAGCCTAATTTCGCAAATACTGAAAACATGTTTGTCTCTCCTTTTAAAGCTAGCCGCTTTCTAGATTTTCCTGGCTGTCACCTTGTTTCCTTTTTTTGGTTTTTGTCATTTGTCTTGTTTTTGGCATGTTCACATGCTTTCACTCCTCTTCATTTACTTGTTGATCTCCATTCCTTTATTTCGAAATGCGAAATGAATACAACAAAAAAAGAGGCAACCAGCTGTCTGGTACGCCTCTTTTAGTCATGTAAAAAGGCGCATGTTGACAAATACGCAACATACGCCTTGATTCATCCGATCAATTGGAACATACGAGTCCCTTTTCAATGACCAATGAAGGTGTAATTGTCACGTGAATCAACCCGTTCATGCAGTTTGATTTCATTCTTCCAACGTTGCACATGACATTTCCTCCTTTTGGCTCTTGAATCTTTTTTTATCTTATAGTGGCTGTCACCATTTTGTCAATAAATATTTTTCAATAAATGAAATTTTCTAACAAAAAGTTCACCACCTTCATGTGTATCTTTTTCAGATAACGGGTATACCATGAGTGTAAAGACTCCTTTTGAAAGGAATGAGGACAATGTTTCAAGCTGATCGGATGGTCGTTGCATTTGATGGACATGAAGACAGTAAGAAAGCATTAAAAAAGGCAATCGCTTTAGCTAAAACCTTGCATGCCAAGCTAACCGTTGTCTATGCACATGATGGCAAATCAAGCAGACAGGTGTTTGATGCACCACGCCCAATGACTGGCGGAGCTTATATCGGCGGCGGCATGGCAGATCTTCAAACACCCCCTGTGTATGTACCTCATGATGAACAGCAAAGTCCCTTGATTTTTGAAGATCATACAGAAGAGGTCGTTGCGGAAGCAAGAATGCTTTTAAATGAGGAGCAGTTTGAAGCTGCCATTGAAATTGTTGAGGGGGAACCAGCGGAAGCGATTATCGAATATGCTGAAGACATATCAGCAGACCTCATCGTCATGGGAGCACGTGACCAAAGTAGATTGAAAAAAATGCTCTTTGGCAGTGTAAGTGAAAAGTTATCATCAAAATCAGATATACCTGTGCTTATTGTAAAATAAAAGAATCACAAAAGGCTGTAAACATTGGTTTACAGCCTGCCTCTTTTTATTTATGAAGAAATAGATGCTTCACTTTCCTGTTTAATTTTTTGCTGGAAGCCTTCCTGTACACGCTTTGTCAATTCTCCTGGAACGCCTTCACCTACTGGCTGGCCATCAATTTCAACAACCGGAATGACTTCAGCCGTCGTCGAGCTGATGAAGATTTCCTGCGCGCGCAGCAGCTCTTCTTTACTTATACGAGTTTCTTCAACACTGCATCCCTCTTCTTCACATACCTCAAGAAGCTTTCTACGGGTAATACCGTTTAGAATAAGATTGTTTGCTGGATGTGTGCGAATCACGCCATCAATGACGGCATATACATTCGAGGAGGTTCCCTCGGTCACAAAACCGTCTCTAATGAGAATGGCTTCAAATGCACCAGCTTCAGATGCCTTCTGCTTTTCCATGACGTTATATAAGAGATTTAAGCTTTTAATATCACATCTTAACCAGCGAAGGTCCTCAGATAATATGACTTTTGCACCAGCTGTCTGCTCATGAATAGGCTTTTTCACCTGGAACGTATATGCTGTGATTTGAGGAGTGAGAGAATCGCCATATTGATGTTTACGAGGTGCGACGCCCCGCGTGATTTGAATATACACACCGCCATCTGTTAATTGGTTGTGGGCGACGAGCTGTTTTAACTTTTCTTCCATATCTGATACTGCACCTTGAAGATGAATGCCGATTTCTTTTGCACTCTTGAACAGACGCTCTGTATGCTCTTTTAATGTAAACAAATTCCCATTGTATACACGGATGACCTCATAAACGCCGTCACCAAATTGATAGCCTCTGTCTTCAATATCTACATGTGCATCCTTTTTTTCAATGAAATCGTCATTATACAATACTTTCATACGGAATCTCCCCTTCGCTTCGCATTAATGGTTGAATCTGATGCTATCTTAGCGGATAAATGGGTACGTTTCAATGATTATTCAGAATTATTTCACATCATGATAAATGGTCAACTTTCTATTGTAACAAACATAGACTCATAACCAAAAAGATTCCAATTTTTCAGCATCTTCTATATTCATAGGCTCTTTTTTCCTGTATACTTACTTCATATAAACACGACAAAAAACAGCGAAAAAAGACAGAATCTACTACATGATTCGACACAAATTTTTGATTTATTGGAGCGATTGTAATGCAACGGGTTAAAAAACAGACACCTTCAAACATGATGCTGCTCTCAAAGGCGATTGGTTTAGTGATTCTGTCACTGATCCTCTTTTTTATTTGGGATATATCTAAAACCAATATGCAGGCAGCAGATCAGCCGGCTAAAATGTCTGCGAGCAGTCAATTCCGAGACACAAGCACAAGTTTGAAAGCAAAAGATGATTCTACGAAAACATTAGATGCACATTTTAAGATCAACCCAAACAAACATGTAACGGATCAAACGATCTTTTTAACCTTTGATGATGGTCCGTCAGCGACAACAAACCAGCTTTTAGATGTGCTCAAGTCGCATCAAGTAAAGGCCACATTCTTCATGCTTGGGCCGCAGATTCAGGAACACCCGGCAGCTGTGAAAAGACTTCATCAAGAAGGTCATCAGTTAGGGCTTCATGGTATCACACATGATGTGAAACGCTTTTATCAAAAAAGTGATTCTCCCGTCAATGAGATGAAGGAAGATCAGCGCATTTTGGCTTCTGTCACAGGTGAGTATACACATCTTGTGAGAACACCTTATGGCAGCGCCCCAAATTTAACGGATCAGCAAAAAGCACGTTTAAAACAAAAAGGCTTTATCTACTGGGATTGGACAATTGACAGTCTTGACTGGAAATATAAAAGCTCAAAATATGTACCAGAGGTATTAAATCAGCTGCAAGTGCTAGAGACAAAACATCCAAAAGAACCAAAAATCATTTTAATGCACGATCAGCCAGCGACAGCAAAATACTTAAACAGTTTGCTCACACAGCTAAAAGCGAAGGGCTATACATTTGAAGTCCTTGATGAAACGATGGAGCCGCTCCAACAATAAAGAAAGACCCCGCTCCTTTTTTGGATGCGGGGTCTTTGATGATTTATAAAGCTTTCACGAGATCGCCAATTCGCTCATGGAAGACAAGATCAAACAGTGGATCGTATTCTGTTTCACTCAAATTCATCATCACCTTGAAGATGGAAGGATTTTGAGCGGCATCTTCTGGAATATATCTTGCTGGCGCTACTTCTAGGGAAGTCCCCATGACGAGCAGAAGGTCCGCTCGCTTGAGTGATTTCTCTACTTGATCAAAATGTTTGACCATGTCTCCAAAAAGGACAACATCTGTTTTCAGCACACGTCCACATGTGCGTCCGTCTGAGGAAACCTTTAGACATACAGGCACTTCTTCTTTTAATAAATAAGGCAGTTCATATGTCGCATGGCACGATGGGCAAGTAGCTGTTTGAATCGAGCCGTGGAGTTCATATACGTGCTGGCTTCCTGCTTTTTTATGCAGGCCATCAATATTTTGGGTGAAAATATCCACATGTTTTCCTTGTTTCTCAAGGCTGACTAAAAAGGTATGCCCGCTATTCGGCTCGTACTCCCCGCTCATTTTCATCTGAAACAATTCCTTGAATTTCGGCCAGAATTGATGAGGGTTTGATAAAAAATAGGACCGGCTCATCGCTTCCATGCGAGCGGTGTCTTCAGTCCATAAGCCGCCCGTTGATCTAAAATCGGGGATACCTGATTCTGTGCTCATACCCGCACCTGAAAGCACCATAATATGTGAAGCATGCGTTAATTTCTCTCTTAGCGCTACCACCTTTGTTTGATCCACTCATCATTCCTCCTTTATTCACCCAGCTGTTTTTCACCTTTTTGTTTCATATAAATGGTCTGTCCAGGGAAGGCAAATTCTACACCTTCTTGATGGAAGATATCCATGATACGGTAGTTAATGTCCTGTTTAATATCAAGGTTTTCAGCCCAAGCCGTCGTGTTTGTGTAAAAGTTGAAAAATAAATTCAAATAACTGTCCCCCAGTACATCGAGATTCACCATAATCGTCTCCTTGTGCACCCCATCATGCTCATAAAGCATTTGTTTGAGACGTTTGATACAATGGTCAAGATTTTCCTTTGGTGTATTGTAGGACACACGTACGGAAAACGTAATTTGGCGTTTATTCATTCTCGTCCAGTTCGTGATAGGTTCCTTTGAAAGCGTAGAATTCGGAACTGTTACGACGGCTTCAGCAGGTGTTCTAAACTTTGTACTTCGAAATGTAATGTCCTCCACAGTCCCAAGAACACTTGGCGTCTCCACAAAGTCGCCCATTGTAAAAGGCTTCTCTGTAATGATGACGACCCCTCCAAAAAAGTTCGCCACAGTATCCTGTGCAGCAAGCGCAAAGGCTAGACCACCTAGACCAAGACCTGCCACCAGTCCATTTACATCATAATTAAATTCTTGTGCAATGACACTAATACTCAGAGCAATGATAATGAAACGAAGCACCTTTGATAAAAACGGTGCTAAAATATCATCCATTTCTAATTCAAATTTCGAATTTACTTTTTGAAATAAGAAAGAAGAAGCTGCGGTTAAATTACAAAGCCCCCACGTCAGCATCAATATAATGGAGGATCTATACAATTTGATGATGACATCCATATGATGCTCAAAGTATGGTGCCTGTCTTAACGCAAAATATAACCCAAGTGCGACAAAAAACAGTCTGGCTGGTTTTTCGAAAGCCACAACAATTTGGTTAATGACCTCCGTTTTAGACCGATTGGTCAGTCTAAAGAGAAGATGAAATAAGTACTTCGTAAATACTTTCCGAAGCAATAAAAAAAGCAATAAAATACAAAGGCTAATACCGATTTGGATTGCAACATCTACTGTAAAATATGTATCCATCCATTTTTGTGTAAACATGTTTGTCTCTCTCCTTTAAAACAATCCTCTCTAGTTTATAATATAACCTTCGTTTGTGTCCTCTCATAAATGTCTGACCTCTATATAAAAAGCCTCGGGAACAGTCCCGAGGCATGATGTTCAATTATGAAATTTTGGCTAGAGACATATCGACGGGCAGCAAACTACTTTTTCTTCTGAGCCTGATCAAGGAGAGTCGCTTTAAACATTTCAGCATCCGTTTCGACCTTAATACGTTCTTCCACTCTAATTCTCCCTTTACCCAATCATCTCGCCTCCTTTTCATCATTATAAAACATCAGAATTTTCAGTCAACATGACGAAAGCACTAATATTTTGGCGAACGCTGACGATTTGGACAAATTGATCGAAGAAAAATTGATGTACTTCAGATTTACTCAATCAAGGCTTGGGATATTCCTGCAACTTTTCACATTTGAATCATCATACTTTCTTAGCAATGCGATTCACCATTACATACAGCTCTTCTTCCCTCCATATAGTAAAGAAGGAAAAACGGTAAAGCATTTGATATGATAAGACCAGAACTTATGTCAGGGAGCTGGAGCATGTGTATATTATTGCGCATAGAGGGTCATCAAGCGCTGCCCCAGAAAATACAATTGCCGCGTTTGATTTAGCTGTTCGGCAGGGTGCAGATTATATTGAATTAGATGTACAGCTCACATTGGATCAGCACGTCGTCGTGATCCATGATGATACAGTTGACCGAACGACGAACGGAAACGGCTTAGTCAAAAGCTATACACTTGATCAGCTGAAAAAACTGGACGCAGGCAGCTGGTTTGACCATCAGTACACGAATGAACGAATTCCAACATTACAAGAAGTTCTTGAGAGATACAGCCAGCGGATCGGGATATTGATCGAGATCAAACACCCAAAACGGCAGATAGGAATTGAAAAGGCAGTTGTCGACATCATCAATCGGTTTGCCTATTCTCGTCATATTATGATTCAATCTTTTGATGATCATGCACTTCAAAGGATCAAAGCTTACGCCCCTTCTCTTCGAACAGCTTTTATCATAAAGCCTACTCCATTAAAACTGGCGAAAAGAAAATTAACAGCATACAGCTCGTTTGCCGATTGTCTTAATATGAAGAAAACGATGATCAACAGATGGTGGATAGACCGCATCCACGCATTTGGGATGGATGTGTTTATATGGACTGTGAAAGATCAAAAAACAGCCGATCGGATCAAAAAATATCCCATTGATGGAGTGGTGACGGATCACCCGCCATTTTTTCTAAAGGAGAAATGATGTAAATGAAAGCGTATCTTGCCGTATTTATTGGCGGACTGATTGGAACACTTTGCAGATATGAACTAAGTCAATCCGCTTACAGCCAAACATTTCCATATGCAACACTAATTGAAAACGTGACAGGCAGTCTGCTTCTTGGTTTTTCAACAGGATATTTTATGTTCCAGAAGGAAAAAAAATATCTTGCCGCTTTGATCGGAACAGGATTTTGCGGAGGTTTTACGACAATGTCCACTTTTTCTAAAGAAACGATTCTTTTATTACAGACTGGGCAATTCACCTCAAGTGTAATCTACATCCTGCTATCAGTCATTGCCGGAGTAGCCGCTGCCTTATGTGGACTGATGATGGCTCAGAGGCTTTTTCATCAAAATAAGCAGCAGAGAGGAGGCAGATAAATGATCGTTTTATATACAGCTGTTGCCGGCGGGATTGGCAGCGCCCTTCGTTTTTTCATTAGCCAATCGATACAGAAAACTAAGTCTGATGCTCGTTTCCCGTATAGTATTATTCTCATCAACTTATTAGGTGCTGCCGGTTTAGGTATACTGACAGGTGCCGTGACTGCCAATCATCCATTGCTTGTGATCATTGGAACGGGTTTTTTCGGTGGCTTTACAACATTCTCTACGTTTAGTGTAGAGTCTGCAACCATGCTGCAGCAGCGGCAAATCGGAAAACTTGCTGTCTACTTATCGATGACAATCATCGGGTCTTTCTGTCTCTTTGCTGCGTTCTATCAAATAGGACATCACCTTTTTTAAATATTGGTAATGGCGGCTAAGCTGATGAGCAGTTGATCCATGAGCTGGCGCTTCATTAGAAAGAGTGTTTTTTCACTGTAGCCGATTTCCATCGCACATTTGGCCATCCGCCAATCTCGAAAATATTTGTAATCGATGAGCTGCTGCTCTATTTCATCCAACTCTTTTAGTGCTGTTTCAATACATGCAACGATGAGTTCATACTGATTTTTTTGCTCTTCTAATTTCTTCCGTGTCATGTGATCCAAATGATGCGGACTTCTTTTTTCAAGCTGTCTTTCGATATTTAAAATCGCTGCCTGGTAATTTTTGAAATTCTTCAAATGGAACTCAATTCGTTTCATTGAGGTTTTTTTCTCCGTGATACTTGCTGTTTCATACCAAAGCATGTCCATCCCCCTTTATCGAACGTTTGTTCTTATTATAAACCGAACACACATTCGTAAAAAGAGACTAAATACCTAAAAAAACCTTGAGCTTATTTTTCGCTCAAGGTCATTTCATTTACTAACAGCGGCTCTTTTATATCAAGCCCAGTGCGTGTATTTCCTTTTTCTGATGCTGTGACGCCTTTCTTCAGGTCGATCTTTTTCACATAGCGTCCATCCATCTCCAAGACCTTCATCCGAATATCATCAAGATAAATGGATTGCCCTTCTCGGATATCAATATTCTCTTTTAAGATTAACCCGCCTATTGTATCAATTTCTTCATCATGATATGACATTTCGATCAAATCTTGAACTTCATCTAATCTTACTTTGCCATCTATAACATAATGATGATCGGCTCTTTTTTGAATAACCGGCTGCTCATCTTCATCGAATTCATCTCGAATATCTCCAACAATCTCTTCTAAAATATCTTCTGTTGTGACAAGTCCAGACGTTCCGCCATATTCGTCGGTTAAAATCGCCATATGCATTCTATCGCGCTGCATCTTGACGAGAAGCTCCTGAATAGGAATTGTGTCAATGACCTCAATCACTGGATATATATAATCTTGAATCTTCAGTTGATCTTTTTCTCCTTGATACACAAGATCTGCAAAGAGCTGCTTTTTGTTCAGCATGCCGATAACATGGTCTTTATCACCTGAAAATACGGGAAAGCGTGTATACTTCTCCTGCGTCATGATGGAGAGGATATCATCTAGCGGCATATCTTCTGGAATTGCACAAATTTCTCTCCGCGGTACCATGATCTCTCTAGCAATTCGATTATCAAAGTCGAAGATCTTGTTCATATAATTATATTCTGATGGGTTGATTTCCCCATTTTTTAAGCTCTCAGATAATAAAATCTTTAATTCCTCTTCAGAATGGGAATGTTCTTTTTCAGACCCCATATCGATGCCCATCATTTTGGTTAGAACACGGGCTGACCCGTTTAACACATAAATGAAAGGGAACATCAGGATATAAAATGCATGCAGCGGGCCTGACAGCCAGAGCGTCATTTTTTCCGCCTTTTGAATCGCGAGTGTTTTTGGTGCAAGCTCACCGACGACTACATGCAAAAAGGTAATAATAGAGAACGCAAGTGTTGCTGAGATCAGGCTGATTGCTGAATCAGGAATGTTTGTCAAACCAAAACCTCGAACCAAAAGTTCTTTTACAGCCGGCTTACCAATCCACCCTAAACCAAGGGATGTCACTGTAATACCGAGCTGACAGGCTGACAAATATTCATCTAGCCTTGATGTCACCTTTTTCGCCACAATAGCCTTTTTGGACCCTTCGGCAACAAGCTGATCAATTCTTGAACTTCTCACCTTTACTATGGCAAATTCAGATGCAACAAAGAAAGCTGTTAAAGCAATCAAAACACCGACTATACTCAGATTAACAATATCGTCCATTTAACCTTGCTCTTTCTTAGAAGAACAAGGAGTCACCTCCTGATTGATGATGTTATATTTTGCAAAACGGTTAACTGATTAAATAAGACTACATTGAGGGCCCCACTTAACCACCTCCGGTTCACGTATAAATCCGCTTCTCTACATATATATGAAACGGTATTCATTTTATCTTACCATAAATAATCTGAAAATTCCTGTATCACTTTGTTCAATTTGACAGGACAATCTAGACTGAGAAATCCCTCTCTACTCTTCATACCGGCAGGAAATATGAACAATTAACTTGTATTTCAGGCTAGAATTATATTAAACTATTTTCATAAACTATAACGTGACGGTTAGGAGGAGATGTTCAGATGGGGCTGAGAAAAAGTATCGTATTGGTGAACTAGCACAGATTGCACAGGTGACGAAGCGAACTGTAGATTATTATACAAATCTAGGGTTGCTTGCGCCTGTTAGATCTTGCTCAAATTATCGTTATTACGATGAACATGCTTTAAAACGATTACAATTAATCGTTCTTTGCAAACAGCAGAGATTGGCTCTTTCTGACATCAAATCCAGATTAGATGAACAATTCCCTTCTCAAAAGGAAGATCCTGATGAACTTGTCCATTTAACCTCTGATATCGATCGGATGAATGAGCATATGGACCGCATTTTGGTACGTTGTAAGCAGCTTCAGCCAGAACAACGTGAAAAATTAAAAAAGCAGCTTACACCTGAAAAGATGACGGCTGTCCAATCATTTTTACTGCTGTTAAGTTAAAATTTTTACTAAACAGGAGGTGTTACCTTCGTTCTCAAAGTCAGAACGAAGGCCTTAATTGGACATAGTTAATTTACTTATAGTTGCTTTGCTTATAGCTTTAACCGCATTTTTCGTTGCATCAGAGTTTGCGATCATTCGCTTAAGAAGCTCAAGAATTGATCAGTTAATCGCAGAAGGTAATAAAACAGCAGTTGCTGTCAAGCATGTCACGACTCACCTTGATGAGTATCTGTCGGCCTGTCAGCTCGGTATTACCATTACCGCCCTTGGTATTGGTTGGTTAGGGGAAGAAACAATTGCGCACATGCTTGCTCCACTATTTGTAGAGCTGTCCATTCCTCAATCAGCTAGTTCTATTGTCACTTTTATTATTGCGTTTAGTATTATGACGTTTTTACACGTTGTGGTTGGAGAACTTGCACCAAAAACACTCGCCATTCAAAAGGCGGAGCAAGTATCTCTTCTTTTTGCTAGACCGCTCATGATTTTTTACAAAGTGATGTTCCCGTTTATCTGGGTATTAAATGGATCTGCTCGTTTGTTAACAAAAGCGTTCGGTCTTCAGCAAGTTTCTGAGCATGACATGGCGCACTCTGAAGAAGAATTGCGGATTATTTTATCAGAGAGCTATAAAAGCGGCGAAATTAACCAGTCTGAATTCAAATATGTAAATAAAATTTTTGAATTTGATGACCGTCTGGCGAAAGAAATTATGATTCCTCGTACCGAAGTTGTCAGCTTCCCTCATGATATTACCATTGAGGAAATGCTGAAGGTGACCAAGGTAGAGAAATATACACGTTATCCAATTGAAGATGGCGATAAAGATAATATGATTGGTGTTCTGAACATTAAAGAGGTTCTCACTGCCTGCATTAGCGGTGAGTGTTCTACAAGTGATACGATCGAAAAGTTTGTCAATCCGATTATTCATGTGATTGAAACAGTTCCTGTACATGATTTATTGCTCAAAATGCAGCGCGAACGTGTACACATGGCGATTTTATCAGATGAATACGGCGGTACAGCAGGTCTTGTGACTGTAGAAGACATCCTTGAAGAAATCGTTGGTGAAATTCGTGATGAATTCGATATTGATGAAATCAACGAAGTGCGTAAACTTGGAGAAGACCATTACATCTTTGATGGAAAGGTTCTAGTTGACCAAGTCAACCTGCTCTTAGGTACACAGCTTGATAACGAAGAGGTCGATACGATCGGCGGCTGGTTCCTTACTCAGAAATATGAAGTTGAGAAAAATGACACCATTCGTGAACAAGGCTATGAATTTATCATTAATGAAGTCGATGGGCACCATGTGGTATATATCGAAGTCAAAAAGTTAAATGAACAATTAGCAGAAGCCGCTGAAGAAGGCGCTTCTTAAGAAAAAAACGACCCTTGCCAAAGCAAGCGGTCGTTTTTCTTATGCCTTTTCCATTAATTGAGCTTCAAGTTCTTTAATTCTCGTGTTTAATACTTCCGTCATGGCACCTAATCGTTCTTTTGGCGGTAGATGCTCAAATTCTGACTGCTCAATCGGTTCACCGATAATTAAGCGCATTTTCCCCTTTTTGAAAAGACTTTTCGCATTGGACGGCCCTTTGTACGCCGCTGGAACGATTGGCGCTTTACCGAGCTGCGCAATGGTGACCGCACCTCTTTTTAAAGGGACATCCTCTGTTGTACGTGTTCCGCTTGGAAAAATCCCGACGATCTTTCCCTCTTTTAATAATTTAATGGGCGTTTTAATACTGCTTGGCCCAGGATTCTCTCGATCAACTGGAAAGGCATGAATCTTCTTTAAAAATCCACCGATCCATTTATTTGCAAACAATTCTTTTTTCGCCATGTAGTGGATCTCAAACGGAAGAATCCCTGCGCCTAATGCAAGAACATCCACAAAACCCTCATGTGTACATGCAATGACAAACCCCCGATCCGTTGGCAGATTCTCTTTTTGATATACTTTGATTCCACCTCGGAGAGAAAATAATACTTTGATGGTATAGCCTGAAAATTTATACATAGTGCACTTCCTTTGTTTGAAGAATGAAGGATTTGTTTCTATTATAACAAATTTTTTATTACCTGGTACTAAAAATTTCTTGAATCAGCCAAACCATCACATCATTTTTCGATCAGAATCATTGTTCTTTCTGTATTCAGGTCCATGGTTTTAGGAGAGAATAGAAGAGGAATTGTGTCCAATTTTGTCGTTTTTTAAGGGTTTTTCCTGATTTGTTCTATTGAAAATGCTTTATAAATGGCGCAAATTTCGCTATGATAAGGAGAAATGATTTTGATTCGGCGAAAGAGATGAGTAATGTACGGTATTGAGAAGTTTCGTGCAACTTTATGCCTTTCTTATGCGTGTATAACATAGAGGGGAGAAAAATCAGTGACGATCGATGAAATTTATCAAATGTATATGAACGATGTTTACAGGTTTCTGCTCTCCATGACAAAAGACAAACATTTGGCAGAAGACTTATTGCAGGAAACCTTTATGCGTGCTTATATACATATTCATTCCTACGACCATAGCAAAGTGAAACCTTGGTTATTTCAGGTGGCACGAAATGCTTTTATTGATTATGTCAGGAAACATAAAAAAGAAGTGACCATATCGGATGACCTTATTGGCGGCCTTTTACAAACGTCTGTACAAAGCCCTGCTGAACAGGTTGAAATAAAAGAAGTCCTCAACATGTATTTGGAGCAGCTTCCAGATAACTACAAGGAAGCGTTGACATTGTATTATTTAAAAGAACTGAATTACAAGGAAGCATCCAAGGTCATGAATATTACTGAAGCAAATTTTAAAAGTGTTTTATTTCGTGCAAGGCAGCGCCTAAAAGCACTTTACAACAGAGGTGTTAATGATGAATGAAGAGTTTAACAAGCGATGGGAACAATATAATAATGGTGAGATGAACGAGGAAGAAATGATGGCGTTTGAAGAAGAGCTTGAAGAAAACGAAAAACGCTTAAGTCAGGAACTGAACGACTCGGATTGGACAGATTTTTCCATCAGTCCTGAAAAGCAAAAAGCCATCTTACAATACGGAAAAAGAAAGTCTTATTTACGTATTTCCGTGCTTGCTGTCATATCGACACTCATTATTTTACCGCTTTGTACATTAGGAAGTTATCTATACTACGGTGTTGGCGGGGCAGAGAGCAAAGGGAATCACTTCATGGAAACAGCCGCTGTAACAATCGCTTTGACGAAACCAAACGTGGCGATTGATATGAAGGATTTAAAAGGCCAGGTCAAGCTTTTTGGGATGAACACCGAATTGAAGCTGCAAAAACAAATTGGCAATAAAACAGAAGCCATTGGCAGTGAACAAATCGAGATGTTTTTCGATAAACTAAAGCAGCCTACCATCTCGTATTATGGTGACAGCGCACGCGATACGGAGGATTTCTTTACCCATCCTTCTACGCAGGCAGATGCATCAAAAAAACAAACACTCACCACTTTAGACAAGCTCCCTGAAGGAACAGTCAGTGAAGTATATGTATCCTATGACAAAGCTTATACACCAAAGGACGTTTATTCCTTTGCTAAAAAATATGATATGAAAGTGCTCTGGAATGCGATTAAAACAGAGGATTCATTAAGCGGAAATCAGCGGCCAATCGGCTTCCCTGGGAAAGACTCTGAATTCTTAAAAGAGCTTCAGCACACATCAAAAACAGAGGTAGATCAATTTAAAGATGCCCTTGCTTATGTCAATCAGCACCCAACCTGGGCAAAAACGATCTCTGGCAGACCTGAACTGGATCTGTCGAACCGAATACGCTATATCAACCAAAATGGTGTCACGATTTATGGATCTGTGATCACAGGTCCTTCGAAAGAAATCGAGAAATTTGCGAAGACAAAACGCATTAAAACGGCAAAAGTGAGCGAGGTGGAATTATGGAATTGGTAAGAATTTTTAAAGAGCATAATGTATTTGGCTGGATTTCCGTCGGTACAGCGATATTATCCCTGCTCATGCTAAACCTCGCCATCATTAGCAACGTGACATTTTATTCTTTTCAGATGCTTCCTTTTGCAATGGCCGCAGTTCCATTTGGCATTATTGAACTGTTCATTAAAAAAGGCCGTACGGGCCCTGGGTTCCTCGGTGTCGTACTGAATATCTTTGTCATTGTTTGTGTCTATACCATCGTATCGATCGATGTCGATCTTCAATTAGGTTTTTAAGCCGTTCTCAAAATATAAAGCCAGTGTTACTTGACTAACGCCAAGCAGCACTGGCTTTTTTGTATATCGATTTATTTTCTAAAATGTATACCCAATGGTAAGTCTAAAATAAAAAAAGAGACTGCTTCATAAACAGTCTCTTTGAATAAATTAGTTCACAAATGTTTTCGCTCCAAGGTAAATCGGCTTCCAGTAGCTTGAATTCATATTGCTGATCGTCACACCATCAGAAGCAGCATGAATAAACTTGTTGTTCCCAATGTAGACGCCCATGTGAGATGGACCCGATTTATATGTTGTAAAGAACACAAAATCGCCAACCTTTGGTGTTGATACGCTTTTCATTGATCCCCAGAAACCTTCAGTTGTTTGTCTTGAAATCTTTTTTTGTTTGTTAATGATATACCACATAAATCCGCTGCAATCAAAGCCCTTTGGTGTCGTTCCACCCCATCTATATGGTGTGCCATTGTGCGCTTTAGCATCCGATACAAGCTTAGACGTGTTTAAAGAAGAAGCAGAAACTGTTTTTTCTTTAACAGGTGTTGTCTTCACTTTTTTAGACGTCTTTTTGACCTTTAGCTTTTGTCCAATTTTGATAAGGTTTGTTTTGAGTTTATTTAACGATTTCAGCTCTTTTACAGTCATACCGTACTTTTTGCCAATTTTAGATAATGTATCACCTTTAACAACTTTATGAGTCGCTGTCGCTGAAGCCGCTTTTACTTTTGTTGTTGTTTTTGATGTTTTCGTTGTTTTTTTTGAGGAAGTACCATTTACTTTTAAAGTTTGTCCAACATAAATCGTGTTAGATTTCAGCTTATTGTCTGATTTAATCTTGCTCACGCTTGTTTTGTATTTTTTCGCTAGAACAGAAAGAGAGTCACCTTTTTGAACTTTTACTGATTGTGCTGAGGCAGCTCCGGCAAATAATGTCGTCCCAAGTAAAACTGCACTTGCAACTGTGATCAATTGTTTTTTCATTTGTTCCTCCTGTATGTATCTATCGTGATCCGAATTTTATCTACTTACTATTATAAGGATCAAATACCAGAAGAAATAGTCTTGACTTCCTGCGACATTATGCTTATTAATTCGGGCAAAATTTATTTTTTTTAGGGTTCTTTATATTTCATTTTTATTACACAATCATGACAAATAAACGTATCTTGTCATGGATAAATGATACATTCATTTCTCTTTTTGGTCCATTCTATGTAAAGTGGACCTTTACAATTTTAAAGTGAACTTTACGATCCTGTAAATGGGAATCCACAATTCTGCTCTACCATTGTAAACGTAAGAGCGATACATAAACAATGAGGAGGCAAAATGAATGAGTGTGTTGAAAAGCTCGAAAATGAAAATAGCTGCAGTGGCGGCAGCATCTGTGCTATCGATTGGCATTTTTTCAGGGATAGAATTTGGACAGGCTGACAAAGCAGAGGCTAAAAAGAAGTCAAAAAATGACGTGCAAAATGTGATCGTGCTGATCGGGGATGGCATGGGAACACCGTATCTTTCAACTTACCGTTCATTTAAACACAACGGAGACCTTTCAAAGCAAACAGCGTTTGACCCTTACCTCACTGGCATGCACAAAACATACCCTAACGACTCTAAAAGCAATATCACCGATTCTGCAGCAGCTGGTACAGCTATGGCAACTGGTAAAAAGACATACAACAATGCGATCGGTGTAAATAAAAACGGCAAAAAATTAAAAACAGTTCTAGAAGAAGCAAAACGGAAGGGGAAATCTACGGGTCTTGTCGTGACATCTGAATTAACAAATGCCACCCCTGCTGCGTATGCGTCTCACGATGTATCGAGAAAAAATACAGCCGCCATTGCTGATGATTTCTTTGATGAAAAAATCGAAAAACAGCATACAGTCGATGTCATGCTTGGCGGAGGTCTTGTCGATTTTGTCCGGAAGGATCGTGATTTGACGAAGGAATTCAAGCAGGCCGGATATGATTATGTCACCAATAAAGATGCCTTACAAAAAAACAAAAATCAAAAGGTGCTAGGCATTTTTGCCGATGGCGGTCTTGATAAAGCGATTGATCGTGATAAAAAGACACCTTCCCTGCAAGACATGACGTCCTCAGCCATTAAACAGCTATCTAAAAACAAAAAAGGGTTTTTCCTTATGGTCGAAGGCAGTCAAATTGACTGGGCTGGACATGATCATGATATTGTCAGTGCAATGAGCGAAATGAAGGATTTTGAAAAAGCATTTGAAGAAGCCATTCGTTTTGCAAAAAAGGATAAAAATACGTTAATCATCACGACTGCCGATCATTCAACTGGCGGACTCTCCTTTGGGGCAGACGGCTCGGGCAGCTGGGATTACAAACCGGTAAAAGCAGCGAAAAAGACCCCTGATTTTATCGCAAACAAAATCGTCAGTGGCATGACTGTTGAATCAGCGCTAAAACAATACATTGATCTTGAATTCACAAAAGAAGAAATGGCCTCCATTCAAAAGGCCGCTGAAACAAAGGATGCTGTTAAAATTGATGATGCGATTGAAGAAGTGATCAACATGAGATCACATACAGGCTGGACAACATCAGGTCATACGGGTGATGAAGTTCCATTCTTTGCATATGGCCCAACAAGCCAAAAGCTAAAAGGTCTGATGGAAAACACCGATCAAGCAAAGCACATTTTCAAGCTGCTGAAAAACCAATAAAACCGACAAAAAAGATGTCTGCTAAGAGACATCTTTTTTTGATCTTATTTTATGCGAGATATTTCCTATGAACCCCTTTTCCATCATACGAAAACATGACTTCTTTTCCTTCAAGTACTGATTCGATATGCACACTTCTTCCCCATAGCTGATGCAAATACGGGAGTACTTTTTCTAAGTATTTCAGATCTAGTTCAATGCCTTCATACCAATGTTTAATATAGAGTTCATTGTTTTTTAAATAGTCGCCATCCATCACGGTCAAATAAGGAAAGCCGCCATTGACCCTCATGCTGACTAGCTGATCACGAACAGCCTTCCATTCTTTATCGATGACTTTATAGTCTCTCCCTTGTTTTTGAAATAAGTACAAATCTTCTCTCATCACAAGGTCTTTCGTTAAGTAATTTCGAATAAAGGAAATATCCGATTCAATTTCCCTGACTTCAAACATTTTGCTGCGGCCTGATCCTTCTGTCACCCCTGCTTTTTTTAATTCTTCACATGGGTTGTCATAGCGCTCTTCGATATCTTCAAAAATCTTCAGACCTAAATAGTAAGGATTGATGCCTGTTTTTGATGGCTGCACCACACCTGCATTTAATTTGGCAAACTCAATCGATTCACTTGAATCTAAATCAAGCTCACGCATAATCCGCTGATGCCAATACGATGCCCAGCCTTCATTCATAATCTTTGTTTCCAGCTGCGGCCAAAAATAGAGCATTTCCTCCCTCAGCATGGTGAGAACGTCCCGCTGCCACGGCTCTAGCTCCCGAGAATGCGCCTCAATAAAGAGTAAAATATCCTTTTCCGGCTTTGGCGGAAATTGCTTGACGATTTTCTTTTTCTCACGCGTCTTCGGCTCATCCATTCCCCACAAATCATCATACGGCGTCTGAGGCTTTGGTTTATCATCTTCATATTCTTCTTCATCGTCCATATTCCAGCTTAGTTTTGAACGAACAAGAGACGGATCAATATGCTCCTGGAGAGCCAATACGGCGTCTAAAAAGGATTCGACTTCTTTTGTTCCATGAAGATGCTCATATTCTTTGATCCGCTCTGCCGCTGCTGACATGCTTTCTACCATGTCTCGTTTTGTGTTTTGGAAACGACAATTATTTTTGAAGAAATCACAGTGTGCCAGTACATGAGCCACAATTAATTTATTTTGAACAAGCGTGTTGTTATCAAGTAGAAAGGCGTAGCAAGGATTTGAATTGATGACCAGCTCATAAATTTTGCTTAATCCTAAATCATAATGAAGCTTCATTTTATGAAATTGCTTCCCAAAGCTCCAGTGGCTGAATCGCGTTGGCATTCCGTATGCACCGAACGTATAAATAATTTCCGCGGGACAGATTTCATACCTCATCGGATAAAAATCTAGACCAAATCCTTCTGCAATTTCTGTAATTTCATCAATGGCTCTTTGTAAAAGACGTTTTTCAGATACGCTCAAGGAAACCATCCCTCCTCATCGGACTTATCCCTACTATATGAGCGCATCTAAAAAAACATGATGTTCCGCCATTCGTTTAGACGACTTCCATTTCTTTCGTGGATTGCCCGCCGAAGGCTTCAAAATGAATATTCTGTTCGGGAATTCCCAGCTCTTTTAGTATATGAATCATCTCCTGTGTAAACAACGGGGAACCGCATAGATAAAATTGGCCTTTCTCTTCTCCAACCACTGATTGAAGGAATCGACGGTCAATGCGGGAGGCTGCCTTTTCAACAAGCTCCCCCTTACCAGACTGCGCAAATTGTTCATTACATAAGATGATGCGGCCATGAGAAGCTGAAGCTAGAACGCTTTCAAATTCATTTTCAAAAGCGGTTACATCCTCTAATCGATCTGCATGAATCATTGTAAATGGATGGCTGTTTTGAGCTGCTGTTTTCATTAAACCGATCATTGGTGTGACACCAGAACCAGCACTAATAAAATAAACAGGCTCATTAGTGTCTTCTTGCAAACAGAACATTCCCTGCGGCATACTCACTTGAAGAACGTCTCCTTCTTCCATTTCATCATGCAAAAATGTAGACACATGACCATCGCGCTTCACTGTGATGCGGTAATAAGATGGATGATGCTGATCTGATAAGCTGTATTGTCTGCTGCACATATAAGCTTCATCCGGCATATCTGCCTGTACCGTAATGTATTGGCCTGCTTCATACATTGGCAGCTCCGATTCATCCTCTGGTACTAAGTAAAAGGAGATCAGCGATGGAGATACCTGTACCTTTTTCTTAATCACAAACGGCTTCACATCTGCCCATCCACCTGTTTGCTTTACATTTTCCTCCATCATTTCTGCTTCAATCGTGATAAAAATATTTGCAATGATGTCATATGCGGCCTTCCAAGCTAAAAGCGTGTCATCTTTTTCCGTTAAACCAAACACTTCTTTCATCGCTTCAATGAGGTGATATCCGACGATTGGATATTGCTCTTTTTTGACCATCACACTGACATGCTTATGGGCAATCTGTTTGACCGCAGGAAGTAATTCTTCTAATCGATCGATGTGCAGTGCCGCTTGATATAGTGTCGCAGCAAGCGCCTCTGGCTGACTTCCGTTCATGAGGTTTGTTTGATTAAATTGATTGAGTAGCTCTGGGTGCTGACGAATCATATTTTGATAAAAAACAGTCACAAGTTGGGTTCCTTCGGCTTTTAATAGAGGGGCTGATTGTTTAATGGCATTCATTTGATCTTTAGATAACATCGTCATTCCTTCTCTCAAAAGATGTATTTAAAATGCATCTTTATCGTAATAGATAACAGCTTATAAAAGCAATATTTATAATACATGTTTTAAATGTTGTCACATTTAACACTTTCTCGAACAGTTTTTGTCTAAAATGTGTTACGATGATACAAAACTCTATCAGGTTTAGAGGTCGTCAAAATGAAACTAACGAATTATACAGATTTCTCATTAAGAGTACTCATTTATTTAGCATCAAGAGAAAACAATGAACTGTCAAACATTCAGCAGATCGCCGATGTTTATGGCATTTCTAAAAATCATCTGACAAAGGTGATTTATCATCTTGGAAAACGCGGGTATGTGGAAACGATCCGCGGAAGAAATGGCGGGATTAGGCTTGGGAAAAGCCCAGAAAGCATTAATATTGGAGAGGTTGTCCGTTATACTGAGGATGATTTAGTCATGGTTGAATGCTTTGATCCAAAGAAAAACAGCTGTATCATCTCCCCGATTTGTTCATTAAAGCATGTACTTCATGAAGCACTTACTGCTTACTTACGCGTTCTTGATCAATACACATTAAAAGACTTAACTCAAAACAAAGATGCTCTTAGAGAACTCCTCCTTTAGGCGAAAGAATTCTATTCTTTCGTCTTTTTCTTTACCTTATTGTAATAATAATTAATTTAAAATTATTATAAATAAATATTGACTATCAGGTTTGATTCAATATAATTAGGGTATATAGATTGCTAGAAACTATTTTTTTGTTTACAGGAGGAGAAAAGAATGACAAATTCAAATCATAAAAATTTGACAACGAATCAAGGCGTGCCTGTTGGCGATAACCAAAACTCAAGAACAGCTGGTCACCGCGGACCTACATTTCTTGATGATTACCATTTGATTGAAAAACTTGCACACTTCGATCGTGAACGTATTCCAGAGCGTGTCGTTCATGCAAGAGGCGCCGGCGCTTATGGTGTGTTTGAAGTTGAAAATAGCATGGAGAAACATACAAAAGCTGCCTTCTTAAGTGAAGAAGGCAAACAGACAGACGTTTTTGTTCGCTTTTCAACAGTTATTCATCCTAAAGGATCACCTGAAACATTGCGTGACCCGCGTGGCTTTGCTGTCAAATTTTACACAGAAGAAGGTAACTATGATCTAGTTGGTAACAACTTGCCGATCTTCTTTATACGTGATGCATTGAAATTCCCTGATATGGTTCACTCTCTCAAACCAGATCCTGTAACCAATATCCAAGATCCTGACCGTTACTGGGATTTTATGACCTTAACACCTGAATCCACTCATATGCTCACATGGCTCTTCTCTGATGAAGGAATCCCTGCGAACTACGCTGAAATGCGCGGTTCTGGTGTGCATACATTTAGATGGGTCAACAAATATGGAGAAACGAAATATGTGAAATATCACTGGAGACCTTCAGAAGGTATTCGCAATTTATCTATGGAAGAAGCAACAGAAATCCAAGCGAATGATTTCCAGCATGCGACAAGAGACTTATATGACCGCATTGAAAATGGCAATTACCCAGCATGGGACTTATATGTCCAGCTGATGCCGCTTAGTGATTATGATGACCTTGACTATGATCCATGTGATCCAACAAAGACATGGAGCGAGGAAGATTACCCGCTTCAAAAAGTCGGACGCATGACACTGAACCGTAATCCTGAGAACTTCTTTGCGGAAACAGAGCAAGCTGCTTTCACGCCAAGTGCACTTGTTCCAGGAATCGAAGCATCTGAAGATAAACTGCTTCAAGGCCGTCTGTTCTCATATCCTGATACACAACGTCATCGTCTTGGTGCAAACTACATGCGCATTCCGGTAAACTGTCCTTATGCACCTGTACACAATAATCAGCAGGATGGCTTTATGACAACGACTCGTCCAAGCGGTCATATTAACTATGAACCAAACCGTTACGATGATCAGCCAAAAGAAAATCCTCATTACAAAGAAAGTGAGCAAGTTCTTCACGGTGACCGTATGGTGAGACAAAAAATAGAAAAACCAAATAATTTCAAACAAGCTGGGGAAAGATATCGAAGCTACTCTGAAGAAGAGAAGCAAGCATTGATTAAAAACCTAACAGCTGACCTGAAAGATGTAAATGACAAAACAAAATTACTTGCGATCTGCAACTTCTATCGTGCAGATGAAGACTACGGACAACGATTAGCCGATTCACTTGGTGTGGATATTCGCTCATACCTTCAAGGAAGCATGAAATAATTGATCCACAATGAGCACCTCTTTATTAGAGGTGTCAGATTGTTGACAAAGGGCTAAAATGATCTTTATTTTAGCCCTTTGTCTTTTTTTCAGCGTGATAGAAAACCTTTGCAGTCTAGGAAGGACGAGCACCGGAACGGAGCGAATTTGACATTCGTGAGTACCGGCGCGCAGGACTGACACCGAATGCGAGGGTTTGTCTACATGCTGGCACCTCTTTATTAGAGGTGTTTTTTTTATAGCCGGAATACGTTAATACTAATCAAATGACCGGTCACCGGGTGAAAATAGATTTCTGCATGTGCGGCAAAAAGCGTTGATCCTTCCTTCACGGTGACGCGAAACACATCCTTTGTCTGATCTTCATTTACTTGTGTACGCCCAATATATTGATAATCGTTTAAAGCGGCGCCTTCATATTCCTCTTGCAACGCTGTGTACGCAAGTCTTTCCCAATTTTCAACAGGCTGCACGGCTGCATTTGTTGCAGGATGGATCATAAAACTGCTAAACAAAACCATTCCTGCTGCAAAAGTCACCCACCATTTCGGCTGCATGATATCATTGATCTCACTTTCATGTATATTTTGTTTATGTTTTGCTGATCGATCCTTTTTCATACATGAAGCATTTATTCAGCCTATAATTCCCGGTACACGATTGATGCGGACACCAACTTTTCCCCTGAAAATGTCGATATGTTCCGAGCAAACTAATGAGGACTTCTCAAGGGAAAGGAGAAGGTTTGATGAATGTGGCAGATTATGATAAAGCACTTTATTATACGCATCGCTCGCAATGGGATAATTTACTTATTCTTATGGTACGTACGCAAGATGACTTGCTCTCGAAACGAATTGAGCATTTCTTACACGCGTATCAATTTAACCGAAACGATGCTGATGTTGAAAAATGTTTATATGGGCTCCTGCAGTACATTGACCATGCTTCAGAGGCTGCTGCTTCTGAAGTTTATTCACAACCGATGTACACATAAAGAAAAAGGTTGTTGACAAAGGGCTAAAATGATCTTGATTTTAGCCCTTTGTCTTCTTTTCAGCGTGATAGAAAACCTTTGCAGTCTAGGAAGGACGAGCACCGGAGCGCAGACTTGACACCGAATGCGAGGGGTTGTCTACACACTGAAAGGCTGATTATCAGCCTTTTTACATACACTTAGCAGTGAGCTGTGATTGGAAGCATAAAATGGCCTTTTACCCAATCTTTTTTTGTATAAATAAACAGCGCTTCCTCATCATTTGGCGCCTTGACCGCATGTAATCCATTAATTGACGTATCAGGTGTAAAATAGAATATCACTTTTTCCGTCGTTTCGTTCACAATACTTGCAACAACTTCCTCTATATTTTGCGGCTCGAGAGAAATGATATCAAAGACATGTATGGTTTCATTTTCTTCATTCATCAGGACAATGGTATCCAACGTTTCCATATAGAAAATGGCATCCGGCCAAACGAATGTAAAATAAAACATCAATAAGCTGCCATGATCCTCAGCATCTAATTTCATTGAGACCGTTTGACGTTTTTCTGCGAACTGTTCAAGTAACGGCAGGTCATGTTCCAACGTCAGCTGCTTGAGGCGCATGTCCTTTATCATTTGAATGGCGCTTTTGCCGATATTTAGACTAAATTCACTTTCGTCGTAACGAGTAAGGCCGAACCTTGGATAAAAATCCAGTACAGTTTCATTGGCAAAAAGAAAGATCAAATCACAATCATTTTCGTACGTATCCATAATATGCTGTATTAACTTTGTCGCTAATCCTTTATGGCGGTAGGCTTGATCCGTCATCACCGTGCCAATTTGAACAGCTCGATACGTTTGGCCATCAATGATCAGTGACATGAGATAGACGGAAGCGTTTGAGATCACTTTCCCGTGATGGACAAAGGAATAAGGAATATATTTTTCATCCCAATACCCTCTTTTATACCAGCCACTAAAATCCAAATCAAATGTATTGATCGCTAACTTATTAAAGCTTACTTTCAATTTGTCATCATGGCGATAACCACTCACTAATTCATATGTCTCCACGTTGATTTCCTCCTTTTTTAAATTCACTATTAGTCAGCCGGTTCATCACCTCCTTCAAAACCATAAAAGACTTGATGAGCTACACTCATCAAGTCTTTTATGGTTTTAGAAATTAGACTGGACATGCTTCTCTTTTCACGCAAAAGGGCACGTCAAATAAACCGGTATCCGTGCTCTTTTTTATTCAATTCATTGAACTGAATATGCGCTTAAAAGTTTTAGCATAACGACTAAATTCCCTTATGTTATAGCAGCTCTTTTGGCTGACTTTTTTGATAATCCACTGCATATAGAGCCGCTTGGGTCCGATCTGCCAGCTCTAGTTTTGATAATACATGAGATACGTGTGTTTTGACAGTCTTTTCAGAAATAAACAGTGATGAGGCAATTTCTTTATTGCTTTTCCCCTTTGCAATTTCGAATAAGACATCTCGCTCTCTATTGGTTAGCTCTTTCATCAGCGCCCATTTTTGCTCTTTTGGCTCGGTCAAATGCTGCACAAGAAAGTTGGTGATATGACCTTCTAACTGATAGGTGCCCTTTTGTACGTCAATCATTGTCGTAAGGAGTTTTTCTGGCGCTACGTCCTTGAGCTGATAGGCTTTTGCCCCTGCTTGAATGGCGGGAATAACATAATCTTTATCCGCATAGCTTGTCAGGATCACAATGCGGGTATCAGGCATTTCCAGCGTCATTTGTTTCGTTGCTTCAATGCCATTCATCACAGGCATTGATAGATCCATTAGGACGATGTCAGGCCGCGTTTGTCTGACAACCTCTAATGCTTCTTCTCCATTAGAAGCCTCACCAACGATCTCGACGTCAGGCTGTGTCTGCAAGAAAAACACAAGCCCTTTTCTCACAATATGATGATCATCTGCAATCACGACTCTCATGACGATCCCTTCCTTTCTTGAGAAAATGGCACCTTCACTTGAATAGTGGTTCCTTTACCGAGCTCAGACTCTATACAAAATGTTCCACCAGCTCTTTTGATGCGCTCAGACATCCCTTTCAGACCAAATGAAGGGAGGCTCATTTGCTCGTCATATTGAAATCCTTTTCCGCGGTCGATGATTTTCATCTCAAACGTGTCTTTTGATTGTTCAAGCTGGACCTTGACTTCATCTACTCCCGCATGTTTTTGACAATTATTCAGCGCTTCCTGGCATACCCGAAACAACGTTTCATGCTGGGAATGATCCATCTCCATACAGCCCGATAAAGATAATGTACAGCGTAATCCTAAAAGCTTTGCATATTCTTCAATGCCTGTTGTAAACCCTTTTTCAAGTCCTCTTGGCCTTAGCTGCCAAATGAGTGAACGCATTTCAACCAGTGCATCTTGTGACAAATGCTGAATAAAATCAATCATTTCCCCTAGATTTTGATCGTTTGTCATTTGACGGGCAGCCTTAGCAGTCAGACTGACTGAAAATAGCATTTGGTTGACGGAATCATGTAAGTCCTGTGCAAGCCGGTTTCTTTCTTCCAAAAGAGCATGCTGATGCTCGGTTTGCACAAGCTTCATCCGTTGAATGGCGGTGCCAATTTGAAGCGCAATGCTTTCAAGCAAATTCAGTTCTTCCTGCGTAAATGTGACTTTTCCTTTTGCCGCCACATTTAATAACCCAAACGTACGCTTACATGCTTTGAGGGGAACGGTCGCATGATGTGTAATTCCTTCTGTATCTCCAAGCTTTTGCTCAATCGCCGTTTCGATGCGTTTACAGTTAATAATGTTGGTCGCTGATTGCAGTGATCCCTTTGTGTATCGATTGATGCAATAGCAATCGTTTTGACACATGAGCTGCTTTTGATGCTTTGCCAGCGCTTCGGGTAAGGATACCTCTGCCATCAGTTCATACGAGCCGTCTTTTTCTATAAAATAAATCCATGCTGAATGAAAGCCTGTGACATCCATCAGCATATGGAGCACTTCATGAAGCGTATCTTTCATTTCCATGCCTTCATTTAGCTTTTCAGCAATTTCTTTTAACGTTTTTAATGTTTCAACCTTCTCTTGGTATTCTCCCATACTGTTTACCCCCGGCATTTGCTGCCTTCTCTTTTCATTACGCTCATTATACCATGAGCATTTTGCCAGTTCTTTCTCTAAAAGGATGATTTTTTCTCATCCTTTTGACGGAGAAAAAGCCATCATGCATTCACACGATGGCCTTGTTTGTTTATTTAGCTGTTTCTTCCACAATCTCATAAACAACTTTCATCACTTCTTCTGACAGATGCTTCAGCTTTTCTTCGCTATCTGTTAACGATGTACCTTTGACTGCAATATAGAATTTCACTTTAGGCTCAGTGCCGGAAGGCCTTAAGCAGAACCACGAGCCATCCTCAAGGAAATATTTCAGCACGTTTGATGCTGGCAGGTGAATGGTTGCTTCTTTCTTTTCGGCAACGAGGTGTCTTTGACTTGATTGGTAATCCTCGATGACAGTGATGCGCTGACCCGCGATAGCGGCTGGCGGATTAGTTCTAAAGGTATGAAGGATCGCTGAAATTTGCTCTGCTCCTTCTTTTCCTTTTAAGGTTAACGACTTTAATCCTTCCCGGTAAAATCCAAACTCCTTGAAAATATCGACAAGCGCGTCGTACAAGGACTTGCCTTGTTTTTTATAGAAAGCAGCGACTTCGACGGCTAACAGCGCCGCTTGAACCGCATCTTTATCTCGGGCAAAGTCACCGATCAAATAGCCATAGCTTTCTTCGTACCCGAATTGAAACGTGTATTCTCCGCTCTCTTCGAATTGCTTGATTTTTTCTCCGATAAATTTAAAGCCAGTAAGCGTGTCAATCGTATGGGCACCAAAGGCTGAAGCAACAGCACGCCCAAGCTCACTTGTGACAATGGTTTTCATCACAACGGGACGGGGCGGCAGCTGACCAAGCTTTTGTTTTTCAGACAATAAATAATGGAGCAACAGGGCTCCTGTTTGGTTGCCTGTTAAGATGGTAAACTCTCCATCATGATCTCTGACCGCAATACCTAACCTATCCGCATCTGGGTCTGTTGCAATGAGGAGATCGGCATTCTGCTTTTCACCAAGCCTGATGGCATACTCAAATGCTGCATGCTCCTCTGGATTTGGCGAAGTCACTGTTGAAAATTGCGGATCTGGTCTTTCCTGTTCAGGCACAACAGTCACATGCTGATAGCCTAGAGCCTGAAGCCCTTTTCGGACCGGCTGGTTGGCTGTACCGTGAAGCGGGGTAAAAACGACTTTGACATCGACCTCACCTGCCAGCTCAGGGTGCACACTGATGGTTTTTAATTTTTCAATATAAGCATGATCGATTTCTGCTCCGATCATGTTGATCAGCCCTTGTTGTTTTAACGTTTCTTCTGAATCAACTGAAATCGACAGTTCATTTTCTATTGCATCTACTTCTTCAATGACTTGATCTGCTTGAAGTGGAGGCAGCTGTCCGCCGTCTTCTCCATATACTTTATAGCCATTATATTCTGGTGGATTATGACTTGCTGTCACAACAATCCCAGCAAATGCATTCAGCTCTCGAACAGCAAAGGAGAGCTCTGGTGTTGGACGCAGTTCGTCAAATACGTACGTTTGAATGCCCTGCGAGGCAAGTGTTTTGGCTGCTTCCATCGCAAATTCAGGCGATTTATGGCGTGAATCATATGCAATGGCGACGCCTCTTCTTTTTGCATCCTCTCCATGTTTCGCAATATACGCAGCAAGACCTGCAGATGCTTTTCGAACCGTGTACACATTCATTCGGTTCGTGCCGGCACCAATCTCCCCGCGCATTCCTCCAGTGCCAAACTCAAGGTTTTTGTAGAAACAGTCTTCAAGTGCTTGTTGATCATCTTGATGTGCCTCCAGCCATTCCCTTAGCTCAGTATCTAGGTGCTTCTCATTGATCCATCGCTCATAATTCGTCTTCCAACTCATGGTCGTCCTCCCAGCTCTTATCATCAATAAAATACATCTACTGTTATTCTATATGGAATCATCTTTTATGTCATGCTATATCATTGGGAGATGGAGAAAATGCTGAACAAATAAAAAAGCCGATACATGATCGGCTTTTCTTTTATTCAGCATCAAGCGGTACAACTGCTTCATGGAATAGTTGATCTAATTCTGTTTGATGTTTCTGTTTTACTGCTTCATCCCAACCAAAACGCTCTGCCATATAATCAACAACAGGCTGTGCATATTTTTTTGCCCAGTTGATATTAAATAATAGGCTTCCTGTTCTTCTTAAGAAGAAATCGACAGGGGTAACGGCTAATTCTTCTTCGATTGCATAGACAAGCTCTGCCAGTACATACGCTGGAATGTTTCGTTTGTCTGCTTCACCTTGAAGCTGCTCTACACGCTTGAAGAGACTGCTGACGTTTGAGCCATATTTTTCGGCGAGTTTTTGAGCAATCGGTTCTGTTAAACCAACAGATGTTCCTTCTGCTGTTTTCGCTTGTACAAAGGAAGTCATATTTTTAGATCCGCCTACATGACCACCTGAAATTGGCATATGCTTTGTTTTACATGGTCCGAAATCTTTGCCTGTTTCTTCTTTTAGTCCGTCACGTACAAGATTCACAATGTGCTCAGCCATTTTGCGGTAGCCTGTTAATTTACCGCCAGCAATGGTGATTAAGCCTGAAGATGATGTCCATACTTCATCCTTACGAGAAATTTCTGAAGGGTCTTTGCCCTCTTCATGAATGAGTGGACGAAGACCAGCCCAGTTAGATTCAACATCTTTTTCTGTAATATTGAGATTAGGGAACATGTATTGAATCGCTTTGATGACATAATCACGATCTGCTTTTGTCATACGCGGATGTTCCAGCTGCTTTTTGTACACTGTATCTGTTGTTCCAACGTACGTTTTGCCTTCTCTTGGAATCGCAAAGACCATACGTTTATCAGGTGTGTCAAAGTAGATCGCTTGTTTTAATGGGAAGACTGATTGGTCGAATACTAAGTGAATACCTTTTGTATGCTGTAAATGCTTCCCTTCTTTTGAGTGATCCTTGTCTCTTAGCTGATCGACCCATGGACCTGTCGCATTGACGATTTTCTTCGCATATACATCGTAGGTTTTCTGCGTCATGACATCTTCAATGACAACACCGACAACTTTGCCTTTATCATAAATAAATTCTTTTACTTTCGCATAGTTGACTGCTTCTGCCCCGAATTTCACAGCTTCTTTCATGACTTCGATTGTCAGGCGTGCATCATCTGTACGGTATTCAACATAGTAGCCGCCGCCTTTTAAGCCGTCCTTTTTCACAAGCGGTTCTTTTGCAAGTGTTTCCTTCGCACTCAGCATGCTTCTGCGTTCGCTATGCTTTACACCAGCTAAAAAGTCATACACTCTAAGCCCAATGGATGTTGAAAACTTACCGAATGTCCCGCCTTTATGCATCGGAAGCAGCATCCATTCTGGTGTTGTCACATGAGGACCGTTTTCGTATACAATGGCACGCTCTTTACCGACCTCTGCGACCATCTTTACTTCAAATTGTTTTAAATAACGAAGTCCACCGTGCACTAGTTTCGTTGAGCGGCTAGACGTACCTGCTGCGAAATCCTGCATTTCTGCAAGACCGACGCGCATTCCGCGTGAAGCAGCATCAAGTGCTGTACCAGCGCCTGTAATACCCCCACCAATAATAAACACATCATATGGTTTTTTTGTCATTTCCTGCAACATTTGTTCCCTTTCTAAGCTAGAAAAAGTCATCTCTTGTTCCTCCCATGTTGTACGGTAAAGAAAAAGAGACCGCAAACACCCAAAGCGTATTTCTACACTTCGGTGCCTGCGGTCTCTCCAGTTCTCCAACCGTTCTATTAACTTACTTGAAGTATACCATACTTTTTGTTTATTTGAAAGCTTGAGCTGCTTTTACAGCCTTTTTCCACCCGCTGTATAACGAGTCTCGGCTGTCCTCTTCCATCTTAGGGTCAAAGCGCTTGTCAAGGTTCCATTGTTTTGCAATGTCTGAACGGTCGTTCCAGAAGCCAACTGCTATTCCCGCAAGATAGGCCGCACCGAGTGCCGTTGTTTCATTAATTTCTGGACGCTCTACAGGCACATCCAGTAAATCACTTTGGAAGCCCATTAAGAAATCATTCTTCACAGCTCCGCCATCAACACGCAATGTTTTTAATGAAATGTTAGAATCCTTTTCCATCGCATCTAAAACATCCTTCGTTTGATAAGCAAGTGATTCTAACGTTGCACGGATAAAGTGCTCTTTAGAAGTACCGCGTGTTAACCCGAATACAGCGCCTCTGACATCACTATCCCAGTATGGTGTGCCTAGACCAACGAATGCCGGAACGACATATACGCCATCTGTTGACTCAACACGCTCTGCATAAGCTTCGCTGTCTTTCGAGTCTTTAAACATTCTCAGTCCATCACGCAGCCACTGAATCGCTGAGCCAGCAACGAAAATACTTCCTTCTAAAGCATATTCAACTTTGCCGTCAATGCCCCATGCAATCGTCGTTAATAAACCATGATCCGACTTAATGGCTTTTTCCCCTGTATTCATCAACATGAAACATCCTGTACCATATGTGTTCTTCGCCATTCCTTCTTCAAAGCAAGCTTGACCGAATAAAGCAGCCTGCTGATCTCCCGCCGCTCCTGCAATCGGAATATTTCTGCCGAAGAAGTGATAGTCTGTTGTTTCACCATAAATGTGCGAAGATGGTTTCACCTCTGGAAGCATTGAAGCAGGTACGCCAAGGATATCAAGTAATTCTTCATCCCATTTTAGATCGTAAATGTTGAACATTAACGTTCTTGACGCATTTGAATAATCTGTGACGTGTGATTTACCACCTGTCATCTTCCAAATAAGCCAAGTATCGATTGTGCCAAACAGTAAGTCGCCATTTTCTGCTTTCTCACGGGCACCTTCTACATTGTCTAAGATCCATTTTACTTTTGTACCTGAGAAATAAGCATCGATGAGAAGTCCTGTTTTATTTCTAAACGTTTCATTGTGTCCTTGCGCTTTTAACTCTTCACAAATGCCAGACGTTTGTCTTGACTGCCAAACAATTGCATTGTAAATAGGTGCGCCTGTATGTTTATCCCAAACAACAGCTGTCTCACGCTGATTCGTAATTCCAATACCAGCGATTTGGTCTGCTTCAATTCCTGATTCAATTAAAGCAGTTGAGATGACCGATAGAACAGAGCTCCAAATTTCATTTGCATTGTGTTCTACCCAGCCTGGGTTCGGAAAATATTGATTAAATTCCTTCTGAGCTGTATGTGCAATTTTGCCTTCTTGATCAAATAAGATCGCTCTTGAGCTTGTTGTCCCTTGATCTAGTGCAAGAATATATTTTTCTTTTGTCATGATGTTTTCCTCCCCTTACATACTTTCATTTACAGCATTTGTTTGGTTTTTCGTAGAGACATAGAGTCCTAACAATACCACAATTAAAATAACGCTTACAATCCAAAAGGCTGGAGTGACGTTCGCTTTAAAAGCTGCATTGTAGAAAACACCGCCAAATGCACCGCCTAAAATTGGACCAATGACTGGCACCCATGCATACTTCCAATTCGATGGGCCTTTCCCTGGAATCGGCAGGATCGCATGTGCAATTCTCGGACCTAAATCACGTGCAGGGTTAATTGCATAACCAGTTGTTCCACCTAAAGAAAGACCAATTGCAACAATTAAAAAACCAACAATCAGCGGATTGACTCCGTCTGCAAATTTATTTGCACCAATCGCTAAGATTCCTAGAACCAATACAAATGTACCAATGGCTTCACTAAGTACGTTTGCAAAAGTATGCGGAATCGCAGGACCAGTTGAGAATACACCTAGCTTTGCACCTGGATCATCTGTTGCTTTCCAGTGCGGTAAGTAATGTAAAAAGACAATAATAGCCCCTATTAATGCGCCGAGCATTTGACCAACAATATACATTGGAACATCAGCCCAAGGAAAACTTCCTTCTAGCGCAAGCCCAATTGTTAGTGCGGGATTTAAATGCGCTCCACTGATTCCACCCGTTGCATATGCTGCAATGGCTACTGCAAATCCCCATCCGAAAGCGATTACAATCCAGCCGGATTGATATGCGAGCGATTTCTTTAAATTAACTGCCGCACACACACCGCCTCCAAAAATGATGAGCAGCATTGTACCTACGACTTCTCCCCAAAATGGTGTCATGAAAAATTCCTCCTCTGGTTCAGTTGCCATCCCCTATGAATGTGTAGAAAAGATAAAGAAAAAGATCCACAACAAACATACTTTACATCAGGGTCATTTGTCACCCAGTAAAGCGCTGTTGTGGATCTCCGTTTCTCCATCACATGATATTAACTTAGTGCAATAGTATCAGAGGATGAAAACGTTGTCAATAAATATTCACATTTTCTCTTCTTCATTTTTGGAACGCTTTCCAAAGGGTGGTATTCGAGGTTGTCACAGCTGTAGCCCCTGCTTCAAGCGCTCTTTCTACATCTTCTTTTGTACGGATAAATCCGCCTGCAAATATTGGGATCCCAGCTCGCTCGCGTACTTCTGTAATTAAATCTGGTACGACTCCCGGCAACACTTCAATAAAATCTGGACGATGTTTCCCGACGAATTCCATGCTTTTTTCCATGGCACTCGTATCAAGTAAAAACATTCGCTGAATGGCATATACCTTTTTTTGCTTGGCTTTTACTATGACAGAAGACCTAGTAGAAATAATTCCTGCTGGCTTCATTTCCTGACAAATAAATTCCGTTCCATACTCATCATGTTTAATCCCGTGAATGAGATCGACATGGACAAACATTTTTTTGTGATGAGCATTTGCCTCATTCATGATGCCCTTTAGCCGGCCTAAGTGAACATCAAGTAAGACACCATATGTAAATGGACTTTTTAAAAATTCCTCAAATTGCTTCATATTGCGAACAGCAGGTAGAATAGGTTGATCATGAAAACTCATATGCCGTCTCCTTCAAAAGTGTATTGGATCAGTCTTCTCCTAACAGTAATAGAAACTCTTCTATTTTTCAATACACCTAGTGTGCCCAATACCGATTTCACTTCACATCATCTTCATAGATCTAGCTCAAAATGCTGGAAAGCATGCTTTTATTCCATAGAAAAAAGCAGAGAAGTCTCTCTGCTATAGCTGTGCCATGCTTTCTTTTAATGTGTTGATGATAAATGAGGCGTCATCATCTGTGATATTAAGTGGCGGTGCAAGTTGGGCAACATTATTATAGCCGGCCACCGTATCACCATTTTTCCCGATGATCAGCCCGCGTTTTTTACATTCTGCGATCAGTTGACCGACAACATGTGGCTCAGCTGGTTTTTTGGACTGTTGATCCTGAACAAGCTCAATGCCAAACAGCAAGCCTTTTCCTCTGACATCTCCGACAAATGGGTGCTCTTTTAACTCTTGCAAACGTTCAAGCATATCTCGCCCCAGTGCATCTGACCGTTCCACTAATTGCTCGTTTTCCATAATCTCTAGGTTGGCAATTGCCACCGCACAGGAAGCAGGGTGACCGCCAAATGTATTCACATGGCGCAGCCTGTCATACGTATCTTCTCCTGCATAGGCTTCATAAATTTCTCGTTTCACGCACGTTGCAGAAAGTGGTAAATAGCCGCTTGTAATCCCTTTTGCCATTGTGATAATATCCGGCTTTACTTCCTCATGCATAAAACCAAACCGCTTCCCTGTCCGGCCAAAGCCGCAGATGACTTCATCTACAATGAGAAGCGCTCCATGGGCTTCACAGATGTCTTTGACCTTCTTCAAGTACCCTTTTGGCGGCATTAGGATACCGCCGCCCGTAATAATCGGCTCCATAATGACCCCAGCAATGGTCTCACTTAGTTCCCACGTCATAGCCTGATCAATCGCCTCAGCACTCGCCAAATTCTCTTGGTCCTCAGGATGACGATACATATCAGGCGGTGCGACGTGGATAAAGCCCTGACCTAATGGTTCATATTTATATTTACGCTGCGCTTGACCCGTCGCGGCAAGAGCAGCTGCTGTATTGCCGTGATACGACCGATACCGGGAGATGAACTTTGTCCTAGTACTCTCTCCTTTTTGCACATGATATTGTTTGGCAATCTTAAATGCGGCTTCATTAGCTTCAGAACCGCTGTTAGAAAAGAAGATGACATAGTCCCCGCCAAGCCACTCATTTAGCTTTTCAGCCAGCTGAATCGCCGGCACGTGGCTTTGTGTAAGCGGATAGTAAGGCATTGTCTTTAATTGCTTATATGCCGCTTCTGCAAGCTCTTTTCGGCCATATCCGGCATTTACACACCAAAGGCCTGACATTCCGTCTAAATAGCGATTTCCATGAATGTCTGTCACCCATGCGCCTTCTGCCTCGTGAATGACCATACTTTCATTTTCCTTGTTTGTCCCTTTCATATGATGCCAGATCAACTGATCATCTTTCGCCTGAAGATTTTGAGCCTGCTCATGTATTTTCATCTTCCCGCCCCCCATGTATCCGTTTTCATCATTAAAGAAGCTTAGACCAGTTCAGCAGCACATTGCCTCTCCATTCATTATATGGATAAAACGTGAGGCATATGAAACTGGAAATAGGCCGTCCGTAAAAGAGAAACAATCGTTCCTTTCATTATAAAAAAAGGGGCAGGCCGATTACATTAGACAGATCGTCAACTGATTGAACACCATCATAAGACACTTTTCTTGATGCCTTGGCAAATTGAACACCCTCCGCTAACGTCGATTTCCTTGCAGGAATTCATAAGCAAGAATCGCAAATTCAAGTGCCTGGCGTTTCGGCGCTTGCATCATATCCTCACCAAGCAAAGCATGCAGTTTATCCAGTCTATGATAAAGGGTTTGCCTGACAATATAGAGCTGGCTTGCGGTTTCTTTTTTAGAACCGTTTGTCTGTAAAAAGATATTCAGCGTTTGATAGAGTCTCCCGCTATTTTGATTATCGTATACAATCACGGGCTCTAAATACTCTTCCACCATGCATTCAAGCAGACCGCTTTCCTTCATCACAGGCATGAGACGGAGCATATGTAAATCCTTGTAAAATGAACTTTCCACCCGCTGAGGCATCACTTTTTTTAAATGAAGCACTTCTTTGGCTGCTTGAAAGCTTTTTCTCATGTGCTGAAACTGTTCACAATATTGACCGATACCAAAATTGATCTCGGCCCCTCGGGGCTGCTCCCGGTCAAACAATTGTTTGATGTCGTTTGCAGCCTTTTCTGCACGCTCTTTCCAGTCCTCTTTTTTTCTCGTGTTTAATAAAATAAACAAGGTTTGTCCTTGATGCTCATAAGCAATCAGATGGAAGCCCGCACGCTGAAAGATGGAGCGGCAAGATACGAGAAAGTAAAGATTTCCTGCAATTTCTTCGATTTGATGATGCTTTTGAAAGAGCAAAACTACACAGCCAGTTGGCTTTTTCAACCCTTCTGCTTCTTCAAGGTGCTCTATGATCTCTCGTTCTGTATGCTTTTCTTGGAACCATTTTTGCAGCCATTCATTCTCTTTTGTCTTCTTCAGCTCTTCTGTATAAAGCTCTCTTAATGTTTGCTGGGCAAGAGCATTCGCTCCTTTATCCATCACGAGCAGTTCAAATTCAGAGAGCGTGTCCGCTTGATGAATGAGCACAAGATCTGCAAATGTTTGTTTGAGTGCAAGCACTTGTTTTTGCGTCACTTCGTATCCTTTTGGCACGGAAGCAAACTGCAAATAATTCATGACCAGTTCTTCGGTTTGTTTGGAAGCATCACATAAAATAATCGGCTCGCCCTGAACAGGGAGGAGTAAAAGAACCCCCCTTACGTGCTGATACACTTGATCCAAAATATCCATCTGCGGATGCGGGGTCAGTAAAAGCTCATTCAGCTTTGATGATAGTACTTCTAAATCAGCCATCATTTGATACTGACGCTCGATCATCATCGTATGAAGATGCTGAGTGATGTTGACGAACTTCACTTCTTTTGTAAACAGAATAAGCGGAAAATCTCTTTCTTCTGCATAGGTCAGCAATTCTTCCGGCACATCGAATCTTAGCGGCACAAATTCAATACACAAGCCGGCTGCCCCTGAATCAATCAGCTGTCGTAAAAACGCTTGAAACACATCCAGTTGATCATGGAAGCCTGCGGCTGTCGTTAATATAAGCTCGCCTCCATTTAACAAATCCTCTACATCAGGCACTTCTAACACATGGATCCATTTGACCTGCCGAAACAATCCTTTTTCCCCTGCTAACACTTTTGCATGCGCAAAATGCTTCGTTTTCAACACGTCACTCACTTGGAAATGAACATCTACATTCATTCATATGTCCCCCTTTGTTTGCCGCCTATCCCCTATCCCAGAGGGTGCATGGATAAAATCCATAATAAAACTGGTAACGTCACGATACTTAAAATTGTACTGAGAAACGTCGTACTTGAGACAAACTCAGGCTTCGTTCGAAATTGTACAGCCATCAGCGTGGTATTTGCCGCTGTCGGCATGGCTGCAACTAGAATCATAATTTGTTTCACCAAATCATCTACCGGTAAAATGAGCGTAAAGCCAAATGCGATGAGTGGGGAGATAAACAGCTTCAGCAATACAGCATAAGAAATATGGCGATAATCCACTTGCTTAAAAGAAATGACGGCAAGCTGCATGCCTAAAATAAGCATAATCGTCGGTATGGCAGCATTCCCCACAAGCTGAACACCCGTCATCAGCTCTTTAGGTAATGAAAGGTCAATCAGCTGAAATAATAGACCGATGAGCGCCCCATAAGCAACCGGCATACGCAGCACTTTTTTCAGCACGACCTTTCCATCTCCCGCATCCTCTCCACCTTTTGCTGCATAATACATGCCGATTGTACTCATGACAAGCTGCTGCAGCACCATCAACACGATCGCAATATCCAAACCTGCTGCTCCGAAGACAAGCAGCACAACGGGCGTGCCATAGTTTCCATTGTTCATAAAGGCTGACGACAGAATCATGGCACAATACGTTTCCTTCGAATACCCATAAATTCGAGATAAAATAAAGACACATAAAATAAGTGCAAGACAAAGCCCGACAACAAAAATGGATAAATACACATAGTCCATCGACACTTTGTTTTGATAAAAGGTTTCAAACGCAAGAAATGGTGACATTAAATATAAAGACATTGATGAGAGCGTATGTATGTCAAAACCAATAGCCTTCTGCCCGATATACCCAATCAGAAATATGCCGAACACTGGCAGTAAGACAAGTAAAAACTCCATGCTGCACCTACTTTTCTCTAGTTGAATTCCAATTTCCTTCTGCTTCCTCATTATCATACCACTGATAAACAATAAAAAAGAAGCACCCTTATGAAAGGCCGCTTCTTTCCTCATCCATATAAAACACTTCCCACAAATGACCATCAAGATCCTGAAAGCTCCATCCATACATGAACTCATGATCCTGCTTTTCCTTAAACGGTGAACCGCCTGCTGCCATTGCCTGCTCGACAAGCTCATCGACCTCTTCTCGTGAATTGACACGCATAGAGATAATCACCTCTGATGCCTTTTTTGCATCTACTAATTGTTTCTCAGAGATGGATTGAAAATGCCTAAGAGATAACAGCATGACGGTGATCGTGTCATCAATGACCAAACAGGCCGCCTGATCATTCGTGAACTGCTGCTCAAAATCAAAACCCAGCTGCTCAAAAAAAGCGATAGATTCCTTCACATGCTTTACCGGCAAATTAATATACAGATGTTTAGATTGTCGCCCCATGTTCCTCTCCTTTTTGAACACATAATCTCCTTTCAGTATATTCTGCTTTTGCTCCAGCATCCCTTTATCAATCGAAAAAATCTTATCTCTTTTTTAGCAGCGAAAGCGACCACTCATGGCGTCACATTGTCTCTTAGTAAAATGTCATCAAAAAGAAGCGCCTCAACAATAGGCGCTTCCTCTCATTATTTCTTATATTCAATATGGTACACGTCTCTTCTTCGGTCTTTCAGCTGACGTACGGTCCCATCTTGCCTTTGTCTTCTTAAAATTTCTAAATCGACATCACCAACGACAACCATCTCAATGTTTGGATTACATTCTCCTACAATCCCATCTCTTGCAAATTCAAAGTCTGATGGGGCAAATATAGCCGATTGTGCATATTGAACATCCATATTTTCGGTTTGCGGAAGGTTGCCAACTGTTCCCGAGATGACGGTATAAATCTGATTTTCAACCGCTCTCGCCTGTGCACAGTAACGTACTCTTAAATAGCCTTGGCGGTCTTCCGTACAGAACGGAGTGAAAATAATTTTCGCTCCTTTGTCAGCTGCGATCCGTGCAAGCTCAGGAAATTCAATATCGTAGCAAATTTGGATCGCAATTTTGCCGCAGTCCGTATCAAATACCCGGACCTGGTCACCAGCTGAAATCCCCCACCATTTTCTTTCATTCGGCGTGATGTGAAGCTTATATTGCTTTTCAATCGTTCCATCACGTCTAAATAAATAGGCGATATTATAGATTTTTCCTTCCTCTTCTACAAAGTGGGACCCGCCGATGATATTAATGTTATATTTCACAGAAAGGTCTGTGAACAAATTAATGTAGTCCTCGGTATATTCCGTGATCCGCTGCACGGCAAGACTTGGTGAACGCTCTTCTAAATAAGACATGAGCTGTGTCGTGAAAATTTCTGGGAATACGGCAAAGTCAGCCGATGCATCTGATGCGACATCCACATAATACTCCACCTGATTCATAAATTCCTCAAAGGAATGAATTTGTTTCATCGCATATTGAATCACACAAATTCGAACGGGGAACGCCGATTTATAATATCTTTTCGATTGCGGGCGATAATCGACATTGTTCCATTCCATTAACGTGGCATATGTGCTGGATGCTTTATCGTCCGGCAAGTAATTCGGATTGATCCGCATGAGACTAAATTCATTTAACAGCTGAAAAGATAAAACGGGATCATAGATTTGGTGAAGCGTCACCTGCTCCACATACTGGCGAGGCGTCATTTCCTCTTGGTATTTATGATAATTCGGAATACGTCCGCCAATGATGATACTTTTTAAATTTAATCTTCTTGCTAAGTCTTTTCTTGCTTCATACAAACGATGTCCAATTTTCATGCGGCGGTACTGAGGACTCACCATGACTTCGATTCCGTACATATTCATCCCATCAGGATTATGGTTTGTGATGTACCCATCATCTGTAATGTCCTGCCAAGTGTGGCGATCATCGTATTCATCAAAGTTAATTAATAAACTTGAACAAGAGCCAATGATTTCTCCCTCGAATTCAGCGCAAAACTGTCCTTCTGGGAAATGCTCAAGGTGGCTTTCAAGATGCTCTCGTTTCCAAGGGTCCATGCCTGGAAAGCATACCTCTTGCAAGGCAATGATTCGGTCAATATCCTCTTCCTGGATATTACGGATCACCATTCTTTTTTCAAACCGCGTTAAGTCTAGTTTTTCTGCCATGATGTGTTTGCCCCCTTACTGATCCTCTTTTTCAAGCTGATGGAATAGCTGGAGCAATTCGATTTCAGCCATGGATTCTAATCTGACATCATATTCTTCAAATTGCAGCGTGCTCGTCACTTTGTTTGGGACGATGACGCATTTCATACCTGCCCGTTTGGCAGCTACTGATCCATTTACAGAATCCTCAAATGCCACGCAATCTTTTGGCTCTACCCCTAAGCAGCGTGCGGTTTGCAAATAGAGCTCTGGATTTGGTTTGACTTCTTCCACATCATCTGACGTGCGGATACATTCAAAATAGTCGAAAAGACCAATCTGCTTCAGGTGATCAGACACCCATTTATAGTCTGAGCTGGAAGCAAGTCCAATCTTGATCCCGAGCTCCTTTGCTGCTTCTAAATAAGCTTCTACGCCAGGTCTTGCTGATTCGTCCTTCATTCTTTTTTGAAAACGAGAACGCCGATCTGCTGTGAGTGTCTCATGATCCAGCGTCTTCCCTAGCTGCTTTTCCAAATATTCAAATGGCTTAAAGCCTGCCTGCGTCCCAATGACATTGCCCCATACGGAAAGAGGCAGCTCTGACTCATGCTCTGCAAACATTTCTTGTAAAACCTCATACTCATGTGTTTCTGTATCTAAAATTAATCCGTCAAAATCAAATATAATCGCCTTTACCAACGAGGCCACTCCTTTTTTACGAAAGTCTTAAAGATATACTCCTTGCTATCATATCGTGAATAAAATTGACTTTCAAAGATGAATGTCTGCTAAAATGATTATGTATAAAAGGAGCCTGCACCGTTTTGTCAGGCTCCTACCTTGTTCGGTTCATTCTGTAAGAGATCCAAGCGCTCCGATTCGTGGAGAAATAGGCAATGTTGAAAAAGAGCGGGTTTGGTATTACAGATCTTAAAGGTTTCTCCGTTCCCTTAAAAATAGTATGTGCGAGGACCTTGTAAGTTAACAAGGAAGTTCACACCATCTTTTACGCATTTTGAAGGTGACGGCTGACAAAATCGTCTAGATCAAACGGAAAAGAAAAGCCGCAGGCATTGACCTGCTCACGGTTTCGCTCGAATAGCTCACGATCCCGTTTGGTGATATGACGTTTCGGTTTTACAATTATGGTATGTAATAGCTGAAGACCCGATAAAATACGAAAAGCATCATCCATCGTCCCGTTATATACTCCATCAATAAAGGTAAGGGGTCGGTCTTTTTGACGCATATCCTGCTGCTTTCCATTGACAGCATGAGAAAGAAGATCTTCAACATCCTTTGATATTTCTTCAATTGCCTGCTCTTGCAGGTCTGTAGCAGCTTTCATTAATCTCATGTGACATCTACCTCTCTGTCGTTATTTCTCCATTCAGAATAGCACAGAAAAAAAGGCGTTCGCCAAGGTAAGTGTTTCCTATATATACCCAAAGAGAGGAACGGATATCATGATCATAAAAGGACACACGCTCTCACTTAAAGTAGACGAGCAGCACCATAACACTTCACTCAGTCATTTTTTAAAAACAGCCGTATCTGCATCAAAACCGATTATCCATTTTTGGATGGAGTATCAAAAAGTTCGTTTAAATCAAAAGCCTGCCCATCACGCGGCTAAAGTCAGTAAAGGCGACCAGATCATGATTGATTTATTTGAAACAGAAGAAAGTGATGTGACACCTGAATACGGTGAATTAGAGGTTCTCTTTGAGGACGAGCATTTATTAATTGTGCAAAAACCTGCCGGACGGCCAACTCATCCGAATGAAAAAGGACAAACAGGCACACTGGCTAACCTTGTGGCCTTCCATTTTCAAGCAAATGGAGAAGAAAAGAGGGTGAGACATATCCACAGGCTTGATCAAGACACAAGCGGCACCGTCATTTTTGCAAAGCATAGATTAGCCCATGCGGCTCTTGATCAAATGCTTTCTAAAAAAACAATCAGCCGCACATACATCGCCATCGCAGAGGGGCTTTTCAAAAAAAAGAAAGGCACCATCGATGCAGCGATCGGTCGCGACAAACACCATGCAGTCAGACGAAGAATCTCCCCTGCTGGACAAAAAGCCGTGACTCATTTTCAGGTCATGGACATGAATAAACGTCTGCAAATGACAGCCGTTAAACTGCAATTAGAGACAGGTAGAACACATCAAATTCGTGTCCACCTTAGCAGTCTCGGGCATCCACTAGCGGGGGATACTTTATATGACGGAGTTCGTGATTACATCAACAGGTGTGCTCTTCACGCCAAGCAAGTAGATATGAAACACCCTTTTACAGGTGAGCATCTGATCATAGAAGCACCACTTCCACCTGATATGGCCCAGCTCATGAAGAAAATCATCCATTAAAATAAAGAGCCTGCATAAGATCAGCAGGCTCTTTTTCTTTATTCAGACGCTCTTTTTGCATAAATAATGTACCGCTCTGGCGCATTGCCGACGAAATGAAAAGGATAGCATGTGGTTAGGACAAGCTCTTCCTTTTCATTCTGCAAAGTAATGATGGATGTATCATGCTGATCGACAATTTTCGTATGCGTGATTTCATACACAAACTCACCATAAGGCACAGTGATTTTCAGCTGATCTCCAATATCCAGTTCACCTGTCCGGCGAAACACCGTATCACGGTGTCCAGATAGGACGATTTGTCCATTCTGATCAGGATAATAGCTGCCTTTGTAGTGTCCTACTCCCTTTGCAAGGTCATCCGCATCCGTCCCTTCAACAATGGGAAGGTCTGCTTTCAATTTTGGAATCGTCAGGATGCCAGAGGCTTTCCCCACCTCTGGAGCAAACTGCTTCTTGGACATTCTTTGATCGTCCGCCACGGCCTTCTTCGCTTCGTCTAATGATTGGGCTGTTTGAAGATGAGTAGAGGCGATTTGCCAAATTCCCCAGCCGAGCAGAACAATCCCGGCTGTCATCACAGTCAGTGCAAGCCACTTTTTCATGCCTAAACTCCTTTGCCTGTTACATTTCTCTTAGATGATACGCTCTTTAGCTTGCTGCTTTTTCTTCTTGTTTTGCTTTTTGAATTCGCTCCTCTTTTTGGTACACAATGGAAGATCCCTCAAAGCTTTTGACAAAATCGACAGTGGCTTCTAAGTCTTCTGGGCCTGTTTCAGGGTTTTTCCCAAGCCTGCCTATTGGTGCATATTTACTGCCAGTTGCAGTTGCCATGAAGTTATTCACAGTGAGCGTATACGTTTGATCGAAAGCTACGGCTGAACCATCCGGCAGCTTCAAGTCGACTATTTTATATGTTACCGGATCATAGGAATATGAAAAGCCTGAAATACTATAATCTGGTCCAAATTGTGGAGAGATTTGAGCTTCTATGATCTCAACCAAGTCTTTCCCCTTGATCTCCAGTTTGACTAAAACGTTGCCGAATGGCTGAATATTAAAGAGGTCTCCCCACGTAATCGGTCCTTTTTCAAGGTTTTGCCTAATGCCGCCTCCATTCATCATGGCAAAGTCACTTTTCATTGAATATCTCATACCATCCGCAATCAAATTACCGAGCGGCGTATCCCCATCATTTGAATAGCCACCTTCCATTTTGACCCCAGCTTCTCCAACAACCTCACTAATAATCGGCTCCACTTCTTTCCCGTAATGAGCCAAAATGCCGGCTGCTTCCTTGTCTTTTTCTATACCAGATTGGTCTACATACTGGATATTTGCACTCTTTTTGACGATATCCTTCGTTTTGCGGTCAAGTGTCACATTGACTTCGCCAATCGCCTTCCCATATTCAAAGGCTTGAACAATTAATTTCCCATTGACCTCTCCATTGACCACTTCGTGATTATGCCCTGCAAAGATGACGTCAATTTCATCATCACCTTCTTTGGCAAGCTCCGCACTCTCTCCAGTGATCGTATCGCCATTTTGAGAGGCTGTCATATGAGCTAAGACCGCAATGGCTTTAATCCCTTTTTGTTTTAGTTCCTTCGCAGCTTCATTCACGGCTTTGACTTCATCTGTAAACTGAATGTCTTTAATCCCTTCTGGCATGACCATTCCTGCGGCTGACTTGGTCACAACACCGATAAATGCGACAGGGATTCCTTCGACATTGATGATTTCATAAGCCGGTAAAAGCGGTTTGCCTGTATCCTTGTATTCACAGTTTGCACAAACGAGCGGAAAGTTCTGTCCGTCATACTCCTTTGTTCCTTTAGGATGATCTCCGCCATTTAAGATACGCAATAGCTCGTCGACCCCTTCATCGAATTCATGGTTGCCGACCGTGCCCACATCAAAGCCAATGTTCTCCATGAGCTCAACGGTTGGTTCATCTTGCAGAAGAGAAGATATAGGAGAGCTCCCGCCAATCATATCTCCAGCATGGACCGTAATCGTATTTTTGTGTGCTGCTTGTTTTTGCTTCATATAGGCAGCGACATAATCCATTCGTCCGTACATGCCTTTACTGCCATCACCTTTTAGATCCAGCTCGTATTCTTGATCAATTTTACCGTGTAAATCATTCATACTTAAAATCGTTAATGGTATTTCACTCGTATCCTTTGCCGGCTGATAACCAGCCTGCTCTGCTTCTTCTTTGGAAGCAAAAAAGATCCGTTTATCCACATCGATTTCTTTCCATTTGTCAGGGGACACGTAGGTTTTCACAGCTGAGTCGCCAACATAGCGCGTCAGTCCTTTTTTCTGTTCACGTGCTCTAAATTCAAACGGCTGTTCCAGTAGAGGGTCCGCTTCGTTCCATATGCCCAGTCCTTTTTCTTTTGCTTCTTTTACTGCTTTTTGAAACGTATGATAGTCCTTTTCATCTCCAACTGGCCAGATGAAATAAGTAGGGGCATATCCTTTTTTCACAAGCTCTAAATTTGTATTTAGCCCTTTTATGGTTTTCACTTGAGCTAAAAGACGTCCATAGCTGTCCTTCGCTTCAGGACCAATCTTTAATGTGACTTGGTCACCGCTCGAAAGAAGTGTTTTTAAATAGTCAGTCGCTTGCTGTCCAAAACGCAATTGGTTTTGGTCTAATTCATTTTTGGGCTGATGATACGTTTCCGGCGTGTCCATATTCACAAAACGCACCTTTGTTGTACCTAGAACAGGCTTCTTTAAATGAATTGTATCTCCATCCACCACACGGTCAACTGTTGCTTTGTATTCTTTCTTGATCTTTGGCGGCTTTGGCTGGCGTTTGAGCAGTTTGATATCCTTCTTATGTCTTGGAAGCACCTGCAGCGTATCGTACCTGCTTAACACCCCTGTAAACTCGTACCATTTTCCTGTTTTTATTTTATCAATAGCATTTGTATCGACCATCACTCTCAGGATGGTGCTGTGATATTTTTTATCAATGATCACTACATTGTATCCACCGCCAGCCGGCTGATCTGGTTTTGCCTCAACATAGCCTTTGACTTTCACAAGCTTTCCTTCATGTTTTCCTGCTTGATCCGTTTCTAGTTGCTTCACAGATACCCGCTTCGGCTTTGGCAAAGTTTGATTCACAGCATCTATCTTCAGGCGGTCTTGATCTGGCACTATTTCAATCAGTCCTTTATAAGACGTGATCTTACCAGTCACTGTCACTTTCATGCCTGCTTTTAGTTCCGGGAAGTTATTGGGCTGGGCTGAATAAATATTGATTCCAGCTGATTTGTCTTGAATGTATGTGGACAGTTTCCCATTGCCTACAGCGGATTGATCTGCTGTCACAATTCCGCTCACCGTGACGGTCTCTCCTATTAGCTGACGGGCTTTTTTGATCTGCACGATCTTTTTTTGTTTCCATACCATTTCCTTCTTTTCAGATGCACTGACCTCGCCTCCTGTGATCATGCCAGGCAGTAAGGATTGCAGACTAAAGATCACCAAAACCAAACAACAAATCATTCGAATAGATAGCATTCGTTTCATTAGACCTCTCCCCTTTGTGCTTCATTACTCATAGTGTACAAAGTAAATATTGATGTTGAATGGATTTCATGTAAAACTTGTCTTTTTAACTCATCGGAAAGGTAATAATTACTCGTGTCCCCTCAAAGCTTTTACTTTCAAAACGAATAGTGCCGCCATGGCTTTCAATGATTTTAATGGTCATCATTAAACCAAGGCCTGTCCCCTTTTCTTTTGTTGTATAAAAAGGTTCACCGAGTTTCCCTATTTCGTCCTCTGGTATTCCCTTTCCTTGGTCTTCAAATATCAACATCATTTGATGATCTTTCATGAGAGAGGTCACCTTGATGACACCTGTCACACCATCCATTGCTTCAATTCCGTTTTTAAGGATGTTCAGGAAGACTTGTTTCAGTTCATTGGGAATGCCTTGAATGTTAGGAAGCGACGGAGACAGATTTTTCTGAATGGACACGCCTTTTAAGACCGCCTGGGATTCAACGACCATGATCACTTCTTCGAGCAGAAGATTGACGTGTACCGGTTCAAATTTCACCGATTTGCTTCTAGAAAGAACGAGGAATTCATTAATAATCGACTCGAGTCGATTAAACTCTGACATCATCACATCTGCATAATCTTTCTGATACTTCTTACTTTGAATCATCAGCTGTAAAAATCCTTTTAATGATGTCAGCGGGTTCCGTATCTCATGAGCGATGCCTGCTGCAAGCTGCCCTACTGCCGACAGCATCTCTGATTTCATCAGCATTTTCTCTGACTGCTTTTGATTGGTGATATCCTCTGAAATCCGCATCACGGTTGACTGCATTTTGTCAGGATCATCGATTCGGTGTAAGGAGACTCTCTCCCACCGTTCACGTCCAGATAAATCTTGAAAGTACAGCTCACCTGTCCAGCTGCCCTCTCTTAAACAAACCTTCCATTGCTTCTCTAAATCATCACATTGACATAGCGAATCGTAGACAGAAAAAATATCTTTGCCGATCAGATCATATTCATGCTGCTGGACAAACTGACAGAAACGCTGATTCACGCACTGGATAACCCCTTCCTCCGTTGCAACAACAATATGAATATGGCTGTTATCAAGCGCCGTCACCGCTAGATGAAGCGACTGCTTGATTTTTGTTACTTCGGTCATTTTAATCCAAGTCATCACCGCTCCTTCATGCTCTTGATCGAAGATAGGTGTGATGTGAACGGTGAATTGCTCTCCTTCGTTCGTTTCAATTTCACGTTCGATCGCGCGCCTATCCGATATGACGGATTGGATATCATGATAGAGCGTTTCCTGCGTAAGTTTTTTAGCCATCGACTGAAAGGATTGCTGATGTCTGATTTTCGCAGAAGTAAATAAAGAGGCAGCTGTAGGAGTGTAATAGCGAATATTCATGTCCCTGTCCACAAACAACGTCGCAAGCTCCGGCTTGACAGAGGGTCTATACAGTTCTTCTCTTGTCACCCTTAAGTTGTTTATGATATTAATAAAATGCTCGTGTTTTTTCTCAAACTCCTCTAATTGCGTGTGTTTCGCTTTTAATTGAGCCCTTGCCTCCTGCTCCTTTTGTTTGACTTCATTGAGTTCATTTTCTAAATCGACAATACGCTGCTGATAGACTGAATTCTGATCTGACATCCCTATGTCCCTGCCGTTCTTTTGATTTTTTCCTCTCTCATTCATTCGAATGAGAATGACGTAAACTCCCTTAAAACGGCGGTCAAAACTTTTCACGGTAAAATCTGCATACTGCTTGCTGCCTTTTTCCGAAATGAGAACATGTTGAAACACAACCTCTGTCTCGTCTGTCCACACCTTTTGAAAGGTTTGACTCAACATCTCTTTCATATAATCAGGTATCACATATTCACATGATTGATCTGACACTTCTGTATGGTCTAAAAAAGAATACGCACCATTTGATACTGCCAGGATTTTGTCACAATCGTTGATGACCATACATGCATCATAATCCTTGCTTACTTCTTGCATATATTGTGCGGCTCGCGCTTTCAACTCGATCTCACGAGCGTCTGGTGCCCAAGGGACATGTGGTTTAGAAACGTTTGAATGGGTGTAAATGTTCCATTTTTCATTGAACAAATGAAACAAACGAGGGATATTGGGTACAGTTTCATTTGGCCCTAATATCAACATCCCTTGATCTTTTAAAGCATATTGGAATCGGGACAATACTCGTTTTTGCACTTCAGGCTGGAAGTACATCAGAACATTTCGGCAACTGATAAAATCGAGGTGGATAAAAGGTGAATCGATCAATAAATTGTGAGGTGCAAAGACAATATGTTTTCTAAGCGACTGCTTCACAATAAAAGCGTCACCTTTTCTTTCGAAATATCGCGCCCGCCATTTTTCTGGCATTCTTGCCATAGACTCTACTGAGTAAAGACCTTTACTAGCTGCTTGAATGGCTTTCCGGTTGATATCTGTTGCAAATACTTGAAGTTCGATGGTCACTTGTCTCCGCTTCATTTCTTCTAAAAATAAGATCGTAAAAGAATAGGCTTCCTCTCCTGTCGAACACCCCGCAATCCAAATACGGCATCGGGATTTCCCGTTTTTCACCGCATTTTCAATGATCGACGGAATGACCTGATGTTCACATACACGAAAAGCCTCCATATCTCTAAAAAAAGACGTCATGCCGCTTAGAAGCTGTTCGTGCAGGCGATCAAGCTCATCTGGTTCTCTTTCTAATAAGCAGTCGTACTCTGCTAATAATGAAATCCGTTTTTTTGCAATCCTCATTCGTTTTTGAATGACAGATAGCAGCCTTTTCTTTTGATAGGTTGAAAAAGCAATGCCTTTATACATTTCAAGACGTTCAATAATTCTCAGTAAAACAGGATCTGCCTCATCGAGATGCGGGACGTTGATGATATTGGCGATATATGCCGCAAGGGTTGAAGGGTCTTTAAATGTTTGTTGATACAAGGTGTCAAAACCACTTTCTACCTCACTGCACGATAAAGCTGTACCGCCTTGCTCAACCAACTGAAGCAAGCCACTTCCCACACAATGACCTTTTTGAAAGAAAATCGCAAAAGCCTCTTCCTTTTGAACGCTGGCAAGAGACTGAAAAAGCAAGTCCACAGAGCAAGCCATGCACGGAGGCAGCTGCTCTGATAGGTGCAGCCGCTGATCTTCTGTTAACGTCACAACCGCATGCTGTGGACAAAAATAAATCGTCTTCTTCATGACTTTCTCACCATGTTTAATCGTTTTTGCCCGGTAGCCAATCGGTAAAACAAGTGCTTCCAAATCAGTTATACAATCGCCCGTCACATGATTTTGCACAACAATAAAAGAGGCATTTAATTCATGAGGAAATGATTGAAAAAAAGCCTCAAGATGATGCTGTTCAAACGGCGAAACACCGATGCCAATCACTGGTGCCTGCACATGTTCGTCTTCTATCAAACGATTAATGATTTTGTCCTGCATCTGGTACCCCCATGTTCATTCGTCTGATACTTTTTTTCGACAAAAAGGAAGAAAACCCTCTAATTGTAAATAATGTTTTTTGCATGAAAGAAGGAAAACATCCTCACATTAAAACAGAATGTATAAACAGAAGGAGGAATCTCAATGCAAAACGATCAGCAACCAATGTTTCAAGGAAGCGCTCCCCAGCCTGAGCTCAATCATGGCGGACATGAGTTATTCGATTTACATGAAATTTTAGCCGGCACGATTAATATTTTGGATCAGTATATGATCCTGCGGCAGTTTATTCAGGATCCTGCATTATCCGACATCTTGGATCGACAATACCAATTCGTTTTATCTCAGTACAATGTCACTGTAGATTGTTTTTCTACTGGACAAAAGCCTAGTGAAGAAACCGCTACTTATATGATGAAAGAACACACACAAGTGACGTACGGGATCAAGCCTTCTCAGCCGAAGAAGCCGAATCAGTCATTACAGGATGTAAAAGATTTGGGCATCACTGGACATATGCTCAGCCTAGTCAAATCACACGCTGGGTTACTTTCAATGTCAGCATTAGAAGTAACAAATCCTGTTGTTAGACGTGTGCTTGCTGCGCAAATTCCAAACTTTATCGAAATGGCGTATGAAATTTTCTTGTATCAAAACAAACATGGCTACTATCAAGTCCCGCAGCTTTCAAGACAAGACATGACAGCCATGACGTCAGCTTTCGCGCCGCTTCAGGGGCACGTTCAAATGCCGCCAAGCAAAGCCAATCAGCAAAAGCCGCTTCATTAAAAAAACGGCTGACCTTTTTCTTTGGTCAGCCGTTTTTTCTTTGATACATCTTGTTAAACTGATCTTCAAAATCTGTGAGCCGCTGCCCTGTCGCCTGTTCAAAGCCTTTAGCAAAGTGACCTGTTTTCGCCGTTTCCTGCATGATCTCATGTATGATATCTCGTCCGCAAAGCTGCACCAGCTCATAGATCATATAGTAGCTTTGCAAATAGACATCTGTCTCATACGTCATCCGGGCGTCCTGCCAGTCTTGATCGGAATGAAGAGATTGAAAGGGAATGACGTCGAACCGTTCAGACGTGGCATTTAACACGTCATAGGCCGTCCATTCTGCTGTTCCTTCATGGAACCAAAGGGGAAAGATCACTGGAGACACTTCGTAAGAATGAGCTTTTTCATAGAAAACATAGTGAGCATACTCATGAATAAATAACGTGTTGAAAAAGTATAAAGGCAGTGTCTCTTTCTTCAATAATGCTTCCCGTTTATCTGGATATAACCCTATCATTTGATCATGATCGGAGTAAAAACCCGTAATATGCTTGATTCCGGCAAATTGCTCGATTGTCTCTTTATCATCAAAATAAATAATGTCTAAAGGTTTGTCAGTTTCAAATTGAAAGACTGACGCTGTCCTCTTCTTTGCCTGATCCATGGCCTCGATTGTCAGATCAACAAAAGCGTCCTCTTCCTCTGCATAGTATATTCTAATATGTTCATAGACTTGCTTATTGAGTCCCTCCGTTAAAATGGTTTTAGGAGAAGACTGCTGCTCTAAATATTGTCCTGTCAGCTGAAACGCAACATAAATCAAGTACGCGGTGAAAGCATAAAAAATCAGACCTGCTGCTATCATTCCGCCTACAAGCTTTTTATGAATCAATGACGGCTTGGCTTTCATTTGCTCCCCACCTGAATTCATCCTGCAGCCTCTTTCTTTTTCTATGAAGAAACAAAGATTAACAAGAGGTGATATATTTTTTACTTTATGCAGTCAGGTGCGCAAGGTGCGGTTCCAAACAAAAAAGCCGCATATGACATACGGCTTTTGTCGTAGCTATTTTGATTCAGGGAAGACACGCCGAACCGATTCAGTAAATTCATCGAAAAATCCTGAAATTGGCTCTCCGCTTCTAATACGTTTTCCGTATCCTTCCATACGATCGACAAAGTCTGGATTAGCAGATACATACACATTGTCGATTTGTTGATCCGTTGATTTGACTTTGTCTGAAATTTTCTTTTTCAGATCGTCCGTCACATTTCCGCTTTTATCGCCTTCAAGCATAACGGCTACAAATGCATTTTTCCCTGTGACAAGTACGTTCGCTGTTTTCACTTCAGACATGTTGGCTACAAGCTCTGACGCCTTATCTGCCACTTTGACCTTCTGAGGTGTTTGAACATCTGGCTGATCCTGCCTCATGTTGTCATTCTTATGTGTGACATTTTCATACTGTCGTTTCATTGTTCCTCTTCGCTCATCGCCTTGGTTATTCATGCCACATCCAGTGGTGATCAATGCTGGAACGAGTAGTAAAGATAGCATCCATTTCTTATTCATCAATTAATCCCTCCTTTTGATCTTAGGTTTTTCATCCAGCCGACTTTTTATGCATACATCCTCTCTTTCAGAAATGAATTCATAATTCAGCTTTGTTTGGTCATCCTAAACATGATGAAGAAGTATCATCACGATCAAATGGAGGGATTCGTTTGTTTAAAAAAAGAAAAGGCATGAGCACTGGCGCAATGATCGCAGCATCTACAGCCATCATTGCATTATTTTCCCCGGTTTTACGAAGAAGACTGAAAAGCATGACGCAAATGAATATGTCTTCAATGATGAAAGGAAAAAGTCATCAGCACCATGACTCGTCTCGTCACGAGTCACATGCACAGAAAGAATCAAAAGGAACTGCGGAAATCGGACAAATGATGAAGCAGGCATTCACTGCTGTACAGCCAAATCATACGAATCAGCACCAATCGACATCAAGAAACCATCAGCCAAGAGAGTCTTATGCACAGTCTCTCCATATTGATGAAAGTGTCATGAATGTGATGGATGATGAATCAATCCAGCAAGTGATCAATGACATCGAGCACAAATAAGAAAACAGGAGCCTTTATGAATAGAGGCTCCTGTTTATTCTCCTGAAAAATGTTCTTTAACCATCACAGAGAAGAAAGGTAAAAAGGTGATTTCAACTGTTGTGATAAAATCGCCATAAGCTTTTACTATGATTAAGAGCTCTTTCTCATATTTCTGGTCTTTTTTTATCTCTATATGCTGCACGGTTTTAAAATCATATATTCCTAAAACGGATGAATCTTTTTTACGAACAGCCTTTAACGTAAATTCTTGACTTCCAAGGTACATCGTGACGACGAAGCGCTCGTCTTGATTCTCAAATCGAAATGTCAGGTTTTGATATTCAATAGGCATACCTCTCTCGAACCTTTCATCAGGCTCCGTTTCAAAAAAAGAAAGCCAGTCCGTTTCATCTGGGAAGCGTTTTCCTCGCATGTGTTTCGATCCCCTCATAAGTGGAATTTTTATTAATTATCCATTTTCCCCTTTTCTTTTGCAACAAATTTTAGTAATTTTAAAAAGGTGATTCTATTTGCTAAAAGACCTATTTATTAATTTAACAATTCTTGTCACTTTCCATTATTTATTTATGCTTGTGTTTAAAGAGAATTTTCTGAAGAAAGAAGATACCTTGCTCAGACAGCTATGCAAAGGCATTCTTTCTGGATTACTCGGTGTCCTCTTAATGTTCTTCTCTATTAAAGCAGGACCAGCTATCATTGATTTAAGACATATTCCCCTTATTTTAACGGCCTTTTATGGAGGCATCGCCCAAACAATGATTGCAGCCTGTGTTGTCATCATTGGTCGATTATTAATCGAAGCCAACGTCGCTTCCTTCACCAATATTTTTTCCATGATGATTATCGCTACAGCCTCTTTTTTAATTACTGAACGCCATATGAATCATGTTGTCAAAATGCTTCTGTCCATTACGATCAGCAATGTGATTGCAACTACTTTATTTATTATCATTGCACATGAGACCTCCATTGAATTCCATTCCGCCTATTGGATTTTCTCATATATTGCTGGGTTGTTTAACTTTTATGTCATTGAGCATCAAACAAAAGCATATCAGCTTTTAAACCTGTATAAATTCCAAGCTCATTATGACTTTTTAACAGGTGTTTTAAACAAACGGAAGTTCGATGAAGTATTAAGTGATGCTTTTACTATGAAATTGAAGCAGCCTATCCATCAAATGTCCCTTATTTACTTAGACATCGATTACTTCAAATCCATCAATGACCAATATGGACATCATGAGGGAGATATCGTCTTAAAAGAAATCGGAAAAAGGCTGATAAAAAACACAAGAAGCTCTGATTATATTGGCCGGATCGGCGGTGAGGAATTTGCTGTCCTTCTACCAAATTGTACAATTGAAAAAACATGGCAGATTGCAGAACGCTTACGGAGAAAAATAGCAGATCAGCCGATTTATTTACAAAATGGCATGTCCATTCATATCACTGTATCACTTGGGTGTGCGTATTACCCCAGAACAAGTGCAGACATCAAACAATTACCGATTATGGCTGATCAGGAGCTCTATAAAGCAAAGCAGTCTGGCCGAAATCAAGTGAGCTTCTCAGAGAGAAAAAGAGGCCAATGAACATAGGCTATTTCCTCAATTTGTTAGCGTTAATTATTTTTAAAAAAGTTTTCGTATAACAGTTGTTTTTTCCCGCAAACACTGGTAAAGTAAAGGTAATTATTTTTGTTCGTATCATCTTTAAGAAGAAAGTTTTGAAAGAGTTTTCGTCTTTGAAGTTTGTGTAAGAGCAAGAATAGTGAATTTAAGCGTTAAGATCGCTTTAGGAGGAAATTTCATGTTAGAAGGTAAAGTAAAATGGTTCAACTCTGAAAAAGGTTTCGGATTCATCGAAGTAGAAGGTCAAGACGATGTATTCGTTCACTTCTCTGCTATCCAAGGCGAAGGCTTCAAAACTTTAGAAGAAGGTCAAGCAGTTTCTTTCGAAATCGTTGAAGGTAACCGTGGACCACAAGCTGCTAACGTTAACAAAGCGTAATTTAAGAGCATCTGCTCTTTAGCACTTTATAGAGTGAAGGAAAACCGCACGGCTTCTGCCGGCGGTTTTTTTGTGCCAAAAAAAGAGAACCTGACGAGAGGTTCTCTTTTTTATTTGTCCTTCTGCTTTAGCTTCTGTAAAGCAGAACGATACATATCATCATTCATTTTTGTCTCTGGTTCTTCTTCTTTGACAGGTGGTTCTGGCTGCTTAAACTTTTGAAGCGCCTGTCTATAGAAATCATCGCCAGACACTCGTTCATCCGTTTGAGAAGGCTTTGACGCTTCCTCTTCTTCTTCAGGCTCTACAGGTCTCGCCGCAACTTCTGACTCGCTGCGCGGCACGTCAGGCTGATTGGGCACATCTTCGTTGATCTCTTTCTTCTCGACCGAAGCGTGTCTGACATTGAACGCTACTAATCCGATAATGACTAGAACAGCAGCTATTAACGCTACAATAATCGTCGCCAAAAGAACCCTCTCCTTATCGCTTAAATGACGCAGTGACTGATGCTACACGTCTTCCTAATGCTTTTCCGAGTTCAATGCCTTCTGTAGAAATCACTTCATCAGAATCAATCGGACATGTCACACCTGCTCCATAGTAAGAGCCGTATAAAGCATTCTCTGGCACATTTCCAGGAAGGCCAACGACAAGCATCCCTTGATGGAACATTGGTGTAATTAAATTATGCATCGTCATTTCTAAACCGCCGTGCGTTGTAGCAGTTGTACAGAAAACGGCACCGACTTTATCGATCAGTTTTCCCTCTGCCCATAGATAGCCAAGACGGTCAATCCATGTCTTTAACCCAGAACTAATGGTACCAAAGTGACCAGGGCAGCCCCAAATGATCGCATCCATTTGATCCAGCTTGCGAATATCCGCATCTTTCACATGATCGACGAATACTTCAGCGTGCTCTGTTTCACCTGCGCCTGCTGCAATTGCTTCTGCCAGTGCTTTTGTATGGTCACCTTCACTATCGTATACGACATAAATTTTCATGTACGGTCCCTCCACACTTATCTTGCATCTTGGTTTGCTTCCTTAGGTGCTGGAAGCAGTGTCATTTCTTGTTTTTTATGCTGCTGATCTTTTCGCTTTTTATCCTTACGTACATCACGCAGGAACAAGCTGAGAATGACACCAGCGGCACAGAATAACGTCACCCACATGTAAGCATCATTGATGCCCATCACGTTTGAATCGACCTGTGCTTTCGTAAAGAGCTGAGTGGATACATATTTTTGAGCAGCTTCAGCTGTCATGCCCATATGATGCATCACATTCGACACAGCCGCCTGGAATGAATTCATAAAGAATGGATCCGCTGTATTTGTTTGATCCGCCATATTGGAATAATGGAATGTTGTCCGATTCGTATAAATCGTTGTGATCAAACTCGTACCGATCGAACCGCTTATTTGTCTTAATGTATTAGACATCGCTGTACCATGGCTGTTTAAGTGCTGTGGTAATTGGTTCATCCCAGCTGTCATCACCGGCATCATCAAGAGTGACATACCGAATGCACGAACTGCATACATGAGCACAATGTGACTATATGATGTATCAATGGTCAGCCTTGTAAACTCGAATGTGGTGACAACGGTAATGAGCATCCCCACAATCGCAAGCGGACGAGGTCCAAATTTATCAAACAAAATCCCTGAAATCGGGGACATAATCAGCATCGCAAGTGCCCCTGGAAGCATTAATAGCCCGGATTGCAATGCCGTAAACCCAACGAGGTTCTGCAGATAAATCGGAAGTAAGAACATCCCAGTGTATAAGGCAACTGTAATAATAATATTAATGACACTTGATAATGAGAAAATGCTGTATTTAAACACACGGAAATCAAGCATCGGATTATCAGCTTTCAGCTGTTGGAAAATAAAGAGAATGATCGCAATCGCACCAACAATAATCGTCGATAAGACGATCGGATCTGTCCAGCCATCACTTCCCGCTTCACTCACTCCGTATAGAAGCGAAGCAAAACCAACGATGGAAAGAATCGCACCAAGGCCGTCCAGCTTGATTTTTTTAGGCTCTACAATATTTCTAAACATAAAGAAAGCCGCGATAATGACAATCGCTCCAATTGGAACAAGTCCATAAAACATAATACGCCAAGAATAATGTTCAATAATGTAACCAGATAACGTTGGTCCTACCGCAGGAGCAAACATCATCGCAAGACCGAAAATCCCCATTCCTTTCCCTCTGTTTTCTGGAGGGAAAATAAAAAGGATTGTTGTCATCACGAGCGGCTGCAGGATACCGCCGCCGACTGCCTGAATCAAACGGCCGATGAGCATCGTCGAAAAGTTCGGCGCAATCCCGCAAATAAAGGTCCCTAGTGTAAATGAGATCATGGCGACTAGGAATAAGCTGCGCTGTCCAAAGCGTGTGATTAAAAACGCAGACAACGGAATCAGCACACCGTTGACAAGCATATAACCTGTTGTAAGCCACTGAATCGTCGTTGCACTCACATTAAATTCAGTCATTAAATGGGGCATGGCTACGTTCAGAAGCGTTTGGTTCAAAATCGCTACGAACAAGCCGGCCATTAAAATGATCAGTAAAGACAAGGAGCCTGCTCCCTGTTTTGTTGCTGCAGGTTGATTTGCCATCTCAGACAACCTCCTTTCATTTTTTGATATCAATCATCATTAAGATGAAATTTTGACAGAAGCATTCATACCAGGAAGTACTTTGTCTGATGGATTTTTAATTGAGATTTTCACTGCTACTTTTTGTGTGACTTTTGTATAGTTACCACTTGAATTTGTTGCTGGTAGCATATTGAATGTTGAGTTTGTCGCATAACCAATTTGTTCAACTGTTCCTTCAAATGTTGTATCAGGATCACCATCTACGACGATGTCAACTTTGTCGCCTTTTTCAATGCTTTTAATATCTGTTTCTTTGATATTCGCTGTGATGTAAAGCTTGCTTAAATCAATGGTTTCACCAAGAACTGTACCAGGCTGCACTTGTTGATTGTTTTGTACTTCTTTTTTGACTAATGTGCCATCAGCCACTGATTTAATGTTTGTTTTTGTTTCTCCTTCAACTTTTGCAACTGTGCTGTCTTTTTGCACTTCGTCACCTTCATTGATATCCCAGCCTTTGATTTGTCCAGCTGCTGGTGCTGTAATTTGATACATGTCACCTGTCACTTTCGCCTCGTCAGTTTTGACAAAGTTTGTGCTTTCGTAGTAGTAATAAGCACCTCCGGCAATAATGGCAAGAATCACAATAAGTCCAATAATGTTCGTTAGCAATAAACGCCCTCTGTTCATGTTTTGTTTCTCCTTTCATGTATAAAAATATAGTGTCATCTGCTTTAGCAAACTTAGAATGCCCATCATCTGACAGAATATGAAACAAGCTCATAGAACTGTCATTTCTCCTTCATCTTCTCGCCTGAAAAATGGTGTGCAGCCCATTTATACTTATTGTTCACTCATGAGCAAGAAGTATAAAAAGAAGAAAAGACGATCGGCATCTTTTTTGAAAAACTTATATTTAACAAGATTAAATATTAATAAATGAAAATTGAAATGTCAAAGAGAAAGTTTTACTTTTTTTCTGGTGATCCCTTCCTTCTCATTACAAAAAACCCTTCAGCCCTTATGCTGAAAGGTTTTTTCAAATGTGCTATTTACGAAAGAACTTCTTCCTGCTGAAAAAATTTTTTTAGTGCGAGAAACACGTCTGATTTTTGTTTCAAAATATAATGCTTAAATTTCTCATCCTGTATATGCTTATATGCTGACATTAATGTAGAATGCCGATTGTATTGATTCACTTCACCATAGCAGAATAAGTTGGCTTTTTTCATAATTTCAGAAACAAGCTTCACGCACCGTGCATTGTCTGAGGTCAAATTGTCTCCATCAGAAAAATGAAAAGGATAAATATTATATCGCGACGGCGGATAACGTTCGTCTATGAGCTCTAGTGCCTTTCGATAGACAGAAGAGCAAATCGTCCCCCCGCTCTCGCCCCGCGAGAAGAAATGCTCTTCGTCTACAACCTTCGCCTCCGTATGATGGGCAATAAATTCAATATCGACCGTCTCATACTTTGTCCGTAAGAAACGTGTCATCCAAAAGAAAAAACTTCTCGCCATATATTTTTCCCAAAGCCCCATACTTCCGCTCGTATCCATCATCGCCAAAACGACGGCTTTCGACTCTGGTTTGGTCACTTCATTCCACGTCTTATATTTGATATCCTCTGGGTAGATTGGATAAAAGGAAGGACTGCCTGTCATCGCATTTCGTTTAAATGCCGACAGCATCGTTCGTTTTTTATGGATATTGCCTGTTAACCCGGTTTTGCGAATATCGTTAAACTCAATTTGCTCGACAATGATGTCGTCAAGCTCCTTTTGTTTAAGGTTTGGCAGCTCTAATTCCCGAAATAGCGCTTCCTCAAGATCCATTAATGAGACCTCAGCTTCGTAATAATCCTCACCAGCCTGATCTCCAGCACCCTGCCCCTTTCCTTGCCCTTGCTTACTGTCTGATCCATCGCGCGCAACAACATCGCCTACCTCGCTGTCTCCATCGCCTTGACCCACATGCTTATTTTTGTCGTAGTTATACCGAATTTTATATTCATCTAACGAACGAATCGGAATTTTGACAACATCTTTTCCATTAGACATGATGATGCTTTCTTCTGTGACAAGATCCGGCAAATTGTTTTTAATCGCTTCTTTGACTTTTTTCTGATGACGCTGCTGGTCGTCATAGCCTTTTCGATGGAGGGACCAGTCTTCCTGAGATACAATAAACTGACTTTTTTCTTGCCGGGACATCCATCCCCCTCCTCACCTGTTTGCACAATTCTTCTAACCACCGATTCCTTTATCCTATGCTGCTCGTCACCCAAGTTGACGATCATTTCTAAAAAAGACATTACCGGTGCAGGTGCGCCAATAATGCCTCCTTCATTTATTAACGATTCAGAAGACTGCCTACATATTTTAAAAGTTCATTTGCACTTGTTGAATTATAGCCATGTTCATCAATCAATCTAGCCACTACTTCATTGACCTTCTTCAGCTGCTGTTCATCCGGTGTCTTCGTTGACGTCGTGATTTTCACCACATCTTTTAGATCAGCAAACAGCTTCTTCTGAATCGCCTCTCGCAATCTCTCATGAGAATTATAATCAAAGCGTTTGCCCTTTCTCGCATAAGCCGAAATACGAATCAATATTTCTTCTCTGAATGCCTTTTTGGCGTTTTCAGAAATACCGATCTGTTCCTCAATGGAACGCATGAGCTTTTCATCAGGATTCATTTCTTCACCTGTTAACGGATCACGCAGCTTGTTTTTATTACAGTACGCCTCGACATTATCTAAGTAATTATCCATCAGCGTTTTCGCAGACTCCTCATAGGAATACACAAATGCCTTTTGAACTTCCTTCTTCGCAATATCGTCGTACTCTTTTCGCGCAACAGAAATAAAATTCAAATAACGCTCCCGGTCCTCGCTTGAGATAGACGGATGCTGATCGAGTCCTTCTTTTAAGGAACGAAGGACATCCAGTGCATTGATCGATTCCATATTCTTTCGAATAATAGTGGAGGAAATTCGGTTAATCACATACCGCGGGTCAATCCCGCTCATCCCTTCATCATGAAATTCCTTTTTCATCTCATCAATATCAGCAGATTGGAAGCCTTCGACACTCTCTCCGTCATACAGACGCATTTTTTTCACCAAATCAATATCAGAACGCTTCGGCTCTTTGAGTCTTGTCAAAATGGAGAACATCGCTGCCACCTTCAGCGTATGCGGGGCAATATGCACACCTGCGACATCACTTTCTGAAATCATTTTATGATAAATGCGTTCTTCCTCTGTCACCTTCAAGTTATAAGGAATCGGCATCACAATAATTCTTGAATGCAAGGCCTCGTTCTTTTTATTTGAAATAAACGACCGGTACTCGGTTTCATTCGTATGAGCGACGATCAATTCATCTGCACTAATCAAGGCAAAACGACCTGCTTTAAAATTTCCTTCCTGCGTTAATGACAGAAGGTGCCATAGAAACTTCTCATCACACTTTAACATCTCCTGAAACTCCATCATCCCTCGGTTTGCTTTATTGAGTTCTCCATCAAAGCGGTAGGCACGGGGATCTGACTCTGATCCAAATTCAGCAATGGTTGAAAAATCGATGCTTCCTGTTAAATCAGCAATGTCCTGAGATTTCGGATCAGATGGACTAAAGGTACCAATACCGGTCCGTTTATCCTCTGAGAAAAAGATCCGCTCAACCCTTACATCCTCAATTCGGCCGCCATATTCCTCTTCGAGTCTCATCATATTCAGAGGAGACAAATTCCCCTGCACACGAATGCCATATTCTCTATAGAAATCCTCCCGCAGATTTTGCGGAATAAGATGAAGCGGGTCTTCATGCATCGGGCAGCCTTTGATCGCATAGACTGCGCCATGATCTGTCAGTGAATATTCTTCTAGTCCTCTTTTCAGCCTAGTAACAAGCGTAGATTTCCCCCCGCTTACTGGTCCCATCAATAACAAAATACGCTTCCTCACATCGAGCCGCTTGGCAGCAGGGTGAAAATATTCCTCCACTAATCTTTCCAATGATTCCTCTAACCCAAAAAGCTCCTGATCAAAAAATTTGTACGTTCTGACCCCATTCTCCTCTTCAATCCCGCTGTCTTTAATCATATGATAAACGCGAGAATGAGCAGATTGAGCGACAAGTGGATTTTCCTTTATAATGTCTAAATAATCGCTGAATGTGCCTTCCCATTTGAGACGCTGCTCTTCTTCTCTGTGCTGTTCGATTTTCTTTAAAATATCCATATGAACCTCCTCTTTCAAGATTGAAGCAAGTAATCAGATACTGTTTTACAATCTATGCGGAGGCGTCCTATTACATGCTTTCGTTCTTCAAAATGACGAATTGGCAAACTGAATTGACAACCATCCGCAAGACCCTTCATAATAAAGGAAAAACAGGAGAAAAATGATCTTCTTCTCCTGCTTTTCAAGGCGAACTTCACATCATATGAAACAGGCAGCGATAGAAACAAAGGGATAAGGGGGAGCTTAGATGAGAACGGTCATTATGATGGGCGTCATCATTACGTTTTTAGTATCCATTTTCACAGCTGGCTACGAAGGCAAGCCTGGTAAATGAAGAAAAGGATGTTCCATGAGCGGAACATCCTTTTCTTCATTTAATTCGTTGTTTTTAGCACCTGCATATTCTGTCCTTTGATTTTTTCAATATGTCAAAAAATAGACTAAACAAGTCATATTTTGTTCCTTATCTCATATAAAAAAGCCGAGATAGGCATCCCGGCTTTCATCATGACCTTATATCAGATCTCGATATTGCTGCTGTCGAAGTGCCTCATACACAAGAATCGCTGCCGTATTCGATAGATTCAGGGAACGAACATGCTCTGTCATCGGTAAACGAAGACAGCGGTCCATATTTCGTTCGATCAAATCTTTTGGCAGTCCACTTGTCTCTCTGCCAAAAACGAAGAAGTAGTCTTCATCTAACTGAGAGTAATCAAATGATGTATGCGGCTTCTGGCCAAATTTTGTGATATAGAAGAATTGTCCCTTCGGATGTGCCTCAAACAATTCATCAAGTGAATCATGATAGACGACATTGGCATATTTCCAATAATCAAGTCCTGCACGCTTCAGCATTTTGTCATCTGTCGAAAAACCGAGCGGACGAATCAGATGAAGTGTTGTATTTGTTGCTGCACATGTACGCGCAATATTTCCAGTATTAGCTGGAATCTCTGGTTGATATAAAACGACATGAAGTCCCAAAAAAGTTCACCTCTAATTTTCTTTTCCGCTCAACATTATACCATTAACTATCCTTCGCGGCATCGTCCAAAATGTGAAAAAACGTATAACGAATAGCAGGTGTATAGGCAGTCGAATCCTCATATGACCAATAGCGCATGCGGCTGTCATATGTCTGTGCATTCACAAGAGGCATTCCGCCTTTATCATGATCGACGACAATGGTTGTATGATTATACCTGCCGTCACCCTCAAAATCGTAGCAAATGACATCACCAATTTGAAGCTCCTGCGCTTCTTTCAGTTTCTTTGCTCTTAAACCTGCTTTCGAATTCGCTAAATAATTTTTCATCGAATGAGCCACCGTCCAGCTATAGCTCCACGTATGAGGACGCACCCACCAGCCAGACCCACGGTTCGGATACCCTCTCGTTGGCGCATTCCCTGCTTTCAAGCATTGTGAGATAAAATTTGTGCAGTTATCTTCAAAATTTTTATAAGCTGGATTTCGTTTATTCCAGTACGTTTCCGCATATTGCACAGCTGCCCGCCGGTCATAATGAAAGGCTCTCCCGAACTGTTCCTCAGTTTGAAAGCGCTCATCCACCTGCTCTTCCATTTGCCGCTTTTCTAGCATCATCCGATCTTTCACAAGCATGTCGTTGTAAAGGAACGCTTCTCTTTTTTCTACTTGTTCCTCTAAATAAAAAGAATCTTCTGCATCCTTGCATACATAAGTGAGATGAGCGAGATACTGCACATGCTGAGCCCCATCATCCTGAATCGATGAATCAAGGAGCTTTGCTTTGGCTTTCGCCTTGACAATCTCCACCTGTCTTCTAGCAAAAAGCTCTTTTTTCCGTTCGACTGCTTCCACATCAGACATGAGCTGCGGCTGTTTTATGGCACTCCCATTTAATAAATAACCCAGCCTGTCTTCTAATGTTTGCTCTAATAATTGTTTCACACAGACACCACCAAACTTTTTTTAAAATCTCTGTTTGGTTCATTCTATGTTCACAGGGATGTTATTTAGTATTTAAAGGTGTCTGTAAAAACTCAATCCCTTTGACAATTTCTTGTTTCGCTTCCTCATCACTTTCCCGCTTAAGGGCTTTTTCCAACTCTGGGAGTAGCTGCTCGTCGCCAATTTTCCCAATTGCCCAAGCAGCCGTTCCTCGAATAACAGGCCGTGGATCCTTGTGCATCAAATCAATCAACACTGGTAAGGCAGATGTATCTTTAAAGTGAGCAAGTGCCAAAATCGCATTTCGCTGAATCGGCTTTTTCCCCCGCCATGAACCTGAAACATGACCGTATTTTCCCTTAAACTCACGATTACTGATCGTAAGGAGCGGCTGTAAGAGCGGCTTCGCAATTTCAGGGTCCGGCTCCATTTCAGGATGCAGGTGAAAGTCCTTTCCTTTATTGATCGGGCAGACGATTTGGCATGTATCACACCCATACAATCGATTTCCTATTTTTGAACGAAATTCGTCAGGCAAAAACCCTTTTGTTTGCGTTAAAAAGGAAATACACCGTTGAGAATTCAGCTGTCCTGGATTCACAAGTGCACCCGTTGGGCAAGAATCTACACATTTATTACACGTTCCGCACTGGTCTTCAATTTTTTCATCCGGTTCAAAAGGGACATTTGTGATCATTTCAGCCAAATACACATAAGACCCAAACTCTGGCGTGATAATCATACAGTTCTTTGCACTAAAACCTATGCCAGCACGTTCCGCAACCGCACGATCAGACAGCTCCCCTGTATCCACCATTGATTTTGTCCGTATATCGACATGTTTGCTTCGCAAGAATTCCTCAAGCATATCGAGCTTTTTTTTCAGCACAACATGATAGTCCGTTCCCCAAGAAGCCCGGCAAAAGATCCCTCTTCTTGCATCCTTTGTACTTCGAGGAGCATCTTTCATTTTGGAAGGATACGCGAGCGCTATCGCAACAATTGATTTGGCCTTCGGAAGCAGCAAAGAAGGGTTTGTTCGTTTTTCGATGTCAGGCTCTTCAAAGCCTGACAAATACCCTAACGATTCATGTAAGATGAGGCGGTCCTTTAATGAATCAAATGTATCAGCACTTGCAAACCGGATTTTATCGACACCAATTTCTTTCGCATATTGAATCAATTCTTCTTTTAATTCTCCAACATGAATCACCTTGCAAACCTCCTTTCTTTGTTTCTTCTGTTGTTTTCAGTATAATACGAGTGTATCATGACCGATTGGAGTGAGTCACTGTGAAGATACATATGGAAATTTCTCATCCTGAAAAACCGTCTATCCATGTTGGACAGATTGAATATTCGCATATTGAAGTTGGTACATCCCCTCAAATGTTAAAAGGCCGACTACGCCTGTTTCAAGAATCTTTATTCTTTGAATACGAAGATAAAGTCTTAGAAGAAGTACCAACAATCAAAGAATGGACGGATCTTTTAACAGACGTTCCTTTCCTGCCAATTCTTGCTGATATCCAAAAGGAACAATTTATTGACTCGACCAATTCCGTACAGGATTTGTCGATATTTTTCTCTTTAAAATATTTCTTGCCCATCCTGACATTAGATGCTGATCGCATAGAAGATCCGCTTTCACTAGCAAAACATGAGACTGGCCACATTGAATGGCAGGACAAAGCGGGACTTAAGGGATTATTTTCTCAAGCAAGTAAAGCACACATTTCTCAAGACACAAAAAACATTCTGCAAATCATCCTCTTTCCACCATCTATTTCCCGGGAAAAGAGTGAAACTCTAATCCAATCCTTGACGAAGATGTTTGTACAAATACATGGTGGAGAAAGTAAATATGAACTTATTGAAAAAGCACTGTAGTTTGACAGTGCTTTTTCACATTATACTGACATAATAAAAAACGCAACACTTCGTTTATCTATGAAACGAAATACTGCGTTATAAACAAGATTATGTATTGGAGCGGGTGATGAGAATCGAACTCACGACATCAGCTTGGAAGGCTGAGGTTTTACCACTAAACTACACCCGCATCAATTTTTCAAAAGCAACGTCATCGCGTTGACTTTTATTATGTTACAACTTTCTTAACAATTCGTCAAGAGAATATGAAGATTTTTCGTCAAAAAACTTCATATTCTCCGTATATATTACGATAGTTATTTATCTAGCTGGATATAAAATAAGTATGCATGTGACTTATTCTTCAGCGCTTGCTTTGGATTCTTCTCAATCACTTCAAGCATAGGTGAATTCCCGTCTTTCCCCATTGCCGCTGTATACGCAATCAATGCCTTTCCTCCAGAAGAGACTTTGACAGTTTCAGATTGTGCAGAAAAAACATAGTCACTTACTTTGAACGGGAAGCTTGATGTCGCTTTCGTCATCCCATCATTCTTTTTATCTGACCACATACTAAATTGTGATTCATATGTATCTTTCTCATGCTTTAAATGCAAGAGCACATTCATCGTTTGGTCGGTTCCATCTTGATGTAAAGTAAAGGTTGCAGATGATGCTTCCTTATTAGCTAATTGACCATTTTTATAATGACTTCCGATAAACGTAATACTTTTATCCTTCTTCGTTAATCCTTTTATTGTCAAAGCCACCATTTCATTAGTGGTTGATGCTTCTAGTAAGTTCTTTTCTTTTTTTGTCAGTTTCATTTGTTCGATGGTTACTTGCTTCTTAGTTGTAGACTCCGTTTTTATTGTAGAAACCGTCTTCTCGGTTGTCGTGGTTTCTTCGGCCTTCTCGCCGCATCCTGCTAATAGAAAAACAGTGAATATAAGAACACTCCATTTTTTTAACATTGAGATCCCCTTTGATGTTTTTTATTTTCCATTATACTAAAATTTGGTTAATTATACAAAAAAAGATTAGGAGGATTCTCCTAATCTTTCGCTTTTTGCTGCTTCATTGCTGATAAGAAAGCCACAATGAGAAAACTCGCGGCAAAAATCACAATCATATAAATAAAAAAGTTTGGTTTGATCTGAAAAGTAAATGCGGATGAACCTTCCATCTCAAAAGCGAGACTGTTAAATAATAAGGCATCATTCGTTTTTGATTGAAATAAATGATAGAACAATACACCGATTGTCAGCATCGGAAAACCTAAAAATCCTAGAAAACCACCAACAATAGCGCCTTGTTTCATCGCCTGTATGTTCATGATCGTTGTCCTCCCATTCCCCCAAGCAATAACTGCTTCATAATGGATTTACCATCCCCCATAAACGGAAGAAGATAGAGTAATTGAATAAAATACGTGATTGAAAAAATAAAGAATCCTGTCGAAATTGGATTTTCTTTCAGAAATAATACGGTCACAATGATCCCAGCTGCCCCGATCACACCCGGGACAAGCGGCCCAAGCAGAGTAATCCATACCTGCTTTTTCTGAAACGGATCTAATACGGGTCTCACAAATTTCACAGACATCATATCACTCGCAAAAAAGCCTTGAGGACCATCCCGTCCCGCAAATTTCCGATGCGCATAGCCGTGTGCTGCCTCATGTAAGGCGGTCCCGGTAATTAATCCAAAATAAATAATAGTAAAATAAATCGCAATGGCTGCAATCGACCGGTCAGGAATGAATAAGAAAGCGATCCCTGCCATGACCATAAAAAGCATCCAGAAAAAAATGATTTTACGTGTCACCATGAGCAAAGCCGTCCCCAAAATGTGAAGGAACGAGTGACCAGTGCAATCAAATCGTTCTTTCATTTTCACTTGATACTGTTTGAAAAATTGACAGCAGGCTGTCACAATCCGATATGGCGATTGATAATGAATAGACAGCAAGTGATGCTGATTTAACCCCACCATCAGTTGATAAAAGTCACGAGAAATCACAGACTCATCGACCTGAAACAAATCGGCGAGCTCTGCGGTAATACTCGCTTCTGTTCTTTTGCCATCTACTTTCGTTAACAATTGATAGGCACTTTCATTAATCGGGAGTGTGCTTCCATACTGCGTATCAGTGAGATGCCTCTTTTGTAAAGTCACATACGGCGCGAGTGCCGGTACCCGCTCAATCTTTAGCTTATTGTTAAGAAGTTGAATCATGTGAATACCTCCATGAAAAACCTTTGTATATGGCAAAGATGAGCAGACCTTCAAATGCAGCCACAAGCAGCCATTGAAGCGTTTGACTCGACTCCCCTACAACATAGTTTCCAATAAAAACAATCGGAATCATGAGTAAAATAAGTGCTCCAAATGAAAAAATGCCTGTGTATGGATTGTTCCGATCAAGCGGAAGTAAAATACCTACCACATAAAAGAGTGCAGTGGCATTGCATAATACAGCGGCTCCAATCAATACGTTCCAAATCTGATCAGGAAGCGTCAGCGTTGTCAGCATGAATAATGCAATTTGCAGTATACCAACAAGCAAAAGCCCGATAAACTTATACAGAGCCACTTCCCACGATCTTAGGCCAAATGTTTTGTACATCCCCAGCATTCGTTTATCATTGCCAAATGAATTGAAGGCGGTTAATCCAGCAAGAGCGCAGAGAACAAAAAACGCTTCTTCTTCAAAGCGGAATCCAAACTGATAACGGACGAATAAGATCACAATGAGTAGAATAAGAAAGTTTAAAATGTTTTCTTCATTTCGCACCTGTGATTTCATTTCCTTTACAATAAGTGACCATTTTTTTGAAGAAGAGAATGGCAGTTTGTTTAAAAAGGTTAACGCTTTTTTCTCTGCCATAATTGGCATCATCGCAAGAGAAAGAAATGCGCCGCCTGCCGATAAAAGGATGAACAGGATCAAGATTGCATAGTTTACCCCTTCAGGAGACATTCCTTGAGCCGCTAAGAAAAACGGTGCTGTAAAATACATCAAATGATAATCAAACTGTAAATATGATTGCTGAATTTGACTGATATCAAAATGCGTCATTCCATACGCCACAACCAGTGCCAATAAAACAAAGATCGCTGCAAATTTTTGCAACGGTAATTTTAATTTCAGAACGATCAAATAGGTAATGTTATAAATGAGCTGGAGCAGCATTAAGACAAAAAGCGATTGCAAAAGCACCATCAAAAAGAAAGTAAAGATAAAGAAAATACCTATTCCCTGGGCAATAAAGTTAGGTAAAAGCAGGATACCGATAAAAAATAAAACAAGTCCTGCCACCACTGTCACCATCGGAATAAAGTATCCAAGGCTTTTCTGAAAGGTAGAAAGCGGAAACCAGCTGAGCTGCATAGAAAACCGGTCTTGTTCAGGCGTTCTGACCTTGATCAAAATGAATAACAGGCTTGTAAATATGGATGCGTTGATCGCCATTGACACAACGAGTAATCCAAGTGAACGTTCGTCTCCATTTAAGAAAGCCTTCATAAAGACACCCGTAAAACTGTATCCAATGATGGCCCCCATTGTGACGGCAAATAAAAAGAATAAGATCACAATGATCCGCTTCATCTGAGTATCAAAGAGCTTATACATCTCCTGCTGCCACATTTTAAGCATCATTCTAGAAATGATTAATGATTTCATCAAAATGTGCACCCCTATCACTTAACATTGAAGCTTTCAGAAACACCTGTTCCAATGTGCTTGATTGATACTTCTCCTTTAAGGCTGAGACCGTTCCTTCATCCATTTTATTTCCCTTAGAAATAATGGCGATTTTGTGGCACAGCTCTTCCGCTGAAAGCATATCATGCGTTGAAAGCAAGATCGCACCATGGTGCTCGGCATAACGCTTCATCAGTTTCTTTGTGTTTATAACCGCTTCAATATCAAGTCCTCTAAAGGGCTCATCCATGATCACCAATTGACTATCAAGCATAAAGGCGGCAATCAGCTGTGTCTTTTTTTTCATACCATGTGAATAGGTTTCGATCGGTCTTGTTAAAGCCGAGTCCATATCAAACAGTTCAATTAGTTGATTTCTTCTATGAATTGTTTTACATTCATACATAGAAGAAACAAAATCTAAATATTCAGCACCAGTCAATGCTTCAGGGAGCAGCAGATCATCTGGAACATAGGCTACTTGTTTTTTAAAGGATGGTTCGTCATTTGTGACGTCCCGCAAGAGAATCGTTCCTTCCGTATGCTTAATGATGCCAAGTATACAGTTAATCATCGTTGTTTTACCCGAACCATTCGGTCCAGCAACAGCAACGATTTGATGAGGGGCGATCTGTAAATGAAAATCATTGACAGCAGTCACGTTATTTTTATACGTCTTGGTTAAATTCTCGATCGTAAACATATAACCTCCAAGTGTCTGCATATTCTTTAAAAACAGATCAGGCTAAACCGCCCGCCACAGACGGTTTAGCCCTGGTGTCATTTCATAGAAGTAAAAAGATGAATCCTAAGTATAGCTACTTACATTCAATTTGGACTTTTAAGCCACTTTCCCACTGAACGGCTCCTGTAAAGCTACCCTTGCCGTTTGCTAAACACCAAACTGCTGCTCCTAGAACAACTGTTGCTCCCAATCCAAGAAGGACAGCAACAAATACTAAGAACCAAGCTTGGTCCATAATAGCAGGTTCCATAGTGGAATAGTCAACTTGCGGCGCTGCATAAGTCATACTTTTCACCTCCCAGCTTATGATGATCGTATCATAGGCTTCACTCTCCAAACATCAACAGAAGATCCCATTTTTGACCGAACATACTTTTGGGTAAAATGTGGCTTTTTATTCAATTATTCACTTTTAAGTGCAGTACCCCTCTCTTATTAACTAGGTTTTCCCACTCCATAAGAACCACTAAACCCATATAATGGAATTAAAACCATCTTTTTCATTCTTTTTTTGAAATAGGCCATATTTATCAACTCCTTTATATCTTCTTTCTTTTTTGTGAAATAGAAAGAATTCCCCCGATATACCAGATATAAAAGTCCTAATTATATGTCGGTATCACTCCATTTATGAAATATTTACTGATAATTCCGATAAAAGAGTGAGTATATTTTCCTTCTTCTCTTGTCACTCAAAATATGTATATACAAGCATACCGATTGGGAAAAAAGCCCCTTCACCCATGCTTGAGTGATAGAGCTTTATAGCAGTCATTCTTTTCTATTTTCAGTATGCTGAAGTCAATACACATTATTAAGAGCTGTGAACTTTATTTATTATTTTTTCAGATTTATCTAAAAAATGATTGACCAAGCATGAAACAAGATTTATAGTCTTATTAAATATTTCTTATCAAAGTAGTCGGTTTTAACTAACAAAAGGAGGATACACACATGTCAGAAGAACGTCCATTCCATTTAGAAACAAAAGCCATTCACGCAGGTCAGGAGCTTGATTCAGCAACCTATTCAAGAGCCGTGCCTATATATCAAACAAGCTCTTTTGGTTTTAGAGATAGTGAGCATGCGGCGAATTTATTCGGACTGCAGGAGCCCGGAAATATTTATTCTCGCATTATGAACCCTACAAATGACGTCTTTGAAAAACGGATCGCTGAGCTTGAGGGTGGCATTGGTGCACTTGCCGTCTCTTCTGGACAAGCAGCGACAACTTATTCTATTTTAAACATTGCAGGAGCTGGTGACGAAATTGTATCCTCCAGCAGCCTTTATGGAGGCACATACAATTTATTTGCCCATACACTCAAAAAGCTCGGCATTACAGTGAAATTTGTTGATTCATCCAACCTGGAAGAACTCGAAGCAGCGATTACAGATAAAACGAAGGCAGTGTATGCAGAGAGTATAGGGAATCCAAAAGGCGACATTCTACATATTGAAGCCGTCTCAGCCATTGCACACAAGCACCATATTCCGCTTATTGTGGACAATACGCTCGCAAGCCCCTATTTATTAAGACCAATCGAGTTTGGTGCAGACATTGTCGTCCATTCCGCTACGAAATTCATTGGTGGTCATGGTACATCAATTGGCGGTGTCATTGTCGATAGCGGCCAGTTTCCTTGGGCTGACAGTGATAAGTTCAAAGGGCTGACTGAACCAGATCCAAGTTATCACGGCCTGACATATACAGAAGCAATTGGAGAAGCAGCTTATATCACAAAAGCACGTGTACAGCTCTTAAGGGATTTAGGAGCAGCCCTATCACCTTTCAACTCATTCTTACTTCTGCAAGGCCTAGAAACTTTGCATCTGCGTCTCGAGCGTCATAGTGAAAATGCGTTAAAAACAGCGCAATTCTTACAAGATCACCCTCTTGTAGATTGGGTAAGCTACCCAGGTCTTGAAAGCCATGAATCTTATGAGCTTGCTCAAACCTATTTGCCAAAAGGACAAGGCGCCATTCTCACATTCGGTATTAAAGGTGGACGAGCTGCTGGTAAAAAGCTCATTGATTCCGTTAAACTTTTCTCACACCTCGCAAATGTGGGCGATTCTAAATCACTGATCATTCATCCTGCCAGCACAACGCATCAGCAATTAAGTGAAGCAGAACAAAAAGCGACAGGCGTCACACCAGAACTCATTCGTTTATCTGTTGGAACAGAAGCGATTGAAGACATCCTTGCAGATCTTGAACAGGCGATTGCAAACAGTCAGTCTGAATGAAATAAAAAAGCAAGCACACAACTGTATGCTTGCTTTTTTATTATTAATTATTGATTGAGCATTCGAATATCTTGGATCGGAAAAAACACAAATGAAGTGGTTCCTTGAATATCACTCTTTGTAAAAAGACCTAAGCCATTGCGGCTGTCCATTGAGTTTTGACGATTGTCACCCATGACAAAATACTTTCCTTTTGGAACGGTAAGAGGACCAAAATCAGGTGTCAGCAAGGTCCCATCTGCGGCTGCTTTCTTTTTGTTTGACGCTAAGTAAGGCTCCGCCACTTTTTGACCATTGACATATAGCTGGTCATTTTTCATTTCAATTTTATCACCGGGTAAACCAATTAATCGTTTTACATAATGAGTGCTGCGATCTTCCCCATCAAGAACAATAATCTGTCCCCGTTTGTAATCACCGAAGTAATCAACCGTTTTATTCACAAAAACCCGCTCTGTATTATGCAGTGTTGGATCCATAGAGGTCCCTTTTACAATATACGGCGCGAATAAAAAGTTACGAATGATAAAAACAGCAATGAATGCGATTAAGATGGCTTTGATCCAGCCCCATAATTCTGATTTCTTTTTTTGTGTTTTTGTATTTGTTGTCATAAGCTCCTCCTGAAATCCCCTAGGACGAAATGAGTTCCGCCAGCTGCACGCCAGCATCACGCTTGTATCATCCTAAATATAAACATATTTTGCCAACAAATCAAGCGATGAGAGAGAAAAAGGCAAGCACCCTTCTGTGCTTGCCCAAAACTCAGTTACTTAGCAGAAGAATCCGCTTCTTTTTCTTTTGATTTACCATAGAAATAATCAGATGGATTCACTGGTTTAAAATCAGACAGCTTATGGAATCGAAGAAGATCCCTGTAAAGCACTTTATCTGAAAGGCTTAACTGATTATCGACACGGGCTTTAATCGCCTCTGTCTTTTTATTTTGTTTCACAACTTTACCTGTTTTTGTGTCGTAGACAGTGTTATCTACAAGTGTATATTTTGGTGTCACATAGTTTCCGTTACGGAATGCAACAGTTTGATCATGCTTCTTAGAGAATAGATCTGTTCCAAAATTCACGTACTCATTTGAATCAATACCTTGTAAGTGAAGAAGCGTAGGCATTACGTCTATTTCACCACCATACGTATGGTTCACACCGCCCTGTTTGCCAGGAATACGAATCATGAGCGGTACACGCTGGTTTTGTGCATTTTGATAAGGTGTAATTTCTTTCCCTTGAATTTCACTCATTGCACGGTTATGGTTTTCAGAAATACCGTTGTGATCACCATATAATAAAATAACAGAGTCTTTATACATACCTGATTTTTTCAAGTCTTTAAAGAATTGCTCTAATGATTCATCTAGATATCTTGCTGTTTGGAAGTAGTTATCTACTGTTTTGTCACCAGTTGTTGCCTTAGCAATCGTCGCATCTTTTTCATCTAAGTTAAATGGATAGTGATTAGTCAGTGTCATTAAATGTGCATAAAATGGCTTTTTCATTGATTCTAGCATCGGGATTGATTCTTTGAAGAATGGTTTATCCTTCAGACCCATATTCACAAGATTTTCTTCATCCATGTTGTAATATGAAGCATCAAAGAATTGATCATATCCCATATGCTTATAAATCGTGTCACGGTTCCAGAAAGATTTATAGTCCCCGTGAAGCACTGCGCTCGTATAGCCTGCTTTTTGATCTAGGATGGCAGGGAGTGATTGGTAAGTATTTTCACCTTTTGTCACAAACGCTGCTCCCTCTGGCAAGCCGAACATACTATTATCCATCATCAGCTCAGCATCAGCTGTCTTTCCTTGACCTGTCTGATGGAAGAAGTTATCGAAATACGTAAAGTCCTCTTTACCGTGAGCCAGTTTGTTTAAAAACGGCGTCACTTCTTCTCCATTTAGTTTGTAGTCAATTAAGAAAGACTGGAAGCTTTCTAAATGGATTTTAATGATGTTTTTCCCTTTAGCTTTACCAAAATACTCTGCGTTTGGCTTCGCATAGTGAGAAGCCGTATAGTTCACAACATCCGTTAAATCTTCACTGCTCGCATTTGCTACCTGTGTTGCATTTTGTGCTGATTGTACCCCGTCATAAATCGTATAATTATAAACACCTAAGTATTTGACAACATACTTGTGATCAAATGTTCTTGTTAATAATTCTGGACGGTCTTTTTCAGCTAACTGAAGGTTTACAAAGAACAGTCCTACACCTGCAGCCACAATCAGCAGTGCAAATGTCTTTTTCATTTGGAATTTCTTCACTTCTGGTCTCCAAATCACAATCGCAATCAAGATAATGATATCAAGGAAATACAAAAGGTCATGCGGCTTAATACTAGATAACACACCGCCAGTCATGCCTCCTCCAAGATTGCCTGCTTGCTTCATTGTGGAGAAAGTCAAAAAGTCATCAAAGAAACGGTAGTACGCTACATTCGCATATAAAAGTGCGGTCATAATAAAGTCAATAACAATTAAAACAATGGCAGATTTACGACCCTTCAAAAAGAGAGCCAGTCCCAAAAACACAATGGCTGAACTAAATGGATTTAATAAGAGAAGACCCTCTTGAAAAGAACCTTTCACTCCTAAATTAAAGTCCATTTTGTAGGCTGCGTAAGATTTCGCCCAAAATAAAAGGACAGCCAAAACAAAAAAGCTGTATTTGTTCGCAAATATTTTTTTCATAAAACCTCTTCTTTCTTATTATCGTTCTGATATACATGAAATCATAAAAAATTTACATTGATTTTGCAAATGTAAATCTTCTTCACCAAACATTCCGATGCTCTATTGCGCCGGATATATGTGCTCCTTTAATATAACGTATGAGAAGCATCATAGGTTTCAAAAAAATACGAGTAAATAAAAGGAAAAATATCCATTTACACTTCATTTACACACACTTCATGTTTTAGTGGATGAAGAAGGTTTTGTAAATCACTTAGTATTACTTTACTTTTTTCATCTATTCGTGTCAAAGTAATTATAAAGAAAAGGAAGAATCACCTAGGTCTTTCGACTCTTTCACCTAAACTTATACAAAATTCGATACATCCCCTATTTGTTTTTTAATGTGACTCAACCTCCAGCAATCCATGTATTTTCAATCCCTCTGTCAATCTAATAAAGTTTTAAGCAAAAAAAGCTTGATTTCTCTTCCTGATGTGCGGTGTGATAAAGATATAGATTTTCAAAAAAGCAGGCTGGAGGACATCACATGAAGGATAACAAGCAAATAAACGCATTTGAAGAAAGATTTACAGAAGAAATAGATCACATCATTGCTGTCATAGGACCTTCAGGAGTAGGTGCAGGAAAAACTGGAAAGGAAGCTCTTTGGACCGCTTCTATTCCACTGATTGCATGGAAGGAAAAAGACCTCATCACAACCGAAAACATAAGGCTCTGCTGGTTAACAGATGAAGAGGGCTTGCGGGAAAAGCAGGCACAATTACATAAAGAATCAATCGTGACACTTCAGGTCCGAAAAGGTGAAGGTGAATTCATGCTTGTATCACTCATCGATACAGATACACAGGATCAAGAGCTTCAAGAGATACTAGAAGAAGCTCAAAAACCTGTCTTTTACCATGATGACATGCTGGGCACCTTTGTATTAGTGAAAGGACTAGACTTATTTGAAACAACGATCCAATGGAGCAATCAAGAGTGCCTGCTCTACTTCAACCTCGAAGAAGATGAAAAAATAAACGACTCTCTTCGAACCGCTAGACAACTCATGGAAGAGCAGACTGCATGGGACTCTTCTATTAAATCATTTGCAGCAAATCAACTGATTGAACTAGCTAAAGACTGGCAGGCACAAGATAACTCCGCTGAAAAACAAGAAAAGCTCACACTGGATCAATTTATGAGCCGCATCTCACTCGAAAGTCTGCATGCTTACCCAGATGGAGAGTTTGAAATCTACTGTCATGACGGTGATTTATTTTGGGGACATGTCATCATTGTCTCAGGCAATATCAATGGCACGTTTCAAGATGCCCACATTGCAGGCTAAAGATTGGAGGGATATGTAATGGAGATAATGGCTTTTTACGAATTAAAGCAACTAGGAAAAACACCTGTCGTGGCTAAGATTGGCGGCTTTCGTCCTGATCCAGCAGCACACAGCTGGTTTGCTGGTCATTTCTTTATCCACCCCGATCAAGGCTGGCCAGCAGATCAAGATGGTGTCATGAAAGACACAAAAGAATGGTTTATGCACTGGGATTGTTTTTAAAGTTTTATTGAATGAAACCTTGCCTCCTTCTAAGCGTAGGAAATAATATGGAAGGAGGAACCAACATGGGATTCATTTTCGATATCTTTTCACTTGCTGTATATCTCCCTTTTCTACAGGTAGATGAAGAGGATATCTCTAGAAACGCAGCCCATCTCAAAAAATATAGCTGGTTTCAAGAGTTATTAAATGATCGAGCTTACAGGCATCTCATCATTTATCATCCAAATGTCCGCCAAGTCATTGGCAGATGTAACACAGATAAACTACATAAGAAGCGATACAACTTAAAATACGAACGTAAAGTGCTGAAAGCATTACGTCGTGATAAGTAAATGGACAAAAAGAGCCGCACTTTCCTGTGGCTCTTTTCATCGTTCTCTAAGAAAACATTTGACGCCTGGACAACTCTCCCCGTATATTATGTATAAATCCATCTTTTTCATAGAAAAGGGGGCTTTACATGCGCTTGTTTAAATACTGGAGAAAAAAGCAGCCTAAACAGCAGATTACCTCAGAAAAGCAAGAAGACAGCATCTCAATCAACTTCTCCACACTTCCCTTTGGCACAGACACCGTAGACGATTTTTTATTCAACTTAGACCTAACCTCGAAGCTAACAGATCCCTATAAAGAAACAGATCCAAACAAATGAACCTAGACCTTCATGAATCCTCATCCAATCCTGGATGATTTTTTTATACTCGATGAAAGAGGTGGCCCATGAAAACATATTATATCGTCAGACACTGCCAAGCAAATGGACAATCCAAGGATGCGTCTTTAACACCAAAAGGCATCGCACAATCTCACGCACTAGCACAGTTCTTTTCTGGCATTCACCTCAAACAGATCATCTCAAGTCCTTATAGACGAGCGATCCAAACCACTGAGCCTCTTGCTCATGCAAAACAGCTCGAGGTACAAATTGATCAGCGTCTCTCTGAACGAGTGCTAAGCAGCAAACCAATGGACGACTGGTATGAGAAACTAAAGCTCAGTTTTTCGAACTTGCATATGACCTGTGAAGGCGGAGAATCGAGCCAAGAAGCGATGAATCGTATTGTAGAGGCACTCTATGAACAAATAAAATTAGGAAAAGATCACACTCTATTCGTCACACATGGTAATATTATGAGCCTGCTTCTTAAACACGCCGATCCCACGATTGGATTCAAAGAGTGGGAGAAGCTAAGCAATCCAGATGTCTTTGTTCTGAAATATTTTAGACCAGATCATGTAGAAATAGAGCGAATATGGCCTAAATAAAAAGGCAGAATTGATTTCTGCCTTTTCTTATACAAACAACTATTGGTGATAATAAAATGCCTCTACCCACTCATAGGGCTTCTTACGCTCCGCACACCATTTCATAAAGCCTCTTGTCTCCGTCTGCTGAAATTCCTTCCAATCCGATAAAAGCTGGTTATAGTAGACTACTTGTTTTTCGACATTGGTACGAATCCTTATATCTTCAATCAGCATCATGACATCTTCAATGCCATGAATTCGCTCTTGATCCTTCTCATAGGTGCTTAAATAAAGATCTTCATGTATATGATGAAACGAATACCATAGAGCCGATAAATAGGTTTCGCAAATTTGAACAACCACACGCTCCTCCTTGCTGCCTCCAAGCTCTAGTGCCTTCAATAAGTAGGGCAGCCCTTCTCCCTGATGCACAAACAATCCCTGCCAGCGAAACGGTCTCTCATCCATTGGATCAACCTTCTCCCACTCTTTAAGAACAGGCTGGATCACCCCATTTACCAATCGATACACAAGCAAATGATGACCATCCTCAAACCGTTCAATCCACTCAAACAGCCAAGCAACAAATACACGCTTTGCTTCAACCTCGTTCTCCTTCATCTCCGCAATAAAGGACTGAAGAACTTTAAGCGCATCTTTACGCAGACCCTGCTCTTTTCTCTCACAGTACTGTCTAAAAAGCGGATAATCTCGTGATCCCTCGTCTTCAATGATGGTCTGTAATTATCGTCTTCGTATGCAAGATAACAACGCCTTTAGCTTCTGGGAATGTCTTCTCGTAGTCATCTAAATACAAGCCATGTTCAAAATCGAAATAATCCTGGGCGAATTCATTTCCTTCAGCATTTAGCATATTCTATTGGTCCTTCTTATTTCACGGGAGGCAGCTACACGATCTGCTTGATAAGAGTGGTATAACGCCTAACTGCTGTTGCAAAATTTTCTAATAAGTTTATATTTTCATCTAAATAACTCGTTTTAACCACAAAAAAACGTTTCACCACAATGGTGAAACGTTAGGTTGACGGTAAAAACCGATCATGAAACTTTTAATAGATACCGGTGGCCGGGGTCGAACCGGCACTCCGTGAGGAACACGATTTTGAGTCGTGCGCGTCTGCCAATTCCGCCACACCGGCATGATCATTAAAGAGCGCAACTTATGATAAAAAGCATGGTGCCGAGGGCCGGACTTGAACCGGCACGGTAGTCACCTACCGCAGGATTTTAAGTCCTGTGTGTCTGCCAATTCCACCACCCCGGCAGTCTTTTCAAAAAAGGCGACACCCGGATTTGAACCGGGGATAAAGGTTTTGCAGACCTCTGCCTTACCACTTGGCTATGCCGCCATTATTGGAGCGGAAGACGGGATTCGAACCCGCGACCCCCACCTTGGCAAGGTGGTGTTCTACCACTGAACTACTTCCGCAAATCAACTGGGCTAGCTGGATTCGAACCAACGCATGACGGAGTCAAAGTCCGTTGCCTTACCGCTTGGCTATAGCCCAATAATAAAATGGGGCGATTGATGGGAATCGAACCCACGAGTGCCAGAGCCACAATCTGGTGCGTTAACCACTTCGCCACAACCGCCATAGATGTTATGAATCATATTAAGAAAATTGGCAGGGGCAGTAGGAATCGAACCCACACCGGAGGTTTTGGAGACCTCTGTTCTACCTTTAAACTATGCCCCTATGAAAACAAAAATGGTGGAGGGGGGCGGATTCGAACCGCCGAACCCGGAGGGAGCGGATTTACAGTCCGCCGCGTTTAGCCACTTCGCTACCCCTCCACATTTGAAAAACAGTGCCGGCAAGAGGACTTGAACCCCCAACCTACTGATTACAAGTCAGTTGCTCTACCAATTGAGCTACACCGGCAAATAGTGGTGGCTCGGGACGGAATCGAACCGCCGACACACGGATTTTCAGTCCGTTGCTCTACCAACTGAGCTACCGAGCCAAGTATTCTTTTTAAAAATGGCGGTCCGGACGGGACTCGAACCCGCGACCTCCTGCGTGACAGGCAGGCATTCTAACCAACTGAACTACCGGACCATTTTGGTTGCGGGGGCAGGATTTGAACCTGCGACCTTCGGGTTATGAGCCCGACGAGCTACCGAACTGCTCCACCCCGCGACGATATATAAAAGATATGGTGGAGGATGACGGGCTCGAACCGCCGACCCTCTGCTTGTAAGGCAGATGCTCTCCCAGCTGAGCTAATCCTCCGAATAAAAAATACTGGTGTATATTCTATAAAATGGTGACCCGTACGGGATTCGAACCCGTGTTACCGCCGTGAAAGGGCGGTGTCTTAACCGCTTGACCAACGGGCCCTTTATTATGTAAATTGTGGCGGAGAGCAAGGGATTCGAACCCTTGAGACGGGGTTACCGCCTACACGATTTCCAATCGTGCTCCTTCGGCCACTCGGACAGCTCTCCAAATTGGCTCCGCAGGTAGGATTCGAACCTACGACCGATCGGTTAACAGCCGATAGCTCTACCACTGAGCTACTGCGGAATGAAGAAAGCCTGGCGATGTCCTACTCTCACAGGGGGAGACCCCCAACTACCATCGGCGCTGAAGAGCTTAACTTCCGTGTTCGGTATGGGAACGGGTGTGACCTCTTCGCCATCATCACCAGACAATTTAGTGACAAAAGATATTATACTATGTATTGAAAATAAATCAAGAGATATTTAAAAAATGTTCTCTCAAAACTAGATAACAATGTTCAAGCTTCACATTAGAATATAGGTTAAGTCCTCGATCTATTAGTATCTGTCAGCTCCACGTGTCACCACGCTTCCACCTCAGACCTATCAACCTGAT
>NZ_PVQL01000011.1:0-792 GCF_002998085.1 Bacillus sp. NMCN1 | reverse complement strand
CATCAGGTTTGGTGGCGATAGCGAAGAGGTCACACCCGTTCCCATACCGAACACGGAAGTTAAGCTCTTCAGCGCCGATGGTAGTTGGGGGTCTCCCCCTGTGAGAGTAGGACGCCGCCAAGCTTTTCTAAGGATCAGTTCCATTCGGAACTGGTCTTTTTTGTGCTGCTTGAGAGGACATTTTTGATTGCACTTGTTTGGTGAACGTGCGGCACACTAACTCATTTATAAGCCTATGAGGCATTTTAAAACAAAAAGATAGAACGTTCGTCATATAATAAATCCTTGTTTATGAAAAAAACTAGTAGAGAGATAGAGTATTAGATTATAGAACGGGACTGTATCAATCTTTATAGATAAATCTATTCTAATATCAACAAAAACTGTACCTAAAGTTTGATCCCAAGGAATACCTATACCATGAAAGCATAAAAATGATAGTCTGCTGATATTTCTGAAGGAATTGACCGTTTTTAAAGAGATTATAGAAAGGAGAAATTCAGCTGATAAACGTTGAATGACAGCAGTTTGAATGAGAAAATGACGATCATTTGTTAAAAGAAATACGTAATGAAAATTGAAATAAAATTTTTTTAATATAGCCTTTACAAATGATGAAAACCTGTATATAATAATCTTTGTCGGATCGAGAGATTCCTACATAGTGGAGGATTAGCTCAGCTGGGAGAGCATCTGCCTTACAAGCAGAGGGTCGGCGGTTCGAGCCCGTCATCCTCCACCATATTTATTCTTACATAATGTTAGGATAGATAAAGCCGGTGTAGCTCAACT
>NZ_PVQL01000010.1:0-844 GCF_002998085.1 Bacillus sp. NMCN1 | reverse complement strand
TGGAGGATTAGCTCAGCTGGGAGAGCATCTGCCTTACAAGCAGAGGGTCGGCGGTTCGAGCCCGTCATCCTCCACCATATTTATTCTTACATAATGTTAGGATAGATAAAGCCGGTGTAGCTCAACTGGTAGAGCAACTGACTTGTAATCAGTAGGTTGGGGGTTCAAGTCCTCTTGCCGGCACCACTTTCATATGGTAAGATAGACAAGTCGCTTTTAAAGCGAGCCATTAGCTCAGTTGGTAGAGCATCTGACTTTTAATCAGAGGGTCGAAGGTTCGAGTCCTTCATGGCTCACCATGTTTCATGCGGGTGTGGCGGAATTGGCAGACGCGCTAGACTTAGGATCTAGTGTCTTTATGACGTGGGGGTTCAAGTCCCTTCACCCGCATTGCCAAATAAAATAAAGAAATCCTGTAATGCGGAAGTAGTTCAGTGGTAGAACACCACCTTGCCAAGGTGGGGGTCGCGGGTTCGAATCCCGTCTTCCGCTTATACCATCCACGCCGGGGTGGTGGAATTGGCAGACACACAGGACTTAAAATCCTGCGGTAGGTGACTACCGTGCCGGTTCAAGTCCGGCCCTCGGCATTATCAAATAAGCGCCCGTAGCTCAATTGGATAGAGCGTTTGACTACGGATCAAAAGGTTAGGGGTTCGACTCCTCTCGGGCGCGCCATTAAGATCGGGAAGTAGCTCAGCTTGGTAGAGCACTTGGTTTGGGACCAAGGGGTCGCAGGTTCGAATCCTGTCTTCCCGACCATCTTTTATGGGGCCTTAGCTCAGCTGGGAGAGCGCCTGCCTTGCACGCAGGAGGTCAGCGGTTCGATCCCGCTAGGCTCCAC